>CAZMNY010000032.1:0-95449 GCA_964567745.1 uncultured Pirellulaceae bacterium | reverse complement strand
CCGCCCGGTAGGAATGGACTAACAATGAAACGACGAACATTCATTCAATGCGGAATCGGTTCCGCCCTCGCGACGCCGTTGCTTGCGGCCGTTCGCGCCGGAGGCATGGAGCAGGCAGTGCAAGTCTTGAAGTCAGCCACGGCCAAGGGCCAGATCCGTTCGGCAGCGTTGCTTGTGCGAGAGGAAGGCATCGAAATCGCGAAGGCATTTGGAAAAGCCACCACGGTCGATGCTGTCTTTTTGTTGGCTTCGATCACCAAGCCAATGTCGATCGCAGCGGTGATGACGCTGTACGACAAGGGAGAATTTAAGCTCGACGACCCCGTGAAAAAGTTCGTTCCCGAGTTTACCGGCGACGGTCGAGCGAAGATCACGATGCGGCATCTGATGACTCATGCTTCCGGCCTTCCCGATCAGCTGCCGGAAAATCAAAAACTTAGACAGGGACACGCACCGCTATCGGAGTTCATCAAACACGCGATTCGAGTTCCGCTGCTGTTTCCCACAGGCACGAAATACAGTTACTCGAGTATGGCCATTCTGTTGGCGACCGAAGTGGCTCGCCGTATCAGCGGCCAAGAAATTCTCGACTTCGTCAATGAATCCGTCTTCAAACCGTTGGAAATGAAGCATTCGGCGCTCGGCCTGGGCAAGTTTCAGTTGGATGACGTTGAGCGATGTCAAGTCGCGAGCGCTGCGCCCGAGTCAGGTTCGGGCGACCCGAAAGCGAAAGCTTGGGACTGGAACAGTCTCTATTGGAGAAAGTTTGGAGCGCCTTGGGGCGGCGCGCACGCCTCGGTCTTGGATGTCTCAACATTCCTAGGCGAATTCATGAATCCCTCGGGGCGATTGTTCAAGCCCGAAACCGCTCGACTGATGCTGCAGAACCACAACCCTCGAGGGATCAGACCGCGCGGACTCGGTTTTGGCATTGGAGTCATCGCCGGCAGCCCCGGCTGTTCGGAGCAGACGTTTGGACATACCGGCTCGACAGGCACGCTCGCTTGGGCCGATCCAAAGTCTGATCGCAAATGCATCGTGTTGACGACACTACCCGGCAGTGCGGCCAATCCACATCCGCGCAAAGTCGTATCAGACCTAGTCGCCAAAGCTGGCGATTAATGCCGGCTTTCAAAGCAAGGCCGTCACTGGATTTTCATAGCGAGTTCTAGATTGATGAATTGGAAGTCGACCGTCCGCAGAAGGAATCGTCGCGAGGGACGCGGACTAACGCGCGGATTCAGGTCGCGCGCGATCGCATCGGTCGTGCTCCTAGCCGCGCTCGCTCTGATGTGGCAGCTGTCCCCTTCGACGGTGGTCGGCCAACCTCCAACAACGGACGATGGAGCCCGCGGCTCGGATGACGCCTCGAACGAATTCAAGAAGACAATCCGGCCAATGCTCTCGAAATACTGCTTCCGTTGTCATGATGCGAAGCAAGCGATGTCCGACGTCAATCTTAGCGTTCTCGACCGTGAATTCAAAAACGAACATCTGTTTCTATTGGACGAGATGCTTGAACAGGTTTCGAGCAATTCGATGCCGCCTGAAGACGAATTGCAGCCGAGCAAATCGGAACGCCGCCGGCTTACTCAATGGATCGAGCATGCCTTGCTAAGAATGAAAGCGCGTGACGCCGAGAAGAACGGATCCGTGCGGCGTTTAACAGTCGATCAGTATCAAAACGCCCTGAGCGACCTCTTGGGTTTGCGAGAGAATTTGACGGACATCTTGCCGCCCGACGCGGTTTCGCGAGACGGGTTCTTGAATAATGAGCAGTCAATGGTCTTGTCGCCTCTGCTGATCGAAGCCTATTTGGAGATTGCCGATGAGGCTCTAAGCTTGTGTCTTGTCGACAAGAACGAACGACCGACGATTCAAACATTTCGCATGGATCTAGGAAAGTCGATTAACCCAGAACCTTGCCCCGACAAACTCATTCTCGGTGCCAATAGTCTTCTGTTGGCGAACGACGATTTCGTGGTAAGAGAGCTAACGCCGACGAAGCCTTTCGACTTCGACGCTCTCTCTATGAAGAAGTCCTTCGAATTCATCGAAGGCTATCAAGGCAATGCGACAGTTCGCGGCTGGCGCAAGTTCGGCAGCATTTACCACGCGGTCTTTGCCTGCGTGCGGGGTACGCGAGGCTATCCGGCGGGAGAGCCGTATGAGGTTGGCGAAGACGGACTTCTGTTGCGCCCAGCCATTCCGAGCCCCGAGATTTTCGGCCGTTCGAGCACCTACGGTCCGATGGCGAATTTTAAGATCTCGCTACGAGAATTGCCCGATCAGGGAAACTTTCGAGTCACGGTAAGAGCGGCTCGCTATGACGACGGCCTATTACTCGGGCAAGATGCTGATTTCCAAGATGAGGAGGATGAACTCGCGATTGACGGCGGCAAATTGAGGGACGGAATGACAAGCGAAGTGTCGATTCCGCGCGATGGGATCTATCAAATCGAAGTCGATTTTTCGCCGGCGCCAAAAGCCAAATTGTCGCTGTCGTTGGGCACACGCGTCTTTTCGGGACAACTGAAGCCGACGAAATCGAAACGCAGCCCCGAACAACTCAAGCTCAAAGAAGGCGAGCGTCGCGCGGCGTTCATGCAAGTGCGATTGCCTGCTGGGAAGCTGCCGTTGAAAATCGACGCGGCCGGCGACAGCCGTTTAAGCCAAATCCGTTTCGTTCGACTTGATGACGAAAGCGATGCGGCGAGGCGATTCAAGACATTCGAACGACGGACGCCGAGCCTGGGCGTTTACATGGGTTTGAGACGCGACTGTGGAAGTACGCTTGCGCAAGTTGGAAAGATTACGCCGATGGACAGCAACAAACTAACCGAGTTTGTTTTCGAAGGCGCCATTGGCAATTATCCAACGCCTGATGTCGAAGAGGGAAACGTCAACTATCTCGCGGGAATCCGAGAGATTGGAATTCGCAGTGAGTACACCGATGGCAGAAACATGCCGCGACTCCTCGTCCGGTCCGTAGAATTTGAGGGGCCGTACTACTCGAGTTGGCCTCCGAAAAAACACCGCATGATTTTCATCGAGTCGGCCAATCGCGATAACCCTGCCCAATACGCTAGTGAAGTGATTCGCGCATTCGCCGAGCGCGCCTACCGAAGGCCGATCAGCGACATGGAACACGAGTTTCTGACCGGCGTGTGGCTTGACGCATACGAATCGAACAACGATTTTCAACAAAGCATCAAAGACACTCTGCTGGTCGTACTCACTTCGCCACAGTTCCTCTTCGTCATTGAGCAGAGCGGCGGTCCCAAACTTGAAGTACTTGACGAATACGAGCTCGCGTCCAAGCTTTCCTTCTTCCTCTGGAACACCTCGCCCAACGAGCGTCTACTGAGACTAGCTGCAAACGACGGACTCCACAAATCGCTCGATGACGAGATCGACCGGATGATTCTCGATCCGCGGTTTATTCAATTCGCAAGGCCTTTCACCTCGCAATGGCTAAGCCTCGACAAGTTCGACGTCGTTGAAATCGATCACCGCCGATACCCGCGTCTGACTCGGGACGTTCGTACTCACCTGAGGGAAGAACCGGTTCAGCTTGTTCAGCATTTGCTCCGGCGCAATCTGCCGCTGAGCAACCTGATACGGTCGGACTTCATCATGGCCAACGAGCCGGTGGCGGATTACTACGGCTTGGCGGACAAAACAGAGAGCGGCCTGAGATTCGCGCCGATAGAGCACCGTGATGAAAACCTAGGAGGCCTGCTTTCTCAGGCGAGCCTTCTCGCGGGGCTGTCGGACGGACGTCAAGCCAACCCGGTCAAGCGAGGTGCGTGGCTTGCCAGGAAGATCCTCGCCGAACCTCCGGCCGATCCGCCGCCGAACGTACCGGGAATTGATGAAGACGACGAGTCGTTGTCCTTGCGCGAACGACTGGAGCGTCATAGAAATCAATCGGCATGCGCCAATTGCCATGCCAACATCGACCCTTGGGGCATTCCATCGCAAGCGTTCGATGCGGGCGGGTTGTTTCAGCAAGACTCAAACGAAGACCCAAGCTCCACGCTGCCCGACGGCGCTGAGGTCAAGGATCTCAACGGGCTCAAGGACTATTTGGTAGACGATCGACTTGACCAAGTGGCTTTCAGCTTCCTCAAACATGCCGCGACTTACGCCGTCGGCCGCGACCTTAAATACAATGAGATTGCGTTCCTGAAGGAGAAGGGAATAGAATTAAAGCCTTCCGGCTATCGAATGCGAGACATGCTTCGCTTCGTTATCAAGAGCAAGATCTTCCTGACGAAATAACGGCCGTTACGATTCGGTCGCCGGTGACTCATTCAACACGACTTCAGTTCGGACACCCTATGGCATCCCAAAAGCTCGATCGACGCGCCGTACTCAAGGGAATCGCCGGAGCCTCGTTGGTTCTGCCTGTTTTGGAGGCGATGGGGGAAGAAGCCGTCAAGCACGACCCCCGTCGTTTTTGCGCAATCTACACGGCGAATGGCATGTCCTTGCCGAACGCAAAACACAAGATCAACGAGTGGAGTTGGTTTCCGCAGAAAGTCGGACAGGATATTGAATTCGGCAAATCAACCGAGCCGCTCAGCCCCTTTCGAAAGCAGCTTAGTTTTCTTGGCGGCTTGGGACACGCGAACGGAGTTAAGGCCGATCCGCACGTCTGTTCGGATATGTGGCTTACCGGCGCGCCGCTGCACAATCCGAAGCCAGGCACCTACAACACCGTCGCACTCGACCAAGTCGTCGCATTGCACACCAAGCAGTTTTGTCGTCAGCCATCATTGGTGCTGTCGATCGACGCTGGCGTCGGGTTTCTCTCGAGAACCGGAACGATTTCGTACAACTTCGAGGGCAAGCCGAACCCGGCGGAAAACAATCCGCGACGCGTTTTCGACCGACTCTTCCGGGCTGATCGAAAAGCGCAGACATCGCTGCGGTCGCAACTTCAAAAACGAATCAAACTTGTCGATGCGGTTTTGGAAAACGCCAAGTCGCTGAACAAGAAACTCGGCAAGTCCGACCGCGCCAAGATGGAGCAGTATCTGTCGTCGCTTAACGAAGTCGAGTCGCGACTGCTCGCTTCGGAAAAGTGGATCGACATTCCACTCAAAAAACAGGACCATTCCCACTTGGACTTGAGCATCACTTCGGAGGGCGATCCTCAAGAATACTATCGCAACATGCTTGACTTGATCGCGCTCGCATTTGACGCCGACATCACTCGCTCAGTCGCATTCATGCTCAACCGCGAAGACGGCATGGGGATCAGCGATACCTTTCCACTGAAGCTCGGTCTGAGCCGGACCCATCATCAGCTTTCTCATGCGGGGGACAAGAAAGGCCAGATGGAATTCGCCAAGTTTGATCGTTTTCTGAGCGGCCAATTGGCCCACTTCTTCGGCCGTCTCAATGAGTATCAGGACGCCGGCGCCAGCGTGCTCGACAATACGATTGTGCTCTACGGGAGCGGCGCGAGCACGACGCACAATACGACGAACCTGCCGACCTTGATCGCCGGAGGCGGCAACATGGGCGTCAAGCACCAGGGTTACTGGCGTCGCGACAAAACGCCGCTGGCAAACGTCTATTTGAGTATTTTGCACGCGCTGGGCATCGAATCGAAATCATTCTCCGACAGCACGGGCGAGCTCGACGATTCCATCTTCGCACGCGTGTAAGCTCTGCATTCGTTCGCAGCGTTCATGAATCGAGTGGTGCGCGAATGATTTAGATCGTGCGATTTCGATCTATGGTAGAATCTCAATATTCGCCGTGTCGCCATAGATTTGAGTGTTGGAATCCGAATGAAAACGATTTGCCGATTGCTTTGCCTGTTTTTGATCGTCGCTGCGAGCTCGCCCGTCGAGCGTTTGCGTGCTGCCGATAAACCAAACATCTTGTTCATCTTCACGGATGATCACGCATATCAATCGATCAGCGCTTATGGATCCAAGATCAATACGACACCCAACATCGATCGGCTTGCGCGCGAAGGGATGCTGTTCAAGCACTGCTATGTGACCAACAGCATTTGCGGACCGATGAGAGCGGTGATCCAAACCGGCAAGTACTCGCATCTAAACGGGTTTCTGGTCAACGGAAACAAATTTGACGGAACGCAGCAGACGTTTCCCAGGCTGCTTCAGAGCGCGGGCTATCAAACGGCCGTGATCGGCAAATGGCATTTGGGTCGGCACATGACGCCGCAAGGCTTCGACTATTCCGAAGTGCTGATCGGGCAAGGACCCTATTACAACCCGCCAATGTTGCGAAACGGAGAACGAGTCAAGCACATCGGCTACACAACCGAGATCATCACCGATTTGGCTCTTCGCTGGCTCAAAGGGCGAGACGCGTCGAGGCCGTTCATGCTGATGTACCAACACAAAGCGCCGCATCGCAACTGGCAACCAGGTCCGAAATACCTGAACATGTTTGACGATGTCGATATTCCTGAGCCCGAGACGTTGTTCGACGATTATTCGGGTCGAGCAGAACCGGCGCGAACTCAGGACATGACGATCGCCAAGACGATGACTCCGTCCGACCTCAAGTTAACGGCGCCGAAAAACCTCACGCCCGAACAGCTCGAGGCTTGGAACGCAGCCTACGAACCGGAAAATGAGGCGTTGCGCAAAGCCAAACTGAGGGGACGAGATTTGGTGCGATGGAAATACCAGCGATACATCAAAGATTATTTGCGCTGCATCGCTGCCGTGGACGACAACATCGGCCGCATGCTCGACTACCTCGACCAGTCCGGATTGTCCGAAAACACAATGGTGGTCTATTGTTCAGACCAAGGATTCTATTTGGGCGAGCACGGTTGGTTTGATAAGCGTTGGATGTATGAGGAGTCGCTGAGGACTCCGTTTATCGTCCGCTGGCCTCGAGTCGTTTCGGCTGGATCCATCAACGACGACATCGTCTCGCCGCTCGATTTCGCTGAGACGTTTCTCGAAATGGCGGGGCAGCAGATCCCGGCGGATATGCAGGGCCGCAGCCTCGTGCCGCTGCTCATGGGCCAAACTCCATCCGACTGGCGAAAGACCTTCTACTATCACTACTACGAGTATCCGGGCTGGCATGATGTGCGCCGCCACTATGGCGTGACCAATGGTCGTTACAAATTGATCCACTATTACGAACCGGACGTCGACGCCTGGGAAATGTTCGATCTGAAGTCGGACCCCCACGAGATGACGAGTGTCTATGGCCAGCCCGAGTTTCGTGAAGCGCAAGCGATGCTGGTAAGAGAGCTGGCCGCATTGCGACAGCAGTACGTTGTCCCCGAGGTCGACCCACCGGCGTCGCGAGCGGGCGGCAAGGATAAGCCGACTTCCGCCGCGATTCGAGCCAAGACACCCGAGGTGCCAAAGAAGTAAAGCACTCGCCGCCACTGGCCATGGCCGCCAATCGCTCCGCGAAAGCGGCGCTGCTGTCGCGAAAGGCGACTCGCGACTATGACGTTCCGTGCGGCAATGCAAGACCACCGCGCACGCTCAAACGGAAAAAAAGAGGGGAGCTTCCCGTCGAAACGGATTCCGCGATAATGGTCGCGACAAGCCGAAGAGCTCAGTGCCGGACGGTTTAGTCGTTGACCGCGATTGCATGAAGATGGGAGAAACACCTTGAGCGTCTTGTTTGCCGACGTCGGCTTGCAGCAAATCCTTGACGGCGACGGATTCGGCATCGCCATGACAGGAATGGCCGTCGTCTTCGTTTCTCTTATTCTCATCAGTCTGGCGATCGCGTTGCTGGCCAAGTTGATTGACGCCGTTTCCGAATATCTGCCGGAACTGGCAGGTCATGGCCACGGCCATGGAAATAACGGCGAACCAAGTCGCTCGGCGGCGCCGGCCCAGTCAGTGGCCGCGAGCGAGGATGAGCCAATTGAAAAACTTGTGGCGGCGATCGGCGTCGCCATGCACTCCCGCAAATCCGGCTAACAGCTGACGTCGACATTTCGACTCGATTCGTTTCTCAATTCAACGCTGACCCACTGGGCGACGCCCGCAAAAACGACCATAGGACTTTCGGTGCTTTTCGAAATACTTAGTAACACTGGTTTCGCGAACATGACCATTCTGAATGGAATCATGATCGTGATTGGCATCGTGTTTATTGCGCTGGCGGTCGTGAAGGATTACGAGCCGTTGCTGCTCGTGCCGATTGGCTTTGGCACGATCGTGGGCAACATTCCCCAGATTCCGGGCATGCCGCTCCACTTCGACGATCCGGGCAGCGTGCTGCACTACCTTTACTTCGGAGTCCAGCAGGGCGTCTATCCGCCGCTCATCTTCCTGGGCATCGGAGCCATGACGGATTTCTCCACCATGCTCTCCAATCCCAAACTGGTTCTGCTCGGAGCAGCGGCCCAAGTCGGCGTGTTTCTGACTCTTATCGGCGCCATGTACATCGGTTTCTCTCCAGCGCAAGCGGGGGCAATTGGGATCATCGGCGGCGCGGACGGTCCGACAGCCATTTTCCTCTCGTCTAAATTGGCGCCCGAGCTGTTGAGTGCGATCGCGGTGGCCGCCTACTCCTACATGGCTCTCGTTCCGGTCATTCAACCACCTGTTATGAAGTTGTTGACGACAAAGTCCGAGCGGCTGATTCGAATGAAGCCGCCGCGGCAGGTTTCGAGAGTTGAGCGAATCATCTTTCCCATCGTCGGCATGTTGATCTGCGCGTTGATGGCGCCGGGTGCCTTGGCGCTGCTGGGGATGTTGTTCCTCGGTAACCTCTTGAAAGAGTCTGGCGTGACGGAACGCTTGGCCGCAACCGCCCGCACGTCCATGATCGATGTCGTGACGATTTTGCTCGGCTTTGCGGTGGGCACCAGCACCAAAGCAGCAACGTTTCTTCAACCCGCGTCAATCCAGATTTTCTTTCTTGGCGCCGCGTCCTTCATTGTTGCTACCGCGGGCGGAGTCCTGTTCGCCAAGCTCATGAACGTGTTTCTTAAAGACAAAATCAATCCGCTTGTTGGTGCCGCTGGCGTCTCCGCGGTCCCTGATTCGGCTCGAGTTGTTCAGATGGTCGGCCAGCAAGAGGATCCCCACAATTTCCTATTGATGCACGCCATGGCGCCAAACGTCGCGGGTGTCATAGGATCGGCGATCGCAGCTGGCGTTCTCTGGACGGTCCTCAAATAGACCAGTTTGAGTCAGCCTTAGCAGGAACGCCGCGTCCGCCGCAACGCTGAATTCGCGTTACGTAGCCAACGAGTCAAACAGAGTCAACAGAGTGGGTCTTGCTACTGACAAAACGCCACCGGATGGATGGTGCCGTCCCAACCGTTTCAAGTGCAATTCCCGCAAGTCGTATTAAGCATCGCTTGGCCCTTCGTCGGCCTACTTAACGCAATTAGCTGAGGGTGCCCCCAGTGCCGAGAAAAATCAAGTTCATGTGCACGGCGTTTCGAGATGGCTTTCAGTCCGTCTTTGGAGCGAGGGTGTTTACTGACGATTTCCTGCCAGCCGTCGAGGCAGCGCGAGACGCGGGCATACAGTATTTTGAGGCGGGCGGAGGCGCTCGCTATCAATCGTTGTATTTCTATTGCAACGAAGACGCCTTTGACATGATGGACTCGTTTCGCGAGGCGGCCGGCCCCGAGGCGAATCTGCAGACGCTGGCTCGTGGAGTCAACGTCGTGGGGCTCGAGTCGCAACCGAGCGACGTCGTGAAGATGCACGCGGAGCTGTTTAAGAAACATGGGATCACGACGATCCGTAACTTCGACGCGCTGAACGACGTCAACAATCTGATCTACAGCGGTCAGTGCATTGTCGACGCCGGGCTAAAGCATCAAGTCTGCGTGACTCTGATGGAATTGCCCCCTGGCTGCACGGGTGCCCATGACGCCGACTTCTATATCGATACACTGCAAGAGATTCTCGACGCTGAGATTCCGTTTGACGCCGTCTGCTTTAAGGACGCTTCCGGGACTGCGGTTCCTTCGAAGGTCTATGAGACGATCAAGCGCGCCCGCAAGATGCTGCCCTCCGACGCGTTCATTCACTTTCACACTCATGAAACCGCTGGCATCAGCGTGTTGGCCAACAAGGCCGCGCTTGATGGCGGAGCCGACGCGATCGATCTTTCCATGGCGCCCTGCTCCGGCGGCACATGCCAACCGGACATTCTGGTCATGTGGCACGCGCTCAGAGGCTCCGAGTACGACCTCGATATCGATATCGACAAGGTCATCAAAGCGGAAGACGTCTTCAAGGACTGCATGAGCGACTATTTCCTTCCGCCGGAGGCGACGGCTGTTGAGCCCATGATTCCTTGGAGCCCGATGCCGGGCGGCGCCCTCACGGCGAACACGCAAATGCTGCGAGACAACAACATCATGGACAAGTATCCCGAAATCATTCGGGCCATGAGCGACGTCGTGCGGCGAGGCGGGTACGGAACTTCCGTCACGCCGGTCTCCCAATTCTACTTCCAGCAAGCGTTCAACAATGTCATGTTCGGCGCATGGGAGAGAATTGCCGAGCCCTATGGAAAAATGGTGCTCGGCTATTTTGGTAAGACGCCCGTCGAACCCGATCCGGAAATCGTCAAGATCGCCTCGGACCAACTCGGCTTGGAGCCGACCACGACGCCGCCCTTGGAGCTAAACGACAAGGACCCAACCAAAGGGCTCGACCAGGCGCGCAAACAACTGGTCGACAACAATCTCGAAGTCAACGACGAAAATGTCTTCATCGTCGCCACGTGCAAAGATAAGGGCCTGGCATTTCTCAAAGGCGAAGCCGAAGTGGGCGTTCGCAAGAACGAGCCGAAGCAAGCCGCGCCTGCTGCAGCGGTCGCCACCGACTCAAAAGCTCGCTACACGATGACCGTCGATGGAAAGAGTTACGACCTCGAGGTTGACGGCGACCGCGCGACGGTCAATGGGCGAACGTACAACGTCAGCATGTCCGTGAACAACGGCTCGGACGCGGGCAGCAGTTCCGGGCCCGCAGTTGAAACCAAAGAGAGCACGCCGCTGACCGCTCAAGTGCCGGGCGTCGTGCTCAGCGTCGAGACGCAAGCTGGCGACAACGTCAACGAGGGCGATGTGGTGTTGATCTTGGAGGCCATGAAAATGCCGGTCCAAGTCATCGCGCCGTCGGCAGGGTCTATTCAAGCGATCCATGTCAACAAAGGTCAGCAAGTCGCCGCGGGAGAACTGCTGGCGACGATCCAATAGCTCGCCGATTCCATTACTCAAAGATCGCCCCCTGACTTCGCTTGAATCCAACGCCGTTGCCAGATTCGGCCGGTGATAATCGACTCGGAAACCCCAACCTGTTGCCTATCCAGCGCGTGGTGTTGAGCGATGTTTTTGGGAATCGAAATCGGCGGCACAAAACTCCAACTCGGAGTCGGCGCGGGTGCGGATGACACGCTCGTATCCTTGGAGCACCGGCAGGTCGTTCCGTCCAACGGTGCGACGGGAATCCGCGAGCAGATCGCGTCGATCGCACCAAAACTGATTCAGCGCTTCTCGATCAATGCCATCGGCATCGGATTTGGCGGACCTGTCGATGCCGCAACCGGAACCACTTTGACCAGTTTTCAGATTCCAGGTTGGGAGCGATTTTCGCTCCGCGACTGGAGTCAAGGAACGTTGGGCCTACCGACCGCGATTGAGAACGACTCAAATCTCGCCGGTCTTGGCGAAGCCAGATTTGGCGCTGGCAAGGAAGCCTCCGTGGTTTTCTACAGCAACGTTGGAAGCGGCATCGGCGGCGCGCTTATTGTCGACGGGCGGCTCTACGTTGGCAATGGAGCCGGAGCCGTCGCTGAAATCGGCCACCTGCGGCCCGGTCCGCAAGCAGTCAATCCAGAGGAGACCGTCGAGTCGGTTGCGAGCGGCTGGGGCATCGCGAAGCAGGCGCTGGTGCGAATGGAGCGGAAGGCGGAGTCCGAGTCGGAAGCGTGCGAAGACATGTGGATTCGCTGCGATCGTTCGGCCGAACAACTGACTGGTCAGATAGTGGCTGAAGCGGCGATCGTTGGCAACTCGCTTGCCGCCGCAGTTTTGAAGAACGCCATCGTGACCTACGGTTGGAGTCTCGCTCAAGCCATCACGCTTTTCGCGCCCGACGTCGTTGTCGTCGGCGGCGGCATTTCCCAACTAGGCGAAGACGCGTTTTTCGAGCCTTTGCGAGCCGAAGTCAGTCGATTCGTCATGGTGCCTCTCGAGCGTACGTATGAGATCGTGCCCGCTAGATTGGGAGAATCCGTCGTCTTGCATGGCGCCATCGCGTTGGCGGCCAGTTCCAATTGAAACGCGTTGCGGAGCGATTCGTTCGGTTTTCCCTGTTGAAACGAGCTTCGCAATCGTCCGTGAACAGCGGGTTTTGAAAATTACGGCCAAATTCGACATTGATATTCGTGAATTTGCCCATACCGCGTATTCTATCCGCTTCTCCAGCCGGCGGGTGTCCGTTGTTTGGACCAATCCGCCTTACTATCCTTTCCGCTGGATTCTACATGAGCTCCACACTACCCGTGTTGGTAGATGACGTCGCGGAAACTCCGCCGCCGCGGACGCTTTCCATATGTTTGATCAATCCGCGTTTCGATCCGTCGTATTGGGGATTCGAATTCGCCCTGCCGCTCTACCCGGGCGACAAACGCAGCACGATGATTTCCGGTGCCCTCTCCGCAGTTGCCGGACTGTGCGGCGATCACAACGTCTATCTGCTCGACGAGAACGTGGAGGAAATCGATTGGGAGAGGCTCAAGGAATTCGACATCGTTGGCGTGACTGGCATGACGGTCCAAAAGGAACGCATTCTTCAGGTGCTCGCCAAATTGCGCGAGATGAAGATCTTCACCGTGATTGGCGGCCCGCTCGTCTCGGTTGACGAAGGCGCTGTCGACGGATTGTTTGACGCCAAATTCGTCGGTGAAGCCGACACCACATGGCCGCAGTTTCTCGATGACTTCGCGCGAGACAAGCCAACCGCCACGCGCTATCAACAAACGACGCCAACGGTGATGACCGAAGTTCCCAAACCACGCTACGATCACCTCAAGATCGACCGGTACGCGACAGGGGCGCTGCAGTATTCGCGCGGCTGTCCATTTGAATGCGAGTTCTGCGACATCATTGTAATCTTCGGCCGCAAGCCGCGAGTCAAGGACCCGGACCAGCTGGTCTCGGAACTCGACAGCATGCGTCAGGCTGGATTTCATTCCGTATTCATCGTCGACGATAACTTCATCGGCAACAAGAAAAAGGCCAAAGCGCTTCTCAACAAACTCATCCCGTGGATGGAAGAACATAACTACCCGCTGCGCCTAACGACCGAAGCAAGCATTGACTTGGCGAACGATGACGAGTTGATGGATTTGATGTACCGCGCGAATTTCCGCAGCGTCTTTATCGGCATCGAGACACCGCGTATGGAATCGCTCAAAGAGACCAAGAAGATGCAGAACGTGCGAGGCGACTCGCTCGAGGACAAGCTATCGCGCATCCGTAACGCCGGACTCGACATCAACGCTGGATTCATCGTCGGTTTCGACAATGACGACCAGGAGATTTTCGAAGACCAATACCAATTCATTCAGAACAATGGAATCACGCTCGCCATGGTTGGCATGCTGCAGGCGATTCCCTCAACGCCACTCTACAAACGCCTGGAAGAAGAAGGACGACTGGTCGACGACCCCAATCTGAACTTCATTCCGAAACAGATGACCCGCGACGAATTGCGACAGGGATTTTGGGATCTCGTTGAGCGACTGTACACCCCCGAGGCGTTCTTCGAGCGTTACTTCAAGGTTTACGAATCGCCCGAGTATATCAAGCGACGTGCAGCGATCGGCAAGAAAGCAGGCGAGGGTCGGACGCTCCCCACGCTGGGCTACGGTCTCTCGCTGATGTGGTTGCTGTTCTGGGCGCTTTTCTGGGACGGCTCGTTGTTCTCAGTTGGATGGACGTACGTCAAATATTTCTTCACTCGCAATCTCCGCTACCGCCGCGATGTGATCGGTTTCGCCCAGTTCATGAACCGCTGCGTTACTCACTGGCACTTCTTCAAGTTCACTCGCGAAGCCATCGCCGGCCGACTGCGAACGTACAACACGAACTAACGCAGTTTGTTCTCAGAGCTAACAAAAAAACGCCTGCCAAGTTGAAACTCGACAGGCGGTTATAGCTAAGGAGCACACTCGCGTGAACGGCGAGCAACCGGGCAGGTCTATTGCCCGGCGGCGTCATCCTTCGGCTCTTCTAATCGCACCAAGAGCCACTGTTGCGTTTGGCCGTCTTCAAAGTGAACCAAGACGGGCGCTGTGTCTTGAGTCAAGTTGGAGATGCCTGTCTCCATGATCGGCCACTTGGCGTCTTTGATGGTCCAGGCGGAACGTTGGCTCTCTTTATCGACCATTCCTTCAATCGATTGGGATTTGTTAGTGGTCGTGTTGTTCATCGTCCCGGCGATAATTCCTTGCTTGTTGACCGTCAACTGCAAGAAGATTGTCGGCGCGGGCCCCGATTCTTTTCCGTCTTGAGTCAGAGCGAACACGCCAAGCGGCAACCATTCACTCGAATCGTCGATAGTCGGAGCACTGTCGGCGATCGTCTGAGCTTGTTCGGCGTATTCGCCGGCGCTCGCGACAAGTTCGTCGCCAAAGTAAACCGAGTCGCCTTCGTAATAGATGTTGTCGCCGTAGTTGTAATAGACCGGCTGGTTCCAGCCCCATGCGAACCATCCCGTGACGACGCCCCATGTGGCCCAACGGTAGGGACGATTCCAACGCCAACGAGCCCAGTTGGGATTGTGCTTCCAGAAATCGTAGCGAGGATGGTTTACGCGAACTTGTCGGCGAACTTCGTTCGTGCGATTGACGCGGTTCGCGGTGTACTTTCGGTTGTCGATGCGAATCGGTCGGTGACCGGGACCGGGACGAACACTCGGTCGCGTGCCCACACCGGCACCGAGCCTCTGTCCAGGTCCGTTGGGATTGAATTGCGGTCGAGTGCCCGGCAACGTGCTGGGACGGTCACGCAAGAAATCACCAGCCGCTCCGCCGCCGGTCGGCGTATTTCCCGGTCGAAACTGAGGTCTCGTTCCCGGCGATGGCACATTGAGAAAGTCATTCAGCTGTCCCGTCGATGGCCGTGTTCCAGGTCGCGTTCCCGTCCCCGGTCGCGTTCCAGTTCCAGGTCGCACGCCAGGTTGGATATTCGGTCGTGTTCCGGGCCGAGCGCCGGCGCTCGGCCTCGTTGTCGGTCGATTCGGAACGGATGGTCGCGACGTGGGACGACTCATCGAAGGACTGCGACCGCCAGACGGTCTCGAAAAACCTCCGCCGCCTCGCCCGCCGCCGCCTCGAGCTCCGCCCCCTCGACCACCTCGTGCAAACAGACCACATGGCGCCGCGCAAAAGACTAACACGGCAACGACTGTCGTTATCTTTTTGAACATTTCCTATCTCCGCATATGCGTTGTTTTTTTGGATCGACTACTCGCTTGAGTCACTTCGAACGACGACAGTCTCGTCAATGTTGGGCAACAGTTTGCCGCCGACTGTGCGATTGATCGATTGCCATGTGAATTGATTGTCATCAACGTAGGTGATGATGTTGACGGATGTCGCTTTGCTTCCATCGGCGAGCGTGCCGGTCTTTACGATGGACCAACGATTTTCCTTCTTTGTCCATTGCCCTTCGGCGAATCCGCCGCCCGAGTCGAAGACCCAAGAGCGAATGCGCTTTGCGACGGGATCCCAACCGATTAATTGCATTCCCGACATTTCGATTTGACCTTGCACGGATACGGCAAACGAACGTCGAATGAAGTTCTTGTTTCGAGTCCACTCGCAAGTCGTATCGATTGTGGAGTCGTTATCGCCGTCGACCCACTTGCCGATCATCCACTCCAATGCCTTGAGTTTGTCATAATGAGTCCGCACAACGGGCACGGACTCTTCGGTGACTCGATCGAGTAGCCACTTTCCACTCCGTTTGATGTGGATGGCTGCGTAGGTCGATTCCTGTTCATCGCCTTTGGCCGAAATCAACTTGGCCACTCCGTTTTCAACGGCGACGCTTGGAGAGATGAAACGTATCGAGCCGACTTGCACGACGAGTTTCGTCTCCTTCAGATTGTCAAGGATCCCTTTGAATTCCTTCGCGATCGCCTCGCGACCTTCAACTTGGTTTCCTGTAAGCGGATTGATGTAGACCGCTTCGGGCGACCAATGATCGGCCAGCGCTTTCGCATCACGTGCGTTAAACGCCGCTGTGTACGATTCAGCGGCTTTCGTGATTGCGGCTCGATCCGCCTGTTGGTCGGCGCCCCATGTCGCCGAAAGACTTGCGAATGCCACAGCGCTCGCAATCAAGCAAGTCATAATGTGTCGCATCGGTACTCTTCTCCTTCTCCTACAACTTAAGTTGTGCACCTCGCCTCAAGGGCTACCTCGGTTGATCGTAACGGATCCCGCAGTAGGCTGCGAGACGCTGAAAACGTCAAACATGCCCGAAAAATCGTCCGGCACCGCAGCCGAATCTACGCGACCGTAGCTCGACGGTATAATCGAGCCCGGTTCCTCCGCCGCAATCGGCGACCGCTAGGGATCCATCTACACAAGCCAGTTTTTGTCACGAGTGAAGGTTGGCCGATGCGAGCGATACTCCTGAAAACAAACTCGAATTCCTCTCTTGTATCCGCGGTTCTTACCGTGTTCGCGATGAGCCTTCTTGCGCCCGCCGCAAGAAGTCAAACGTCGCCGGGGCGCGACGCACGGCCTAGCGGTGCAAAAAAACAGCAACTGGAACTGCTTCCGCTGCTAAGTAAAAAGACGCCTCAGCCAAACTACGGGACGAAGCCGCCCAGTCGCGTTACAGGTCGAGTTACGCTCGTAACGAACAAGCCGCGAAATTCGGTTGAGAAGTCCGCCGGCGCGCCGGGCGTTTCGGTAAGCGACGGCTTCACGGTCGTCAAGACAGACAGCAATGGCGCCTATTCCTTGACGCCCGATTCGCGAGCGGTCTTTGTCTTTATTACGCGACCGTCCGGTCATGATGTGGTTGGCGACTGGTACAAGCCCGTCGCATCGCAAGTTAATTTTGCCGTTACGTCGGCGTCTCGCGACGAGAGTGAATTTGTGTTTGTGCACGTCACCGATACGCACGTCTCACAAAACTTGCGATCGCGGAAGGGGCTGAGTCAATTTGTGAGGGAGGTCAACGGTCTCACGCCACGGCCTCATTTCGTCGTCAACAGCGGCGATTTGCTCAATCTTCACAAAGCGCTGATCAGCTCGCCCGATTCGGGCCGCGCCGATTTTCGCCAGTACGTGGGAATCATGAATCACCTCAAGATTCCCTGCTACAACGTCGCGGGCGATCACACCGATTCGTCGTACCGGCTCGACCAATATCCTCGGGGCCATCTGTTTTGCGGCAAACCTCTGTACTGGGAACATCTCGGACCGCACTTCTTCTCGTTCGAGTACGGCAAGATTCATTTTGTCTCCGTTGACTACGGGTATCATCTTGGGCGCCGCCAAGTGCCGGTTAGCGGCAAACAGCTCGAGTACCCGACGCTGGAAGTTCAGCCTGCCCACGTGGATTGGCTTCGCCGAGATATGGCCAATCGAACGAAAGGGCAATTCGTCATCACGACGTCAGAATACGATCTGACCAAGCACTGCCCCGACTTTGCCGACATTGCAAACGAGCATGACGTACGACTTCAACTGGTCGGCGACCACCACGTGTTGTCCCATAAGAAACGCCCCGTTCCCTACCGCACGGGAGGCGCTTTGGCCGGCTGCTGGTGGAACTCCAAGGCGAAACAACTTTGCCCCGACCTTCGGCCGCAAGGCTATCTGATCTATCGAGTCAAAGGCGAGAAGCTCGACTTTTTCTACAAGGGTCTTGGACGTCGAATCGAGATTGTCTCGCACCGAATCGGCGCCGTCACCAACGGACGAGTAACGATTCAAGCTCATCTAGTGCAGCCGGAACCGGGCGAGTCATTGGAATACTCGGTCTACCACAGCGGCAAAGCGAACGATGCTCAGCGGCGATGGACGCCGATGCACGAATCGGATCGTCCATTCTATCGCGCCGTCTTTGCGGCTCAGCTCGACACACAACGGTTCTCTGACGGAATGGTCACCGTCGCGGTTCGCAGCACGAGCGGCAGTGAGGTGAGAACGCGTGAGTTTGTTGTCGCCAATGGCAATGGCCCAAACGCGTCCGCCGACGCCAACCTCTCATTCGAAATCGCTCCGCCCAATAGTTGGACCTTGGCGCGAAAACCGGCGGGCAAAGTCGAGGTTCTCGTAAACAAACATGTCGTCGGCGTCCTCGAGCCCAAGACGGCCAAGAAGTATTCGTTCGAAGTCCCGAAGTCCGTCCTGGCGACAACGAACACACTTGAATTTCGCTTTACTCGGCAGGGTGACGGAATGACCTTGCGCGCGCCTCGGCTGACTTTTCGCGGCGACGAATGTCGAGACCACCGCGACCGGGCGATCGACGCCGTCAAGACCGCTCATTGGGGCGCGAAGGCGGCGACCTGGGGCGGGTTTATCGTTGGCGACGCCGCGCCGCCGGATGAAACGCCTTTCGACCGAAAACAGAACGTGTTCTGCTTCGTGCTCGATGACGTCGCTCGATCCGCCGACGCGAATTGAATAACACTTGACGATTCGGTGTCCATACGTCAGTAAGTTTGCAGCTCAAATCCAGTACGCGAGCGAGGTGACGCATGATGTTGGCGAAGCAGGTCAAAGTGAGTCCGCAAGCGGTTCGGTGGAAGATCGTCGCCGCAACGGTTCTCGTCTCACTAATCAGTCTGACTGACTTGCGCGGCATTGGCTTCATCACAGCCAGCTCGCTTTCATCAGTCCATGCCCAAGAGACGACTTGGCTAGCGTCGAAGTGTCGCCGAGCGACGTGGGGATGGACAAAGCGAAACTAGATCAAGCGCGTCGGTATGCACTAATGGGCGTTGGATCAGGCTTCATCACAAGGCACGGCGCGCTCGTCATGTCGTGGGGAGACCTGGCGAGGCGGTACGATCTCAAATCGATTGGAGTGACCGCGCTCGGTTTGGCGATCGCAGACGGCAAGATCAAATTGAGTGACCAAGTCGTTCAGCACCATCCGACGTTTGGCCTGCCTCCCAAATCGAACCAGACCACGGGATGGATCAAGCGAATAACCATTCAGTACCTGGCGACGCAGACAGCCGGTTTTGAGAATCCGGGCGGATACAAGCGGGTGGTATTTGAGCCCGTCACGAAGTGGTCGTACAGCGATGGCGGTCCGAACTGGGTCGCCGAATGCGTGACTCTTGCGTATCGACGCGACGTCGACGAGTTAATGTTTGAGCGAGTGTTTGCACCATTGGGAATCGGCCGCAGTGATTTGAAGTGGTGCCGCAACGCCTATCGCGACGCCAAGATCGATGGCGTTGCACGAAGGGAGTTCGGCTCGGGCATCAGTGCGAACGTCGACGCGATGGCGCGGATCGGCTACCTCTACTTGCGAGGCGGACAGTGGCAAGGCAAGCAGATCATACCGGCCTCATTCGTCAAGCTCGCCAGCTCATCCTTCCTCAATGTCGTCGGTCTACCGGACGTGACGAAAAGACATTCGGCAAGGCTTCAAATCATTACGGGCTGCTATGGTGGAACAACGCCGACGGTGCGCTCAAGGGTGTTCCCAAAGACGCATACTGGTCGTGGGGACTTTACGACAGTTTGATCGTTGTCATCCCTAGTTTCGATATCGTGATGACTCGCGCCGGCAAAAGCTGGAAACGAAAGGGCAACAACCACTACGGTGTTCTCGCTCCATTTCTAGAACCGGTCGCGGCCTCCGTTAAGATGAAGCGAGACTCGCTCGGCGGAGTCAACACCAAACCGATTCCGCCTGCAGACGAGCAGTTCGAAGTATCGACGCGAGCCGAGCAGAGCGATGATCCGCCCTATCCGCCAAGCCCAATCATCAGACGAATCGAATGGGCGCCCGCGTCGACAATCGTTCGCAAGGCTCGAGGCGGCGACAATTGGCCGATCACGTGGGGCGACGACGACGCGCTCTACACGGCCTATGGAGACGGTCGCGGATTCAAACCGAACGTGCGCCGCAAGCTCAGCATGGGACTCTGCCGCGTCACCGGAGATCCACAAGAATTCCTGGTCGTGAATCTTCGCTCGCCAACTGCGGAAGGTCTTGGCGACGGCAAGAGCGGCGTCAAAGCGAGCGGCATGCTGATGGTTGACGGTTTGCTCTACATGCTCGTGCGAAACGCAAAGAACTCGCAACTTGCCTGGTCAAAAGACCGCGGACGAACTTGGACGTGGAGCGACTGGAAATTCCAAACCAGTTTCGGCTACCCAACGTTTCTCAATTTCGGCCGAAACTACGACGGGGCGCGCGATTCGTTCGTCTACATCTAGTCGCATGACTCGGACAGCGCTTACCGTCGGTCCGACCAAATGGTCCTGGCGCGAGCGCCCGCGACACGAATCCGAGATCGGGAAGCGTTCGAGTTTTTTTGGCCGAAGCGAGCATGGGGCGCCGGTCTGGGTTAAAGACATCAAATTGCGAGGCGCTGTCTTCGTCAAGCCCGGCGAATGTTACCGCTCGAGCGTGAGTTACAACGCCGGTCTAAAGAGGTACATCTGGTGTCAAACCGGGAGAGGAAACGACACTCGATTCAAAGGCGGACTAGAAATCTACGACGCGCCGGAGCCGTGGGGACCGCGGACAACCGCGTTCTACACGACCAAATGGGATGTCGGCCCGGGAGAAACGTCCTGTCTGCCCAACAAGTGGATGAGTCGAGACGGTGCCACGGTGCATTTGGTTTTTTTCGGGCGACGACGCCTTCTCAGTTCGCCGCGGGACGCTCGTTCTCAAGTGAAAATTTGACCGCCTCTCCGAATCCGTCGACAATAGGCCGAGCCAGAACGGTCCCTATTGAACAAGCAGCCGAGACATCCCATGGACGCCGATTCAACCAAGCCCATTGCCGCTCATTCACTGACCCGTCGCGCTTTGCTTGGCGGCGCTGTTGGCGCAGCAGCGTCGGCCAATTGGCTCAGCGCGACCGAAGCGGCTCGGCTCCACGAGCGACGTGAAACTCCGCGAATTAAAAAAGCGGTCAAGTATCACATGATCACGTCAAAACTTTCGGTGCTCGATAAGTTCAAGATGCTTAAGGACCTTGGATTCGATGGCACCGAAATCCACGTGAGGACCAAGATCGACCGCAACGAAGTCCGCAAGGCGATCGAGGCGACAGGGGTTGTCGTGCACGGATTTCTCAACAGCAGCAACATTGATTTGAAGCATGCGATCGATAGCGCCAAGTTTTATGGCGCGACCAGCGTACTGGTTGTCGCGGGCAAAGTCGACCGCGACAACCCATACGACAAAGTCTACCGCGAGCAGCAAGATCGCATCAAAGCAGATCTTCCCTACGCGGAGAAACAGGGCATCAAGCTCTTGATCGAAAACGTCTGGAATAACTTTCTCCTCAGCCCGCTCGAAATGGCTCGATTTCTAGATAAAATGGAGAGCCCGGCCGTTGGTGCCTACTTTGACGTCGGCAATGTCGTTCGATTTGGCTGGCCCGCGCATTGGATTCGCATCCTTGGAAAACGAATTGGCAAGCTCGACATCAAGGAATACAGTCGCAAGAAGCAGCTCGATGAGGGTTTGCGAAAGGGCTTCAACGTCGAGATTGGCGATGGAGATTCGGATTGGCCAGCGGTACGAACGGCTCTCGCCGATATCGGATACACATCGGGTTGGGCGACTGCGGAAGTGCGCGGCGGCGACCGTGATCGACTCGCCGAGATCGCCGAGCGGATGGACAACGTGCTGCGGTTGAAACAAAATGAGTAACAGACGGGCGGCCGATGCCAAAGAAGTGTGACGCTGCAGCTCTCCCTCGATTTGGCGAGCCGTGCAAAGCGTTGGCGTCGATCGACCACACTCTCGCTTGAGGTCTAGAATCCATGGCTACCGCTTACCCACCGCAAACGACTCGGACGGATGCCGCTGGTCGTGACGAATCGAAACGACTCGTCTCGCTCGACGCATACCGCGGCTTCATCATGGCCATGTTGGCGGCCAGCGGATTCGGCATCGCCCGGCTCGCTCAACTTTCCGAAGACAAACCGGTTTGGGGCGCGCTCGACTACGACACCTGGCAACAGATCGCGATCTACTTCGAGCACCCGCCTTGGCTGAGCCAATTCGATCTGCTCAGCGTGACTTTCTGGGACTTGATCCAGCCGGCATTTATGTTCATGGTCGGCGTTGCGATGCCTTACTCGTACGCCAAGCGAAATCAATCGGGACACTCGAAGCTGAGGCAATTTGGGCATGCTGCGTGGCGAGCTCTTGTGCTCGTTCTAATGGGAGTGTTCCTGGCGTCGCAAAACACGGCCGGAACGAATTGGGCATTTACCAACGTGTTAGCGCAAATCGGACTCGGTTATCTCTTCCTCTACCTCTTGTTGCCTCAGCGACCGGTAGTGCAGATTGGGGCGTTCGTCCTGATCTTAGTCGGGTACTGGATCTTCTTCGAATCATATTCTCCACCGACGGATTACGATTACGCGGCAGTGAAAGCCGACACCGAAACCGTGTTCGCCGGCCGCTTCGATTCGTGGTCGAAAAACGCAAACGCAGGATACAACGTTGACCGCTGGCTTTTGAATCAGTTTCCCCAGGGCAAGGGCGAGCCGTTTCGCTTTAACGGTGGTGGATACGTCACGCTGAACTTTATTCCCTCGATCGCCACGATGATGCTGGGCATGTTTTGCGGCCTGCTGCTGCGCAGCGATCGACAGTGGTGGTACAAGGTAGGCGTCCTGCTGGCTGGCGGCGCCATATGCGTGGCTCTTGGACTGACCGCAGGTTGGCTTGCATGCCCCATCGTCAAACGAATCTGGACTCCCTCGTGGGTCCTCTTCAGCGGCGGCTGGGTCATTTGGATGTTAGCCGCCTTCTATTTCGTTTTAGATGTTGTGGGGAAGAAGATTCCGCCGCTGCGCTGGCTGGCGTTCCCATTGGTTGTGGTCGGGATGAACTCGATCGCGATCTACATGATGGGACAGCTGCTCAGGCCCTGGACAATCCGAGCGATCCACACCCATTTTGGCCAACTGATCGAATTCGTCGCCGGCCCTTCGATCTTGGCCGATGACATGTATTGTCGAATCGCCGATCCGACGCTTACATTCCTCGTCTTCTGGCTCATCGCCTTTTGGATGTATCGCCAAAAGTTTTTTGTGCGAGTCTGAGCCAGCCTAAGCCAGCCTAAGTTCGAGCGGCTCTCGACTGCATCTGGAATCGCCACCGCGGATCGTCGCGTGGTCTCACCGCGTCGCGCAGGTTCTGCCAGCGCCCACAGGCCTTGGATCTTGGCTCGGGAACCTTCATACGTTATCGTAATGCAAAGGCGATTTTCATATAATGATTCCTTATGGTTCATGACGGTCGATTTTGGAGTGCGAGGCGAATGTTGTTCGAAGCTAATCTGACACGATGTTGCGGGCTGCTCATAGTTTCGGCGGCCGTCTGCTTATTTGCCGGCTGCAGTCAACAAGCGTCACAGGCCGGCGTTGACGAGTCGAGTCCGAGCACCGTGCCGCAAGAGCAAGCGTCCGTGGATTCAAATAGCTGCACAAGACACTTTCAATTTCATTACCGCTTCGACATCGTTGACTTGAAGCCGGGCGACAAGGCGCGAGTCTGGTTGCCAACGCCACAGTCGAGTGCGAGCCAGCAGGTGACGCAGCTCGATTCTCAGCTGCCAGCCGAGGCGACGTTTCACACGGAACCGAAGTACGGAAACCGAATTCTTTACTTTGAGGCTGAGGCACCGGAAGAGGGTCGATTGAGCATCGACGTGCCGTACCACATCGAGCGGCGTGAGATCGCGTCGGCCGGTGTAGGCGAATCCGCGGAGCTCTCGCCAAACCATCGCGAAAAGTTCCTGCAAGCCAATACAAAGGTCCCCGTCGACGGCAAGCCGCTTGAGTTGTTGAGCGGAATCACGTTGAGTGATGACGAGTTCGAAATGGCAAACCAGCTTTACGATTTGGTTGACCAACACGTCGCCTATGACAAGTCAGGTACAGGGTGGGGCAAGGGAGACGTCGCTTGGGTTTGCGATAGCCGATACGGCAATTGCACCGATTTTCACAGCCTGTTTATTTCGCTGGCCCGCTCGCAAGGCGTACCTTCGCGTTTCGAAATTGGTTTTCCCATTCCGAGCGATGGCGAAAACGGAAAGGTAGGCGGCTACCATTGCTGGGCCTTCTTCTTTGCGCCCAAGCGAGGTTGGGTCCCGGTCGACATTTCTGAGGCAGACAAGCACCCAGAGATGAAAGAGTATTACTTTGGGAATTTGACGCCCGATCGAGTCGCCTTTTCCACCGGTCGCGACATCCTGCTCGAGCCCAAGTCGAATGCTGAGCCGCTCAACTACTTCATCTATCCGCACGTCGAAGTGAGCGGAGTCGCTTTGCCTCGCGCGCAAATTGCCTTGAAGTTCTCCTATGCAAATCAACCCGAGTAGCGTCTGAAACATCGCCCGGGTCGGGGCCATGCATCTGTTGCCCGCAAACTTGAATGGCGCGTGGCGATGCGGGTTACGGTAGGATGGACGCATGGAATTTCGACATCTGCAAAGTTTCGCTGCGGTGGCTCAACGGCTGAGTTTCACGAAGGCGGCGCAGTCGCTGGGGCTGACACAGCCCGCGGTCAGCCAGCATGTCGCCACGCTGGAAGCGTCCTTAGGCGTCTCACTTTTCCAACGCGACGGCCGCACGGTCGTGCTCACGGACGAAGGCCGACGTTTGCACGATTACGCTCGGCAGATCTTGAGGCTTGTCGACGAAGCGGAACGAGAGGTCGGCCAAACCGAGCTGGAAATTGCGGGAACGATGCGCATCGCGTCGAGCACGGTTCCCGCTGAGTTGATTCTGCCTAAATTGCTCGCTGAGTTTCGTCGGTTGCAGGAAGGCGTTCGGGAAACGGTGCAGGTGTCCGACAGTCAAGCGGCCGCGGACGCGGTTGAATCAGGCGAAGCGGACCTCGGTTTCGTCGGCGAGCTTCCCCGATCGTCGAAACTGTGCGCTCGCGCCATCGTGACAGACAAGTTGGTCTTAGTCGTTTCGCCCGAACACGAGCTGGCGAAATGCAAGAGGATTTCGGCTCGCCGATTCTGCGCGACTCCGCTTATTATGCGCGAGCCCGGATCGGGAAGTCGGCGGTGTCTTGAATACGCTCTCGAATCGGCAGGTCTGGCACCAGACGAATTGAACGTCACCATGGAAGTCAACACCAACGACGCCATACGCGCCACGGTCGAGGGCGGACTAGGTGCCGCGTTCCTCTCGGAGGCGACGGTTGCTCGAGACGTTGAAGCGGGCCGCTTGGTCATCGTACCAGTGACCGGAGTCCGGCCTCAACGAAAACTCTACGTGGTCACAAATCCGAAGCAGCTTCCCAACTCGACCGTGAGAGAGTTTCTGGAATTCGCAAGCGAGCAGCGCAGCGTTTCGCCGCGTTGACTTGAGCATCTTGCGAGGCCGTTCAGCTGGCAAATGGCATTGAGAGCGACTCTTCGTGCTCTCGCAACTTGATTTCTGGTCGGCGGCCTGTTCGGATATCGTCATGTCCGATCAATACGACAATGAAAACGATAAGAGCTTGCCGCCGCTCCGTTTCTGGGAAATCGTTTTGATATTTGTCGGGCTTCAATTCACCGTTATCGTCGGGATCATCATTAACTGATGGCGAAACGGTTAGTTCCTTCTCAACTTGAACGAGTTGCCTCGTTCAATGAATCAGAATCGCGACTGACCTCGCCGTGGTTCCGGCGTACGGTGAGTCGATTTGAATTTATTGTGCTTGAGCACTGGCAAGCCAGTGGCACACGACAAGTTGCCGTCTGTTTTTCAATGACGGACTCCAACGAGCTTGCTCGTTCGGTGAATCAGTTTCAACGCTAACAGCTCAAACCGCCCCAACCAGACCCCAACGAGCTTGCTCGTTCGGTGAATCAGTTTCAACGCTAACAGCTCAAACCGCCCCAACCAGACCCCAACGAGCTTGCTCGTTCGGTGAATCAGTTTCATCGCTAACAGCTCAAACCGCCCCCAACGAGCTTGCTCGTTCGGTGTCTCGTTCAGCACGTCAAAAATTCATGGTTTTGTTGTCGGATATCAGATAAACTACGGCGAGCGATTAACTCGCCTCACGGTCCCGCCTCAAGCCACGCCTTCCGATGCCGCTACGCTTATGCCACGCCTAATGACTCCACCTCCAATCGCCGTCCTCGCAACGGCCTTGTTTGTTCTCGATTTTGCGTCGACGCCGAGTTTTGCCGATTCTCCACTCCACCAGCAAATCGATACCGCAATTCGTGACGGCTGTGAGAATTTCGAGAAGGTTGCGGTGCCGGTGGCGAACGATGCGGAATTTGTTCGGCGAATTTATCTTGATCTGGTTGGGACGATTCCCAGCGCGGATGAAGTTCGCCAGTTCATGGCGGACAAGAAGCCCGACAAGCGAGCAAAACTAATCGACCAGCTGCTCGAGTCGCCTCGACACGCCCGGCGGATGCAATATGTTTTTGACACGATGTTGATGGAGCGTCGAGTCGACAAACACGTCAAGGCGAAAGAGTGGCGCGATTACCTGCGGCAGTCATTTCTCGAGAACAAGCGGTGGGACCTGCTTGCCAGTGAAATCTTGACGGCCGACGGCGCAGACAAGACGACACGCCCTGCCGCAAAATTCTTGCTCGACCGCGAATTGAAAATGGATGAGATGACGCGCGACTTGGGGCGGATTTTCCTCGGCCGCGATCTTCAGTGCGCCCAGTGCCACGATCATCCCACGATCGACGACTACTTGCAGCGTCATTACCACGGACTGTCGGCGTTTCTCAATCGCGCGTACTTGTTCAAGGATCCCAAGTCGAAAGAGTCTTCGATTGGCGAGAAGGCCGAGGGCGCGGTCAGTTTCACATCTGTGTTCACCAACGAATCGGACGAGACGTCTCCGCGATTGCTCGACCTGCCTGCGATCGATGATCCACCTGCCGCAAAAGAGCCTTACAAAGTCAAGCCCGACAAGAAAGCTCGCTCGATACCGGTCTATAGCCGGCGGTTGCAATTGGCGTCGGCGATGACGGACGAGTCGAACCAAGCATTTCGCCGAAACATCGTCAACCGGCTGTGGGCGTTGATGATGGGGCGAGGTTTCGTCGAGCCGGTCGATATGTGGCATTCCGACAATCCGCCGTCGCATCCAGAACTGCTCGATACGCTGGCCGACGCGATGCTCCAACACGACTACGACATGCGTTACCTTTTGCGTGAAATCGCCCTGAGCAAGACGTATCAAAGAAGCAGCACATACGGCGGCGGTGGCGAGACGGTCGCAGAAGATCGGTTTCACGTCGCCATTCTCAAACCGCTTTCGGCCGAACAACTCGCTTGGTCCATGATGCAAGCCACTGGGCTCGTCGAGCAAACTCGCGCGGGCCTCGACTCAAAGCAACGAAAAACCGACGCCAAACAAAAGACGAAGAAGGCGGACGATCCGCTTTGGCAAGAGAATTCGCTAAACGACTCCCTCAAAGCCAATGTCAATACGTTTGTGACGTTGTTTGGCGTAGTCGGAGTTCAACGCTCGCAGTTTGAATCCTCAGCCGATCAAGCGCTATTTGTCCGGAACGCGACAGTCATCCAAGACTGGCTGGCACCAAAGGGCAAGCAGCTTACCGCGCAGCTCAAGTCGATGAAGACGCCTCAGTTAGTCGAGGAATTCTATTTCGCTGTCTTTTCTCGCCCGCCAACGCATCCAGAGCGCAAGCAGCTTGAACCGTTTGTGGAAAGCAAACGAAAAGCTGGCGAGCAAGAATTGGATTCCGCGATTCGGCAGTTGGTTTGGGCCGGCTTGTCGTCGGCGGAGTTTCGATTGAATCACTAACAGCTCGCTTGAAGCACGCCAGCCATACGCATCCACGCAGATCTGCGGTTAGTTGGAAGGGAAAACCATGCGGCGAAATTACGGTTGCAATCCGAGTGAACACGCGATGGCTCGCCGACAATTCCTCTCGGGCGCCGCCGCTGGGGCCGTCGGAATGGGCGTCTTGAGCACGCCCGCACAAGCCGATCAATTGCAGCATAAGCAGAAGCGAATCTTACAGGTCTTTCTGCAAGGCGGAGTCAGTCAGCTGGAGTCGTGGGATCCCAAGCCTGGCACCGTGCACGGCGGACCGTTCCAAGCGATTCCGACTTCAGTGCCAGGCATTCACATTTCGGAGCTGTTGCCGCACATCGCTAAACGGATGCACTTGCTGTCGATCGTTCGCAGCATCAACATCAAGATCAACAATCACGCGCAAGGGCGCCAGTTTATGGAGAAAGGGAGGCGAGTTGGCGATTTTCCGTACGTGGGTGCCGTCGCTTCGAAGTACTTGGCGCCGCCCAATCCCGAGCTCCCTGGATTCATTCATATTTCCAGCCGCGGGCTGAGTGACGTCGGAGGCGGCGCGGCGTTCTTGGGAGCGAAGCACGGTCAGTTGAAACTCGAAGGCGTCAAGCCGCCGCGCAATCTCGCCGCGCCAAAAGGGATCAGCGAAGAGATTGACGCCAGCCGAAATCAACTGCGTCTGCAATTCAACCAGAGATTCTCCGAGCGACGCTCGAAGGCGCTGACCGAAGCGTATGACGCGTCCTATCAACAGGCCGCCCGCCTGATGACTCGCCAGAAAATGTTCGAGGGCCAAGCCTCAGCGAAGGACCTCGAGCGGTACGGCGACCATGACTTTGGACGCTATTGTCTGCTCGCTAGAACACTGCTCGAAAACGGCGCCACCTGCGTCAAGGTAACTCATCACGGCTACGATTCGCACGCCGAGAACTTCAATTTTCACTTGGAACAGCTGGGCGAGTTTGACAAGCCGTTCTGCATGTTGCTCGACGATCTTGCCGATCGAGGAATGTTGGAGAGCACGCTGATTGTGATTCACTCGGAATTCGGACGGACGCCCAAAGTCAATGTCCGTTACGGCCGCGATCATTGGGGCACGGCTTGGTCCATCGCGCTGGGCGGCTGCGGCATTCAGCCGGGCGCCGTGATCGGCAAAACCAACGACAAGGGCACCGCTGTGGCCGATCGAGAAGTGGACGCAGGTCATCTCTTTCACACCTACTTCCAAGCTCTCGGGCTCGACTCCAATTCCGATCACGATTTGCCTGGCCGTTCGATACCTATCGGGGATCCGTCGACAGAACCGATCAAGGAGTTGCTGGCGTGAAATCAGAAGAATCCAAACCCGACGCTTCTAAGAGTGACGTGATCGATGTCGACGCGGTCGATTATTCCAAGACGCACAAGGTCGCCGAATTCAAACATGCGGTCGCATTGACGACTGTGGGAGTCGATCCCATGTCGCGATTCGCGGCCGCCGGCGCCGAAGATCTCGACGTTCAACTTTGGAATCTCCAGAGCGGCAAACGGCAAACGCTCAAGGGTCACATGAGTTGGGTCCGATCGATCGATTTTACCGCCGATGGCAATCGCATGTTGACCGCTTGCTGGGGCGGTGAAATCAAGGTCTGGGACATAACGAGCGAAGACGCGAAACTGCTCAGCACCATCGATGCGCACCAGGGGGCGGCTCGCTGTGTTCGAACGAGCCCCGATGGCTCGCGAATCGCGACGTGCGGCAATGATCTGCTGGTCAAGGTCTGGACGTTGAGCGACGGGAAGTTGGAGCATGAATTCTCGGGACACTCGCGACACGTCTACGGCGTCGACTTTCATCCGGACGGTAAGCACGTCGTCTCGCAGGACCTGATGGGCGAGATCATCGTCTGGGACCTCGAAGCCGGAAAGCAGCTCCGCGAGGTCGACGGCAGCGTGATGACCGGCTACGACAACAAGTTCGCCGCCGACATGGGCGGCGCTCGCGACATGGCGTTCAAACCCGACGGCACTCAATGGGCCAGCGCCGGGATCACCAAAGTTTCTAACTCGTTCGCAGGCGTTCAGGATCCGATCGTGGTGCTGTTCGACTGGGAGAGCGGAAAAGAGACGAAGCATCTGGTGTCCGGCGACAAGAATGTCAAGGGAATCGCTTGGGGAGTTCGTTATCATCCCGAAAACTTCATCATCGTCGCGGTCGCCGATCGCAGCGGCAAAGGGGAATTGTGGTTTCACAAGCCGGATGAAGACAAAGCGTCTCACACATTGAAACTGCCGAGCGCGGCGAGGGGACTCGGCATGCTCGCCGACGGTCGCCGACTGGCTGTCGCACATGCCGACGGCCATTTGAGGGTCTATCGAATGACGGCTGAAGCGCCGGTCAAGGAAGACCCCGCCGAGAAAAAGCCAGCCGCCAAAGAGGCCGCGGCCAAAAAGCCCGCGGCCAAAAAGCCCGTCGAGAAGAAGCCCGCTGCCAAGAAGCAAGCCCAGAAGAAGCCTGTCGCAAAGAAGCCGGCGCCAAGAAAAACAGCCAACGGTTAGGTTGGCTGTTCACACGTGCTTTGCCGCGCCAGACTCCGCCGGTGAATCAACGCTTTGCCTTCTTGCCAGCAACTTCTTCGAGCAGTTCGAGGCAGACGCGGGTGATCTTGTTGGAAGCTTCGATCTCAAGCATGTTGGTGCCGAGCCAAGTTTCATAGCCGCCCAGTCGATGCTGGCGAGGCGTCGGCAGATAGCGATTCCAACCGTTGGCGAGCTCGATGGTAAAGACCGGCTTGATTGCGCTACGGCTCTTGATGTCGAGCCCGATCTCGGCGAAGACTTCGCATGGAATCGAAGTGATGCCGATGTCGCCGATTCGTATCGCCTGCAGAATCAGCGCTTCACGTGGCTCGCCCTCGGCCAAGTTGACTGCGAATTGCGCGTACGCTTTTCCTCGACGCGGCAGTTTTGATTCATCCGGCTCGGCCAGGAAGTTTTTCGCTTGAGCGAGTTGTTCTTTCGTCGGTTGCCGGACGTCGAGAGTCAATTCGCGCTGGGCCATCGCCAACGAAATAGTCTTGCGGTGCTTGGTCGTCTTATAGGCAGCGGCGACCTGATCCGCGACGCTGCTCGCGACATACTTGATCTGTTCGAACGGCGGCTTTCGCGGTTGTGGGTTGGTAAAGTTGATGTTGTTGATATCGCCGCTCGTTCCGTTGGACATGATTCCCACAAACGGCTTTTCGTCGCCCTTCGTCTCGGCGGCAATTCGCTTTTGGATTTGCCGAGCGAACTCGCCAAAGTAGTCAGCCGATACGCCGCCAGCCGGCACTCCGCCGACGTAGTGCAGCGAGTAGTTGGCGAGCAGGGCAAGCGGGACGCCGGCACGGTTCCGCACCGAAACGAACGACAACTGCGGATCAATCGGCCCGGCTGGTCGGTCGAGCAATCCGCGTCCTCTGGGCGGATTCATTCGCACTCGATCCGTCATCTTACCAAACGGATCGGGCACGATCCCGCCAGGTTTCATATGCCAGCGGCGGTTGTGCACATGCTCGGCGATGTCGACTTGACCCCAGCCCATTTCGGCGGGCGCCAGGTTCTTGTTCGCTTTGATAATGGCCTCCACAATGCCATCCTTGAGCACCTTGATGTAGGCCTCGCTCATCTTCGCGAACAGGCGGTCAAGTGAAGCTGGGGCGGAATGCGTATGTGTCGCCGAGATCATCATGCGATCAGTTCGAATTCCGGTCGCCTTGGACGCGCGCGCTTTCACTTCGTCGAAAAGCGATCGCGGAATCAGGCAGCTGTCGACGACCACGATTGCCAATCGTGTTTCGCCATCATCCAAAACGACGGCGCGAGCGCTGAGCGAGTCCCAGGCTTTTTCGGCGCCGCGTTCGCTGAATGAACCGACCAGATAGACAGGCCACTCGGTCGGCGTGATGTCGCCAACCGCCGCCCCCGCGCGAAACTCGGCGGAGAAGACTGTCGAGGCGGGAAGAAGCAATGCCGTAATCAGCAGCAGCGTTCGAGCGTTCATGGCGGGCCCAGTTTCGTGAATATGACGTTCATCCAACCGATGGCGTCAGTATACCCTCCACCGCACGTGAAATGGGTCAAGAAGAAGGTCCCCATTTTTTCCGCGGTCGCATTGGTCTAGCGTTGAATCTGATTCACCGAACGAGCAAGCTCGTTGGGGGCTTGCGCTGGTCGGCTTAACTTATTCCGCGTCGGGCTGTTGTTCGAGCACGACTTGAAACGGCGTATTGGCCATGGCGCCGAACAGAGCATGCCGACTGAGCCGCGCTCGAGTCGATCGAGGCGATGTGATGCCGCAAAGGAATCGAGTGCGGCTTTCCGGGCTTCGGAAGACTTTGGGATGCTCATCGACCAACGCCTGCAGCTGCGATGCGGACTCGGCGGACATTTCGGACTGAGGTCGAGGCGGAACGGTCAGTGGCTTCTTTTCATTGAGACACCAATTGCAATGGCCACACGGCGCGTCAAGTTCCTGGTCAAAGTACTGGCAGAGAGATGTGATCTGACATGCGTCGAGCGAAACAAGATCCAAGACTTGCCCAAGCCGACCGACCTCGCGAGACTCACGCTGCTTCACGCGTTCATACAAGTCGTCTGTCAGAGTCTCGAGATTGTCAGGCGCTTTGAGGACACGGTAGCGACTGCGGACGCCGGCGGTCGACAACTCAATCATCTCCCTCTCGCTCAAGTAGTCCAAAGCTCGAATGACTCGGTCACGAGTTGTGTTCAACGAGCTCGCACATTGGTCGACGTCGATGTTGAACCACTTTTGAGCCTGTTTCGCATTCGTCAATAGAGCTCGCAAGAACTCGCGCCGCGTCTCGTCAAACTGCGAGAGAATCTCCGCCGAGGACACTAGGGGGGCGAACTTGTACTGGCTGTAGAATGGCGTACCGCCTTTCAGGAAACCATCGAGTTCGAGATACGTCAACAGAGTTCGTACGACCAGTTGGCGAATGTCGTGCTTGAAGGACAAGTCGTAAAGGCTCACATCAAAGTTGTCTCCGAGCGAAAACACGTCATTCAATAGATTCAGCAGGTCGGCGCGTGCTGGAGTGTCGCCGTAGGCAAAGTTTTCGAGTGCGTTCAAGTCGGATGAACAGACAAACATTTCGCAAGTCGAGGGGTCGCCGTCCCGACCGGCGCGGCCGATTTCCTGCGCGTAACTCTCGAGCCCTTTGGGTAAGTTGTAATGATAGACGAAGCGAATGTCCGACTTGTCGATCCCCATGCCAAAGGCGATCGTTGCAACGACGACTCCGTCTGTGGAATCCTGAAACCACTCTTGCACGTCGCTCCGGCGCTCGGCGCTGAGTCCTGCGTGATAGTACCTCGCGTCAAACCCTGTCGACGCCAAAATGCTGGCCACGCGTTCGGCGGTCTTTTGCTGAGTCACGTAGACAACGGTTGGCCCAGACGGCCGAGACTTAAGCGTCTCAGCTAAAATTTGATCGCGATCATCATCGTCGACGATTCGCATCAACTGAGTCAGATTGGGGCGATAGAAACCTGTGCGGCAAACACAATCGGTATCGATGTCGAGCCCGGCACAGATGTCATCGGCGACCTTGCTCGTTGCCGTCGCGGTGAGTGCGAGAATCCTCTCGACTCGAAAATCCTCGGCGTACTCGGCCAACTTGAGGTAGTCGGGCCGAAAGTTGTGCCCCCATTCCGAGATACAGTGAGCCTCGTCCACCGCAAACAGGGAAATGCGAATCGAACTCATCGCCTGCCGAAAGCGTTCGTTGTTGAATCGCTCGGGCGCCACGTACAGCATGCTCAGCCGACCGCTACGTACTTCGTCCATGACTTCTCGATAGCCCTCGAGCGTCAAGCTCGAATCCAATCGCCTCGCCTTGACGCCGCGCTGCTCGAGCGCGTCGATCTGATCTTTCATGAGGGCGATTAGAGGCGAGACAATCAGGGTCAATCCGTCGAGCAGCAGCGCCGGAAGTTGGTAACACAACGACTTGCCGCCGCCGGTCGGAAAGATCGCGACGGCTGACTTCCCGTCTAAAATTCGCTCGATCGTCTCCCGCTGCCCCGGAAGGAATTCGTCAAATCCAAAACTTTCCTGCAGTGTTTTCGTCGTCGAATCAGCGATTGTTAGACTCCGTTCGTATGCGTTCCTCGCCACCGACTTGCCAAGACCTTTCGACGGTATGGCGTCGATGCCGCTATTCCTGAATGACAAATAGTTGCTGCGACCTAACTCGAATTCAAGACAGGCCTCGGCGTTAGCGAGACAGCATAGCAAAGGGGCGAGTCACCAGTTCGTCAGGCCCAAACGAGGTCGGCAGAAAAAAGTGCAAGAAAACGATCGCTCGCAGAACGCCATCGTCGAACGGAGCTCGCGATTGCGGTTGGGCGAAGTGGCGTTCGCAGGCTATGCTCCACTCGGTTGGATTTGATTATCTTCCCAGAGGAACAGTGCCTTGATGAAGACAAAGAGTGAGATCGTTGGCAACTGGTTGCCGCGTTACACGGGACTATCGCCGTCCGATTTTGGCAACTACGTCCTCCTGACGAACTTCATGAATTACGTCGAGTTGTTTGCCGAGAAGTTCGGCGTCGAAGTCAAGGGCGTCGACAGGCCGATGCAGACGGCGACGGCTGGCGAGATCACGATCATGAATTTCGGAATGGGAAGCGCCATGGCAGCCACAGCGATGGATTTGCTCTCCGCTGTATCGCCCAAGGCCGTGTTGTTCCTCGGCAAATGCGGCGGCCTCAAGAAGAAGATCCAGCCAGGCGACCTGATCCTGCCGATCGCAGCGATTCGCGGCGAAGGAACGAGCAACGATTACCTCCCTCCCGAGATCCCCGCCCTGCCCTCCTTTCGCTTACAGATGGCTGTTTCGCACATCATCAAGAAACGCGAGCTCGATTACTGGACGGGGACGATCTACACGACGAACCGACGAGTCTGGGAGCATGACGAGGAGTTCAAGGATTACCTGCGACGGATCAGAGCGGCCGGTATCGACATGGAGACAGCCACGGTGTTCCTTGTCGGATTCGCCAACGAAATCCCCCACGGCGCGTTGCTCTTGGTTTCCGACAGCCCGATGGTCCCCGAGGGCGTGAAGACCGAGAAGAGCGACAACAAGATCACCGCCTCCTTTGTATACGAGCACGTCGACATCGGCATCGACGCGATGATGGAGCTCGCGAATTCGGGCGAGTCGGTGAAACACTTGCGATTCGAAAAGTGAACGTCTCCGTGTTGCGCCAAGTCGGTTGCAGCTTCCCCACATTCTGACGAACGTAGCTACCTGGAAACGAGCGACGCACTCGCCAAACTAATTTCGCCGATTCCGGGATTGCTGATACACTGCGTTTGGAACGACAAGGGGGGACTAGATGATGATGATGCCGCTTACTCAACGCCTGTTGGTCGCGAGCACACTACTGCTGGTCGGCACCGCGACGCCTCGATTGCTCTGGGCCACAGCCCAACTTGACGACGACGCCCGAGTTTCGCGTGAACGCGATGAGTCGTAGTCGGCAAGAGTTAGCGAACAGGCGATTCGTCGCGCCATTCGCGATTTATCCAGCAAGAGTTTTGACAAGCGAGAGCAGGCGCAGCGAGTGCTCGTCAACGCCCGTGTCGACGCAGTTGACGCACTCGAAGATAGCGCGAAGGCGAGAGACTTGGAAACGGCGAAGCGCAGCATAAAGGCGCTGTCGGCGATCCTACAAAACAAGAAGGCGGAAGCGGTCGCCGTTGCGGCACTCAAGCGACTGTCGTCGGATCGATCGACCTTGATCGCTGCCCAAGCCGCCGAAATCGTTCGCAAATTCGAAATGACCGACGAGGATATCGCGGTCGCCGCCCTGGAAAAGGACGGCGTGAGGATTCTGCGAATGCCCAACGGAATGGTCGCTTCGATAACCGTCGTCAACGACGTTCAGCTGGCGCAACTGAAGCACATTTCACAACTCCGCAGCATCAGCCTTCGGGGAAAGCAAATCACAAACGCCGGAGTGAACCATCTTGCCGCCATCAAAGACCTTACCAGATTGAGAATCTCGCAAACTTCGTTGACTGGCGTTTGGCTAGGCAAGTTCAAGTCCTTGCCCAAGCTTTCGTCTATCTCAATCAATGCCGATGAGTTTACTGCCGATGGGCTCGCGCAACTGCAACCTCTCAAATCGTTAAAGCACCTCTCGCTCAAATCAATTCCTGATGAGAAAAGATTTCGGGCATTAGCCAAGTTGCGACACTTGGACGCCCTTTCTGTGACAACCTCAAATCCGCCGTTACCATCGATTGCCTTGCTGGATCTCTTTGGAAGACTGCAATGGTTCTCGATCTGTTTAGCTCATCGCGACAGTGGCCACCCTCACTGACCGATCATACGTTCGCGAACGTGGTAGGATAGCGCTCGCCGGATTTGAGCGGCGCATGACGTTTAACTGATTAGTGGCGTCGCCAAGCAGCCAAGGAAGAGATTGATGCCGTGAGGAGTATCGACTGATGACGCCCGAAGAGAATCTCGAACGGCTGGGCATCGTATTGCCGCAGGCGCCGCCCCCAGTGGCGGCCTATCTGCCATGGGTTCAAACGGGCCAGCTTGTCATAACCTCGGGACAGTTGCCGTGGCGTGATGGCGAAATCGCGTTCGCCGGCAAGCTAGGCTCAGAGGTGACCGACGAAGACGGTTTCCAAGCCGCTCGACAGTGTGCAATCAACGCCATCGCACAATTAAAGGATGCGGTCGGTGAACTTTCTCGAGTCGAGCGGATTGTTCGGCTCGAAGGATACGTGCATGCGGCACCGGGCTATCGAGGCCATCCGCTCGTGCTCAACGGCGCCTCGGAATTGTTGAACGAAGTTTTTGGCGAACGAGGGCACCACACTCGGCTCGCTCTCGGCATCAATGAAATGCCGCTCGACGCCGCAGTCCAGCTCTGCATGTGGGCCGAGGTGTCGTCAACATGAGTCGGTCAAAGCGAACTCCGACGGCCCGCGGCAAAGCGGCTTCATGGCTGGTCGTGTTCTCGCTCGCCATCATGCTGTCCTCAGTGTCAGTCGAGACCAAACATGCGCTGGCGATCGGACCGGACACAACTGTCACGATCAATCGCAAGGGAACCGGCTACCGCGGCATTTGGTATATGAACCAACCGTCGGGCGACGAGTACGTTTACAAGTACAGCGGCGGACTGGGAACTTACTGCGCAAAGCATCGGCCTTTTGCCGTCTACCGGCCGGAGGTCGAAAAGACGTTCTTTTGTTACGGCGGCGCGTCGCCGGATAGCAACACTCGGCTCATTCACATGGTCTCCTATTACGACCACAGAACCGGCAAGGTTCCTCGTCCCACGATTCTGCTCGACAAGAAGACAAACGACGCCCACGACAACCCGGTGATTTCGATCGACAAACGCGGGCACGTCTGGATCTTCTCAACTTCGCACGGACGGTCCCGACCATCCTATATTCACCGCAGTCGCGAGCCCTATTCGATCGACGCCTTCGACCTCGTCGAGGCAATGCGGATCGACGGTGACCAACGTATTCCGCTAACCAACTTCTCCTACATGCAAGCTCGGCATGTTCCTGGGCAAGGATTCGTTTGCTTCTTCACGCGATACAGTGATCCGGCTGACCGCACGCTTATGTTCATGACCAGCCGCGACGGCGTCACTTGGAATCCATGGCAGCGGATTGCCGCAATCGAACGAGGCCACTATCAGATCAGCGAAGTTGGGAAGAAGCGTGCAGGTTCCGCATTCAATTTTCACCCTCAAGCCAAAGGTCTGAATTGGCGCACCAATCTTTACTACGTCGAGACTCAGGATTTTGGCAAAACCTGGACGTCAGCCGATGGAAAGCAAGTCGAACTGCCGCTGACCAAGTCCGGTAATCTCGCGCTCGTTCACGACTATGCTCAGTCAAAGCGAAACGTCTATCTGAAGGACATAGTCTACGACGCGGGCGACCGCCCGATCATTCTCTACGTAACAAGCGGCGGCTACCAATCCGGTCCGCGGAACGATCCTCGCACCTGGACGACCGCTCGATGGTCCGGCGATCGATGGGACATTCGGCCCGCGTTCAATTCCGATAACAACTACGACATGGGTTCGCTTTGGATCCAGCCGGACGGTTCATGGCAGGTTGTCGCGCCGACGGAGAAGGGGCCGCAGCCGTACAATCCGGGCGGCGAGGTCGCCTTGTGGGTAAGTCGGGACAAGGGCCAATCGTGGAATAAGCGAAAGCAACTGACTGTCGGCAGCGGTCGAAATCACACGTATGTACGACGCCCGGTCGACGCCCATCCTGACTTCTACGCTATTTGGGGCGACGGCCACGCTCGAAAGCCATCCGGTTCACAACTCTACTTCTGCGACCATGCCGGAAACGTATTTCTGCTGCCAGTGACGATGGCCGCCGACCATGAGACTCCCAAACGGTTAAAGCTCAAGAAGTGATCATCGATTGTGACACGGGAATCTGCCTCGGCAACTCGCATCGCGGAAAGGGCGTCAAAACCCACTGCACTCGATGCATCGTTCGCAACAACTTCGTCTGCCGCGCTCCCGAGTCGGGAATCCTCGCCGACTACACTCGCGACTGCGTGATCGCCCACAATACGATTCACGACCCCGACAGCAGGTTGAAGCGGCTGATCCGACTCGTACACGATAACGACGGCCTTCTCGTGGCGAACAACCTGCTTAGCGGTCCGCCGATTCGTAGCAAAACTGCCACCGGATCGATCAAACTCGATGGCAATGTAACTCGCAAGAGAGTCGAAGCATTCGTTGACGATCGCCGAGGCAATTTGCACTTGAAACAAGCGGTGGATGGCGTCTCGGGCGCGGGGAGAATCGTTGCCGCAGCGACAACCGATTTCAACAAGCAAACTCGATCGAGGCCGCCGGATGTCGGCGCGGATAAATTAGAAAGTCGAGACTAACACGGAAGTCGGAGCGTCCAGCGACATCTGAAGAAAGTCGGTCTAGGCTTAACGTAACAAGCGCCACGTCTAGGGCCATCAGATGACAGTGCGAGATGAGGAGAAGCTGTGCTTGAGCAAAAGGACTGGACTCGCCATCACCAGAATCGCCGCCGATCGACAATGAATCCCGCCACTACCATGCTCTCGCGACGTTGGTCGATCACTTGCTGCATTCCTCGCGTCGCCGTCTCTTGCCTCGCCGTCTGTTGCGTCGTCGTCAGTTGTTCGTCAGCGTTGGGCGCGCGTAGTGATTGGGCCGAGGGCTCGGCGGGCAGGAGCACCGGAGCGTCGCGCGACTATTACAACAGCGCAGCGTCGCTGAAGTGGCGCAACTTCATGGGAGACTGGCGAGATGTCAACGATACGCCTCAAGGCGCGAATCCATACGCCACGGTACACGTAAAGAGTAACGGCAAGATCAAGCCGATCGTATGGGATGCGACGCGGCTTGTGCGACGGTGGCGCGAAGGCAAGTTCGCGAACCAAGGGTTCTTTTTGCGACAACTTAACGGCAACGGCGCTTTCGTGCTTCACAGTCGAGAGCATGCCGCCAAGCCCCAACAGCCGCAGTTGATCGTTGAGACGGAGACCGGCGCGGTAACTCTTTCTCCCTCTGCTGATACGTATCTCGAACCATCCACCTACCGCTCGATGGGTAATATCGATCAGCTCAAGATCAGCAGCAAGCAAAACGCGTTGTTAAGGTTCAATTTAGACGGACTTCCCAAGGACGCTCGCATCCGGCGCGCAACGCTTCGCCTAGTCACGTTTCGTCAGTACGGTCGGGAAGGAACGATTGGGTTGTTTCGCTGCGCGCAGGGCCACGACGAACCAACTTCAGATCCAATCTCCGGATTGGCTTCGCGATACCCCGACGACGATGGCATCGGCGGCGACGCGCACGTGATCTTTGCAACTCAATTCGAATCGGATCAGTGGAGCGAGGAGTGGACGCGAGCGGGTGAAATGCGAGTGATCGATACAGTTGCCGCCGATGCCGAGCGGCAGTTCGCGCCGCACCGCGGCAAAGCGTTGCGAGTGCGAATCGCAAAGGGCGCCAACGGCGCGTTGAACACCCTCTTTAAGTTCAAGCAAGAGACGGGAGCCGAACCGGAAGAGGTCTATTTTCGCTACTATTTGCGACTGGCGTCCGACTGGAATCAAACGTTGCAGGGCGGCAAACTGCCGGGGATTAGCGGCACGTACGGAATTGCCGGTTGGGGAGGTCGAAAGAGCAACGGCCGCGATGGCTGGTCTGCTCGGGGACTGTTCAAGTTGACGATACCAGACGGCAATCCACTCGCCGGAACGACTCCAATCGGCACGTATTGTTACCACGCAGACATGGAGGGATCGTACGGCGCCAATTGGGTTTGGCAGAAAGGCTATCGCGGTTTTCTAGAGAACAACCGCTGGTATTCGGTCGAGCAGTATCTCAAACTCAACTCGCCGGCCAAACAAGACGGCGTCATACGAGCGTGGATCGACGGGCGGCTCGCATTTGAAAAGACAGACATTCGGTTTCGCAACTCGCCCAAGTTAAGAATCGAACAGGTTTGGATGAACGTCTACCACGGCGGCAAGCAGCCTTCTCCAAAAGACCAACATGTATTCATCGACAACGTCGTGATCGCAACCAAATACATTGGTCCGATCCGAGCCGAAAAGCGAGAGAAACAATGAAGACATCAGGCACTCAGATTCTCATTGCAGTGATCACGTTGGGAGCGACTTACGGTTTCGCGTCGTCGTCAGCAATCGCGGAGCCGACGAATGCGTCGAACGAACAAACGGCGAACGATAAGGCGTGGATTGCCGAGATGCGGAAAGTCCATTCTCGCTTCAAGGGTAAGCCGGGCGTCTTTGCCGTGTTCGGCGACTCCATTTCCGATTCACGAGCCTTCTGGTCTAGCCTTCAATACACTCGCAAGAACATGAACAAGGAAATGGAGGCGGCGTACCAGTTGGTCAGTAAGCGGATGCTTAAAGATTGCTGGGACCGGAAAGGGGCTCGCTACGGAAACCAGAGCCGAATGACGATTCGTTGGGCCCACCAAAACGTTGAGCGATGGTTAAAGGAACTCAACCCAGAAGTCGCGTTGATCATGTTCGGCTCAAACGACCTTAACCAGCTCGGGACCGCCGAATACGAAACCAAGACGCGCGGGGTTGTCCAGCAGTGTCTCGACAATGGAACAGTTGTGATCCTCAGCACCATTCCGCCGCGACACGGATTCGCCGAGAAATCGGCCGAGTTCGCAACGACCGTGAGAAAGATCGCTCGCGACTTGAAAGTGCCTCTCACCGATTTCCACGCCGAGATTCTCAAGCGACGCCCCAACGACTGGGACGGCAAGCTTGAGCAGTTCAAAGCCTACAACGGATACGATGTGCCGACTCTGATTGCTCGCGATGGCGTCCACCCCTCAAACCCCAAGAAGTTCCGCAACGACTATTCAGACAAAAGCCTCAAGTACAACGGCTTCGCGCTGCGCAACTATCTCGCCCTCACGAAATACGCCGAGGTGACTCGGTTGACGCTCGAACGCGACTAGTCCGGTCGCCAGAATGGCGAAACGGTGAAGCAAGCTGCGAGCGCGAAACAACTTCGTTGACGACAGAAACTGAGCTGCGAATGATGAACGACCCGATCATGGTGGCGCCGAGTCCGACGCCGTTTAACGGCGAGGACCGCGTCGATTTCGACGCGATTGAACATAACGTCGGCCTCTGGATGGCGACGCGATTGTCCGGCTTTGTGCTCAACTCGGAGAATGGAGAAGAGTCCTTCCTTTCTGAATCGGAGCGAGTCGAGATCGTCTGCGTCGTGAACCGTGTTCGCGGTGCCGAGAAGATCATCGTCGCTGGAGTCGACAGCCCGTCGACGCTTGAAACACTGCGAATCGCCGAAGCGATGGTCGATGCGGGTGCCGATTTACTACGCGTAAGAATCCCGCGCACGGCCGAACAGGTTGAGAAATATTTCCGCGAAGTCATTCCGCGGATGCCGGCGCCCGTCATCATCATTCATCAGATGGCGCCGGGGCGTTTTCTCGGTCAGGCCACATCCATTGGCGCGCCGGCTGAAATGATTGCAGATCTGTGCGCCGAGGAAAACGCCTTCGGCTATATCGCTTCCGACAATCTGCGTTTCGAAGCGCGAGTGCGGCTATTGCTGCCGACCGGTAAACGATTCTGGGCCAGCAACGGCAGCCTGCTGTTACCAGCCGCTTCTCTTGGCGCGAACGGCGGCTGCATGATGCTGGCCAACGTCGCTCCCGCCGATTGTCTCGATGTTGTGCAACACGCTGCGGACGGCGACTGGAACGCGGCCATTGAGATCCACTCGAGGATCGTCGAAGCCGATTGGCAGATTCTTTCGCGAGGCGCCGCGGGCGTAAAGACCGCCTTGAATCTGCTCGGCTTCCGCTGCGGTCAACCCAGGTCGCCCTCCGCCCAGTGTGCACCGTCGGATGTCGAGCAGATCCAGCGAGCGATGGCGGTGGCTGGCTGGCTCTAAGTCGACCGCGTCAGAGGCAAGTCGACTGATCGTGATCGACACGCGACTACTTCGCGACGCCACTGTTTTGTCATCGCCGTTTGGCTTCGGAGATCCAATTTGTCAGCATGTCGCGGATGTAGATGGTGTCGCGCGCGAAACCCTGCGTCTCGGCCTTCATATGCTCGATCACCCATGGCCCTCAAAATCCTGCCGCCCAACCGATATCGAAGCACTTCTTCAAATCGTATCGGGCATGTCTTCGATTCGCATCGAGTTCATACACTTTGAAATCGCAACTCGCCGCCTTCACAAACGCACTGCGGAGGCCGGGCATGCGAGCAGCGTCGCTCTAATTTCCAGTGTCAGGACATGCCGCAACGTTTTGGCCAATGGCTTTGACAAGCGAGGCGACTGACTTTGGCGATTGCTTCATCCAATCACCGTTCTCGACCAACAGCTGAATATCAAAACGCTTCGCGTAACGAGCCAGAACGCGATGCGATGTCGGATCCGCAGCCGCTCGCTTCGCGACAGGAAAACGGATCCAGCGAACTCCTAGCGTGTTGGCCGCATCGAGCAGCCTCTACGCCGAATTCAAAACGGACTCTCGTTGCTGGGCGTTCGCGGAGTACAGATCGCCGAAGTCGTGATTGACCTTCAAGTTGGTGAAAAAACACCCGGCCCTTTCCGCCGCCGATCGTGATCCCTACGACATTCTCGACTGAGCGACGCTTGCCGGGTGTTGTGGTCAGCGAGGCGGTGGCGCGGCGACGCAACGGGTCGATCGCTGCCAGGCTTGTACATAGACAAGCCTGCCGGATGGAATGTTGCAATAATCGGCGGCGATCGCCACGAGACTCAGTTGGCTTGTTCACGTCGAAAACTCCATCTCGCGTCCAAGTCTGCTCACGTCCGAGTCCGCTCAAGCAGTTGCTATCCTGGTGTCGAACAGGTGAGTATAGCAAACCGAGAATGCGAAGGATTGTCGCTTTGGGTTGCTGAATGAGATCGCTGGACGGCTTACAATTGTTAGCCAGTGAATCCATTTGACAAACGCCGAAAGCGACGCCGATGAAGCTCCATCTGCTGACGAGTCTCGTGATTGTCCTATCCGCCTCGTTTACATTTGCGGCGGACCGGCCGAACATCCTGCTGATTGTGTCGGAGGACAATGGACCGGAGTTGGGATGTTACGGCGACACTTACGCTCAAACTCCCAATCTAGATCGCCTCGCATCAAGCGGAGTTTTGTTCGAGCGAGCGTTTGTACCTTATTCTGTTTGCTCGCCTTCTCGCGCCTGTTTTCTCACAGGGCTCTATCCGCATCAGAATGGGCAGATCGGCTTGGCGACTCACAAGTTTGCGATGTACCGAAAGGGCACGCCCAACATCACCACATTGCTAAAGCGTGGCGGATACAAGACTGGGTTGATCGGCAAGCTGCACGTCAATCCCGAGTCTGCTTTCGAATTCGACTTCCGAGCGATTCCGAGTTCGAATTTCCAACGCAAGAAATCGGTAGCAGAATACGCCTCCGCTGCCGCTGAGTTTTTTTCGAAGAGCGGCGATTCGCCTTGGTTTCTATCTGTGAATTTTCCCGACGCGCACCTTCCCTTCTTGCGAAAAGCCAACGGTCTGCCAAAGCAACCGGTATCGGCCGAGCAAGTCAAACCGATGCCATGGGTCGGAGTCGACACGCCTCGAATCCGCGAGCAAGTGGCTAATTACTACAACTGCCTCGCTCGACTCGATCACGGAATCGGTTTGTTACTCGATCAGCTGGCAAAGACAGGCGAAGCGGACAACACGTTGGTCATCTACATTGGCGATCATGGTGCCCAGTTTCCGCGCGGCAAGGGCTCGGTGTATGAAGGCGGGCTCCGCGTCCCGATGATCATTCGTTGGCCGGCCAGCGCGCTCGCCGGGACGAAGCGCAACGAACTGGTGTCGACCGTCGATCTCTTACCCACGGCCCTCAGCGCCGCCGGAATTGAGCCACCCGTCGGGCTCCCAGGCCGCAAGTTGCAGCCACTGTTCGCTAAGGGCGAACCAGAGGAGTGGCGTGAGTACATCTTCGGTTTTACGACAGGTTCGTTTCCTGGAAACTGCTTCGTTCAGCATTCGATTCGAGGAAAACGTTACAAGTTAATTTCGAGTCCGCGCGAGGGGACCAAGAACCTAATCGCGAGCAGCTACCTCAACGAAGCGCATCGATACTTCGTCGTTTCTGGTGCCACGTCGAAGGACCAGACGACGGCGAGTCAGTCCGTTAGCCAAGCCTTCGCGCGTTGGAATACGCCACCTCGCTATGAACTGTACGACTTGCAGGACGACCCCTACGAATGGCGCGACTTGTCCAACGACCCCGATCACCATCAAGTGAAACATCATTTGATCAAGGCTTTAACCGATCTGCAGCAATCCACCGATGATCCTTTTCTCGATCCGAAGAATGTGGAATCGTTTGTCTCTGAGCAATTAGCCAACCGCGATTTGGCCTACCGGCGCGACAAGAAATTCCGCTGGTCCTACCTCGACGAATTCCTCCAATGGCGAAACACGCGATCTTCCCAGCGGTAACCCGCGAAGCGCATACTCTCTTCTGTTAGGACATGACTCCCATGAAACACGCTCCGACGCTCAGCTTCAGAATCGCGATCACATCAATCGCATTCGGTCTTAGCCTTTCTTCGTTTGCCGCAACGCTGCATGCAGTCGAGTGGCCTCAATGGCGAGGTCCGAGCAACAACGGGAGCATCGCCGTAGGCAGCTACCCGGTTCGCTGGGACTCGAAGAATGTAGCATGGAAGTCGGCACTTCCCGGCAAAGGTTGTTCGACGCCTATCGTCAAAAAGGAGACGATTTATCTCACCGGCCCAGCCGAGGGCAACGATGCTCTGCTCGCGTTCGACATGACGGGCAAGCGGCTTTGGCAGACCAAATTTGGCGAAGAAAATCCAGGTCGGCATCGCAACGGCTCCGGCAGCAACGCGTCGCCAATCACCGATGGCCATGGCATTTTCGTGTACTTCAAGAGCGGCACCTTGGCGGCGGTTGAATTCAACGGAGACGTCCGCTGGCAAACCAATCTCGTCAAACGATTTGGTCGCGACACGCTTTATTGGGATCATGGGACTTCGCCTGTGGTGACCGAGCGATTCGTGATCATGGCTCGCATGCATCAAGGCGAATCTTGGCTAGCCGCTTTTGACAAGACCAGTGGTGAAATGGTTTGGAAGGCGCCGCGGAACTACGAGACTCCGCAAGAAGGCGACCATGGATACACGACGCCACTGGTGATCAACCAACAGGGCCAGGAAGCTCTTCTCGTCTGGGGCGCTCAACATCTTACCGCCCACAGCGCCGCCGACGGTTCCGTCCTTTGGTCGTGCGGCGACTTCAATCCCGAATCGAAGAAGCTGTGGCCCGCCGTTGCTTCGCCTGTCATTGCAGGCGACATCGCGGTCGTTCCGGCCGGCCGAAATGATCGCGGCGCGCCGCGACTTCATGGGATTCGAGTCGGTGGCGAAGGTGACGTGACCGAGTCTCATCGAGTATGGAAACGAGACGACATCGGAACGTTTGTGCCGACTCCCGCGGAGTACAAGGGCAAAGTCTACTTGCTCCGTGATCGCGGAGAGCTCGAGTGCATCGACCCGGCGACAGGAAAAACAGTCTGGAGCGACGCGTTTCCGCGCAGCCGCGCCAACTATTACTCTTCGCCGCTAATCGCCGGCGGCAACCTCTACGCGGCGCGGGAAGATGGCGTCGTGTTTGTCGCAGGGATCGACGGAGGATTCGAGCTTCTCGCCGAAAATGATATGGGCGAATCGGTCATTGCCGCCCCAGTTCCTGTCGACAACGGTCTGCTCATCCGTGGCGAAAATAACTTGTTCTTTGTGGCCTCGCCCGCAGACAAGCCAACGAAGGCGGACGGCAAGAAGACCGTCAAGTTGTTCACCGTGCCCCAGTATTGTGAAGGCGTCGTCTTCGATCACGACGGCAATGGATATACCTCGCATGGAAAAACGATCACCAAGTTTTCACTCGACGGAAAACATGCAACCTGGGCGGAAACCGGAGCACCCAACGGGCACAAAGTGCTCGCCGACGGAACTCACTTGGTTTGCGACGCCAGCCGTCACGCCGTGCTGCACATGTCAGCCGACGGCAAAATGCTCGACCCCGCCTCAAACGGCTGCGGCGGGAAACCGCTACGAGGCCCGAACGACCTGTCACTCGATACACTCAACGGTGGATTCTATTTCACAGATCCAGGCGGAAGCGGCGTCGACAATTTGATCGGCACCGTGCACTATGTCGACAAACAAGGCAAGACTCATCTGCTTGACGATGGCTTGGCGTTCCCCAATGGAATCGTGCTGCACCCCAATGGCAAATCGTTGCTCGTCGCGGAAAGCCAGAAGAACCGAATTCTGGTTTACCGTGTGCGCGCAGCGGGCAAGATCGGACCGCGAAAAGTGTTTGCGAAACTGCCCAAAAAGGTTGAGGCCGATGGGCAGATTGACAATCAGCCCGATGGCATGTGCCTCGATGCGGCCGGCAATTTATACGTTGCCCACTACGGCATGCAGCAAGTCCAAGTGCTCAACCCCAAGGGCAAGTTGATCGCGCGGTATGACGGCGGAAACGTCACGACCAGCAACGTCGCTTTCGGCGGCCCCAATCACGATCAGCTCTTCATCACAGGAGGCATTGGGCGAGGTTCCAAAGAGGGCGGCGTCTTTCGAATTGACCTCGGCGAGAAAGGGCTGTTCATTCTGCCGAGCAAGAGGAATTGATTAATCTCTCGTGTGCGATTTCTGAGACCAACCATTCAACGGACGAGCAACATGAGAAGAAGAATATTAGGGCCGGCTTGGGTCGCCGTTGCGCTCTGTACTTGCAGCGCATTCGGACAGGATGAGCCGCCGCGATTGAAGTCGGATCCGCCTGAAATCAAGTCATCTTGGGACGACTTGACCGAAGGCGTTGACAATCTCGATCAGTGGCGTTCGCGTCGGACCGTGCTGAAACAAAGGTATCTCGATCTACTGCGAGACCAGCACAAGCCAGAAAAGCCGCCGCTCGATCTGCAGGTCCACGAGTCAGTTGAGGTCGACGGAAAGTACACGCGAAAGTTGATCAGCTATGCCGTCGAAGAGGACGAGCGAGCTCACGCCTACCTCGGTATTCCATTGCAACTCAAGGGTAAAGCGCCCGCGGTCGTCGCCCTGCACGGAACGTTTGCCAAGGGGAAACAACGCGTTGCGGGGCTTGTCGACAATCCGGACAAAGCCTACCTCGATCACCTCTGTCGTCGAGGTTATGTCGTCATCGCGCCGGAGCACTTCGTATCGGGTCACCGCACGCCGTCCAACGGCGCTTACGAGACGGGCGAGTTTCATCGGAAACACCCGAAGTGGTCGGCCGTCGGAAAGTTTACCTACGAACACTCGATCGCCATCGACATTCTGCAGCGAATGAAGGAAGTCGACTCGGATCGCATCGGCGCGCTCGGACATTCCCTCGGCGGTCACGGGACGTTTTTCTTGGCCGCGTACGATGATCGCATTAAAGCCTCAGCCTGCAATTGCGGCGCGTCTTTCTTTCGGCACAACCCACGAGTCGAGGCGTGGTCGAGGGACCGCTGGTATGTCTACTTTAAGCACCTTCGGCCCGGGTTGATGGAGGGAAAACTGCCGCCGATTGACATGCACGAAATCATCAGCCTGATCGCGCCTCGGCCATTCTTGGACGTATCCGGTCTGAACGACGGCAATCCGGGCACGCAACGACAGCGGGTCTTGATGTTGATGCGAGTGATGGACGTTTACGAACTTGAAAAGGCACCGGAGAACTTCGCCTTCTTCGTTCATGGGCGGGGACATTCGGTCGCCCACGAATCGCGTCAACTGATTTACGCGTGGATGGACAGCCACTTAAAACCCGCTCACGTGACCAAGACCCAACTCGTCACACCGTCCGCTGAGCGGTGAGCCGTCGCGGGCGTCGCGCGAAATGCCAAACTACTCGCTCGAAATCGATTGAGAGGAATGACGATGCACAATCGAACCGCTCACGTATTGCTGCTCGCGGCGACGACGATCGCGTGTTGCGGAAGTGCATTTGCCGCTTCGGACGCGCCGCCCGATTTTCAAACTCAGATCGCGCCGTTGCTCATACGTCGGTGCGTGGAGTGCCATCAGGAACGCGAACCATCCGGCAATCTGCTGTTAACAACTCGCGACGGACTGCTCAAAGGAGGTGATTCGGGGTTGGCTGTCGATCTCAAAGCAGCGACAGAGAGCTTGCTGCTTCACCGAGTCCGCGATGGAGAAATGCCACCCGAGAATCAAGGCAAGTCACAACGGCTGCCCGCCACCGAAATTGAATTGCTTGAGCGATGGATTGCGGCTGGAGCTAAATGGCCCGCGAAACGAAGACTCGATCTATTCGAGCGAACCAACGATGCCCGCGCGGGGCGCGACTGGTGGTCGCTCCAGTCAATCAAACGTCCGGCGATCCCGCAAATAAGCGGGCGAGTCCAGCCTGCGAACAAGATCGATGCTTTCGTGCTAGCCCGCCTCGCGAAACAGGGCATGACGCCTGCTCCGACGGCCGACAAACGAACTCGAATCAGGCGGCTCTATTACGACTTGATCGGATTGCCGCCGACAAGGGAGCAAATCGCTCGGTTTGAGAAAGACGAATCGCCGACGGCTTGGGAGGACGCCATCGATCGGCTGCTCGCATCTGACCACTACGGTGAACGATGGGGGCGGTATTGGCTTGACCTGGTTCGCTACGCTGACACCAGCGGCTACGAACGTGATCAAGAAAAACCGTTTGCCTGGAAGTATCGCGATTGGGTAGTGAATGCACTCAACTCCGACATGCCGTACAACCGTTTCATCGTTGAGCAACTCGCGGGCGACGAGGTGCCGGAGCGCACAGAACAGTCCGTAATCGCAACCGGTTTCCTTCGACTGGGCACGTGGAACGACGAACCCAACGATCCGCTCGATTATCAATACGATCGACTGGAAGACTTAGTCCATACAACCTCGTCGGCGTTTCTCGGCATGACGGTTAAGTGTGCCCGTTGTCACTCTCACAAGTTCGATCCCATCACGCAGGAAGACTACTACCGCATGGGCTCGGCATTTTGGGCGGGGCCCGTTGCCCCGCGAGGGCGAGAACTCTTGGGCGGCCCCAGCCAGGGCGAGTTAGGGTTCGCCAACGTGCTTGGTTGGAGCGATGTCGGGCGAGTGCCCAAACCACTGCATGTTTTGAAGAGTGGCGAGCGCGAGCACAAACTGCAACAGGTGATTCCCGCGTCGTTGTCGATGCTTCCGTCTATTGAACACGTCTTCGACCCGCCTCCGCCCGGCGCAAAGACCTCGCACCGACGATTGCAGTTAGCTCGTTGGATCGCGAACGAAGACAACCCGTTAACGGCTCGCGTCCTGGTAAATCGGATTTGGCAGCATCACTTTGGCCACGGCCTTGTCCGCTCGCCAAACAACTTTGGTTTTCTCGCCGATCCTCCGACTCATCCGAAACTGCTCGACTGGCTAGCGGCTGAGTTCGTCAGTGGCGACTGGACCATCAAGCGGCTCCACAAACTCATCCTGACCTCGAAGACATGGCAACAAGCATCGGTACACCCGCAATTTGCCGACTACCAAAAGCGAGATGCGGGCAACCATTTGTTGTGGCGCGCCGAGCGTAGGCGACTTGATGCCGAAGCGCTTCGTGATTCGATGCTTGCCGTCTCTCAGGAGCTCGACAAAACGCTTGGCGGGCCTGGGTTCCGACCGACGATCAGCCCCGAGGCGCTCGAAGGGCTCTCAAAAAAGTCGGCTGCCTGGAAGGCATCTCCTCTGTACGAGCAGAGTCGTCGTAGCCTCTACATTTTTTCCAAGCGCGGGTTGCTTCCGCCGATGATGACCACCTTCGACTTCTGCGACACGACCCAATCGAGCGGAAAGCGGAGCTCGACGACGGCACCGACCCAAGCGCTGGCGCTGATGAACAACCAGTTCGTGCACAAGCGAAGCAAGACACTCGCTCGCACCATCACCGAGTCAAGCAACGACGCGAAGGCGCAAGTCGTCAAACTCTGGACTCAGGTTTACGGTCGAGAGCCGACTTCCGCCGAATTGAGGATCGCTGTGCAACATGTGTCCGTTCAGGCGCGTCGATTCGAATCCGCCACACTAGAGCAAATCGAAGGGCGAGAGAATGACGACAAACAGCGCATCGGGAAACTCGGCAACGCGCTTGTATTGCATTTGCGAGCAGACCGCGGTCTGACAGCCGATGGTGCTGGCCAAGTTAAGACTTGGATGGACCAATCTGGACAGAACCATCACGCTTCTCAACTCGCCGAGAGTCGACAGCCCACCTTGAAGAAGGATGCGTTTGGGAAAGGCAAGGCGGCGGTCTCATTTGACGGCAAGGGCAGTTTTCTGCACTTGGCCGGTAAGATCTTGCGAGAACAAGAATGCACGATCATCGCGGTCGTCAATGATCTGAAGACATCGAGACACCGTGCCATCCTGTCCAATTGGAATGGCTCGGCCGGCAACTCAACGTCGTCACTCTTCCTCGGCCTGACGTCGAAAAACACAATCCGTTTTAGTGACGCTGCAGCAAATGCCGGTCAGATTAGAGACTCGAACAAGCCGTTTGTGATCACGGCGATTAACGGGCCGGGCCGCTCGGCCGTCTATCAAAACGGACGTCAACTATTCTCGCGCAACTCTCCGCTTCCAACTCGCAATCTCAGCACGAACTGGGTTGTTGGACAACAGGGCAACATTGGCGGCGAGTACTGGCATGGCGGAATCGCTGAATTGCGAGTGTATGCGAGCGCCCTTACGGTGGCGGAAAGGATGTCGGTCGAACAGAGCGTCGCCGCACGTAACGGCATTGCGTTGATCGCGCTGAGCGATGCACGGGACGAAATGGCTGCGAGCACACGGTCGAGCGACGAACTCGCGTTGGCGTCACTTGCGCACGTGTTGCTAAACTCCAACGAATTCCTCTACGTGGATTGACGATCAAGAAATGTCGAATCGAAACATGTTCCCGTGCGGTCAGAATCGGCGCGAATTCGTGTGGGAGATGGGCGGCGGCTTTGCGGGCTTGGCGCTCACGAGCTTGCTCGCGGGCGATGGTTTTTTTGCAAGGCATGCGTCGGCGGGTGAGGTGGATCGTGAGCTCAACCCGCTAGCGGCAAGGAAACCGCAATTTGAGCCGAGAGCAAAGTCGTGCATCTTCCTAATGATGAACGGCGCCCCGTCGCAGGTCGACACGTTTGATTTCAAACCGGAACTGAAGAAGCATGGTGGAAAGCAGCTGCCGGCGGACAAGACGTTCATCAATTCCGGCGGCCGCAAGATGGGATTCTTAACGCCGTCATGGCGCCCGTTTCGGCCGGGCGGCGAGAGTGGCTTGTTGGTGTCGGACTACTTCCCGAAAGTTCGAGAACACGCGGACAAATTGTGCGTCCTCAACTCTTGCCACACCGACAGCCACGCGCATGGTTCGGCGCTCGTGGCCATGAACACCGGCAAGACATTTATCGGCCGGCCGTCGCTCGGTAGCTGGTGCGTCTACGGACTTGGCACCGAGAATCAAAGCCTGCCAGGCTACGTGACCATTCTGGATAAGCGAGGAGGCCCCATTGGCGGTCAACCCAATTGGTCCAGTGGATTCATGCCGGCAACTTACGCAGGAACGTTGTTTCGCCCGGCCGGAAATCCCATTCTCGATTTGCAGGGTCCGAAACACATCACTCAATCCGTTCAGCGCGAGCAGCTTGACCTGCTCGCGAAACTCAACCAAACGCACCTCGACGCTAGGCCTGGAGGGCGCGAGTTGGCAGCGAGGATCAACAGCTACGAACTCGCCTACCGGATGCAGACGGAGGCGCCGGATGCTGTCGATCTGACCGAGGAAACCGAACGCACGCTCAAGATGTATGGCGTCGGTAAGCAGCCGACGGACGAGTATGGCCGCAACTGTTTAATCGCCAGACGACTTGTCGAACGCGGCGTGCGATTCATTCAACTCTACTCGGGCGGCGGACACCTTGAGGAAACATGGGACGCGCATGAAAGCATCGAAAAGAACCACGGACGGCACGGTGCTGAAGTCGACCAACCGATCGCGGCTCTGCTAACCGACTTGGAACAGCGTGGACTACTGAAAGACACGCTTGTTGTTTGGGGCGGCGAATTCGGCAGGATGCCATTCAGCGAAGGCAAGAACGCGCCCGGTCGCAATCACAATCCGTATGGCTTCAGCATGTGGCTTGCCGGTGGCGGAGTCAAAGGCGGAATGAACTACGGCGAAACCGACGAATTTGGATTCGAGGCGGTCGCGGACAAAGTCCATTTGCATGATCTACATGCAACGATTCTTCATATCCTCGGACTCGACCATGAGCTGCTGACCTACTTTCACCAAGGCCGAAAAGAGACGTTGACCGATGTCGGAGGCAGAGTGATCCGCGATGTTCTCGCCTAGTCTTGCCTAAACGTTCTAGCGCCTGGGCGTCCATGCCGGTGCCACCATCTCGCTTTGAGTCTCGTTCCAGAGACGAAGAAGCCGCCTTGTGGTCGAAGCGAGTTCTTCGGCCCGATTATGTTGCTCCGATACATCTTCTTTCAGATTGTAGAGCTCCCACGGGGCGCTCTCTTTGCGGCGCGAATTGCGAAGCAATTTCCAATCGCCGACGCGAATCGCAGTGCGAGAACCGGTTCGCCAAAAGAGACTCTCGTGAGGGCTGTCGTTCGTCTTCCCAGTCAGATACGGAATCAGATTGACTCCATCATATTTTTTGCCTCGTTTAAGTTTGGCCTTTGCCAGAGCCGCGGCAGTTGCAAACACATCCATCGAAATGACCGGGCGGTTGTACACTCTTTTCGACGGCAGCGTGCCTTTCCATTGAGCGAGAAACGGCACACGCAATCCGCCCTCGTAGACGCTTCCCTTGCCGTCGCGAAGCGGGAGATTGCTGGATGTCAGTTCGCGAGTTGGCCCGCCGTTGTCGCTAATAAAAAAGACTAACGTGTTCTCTTCAAGATTCTCTTGCCGGAGCTTTTTCAAAACGGCGCCGACACTGTCATCCAGATTGGCCAGCATTGCGGCGAAAATGCGTCGCTGAATGTCCTCGATATGTTCGAACTTCTTCATGTACTTGTCCGCGCCCTGCAACGGACTGTGAATCGCGTTGTACGCCAGGTACAGAAAGAACGGACGATCCGAATTGCGGTCAATGAAATCGACCGCCTCGCGAGTGAACGCGTCGGTCAGGTAATTCGGCTCCTCGACCGGCTGGCCCGCACGATAAATCGGATTGTCCGCGTCGTAGTCCGGTTCGGTGTACCGCATGTGGGTCGAGTAAACCAACTTGCCGTCCCTTGAAGTCCATCGCCCTTCACCGCCGCCTGGCAAGACTTTGCGGCGCAGCCAAGTGGTCGTGTGGCGATAGGGAGGCGGCACATAGTAGTGGCCCTCGTGAAGGAAGCCAAAGAATTCGTCAAAGCCACGGCGGATAGGATTGAACTTCGCCGTGCCGCCGAGATGCCACTTGCCAACCAGCGACGTAACATAGCCCGAGTCGGTCAGCACGTCGGCAAGAGTTCGCTCGCCAATTGGCAGTCCAGCTTGCGGATCTTCGTTCTGAGCTCCGATGGGATTGAACTCGTACCCGAAACGCGTCTGGTACCGTCCCGCCAGCAACCCGGCCCGCGAAGCGCTGCAGAACGGCGCGGTGACATAGCCTTGAGTGAAACGCACGCCGTTCGCCGCAATCGAATCGATGTGAGGCGTTGGGATTTGCGAATTGCCTTGGCAGCCCGTCTCGCCGTAACCCAAATCATCCGCCAACAACAGAACAATGTTGGGCAATCGCTCCGCAGCGTCCAATCCGCCGCAAAACGCGGACGAGACAGAAAGAAGCAACACACAAAGTAGCAACGAGGCCTTTCTAAAATCCTGCATTGAACGAACTCGTGGGTCTCATAGGAACACATGTCAAGAACCGCGATGGTACATCCAGCCGCGATGGCTACATGATAGCCGCTTCGCTGTGTAGCACGAGCTATTTAGCCGAGCATTTCTCATCCGCCTGTGCGATGGCTTCGAGACCATAGACGAGTAACCACAGCGCCTCATGAATCTCACGCTCTGGTTGATCAACGGTGTCTGACCTTGGCTGAGCGAGAATCGCCATGGTCATCAGTTCGTATTTCCGGCCTTGTGAATCAAGCTCCTCTCGCGCCTCCTGAGCGCGAGAAACGCACTTTCGCACGTGCAAGTCATGACCAAGACTTCTCGATTCGGCGACGAGTACGTCGTCGGGAGAGTCTCGATCGATGGTTGCCAGCAGCCAGATTATTTCAGTTTGCGTTGCGTCATCGACTTGAGGTAAGTGAGCGATGAGTGGTGCGACAGCCGACTCGCCGATTTCTCGAATCGACAAGTGAATGACGGCTCGATACACATCGGACAAGTCGTGGAAACGATTCGCGAAGACTGTCGTTTCGCCCGCAGCGCGATTTCCCGTCGTGCACAAGTGGAAGACCGCATCGAGAGGACTCGACAGATTGCATGCTCTAAGACGCTCGATAAGAGTCGGCACAACGGCCTCGGCTTGTCGCTCAATATTCCAAAGTGCCATTGAGGCGAGAAGCTGCGTTGTCGCGTCGTCGCTGGCTAGCAACGGCCGCACCGCATCCGCCGCATTAATGGCCTGGGTGCCGATCCGCCCTAGAGCCCAAGCGGCAAAGGCATCTTGCGAACGACCATGGGCGCCGACTCTGGCAACGAGCGGATTGATTGCTTGCTGCCCTAACTGCGATACGGCATGTTCGGCGAAGTTGTAAGCTTCTATATCCGACATCACGTCACGCTCGACGCTTCTTGGATAGAACAAAGGGACGACGGTCGCTTGCAAACACGTGATCGCCGCTTCCGTGTCCGATTCGCCGCTTGTTTTCATTAAGGCGAGTGCGGCCAAGATCCGAGTGTTCCAATCCTCATGTTCCATCGCATCGATCAAGGCGCCTCGAACAACGCTATGATTCAGCCCTGGTTTTGACAACGCCGTTAGCGCGGATTCGCGGACGAGGATGTCATCGTCCGCTGCTGCTTTACATAACGACACGAGGACCTCTTCGTAGTCTTTGTCGATTTGGCCCAAGGCGACAACGGCGGCCTCTCGCGATTCACCTTCGCCCTGTTCGAAAATACGAATCAAATTGTCCGTGGCGGGAAGCACCGCGGGGCCGACGTTTTTTAGGGCCTCAACGTGCGGGAAACTTGATTGGCGAGGCAGTCCGACTAGTTGCTTGTTCAGTTTCTCAACGAGCGGCGCTGCCCGTTCGCCAAAGGCGTAAATAGCCGCTGCGGCCAAACGGCGAACCGAATCATTGTCATCGCCCAATGCGCCCGCCAAGGCGTGCAGCACTTGCGGTGAATCCGCGCCAATTTCTCCAAGAACACGGACTGCGATCGCTCGGCGGTTGGAATCTCGATGGTCCGCCAAGACAAGCATTTCCGGAATGGCCGGGTCTGCTTCTCGACCGAACTTGCCGAGCAGATTGGCCGCACCCTCGCAAACGGTCCAATCGGTGTCTCGCAATAGCGAAACAAGGCGAGGGACGCAGTCGCCGGCCGCGACGCCACGTCGCTCCAACTCGTGAACGCTCGACAATCGCGTGCTCGGCCTGCGCGAATTCAAATCCGCGATCAGGTCGGAAGTCGTTTGGTTTTCATGCTGATGTCCCAACGCAACAAACCCGTTGGGACCGATCAATGAATCGTTGGACGTGACGAGATAGCGAATGCATTGCATCATGGGAATGCGGACGCCCGGTCGCAAACTACGAGCCCAAGTCGGCTTCACTTCGCCTCGAGTCCAAGCAAAGATGGCCAGCGCATAAGCGTACTGTAACTCAGTCAAATACCCTTGCCGCTCTAGCGCCCTCGAGCCCCACTGACCTGTTGGACGAGACGCTTCACGAACAGCGCTGTTGGCTCCGAACACGCCGAGCCCGAGAAAGACCGCTGTCAGGTCGGCCACCCACTCGTGATCCGAGACATTGTTTGAGATACGCTGGTCGCCGAGGAGAAGAGCATGCGACAACTCGTGGACGATCGTCGCCACAAATGACATCGGATCATTCGGCTGACGCAGAATCGAAACTCGCTCTTTTCGACCCCGTTCGACAGGATGGTAATTGCCAAACGCAGGCCTCTCCACGTCAACGGTCTCATAGATCTCCAGTTCAAATCGGCGCACGTCGATTTGCATCAACTCGCAGACATGCGCGAAGATCTCCTCGACATCTTCATTCGAACCGGAATAGGCGCGGGGAATCCAATCGTAATCCGCCGTCACGACGTGCGAGTCAAGTAATCGACGGATGCCAAACGATTCGGCCAGCCAACAGAATCGCTGTTCGATCCAGAGCTTTTCGTGCGCCGCGATGGGGCACTTTCTCGAAAAGATTCCAAACATAGACTAAGCCAAATCACGTCGAACTGAATTCTATTCCGATTTCTGCCCTATCCTTTTCGGCAAAGGCAGTGGACATTGTAGGCGTATTCACGACCACAACGCGACTGCACACCGTTTCGAATCGCCACAGTTCGAATCGACATCGTGCGAAACGACATCGTGCGAAACGCCACGAACGAGTCGCCATCATCGAGTCAAACGCGAATGTACATCTCTTGGAAAACTTTCAGCTCGAACACGGCAGGCAAGACGTGCGCGCGTGTTACCTGCGACAAGTGCGACTGTACGTATTACTATCAGCTCTCACGTGTCGGCACGGGATCCAGCACAGCCGTCTACGGGATTCGGGAAGCCGCGGCTGGTTGCGCGGCGGAGGATGATTCGGTCAAGAATCTGGCGGAGCGTCTGTCGAGCGAAGCCGAACTGGTCTCCTGCCCTTCCTGTCACTGGATCAATGATGAGTTGATCCGGGGTTTTCGGCAGGGCAAATACAACGGGTTGTTGGCGACCGGCGTATTCGTCGCCGCCGTCGGCGTTGCGATTTCGTTGTTCTGCGTCTGGATTCTCTCCGTCGGCCCGGTGCCTGATCGCGGCGCGATTCCGTATTTCCTTGTGGGCGGCATTGGCGCGTCACTATCGTTCTTGCTGGCAACTCGACTATTACAACGGTGGCTGCGCAGCCTCATTCGGCCCAATCGTGACTTTCCCTTGGCGCCCACTTTGCCGCCGGGCACGCCGCCTGCCCTGCTCCAAGACGAAACGAATGGCGAACTCAAGCCGGCCGAGAAAGGGAGCTTGAAACCGCAAGATCACATCGGACCTATCGAGTTTCAAGTTGGGCGGCACACTCTCCCGGAAGTCAGTTGCTGTTGCTTAAAGAAATCCAACCCGAAACACTCGCTCCACACGCGATTGACGGCTGGATGGTGTTTGGCGATCCCCCAGTGCGAAGACTGTGTCAAGGAAGCGTCTCGACGGTGTCGCAGGATCGTCGCGGTCGCAAGCCCGATCATTCTCGCCGTCATGGTGCTCGGACTCTGGGTCGCTGGGATTAGAAACGATGAGTTTTGGATTCTGCTTTTCGCCTCAGTCATCCTAGCACCCACATTTGCCGGTATCGCTGGACATCTGACGACTCGGCCAGCTCGGGTGCGAGTGGTCGATTCGGACCGTGGAATTGTTCGCATTGAATTCAAGAATCGTGGCTATCGGAAACTCATGCTCGACGCGATCGCTAACGAACGGCTCCCCAACGTCAGTGGTGCCAAAGTGTGAGCGAGCTTTTAACGGCATCGGTCCGCCTCATATTTAAGGCGACATCGAACGTTTATCCGCATCGAGTTGGCTTTGTAGATCGGCGGCTCTCGACGTAAGTTCCGGAAAATCGCTGGCGACTTTCTCCAGAGCGTCAACGAGTCGTTTTGAGGCCGATTGGAGCAGGCCGGGCGAGGCTGTGCGGTAGTTGTCAAACGCATCGTTCAATCTGCGAACTCGTCCGCGGCGGGCGCCCTGTTGCTTCATGTTGCCGACAAGCTCGCTGAATCGAGCGGCAAGAGAGATAACCGAAGGCGGCTCCTCATTTCTGCCAAAAGGCAATTCCCAGATCTTGTTCATGACCTCGTCCGAGATGAGCTCGTCATTTTGCATTGGCAGTGCGTTCGGATCTTCGCGCTCGGCAACACGCTGTTCCATATGCTCGTGAAAACCCAATTGCATCGCATCCCAGTCTTTGCGTGTCTCACAAAGCGAGAATGCAAACTCGCACTCGAAGTCCAAGTGTTTTCCATCGAACGCAATAAACATTGGAGCCGGGTCGTCGGCCATGACTCGGCAGAGTGGGCAGTCGCAATCGAGGTGGCTTGCATCGCCAGTGATTGGCACCAATCGCCGTTCGCTCTCAATAAGCTCCGCAACCGGCGCCCCGACACTCTCCATCACACCACGCTTTCGCAGCCATTTCCTCGAGTGGTCAAAGAGCTCGGATGCTAGTTTGGCGTTGTCGATGTCTGGAGTCTCGACAACGCGTCGGCACGCCTCAGCGATCAACTCGCGGCAGAGGTCGTAGTAGGCAATGACTTCGAATCGCCCGAAGGGTCCATAGCGATAGGCGAATGCGTCTTTGTCCAAACCGGGCGGCGCCGTCTTCGTCTTCAACCACTGCGACGCTCGAAACATCAACTCTTGCTCAACCCAACATCGGCCTCGATGCAAGAGTTCGCGCGGCGGCGCGCCACCGAGGTCCTCACGACAAGTCAGCAGCCATTCCGAATGTATGCGAATGGTCAACTTGCGCCAGCGAAATTCAATTCGACGTTCTTCGCGCGACGGCTGCCTGACTTGAGTCCATTTGTCCGCGGAGACATATCGATCGGGCAGCTGTTCGTCTCGCACACATCTCGCCACGCGGCTCGCCAGAAATTCGGCGAGTGCACGGCCATAGAGGATTCCGCGCACGTCTATCGGTTCGACCAGTTCGGGTAGCCGTCCGAGCGAATCCGGCCAACATCCGTCTGTCGACTCCATCGTCCATTCGGGCGGAAGATTGACGAAGACCAGCTCGTCCGTCGCATCGTTCTCGAGAACACCCACTTGGCCGCCATCGCCAGACGTCACGTCGTCGCGTTTCTGCTGGTCATCGCCATACGCCCCAACGCCCTCAGGCAGGTCGAAATCCTTGTCGACTCGAACCTGCTTGCGAGCCAAGTCAACTACCAGCCAATGCCTTAAGTCGAACGGCGCCGGAGTCTCGCTGCGATCGAATGACTCGAGCGGTTCGATTGGTCGGTATCGTTCCCACGCCTTAGCGAGTTCGTCAAACGTCGTTGGGTTGGCCGACAGCGACGCGATCAGTGTGAGCGCGTCAAAATCGCAAGGCAACTCAAGCGAAACGGTTGTGTCGCGGTCCCGTACGACACCCAAAATTGTATCCGCATCCATGTGGTTCTCCTCGACAACGCTGATTCCTTGAAGTCGGCCTTGAATGGTGCCGAGTTTCATTCCGTCGCGTCAATCGTATCGAGCGGCACCGTGGCGAGAGTTGCCAATTTGAGACGGCGAACCGATTTGCTCAGCTTTTTGGCGAGCGGCGCCACACTGATGTCAAGGGTCGAGCCCTCAGCGGAAAACTTGCCCGTTGTTACAGCGTAACGATCCGTGTTTTGTCGGCCCAAAATGTAGAGGCCAAAACAAGAAACGAGCCCCGACGCGTGAGGACCGTGGAGAGGCCGAAACGCGCGCCGAAAAAGCCCTCGGAATCGATGGAAGCCGCAAACGGATGTGGCGCGCCTACAACGTCCAGCCGGGTCGGTACTCGCGTTGGAGGAATTGTTCGGCGTCGGGAGCGTTGGGGATCTTTTGGTTTTCCGCGTCCCAAACGATCTTCTTGCCGCAGCGGTGGGCGACGTTGCCGAGCAAGATCGTTTCGGTCACGGTGCCGGCGTAGTCGAAGTTGCACGTCGTCGCGCTGCCTGTCTTGCAGGCGGTGATCCACTCCTTGTGATGCCCAATCGAATCGGGAATCGATCGTTCTGGCCGTTCAAAGTCGGAGAAGCGTGATTCCGGCCACAGCGAGTGCTGGCCGTAGTTGGCCAGTAACATTCCCCTCGAACCGACGAAGACTCCCCACGGCCAGTCGGGCAGGTTGTGTTTTTTCCAAAACGGAGGTCGCTTGCGGCCGTGATCCCAGGTCAGAGTGACCGGCGGACGTTCGCCTCGCGCCGGGAACTGCCAGCGCACGGTCATCGGTCGCGGAGTGCTCTCGGGGTGGGCCTTCGCGCCTTCCGTTTCAATCGACGTCGGATGCCGCAGCTCAAGCGCCCAAAAGGCAAGGTCCAAATAATGACAGCCCATGTTACCCAACGCGCCGCCGCCAAAGTCCCACCAGTAGTGCCAATCGTGCGGGACGTAACATGGATGGTACGGACGAGACGGTGCTGGCCCGAGCCACAAGTCCCACTTCAGCTGACTCGGAACGGACGGCGTCTCCATTGGCCGATCACCCGCCGTCCCCCCACCCGCTAATCGAATGTGAACTTCACTGACCGGTCCGATCGCGCCAGCTGAAATCAACTCGACAACTCGGCGGTAGTTGCCGCTGGCGTGAATCTGCGTTCCCATCTGCGTCGCCACTTTCTTTTCAGCGGCGATATTGGCGATGGTGCGAGCCTCGTGGACCGAATGGGTCAGCGGCTTCTCACAATAGCAATGTTTACCCATCCGCATCGCCAACGCACTGGCCGGCGCATGGATGTGGTTTGGAGCGCTGACGACGACCGCGTCGATCTGACTCTCCATCTGCTCGAGCATCTTCCGAAAGTCGTGAAACTTGCGCGCTGTGGGGTGCTTGGCGAAAGAGGTTCCGGCCCGACGCTCGTCAACGTCGCACAGCGCGACAATGTTCTCGCTCGAAACGCCCGAGAGATTTGCTGAGCCACGACCACCGGCTCCGACTAATGCGATGCTTAGTTTTTCATTCGGCGACTTTTCCGCGCGACTGCTTGTGCCGCTCGACAACCAAACTCCTGCACCGGCGAGCGACGCGTTGACCATCAATTCCCGCCGCGTGAGTCGCCTTCGAACGATCTTGCTACGTGACATGTTGCTCTCCAATCGCTAAGGAATTTCGAATGGACTTTCGCCCGATGATCCGTCCGCCGCCAGCGCTTGTGTTGATGAATCTGGTTTCAGTTCACTAAGATTACCATGTTGTTCCATTCCTGTTCCAAGAGAGGCTCAAAATGAGCGCCCGAGTTGGCTGCATCGCCACGTTGGGCGTTTTCTTCGCTCTTACGTCTCTGTCGCATGCGGGGATGCCGAGTGTATTGCCGGAAGACATTCGAACGGTCTTACGACTGAACGAGGAGCCCCAACAGCGAATCCAAGCGATCTCATTTTTTCTCGCCGCCCTGGCGCTGACTTCCTTCGCGATTCAGATTCTCTGGAATTACTTGGCCCGTGATTTTCAACGGCTACCCAAACTCAGTTACCTTCGAGCCGTTTCGCTCGTCGTGCTTTGGGGCGCGCTATTCGTCATCGTCCTGACAATGATCTCGAGAGCGCGCGAGTTGATGACGCCCGGCGAATGGAAGAAAGACGGTCTGACCTATAAGTTGGGCGAAGGCGACGCGCTGAATGATGATGAGGTGGACGTGATTCAAGCCCGAGGCGATTCGGCGAACGAGTCGAACACAACGACTACGGTTGCGGTGCCAACTAGTAATGAGGGCCAACGATGAAACGGCTACCAAAATGGGCAATCGGACTGTTCGCCTGGGCTGCGGTCGTCGTGTGGCGCTGGTCGCATCCAAGCGGCCAAGTCGTGGCGGAGCTGATTTTCGGCTGGATCCGTTTCATTGCTCAAGTGGCGCCAGCGATTCGCATCAACTGGTCTGGCATGGCCGTTTTCGGCATTGGCCTACTGACCGTTTCTTGCCTTGGCCATAGCATCTTGGGGTGGTTATTCCGAAGTTGGCATACTGGCGAGAATAGCGTTTGGCGTCTTCGCTGGACGGTCGCGTTGACTGCATCTGTGGTTGACCTATTTGCCGCTGGCGTCGCCATGATCGGAGCAACACATCAACTCGCCTGGCTTGCAAGATCAGATACGGCTTTGTTTGGTGAAGGTGTTCATCCCGAATACGGAACGCCAGAAACCATCTCAAGATGCAAGCTTTCGGCATCCAGAACTTTGAAGGCTCCCACAACCGATTTCCCACTAACCGGACTGCAAGTCCGTTCGGGCAACCTCATAGTTGATTCACAGTCGTTCTGCCCTATCTGGGGCACGTGAAGCCGAATGTCGACTATCACAAGAAGTGGGACGATCCCCCCAACTTGCCTCATTTTCGAAAGTTGGTTCCCCTGTTTCTCAATCCCGAATTGCAAGGTCCGCCGATTCACGACACGCAAGGATTAGGGCTCAACCACTTCGCCGGCAACAGCCAAGTTTTCGATCGCCCTAAGTCGACGCAGTTGGCGGACGGGAATTCAAACACGCTCATGATCGGAGAGGTCCAATCGGAATTCGTGCCCTGGGGATCGCCTCACAACAGCCGCGCCCCGCTTCGCGGCTTGGGCAAGAGTGACGGCTTCGGCAGCGCGACCAGCCGCACGAATCGATTCGACATGTTGGACGGATCAACGCGCGTTCTCAGCAACAAACTCGACCCAAGAGTGCTCGCTGCGCTAAGCGATCCGAATTCAACTTCGGACTAGAAGCGATAGTGGAAATTAGGCGAGTATCGCCTTGACTGGCTTGACCTCTTCCACACCAGTCAAGGCTTGATCGAGGCCTTGGTGGGGGTAGGTGAAGCGATTGCTGTCGATGCCCATGCAGTGGAGGATGGTCGAGTTGAGTTCGTTGAGATGCACGGGCGACTCGGTCACGTTGTAGCTGAAGTCATCGGTCTCACCGTGAGTCACGCCGGCCTTGATCCCGCCGCCGGCCATCCACATGCAAAAGTTTCGCGGATGATGATCGCGACCGTAATTTTCTTTGGTCAGCGTTCCCTGTGAATAAACCGTCCGCCCAAACTCGCCGCCAAAGACAACGAGCGTATCTTTTAACAACCCGCGCTGCTTGAGATCTTGCATTAGTGCGGCCGTTGGCTGATCGACATCCATGCATTGCCCTTTGATCAATCGCGGCAAACTACCGTGTTGATCCCAACCGCGATGCAAAACCTGCACCGCGCGCACGCCGCGTTCGATGAGACGTCGCGACAGCAATGCCGAGTGAGCGTACGTTCCCGGCTTGGTGACTTCCGGGCCATACATTTCCAGCGTCGACTTGCTTTCCGACTTGATGTCGGTCAGCTCAGGCACACTCGTCTGCATTTGGAACGCCATTTCGTACTGGGCGATTCGAGTCTGAGTTTCGGGATCGCCCAAACGCTTGTAGTTGAGTTGATTCAACTTGTTCAGCGCGTCGAGCATCGATCGTCGGTCACTTTGATTGACTCCGGGCGGATTCTTCACGTACAGGACCGGATCACCGGTTCCTCGAAGCGCGACGCCGTCGTACTTCGTCGCCAGGAAACCACTGCTCCACATGCGAGTAAACAAGGCCTGAGCCTGGCTTGCCTTGGGGAACGACGGCGTGAACACGACAAAAGCCGGCAGGTCTTGGCCGGCGCTGCCCAGGCCGTAGCTGAGCCAAGAACCGAGACTCGGTTTGCCCGGCACTTCGCTTCCCGTCATCACGAACGTGCACGCAGGATCGTGATTAATCGCCTCGGTGTTGACCGACTTGATCATCGCGATGTCGTCGGCAATCGTCTTCATGTGCGGCAGCAATTCACTCATCCAGATTCCCGATTCGCCGCACTGCTCGAATTTGAATTTACTCGGTGCCACGGGAAAGCGAGCTTGCCCGCTCGTCATCGTCGTGATGCGTTGCTGGTTGCGGACCGAGTCGGGCAGGTCCTTGTCGAAGTACTTCTGCAATTGCGGCTTGTGGTCGAACAAGTCGAGTTGCGACGGGGCGCCGTTGGTGTGCAGATAGATGAGGTGTTTCGCTTTGGGAGCGAAGTGAGGAAAGCCAGGCAGCGCGGGGTGCACGTCGCTCGCAGTCGACTTTGCCTTACCGTCCCCGAGCGCATCGGCACCCAAGAGTCCGGCCAAGGCGATACTTCCGACGTTGAGCCCAGCGCCGCGAAAAAATTGGCGACGCGTTTCGAGTTGATGGAATCTTTGGGCGGGGTTCATTGCTGATTGCTCGTAGCTGGGGAGTAGATTTTTGCGTTAAGCGAAATGCGCCACCATCAATTCTTGGTGACGACCTCATCGAGGTTCAGCAGCAGATTGGCGACTAAAGTCCAAGCGGCATGCTCGGCGGCTTCCAGCGATTCATCTCGTTTCGATTCGCCGTAGCTAATCAACTGCGCTGCCGCCTTGCCGTCTTTCGAATAGCGTTTTCGGTGTGTCTTCAGCACGTCCAGCGTGATTTCGATTTCAAACGCTTTTGCTTGGCGGCAAGTTACCGTCCGCCAGGCCCAGCGAGCCTTCTCATCGTCAGTCGCCCCGCCCGCTTTGAGAATTCGCTGAGCAAAGTTACGGGCGGCTTCGACGTGCTGAATGTCGTTCATAAGCTGAAGCGCCTGCATCGGCGTGTTGCTTCGTCCGCGCACGGTACAACTTTGTTCGCGATTGGGCGCGTCGAATGTACTCATGAACGGAGGCGGCGCGGTTCGCTTGAGGAACGTGTACAAGCTGCGTCGGTAGAGCTCGTCGCCGCTGTCTTGCTTGTAGTACCGAGTATTGCTGCTGCCGAACCCGACTGGCTCCCAAATGTTAGGCGGCTGATACGGCCGGACGCCCTTGCCTCCAACCGTTGGCACCAGCAGCCCGCCAATGTAAAGCGATTGGTCACGGAGCACCTCGGCGTCGAGTCGAAAACGCGGGCCGCGCGCGAGCAATCGATTACTTGGATCCTTGGCTATCAATTCTGGGGTGACAGCCGAACTTTGTCGGTAGGCGTGACTGGTCACAATCAACTTCACGAGATCCTGCACATCCCAACCGTCCTCAACAAATTGAATTGCTAGATAATCAAGCAACTCCGGATGGCTTGGCAGTTCGCCTTGCGTGCCAAAGTCGGCGCTCGTTTGCACGAGACCGACTCCAAAAAACTGCTGCCAAAATCGGTTTACAACAACACGTGACGTCAGTGGATGTTTGCCGCTGACCAGCCAATTGGCGAGATCCAATCGGTTGTAGTCGCGGTCGGCTGGCTTCTCTGGCAGGGGCGGCAGGAATGACGGCACGCCGCGCGAGACTTTTTCGCCCGGTTTGTTGTATTGCCCTCGCAGCATGACAAAACTCTCGCGAGGCTTGGCGAGGTCGGCCATGACCATTGTGATCGGAGCACTCTGCGTAATCTTCTCCTTCTCTTGTTCCAGGGCAGCCTGCTGAGTTTCAAACGGCTGCAACGAGTCTCGAGCTCCCTCGTAAAACCGAGTCAGCCAGAACCCGAACACTCGCTTCGTCTCGTCCTCAGTCCATTTTTCAGCGGGCTTGCCTCGCACCAATTGGCGCAGACCTTCCGGCAGAGTGTTATTGCGTTTGCCCTGATTTCGTTTCTTCCAAATCTCCCATGACCAAGCGGGGTCGTTGGCAATATCGGTCGTCGCCGAGATGCCCAGATGATCCCAGGTCACCGTGCCAGAGAACTGAGTGAAGGCGAATCCTTCGACTTTGGCGCTCGGCTTGAGTCCGACCTTGGCGGCAGTGAATTCCAAGCGAACCCATTCGCCCAGCTTGGGCAACGGTCCCATGCTGACTTTTTCCGTTGTCTTCGGTTTGCCGAATGGGATCTTTTCCGCCTTGCCCCACACCGCTCGGTGCTTCCATCCGCCGGAATGAAACTGAACCATAATGGTTTCGGGCGGCGACGCCTTGTCGAGAAAGCAGTAGACAAAGAACTTGCCATTCTTGGGGATCGTGAACGAAACGCCGCCATTGAAGAAGTCCTGACTGACGGCGCTCTTTGAAGTTCGCGTCAAAGCCTGATTGCCGCTAAACACGGGCCCGTCTTCCTTGCCGATCAACCTCAACGGCGCGTCCGAAGTCGCCTGAGGCTTGGCACCACTGGGAAAGTTGTCCTCAAACCAAATCGACTCAACCGACTTGGGCTCCGGCCGAGGATCGAGTGACACAGGATCAACGTAGTCGAGCGCTAGGGCCGCCGATCGAATTTGCTTGTCGATGTCGGCGATTCGAACGTCGAGCTCGGCGACGCGTTTTTTATCCTCGGGCGACGTGATTCGCATCACCGGCGGCGTGTCGATCTTGTTTCCGTCCATTGCGGGATCAGCGGCGCTGTGGAAGAACGAATAGAGCGAGTAGTACTCGCGCATCGAAAGCGGATCGAACTTGTGGTCGTGACAGACGGCGCATCCGGCCGTCATCCCCATCCAAACTTCGACGAACGTGGACGTTCGATCGACGGCGTAGCGATAGACCCACTCCTCGTTAATGCTGCCGCCCTCGCTTGTCGAAACGTTGCAGCGATTGAATCCCGAGGCGATTCGTTGATCGATCGTCGGTTTGGGCAACAAGTCGCCTGCGATTTGCCAGCGGGTGAATTTGTCGAACGTGAGATTCTGATTGAACGAGCGAACGACCCAATCGCGATAGGGCCACATCGATCGCTCATTGTCGAGATGCAAGCCGTGCGTGTCGGCGTAGCGAGCCAGGTCGAGCCAATAGCGGGCCATGTGCTCGCCGTAGGCCGGCTTCTCGAGCAACCGATCAATGAGGTTCTCCCATGCCCTGGGCGACTTGTCGGCAAGAAACGCATCGACTTCTGCGGCCGTTGGCGGCAGACCGGTCAAGTCGAGCGTCACGCGACGGATCAAAGTTTCGCGGTCGGCGATCGGAGATGGCTTCAGCCCTTGCTTGATAAGCTGGCCCTGTATAAATCGATCGATCGAGTTTTTCGCGCCGACAACGGTTGGCGGTGTCGGCTTTTGAGGCGTCACGAACGACCAATGCAATTCGTACTTGGCGCCTCCGGCGATCCAGCGTTTGAGCACTTCCTTTTGAGCATCCGTGAGTTGCTTCTTGAAGTCAGGGGGCGGCATCCGTTCGTCGTCATCAGTCGAGACGATTCGGTTGATCATCTCGCTTTCCTCAAATTTGCCAGGCACGATCGCGCCGGTGTCGACGGCGTTGCTTCGATGGTCGAGCCGCAAGTCCGCCTCACGAGCATCTTCGTCTGGTCCATGACAAGCAAAGCAGTGATTGGCGAGAATCGGACGCACGTCGCGGTTGTAGCGAATCTTGTCGTCTGGCCAAGAAGTGGAAACGCAAACAACCAGCAGGACAGTCGCGAATAAAGACGATCGGAAGATCAGCATCGACGAGATTCCTTCGGGGATAACCAAACGCTCAAAACAGATCCTCCATTGTAGCCAATAGTCGCTTCCGTCGTGCAGCCAGCATCGAACGGAAACGAACATCGCTGTAAGTATCGTGTAACGGGTGGAATATTGAATGTCGAATATTGAACCAAGAATGAAGAAGAGAAAGGAAAAGAAGGAAGAAAGGCGAAAGGGCCTATGCTTGCCGTCGTCTTCGCGTCTCCGCGTGCCGTCTCCTCTTTGTTGTCGAAAGCATGAAAATAGGGGCTCGCGCGGAGACGCTGAGAGCGCGAAGATGTGTGCGGCTAAGCCGATTCGTTTACCCCGTCGCCGCAGACAAGGCTGTGATTCGCGGTATATCGAAAATCGAGCATCGATGTGGAAAGGGAGAAGAGGGAATAAGGACTAAGCAACGTCGATCAACTTCTCGTCTTTGCGCTCTACTCGTCTTGGCGTGCATCTCTTTGTTTTCGACAGAGCGACAAGCCAGACCGGCACTCACTTCGTCTTCCTGGCCGAACTGGTTGCGGCTGCGCCGCTTTGGGCCTTTTCGTGTTTTTCGCGACTCGTCCTTTCTCGCCAGACGAAGTTCGCCACGAAAAGCACTAAGAGACATGTGAATTCGGCAGTCACGTCAGTTAGGCGCACGAGTGCATCTCGACGGCTGTGCCGCTTGTTTTCACGCTCGTCCGGAACAGCTACAAAGGGCGTTGCATGAGATCGCATCGCGCGGGCCTATCTTGGTCTCACGTGTTGACGAATCGCCACAACACAAGACAAATTCGAGAATCATCATGCTGAATCAACGAATGCTTTTGTGCATTTTCGCTGCACTGGCTGCATCGGTTTCAGTTCAGCCTTACGTTGCTGAGTCCGCCGAATTGACGCTGCGAGTCAGTGCAGGCGAGCATGCTCGCGAAAACACGCCAGTGTCGGTTGTTCTGCCGAAACAGTTTGCGAGCAAGGACACGTCGATCACGCTCACACGAATGAGCGATGGCGAAACGATCTCGGCGCAGTTCGACGGCGTGAAGCCCGCCAAGCTCGTTTGGCTCGTCGACAAGCTCGCGCCAGGCAAAACGGAACTCTATCGACTCGCTACAGCGAATATCACAAAGAAGGTCGCACCTCGCGTCGTCTGCAAGGATGACGGAAAGCAGATGATAATTGACGTCAACGGCAAGCCAGCGCTCTTTTACAATCATGCTCGAGTTGAATCGCCGAACAAGAACGAACTGTACTATGGACGAAGCGGTTACATTCATCCTCTGCTTACGCCGAACGGTCAACGGGTGACTGGCGACTTCGCTGCGGACCATCCGCATCAACACGGAATCATGTTCGCTTGGACGAATACGACCTACGAAAAACGTCCTCTGAATTTTTGGGATCAGAAGCAGAGGACGGCGATGGTCGAGCACGAGCGAGTCAAGTCGGTGGAGAGCGGCCCAGTTTACGGCGGCTTCACTTCGGTGATACGACACAGCGACTTGAAGGCGCCTGGCGGGAAGAAGCAAGTCTTGTCGGAATCGTGGCGAGTGGCCGTCTTCGCAATCGACGATGGCTTTCTGTTCGACCTCACTTCGACACAACGCGTTGCGAATGAATCACCGCTGCAAATCAACAAGTACCACTACGGCGCCATGGCAATTCGCGGTCCGGCAGAATGGCTTAAGCCGGGCGCCGGCGACTTTCTCACGAGTGAGGGAAAAACTCGAAAAGATGGTAACCACAGTCGACCGCGTTGGTGCGATCTTTACGGCACGACGAATGGCGTCGTCAGCGGCGTCGCCATCATGTCTCATCCCGACAACTTTCGATTCCCGCAACCTGTCAGACTGCACCCCTCAAAACCCTATTTCAGTTTCTCACCGATGGTCTTGGGCGGCTTCCAGATTTCGGCGAAGAGCGAGTATCGGTCCCGCTTTCGATATTTTGTCCACGACGGCCAGTTGGACGTGGAGCGGGCGGAGCGGATATGGAACGACTATGCCCACCCGCCCGTGGTCACGTTCGAGAAGTGATCGTGGCTGGGGCATCCTGCCACAGTTATGTTTTGAAGTGAGTCAATCTCGTTAGGGCGTTGGCCTCATGAATTCTCAAGGTTGAGCAGGGGAGGAGTAGACAACTTGGGGACTCGCCCGACTTCTGGCGAAGCCGGAGCAACAACGCTTCGAAATCGCATCGAACGATATGTCAGACATCAGAACGTTGATCTTACTCAAGTCGGTTCATCGCCAGAACACTCGCAAAGTGGCTGAGGCGATTGCGGACGTTTTGCACGCCGAGGTGGCGGAGCCCGCCGATGTCACGCCGGAACAACTCGCTGAATTTGACTTAATCGGATTCGGATCAGGTGTTTACTTCTGCCTATTTCACAGCGAGCGGCGGAAGTGGGTCGGAGAGATGAAACCGATGGCTGAGCGGCGGCCGTCGTTCGTCTTCTCAACCTCGGGACTCGCCTGGCTGAGTCCGGTGTGGCATTGGATCTTCAAACGAAAACTGATGGGGCAAGGATTTGACGTGATCGGCGAATTCGGCTGCCGCGGACACGATTTGGTCGGCCCGCTTCGTCTTATCGGCGGCCTCAATCGAAACCACCCCAGCCCTGCCGATCCGCAGGCGGCCGCAGATTTCGCGGCATCGATCAAGAAGAAAGCCATCGAGCCCAGCGTTTCATGAGATTTGCCTCGCAATGTCGAGCGGTCCGCGACAACCGCTGCAAATCGCGCGAAGCATTGGGCGGGTCAGTCGCTATGGTTTACAATAAACCTCGCTCCCATACCTGAGGATGTCGCCATTGCGGTGCCTCGAATAGGCCAATCCAATGGCCCTCGCCGAGTCCTACCGAGTGAAACAAATGAAGGCTGCCTTGATGCCTCTCAGCGCGTCTGAATTTCTCAGCATGCTTTGCCGACGAGCGACACGGACTGCCTCGTTGTTCGTTGTGGTCCTCTGCGTGCTCGATCCCGTTATCGCCCTTGCGGATGATGACAATGTGAAGACGGATTTGAGCCAGCAAGATTTGAGCCAGCAAGGCGCGGCCTACTTCGAAAAGAAGATTCGTCCTTTGCTTCACAAGCATTGCTATTCCTGTCATTCGGCCAAGGCGGAGACAGTTCAGGGCGGTCTGCTTTTGGATTCCCGTGCTGCGCTTCATCGAGGCGGCGACAGTGGTCCGAGCGTAACGCCGGGCAAGCCGGAAGCGAGTCTGCTTATCGCGGCGGTCGAGTATGGCGACGACAGCTACCAGATGCCTCCCGACGGCAAACTCGCCGATCGTGAGATTCAAGAATTGAAAACGTGGGTCGAGCGAGGAGCGCCGTTTCCGAAATCAACCACGGCAACGACCGACGCACCGAAGCGAATCGACCTGGCGGAGGGCCGCAAGTTCTGGTCTTTCCAAACGGCCCAGCGGCAATCGTTGCCCGACGTCGCCGACTCGGATTGGCCGCGAAGCCGACTCGACTGGTTTGTCCTCGCTGGCATGACAGGAAACAAACTGGTGCCATCGACCGAAGCCAAACGCGCGACTTTGATTCGGCGGCTCACGTTCGACTTGACAGGACTCCCTCCTTCGCCCGACGAAGTGGCTCAATTCGTCGCTGACTCATCTCCTGACGCGTATGATCGGCTTGTTAAACGTCTCCTCGATTCACCTCGATTCGGGGAACGATGGGCGCGTCCCTGGCTCGACCTCGTTCGCTATACAGATCAGACCGCTTCGTGGCTCAAAGCCAACGGCGAAGCACATCTCTATCGCGATTGGGTCGTACGAGCGCTGAACGACGACATGCCGTATGACGAATTCATCCGTCGGCAGCTCGCCACCGACATGATGGCGAGCACGGGTCCCGACGATTTGCCGGCGCTCGGATTTCTCGGCTTGAGTCCGACGTACTGGAAAGAGTTGAAGCTGCCGAGCGAGATTATCAAAGTGATCGTCGCGGACGAATGGGAAGAACGCGTCGACGTTGTTTCGAGAACTTTCCTCGGGTTGACGGTCGCCTGCGCGCGCTGCCACGACCACAAGTTCGATCCGATCGATATGGAAGATTACTACGCGCTCGCTGGCGTATTCGCCAGCAGCCGGCTTACCGCGAAGCCGACCATCGACGAGGCTCTCTACGAACCCGCGAAAAAGGCCAAGGTGGAAGTCGAGCGACTGCAAAAGGAATTGACGGCGCTGCGAAAGAAGAAGCCCGTTCCCGAAGACAAGGTCAAGCCGCTCGCCGCCAAAATTGCTGAAATGAAAAAGACGCCTTGGTACGATGCTCCGCTGGCCCACGTCGTGCAAGACGAGTCAATGTTTGTTGTCCGAGCCGGCAAGACGCCTCAGCAAGGAACGCGACTCGAATACAAACCGGGACCGCGCGACCTGCCCCTGTTTGTCCGCGGTAACCCGAACCGGCCAGGCAAGGTGATTCCACGGCGGTTCTTAGCCGTTCTCTCGCAAGAACGAGCCACGCCGTTTCAAAAAGGAAGCGGGCGATTGGAGTTGGCCGAGTCGATCATCCATGACGCTGGCTCGCTTGCCGCAAGGGTTATCGTCAATCGAATCTGGGCGGATCACTTCGGATCGGGACTCGTCGCGACACCCAGCAACTTCGGCCAGCTCGGCGCCAAGCCAACTCACCCTCGTTTGCTCGAAGATTTGACGGCTGACTTCATCGCAAACGGTTGGTCGATGAAATGGTTGCATCGAGAGATTGTCATGTCGGCGACCTATCGGCAATCGAGTGCGGTTGAATCGAATCGAATGCAAGTCGACCCCGACAATCGTTACTTGTCGCGAATGAACCGAAGGCGACTCGACGTCGAATCATGGCGCGACGCGATGCTGGTTGTCGGCGGAGATTTTGACGGCGCCATCGGCGGGACGTCTGTCCGCCTGGATGATGCCAACAATCGTCGTCGTACGATCTACAGTACGATCCATCGACGCGACATGTCGAAGATGTTACAGATTCATGACTTCCCGGACCGAACGTCCCACAGCCCGAAGCGAGTGCACACAACCACGCCGCTACAGGGACTTTATCTGCTCAATAGCCCATTTGTCGCCAAGCGAGCCGAGACCTTAGTTCGCCGCATTGCGGATGAGAGCAGCAAGGACAAAGGCTCGAGCAACGTCCGCGAGCAGATTCGCTTTGCCCACCAGCTTTTGTTTGCCCGGGATGCGGACGAGTCGGAAATCGAACTTGGTCTAGCTTATCTCGGCGATCGCGCGAGCGATCCGTCCAGTCCCGAATGGCGGCAGTACGCACACGCACTGCTTGGCTGCAACGAATTCCTGTTTGTAGATTGACCCATGTCGACTCAACGAAGTTTCATGCAACGCGACGCTTCGCCGGGTGAATACTCTCGGCGCCAAATGCTTCAGTCGCTGGGCGGCGGCATCGGCATGCTGGGCGCCGCGTCGATATTGTCGAGCCATGGTCAGGCGGCCGAGCAAGCGACTCACTTTGCTCCGCGGGCCAAACGAGTAATTCACTTGTTCATGAACGGCGGCCCGTTTCAGGGCGATACTTTCGATCCGAAGCCGCTGCTTCAAAAGTATGCCGGCAAGCGACCCGAAGGTGCCAATCTCGTTACAGAACGACCGACTGGTGGTTTGCTGCCATCGCCGTTCGCGTTTAAGCGGCGAGGCGAGAGCGGAGTTCCTGTCAGCGAATTGTTGCCTCAACTTGGCGGCCACATCGACGACATTTGCGTGCTCCGTTCCATGCATGCCGACAATCCCAACCATGGACCGGCTCTTCTGCAAATGAACAATGGCACGATCCTGCCGACTCGGCCGAGCATGGGAGCGTGGTTCACTTACGGCCTGGGAACGGAAAACGAAAATCTGCCCGGTTATGTCGTCCTCTGCCCCGGCCGCCCGGTTCGATTCTCGATTCTCTGGAATAGCGCCTTCCTGCCGTCGGCATATCAGGGAACGTATATCAATCATTCCAATCTCGATCCCGCCAAGATGGTGCCCTACTTGCGGAACGCCAAGCTCGACCGCGAAACGCAGCGCAGGCAGATCGACCTGATGCAAAAAATGAACGCGGCCCATCGCGCTGGTCGAGAATCCGACCCGGCGCTCGACGCTCGAATGCTGTCGATGGAGACCGCCTATCGCATGCAGTTCGAAGCGAGCGATGCGTTTGATTTGAGCAAAGAACCGAAACGAATTCGCGACGAGTACGGAAGCGGGCACTACGCCCATGGCTGCTTGTTGGCTCGCCGCATGATTGAACGCGGAGTGCGATTCGTCCAGGTCTACTATGGCAACGGCCAGCCCTGGGACACCCATTCCAAGCACAATGAATCGGTGAAGAAACTTTGCAAGGCGATTGACCAACCGACAGCGGCTCTGCTAGCCGACCTGAAGCGGCGCGGATTGCTCGAGGATACACTGATCATTTGGGGCGGCGAGTTTGGGCGAACTCCAACTTCCGAAAACGGAAATGGCCGTGACCACAACCATCATGGCTTCACGATGTGGATGGCGGGGGGCGGCGTTCGAGGCGGAACGACGTACGGTGAGAGCGATGATTTTGGCTTCAAAGCCGCTGTCAACAAAATGCATGTGCACGACCTGCATGCGACGATTTTGCACTTGCTTGGACTCGACCACAAACGACTCACCTACCGATTCGCTGGCCGCGATTACCGCTTGACCGACGTCCATGGCCGAGTTGCCCACGATGTCATCGCCTGAAACGAGGTGAGTGAGAAAACTACGAGAGCGAGCAGACAACGCCAATAGACGAGAGAGCCGCAAAACATGCGTACCGCGCCCGCTTAGTTCGGTGGGCGTTGAATGGCTGAGTTTGTATAATCGTTGAACGATGGACGTATGTTCGTGCGACGGCCAAGGTCGGTCGAATTCACGCGAAGACGTTCTCAATAATTAAGCCAATTGTGCTGCCTACCGTTGCTCCCACCACCGAGGAAGTCATGCCCCAAGAATCGTCCATGCCCAAAAGTAATCGAGTCGCATCCGATCGTGCAAAATCAAACAGCGATAAGCCCTCGGCCACTCGACGCACGTTCTTACAAACAGGCACCGCGGCCGGAGCTGCGGTGGCCGCAGCAAACGCAGCCGTTCACGTCTCGGCTCAAGATTCGACAAAGAGCAAGTCGGCCAACGACACGGTCACGATCGGAATCGTCGGTACGGGAGGCCGAGGCGGCGGCGCTTTGAACGACACGATGTCGATCAACGACAATATCAAGTTGGTGGCCACCGCCGACTTGTTCCCGGAGAAGAGCCAACGACTGCTCAAAGGAACGGCGCGTCGGCACCCAGACAAAGTGGCCGTGGAAGACTCAAGAATCTATGGCGGACTCGACGGCTACAAACGAATTCTGGAAGACCCCACAATCGACTTGGTTCTGTTGACCACGTCACCCGGTTTCAGGCCGTACCATATCGCCGAAGCGGTTGAGGCGGGCAAGCACGTTTTCGCCGAGAAGCCCTCCTGTGTCGATCCCGCTGGATATCGAGTCTGCGTCGACGCGCACGACGCGGCTGAACGGAACAAGACATCGATCGTAACCGGCACCCAGTATCGTCGGCAAGTGAACTATGTGGGCGCGATTGAACAGATTCGCAAGGGCACCATCGGACGCGTCGTCAACGCCACAACTCGCTATTGCTCGACAGGCATTTGGTACCGACCTCGTAAGGAGGGCATGAGCGATGCCGAGTATCAGCTGAACAATTGGATGCACTTTGTTTGGCTTTCGGGCGACCAAATCACCGAGCAAGCCGTCCACAATATTGACTTGATGAACTGGGTCATGGGCGGTCCGCCAGAACAAGCCTACGGATCCGGCGGACGGTTCACTCGCCCCCAAGACAGCGAAATGTGGGACAACATTTCCGTCGATTATGATTACGCAGACAACAAAACGGTTTCCTTCATGTGCCGACAGATCCCGCGAACAAGGGGCGAGAACGGCAACGTGATCTACGGCACCGACGGCACCTGCTATATCGCAGCCGGCAGCGGCGGTTCGCGGATCGTTGATCTCGAGGGAGAGCAGACTTGGGCGATGAAGGGCAGCATTGGCGACGCCTATAAACAAGAGCATAAGGATTTGATCGATTCGATCCGCTCGGGCAAGCCGATTGTTGAACTAAAGGAAACTGCGAATAGTTCCTTGACGGCTGTGATGGGCCGAATGGCTGCCTACACCGGACAGCGAATCAGCTGGAAATTCCTCACCGAGGATTCCAAGTTGGACTTATTCCCAAAGGGGCTCACCATGGAGAGCGAGTTGCCCAAGCCGCAACATGCGGCGCCCGGCACAACAAAGCTGATCTAGAGAGGTGCCACTCAGATCAGGCGCCGTTCTTCGTTCAGAAGGGCGGCGTCTTTTTTTGTGCGAAGCGTCACTGGTGTGAGAGCAGCAATGCGATCTTGGCTGTTAGCGATGCCGCAGAAAGAACACTCGACTAACCTGTGGCGAAGGAACGCTTCATGACGGATTGCAATCACCACGAACACGGACACGCCCATATTCCAGCCAACTACAATCGCGCCTTTGCGATTGGTGTTGCGCTCAACGTGATCTACATCGTGTTTGAGGCGGGCTATGGATTCGCCATCGGGTCACTCGCGCTGCTTGCCGATGCTGGGCATAACTTGGGCGACGTGTTGGGCCTGATCCTCGCCTGGGGCGCCCACTACTTGAGCCAACTGAAGCCGACCATGCGACACACATACGGACTTCGCAGCACGTCGATTCTGGCCGCCCTACTCAACGCTGTTCTGTTGCTGGTTGCGATGGGAGGCATTCTCTGGGAGGCGGTTGGCCGGTTTGCCGAGCCGAGTCCGGTGGCAGGAGTCACGATCATTTGGGTCGCTCTTTTGGGCGTCGCAATCAACACGGCGACGGCCGTGATGTTCTTGCGCGGACGGGAAAAAGACATTAACATTCGCGCGGCGTTTCTCCATATGGCTGCGGACGCGCTTGTCTCTCTTGCCGTGGTCGCTGGCGGCGTCGCGATCATTATCTGGCAGTGGTATTGGCTCGACCCCGTGCTGAGCATCACGATCGCAATCGTTATTCTGTTCGGCACGTGGGGGCTGTTGAAAGACTCGCTCAACTTGGCTCTACACGCAGTTCCTCACGGCATCAACGCGCAACACGTGCTCGAGTATCTGCAGTCGAGGCCTGGAGTTTCCGGCGTACACGACTTGCACATTTGGGCGATCAGCACAACCGAGTCCGCCTTAACCGCCCATATTGTCGCTCCAAACCTAAGCGTCGAAGAAAACAACGAATTCTTGTTCGAAACCGAAAAGGCGCTGCGCCACGAGTTTGAGATTTCGCACATGACACTGCAAATCGAGCGGGCCGATGACGAGCGACAGTGCCATCAGCTTTCATCCGACTCGGCTTGTCGGTTTTTGCCCTAGGCGGGTCTTCGCCTGAGCGGGGCTGGTCAAGGCGGAAGATCTCGCGGGGCGTTGCATCGAATCTCGAAGAGCCTCACAATGGTTGTTTCCCCAAATCGCGAGTGACCGAGGTCGGCGCTGACGAGATCGTTGCGGGGGATACGGCACGGGGATGAACAATCTACAGGGAACGAGTTGTGGGCGAGTCGGCAATTCAGGAAATCGTATGCTGTATGGGACAGCCTGTCGCCGGCAACCCAACTCAGTTCATGATGGAGCGGGCCTTTCGCGATGCGGGGCTCGATTGGCGATACCTCACTTTGGAGGTCCCCGCCGACTCGTTGGCCGACGCGATTCGCGGCATCCGAGCGATGGGATTCAAAGGCGCCAATCTGACGATCCCTCACAAGGTCGCTGTTATCGAACATCTCGACGGCCTGAGTGAAGCTGCCGAGTTGATGGGAGCGGTCAATTGCGTCAACCGAGTCGACCATCAGTTGATCGGCGACAACACGGACGGCAAGGGTTTCGTGCAATCTCTCCGCGAACATGTCGACCCGAGCGAAAAACGCGTTGTAATTCTCGGTGCCGGCGGAGCGGCGCGAGCGATTGCGGTGGAGCTGGGTCTGACAGCGGGCGTCTCTGAGATCACGGTCGTTAATCGCAGCGAAAACCGAGGCCAAGAATTAGTCGACTTGCTTAACGAGCGAGTCAACGTCAAATCGTCTCTCGTTCACCTTCATGGCGATTACGAGATCGACGCCGAAGCGGACGTGTTTATCAACGCCACCTCGATCGGGCTGAACAACGCCAGTGCCAAAGTGCCCGTCGATTACGAATCTCTGCGAGGCGAACTGGTGGTGGCCGACGTCGTATTCAATCCGCCTCGGACGAGTTTGCTTTGCGAAGCGGAATCACGAGGCTGCACCGTTGTCGATGGGCTCGGAATGCTCGTCAATCAAGGCGTCATCGGCTTCAAGATCTGGTCCGGCGTCGAGCCCAACGCGCAAGTCATGCGCGAAGCACTCGAAGAATACCTCGAGATCTGAATCGACTAAAAAGCAGTCGACTCAGCGCTCGGAATTTCGCCCTTTGACTCGCGCCGCAGAAACTCGTTTACCCCGCCGCCGCAGGCAAGGCGCCGCGAGAAACTCTTGCCCCAAGCTGCAGCATCGACGATGAATGTGACCTTTCGCTGAGTCGCAAAGTCTCGTCACAACCAACCTGCGGCAACCGACAATACGTGGCCATTTTCGTTCCTTCTTGCTTCCTTGTTCGATATTCGATTCGCGCGTGTACCGACGACCTCGCCTGCGGCAACGGGTTAAAACATTGGGGGATGCAATGGGACAAGCTGGCTACCATCGAGGCTGAGAGAGGCAGTGAAAGGCACCGAGGCCGCAAACCAGGTCAACCGCGTCAAGAGAGATGACCTGGCGCCCAGGAAAATGCTCGCACAAGATTCCAGCCGCATTTTGATCGGCCGAACGGTCGCCATATGCGGGCACGACGACGGCGTCATTGAGCACGTAGAAATTGCAGTAGCTGGCAGGCAACCGTTGGCCGCCGGCGTAGAGCGGCCGGGGAAGCGGAAGCGGGACAACGTCGAACGGTTCGCCAGCAATATTTCGCGATTCGCGAAGAAATCGGACATTCTCCTCCAGCCCTCGATAATGCTCATCATCATCCGAACAGCCAACGCTCGCGAGGATCGTCGAATGCCCCACGAACCGGGCGAGTTGATCGACGTGTCCGTCCGTATCGTCTCCCGCCAAGTGGCCGTGGGGAAGCCAATGAACACGTTCGGCCGAGAGAAACTCGAACAACACTGCCTCCACGTGTGATTGCGAGATGCCTGGATTGCGAGCGGCGTTGAGCAGGCACGATTGAGTGGAGAGCAGATCGCCGATCCCGTTCGCGTCGACCGAGCCCCCTTCGAGAGTCAACGGGCCGGCGTAGCTTCTGATTGATGACTGCTGCCCAAGCGCGGCGGCAATTCGCGAGGGTGCCTTGTTGTCCAAATCGTAAGGCGGATACTTGCCGCCCCATGCGTTGTATGTCCAGTCGACCAGCGCCGTCGAATCGTCATGCTTGCCGCGCAGGAAACTCGGCCCGAAATCTCGGATCCAGGCGTCGTTCGTCGGAATATCGAAGACCTCAACATTTTCCATGTCGCCAATCGAACGGGCCGCACCGTCGGCAATGTCACCATTACTCGCCAACAAGCGCACCGGTTCGAATTGACGAATCGTGCGAACAAACTTCGCGTACTGTTGCGGTATTCGACCGAAGTTGTCAGGCCATGTCGCTCGATTGTGCGGCCAAGCGAGCCAAGTGGCGCGGTGACGCTCCCATTCCGCGGGCCAGCGATAGCCATCGGCTCGCGGCGTGTCACTCATCGTCCAAGAACCGTTTGCCGAGTCCGTCGTAGGCATCAATGCGACGGTCACGAAGGAAGGGCCAATGAGTTCGAGCGGCATCGATTGTCGCGAGCTCACAGTCGGCCGCCACGGCTTGTTCATTCCCGTCGGCTTGAGCAATCACTTGGCCGTACGGATCAGTCACAAACGACTCGCCCCAGAATTCCAAGTCGTCCTCGATACCAACACGGTTTACGGCCATGACGTAGATGCCATTGGCGATCGCGTGACTGCGGATCATCGTCTTCCAAGCTTCCGTTTGGCTTTGGCCGTATTGCGATTTCTCTTCGTTGAGCCAACCGATGGCAGTGGGAAAGACGAGAAACTGTGCGCCGGAAAGCGCAGTCAAACGAGCGGCTTCGGGAAACCACTGGTCCCAGCAAACGCAGACGCCGACGCGGCCGAATCGAGTTTCGAAACTCTGAAAACCGAGATCGCCCGGCGTGAAGTAAAACTTCTCGTAGTAAAAGGGATCGTCGGGAATGTGCATCTTGCGATACAGTCCGGCCTGGGAACCGTCAGCGTCCAATACGACGGCTGTGTTGTGATACAAACCGGCCGCTCGTCGTTCGAACAACGATGCGACGATCACGATGTTGTGCTCGCGAGCTAACTGGCCAAGCCGCTGAGTCGTCGGACCTGGGATCGTTTCAGCCAAGGCGAATCGATCGTGGTCTTCGCTTTGGCAGGGATACCGGTTCGCGAAGAGCTCTTGGAGACAGACAACGTTTGCCCCGCTCTCGGCCGCACGGTATATCTGCTCGACCGTACGTGTGAGATTCTCCTCCGGGTTATCGGAGCACGCCATTTGCAGCCCAACAACTCGAACTGGCTTCTTGTTGACCACATTCGTCTCGCGAGCCGGAGAATTGATCCAATTGACGTTTCGCCGGGCGATAGTACTCTATTGGGCATGATTCGCAAACCACCGAGAGGCTTGTTCGTTGCCGGAGTCGACACCGAAGTCGGCAAGACCTACATCGCCTCGATGATCGCCAAGCAGTTGACCGCCGAGGGCCGGCGAGTGGGCGTCTACAAGCCATTGGCGAGCGGCGCAGAAATGGTCGACGGCGAACTCGTATGGCATGATCCGTTGTCGCTTTGGGAAGCGGCTGGCCGTCCGCTCGATCTGACCGCCGTCTGCCCGCAAACATTCAAGGCTCCGCTCGCGCCGCATGTGGCCGCCGAACTCGAAGGGCGTCAAGTCGACTCGGAATTGCTGCGAACAGGAATTTCCTGCTGGGCCGAGAATTGCGACATCGTCATTGTCGAGGGTGCCGGCGGCTTGATGTCTCCTGTCAACGACGACGAATACGTGGCTGACCTGGCTTACGATTTCGGATTCCCAACCCTGGTCGTCGCCGCCAATCGCCTAGGCGTCATCAATCACACGCTGCAATCGCTCATCACGGCCGCGACCTTCCGCGAAGGCATTCCTGTGTGCGGTGTCGTGCTCAATTCGATGACGAAACCGGAAGAGACAACCGACGCGAGCCTCTTGTCCAATGCCGATCAACTTCGCCAACGCTGCCAATGCCCGATTCTGGACGAAGTCGAACACAGCGCGAATCGATTCTCTAAACCGGTCGACTGGTGGGCGCTCGCGGATATGAAGTCCTAGGGCGTTGCCCGCAGGCTACGTTGAGGTAGGCCGTCGGCCAAGCAGGTGCGCGGAGCGACGCGGTTGGTTTTTGAGATAGGTGTGGGGCCATTCAAATTTCATCGACCTTCCCTGTCGATGCAAATCAGAGCACTTGCTTGATGCACTCGCAAAGGCGATCGATGTTCGCATCGGTGATGCCGGCGACGTTGATGCGGCCGCTTCCGACGATGTAGATCGAATACTCTGTTCGCAATTGATCGACCTGAACTCGGGTCAGTCCGGAAAACGAAAACATGCCGAGTTGCCGGACGATGAACGAGAAGTCGCGGTCGACTCCCTTGCTCTTCATCGTCTCCACAAAGGCCTTTCGCATCCCGTTGATGCGAGCTCGCATCGCGCCAACTTCGTCTTCCCATTGAGCGAAGAGTTCGGCGTCAGCGAGGACGGTGGCGACGATCGCGGCACCGTGCAAAGGCGGATTGGAGTAGTTCGAACGAACGCACGCCTTAGCGTGGCTCAATCCAGCGGCGACACGCTCGGCGTCTTGGGCGATGATAGTCATCGCACCGGTTCGCTCGGCGTACAGCCCGAAGTTCTTTGAAAACGAACTGCAGATCAGCAACTCATCTAGCGTCGACGCCAAGCGCCGGACTCCGACGGCGTCTTCACTGAGCCCGTTGCCGAATCCCTGATAGGCGCAATCGACAAGCGGCAGCAGTTGTCGCTGCTTTACCACGTCGGCAATCGCGGCCCATTGATCCGCACTCGGATCGACGCCGGTCGGATTATGGCAACAGCCGTGAAGGCAGACCAAATCACCCGGTTGAGCCTGCTGCAAGTCGCTCAGCATGCTGTCGAGATCGAGACCGCTGCCCGATTCGTCCAAGTACCCGTACGAGAGGACTGCCAAACCGGCGGCGGAGAATATGTTGGGGTGGTTCGCCCAGGTCGGCTTGCTGCACCAGATGCGACTCGCGCCGAGTGCACGGCGAGCGAAATCGGCGGCGACACGCAGTGCTCCGGTTCCCCCAGGAGACTGAATCGTCGCGCCCCGCGAGTCATCGATCGTGTCGCCGAGAAGCAGTTGTCTCGCCAGCTTTCCGTAAGTCGACAAACCGTCGATCGGAAGGTAGCCCTTGTTCGTCTCTGCTTCTAGCAACCGGCGTTCGGCTTCCTTTACGGACGCCAAAATCGGCGTCGCCCCATTGGCGTCCTTGTAAACTCCGACACCCAGGTTGATTTTGTCTTTGTTCTCATCCTTGCGAAAGGCTTCGTTCAATCCAAGGATCGGGTCGGGCGGGGCGACGTTGAGCGTCTCAAACATAGGTCCGCAAGGTCATTCTGCATTAGGGGTTCGTGGGCTGCCAAGCCGCCCAGGCCAGCCGACACAACAGGCGACCAGGACTGGCCAACTCCGTCCCGCTTTGACACTCAACCCAAGAAAATCTCCCGGGTGAACATCGAAGCGAAGGAAAGCCGAAAGTCCGGCGAACAGATCGCTTGACTCGCTTCGCTAGGGCGTGCGACAATCGACTATGGTAGCTTCGCATTGATGGCGAAGGTAGGCCCCCTACTGCTGGCGTCCCCCGGTCACGAGCGTCACAGTCGAATGGGGCCCGGTCGAAACGGGTACTTCCAGCGACAATGTTGCCGCGATCCCGACAGCGGTCTTTCTAGGCGAGAGATCTGTTGACGACGGCCTGTTCGCAATCACTCCTTCCCCGGCGACATACGGTAGATGCCCATCTGCCTCGCGGTCGCCACACCCCAACTCAACCTTCCGAAATAAATGGCAAAAAGACGAATAGGTATTTGGCTCATTGGCGCCCATGGCGGAGTCGCAACGACGGCGGTTCTTGGCATCGCCGCGCTTCGCAAAGGGCTCGTTGGCGACCAAGGTTTGGTGACTCAGTTGCCGGAACTTGCCGACTTGGATCTCGTCGGCTGGAAAGACCTTGTGATCGGCGGACACGACATTCGCAAGACTAGCTACGTCGACGAGGCCGACAAACTGCATCAGGTCAGTCGCGCCGTCGACGGAGCGATCGTACAGAAATGCCGCAGCGAACTCGCCAAGTACGACAAGGAGATTCGGCCAGGCGTTCTCTTCAATGTCGGATCGACAATTCGCGACCTCGCTTCCGCGAGCAACAAACGGCGCAAAGAGACGCCGCGAGCCGCGATTGGGCGAGTGCAGTCGGACCTGAAGAGCTTCGCCAAACGCAACAAACTTTCGCAAGTCGTCGTGGTCAATGTGGCTTCAACCGAACCGCCGCTCGAGGCCGAGATTCCCGACACCTGGAAGGCTCTCAAACCGCTGCTTGAAAAGCCGACGAAGTGCCCGCTCGCCGCGAGTTCTCTGTATGCTATTGCCGCAATCGAATGCGGATTCCCCTACATCAATTTCACACCATCCGCCGGGTCCGCCCCGCTGGCCATCCGCGAACTGGCCGAGTCGTGCGGCGTATGCCACATGGGTCACGACGGCAAGACGGGCGAGACGTTACTCAAGAGCGTCCTGGCGCCGATGTTCGCCAAGCGCAACTTAGAGGTCATGAGTTGGGTTGGCCACAACATCTTTGGCAACATGGACGGCAAAGTTCTCGACGATCCCGTCAATAAGAAGACGAAAGTCGACAGCAAGGACCGACTGCTCGGCCAAATACTAGGTTACCCGCCGCAATCCCATGTCAGTATCGAATACATCGAGAGCCTCGGCGATTGGAAAACCGCCTGGGACCATATTCACTTTCGAGGCTTCCTGGGAACGCCGATGGTCATGCAATTCACTTGGCAGGGTTGCGATTCGATTCTCGCCGCCCCGCTCGTCTTGGATCTCGTGAGGCTGACCGAACGCACTTCGCGGGAAGGCCAGACCGGACTCATGAAACAACTCTCCTGTTTCTTTAAGAGCCCGCTCGACAACACCGACCACGATTTTGGTCGGCAGTTCCAGCTGCTGCTCGATTGGGTCGAGCAGATTCGCTAGGCTCTGTCCCTTAATACCAGTTGATGAGCATTCTTGCGATCGCGATGTAGATCATGGCGAGGTAGTGCTCGAGTTTTTTCTCGTAGCGGGTCGCGATTCGTCGAGCTTCCTTGATGTCAATTTCTATGCAATCCCAATTAAGGGACAGAGCCTAGGCCGTTAACGCGAAGATAATTCGTTTTCCAGCCTCATCGGGCTGGCCATTTCGCCGCGGCGTTAACGAGCCATCTCAAATCGAAGCAATCCGAATCCCTCGGGTCGCTCGGCGACGCCGGCAGGTTTCGTCCAGGACTGAAGTCCGACGTCCGGTTGCACGCGTTGGACGCCGAACGCCCAAACCTGTTCTCGCACCGAGTCGGCTGAGGTGAGTTCGTCAAGCGGGATCGCCACCTCAACGACCCAAGCGTTGTCGATGGAGCGGCGAGCGATATGCCACTTGGGGTTCCAGCTCTTGACACCGAAGCAATCTTCGTTGGCCCATCCGCGATCGTCGATCTGAAATCGGTAATAGCAGACATAGTCGCGATCGATATCGAGGTAGAACTCCAGCCGATCGCGTCGGCTCAGGTCCGTGTCGCGTTGTCGTAAAACGGACGCGCTATTCTGCGTTTGTCCACCCGTGTTTGGGCTGTCGGCCTGCGAGTCCTGCGGAGTCGTGCAGACAGCGGCGAGATAGAGATGCGAGTTGTCGAAGGCGAGCCACACGCGAGTCAAATTGGTGCCGTCGCCGGACGTCTCACCTTGGCTCAAGTCGAGCGACTGGGCAGCCTGCCACACTCGATCGTTCAGCTTCCCGTCGAGGACTGGCTTTGTGGCAGTTCGAAAGCAGGGCTGCACCGGCTTGGGCGGACGGCCCTTTAAGTGGGTGAGCCAGAGTTCGGCTTGAGCCGTCTCGCGCCAGCCGCCCGCGGCATCCGGATCGGCCATGCGGCGAAGGGCGCTATCGGACGAACGGCCGACGCCCAATTCGCGCTGAGCATTGGCCACGGCGAATCGAAGTTGAGGGTCTTCGTATAAGTTGGGCCGCGTCTGCTGGACGAGCTGAGCGAGCTCCCACGCCTGCTTGGCTCGCCGTTTCGACACTTCGGCGGACGCCTCCTTCAATGTCTGATGGCTCGTATTGATCGGAGCGGTAAAGCTGGCGGGTTTCACACCGGCCTGCGGATCGCTAAACGGATTGGCCCGCACCATCTTGGCCTCGCCCGTGATTCTCGCAGCGCCTTCGGTGACGACCAGTTTTGAGTGTCGCTTGCTCAGATGCTGCATTTCGGCGCTGGCGTAATACTGAATGAGCCAAGAGGCCGCTGGTGCCCAGAGCGGACTGTTGGGGTGTTTCTGAATTAATCGCTGGAGCACGTCCGCCGCCAGATCGTGTTGACCGCGGGATCTAAGCGTTTGAGCCAGCTCGAAAATGATTTCACCGGCTGCCCGACTATCGACGCCGGTCGTCAGATCATCGAGCTGGCCCACGAGCAAGTTGTAGTTCGCGTTATTTCCGCCTTGCTGTCCTCGATTCAATAACGCCCGGGTCGTCCGGCTCTTCTGAATCATCTTGTGAAGTTGCGCGAGGTTGGTCAGCAGCGGCGGGCCCGGCTTTCTCCTTGCACCTCGTCCAGGTTCGACACCAGTGACGCCGTCGAAGAGACGCACGGCGGGCCGACCCGATCTAGCGCCGGCGCGCAATGCAACCCAGTCCGGTCGACTGCGAAGTCCCGTGTCCAACAATCCTCTCGCATAAGACGCGTAGTCGTGTACGGAAGATCCGATGTTGGCCAGCAGCTTTGACGTTTCAATCTTGATCCGACCATCTTTGGCGAGATAGAAAACCGATTGGACTCGATGGGCTTCGAGCCCTTGTACGGTTATCTGTTCGTTGTAGCGAGTGGGGTCGGCGGCGAGCAAAACAGCCGTGGCAATCTGCTCGGCGGTTAGCGCCGCAAACGGAGATGACGTCCGATCGTCGGTGACAATCACCGCTGGGCGCCACATGCGGATTTGTTGAACGAGGTAGGCTTCCAGTTCTTCTTGGCCGTGGCCGTCGGTCGCTCGATCCAGCATACGCCGCGCGGGGGCCGACGAGGTCGCGATGGCTCGGTTCTCGATCGGAAAACGCCAGCAGGCCGTTGCACCGCTGCCGCCCGCGGCGATAACAGACTCGTGTAGCCGATCGCCAAGCGATGCGGAAATCGCGTTTGGCTCGCCCTGACCGAACAGCAGAGTCGAGCGCCCTAGATATCCATCTCCACAGCACCGAGCGGCAATCAGATCGGTCGGCACTGCCGACGCTTCGGCAGAGACCATCCAAACCGCGAGTCGCTCGCCGCCTAGCCTTTGTTGCGACCACGACTGGCCGCCATCTCGCGTGTGCATAATGCCGCCAAGCGCACCGACAGCCCAACCCAGTTTCGACGTCGCGAAATGGAGCGATCGAATCGGCAGACGATTGCCTGTCGGAAACGCGCGCCAAGTCTGACCTCGATCCGGCGAGTGGTAAACGAAAGTTCCCGGCTCGCCCGCCAACCAGACTGAGTCGCCAACGACCGCTGACGCTTTGAAATCGGCCGACAGCGCCGCGAGCGGAAGCGGTCCGAGCGGACGATGCCACGAGAGCCCTCCGTCGCGAGTGGTCAAAGCCAGACCGCCTGCACCGACAAGCCAGCCTCCCTGACGATCGTCCAAACGAACTCGGCTCAGCGGACGGCCGCCCAGATCGGGTGTGCGAGTCGGGATGATCTCGGTGCCGGTAACCAGTTTCAATTGACCATCGGCCCCCGCGACGACTCCGCGGTTCCGACTCACGAAGTCGCCCGACAATAACCCTCGAGACGACCCCGAAGGCATCGTTGTCCAAGTTCGGCCGCCGTCCTTTGTCTTAAATACGCCGGAAGGATAAAGCGGTGAAGCGTCGCCGATCGCCCAGCCATGTTGGGCGTCGAGCATTCGAATTCCCTTGAGCGCCGGCAGCGTGTTCGATGGCGAGGGCGTCCAACGTTTGCCGCCATCGATCGTTCGCAACACCACGCCGTGGCTGGCGTGCCGATAGGGTTCAATCCAGCCGCCAACGATCCAGCCGTGCAGTTCGTCCGTAAAATAGACGCAACGCAAAGTCGCCTCGATCGGCGCGGTCGAACGCCGCCAATGGGAACCACCGTCGCGAGTGGAGAGAATGACGCCCCGATCGCCGACAACCCAACCGATAGTGTCGCTCGTGAAATGGACGTCGTGCAATTCGGCATCATCCGCCATGTTGGCCGGCGAGCCGGTGGGCTTAGCGGCAACACAACTCGGCCAACTTGCCGCGACCCACAACATGGCGATCAAAACCGCTCGCGCCACGCGTCGTCGATCGGATTCAAGGTGAGGCGTTGCGGACATACGATGGCTCTTCCTCTGGTGGCAAGTCGGCGCCGCTCGAAATTCCGGGCGGACGCGACGATGCTTGCCGCCGGCCGATTTGGGTTGTCGTGAGACAGATGGCAAGCGGCTCCGGCGCGGAATGATACCTCAACCGCCGAATAGCCCAAACAGCAACCATTGAGCGTAAGGTCCGTGGCCCGTAGTCACGCCTGGCTTGCCTTGCTTCGTGAACTCAATCGCACGTGCTAACACGATTGAGCGGACGTGGTACATTGGGGCATTGGTCGGCTCGACTTGGGCCGCCTTGGTTCCCGATTCTCTCGCGCGAAAAGGATGGACGGTTGGACGACGAATCGGACGCGCCCGAGCAAGCTGACGCCATGGCGCTGGCACCGGTTAGCCCAGGCGATTTATGGCCCAAGCGAATTAGACTGCCCATCTTGCTGTTTGTCGCAACGTGCGTCTCCACGTTCTTTGTCGGCTCGCTTTCGTGGCCGCTCGGTATGCTAGCAGACTCGCACAACGGCGCTTGGCTCGACGACATTCACATTCGCCAGGCGCTGCTGACAAACTGGGGCAACGGCGCCATTTACGCAGCGTGTCTGATCGGAATCTTGTTCGCCCATGAGATGGGGCACTATATCGCGACGTTGATTTACCGTGTACCCGCCAGTTTGCCTTACTTTTTGCCCTTTCCGATCAGCATCATCGGCACCTTTGGAGCGGTGATCGCCATGGAGGGCCGCCGACCAAATCGGCGCCAGATATTTGATATTGGACTGGCCGGGCCGCTGGCCGGACTTGTGATCGCCGTCCCTGTGCTTTGGATTGGAATTAGCCAACTTGAACAGGGAGTCGACCAGTTCGGGCCGTATCAGATCGGCTTGCCTTGGGTTGCCATCTGGATGAATCAGTTGGCCCACCCCAACTTGCCCGACGGAGCGCATCTTGTCTGGAACTCGCAACTCAATCCTTGGCTGATGGCCGGCTGGGTTGGGATGTTGATCACCGGGCTGAACATGATGCCCATCAGCCAGCTCGACGGCGGCCACGTTTTGTACTCGCTATTCGGCCGCCGAGCCCATTGGATTGCACGAGGATTCGCCGCCTTTGCCGCTGCGTACATCGCCTACTCGGGACAGTACGCCTGGATCTTAATGCTCTCGATCGTCTTCTTTATCCTCGGACCCGATCATCCGCCGACAAGCGACGATAGCGTCGAACTCGGCTGGTTTCGCACCGTGCTCGGAGCAGTTTGCCTGAGCATACCGTTCCTTTGCTTCTCCGTTGCAGCCGTTGTTTAGCCAGATTGTGCTCACTTGCACTAAACTGACTATCTATCAACGACGACGTCAGTCCGCCCTTCCGCCGTCAAGCAGGCAACGCAGCGACGATTCGGGTGGCTGGATTGCTCGTCGACCGGATCCGCGGTTGGAGGTCTCAACGAGCGCAATATCCTCGTCGCCCTATGGAAGGTGATCACGTTTCGCTAACACGGCGCTCGTCCTCGTGGCGATTGGCCTGTGGATGGACCTCAATCATGTTCAGCCCTGGGCCTATCTTTTCGCCGTGCCAGTCGAGCTCGAAAGCGACTCAGGCGGTGACTTGTGGGACCGGCCACACACCATGGCTGTCAAGAATCGAGTGGCGAGTGAAGTGCTCGACGAATTGCAGCGCGAACTGGGTTTCGAAGTTCAAATTGATTCCGCGAATGGACGCAGAGCCTACGACGAATATGCCAAAGCGAGGATTAGTTTTGAGGCCATCCAAGTTCCAACCGAATCGATCGTCAAGACTATCGTTGAAACCAGTCAGCCGCCCTTCCGCGTCGAGACCGATGGCAACGATTTGATCTTTACGGATCGTGCGGCCTTGTCCGCAGGGGAAGTGACTCGCGTTCACAATTTGGTGGACGGACCTGCATCGGCCATTGTCGGAAGTCAACCAATTCAGTCGGACTCCACGGGTCAAGACTTCTACTCGAGGCAGTTCGTCGGATGGGCTATTTCATCATTCGAGTCGCCAAGAACCACCCCATTCTTACTGAGCGACCTTCGCGACAAGACACTCGTGGGCAGTTCAATCGCCTATTCGGCTAAGCCAGATGCACATCAAATTATCACCGACGCAGATCGCTTGGCGAGTGGTCAACCAACGAGTGAACGCTTCGCTCGCCAAAGCACAAATGAGAGAGGCAACCTTCTGGCATGCGAATGGCACGATCATGGCGAATGGCGAGTTCCGTCGAAATCAACGTCATGGCCAGTGGGCGTTCTGGACAGCGGCAAGCAGACGACTCGCTGCCGGCAGTTTTTTTCGAGGTAAGCGGCACGGGGTATGGCGGGAATGGACCGACGGCGAGAGTTCGACAAACTTCTATGTCGATGACGAATCAATCGGCGATCCAAGTGCATAAAGTCAATCCATCGAGTCGCTCGCGGCTGGCATCCGCGACGCCAAATCCAACTGGCGGCATCAGCTTGCGGAGTTGAATCGGTACAAGATCGATGCGCTGCCGGCTTACGTGCAGGCGCTTTCCAGCGAGCATGCCGCCGTGCAAAGCCAAGTACTGCATGCCTTGCCCAAGCTCGATCGTGCAGCCAAGTCGGCTAGGACAGCCGTGCTGCCTCTTCTCGAATTGGACTCATCTCGCGTCCGTCGCGACGCGGCTCTCTGTTTGTACGCCATCTCGCCCAACGATCAAATCACAGCGCTCAAGATCCTGAGCCAACAAAGCGACCACTTTGCGGAATCGCATCTTGAAACCAATGAGATCTTAGTTCGCGAGGGCGATGCGGTCACGTTCGAGAAGCTGCTGCATGACGAAGAATTGACTGCCCAACTTGATCCAGTGCGACGGTTCGTCCTGGAATTGATGATCAATACGCCGCTGTCGCCGACGTGGAACCGGACCCTCCATCTTGGGCTAGACCGACTGTGGACGGACGCGATCCGTCAGAGGCTAAATCAGCCAAAGCCCTTCGACCGCAATATCGACGTGATGACTGGCCCACAACGCTTCCATCACTGTGAGTGTCCGCAACCGCGACGTGTCAGCGAGCGACAGGTTATCGCCGTTGTTTAGCCGAATCCGTGGACGGCGATTCTCGCCGTAGGAATCTGGCGGCCAGGCCGAACAGGATGAGGCCGCCGCCGAGCAGCGTCCACCACTGCGGCGGTTGATAGGACGGATGGCTATGCCAGGCGAGAAAGACCCAAATCGGAGTGAGGATCGGTTCGAGTAGCGTGATGGCGGAGGCTTCATGGCTTGGTGTCGTTTTTAAGCTTTGCGCGAACAGCACGTAGGGCAGGCCCATTTGAACCACGCCAAACAAGAACAGGAGAATCCACTGTCGCCCTTCGGGCCACGCGTTGTCGCCAATCGCAATCGGCGCCATCACGAGTACCGTCACAAGGTGGTTCAGCGCGATCAGCCAAAACGGGTTTTCATCGCGCAAACTGCGCAGTGAGATAACGACGCCGGAATAGGTCAACGCGGAAATCACGCCGTACACAACACCGATACGGTCTGCTGATCTCAATTCGAATGCCAGGATCAAGCCAATGCCAATGGTGCCAAATCCGAGCATCACCCAATCGCGACGGTGAACGGGTTCGCGCAGCACGAAGGCATTGAACAGCAGAACCCAAATCGGGGCTGTGTTTTGCAACCAGATTGCATTAGACGCTTCGGTCGCTTTCATTGCGTTAAGAAAGAAGTAGTTCATCGCCGCGAAGGCAATAACCATCGGCGCGAGACGGAGCGAGAAGCGAATGCGGCGAGCCATTGGCAACAGCACGACGCATGCGAACGCCGCTCGCCAAAACGCCAGCGAACCGCCGCTCCAAGCGAGAAAATCAGGCGCTTTGGCAAAGAAACCGCCGGTGCTCCAGAGAATCGCGGCAGCCAAAACCCAATACCTGCCGCGGTGAGGCGAAGCGTTACGGGTGACGATCTGATTGCTTCTCGTACTACCCATTCCGATCGCAATCCAGCGTTGCCTTAGTGGGACGACCTCGTTTTGAAACGCGATCGTGTTTGTTGGTGCGAAATTTTTTGTGTCGAAGGAGATCGAGCCGAGGGTCAACGCACCATCGCGAGTCGCATTGTAGCAGACGAATTTGTTCGATGGCCGGACCCGGCTGACGACAACGTTCGATGCGATGTACAATCACGACACCAACTGAGTCACGTCGACAGAACATAAGAATATAGCCATCGCTGGAATTAGGAATCTGTGAAGAAACGAGCCTACGACTGCATCGTCATCGGCGGAGGCCACAACGGACTCGTCACTGCCGCTTATTTGGCCAAAGCTGGCCGCTCCGTTTGTGTACTCGAACGCCGGCATGTCCTTGGCGGATGTGCAACGACCGAAGAGCTCTGGCCGGGCTACCGAGTATCGACCGCAGCTTACGTGGTTAGCTTGTTGCGGACGGACATCATCCGTGAGCTGAAACTAAGCGAGAATGGCTTCGACGTCTTACCGCGCGATCCGTCGTCCTTCACGCCCTTGCTCGACGGTCGCTCATTGACGCTGGGACCCGATCTCCGCAGCGCTCAATCGGAAATCGCCAAATTCAGCGGCAGCGACGCGGAAGCCTATCCGAAGTACGAATCGCTACTCGAGCGAGTTGCCGCGACGATCGATCCCATGCTCGACCGGACCGCGCCCGACTTGCTGCCTCTCCCTTCGACTTGGCGAAAGTCAGGGCTGGGAAAGAAGATTAGGGATACGGGACAGGCCTGGGACATTTACCGATCCCTTGCCGATCTCGGCGAGGAACTTCCCGAAGCCATCGAGCTGATGGTTGGCGCCGCTCGCCCGATTCTCGAGCGGTGGTTCGAATCGGAGGTTCTTCGAGCGACGCTTGCAACCGACGCGATTATCGGCAGCGCGGGCTCCATCTCCTCGCCAGGATCAGCTTACATCTTGCTCCACCACGTGATGGGCGAAGCGGGTGGGGCGCGAGGCGTGTGGGGATATGTTCGAGGTGGAATGGGCGGATTGGCCAACGCCTTGGAGAAAGTCTGCAAACAACTGCGAGTCGACATCTTCCGCGAATCGCCCGTTGCACAAATCCTGACTCGCAAAGGCCAAGTCGCGGGCGTGCAGCTTGCTGACGACACCATGATCGAGGCACCGGTTATCGCCTCGAGTATTGACGCGCATTGGACGTTTGAACGACTGCTCGACGACCGAGCGCCATTGCCAGAATCATTTCAACGAGCGGTCGCGAGAATCGATTACTCGTCGGCGTCAGCCAAGATTAACTTGGCTCTTCGCGAGTTGCCAAACTTTACCTGTGCACCCTCCACCGGAATCGCTCCGCAACACCGCGGTACGATTCACATTTCGCCGACGCTCGACTATTTGGAACGAGCGTACGATGATTCAAAATATGGCTGGCCGAGCACCGAGCCGATTCTGGAAATGACGATTCCATCAAGCGTCGACGATTCGCTCGCGCCACAGGGATGTCACGTCGCGTCCATCTTCGTTCAGTATGCGCCGTATCAATTGGCCCAGGGGACATGGGACGACGTGAAGGAAGACTTTGCCGATCGATGCATTGAGACGCTCGCTCGATATGCTCCCAATCTGCCGGGCGCGATCGAGCATCGTCAGATCCTCAGTCCGCTCGACCTAGAGAAAACTTTCGGTCTTACCGGCGGCAATATCATGCAAGGCGCGATGAGCCTGCAGCAGATGTTTTCCATGAGGCCTGTCGCGGGCTGGGCCGATCACCGGACGCCCGTTCGAGGTCTGTATCTTTGCGGTGCGGCGAGCCATCCCGGCGGAGGCGTGATGGGCGCCTGCGGACGCAATGCGGCCGGCGAGATACTGAGAGATCGGCCATAACCAGCCAAATCTTGTAGACTCCACACACATCGAATTTTACGCACTCTCTCGAGGAACGAAACGATGACCGATTCGGCGATTGTGATGGCCGGCATTCCCGCAACAAACCGCGGTCTTTACCATCGTGTCCGATTCTTGGTGGGAGATCCAACCGCATGGATTTCGCTTCCGCAAGAAGATGGCTCCGTTCGCACGAAGCTCATCCTTCGCGATATCGAAATGCAACGAGCCAGACAATCGGCCAATGCTGACGATGTACATTGTCCCGCTGACTTCGCGCCTGAATCAGGCCTCTCGGGCGACCGCGAGACGGCGACCGCGCAAGCTGTGGCGGAATGTGTGCGAAGATCGGGAGTCAAGCATGCCATCGCCGACCGCTCTTTGCCGCTGATCTATGCCGATCAATTGCAGCTAGCCGGCATCAAGGTCGATTGTGATTCCGAATTGGGAGTCGTTGATCGACGCGCTAAAAGCGAACAGGAAGTCGAACGATTGCGGGAAGCTCAGGCGACAACCGAAGGCGCGATGGAGATGGCTTGCCGACTCGTCGCATTCGCCCAAGCTGATGCCGAGGGCGTTTTACAGGTCGACGGCGAAGCGCTGACGGCCGAACGACTTCGAGCCGCTGTCGATGTCTGGCTTCTCGAGCGAGGCTACTCGAATCCAACTAGCATCATTGCATGCGGACCTCAAGGCGCCGACTGTCACAACTATGGGTCCGGCGCCTTGCGCACCGAGTTGCCGGTCATCGTTGACATCTTCCCGCAGAATCGCAGCTCGCTCTACAACGGCGACTGCACGCGAACCGTCGTGAATGGGGAGATACCGCAACGACTGGCCAAGATGCACTCGGCTGTCGTCGCCGCCAAGGACGCCGCAATCGAGGCCACTCGCGCGGGCGTCACTGGGCAGGCGGTCCATGAGGCTACCGCCAAGGTCATTCGAAGTCATGGTTTTGAAATGGGTTTGCCAGGCGACGGCGACAGCGACGACTACACCGCCATGACTCACGGCACTGGACATGGCATCGGACTCGACGTGCATGAACCGCCGTTGCTCGACAAAGGTGGACCGGAACTTGTCGCGGGCGACGCGCTCACTATTGAACCAGGCCTCTACTCTCGTTCCATCGGCGGAGTGCGAGTCGAGGATATGGTGATCGTGACCGACGAGGGATGCCTCAACCTGAACGCGCTACACGGCGGACTCGATTGGAGCTGAATCGGCCGAACGGGACTCGCTTGAGCGCAAGACGATGGTCACTCACTTGGCCAGAGTCATGGCAAAGCCGTGGGTAAGAATAAACGCTGTCGTGGAACTCGACAGACCTTCAGCGTCTGGAGCGCGCCCTGGTATCGCGTTAGATTCCCGACTCGCCCAAAATCGTCAGGATCCGATTTAGTGTCTCGGTAATCCGTGGATGCTCAACTTCGAACTGCTCGATAAGGCTGGCGACGTGTTCGGACGCGGGTTCGACCGGATCGCCCATGTCCTCGGGATCGAGCTGTTTCTCGATCGTGGTGACAAGTTGAGTCAACCGTTCGCGCGTTGCGTTGTCGGCGACATCGAGATGCTCAATCTCACGGTTCAGTTCGTCTAGCGACGCTTGGACCTCTTCTCTACTCATGTCACTCTTGAATGCTCGGGAGGAAAAAGTAGCCGGCACCGCCAGATTGGCTGGCGATGCCGGCTACGAAATTTGCTGCTCAAACTGTCGCTGGAAACTTAGTTGCGACCTGGTCGAGGGGGTCCGCCCTGGAAACCACCGGGAGGGCCGCCTTGGAATCCGCCAGGAGGGCCGCCTTGGAATCCGCCGGGAGGGCCACCTTCAAATCCACCGGGAGGGCCGCCTTGGAATCCGCCGGGAGGTCCGCCGCCTTCAAAACCACCGGGAGGGCCACCTTGGAAACCGCCGGGAGGG
>CAZMNY010000031.1:51985-97087 GCA_964567745.1 uncultured Pirellulaceae bacterium | reverse complement strand
TTCTGCCCTTCGGGAGACCATCTTTCAACTTTCAACAATTATTGGGACGCTTCCCGAAATCCTCCAGCATATAGTGTCATCAAGATCGAACGATTTCGAAGATTTGATTCTAGTGAAATCATCCTCAGCACTTCAGTTTCGCCAAGAATTCGCTCCGCTAATTCGTCACGAAAACTTGGAAGCTTCAATGCACGCCCAACATCAAATCGGAAGTATCCGAGCTGAAAACCGAAGGCGAAAAGACTCTTCACCGCACTGAGGGTGCGATTAACGGAAACTGCTCTCAGCGTCTGATCCAAATGATCTCCAAATGTTTGAAGGTCGATCAGTTTCACTGATCGGAGCGGCTTGTCGGCGAACATCATGAACCGCTTGGCGTCACGCATGTACGCTCGCTGGGTGTGCTGAGATCGACCGTGCAACCAGGCCCCCATAGCAACTGCGAACACCAAAACAGCCGATTCCGCGATAGCCAACCATACCGTGGCAGCCTGAACGGCCATGGCATCCGACGTAGCCGCTGCAGACGTAGCCTTGGCATCCCACATAGCCCTGGCATCCATGGAATCCGTTACCCGCAACGGCTTGCTGATCGCCTCCAAGCAGACTGACGGCTACCAAGGCCAGGAACACGGTCAGGCCGATGATTAATGTGCGGTTAATGGGAAGGCTCCTTTCAAAAGCTTTGCGCTGATTCGTCATCGATGTTGTGGCCCAACGGAAAGGCTGCGATCGAATCAACGTGTCTCGTTCATACTGTACATCTCGAGTTGGCATTAGCAGTATTCATGATCGCTGCGACAGGAACCGCTGTCAATTCTCTTCCTTCGCTTGGGCTGCATGCGATGCTCGACAGGCTGGATCGATATACCGGAGCCCGCGATGTCCATCGTGTTGGCGTCGAACAGAGAGGCAAAGGCGCGCGACAATCTAGCCGGCTCGAACTCGGTAACTTGATTGCGCATGATGGCGTACATATCTCAGTCGATTCAGAGTGATCTCGATGGACGTGAATGGCGTCAAGCTTTAACGAAACGTCTCGCGAACGAACTGAAGCAGGTCGGCGAGATCTTGCGGCTTGAGGTCCTTTTCAATTCCTTCGGGCATCAAGGACTTGCCGGAAGCAACGAGTTCGTCGATGTCTCGTCGGAGAACGGTCTCGCGTTTGCCCTCGGCGGCGAGCAAGGTCATGCTGCTGCCTGTTTCCGTTTCGATTTTTCCCGTGAGAATTCGTCCGTCCACCGTGACGATGGAGTAGCTGAAGAATTTCGCGTCGACCGCCGCATTGGGGTTGATTATCGAAGCGAACAGCGCTTCCTTTGTCTTGTTCGTAATGGATGCGAGTTGCGGACCGACTTCGTGCCCCTCGTTCTTAAGCTTGTGACAGTTGAGGCACACTTTGCGGAATACGGCCTCGCCTCGTTTGGCGTCTCCTTCGAGGGTTAACGCTGGTTGGAATTGGCGGAGCACTTCGGCGCGATTTGCCGAGGCTGTTGTGGCTAACGCCTTTTGCCACGTGGGCGAGTTCTTTGCGCGGGTCAACAAGCGTTGCCGAACCGATGCGTTCAATTCGCTAACTCGTATCTCGCCGTAAACCAAACGCAATCGCAACGATTCGGCCCAGGAGCCGCGGCTGGCGAGTGCGTCGAGTATCTGATTTCGCAGTGCCGGGCTGTGCGACTTCCAGCCTGCCAGCATGACTTCCGCGACGACGGCGTCGCTGCGTTTCGCGAGGTGGGAAACGACAGCCTGTTGAAGCGGAGCGGGAGATTGCGGGACCAACGTGCGACGCAGCACCTGAAAATCTTCTTCACGCTGATCGGATACGCGTCCGTGTAACGGAATCGAGGCGATGCGAACGTCAACGGACGTCTCGTCGTTGGCGGCGGCAGCCCGCGCCTGTTGAATGGTCTCGGCGATAAGATCGCGCGCCGCGATGGGCAGTGAACTGGTGGGGAGTTTGCGCGAGGAGAGACCGTCGAGGATTCTGGCTAGTGCGAGAAATTTGTGCTTGTCAGACGTCCTGCTCGGCCCAGCACAGACCAGCTCGACGACACGCCCAATCGAATCCTCTTCGCCCATCGCGACGGCTTGGCCAATCAAGTCCAAGGTGAGTGGCTGGCCATTGGCGGTTTTGCTGGCGGCCGTAAGAACATCAATGACGTGTTTCGGCGACAAAGAACTCATCACTGCGGCGACCAAGTATGTATCGCCGGCCGATGCGTTCAGCAATTCGGCCAGTGAGTTGCTGGCAACAGGCGAATCATAGGATCCTAAAGTCGATGCGAGTTCGAGACGCACTTTTGCGTCGGGATCGTTGGCCATCGCCGCCAATTTTTTGCCGTCGACGGCGACACTCGCGGCGATACGGACAGCATTTCTACGCAATCCCGCGTGACTGCTACCCAATGCGGATTCCAGCGTCTCGGCCGACAACGCCCCGAGCCCGTCGAGTGTCCAGATCGCATGAAGTCTCGCCAGCGGTTGTGGGCTGTCAGTCGCCAATTTCTCGAGCGCGTCGACCGCTTCGATTCGCTTTCCGTTGACCAACAATCGCTGCGCCGAATCGCGATTCCAGCCGTTGGGACTCTCGAGTCTCGCAACAAGTTCTTCTGGCGAGAGCTCATCGAGTCTTGGGATTTCGCGTGCGGTCCGGTCGCTGCGCACGACTCGGTAAATTCGGCCGTGGTCCTCGCCCGTTCTGAACCAAGGGCGGAGTTCATCCTTGCCGTTTTGCGGCAGCCACTGCGGGTGTTCGATCATGTAGCGATACATGTCGACGACCCACAGCGCTCCGTCCGGACCGGTCCGCGTCATCACCGGACGACACCAACGGTCTTCGCTGGCAAAGAAGTCAACTTTCTTCTCAGCCGGATCTCGCCGGAATCGAAAGCTGACGCCGTCGTCTGCAATCAAATTGTGCTGCACCAAGTTGTGAAACGGCTCGCATGTGAACGCGTGTTGTTCGGAGCTGCGATCGAACAGAAATTCGTCTCGGTAGATCGTCGGCGAGCAGGCTGATGTGAAACGGCCTGACTGGCTGAAACTGTGAAAACGTTTCTGCAGTTTGCTCGCTGGATAGACCCGCGGATTCGCCGGCGTGACAACCTGATGCTTCGGATCGGGCGGAGCAAAGTGTGGATTTCGGCGGATGTTTTGATCGGCGAGCACGTAGTGCCAAAGCGGGTGGCTGTTTTGAACGCCAAACCAGTTGCCCCAGTCGTCGCGGTTTCGACCGAATTGAGAGGGCCCGCTTTGCGGGTCGATAGCGCCGGTGTTTGGACGAATACGAAAGTCGCGACTTCCGATTTGATGTTTCGTTTTCGTTCGGTGCGACGTGATCCAACTGTCTTTGCCATAGCCAGCGTGATGGCTGCCGCTGGCGCAATAGACCCAGTTGTCGAGCCCCCACCGCAAACCGTTGACTCGCAGTTGCTGATTGCCTTCGAGGAAACCGGTATACAAAACTCGGCGAACATCTGCTTTGCCGTCACCTGTGCTGTCTTCCAAATAGACAATCTCCGGCGCCGCTGTTACCAGAATCCCTTGGTTCCAGGCCAGCACTCCGTTGGGGAAACTCAGCTCCTCGGCAAACAACGTCGACTTGTCGTACGTCCCGTCGTCATTCGTGTCTTGCAGAAAACGGACTCGGCCTCCCGCCTTTCCCATGCCGTCGACGCCCAGCGGATAGTCGGCCATTTCGACGACCCATAGCCGCCCATCCGGCCCCCAGTCGATCGCCACAGGGTCCTTCACAAGCGGCTCAGCCGCCACGAGCTGTACTTCGAAACCAGTCGGCACTCGAATCGTCTTGATCGCTTCGGCCACTTCAGTAGGAGTCGGCTTGGCAGGCATGGCGGCCGATACTTTTTCGACCAACTTGACCCCCGCCGCGTCGAAGTGGTTCTTCACATCCTGCGGAGTCAATGCTCGATCGTAAATTGCAACTTCATCGAGCATGCCTTGTAGATTGGCAAAATTATCGCCTCGTCCGCCGAGCAGGATGTCATCGCAATTCGCGGGATAACCAATCGGCAGCGTTCCGGCAATTTCGGGCTTCGGATCGCCGTTGAGATAGATCGTTACTCTTTGCTCTTCACGAACCATCACCACGTGCGACCAGCTGCCAGGCGCGAGACGCGTGGGACCGGCGACAAGTTGATCGCGCTCATTTCCATTGAACAAAATCAGTTGACCGCTATTGGAATACGTGCCGCCGACTCCGAGGTTGTCGCCTGGTGCCCCATCCACGCCGTCGACGGCGCGCGAGAACAAGTAAGCCGTCACAGGGCGCGCGCCGACTGGCAGCTCATTGCGGAACCACAACTCCACGCTATACCTGTTGCCCAGCTTGGGAACCTTCGCTTTCACTCGACCGCCGAAGAAGTTTGGAGCGTCTTTCCAGAGCGGCGACGCCCCTTTCTCGTAACTCGCCGAGTGTTTGCCTGCCGAGTCTCTGGCCACTTTATTCGTTTCGTCGTGGAGTCTCCAGAAAGCGACGGGTTTCGATGCGAGAACAGCGTCTGAGTACTTCTTGCGAGATGCTGCGTCGGTCGGTTTCGCGCCCAAAACAACCGTCAGCTTGCGGCGTGGCGGAAGCGTCATGCCTGATGTCTTATATAGCGCAACGATGTCGCTCGCATCCAACGGGCGATCGAACACGGCGATCTCGTCGACTTTGCCGTCGAGCGTAGAATCGAGATTGCCATCGCTGCCGATTAACAATCGATTCACAACCTTCGGCGGAGCGGTCACGGCGTCGATCTCTGGCTTTGCACTTCCGTTCAGGTAGACACGGACTCGATTCTCTTCTCTTGAAATCGTAACACTGTGCCAATGTTTCGTGCTCAATCGCGTCTTGCCGGCGAACGATTGAGTACCACATCGAAGCACCAGTTTTCCCGTATGTTCGCCAGCGGTCTTCCCCGCGATGAGCAGTGTTTCTGATCCGGTTGAGAGCAAAACGCCAGTGACATCTCGGACCTCGGCGGGAAGCGAATTGGCAAACCACATCGAGATGGCGTATTTATCGTGCAGATGATCGATCTTGGCCTCGACGTATCCGCCGGCAAGGTAGACCGACCGATTTCCATAGTCGCCGGCCTGAAATCCGCGGGCATCCGGGCCGGGAAGGAATAACGCGACGCCGCCGTGGTAGTTCGCGTGGCTGTCTTGCACCGCGTCTTCGGCACGCGTGGAGACCATGTCCTCCATACGCCAGTACGCGATTGGCTTTCGGTCGGTTAATGCCGACGAGTAATCCGAGGAAGAGATTTCCAATGGCCGGCGTTTTGAGTATGTGACGGATTCCAGCAGGCTCAAAAGAGTTTCGACGATTCGCGGTTCGGCTTGTTTCTCCAGGCCAGCCGTTCGAGCCGGCCAAGTGGTGTAACCGCCGAGTCGATGTTGTTCGGGCGGTGGGATGTAGCCCGTCGCGCCGTTGGCCAGTTCCAAATTGAAAGTCGCGGCGAGCGGACTTTGCCGCTTCAGCTTCAAGCCGGTGATGCCGTAAACCTCGTTTGGAATCGCTGTGATGGCGAGCTCGCCGATGCGAACTGCTTGAAGGACGACTTCCGTTTTGGGGTTTTCGTGGATCCATTCCGCCTCGCGCGCATAAACTTCGACTCGGTTTCTGGGCGCCATGTCTCCGCGAGCTGCGTTGATCGGCCGAGCCCACTCGCGGCGCTCGAGCGACGGCGTGCGACGGCCAATAGTCAATCTCTTTTCCTCCATGGCCAATGACAGGTCGTCTCCATGCTCGATCGTCTTCCACGTTTGAAGAACGCGATCCGCTACTTTCGCGGAATACTGCTGCCGACTGATGCCGCTGCGAGGCTTGCCGTAGTCCATCCAGTGCAGATCGCCGCTGGTTCCCTGCGACATGATGCCGACGAAACCCGAAGCGGTCTTGCCGCTCGCTTTTTCAATTTGCGTTTCGAGCGCGCGCGCGACTTCGCCGTAATAGTCTGCGGAGAAACCGGGTCCTCCGAAGTAGTGCATTGATAGATTCGCCATGACGCAAATGGGCGAATTGTCTTTCGCCGATACGACGCTGAGCACAGTGAGCCAGGGATCGATCGGCCCGGCAGGGCTGGCGTAGTCGGGGTTCTGATAGCCAGGGTGCATCATCGCTCGCACGGTTCGCCCATCGAATGGGTCTTTGCCCATGCGATCGCTGCGCGTGATCCAGCGACGGCAATTCGTTAAGTCTCCTCCATCGGCAATGGCCCAGCCAAACTTGGCGGGGCTGAGGTTGGCGTTCGCATTCACAATCGACTTTGCGACTTGAGCCGGAACATAATCGACATAGGCTTGGTCCGCGTCACACCCAAGACACCTCATCGCGGCCGGCGCGGTATGGGTGTGCGTTGCGCTAATCAAGATGCGATCCGTTGGGATTCCCGTCTCTTGGGATGCCAGTCGTTTGATTTGATCGCATAGCGAAGTGGGAAACATGCATGAATCGACGATCACAATGGCGAGCTTTTCGTTTCCATCACTGAGAACGAGCGCTCTCGCAAACAGCGGATCGACGATGCGGTTGGAGCGATTCTGAAGGAAACCGCCGTTCATCAAGGCCGGCAAAGTCTTCGGGGAGATATCGACCGAGGCGGCTCCAGCGCGAAAGATTGAGCCCGATTCAGCGGCGCTGGTTGAAGGTGCGCCGCATTGTGATAGAAGCAGAACGAGCGTTGCGATCAATAGTGGATTCTTCATTAGTTGTGCTCCGTCAATGAGAGCTGTCGGCGGGTCAGGTCTCACGCTGAGCCGCGAGGAGTGCGAAGAAAGGATATCATCTTACCTCCGCGTGCTCGGCGTCTCCGCGCGTCCCGCTAATCCAATTTGCCGAACGTATGCTCTCTCAGAATAATTCCTTCGAAGCGATTTTGGCGCCTTCAGCGAGATTCTTGAACTTGGCCCACACGATGCTCGGATGAATTTCTTGTTCCGTGGCGGCGAATGAGGCAAAGCCGCAGTCGCTACCGCCGATGACGTTTTCTCTGCCGACGATGTTGGCGAATCGAACGAGCCGCTGAGCGATCAATTCGGGGTGCTCCACAAGCGGCGTCGAGTGAGAAATGACGCCGGGGATAATGATCTTTCCCTCCGGCAGTTTCACATCTTGCCAAACCGTCCATTCGTGTTCGTGTCGCGGGTTTCCCGCTTCAAATAAGTACGCCCCGGCATTGATCCTGAGCATGATGTCGACGACATCGGCCAGATTCATTTCGTGAACGCGGGGGCCGATATTGATCCCATAGCAGGTGTGGAAGCGAACGCGACCCTCGGGCAGTCCTTTTAACGCGTGATTGAGCGCTTCAACTCGCAATTCGGCCCACTTGCGGCAATCATCGACAGTCAGATCGGGACGTGAAATGTAATACGTCAACAACCTCGGGTCGTCGATTTGCAGGATCAGTCCCGAGTCGACAATTGCCTTGTATTCGTGATGCATCGCATCGGCGATCGCGAAGAGATACGCTTCGTCGGAAGCGTAAAACGCATTGGACTGTTGGCCTTCAACATCGGATGGCGACACGGCGGTCATGAACGCCTCCGCGACGCCATGCTTTTCGGCCGCCGATTTCAAGTTGGCGATTTCACGTTTCAGTATCTCATGACCGACGTACTGGACCGGTCCGGTGCATTGCAATTTGACCGGCTGGGCAATGAGGCCTTCGCGGGCCTTTCGATGGGCGTCATAGAATTCCGGAAATGCAAGAGTCTCTCTTGAATCGATCCAAAGATCCTCGCCTTGATGCTCGCATGGGGAGAACCCGTCCAAGCGTTCCGCGATGTAGGTAAGAAAGCTCGACTTGCCTTGTTCCCCGTCACACACAATATCAATGCCAGCGGTCGCCTGCGAGGAGACGATATCGTCGACGGCCTGGCGGGTCGACGATTCAAACTCGTTGCCGTCATAGTCTTCGCCTCGTTCCTTCGCGAAGAGAAGCTCAAGCTGCCGTTTCGGGCGAGCAAGACTTCCAACGTGTGTGGTCAAAATCCCTTCGGTGCTTATTCTCATGAATTGATCCTTGGTCGTTTGTTTCGCCACACGCGTGGTCGGCAGGACGTCTGTCGTTGCGCCGTCATGCGACACCTAAAATATCCGCCAGTGGCGATGCTTTAGCAACAGGTTGGACCAGAACAGGTCGGCCGATTCTGACTCGCAATTGAGCCGTTCTACGCCCACTAACCAATCGCGTCTTCGATGATTTCCGCCGCGCGCGCTGCGCCGCCAGCTCGCTCGTTTGCGGCCGCTTGTCGCCGAATCTGTTTGGCGTAGTTAGGCTCGTCGAGCACCGTTCGCACCAACTGGGCCAAGCGTCTTGTGGAAACTGATCTCAACGGTATCATCTTGCCGCATCGATGGTGTCGGACTCGCGCCGCCACTGAGGGTTGGTCGTTGGTTACCGGAATAGCGACCATGGGAACGCCAGCGGCAATCGACTCTGCCGCCGAGTTCATACCGGCATGAGTGATGAAAAGACTGGCGCGTTGGAGCAGCTCCAACTGAGGCGCAAACTTGACGACGATGGGATCGCCGGCGAGCGGCCCGAGCGTTTCCGGCGAGACGCCTCCGCCCAAGGAAATCACGAGTTGAGCATCGATCGACTGACATGCTTCGGCCATGATGCGAAACACATTCAGCAGCCGGTTCTGGGCTGTCCCCATCGAAGCGTAAATCAGACGTCTTCCGTCGAGACGATCGAAGGGGAAATCGACGCGAGGACGACGTCGCGTGTCATGAAGAGCTCCGACGTAATGCAGCCAGTCCGGACGCTTGGCCCGGGGAAAGTCGAATTCGGAAGGGATCTGGGCCAGCGTCGCCAAGCGAGAGGCGTTTTCTCGAAGCATCGGATAGTTGTCCATGCCTTGCCGCTTTCGGAATCGCCGAATCTCGCGGAAGATACCGCCGAGAGCAATCGATGCGAGTTGGTAGCCAAAGGCGTTTCGCGCTCTCGAAAGTAGCCCGTTCCCATACCGCCATGACAGACCGTTGGGCGGCAGGTCCACGTCGGGATGCATGGGCAGCGCGTTGCAGACTGTTATCCACGGCAAGTTCAAAAGCTCACCGCATGTTCGAGCTGTGAAGACGGTTTCGTCCGAGATCAACACGTTCGCGCCGCACGACTTGACGGCCGGGATGCCTTCCTCCAAACCCATTCGAGCTGCGCGGCCAAACAGCTGAACCGTGTACCGGATGGCGGAAATTCCAGATCGCCGACCGAGTTCACCGATCAAGGTCTCGTACGACCCCATCGGAAAGACGTCTTCGCCAATCACAATCGAGTTGAAGCCTAGTTGCTTGATTCGCTCTGCGAAATCGGCGAGCCCGATCCAAGTTATTTCATGTCCTCGCTGCTGTAATTCGAGCAACAGCGTGGTCATCGGGTTGAGGTGCCCTGGCGACTCCGGGCAGGATACGGCAAAGTGCGCCATGGCGACTCCGTTCTAATCGGCAATCAACTGGCTGACCGCCGAGATGTTCCGCGAGCAACTCAAGTCACGTTTCAACAAACGACCGGTTCCGCTGACATGATACCCACACCTGTTCTCAAGTTTTTGGGCCACACTGCAGAGCCGGACAAACTTGGAGCCAACCCCCCAAATTACGTGAGCGTCAAAATCGTTAAAGTCGGCGTAGCTGCAATAACGATAAACGGTAAGGGAGGGACCAGCAGAAACTAAACATGCCGAACCGCGGCCTCGGTCGCGTACGCGCTGATGCATTGAGTTCCGTTATATGCGCGCCGCGACCATTCTAGCCATAAACTCGACGCTACTCAGCCTGTTGTGCATCTGCATGGGCTGCTCGCGCACGCAGTATCGAATCGAGGCGGATCGTGACGCATATGGTGCGATCGACGAGCGCAATCACGATCCGAGGTGGGTCGCGCCGGATTACAGCATCGAGATGGACCCGCGCAGTCGGTATTTTGATGCCTACGATCCTGACCATCCCCCAATGCCTGCGGATGACCCCGCCTCGCACGCGTACTTCCATTACGTGGATGGCAAGGAGGGCTGGAAGCATTGGCATGATAACGGGGAACGGCTCGATCTGGAGAATACGTCGTGGCGCGACGCGCTTTCCCAGTATGTCGAAGTCGACGACGAGGGTGCCGTCAAGCTCGATGTCAATTCGGCACTCCGTCTTGCTTATCTGCATTCGCCCAACCACCAGCGGCAACTCGAATCGCTCTACCTTTCGGCACTTGACGTGACCGCCGAGCGTTTTCGATTGGACACGCAATTCTATGGCGGCTACGACACTCGGTATGCTCACAACGGTTCCTTGATTCCTAGACAGCTCAGCTACAGTCCGACGCTGAAGCGATTCGTCATCACCCCTGCGATTGATGGCGACGGTGTCGAAAACAACAGGCTGACTGTCGGACGTCCGTTTGGCGGCAATCCGGCATTGCTGGCTCAGCGACAACTTGCGACAGCGGGCGAGCTCTTAGTCGGCTTCGCCAACTCGTTCGTTTTTGAATTTACGGGCGGCGACGCAAACCTCTCGGCGTCGCTCGCGAATTTCTCATTCATCCAGCCCCTGCTGCGCGGCGCTGGGAAAGACATTGCGCTCGAACAACTGACGCAACAAGAGAGACGGCTGCTCGCGAACCTGCGCGCCTACGGCCAGTTCCGCCAAGGGTTCTATACGCAAATTGCGATTGGCGAACTCGGTGTCACTGGCCCGCAACGTGGTGGCGGCAGCACGAGCCTGCAATCGTTTTCAGGGCAAGGCGGCGTCAACGGATACCTCGGCCTGCTTCAGCAGCGTCAGCAGATTCGCAACAGCGAAGACAATCTCAATCTGCAACTGCGAACATTGAATCGACTTATCGCTTTGTACAACAACGAGCTGACGGATCTCGTGCAAGTCGATCAATTCCGCCAAAGCGTCGAAGCTCAACGATCGGAGCTGCTTGTTCGACGCAACTCGCTCGAACTAGCGCTGGACAATTACAAAACGCGGACGCTTGGCTTGCCGCCGAATCTACCGATGGAGCTTGACCAGAGCTTGATCAGTCAGTTTCAACTGTTTTCGCGGGAGTCGACTGCGATACAAGAGTCGATCTTAGAGCTCCAGGCCGACCTCGGCGAGCTGCCAGACGTACCCGCCATTGAAGAGCTGGAGGATGTACTGAGTCGGTGCAATGGGTTCATGGGGCCGGTTCGTCAGCGTTTTGAATACGCAAAAACTGAACTGGCTCGCATGGATGACATGGTTCCGCAACGTGAAGCGTCGATGTCCGACATAGATAAGGAGCAGTTTCGCGCCGACCGCAATCGGCTCCACAACCGAATGGCCGACCTGGTAGCGGGCGATTTGGGCTTCGACGTCGCGGTGGCGAAACTGAAGACACTCGAGGATCGGCTCTCGGAGGAGACTCGAGAGGAGACGTTGCGAGGCCTAACGACTTGGGTCGGGCAGTTTCTGCAAACTGTCGCCCGCTTGTCGCTGGTCCCCGCACAGGCTCGGCTTGAGGTCATCTCGGTCGATCCAATCGAGTTGGAGGCCGAGGACGCTTTTCAAGTTGCTTTGAATAACCGCCTCGACTTCATGAACGGTAGAGCAGCCCTTGTCGACCGATGGCGTCTGGTGCAAGTCAACGCCGACGCGCTGCAGTCTGTCTTGAATCTGACCGCAAGCGGCGACATACGAACGGCGCAAAACAATCCGCTCAGTTTTCGAGCTCCGACAGGGGCAATGAGGATGGGGTTGGAGTTTGACGCGCCATTTACTCGGCTCTTGGAAAGAAACGCCTATCGTGAAGCGTTGATCAATTACCAACGAAGCCGTCGCGATCTCATACAGTCTCGTGACTCGCTGCACCTCGGGCTTCGAGCACTGCTCCGCAACCTTGAACAGCTTCGCAAGAATCTGGAGATTCAACGCCGCGCCGTCGCCATTGCGATGCGCCGGGTCGATCAAACTCAACTCTTGTTGAATCCGCCGCGTCTCCCATTGCAGCCGGGGGCTCGCCACCAAATCAATCAGACGACGGCGATCAATCTATTGAGCGCCCAGGGATCGTTGCAGGCAACTCAGAACAATTTCCTTGCCGCCTGGCTCAATTACTACGTAACGCGAATGAGGTTGTATCGCGAGTTAGGGATTATGACTCTCGACCCAGAAGGTCAATGGATTGAATTCCCGATCGACGGCGGAGAAGCGGCAAACGACGCGGACGCGGAAGAGATCGCTTTGCCTCCGATGGTCCCTATCAGCTGGCAAGATGCGCCAGGCGAGTTGAGCTCTCTAGGCGGTTCTCAAACGAATCGTGCTGAATCTCCTGGCTTGCAACCCGTTGAGCTTCGTTCCGTTCCGACATCCGCGGTCATTCGATATGCTTCGCCGCCACTGGAATAGGCGTTGAGCCGCCTCAAGGCCGCGCGCTAGCGGCTCTTGTTACGTGGCGAATTAAAAGGGAAACGGTCTCACCTGCAGTCGCTCGCCGATACGGCGGCATGTCTCGGTTTATTCCCGGTAAAGTGTCCACGATCGGCCGCGTTCTACGGTACATCTGTGCCTTGACCGATCCTCCGTTGGCGTCGCCTGATGGCTGTTGATATGATCGATGATGGCCGCCGGAGTCGCCAATTTGGCAATCCGCAAGAGAGATGGCTCGGGCCAATTGTTCTGCCGACGTGGCACGGTAATTTGGTTTTCGCCTTTGTCCCCATAGGGTCCGCGTCGTCGAGAGCCGTCGACCGATGAGTAGGCACACCTCAACAAGAGGGCATCGCATCAACTATGACAAACGATTCCACTGGTCACATGCCGAGTTCGATTGAACGTGACTGCTCGCCGGAGCGCGACGACGGCGGTTCGGCAGGCGCCGCGCGAGGCCGATGGTGGGGCGGTTTGATCGCCGTTGCATTAATTGTCCTTCTCGCGACAGGAGCCACTTTCATCCCAGGGGCGTTCTCTTCGCAGGAGCCGGTTGGGCAGGCGCTCACGTACACGATCGCGCGGGGCGACCTATTAGTTACTATCACTGAGCAAGGGACGCTGGAGAGTTCGAACAACACTGAGGTGAAATGTAAAGTTCGCGGGTTTAGCACCGTCACTTGGGTTGTACCGACCGGCACCGTCGTCACGCCAGGCGACGAGCTTGTGAAGCTCGATACGCTGGTTGTCGAAGAGCAATTCAGTCTGACGAAAACGAACTCCCACATCGCGACGGCGACGCTTGAGGAATCGAAAGCGAACGTCGCCAAGGCCAACATAAAGATCAAAGCCTATGAGGAGGGCGGATATCTTCTGCAAATGCAGGAGTTGGAAAAAGACCTGGCGGCGAAAAAACGAAACCTTCGCACGGCGAAGAACATGCTCGCCCGCTCTGAGAAGCTGTTTCGGCAGGGATACGTTACGGACTTGGAGGCCCGCGGCAATGCGTTCACCGTCACGCAGGCCGAGTTAGAGCTCAAGGTCATCGAGACGGAAATCGACGTGCTGCGCGAATTCACCCAAGAGATGGAATTGGTGACGATGAAGGGCAACCTGACGGCGAGCCTGTCCAAACTCGAAGCGGACAAAGCTGGGCTGGCTATGGAGGAAAAACGCCGTGATCGCGCCGAAGTTGAGCTCGAAGATTGCGTGATCAAAGCCAAGCGTGGCGGCCTTGTTATTTACCCCTCGGCTGCGGCCTGGAAACGAACTCCGGACATCACCGAAGGCGCAACGGTTCGTAAGGACCAAGTTCTATTGCTGATGCCGGACCTTTCAAAGATGCAAGTCAAGGTCGGCGTACATGAATCGATTATTGATCGAGTGCAACCCGGATTGAAGGCGCGAGTTACTTTGCCGGATCGCGCGCTTGAGGCCAAGGTGACGTCGGTCGCTTCGGTTACCAGGCCCGCCGGATGGTGGACTGGCAACGTCGTTAAGTACGACACCATCGTTGAGTTGCCGGCGAACGAAGGACTGAAGCCGGGGATGAGCGCCGAAGTGGAAATCGTCATGGCTGTGCACAAAGACGTTTTGTCGATTCCTGTCGCGGCGGTTGTGGAAACGGAAAAAGGCGACTTCTGTTGGGTCAAGACGGCGGAGGGCGCGGAGAAACGCGTTTTAAAGCTTGGCGACAGCAATGACGTCTTCATTGTCGTCAATGCTGGGCTGGCCGAAGGCGACAAAGTCGTGCTCAATCCAACCGCAATCATCGAGGAAGCAAAGGCCGATGCGTTGGCCGCAACAAGCGAAAACGAGTCGCCGTCGAGTGAAGGGAACGGAACGGACGCGAACTCGAGTTCCAATACCAACTCGCCGGATGGCGAGTCGGAGTAGGTCGCCGGCGTCGTGTCGTCGAATTCTTGGGTCGCATCGTAGTCACATCGTCAGAGAATCGCCATGAACCATGACTCCCAATCACAATCACCGTCGGGCCAAACGACGATTCACGTGGACGTGAACCGATTCTCATTTCGGTCTTGGGCGAGTCTTGGGCTCGCCGCTCTGGTCGTGGGCGCTATCTTGGTTGGCGCTGCCTTTATTCCGGAGGCAAGTTCGTCCGTGGCTGTGGGATCGTTGCCGACCCACAAGATTGCTCGAGGCGAGTTGCTTGTGAGCGTGACCGAGCAAGGAACATTGGAGAGTGCAAACAACACGGAAATCAAGTGCAAAGTTCGAGGCGACAACACGCTCATTTCCGTCATCGAAAGCGGCACGGAGGTCGAGGCTGGCGATGAGTTGGTGCGACTGGAAACGCTCTTGATCGAGGAAGAGATAAGCGAGCGCACCAAGTTCGCTCATCTAGCAAGATCGGCCGTGGCGAGGGCCGAGGCAAATGTTGCCAGAGCCGAAATAGCCATTTCGCAATACTTGAAGGGTCGCTTCGTCACGGAGTTGTCGAAACTGCAAAAAGAGTTGGCGGTTGCCGAATCGAATTTTGTCAGCGCAAAGAACATGCTCAGCCACACTAAAATGATGGCGGAGAGCGAGTACACAAGCGAATTGAATGTTGAGGAAAAACAATTCGCCGTTGAGCAAGCCGATCTTCAAGTAAAGCTCACCAACACTCGCATTGACGTACTAAAGCGGTTCAAGAAGCAGGAAGAACTGGCGACGCTTGAAGGCGACTTGAATGCGGCCAGGGCCAATCACGCAGCCGAAAAAGAACGGGCTCTTGCGGACGAAATGAGGCTTCGCCGAGCCGAAGAAGAATTGGTCCAATGCGTCGTCAAAGCCGAACGAAGCGGGGTGGTGATCTATCCCTCCGGCAAGGCCTGGGAGGATTCGCCCGACATCGAAGAAGGGGCGACGGTCCATAAAGATCAAGTGTTGTTGCTCATGCCCGACCTCGACAAGATGCAAGTGAAAGTAGGCATTCACGAATCGGTCATCGACCGAGTGCAACCGGGTCTGCCGGCCAAGGTGACATTGCCTAACAAATCGCATGACGCGGACGTCTCCTCCGTTGCTTCGGTCGCCGAGCCGGCTGGCTGGTGGACCGGAAACGTTGTGAAATACGAGACCATTGTGAAATTGCCCAAAACCGAAGGGCTCAGACCAGGAATGAGCGTGGAAGTTGAGGTCGTATTGGCGCGGCACAAAAACGTGTTGCTCATTCCAACTTCCGCTGTGATTGCGACCCAGACCGGACATGCATGTTGGGTGCGAAGAATGGGCGCCGTTCAGCGACGCTCGCTCGAGCTGGGCGACAACAGCGACATGTTCATCGTGGTCGAGTCAGGACTTCTGGAAGGTGATGAAGTCGTGCTCGATCCTTTGGCCCACCTCCCAGCGGCGCAGGCCGAAGCGGCGGAATCGGTCGGCGACTCCAGCCGGGACAAGCCTAAGTCCGTCGAACTCTAAGTTGGAATCGTAAACTCCAGATTGAATCGCTGAACTCTAAGACTTAAGTAAGAGTCGTTATGTCGACCGAGTCAATTACCGAAACGCAAGCCGCCGCCAGCAAGCGGAACTTGGGTGCCTACGCGCGCAGAATCGGGATGCGTCTCCTCGTCGCTCTACTCGCGATTGCGTTGATCGGCGCCACTGCTTGGCTAGCCAAGGATTGGTTTCTGAAAGAGGACCGGGGCCCTCAGCTGACTCACACGATTGGTCGAAACGATCTGACCGTCACTGCGCTCGAACAGGGTATTTTGGAGAGCTCCGAAAACACGGAAATCAAATGCCAAGTGCGCGGCAGAAACACAGTGCTTTGGGTGGTCGCAAGCGGTACGGAGGTTAAGCCGGGTGATGTACTTGTTCGCCTTAGTTCTCTGTTCATCGAGGAACAAATTGATGAACGAACGAAGTACGCCCATTGGTCCCGCTCGGCAGCCGAGCGTTCCCTTGCCAATGTGTCTCGCGCCGAGCTCGCTGTGTCCGAATACAAGAAAGGCCGATACGTCGCCGAACTGATGAGGTTGGAAAAGGAATTGACCGTAGCCGAATCGAAGTATGGCGGCACAAAGAATGTACTCGCCCACGCCAAACTCATGGCGGACAGTGAGTACATAAGTGAGTTGGAGATCGAAGAGAAGCAGTTTGCTGTCGACCAAGCCAAACTGGATGTCGCCGTCAGACGAACCAGGATCGACGTTCTAAAGAACTTCTCGCGGGCGGAGCAACTTCAAACACTCCATGGGGATTTGGCCTCAGCGCGTGCAAAACATAAAGCAAATGCGGAACGAGCCGACGCGGATAAATCTCGCCGAGATCGAGCGGTTGAAGAATTTAAGCACTGCGTCATCAACGCCAAGCGGGCCGGATTGGTAATTCATCCGAATGCGGCAAAGTGGGAAAGCGGACCGATCGATGAAGGCTCGACAGTCCACAAGGACCAAGTCCTATTGATGATGCCCGACCTCTCCAAGATGCAAGTCAAGGTTGGCATGCATGAGTCCGTCGTCAAACGACTCAAAAAGGGACTGACTGCCAAGGTCACTTTGCCCACGATGAAGCTGGACGGAACGGTTGATTCGGTGGCTTCCGTCACCAAGCCGGCCGGCTGGTGGACGGGCAACGAGGTTAAATACGACACGACGGTCAAACTTCCCGATGTACCAGGGCTTCGACCGGGAATGAGCGCCGAGGTGGAAGTGATCATTGCCGAATACTCCGATGTTTTGACGGTACCCGTTGCGGCGATCGTGGAGTCGAATGATGATCGATATTGTTGGGTCAAGACAGCAACTGGGACGGCGCGACGAAAGCTCCAGCTCGGTGACAGCGACGAAGTGTTTTCGATCGTCAAGACAGGATTGAAGGAAGGTGACGAAGTCTTGCTCAATCCACTTGCACTGGCTGAAGCGAGGCAGGTGGCCGCGCAGGAGTCCGGTTCGTTCGATCGGACGAAGAAGCCGAAAAGCAAGTAACGACGTTGCAGCCTAAAACCGTGATGAACTTCGAGTCAAAATAAGACCGTGAAAAGTCCTCTTCTCCAATCCGTTCAGCTGGGCGTCAAGAGTCTTGTCCTGCAGAAAATGCGCGCGGGCTTGGCGGCGCTGGGCATCTTCATTGGCACGACAACCGTGATTTGGCTTGTTGCCGTGGGCGAGGGCGTTAGTCACCGGGCGCAACAGCAAATTCTTGAACTCGGCGCGACGAACGTGATCGTTCGATCCAAGGAGCCAAACGACGCGCTCGAGCGGGACTCGAACAGTCGGGTTAAAACATACGGCCTGCTGAGGAATGATTATCGGAGAATCGTCGAGAACATTCCCAATATTCGACGCGCGATCCCAATGAAGGAACTGCGTTTTGAACTGCGCATGGGCAACCGAACCGCCGACGCGAAGCTCGTTGGATGCGTCGACGACTACTTGCAGCTCAATCGATTACAGATCGCTCGCGGTCGTTGGCTGACGTCGCGCGATCGCGGAAACAAAGTCGTTGTCCTGGCCGACGACACGGCAAAGCGGCTCTTTCCATTCGAGAACCCGATTGGCAAGACGATCTGGGTCGGTAGCGAATTCTACAAAGTGATCGGGCAGACCAAGCCTCGCACAGCTTCTGCGGCGATCGGCGGCAGCCTCGATTCAAGAGACTACAACTTGGACGCGTACATTCCGCTGACGACGTTGCGACGGCGAGTCGGTGATTTGGTTATGAAGCGGGTCGGCGGCGAGTTTCAGGGGGAGCAAGTCGAGCTGAGCCAGATCACGGTGGAGGTCGATCGCATCGAAGATGTGGACGAAATGGCGCAGATCATTGGGACTCTGCTCAAGAAGTTTCATGATCAAGAGGACTACGCAGTCGTTGTGCCGAAGGAGCTGCTTCGTCAAGCCGAACGAACGCGCGCGATGTTCAATGCGTTGCTTGTCGTGATTGCCGGCATTTCGCTCTTGGTTGGCGGCATCGGAATCATGAACATCATGTTGGCGACGGTAACGGAGCGGACACGCGAAATTGGCATTCGTCGCGCGCTAGGCGCCACACGGCAGGACATTATCAAGCAGTTCCTGATTGAGGCGGTCGTATTGACGGCCAGCGGTGGCGTCCTCGGCGTGCTCTTTGGTCTGTCGGTCGGACCGGTATTTCGCGCCTTGCGGGCAGGGCTTACAATCCTCTCGCCCGATCTCTTGCCGCCCGTCGTCCATTTGATCGAGCCTCGAATAGCGCCTTGGTCGATCGTCCTGTCACTGCTGATTTCGCTTGTCGTGGGCGTGCTGTTCGGCGTCTATCCTGCTCGCCAAGCTGCCTTTATGGATCCAATAGAAGCACTGCGACACGAGTGAGAAAAAGAACTTGAAGACATCAGCTCGAGTCGGAACCGTTGGCGAAGAGCGCTTCGTCGTCGGCAAAGAACACATTATCGATTTCGCTCATGACGGAATGCCCGCCGTGCTAAGCACGCCATGGCTGGTCTGGTTCTTGGAGCATGCAGCTCGCAATTCCCTGCTGCCTTTGCTCGAAGAAGGCGAAAGCACGGTCGGTGTCGTGGTGAACATCGAGCACATTGCCCCGACTCCGCTCGGCGCGACGGTCACTTGTCGGGCCCGCGTCATCTACGTGGACGGTTCGCAAGTCTCATTCCAGCTTGAAGCTCACGACGAACACGAGCTAATTGCTCGGGGAACTCATAAATGCCGAGTGATCAAAACGTCGCGATTGGCCAAACGAGTTGAAGCCAAGCTAAACGTTTAGCCCGTTGCCGCAGGACGAGGCCCCAAGCAAACAACCTCGACGATCATTTTCCGATGCAGTAAAGAAACTTGTCGGACCGGATCAGAATTTGCTTGCCGCTGACGGCCGGGCTGGCGTTGAATAGACTGCCGTCTCTCAAGTCGTTTGTTGACAGCAATTCGAAGTCAGGTTTCGCGGTAACGACAAAGGTCTTACCGGATCGATTCGAATAATAGAGTCGACCATCCGCTAGTAGCGTCGACGCGTAGACTTGGCCGGCCCGATTCATCCGCTCCTCGTAGACAAGTTCGCCTGTTTCCGCTTGGGCACAATAGGCGATCCCGAGCTTCTCGTGCATCCAGTAGAGATGGCCCTTGTGAATCACCGGTGATGTGACGTTGGATCCCTTCTTGCTCGTCCACAATCGGTGCGACTCTGTCACATCGCCGCGACCGCCGGCTCGAACCGCCAAGGACGCGATGCCCGACCTGCCGCCAAGAACATAAACGACTCCTTCCTCGGCGACGACGCAGGGAACCATGTACCACGTGATGTCAGTCGCGCACGACCAAAGTCGCTCGCCCGATTTGGGATTGAACGCGAACACTTTGCCATGAGTGGCCACGACCAACTCGTCATCGCCCGATTCGGTTTTGACGATAACGGGCGTATTCCACGCCTCTTTGATTCCGCCCGCTCGCCAGATTTCCTCGCCCGTGCTTCGATCGAGCGCGATGAGCGATTGGCTTTCGACGCTGGCGTTGATGAAGACGAGATTCTCGTACAACACGGGCGATGCCGACGTTCCCCATCCGTGTGTGTTCGAGCCGACGTCGGCTTGCCAGAGAGGTTTGCCGTCGTGGCTGTAGGCATGGACGCCTGACTTGCCGAAGAAAGCATAAATTCGCTCCGAGTCGGCAGCCGGCGTGTTGGCGGCGAAACCGTGATCCCGAATTCGTGTCTCCTCGGGCAACTTGGCTTTGACGCGTTTGTCCCAAATAACTTCTCCGCTTGACTGCTTGAGACAAACCAGATGTCGAGTGAGTTCGTCGAGACTGCCTTCGGCTCCGCCTGGGACAAAATAGCCGGAATAGCAGGTCAGAAAAATTCGATCGGCCCAGACGGTCGGGCTCGATGATCCGGCCCCGGGAAGTTCCGATTTCCACGCGAGGTTTTCGCTGTCGCTCCACGCCGTAGGCAACCTCTTCGATTGGCTGACGCCCATTCCGCCCGGCCCTCGAAAACTCGACCAATAGGTGTTTCCATCCGAGTCGTTGGCCTTCGGCGAAGCGTCGGCAGCGGTCGAATTATTGGCAGTTGCCGGAGTGTTGGCAGCGAGTGAATTGGGGGCAGCGTTATTCTGTTGAGTCGCTACGCTCAGCTCTTCCAATTGACCTTGGGATTGGCTTGAGCAGGACGCGTTAATCAGCGCTGTGGCGAGTATGACCGCGAGGGGCATTTGAATTTGCAGGCGGGCCATCGAGTCGTTTCCTTAGTGTGGGCCAGAGCTTTCATCGAGCATTCGATTGCAGGCGATTCAGTTTAGCGTTTGCCAGAAGTGTTGGGTGCGCAGCGAGTGTCGAATCGGCTAACGAGTCTGCTCGAGCAGACGAATGAGTTCCTTGCGAATCTTCGTTTCGGCAGTGACCTCGAGGTGGCTGCTGCGAGCTGGCCAGGTTTCATAGCCGCCCCAGTCGTGTTGCTGCTCGGTTGGCAAGTACCCGCTGTAGCCGTTGGCGAGTTCCATGGTTATCGTATTCTTGAATGGACTGGCGGCCTTGATTGCCAAGCCTGTTTCGGAGAAGACCTCGCAAGGCGCCGAGGCGATCCCAATATCTCCAATTCGAATCGCCTGAAGCGGAATGGCGTAGCGATCTGGGAACCGACTGAGGTGGATCGTTTCTTGCGCATAGACTCGACTCCAGCGATGATCGCCTTTGGCGCCTTTCTGCGCGAGCAGCGATTGGGCCCAGGCGATCCTTTCGGCGTTCGGTTTGCGGACGCCCAGCTCGAGTTCGCTGGTCGCCACCGAAATTGACGCCGGAGTCTCGTGGCGAATCTCGCTGAGCTTGCCGAGCGTCTCATCGGCAAGGAGTTGGCCAAAGTATTCCATTCGCGTCCAAGGCCCTTTTCGCACTCCCGATTCCGTCCTTTGGAACGAGCCGATATCGCCGCTCGTTGCGTTGCTCATGATTCCCACAAACGGCGGTCGGTCTTTGCCGGAGGAGAGATTGGATTCGAGGCGCCGGGCGTAGTATCCGAAATAGTCGGCGCTCACCATGCCCCCTGCGTAGCCCCCGCAGTAATGAACACTGAAGTTGCCCAAGACGGCGAGCGGCGCGCCGTCCGCATGCTGGATGGAGAGGACCGAGAAACCTGGATCGACGGGACCGGCCGGTTTGATCACCGACGTGCTGCGGCCAGCGACCGACTTGATTCGCTCGCCGGCGACTCCAAACGGGTTTGCGTCGACAGAGCCAGGTTTGCAAAGCGATCGTCGGCACGCTGCCAGGCCAGGTTTGGAGAAGACGCCGAAACCAATTTTGGCCGGAGCAAGATTGCCATACGCCTCGACGGCCGCTTTGGCAATTCGTTCTGCGACGAAACCCCGGTAGGCTTCGTCGGGCGGCCGCGTGCTGATTCGAGCAATTCTCGGTGTGGCGTGCGAATGGGTGGCCGCCAACAATTGGTTGCTAGGCGGAATTCCGGTGGCGGTCGAAATCTTTTTCTTGGCCGAATCAAAAACCTCGCGATCGATCATACACATGTCATTAACGACAATCAGGATCGCGGTCTTCCCTTGCTTCAGCACGATCGCTCGCGAAGTCAATCGATCGTGCACGCCTCGCACTGGCCCCGGCTTGCTAATCGGGCCGTCGAGCGAGACGCCTTCGCCCGGCGTAAGATCTGCCGTCGCGGCACCCGCCAGGAACGGCTCGCCCGCAAACGACTCATCACAGAAAAATGATACAGCGACGAACAGGAAAACTAGCGAGGCAAGTCGTTTCATAACGTTAATCCATTTGTCGAATAGCTCATCGATGTATTTTCGATCGAGTCGCGGCCCGCTTCAATGGGCCATTGCGGTACGCTCGCCAGAGCGGTGGGGAATCGCCGATTGATCTTGATTTCAAACGTGGCGCTGAGCCGGTTGCAGCTTCCCTCACGTTCTCTGGAACGTAGAGCACCGGAAGCGAACGCTTACCGCCCAGCAGGGCTAAACACGTATTGATCGCCGCCTGCCTCGATTCGAATCACGCCGGTATTGAAAATTCGCAATGTGCGCGAGCCATCGAAGCGATTGTCGTCGTAGCGAATTTCGTCCATCGTCAACGTTTCGCCTTTAATCGACCACGAGGCGGTAATCTGCTTGACGGTGCGGGGTTTGACGGCCGAATCTTCGCCGAGGATCGCGTCGACAAGCTCCGTTGGTAGAGCTTCCTCTTTTGTAACAAGCTTCATCTGGCCATCGGTGAATTGCCAGTCCATAGCCGGCTCGTCCTGACCGGTTCGGTGATTGTAGGTCGCGCCGGACAATTTCTGATTTGTTACCGGCGGATAGTTGCCGCCCGTGGTGCACGAAGATTTGCCCGCGCCGCAGCCGAGCGCGCTCGACAGCCCGCAAAGCATGACGTACACGAGAACCAGCCGATTTCGCTCCACGCCTATCTCCTTACCAAACCGACTGGGCCAACTTGGCTGAACTCAATCTAGCCCGGACCGTGGCCGTAGATGTGCTGGATCGGAGTCTTGTGCCCCCAAGTAATGTCATCGATGGTCAAGTCGAAGGCTTCGGCGATCTTCTGCCGCTCTTGCGGGCTGGGCGTCCAGCGGCCCATGACGATCGCCAATACTCGGGTCTCCTCCAACCCACATCGCTCAGTCAATTGACCAACGGTCAATTCGCGCTCTTGGCACAACTCGGCAACACTGACGGTCATCCTATCTCCTCAACAGTCGTGGCTCATTCGCTTTCGCGGAGCTCAGAAATCTTCTTTGAGCCCAAACTGGCGGTAGCGGATGTTTCGAGGGTCCAAGGTATGCCCCCAACTGACGTCGGCCACCTCAACTCCAAGCGCCTTGGCGACGACCTTTCGCTCGGCCGGGCTGGGAGTCCAGCGTCCGAGCACAATGGCCTCGACGCGCTCTCGAGACAAGCCGGATCGCTCAGCGATGTCGTCAACCCCGTATCCGGTCGACTCAAGGTATATATCAATAGTCTTCATGGGCAGTTCGCAGCGATTCCAGGCTCTTCTGGGGGTGGTCCGACAAAGTCGGTCTTTTGGGGCTCGATTCACCAACTTGCAGGCTTGGGTGCCGCCAGCACGGCTGTAGATTATTCTGTTAAACGTTGATTTCGGCAACCGGTTGACCGTTGACGCCCACTTCGGATCAGCCGCTTGGATTGGCAACAATTGCCCCAGACGGGCTGCTTTTGGGTAGTTTAGGTAAAATGAGAGTCCCTGCTAAGGGCCCGAATGCCAGTGCACCTTGCTATCTGGCCAAAATGGTGTATGATCCGCTTGGTGTTTGGTCCTCAACATCCTCGATAGCGACCCCCCTGTTGGGCCCGCCCACCGGCGACACACTTTGCCGGGTAACACCGGGACATGTACGCCCTTGTATCGAGCCCTCAGCGGCCGGTGAGTGTTGAAGGGCGGGAGCTTGGGACCATCCCTGACATCAATATCTATAGGCAGGAGCGATTGCACACTTTCGCCACCTGCCGTTTTCCTTCCCAATTCGAGAGTGATTCTGCGCATGGCATCGGTACCTCTGGACGGAACGCCCCAAACACCTGAACTGGAATCAGTCGAGAACAAGTTCGAGTATCCCGGCACGCCAACCACCTGCGACGGCGCTGAGGCGATTGTGTGGGTGGAAACCCGAATCTCGCAAGGTTCAGGCGCCTACCCGATCACCAGTTCGACCACGATGGGTAGCGGTTTCAACCAAGCCATGACCAATGGCGTCCCCAATCTCTGGGGCGATCAATTGGTTTTTGTTGAGCCGGAAAGCGAGCACTCGGCAGCCACGTTTTGCGAAGGGTTCGCGGCCGCTGGCGGGCGAGTGACGAACTTTACCTCAGGCCAGGGCTTGGTCCTGATGAAGGAAGTCCTTTACACGATTTCAGGCAAGCGATTGCCAGTCGTCTTTAACATTGGCGCTCGCGCGTTGACCAGCCACAGTCTCAACGTGCATGCCGGACACGATGACGTGATGAGCATCGCCGACTGCGGTTGGGGCATGTTGTTCGCTCGGAATGCACAGGAAGCGGGCGACTTGTGTTTGATTTCGCGTCGAGCGGCTGAAGCTTCCTCAACTCCGATTATGAACATTCAAGACGGTTTCCTGACGACCCACACGGTTGAGTCGGTTCGTTTGATCGAACCTGAATTCATGAAGGAGTTTGTTGGCAAGCCCGAAGACAAACTCGTCAACTTGCTGGACCCGGAAAATCCGATGATGTCGGGAGTGGTTCAGAATCAAGACTCATACATGAAAGGCAAAATTGCTCAGCGCTGGTACTACGACCAAGTCGGTCCGGTGATGCAAGACGCCTTTGACGAATTCTATCGTAAGACAGGTCGGCGATACGGTTTTGTCGACGGTTACCGCTGTGAGGACGCCGAGTACATTATCGTTGGCATCGGTTCCTACATGGAAACGGCTCAAACCACGGTCGACTATTTGCGAGACGTCAAAGGCGTCAAAGCCGGTTGCCTCAATGTCTATTGCTTCCGCCCATTCCCTGCTCAAGCCATCGTCGACGCCCTGAAGGACTGTAAGGCGTTTACTGTGATTGAGCGGATGGACGATCCACTGTCGACCACAGGAAATCATCTGACTCGCGAGATCAAAGCGGCGTTTTGCGACGCTGTCAACGGTCAAAACGGTTTGGAGAAAATCGACAAGTCGCCGAAGATTTATCACGGCGCCGCTGGGCTTGGCAGCCGAGACGTTCGGCCCGGCGACATCATCGCCACATTCACCAACATGATCGATGACGCTCAAGATTTCTTTGTCGTTGGCGTGAAGCACGCTTTGGCTCTCAAGCCCAAAGAAGATCCTGACCTTCGACCCGACGGCGCGTTCTCCTTGCGAGGTCACTCGGTTGGCGGTTTTGGTTCGGTGACGACGAACAAGGTAATTGCCACGATTGGCGGACAGGTTTTCGGCAACGACGTGCAGGCTTATCCGAAGTATGGATCGGAAAAGAAGGGCCTGCCAACGACCTATTATTTGACCATTGCCGGAACTCACATTTATTCGCACAGTGAACTTGAGTACGTCAACCTGGTGGTGCTCAACGACACGAACGCCGTCTTCAGCGGCAATCCGCTCAAGGGCATGGTGCCTGGCGGCGCTGTCTTCATGCAGAGCCACTACAGCAACCCGGCTGACGTTTGGCAGCGGCTGCCCGAACAACATCGGGCGACGATTCGGGACGACAATCTTCGAGTTTATTTCGCCGACATGGTTCAAATCGCTCGCGAAGTTGCGTCGGTGGCCGACTTGGAAATGCGGATGCAGGGAATCGTCTTGTTGGGTGCCTTCCTCAAGCTGACTCCGTTTGCTGAGGCCAGCAAGATGTCAGACGACGAAGTCTATGCTGGAGTCGAAAAAGCTCTGCGAAAGTACTTTGGCAAACGGGGCGAGCAGGTTGTCCAAGACAACTTGACGTGTGTGAAACGCGGTTACAACGAAATGCAAGAGATTCCTCACGACATGATTCAGGCCAGCAACGGCCAAGGCTAGTTCGGAATCTCTCTCGCCGAGTCGGCTCTGCGATACACGGATGAGCCTACCGGTCCCATATCCACGGTGGCGCTGCGAAACGATATTCGCCGCCGATGATAAATCGAATTCAAAACAAGGAAATATCCATGGCATCAGCCGAAAAATCTCCCTCGATGAATCAAGCCAGCGAGCGGGATCCGCAGAATAACAACAGTTACGGCACGCTGGTCGACAGGGACTACGTCAACGTCGACTTGCCGATTCTGGACGTCAGCGATTTCAACGAACGCGTTATTCAGGCGTATGAGGATGGCGTTGCGGAAAAAGGCTTGCCGGCCGACCTTCCCGTCGCGCGTTCTCTCGTGCCAGCGGGCACGGCTGTGTTGCGTGACTTCAGCTATGTGGCGCCGGAAATTCCGGAATACATCATGGAGAATTGCACCGGGTGCATGGACTGCGTTACGCAATGTCCGGACACCGCGATTCTCGGCAAAGTGCTCGCCGAATCCGATTGCGACACCAAGCTGGAATCGATCGGAGACGAGAGCGAACGCGAGATGTTTTCGAAGCAGTGGTCGAAAACCCGCAAGTACTACGAAGGCCCTAAGAAGAAGGGCAAAGAGGGCGGCGTTTTCTCGATCATTATCGATCCAAGTAAGTGCAAGGGTTGCGCCGAATGCGTCACCGTCTGCGACGACTTGGCCCTGAAGATGGTGCCGAAGAGCGAGTCGGTGATGACCGATATTCGCAAGAGCCATCGCTTTTTCAAGGACTTCGGCCCCAGCAATACTGACTACATCAATGACAATCTGCTGATTGACATGATGTTGAAAGAAGAGACTCACGTATATGTCGGCGGCGCCGGCTCGTGTGCAGGTTGCGGAGAAGGCACCGCGCTGCGAATGATGTGCGCCGCGACGGGCGCCAAGTATGGCGACCAGTGGGGCATCGTCGCAGCCACCGGTTGCAACACGGTCTACACATCGACCTATCCATACAATCCCTACCTCGTTCCCTGGACGAACTCGCTGTTCGAGAACGCCCCCGCGGACGCGATGGGAGTTCGCTCGCGTTGGGACCAAATGGGTTGGCAGGATAAGCCGATCTGGTGCATCGGCGGCGACGGCGCCATGTTTGATATCGGCTTCCAGTCGCTTTCCCGAATGTTGGCCGCTGGTGCCAATATCAAAGTGTTGATCCTTGATACGCAAGTCTACTCAAATACGGGTGGCCAAGCTTCGACGAGCACCTACACAGGTCAAAATGCGAAGATGAGCTTCCACGGTAAGGCGATTCAAGGCAAGCAAGAGCGACGTAAAGAGATTGCTCAAATCGCGATGATGCACCCGCGGACTTTCGTCGCACAGACAACCGCCGCGCACACCAATCACTTCTACAAGACGATTCTCGGCGCCTTGGAGTTTGACGGCCCAGCCGTGATCAACTGCTACACCACTTGCCAGCCTGAGCACGGTGTTGCCGACAATATGGCGGCGGACCAAGCGAGATTGGCTGTCGACACGCGGGCCTTCCCTCTGATGATTTACGATCCCCGCAAGGGCGACACGATCAAGAGCCGACTTTCCTTGCAAGGGAACCCGGCGACGAAGGCCGATTGGTGGAAGAATCCGAAGTCCGGCGAGACGGTCGACTTCATCGATTTTTGTCGTAGCGAAGGGCGTTTCGCCAAGCACTTCGACAAAGAAGGCAACCCGTCCGATACGCTCATGTACGCCAAGCAAGACCGCCTTGAAAACTGGAAACAACTCCAGGAACTCGCGGGTCTTATCTAACGCGGCGTCCAATCCAACGTGTCGGATGACAAGCGATCGACAAGCACTCGAACTCTTCGCGTTGTCAACGCGCGAAGAGTCGGCGGCGCGTGATTTGAATATGCACGTCCTAGGCGACCGCAAAGACGTCAATCATTTCCAGCATCGTTTGTGGGAAGCATGAGACGGCAAGAGAGAGCGGACTATGTCCGACGGGAATTGGCGGCGCTTTATCCCGATACGCCGATTCCACTTCACCACAGCAATTCGTTTTCACTGTTGGTCGCCGTCCTGTTATCCGCCCAGTGTACGGACAAGCGAGTCAATCAGATCACGCCTGCGCTGTTCGCAATGGCGGCGGATCCACCCGCGATGGCCAGCGCCACCGTGGATGCGATCGAGAAGATCATCAAGCCCTGCGGCCTCGCACCACAGAAAGCGAAGGCCATTTCGGGGCTCTCCAAAATTCTGGTCGACGAGTACGACAGTCAGGTTCCTGATACCTTCGAAGACCTTGAGTCTTTGCCCGGCGTGGGCCACAAAACGGCCAGCGTGGTAATGAGCCAGGCGTTTGGCCATCCGGCCTTTCCGGTCGACACGCACATCCATCGGCTCGCCCAACGATGGGGGCTCACCTCAGGCAAGAACGTCGTCCAGACAGAGAGAGACCTCAAGAAACACTTTCCTGAATCCGAATGGAATCAACTCCATCTCCGGATCATTTTCTACGGCCGCGAATACTGTACGGCCAGGGGATGCGACGGCACTTGCTGCGATCTCTGCAAAGGTTGCTATCCCAGGCGAAAGTCGCCCGTGCAGACCAAGAAAGCCTGATGTCGACCGCCACCGGGCCTGCCTCAATTATCGTCCGTTCGATGTCTGTTGCTGCAAATGAGCCCGGGAAGCGGCACCGATTCGGCCAGCCATGGGCGGCGGCTCCTTGGGCCAGAAAACTGCGATTCCGATTCGGCACCAAACGAATTAGAATCGGCGTCGACTCCAAGGAGGGATTCGATGCGCATTTCGATCGGAACGCTGTTCGGCGCGGCCGCATTCATGGCACTTGCCGTCGCCGTCGTGATGTTCCCCTCGGCCCAATGGCTGGGAATTCTGCAAAACACGCTCGGCGCCTTGCTCCTGCTCATGCTCGTGGCCGGAGTCGCGGTGCGTGGCAAGCCGCGTGCTTTCGCTTTCGGTTTCGCAACAGCGTCTCTCGCCTACATCGCCATCGCCTTCGCTCCGATGATTTCGGTGCGCGACAAATTGATCACGCATCGGGCCCTAGAGTTTGCCAACAAGCAATTCAGCCCAGATGCTTCGGCCAGATTTGCCGCCGACCGCCATCAGACGTCAGAGATAGGCGTCAAGACAACACCCGTCCGCCTCGGCTCGCCCGCGTTTGAAAGCGGATCGGACATTGCTGGCGTCGATGAGTTGGCGTTCTTCGATTCCGGCCACCTTCTGTGGAGCCTACTCATCGGAATCACGGGCGGAACGCTGGCGGCCGGCATGACCGCGAAGCCATCGCAATGAACAGCGTGGCGTAATGAAAAGGGGAGCCTCCCCTTGTCCCGGCAGACAGTGTTGTTAGGTCGCTACGACGTTTCCGTGGCCCAATAGCCGCCTCGAGCGTGGTCGTAGACCGCTTCTTCGCCGGTTGGTTCTTTGCCTAGTTGCCCGTCGCGAAAGACCTCGCGTCCGCGGACCCAAGTCCTAACTGGCCATCCCTGCAGCGTCACTCCGTCCCACGGGCTCCAACCGCATTTCGTCTGCTGATCGGAATTGCGAATCGTTTCGGACTTGTTCAAATCGACCAGGACCAGGTCGGCGTCATAGCCTTTGGCAATGCGGCCTTTGTCAACGATGTCCCAAACACGTGCAGGTGCGTCGCACATCCAGTGCACCAACTGTTCTAACGTGCAGAGCTGGCGGTTGACGCGGTCGAGCATCAGGGCCAGCGAGTTCTCGACCGCCGGCAGACCGGAGGGGGACTTGGGATAGGGCTCCTGCTTCTCCTCGAGCGTATGCGGCGCGTGGTCGGTCGCGATGACTTGAATCACGCCATCAAGCAGCGCTTGCCACAAAGCTGCGTTATCCTCAGCCGTCTTGAGCGAGGGGTTCATTTGAATCAGCGTCCCCAACGCATCGTAATCGTCGATGTTGAACAACAGGTGGTGAGGGCAAACTTCGGCCGTAACGAGCCCTTTGTGATCGGCGATAATGGGAATCTCATTCTTGGTCGAGACGTGCAGCACGTGAAACCGGTGCTGATGCCTCTTGGCCAAGTCGAGAGCGCGGCGTGTGGCGATCTCGGCTGCTTCATGGTCGCGAATCTTGGAGTGGTCGGTCAGTTGCTTGCCGCCATCGAGTCGAGCCGCGTTGGCTTGAACGGTCGCCTCATCTTCGCAATGGGCGGTCAAAGGCAAAGTCGTCTCGGCAAAGATCGCTTCGAGCGCCGTCTGCTGGTCGACAAGCAGATCGCCTGTGCTGCTACCGATAAAGATCTTGATTCCAGGCGTTCGCGTCGCCGTCTTCAAGTCTTCGATGTTGTGCGGAGTCGCGCCAATATAGAAACCATAATTCACATAGCTCGACTTGCTCGCCAAACTTAGCTTGTCGTCGATCAGAGCCTGCGTCACAGCCGGAGGCTTCGTGTTGGGCATTTCCAGAAACGTCGTCACGCCGCCCTTCGCACATGCCCGACTCGCATGAGCGAGATCCTCTTTGTGCGTCAGACCCGGCTCACGGAAATGGACTTGATCATCGACGACGCCGGGCAACAGATGCATTCCACGCGCGTCAACGACTTCGTCCGCGCGAGTGTGCTCGGCCGCATCGATTTCGACGATCTTGTTACCGTCAACGAGCACATTGGCCGCGACAACTTCATTCGGCAAAACAACATTAGCGTAACGAATCAGCAAAGATGGCATGGACAGAGGCTCATATTAGAACGGGAGCATGAGCGGACGGAATTCGCCGCTGAGACCGGGGAAAGGCATTGTCGCGATCGAACTTTAGCGTTCGCGTCTGGCCCCGTATTTCTTGGCCCATCCCTTTATGATTTCTTGGGCGTGCGGCGTACCGTAATTCCCAAGTTTTCCGGACGATGTGATAGTGGTCGCAATCCGGCCAACTTCTCTACGATCGGCTGCGTTTTCCTTGAGGTGGGCCTCGAGCGCTTTGTTCGCCTTATCGACTTGCTCGTCCGTCGCGGTCTTTTGAATGACAGATCGGATCAATCCGCTGAGCTTGTCGCTCATTCGGCCTCGGTCTGCTGCGCCTTTCCTTTGGGACCAGCGGCGTACCGCCTTTCGAACTTCATCTTCATACTTCTTGTCCTGCACGACCATGGCGAGTCGTCCGGCGATGCCACTTAGAGCTCGTTTCGCCTGAGGCTTTTCGCCAACGTAGTCGTCGATTTCCTTGACGATTGCCTTCACGTCACGATCTTTCCCGTCGACGTCGAGCAGTTTATCCAGCGGCTTTCGCAAGATTGGGTCGCGGACTGGGCTGACTGTCAGTTGTCCCAGCGTCGGCGCTTTGCCTTTCCCCACTGCTTTCACGACAGCACTGAGAACCTTCACGGCGTCCGCTTGAATGCTCGGCTGGACGATCGCGAAGTTGGCGGTCACTTTCTGTTTCTGGCCGACGAGAATCGTCAGCGATACGTTCCGGTTCAGGCCGTAAGCGCCAGGCCCTTCTTGCTTGTCCGGCGAGATTCCGAGCCGGACACTCGTGGGTAGAGCATGGCTCATTCGCTTGACTTGCGCCTGCATCGCCGTGGTGTCATCGGACAGAAAGATCACTCCGCTTGTCAGGCCATCGCTCTTGCGAGCAGCGGCGTCGTTCATCAGCGTTCGGATGAGTCCAATGGATGGTCGGGTGATTTTGTGGACGAAGATCAAGAACACGGGACCATCTTTCGCTTCGCCCATGAAGCTGAAAGATTCCCCTTCTTTGTCGAGCACTTCGAGCGCCTTAAAGTCGGCGAGTCGCTCGCCCTCTTGAGGTCCGGAGAAAACGGGGTCATCGGCCTGCGCGGCGGTTGCGCATGCGAAAACGGAAAGTGCGAGAAGCAATCTCAGTGAATTTGATTTCATGGTTGGAACTCCAACGAGTGATCTTTCGCGGTTCGCTTTTTCGCTAAGCGCGGGCGGCGTTTTTGCGATGGCTTGAATGAATGTTTATGTCGAAATCGTTACGCGATGCGGCGCAGAGGTTTTTCGGCTACCGGGAGCATCAGTTCGGGCTTATTGTAGCACAGTCGCGGCAAGGCACATTGGCACCGCGGCGCTGCTTGTCGAGTAGGAAACGAGAACGAATGCCAGATTAGGCGAGCGGCATTTCCCACACAACAATCTTGTTGTGGGCGGCTGCGTAGATCGTGTCGAACGATTCAGAAACCACAAAATCGTGAATGTGGGCCGGCGCTTTTTCTTGCTTGATAATCTTGCCGTCGCCGAGATTGATTGCTTTGATGAACCCACTATGGTCGCCGCCGGCGGCCAGTAGAAACTCGCCGCTTGGGCTGTATTGCAATCGCTCCACCAGCCCTTTGAACGTATCGCCGGGGAACTCGTGCAAGCGTTCGTTTTTCGCCCAGTCAAAGATCTCAATTCGAGCGAGAGCGCCTAGGTGATCGATGTTGCCGATCTGCCCTATGCCGCCAGCCGCCAATTGAACTCCGTCGGGCGAGAAGGCGAGCGAGCGAATGCCTCCGATCGAGTGGATTCGAGCTTTGGGATCCCAGGTGTACATTTTGGGTGCCTGAAGACTCGCGACGCGTTTCCCCGTGCTCAGCTCCCACACGAAAATGTTGCCGACTTTATCGGCGGTCGCGACATGTTGGTTGTCGGGCGAACAGGTAACCGCGTAGAGCATCGAGGGAAAGTGATTCGGAGTCCGCTCGTCGTGCCCTTTCAGTTCGCGAATGAGTTTGCCGCTTGTCGAGTCCCAAACGCGGCAGACCATGTCGTCGGCGACACTGAGGATTTTGGATTCGTCCGGCGTCGCGAACACCATGCGAATCCACTTCGAGTGAGCTTCGATCGCTCGAGTGGCTTGACCCGTCTTCGCGTCACGCCAAATCATTCGCCCATCGAATCCGCCGCTGATGATGGAGTCTCGCCCCCAAACGACACTACTCACGTACGAATCGTGCCCGCCATGCAGTTTGGCTTCCGGCTTGTCGCTGGCGGTGTCGAGTTGGATCACGTCGCCGCTGGAAGCTCCCGCGAAAACTTCGCCGCTTCCGGGGCGCCGAGCAATGCCGAAAAGTATCTCGGGACGCGAGATCTGTTTCTTCACGTTTAGCTTTGCGGGGTTCGGCTTCATCATCGGTCTCGGTTCAACGTGACAGTGTTAGCGATTGGGCATTCAGGCGGTGGAACCGTTCCACCGTTACGGTGTAAAGTTAGGCGAGAACTTCCTTGATTGGCTTCGAACCGATGTCGGTCAATGGTATTGGCCGCGAGCCAAGCCAATATTCATGTTCATGGTCGATGCCGAGTGCATTGTAAATTGTGGCAAACAATTGGGCCGCGCCGACTTCACCGTCAACGACGTACTGGCCGTCATCGTCTGTTTTTCCGAAGGCCGATCCGCCCGCCACGCCGCAGCCCGAAAGAGATGCGCTCCACGCCCGGGCGAAATGGTCTCGGCCAAGGCTCGGATTGATGTTCGGCGTTCGACCAAACTCGGCCAACGTGATAACAAGCGTGTTCTCCAACATGCCGCGTTGTTCGAGGTCGTCGAGCAGCACGGACATCACATGGTCGAGTTCGCTGACGAGTTCGAGGTGCGTTTCAAAGTTCTGCCCGTGGCTGTCCCACCAAGCTCGCGAAACTTTCACGAACGGCGTGCCGGCTTCGATCAACCGTCGCGCGATAAGCGCTTGTTGCGCGAACAGGCTGGGGCCGTATTTGTCTCGAATCTTTTGCGGTTCGCTTGAGATATCGAACAGATGTTCGCTGGCCATCAAACCGCGGACGCGAGCATACGCTTCGTTGTGACTGCCAAGCGTGCCCGATTCGCGGCCCTCGGCGAATTGTTCGCTCAACAGCGCCCGCAGCTCCGATCGCTGCGCGTGGTCAAGGTCGGCTAAGCCCTCGGGCAAGCTGAGGTTCTCGGGTTTCGAATTGGTTGTCAGGAACATCGGAAGGTAGCGAGCACCGAGAAATCCCGATCGCCCCACCGCGTTGCCTCGCCCCTCCGTCGCCGTATAGAACGTGACGTAATCGGGCGTCTTCGATTCCCGTCGACCGAGTTCGCGAGCCAGGACGGCACCCAGGTCGGGGTATCGCACGGTGGGCTCGTCGCGACGTCCGAGTTGCATCAGTTGAGCGCCGCTGCCGTGCGAGCCGTCTTTGGTATTGAGCGAGCGGATGATCGCCGTATCTTTGAATCGGCTGGCCATCTTCGGCATCAATTCCGAAATCTGAACGCCGGGCGTCGAGGTCTGGATGGCTCCGAATGGTCCGCCCGTTTTGCGCCCCGGCTTCGGATCCCAAGTTTCCAATTGGCTCGCGCCGCCAGCAAGCCATAACAAGATGACTCGACGATCCTTCTTCTTCAGCTCCTCCGCCATGGCCGGTTGCTTGAGCACATCGAGCGCCATCATCGGCGAGCCGACCGCCGCTGCTCCACCGAGCGTACCCAGGAATCCGCGCCGGCTGACCGGGTGTTCGGCAGAGCCGCAAAAAAAAGTCCGTTTGGCCATCGTATTGCTCTCAATATTCATGCTGAAAACCGAAGCCGCTCTCGAGTCGCGATCGCTTCGGCTGACGTCAATCTCTCATAACCGTCGCGGCTTCTCTTTCCGCCCCGGTCCTTCAAAACCGTTAGTAATTGAACCGCATTTCCGATCCGGTCAGCAACGCCCAGACTAATTGCCGACAGGCGTCGGTTCGACGGTCTTTACGTTTCGCCAGAAGAGCCTTGATGGCCTTCGTTTCGTCGGATCGCGGCGGGCGACCGTGGACCGACCAGACAAGTTGGAGTATCAATTCGTTGTCGTCTTCAAGTTTGCTCAGCGCGCCAACCAACGTGTCTCCGTCGTTGAGGTGGTCGCGGACGAATTGGCTTCCATTGGAAAACAGCAACGCTTCGTTGACGCCGATTTGGAAATCGGGGCCAGGGTGTTCGAGTTTGGATGCGAATCCACTCGCCTGCTGCTCGATCTGAACATGACGCTTGTCCTGTTCCTCCTTCGGAACATCACTTGCAAATCGAGTCGGAGACGCGGCGGCCAGGCGTAGCGAGGTCGCGTATTGTTCGGGCGAAAGCGGACGAACGGCACCGACCGCGAATAGATCCTCACGAGGCCGCGGGGATTCGCTATCCCAAACCGACGAGCGGGCGTAGGCTTCGCTAAGCACGATGCCGCGAATCAGCCGTCGTAGGTCATAGCCGTTGGTGCGCACGTCTCTTGCCAACCATTCGAGCAATTCCGGATGGCTGGCAGGGTTTTCTGGATGCATTTGATCGACCGGATTGACGAGTCCGAATCCGATAAGCCGAGCCCAGACGTGGTTGACGATGGAACGAGAAAAATAGCTTTCGCCTTGCTCGCTGAATGCGGCCGCAACCAACTTCGCTCGGCGGCTCTGTTTGGCCTTGGGCGGCGCCTTCTTGTCCTTTTTTAATTGCTCGAGCAGTTTCTTTTCTTGTTTCTTCAACTCATCGCTCGGTTTCGGCGATTCGGGCTCTGTAACAACCTCGCCCGTGAGAAACATGAGCCGAGCGTCGCGCGATTCGCCCTCGGTGGTCTTGTATTGCACCTGGCCGTATTCGCGTTCACCGACGAATCCGCCGTTTTCGAATGTGCGTGCGAAGAACGACTTCATGCCGTAATAGTGTTCCTGAGTCCAATCAGGCGATTCGGGATGGTCGTGGCATTTGGCGCAGCTGATATTGACGCCAAAGAAATCGACGCTGGCCTTTACCGTCAGCTGGTCGATGTCCTTGACGCGAGATCTTACGTATTGAATCGCCGTTTTCTGCTCCATGTCGTCATCGAGACCCAACATCATTTCGCGAAACATCTTGTCCCAGGGGCGATTCTCTGCGAATGCTTTGGCCAAGTAGTCGCGTAGGTTGGCGCTGGCGCCAAGCATCAACATGGCGTCAAACGCATTGGCTTGGTGGCGAGCGTACGCGTCGTTGTTGAGCAGGCGATCAACCAGGGCGGCTCGCTTGTTGGCGTCGGTATTCTCACCATACGACTTCGCCTCGTGAGGCGTCGGGATACGGCCAGCGAGGTCGAGTGTTGTTCGGCGTAAGAGCGCGGCGTCGTCGGCTCGGGGTGCCGCGATCGCGGAAGCCTGCTGCAGTGCCGAGTCCACGTAATGGTCGATCACCGTCTCAATGGGCGTGTCCGCCGGAAGCAAGTCTTCGGCTTCGGACCTAAGCGCACACGTGCCTGTGAGAAGGGCAACCGCGAGCGAACACGTGATGGCCAGTTGGGGGCAGGGCGGTAGGGCTGGGAGCCAAGGGGAGGCAGGTCGTCGCATGGCGGCCTTTAGCGTGGGTGGGAAACTGAAGGTTGCTGGTCGCTAGCAAGCTCCTCACAACAAGGGTGCTCGTCAAACCAACGAGGCCGTTGAACGGCCTTTTCAGTGCCGTTAATGATAGTAGAAAGCTGAATTCGACGCCAGCAAATCTGGCTCTGGCCAAAGTCCCGAGCCAGTTTGAACGGCTGGCGAAAGCAGTCGGGCGGAGTTCAACGATCAGATAACCAGATGCGAGCTAGCGGGGCGACCGACTTTTACGCCGAATTCTGACAGTTAGGCAGTTTCGGGGCCGTGGCAGATAGACTGGAATGTGGCAAGAATGTCGGCTGCCGAAGAGGTTGGCGCCGAAAATCATTGGAAAATGGTTTCCAATCCTTGACACCACCCGCCGAATTGCGTTCTCATCAAAGGTCCGCCTGCGAATTGCCTGTTCCGCATGTCCGTACTCGCCTCGCACATCGCATCATGATTCGCGAATACTCCTCGTCTTCAACAACGACCAGTCCTCAGATTCTGCTCTATCCGAGCTTCGCCGCGCCGATCCGAAACGGCGAGTGGTTATTGAGGATTCAGGGCTGCGTTTATGAGCCTGGCGTTGTCGACTTGCGCAAGAGGCTATTGCTGCGACTGCTTCAAAAGGCCATGCGAGCTGACCCGTCGGCGCTCAATACCGACGTTTTTCGTGAGCGAATCGCGGGCTTCGTGGCGGCACCGGAGCGAGGCTGCCAACTCACCGTCTTTGTCGGCGAGAAGAATTATCCGATTCGAAAAAAGTCGAACCGGAATGGCCAATTCGCCGCCGTCGTGCGGCTCACTCGACAGGACGTTGAGAAGATCAATGGCGGCCCAGTCCAAGATGGCTTTTGGTTGCCAATCGAAATCGGCACGAGCCAAGGCGGCTGCAAACTGCAAGGACGGATTCAGCTGCTCAATGAGACCGGCCATTCCGTGATTTCTGACATCGATGACACAATCAAGCATACGCAAGTCGCGAGCCGCCGAGCGATGTTGGCCAACACATTCTTGCGCGAGTTCAGCGCCATTGAAGGCATGGCCGACTTGTACGCCGGCTGGCGCGAGCAAGGCGCGGCGTTTCACTATGTTTCGTCGAGCCCTTGGCAGTTGTTTCGGCCGCTGCACGAGCATTGCAATGGAGCGGGATTCCCGTCCGGCTCAATGCATCTGCGATCCTTCCGACTCCGTGACCATATGCTCCGCGCCTTACTGGTGTTGAGAAGGTCAGGCAAGGCGGTCACGATTCGCAGGATTCTCGAGCACTTCCCAAATCGCGACTTCGTTCTGATCGGCGATTCGGGCGAGAAGGATCCCGAGATTTACTCGCGGCTCGCCAGGCAGTTTCCTCAAGTCCGCTCGGTTCTCATTCGCGACATGTCCGAGCGTCCCATGACGCAGGCGCGACGCCAGCGAACATTCAAGCGGCTCGAAAACTCCCGCTGGGATCTCTATACCCAAGCGGACGAGTTGCCCTCGAACTTGGCGGATGCGGTCAATGGAAACGGGAAACCGGCACCTGCCGAAGCGGCGTACTGACCACACAGCCGCTTAACAACGTCTCGTCTCTCCCTGCGTGGATTTTCGTCTTCCACGCCTCGACCACGCCATGATCGGGCGTTAGGCTCTTCCGATTCAAACCACCCAGGGGAGCTAGATTATGTTCAATTTCTTCGTTGCAAGCATTTTCGGAATCGTCGCTGACATCGTCATGATCTTTCGTGGCCGTTCGGCGATTGAATCCAAGCAAATGAGCAACAGTCTCAAGAGACAATTGGTTACAGGCGTGAAAGGGATTGAGGGCCATAAGGCTGTCACCGCAGGCTATATCTTCGTTAATGCCGGGTATGCCGCAACCGGTTTGTGTTCCCTCATTTTCGTCATCCTGGTGTTGGTCGCTATCGGCTCGGCATTTCGCTCCTTGGGGACCGACAAGGATCGACGCGTCTCATCTCAGCCCTTTGGGGATACCGATTCAAGGACACACCATAGGATCAACACCAAGAATGGAGTCGTATCATTTGAATACCGTCCGTGGGTCATATCGGGACAAACGATCAAGGCGCGTCTGAAGGAAGAGGTCACACCGCCGGAGTTTACGCTGGTCAAGCCAAATGGCGAAGAATTCACGGTAAACGTGGATGATTTGTATGAAAGTGACAAGCAACACCTGAAGACCATTGCGAACATGATAAAGAGCAGTCGCGATCGCCGGTCTTCCCGCTTCCCATCCAACTCGCCTCCCGGTTTTCCGCCAAACGCACCGCCTGGCTTTCCATCGAATCGAGTCGTCAGGTTGCCCGCGAACGCGTTTACAGCGAAAGGGCGTCAGGCTGGGCAATTCCCGGATTCAATCGCGGGATTCGCGCATAAACCCCTTGCCGACAGTGGCGATATTCGCCATGATGGTCGGTTTGAATTTACGAACGGCAGCCGTTAGGGAGACCTTGGATGGCCCGGTACACCGGACCCAAAGCACGTGTCAATCGCCGCCTTGGTACATTGGTTTACGAAGGAAGCGGCGCATGCCGCGCCTCAGAGCGCCGGTCTCAACCGCCGGGCATGCACACGCGAGGACGTCGCCCGTCAAACTACGGCCTGGCGTTGAAAGAAAAACAGAAGATCAAGCATTATTACGGGCTCGGCGAACGCCAGTTGCGACGCTACTTTGAAAACGTTTCAAAGAAGAAAGGCAACACCGGCGAACTGCTCCTGATGCTTTGCGAGCAGCGACTCGACAATGTCATTCGTCGCTGCGGCTACACTCGCACTCGCCCGCAAGCTCGACAGGGGATCACCCACGGACATTTTCAAGTGAACGGGGTCAAAGTCACTACGCCCTCGTTCCTCGTTAAGCCCGGCGATGTGATTACCGTGCGAAACCGCAAGAACATTCTTGTCATGTACCGCGACGTGATTGCCGCCAGCGGACAAGACAATACGCTCGACTTTGTCACGTTTGACTCCGAGACGCTGCGAGCTACCGTGCAAGGCTTACCGGGCCCGTCCGACATTAGCCTGCCGGTCGACATCAACATGGTGGTCGAATTCCTGTCGCGATAACTGGCGACGGTTCGCAGACCACAGAAATCCGAAGCATTCGATAGACGCCGCGTTCCACAACGCGGCGTTTTTTACGTTGGTCACAAGTCGTTGCAACTCCTGTCAACTTTCCAAACGCATTTCATCCGGAGTAACTAATGCACTCATCGCTGGTCGTGCTCGGCGGCGGACCCGGCGGTTACGCCGCAGCGTTCTTGGCTGCCGATATGGGAATGGACGTTACTTTGGTCGAGGCGGAGAGCCGCTTGGGAGGAACGTGTCTTCTGCGAGGCTGCATTCCCAGCAAGGCCCTGCTGCATGTCGCTCGAGTGATCGGCGAGGTCGATGAGTTGAACGCCGACTGGGGAGTCGAGTATTCGCAGCCGACGATCGACGTCGAAAAGATTCGAGGCCGCAAAGAGAAGGTCATTAAGACACTCGCCAATGGCTTGAAGAGCTTGGCCAAAGCGAGGAAGGTGAAACTCGTTACCGCTCGCGGATTTCTTAAGGACTCGACCACGCTTCAGCTTGAAGGCGACAGCCCGTCAATTCCGGAAGACAAGCAGCTCACGTTTGACCACTTGATTCTCGCGACTGGCTCCACGCCCTCCATGCCGGCAGCTTTCCAAATCGGCTCGAGCCGAGTGATGGACTCGAGCGGCGCGCTGCAGCTCGACGACATCCCCGATTCCTTGCTCGTGATCGGCGGCGGCTACATCGGTTTGGAGATGGGGACCGTCTACGCTCGATTGGGCTCGAAGGTGACTGTCGTCGAGATGACCGACCAATTGCTTCCCGGCACCGATCGCGATCTTGTGCGGCCGCTTCACAAGCGGCTCAAGAGTCTGTTCGACAATCGCATCTTGCTGAACACCAAGGTGGCGGAGCTCAGCGACAGCGGAGACCAGATTGAAGTCGTCTTTGAGGGAGAGAATGAGTCCGCTACCGAGCGCTTTGATCGCGTGCTCGTGTCGGTCGGTCGGCGTCCGTCGTCACTCAAGCTGGGTCTGGAAAACACGTCGGTGAAAATGGACACTCGCGGGTTCGTGACTTGCGACAATAAACAGCGCACGGCCGATCCTCACATTTTGGCGATTGGAGACGTTGCCGGCGAACCGATGCTGGCCCACAAGGCGGCCCATGAAGCCAAAGTGGCTGTCGAAGCGCTGGCGGGCGGGCCGGCTGAGTTCGACAAAGCGGCTATCTCCGCCGTGGTCTTTACCGATCCGGAAATCGCCTGGGCGGGTCTCACTGAATCCCAAGCGGAGCAGGAGCAGATGGACGTTGAAGTCGCTGTCTTGCCATGGGCGGCCAGCGGTCGAGCTCAAGCGATTGGACGCACTGAGGGACTGACGAAGTGGGTTCTGGACCCCGAGTCGAAACGGGTGCTGGGGTGCGGCATTGTCGGTTGCGGAGCAGGTGAACTCATCGCCGAAGCGGCCTTGGCAATCGAAATGGGATGCGTCCTTCGCGACGTTATCGAAACGGTCCACCCGCACCCGACGCTCAGCGAAACTTTGATGAATGCGGCCGAAGTCCATTTCGGCACAGCCACAGAATTCTATAAACCGAAACGGAAGCGTCGAGTCAAATAACTTTGTCGTCGTCGCGACCTCGCTTTGCCGCCACCTACCACTAGATCGCAGGTTGCCCAGTGTTCGACACGATAATTCAGGGCGGTCTCGTCATCGACGGATCTGGCGCTGCGCGGCACCGTGCTGATGTCGCCGTCCAAGGCGATCGCATGGTCGCCGTCGGCGACCTGAGCGAGTCTACGGCGAATCGTAGGATCGACGCTCGAGGGAAGATCGTTGCGCCCGGTTTTATTGACGTCCACAATCATAGCGACGGACACCTGCTCCGAGAGACGCAGCTGGCGTGCAAGACCACGCAAGGATTCACGACGGAACTTCTGATGTCCGACGGTATCTCGTACGCCCCCGTCAATCGACACACTTGGCGTGAATGGCTGTTTTATCTGCGCGGGCTCAATGGATTGAGGCTTGACGAATACTCGGGTTGGGAGACGCTTGGCGACTACATGGCCTTGCTCGACAAGACCAACGTGCAAAACAGTGCGGCTCAGGTCGCCTACGCCAACGTGCGCAGCTTGGCTTGCGGGTTCGGCCGCAGTGCGATCGACGATTTTCAAAACAGGCAGATTCAATTCGAGATAACCCAAGCGATGGAGCAGGGGGCCGTCGGCCTCTCCTCGGGACTCGATTATATCGTTCAGTGTTTCTCAACAACTCGGGACGTCGTCAACGCCTGTAAAGCGATTGCGCCGTTTAATGGGATCTACGCGACTCATGTGCGGTATAAATTGGGTCTGCTTCCAGCGCTGGAAGAGGCCTTTGAAATCGCGCAGCGAGCCGAGGTGAGGCTCCACATTTCCCATCTCAAAGCTCAGTCGCTCGAAGAGACCGACCAGGTCATGGAGCTACTCGACGCATGGGCGCCGACCGTGGATTATTCGTTTGACGTCTATCCGTATCAGCCCGGCTCGACGATGCTGAGCTATCTCGTTCCATACGAGGTTTGGGAAGCTGGGCCTTTGGCCGCTGCGAACCGATTGATGCAACCCGAAATGTTGGAGCGGTTTCGATTGGGACTGGAGTCGTACCGGCTCGACCTCAACGAAATCCATCTTGCCTGGATTCCCGGTAAGGACAACGCCCGCCATCAAGGGAAGCCGCTATCGAAATACATTGCCGAGACCGGCCTGCCGGCGGAAGAGGCGTTGGCGCGGTTGCTTGTCGAAGAGCGATTCGCCCCATTGTTGGTGTTCATCGAAGGAGAGAACAAGCGTGTCGAGCCGTTTCTTAAGCACGAGCGGTTCATGATGGGGAGCGACGGGATCTACTTCGCAGACGGCCCCATCCATCCCCGCGTGTTCGGCTCGACGTCCCGATTGCTGGGGCATTGCGTTCGCGACCGAAATCTATTCTCGCTCGAAGAAGCCGTTCACAAGATGACTCAGTGGCCCGCCCAGCGATTCGGATTCACCGACCGAGGAGAAATCCGAGAGGGCGCTTTCGCCGATATCGTTCTCTTCGATCCGGAGACGGTTGCCGATCGGGCGACGTTTGAGAACCCGCATCAGACGTCCGCCGGCATATGCGAAGTCCTGATCAACGGCTGTCTTGTCGTCCAGGCCGGGTCGCCCGTGTCGATTGACGGAGAATTGCCTGGTCGGTATTTGGCTCGATGCGAGAGTTGAATTCGATTCGACGCTAACCGTGTCACGACCCGAACGAGCTTGCTCGTTCGGTGAGCAAGATTAACAGCTAGGAAGCTGGGCCGAACCGTGTCACGACCCCAACGAGCTTGCTCGTTCGGTGAGCCACATTCGAGGCTACCTGCAAAGTGCGAAGTGAAGAAGTTAGAAAGGCCAGATGAGTGGTATCAGGGTCATCGCGGTGGCGAATGTGAGTAGAGTCAGGGGGGCGCCGCAGCGAAGGTAGTCGGATGGTTGATAACCGCCGGGGCCCATCACCATCAAGTTGGTTTGATAACCGACTGGAGTCAGGAACGACAAGGAAGCGGCAAGGGTGATCGCGACAATGAATGGGCGAGGACTCAGCCCGGCGGTCCAGGCAACGGCCACGGCAAGCGGGAGCAGCATCGCGGCGACGGCGTTGTTCGTAATGGTCTCGGTCAGAGCGACCGCCAGCAGGAATACGACGGCGAGCAATAGCAATGGTTGGCCGCCGACACTGGCGACGAGCGTCTTCGCTATGAGGTCCGCCGCTCCGCTCTCCGTGATCGCTCGCCCCAATCCAAGCGCCGCGCCGATCGTCAGGAGCATCGACAGGTCGAGTGAGCCGCGAGCCTCGGAGGCCGTCAGGCAGCGCGAGGCGATCATAAGCAACACAATCGTCAGCGCCGCGATGGCAGGCGACGTGAACACGGAAACCAGATCGAAATTCGCGCGAGCGTCGACGTGGTCGAGGCCGGACGGTGCCGGCATGCTTAAGCCGCCCAGCAGTCCGCTGCTCCAAAGGCTCGCAGCAACGAGCCAGACCACGAGCAGGCCGGCCAAGCAAGCCGCGACGACAGCTCGGTTGTGCTGTCTCGGCTCGACGCCATCGACGCTACTGACCAAATAGAAATCTCGGTGGTTGCGGTAACTCGAAACGAATTCGGTTCGAGTTTGCAACAGCAGCGTGTCGCCAGGCTCAAGTTGGATGTCGCCCACTTTGTTCGTCAATCGAACGCCATTTCGGTGGACGGCAATCACGGCCGCGTTGTAGCGCTGGCGGAATTGGCCCTCGCGAATGGTTTGGCCAATTAAGGGTGATGTTCGCGACAGAACGACTTCGGTCAAGTGCCGCTTGCGACCGGCGGACGGATGCGTTTCGTAATTCACGTCCGCCGCCGGCACGAGACCGGGCGTCTTCTGTAAATCGACGATCGTGCTGACCACCCCGGTGAAGACAAGATGGTCGCCAGCTCGAATCGTGTCGAGAGGCGTCACCGGCGTGATGACCTCGCCTTGACGATCGATCTCGATCAGAAACAGCCCCGGCAAATGCCGTAAACCAGCCGACTCGACCGACTGCCCGATCAGGCGGCACTGAGGCTGAACTAACATCTGCACGAGATACTCGCGTCGCTTCTCACCGAATTGCTCGATCAAGTCAACTCGATTCGGAAGCAGCCGCCGACCCCACAACACGAGCGTCGCCCCGCAGAGGATCGCGCAAGGCAGCCCGACGGCTCCGATCTCAAACAGCGATAGTCTTTGTAAGTCGTCAGCGAATGAGTTGTTGTTGTAGGACGCCTCGCCGTATCGCTGTTGGAGTTCGGCAAGTTTGCCTTGGACGACGAGCGTCGTGCTCGTGCCCATCGTCGTGCAAACTCCGCCGAGGATCGCCAAATAGCTGACTGGCATCAGCAAACGCGACGGCGAGATCGAACGTCGGCGACACCAATCGAGCACGACCGGCATCATCATGGCCACGACAGCCGTGTTGAGCAGAAAGGCGGAGGCGGCGGCGACGGTAGGGATGAGACGCAGCATGGCACCGCGTTCGCTTTCGGCTCGCCCCAACAGTCGCCGTCCGACCCAATCGAGCACTCCGGTGATCCTGAGCCCGGCGGCGACCGCTAACAGGCCGCCTATCGTGAGGATGGCGGGATTGGCAAAACCGGCGAGCGCCTGCTCTGGTGAGATGACGCCGGCCAGTGTTACCACGGCCAAACCGCATAGGAAGACAAAGTCCGTAGCGGCTCCGCGGCGCCACTGTAGCGCGAAGAAAACGCCTGCTGTCGCGGCCAAGGCGACGATCGGTTGCCAGATTTCAGGATCCACAGCTTGGTCGCACCCCCAAGAGGGTAAGAGAAAAACGTAATTCGGCGAGGGAGGAGGTTGCCACCCGTTCGGTTCTGCCTATTGTATCGGCTGCTTCTGCATACATTACTATGTTGACTTATTTAATGCTAATTCAAATGGCCCGGTTGTTGGAAGAATCGGAACGAACGGAAGCATTCGCCCTGTTTCTCTGGTCGGATGAAACCGTATGCAAAGCGCCCTAACGCGTTTTTTGTCCTCTATTGCCTAAGGCACCCATTCGCAAGACTCCGATATGCCATCTATCGCGGGACTACAAGCTTCTCTGTAGCAACCATCACATCTTCCCCGCTCAGGAATTTGCAAGCAGGCATGGTGGCCGAGCTTTTCGGTTAGAGATTTGTCAGGAGGATTTGAACGATGAGACAATCGTTTCTAGCACTCACGCTTTTCTGGGGTTCGTTTGGCGGGGCCATGTCGGCCCAGTCGGCTCGCGCCGAACCGCCGGGAACCAAAGCAGCATCAACCCAATGCGAATATTGTGAGTGTCCGGGCTACGCCGTTACGGCGCCCCCGGCGGCCCAGTCGGTTCGCGCCGAACCGCCGGGAACCAAAGCAGCATCAACCCAATGCGAATATTGTGAG
>CAZMNY010000031.1:0-51885 GCA_964567745.1 uncultured Pirellulaceae bacterium | reverse complement strand
TGTCCGGGCTACGCCGTTACGGCGCCCCCGGCGGATTCGAAGCCTTTGGATCCAGCTATTTCAGAAGCGGCTGGCGTGTATCAGGACGACTACAGTGACTATTCAGAATACGAAGGCGCTTATGGCGCCGACCCGTCGGTTGACGCCGACAGCGACATGGGCTTTACCGCCGACGCTCCCGCAGCCATCGACGACGATGAGCGTCTCGCCGAAGAAGAAAACGGCGAGGGGACTGATCTGCTCGACGATCCCGAGTGGGACCCGTACGACGACTATCAAGAGGACGACGGATTCGCTTCCGACGGCGAGTCGTCGCTTGATGACGCCGACTACGACTACAGCGAAAACGACCGCGCGTACGGCGAGCCCTATGGCCCTGAGTACGACTCCGAAGCGAGTGACGTGGAAGGCGACGCTTACGGCTTCGAGTATTCGTCGTCAATCGACGACGTCGTCGACAGTCAGCCGACCATTGACGAGCAGTCTGACGTCATCGACGAGCAGGCTGACGTTATCGACGAGCAGTCTGACGTCATCGACGAGTACGGCCAGGGCGACGACTATCAGTACGAGTACGAAGATGGTTACGACGACGACGAATTCGAGCCGCTCGCTGACGACGAGACCGTAGTCGACGACCTCTCGAGTGATGAAGTCGAGGGTCAGGCGGCTGTTGAAGACGACGTGGAGTACGATCAGCAACAGTACGACTACGAGTACGAGTACGGCGAAGCGTACGAAGGCGAAGCGTACGAAGGCGAAGCGGATGACCAGTCCGAATACGCCGACGACGACTACGACGAATACGAGTATGACGAATACGTCGACGACGGGTACGAGTACGACGCTGCAGACGACGCAGCAGACGACGCAGTCGAAGACGCGATCGAAGACGCGATCGACGACGAGACTGAGTACGACGACGAGTATGTCGACGAGCAATACTCCGACGACTACGACTACAATGAGTACGACTACGACTACGAAGGCAACTTCGATGAGGAAGTCGAGTCGGACGACGAGTATACGGACGACTACGATTACGACGCATACGAAGAAAGCCTCGATGAGGAAGTGCAGCCGGACGACGCGTATGCGGACGACTACGACTACGATGCGTACGAAGAGAGCATCGCCGACGAGGCCGAATACGGGGACGAGCACTCGGAAGACTACGAGGACGACGCCTACGAGAACAGCGTTGACGACGAAGCTGAGTACGGCACCGACTACGACGACTACGATTACGACGCCAATGAAGGTGCCAACGTGGGCGAGACGGCCGACTCCGCCGATGCGGAATACTCGGACGACTACGATGAATCGTATTACGACAACTACGATTACGAACCGGCTGAAGCGACGCCTGCTCCCGCCGCGGCTGAATCGGTCGTTGTCGATGAGGCGCCGGTCGAAGAATCCGTGCTCGACGACGAGCAGGCCGTGATCGATGAAGCCTACGAGGCCGCGGAAGCCTATGAAAAGGCGCTCAAGGCAGCCAATGAGGCGGAAGCGATTGAAGCTGACGTCATTGAAGCTGACGTCATTGAAGCTGACGCTGACGATGCTGAGGCGGAGATCGCCGACGAGACTTCGGGCTGGTACTACGAAGACATCGTCGACGAGCGAGCGTCAACGGCGTCGAGTGCCGACGAGGACGTTTCGCTCGCCGAGGCCGCGACCGAGGAAGAGGAAGTTTACGACAGCCGTTATGACAGCCGCGGACGCTGGCGATATGACGCGGTCGAAGGCGACTCGGACCTCGACCTGGGCTACGATTTGGCTCATGACGATTGGACGACCGGCGCGGACGATTTCATCTCGGTTGACATCGTCAGCGTGCTCGAGAGCTTGGGGCAGCAAGTTGCTTCGTCGATTCGGCAGAACGTCGCATTCCTGACAGGCGGCGCGATGCAACTTCCCTTGGTCGATTTCGTCAACTCGCCTTGGAATCTCGACTGGCTCCCGCAGAACGTTCCAGATGATGTGACTGGACGAGAAGCGAAGCCGGAACTGGCGGAGCCAAGTCCTCAGTACAGCGACGAATACGACACATACGATGAGTATGAAGAGTACTTCGACAGCTATATTGACTAGGCAATCGTCGGAAACGACATCGTTCAACTTTCAGTGCTTGCACTGAATCTCTGACATGCGACGCGGACCGCTTGGCCCCTTGGCCAAGCGGTCTTTTTTTGCGGTCACTCAACAACTTGTGCTCCTTGGACCTAGCAATGAACCGTGGCTGGGGCTTCTATTCTTCCAGCCGCAGTTGTTGAGAGATTTCGGTCTGCGTCCGTCAGGGCCATCGCACGATATCAACTCTCCGTCGCCGGCTCGTTGGGCAAGTTTCTGCCTCTGGTCGTGATCAACGCGGCACAGGGAATCAACACAGACAGGCCAGGTAGCAACGAGACGATCGTCATCGCAGCCGCCAGACCCGTGCCGCTTGCATCTCGAACCAGCAGGAACACAAAACTGGCGGCAGCCAGGCCGGTGAGTGCGAACAGCAGAATGGCCAAGTACTCGCTGTTGACGCTGTCCTGAAGATAAAGATTGGTTGCGAGCATTATCAGGATCGCGTTGCCGGCCGTAACGTACAGCAATATTCTTCGGTAGACGCTGACGCGTCGCGACAATTCGGCTCGGCGTAGAAGGACCAATCTCCGCACAAGGACATCGGCGACGACGCCGACGAGAATGACCGAGCCGATTATCGTGTACTCCAATTCGTTGGAGATTTTCAAAAGCACAATGACGTTGTTTAGTGTTCGCATCAACGCCGTTCCGATCACTACGCCGACGATACTTCCCTCGCCGCCGCGCAGTGAACAGCCGCCAAGCACCGCCGCCGCAATCGCGTAAAGCTCATACAGATTGCCGAAACTCGAGGGCGAAATTGAATTGCTGTTTAACGCAAACATCATGCCCCCAACAGCAGCTGCCGATGTGCAGATGATGTAGCTAAGGATGATCATGGCATGTGTATTGATGCCAGAGAATCGGGCCGCTTCTTCGTTGTTCCCCAGCGCCAGCAAATAGCGTCCCCAGATCGTTTTGTTGAGAAACAGCCAGGCGGCCACGGCGACGAACAGCATGATCAGAAACGCGGTTGGAATCGCAAATCCATCCCAGGGCTCGATCTTCCCCGAGGCCACCCAACTCAGGCTGTTCGAATACTCATTGCCGAATCCGGGCGCCTGATCGCTTACCAGCCAGCGCGAGATTCCGCGATAAATCAAGAGTCCGCAAAGAGTCACCAGAAATGGCGGCAACTCGAGTTTTGTTACCAGCAGCCCGTGAGCCGCGCCCAGTGCGACAGCGACGGCGAGCACACCTAGGATGGCAATCGGAATAGGCATTCGCTGCCGCCGAGTGCTAGGCATCACAAGCCATTCGGGAGAAAACGAGTCCTCAAGCGGTTTTGTGAGTTCGATAGCCGTGCCGTTGCCTTCCGTCCGGCTGAGAACGACTGTGTACTCTCGCTTCTTCTGTGCCGTCGCCGCGTCGATGAAGTTAATTTTGTCTCGGTGGCGCAGATAGGTATGGTCGCCCTCGATCGTAATCGTCGAGTTGTCGCCGAGCGAGTGGGAAAGAATGCGATAGACTTTTGCTATTCGGCCAGCCTCGTCGTTGGCCGAAAACGGCTGGTCGACAATGAGCCTCGTTCCCGGTGCGCTCTCGCCGTTGGGAAACTCCAAAATCCCGGTGTCGGCGCGCGCAACAGTTACAAGCGTCTTGCTCGCGCGGCCTCCGTTGTAATAGCGAATCCGATCACCGACCCGAAAATCCTGTTCTGCCGGATTGAGAAAGACTTGCTTTGAATCGGCTTGCAGCGAGATCACCGTCTGGTTATCCGGCGGTAAGTAGTCGACGTGCAGAAACATCGCGAGCAGAATCCCGCAGAGGCAAACGGTGGATCCGATCGAGAGGTCGATGCCGCCGGTAATGATGACAAAGCAGACGCCGATCCCGAGGATGCCATACATGGCCGTGCGGCGGGCGAGGTTTTCAATGTTGTTTCCGCCCAAAAATGATTGCGGCACCGCGATCGATAGAAAGACGGACAGCAGGATCAGCAGGACCAGCACGCCGATTACTTTTGCGTTCATTCGAGCACTATCCTCATTCGACCGAGCCGCGTCCCGGCCATTTCCGTTTTAAGTGTCATCGTTTCGAGGCAGGTCCGCCGAGGCGATTGCCGGGCTGCTTGCTTATTCCGATTCATGAACGCCTGTCGCCAGCTGCATGATCGATTCTTCTGTCAGGTTGTCGTGTGATAATTCGCCTGTAATTCGGCCTTCGTGCATTACCAGCGTGCGGTCTCCCATGCCAAAAATCTCTTCCATCTCGCTGGACGCGAACAAGATCGCCATGCCTTCTTTGGTTAGTGATTCCATGCGGCCGTAGATTTCTTCTTTGGCCCCCACGTCGATGCCCCGAGTTGGCTCATCGAGAAGCAGTACTTTCGGCGCCAACGACAGCCATTTTCCCAGAACGACCTTCTGTTGGTTGCCGCCCGATAGAAAGCGAACAATTTGCCGGTCGTTCGGCGTCTTGACTCGCAAGCGTTCGATCCAAGACGTCGAGTCGCTCAGTTCCCGCGAACCGTTTCGAATACCGGGCCAGACGGCGTTTCGTCTTAACCCAGCCAGGGTAATGTTTTGGCGGACATTCATGTCCAGCACGACGCCATGGCTCTTGCGATCCTCCGGCGCCAACGCCATACCGGCGGCGATCGCCTCGCGAACTCGGCCGCCATGCAGCTTCTTTCCAGCGAGCTCGATCGTGCCACTTAACGGCGCATCGACGCCAAACAGCGTGCGCAACAATTCGGTCCGCCCAGCGCCGACAAGTCCAAACAGACCGACAATCTCACCCGCGCGCAGCTCAAAAGTGATCGGGTGCTGCGGCCACGTCGGCGTCCGCAACTGCTGAACGTTGAGGACGACGTCGCCGGTCTCGTGTGCCGTGCGCGAATAGAATTGCGAGATATCCCGGCCGACCATCGCGCTGACCATCGCATCGTGATTGATTTCCGACTTGGCCAACTCGCCGGCGTTCTCACCGTCGCGCAGCACGACGACGCGATCCGAGAGCTCTTTGACTTCACCCAATCGATGCGAAATGTAGATAATGCTGACGCCGCGGTCGCGGAGATCCTTGACCACGGCGAACAGGGAGTCAGTCTCTTTGGCGGAGAGGCTCGAGGTCGGCTCGTCCATGATCAATACGCGGGCGTCGACCGATAACGCCTTGGCGATCTCAACCATCTGCTGATGGCCGATCGTCAAATCGCCCATAATCTGGGACGGTGAAACATCGAGCCCGATCATCGCCAGATACTTCTCCGACTCCTTGCGGATTCGGCGGCGGTCGATGAAGCCCATCCGATTCGGTTCGCGGCCGAGAAAGATATTGGAGCCGACGTCCAGGTTTTCGGCGAAGTTGAGCTCTTGGTGAATCAGCGCCACGCCGAGTCGCAGCGCCGTGTGAACGTTGTCGATAGCGACCGGCTCACCGTCGATCCTCAAATGCCCCGCGTCAGGCTGCTGGACACCGGCGAGAATCTTCATCAGCGTGCTCTTGCCCGCTCCGTTTTCGCCAATAACTGCGACGACCTCGCCCTTCTCCAAAGTCATATCGACTTGATGTAGGGCACGCGCACCAGGAAATTTTTTTCCTACCGAGCGGACTTCGAGTAATGGCGGGGCTGTTTGCATTTAGGCCAATTGTACTTCTGCGTGTGCGGCAATGACCTGCAAACTAGTAGCGCTCCCGCCAATGCATCGTTCGCTTCGTTGCTTCCGAGGCTTGGATCGAATTGGGATATGGGGGCGCAATTCCCGCCTTCGCCGATCGCTATTCGCCTATTTTCGCGTTCAGGTCGTCTTCGTAGTTATCGACGTTGTCTTTGGTTATGGATCGCGCTGGAATGAAGACGGAAGTCTCCTTCGGCACTGCCGATTTTCCCTCGCGAAGGATCTTTGTCAGAATGGATACGGACTGGTACCCGTACTCGTACGGATTCTGTACGACCGTGCCGATGCATTGGCCGTCGCGAATGGCTTGCAGTGTCGCTTTGTTCTCGTCGAATCCGATGACTTGAACCTTGCCAACCTTGTCGGCTTGCTTGACAGCTTCCAGAATGGCGACGGGATTGTATTCAAAAAGACCGACCATCCCATTCATCTCGGGGTAGGTATTCAAAGCGTCCTCGGCCTTGCGTTTACAGTCGTCCTGTTTTCCGCCGTCGGTAAGCGTCCCGATAATCGTATACTTCTCGCCGACCACGGGAGCATCGACGGGTTTGTCGTATCGCGTACGGTCCTGACTGCGATCGAGCAGTTCATCGATCACGCCTTGTCGGCGTTGCTTCGAGTTGTCTTGCTCCAAGCGACCGATGAACAGCATGATTTTGCCTCCATCGGGAAGCGCTTTTTTGACGAGTTTTCCGCACATGCGGCCCGCCTCGTAGTTGTCCATCCCGATGTACATCAGCCGATCAGTACCCGGCGCATCCGAGTCTTGCGTGATCAGCGGGATCTTGGAGGCGATGTCGTTGATCAGTCCTTTCTGGTTGTCCGCATCGAGCGGGCTGATTGCGATCGCGTTGATACCTGAGTTGAGCAGGTCTTCGACAATCCGCTGTTGTTCGACCGCAGTCGCTTCCGCGGGCATTCGCACATCGACATCGACGTCAAAATCTTTCTCAGCTTGAATGCAGCCGGCTTTAGCGATTTTCCAGAAGTCCGCAATCTGGTTGGTCACAAATGCAATCTGCAGTCGCTTCTTCTCGGTCGCGCCGGTCCCATCGCCAGATTTTGTTTCGCCCGCTGTTGTCGCTTCGCCTGGCGTCGTGGTTTCACTTCCCGACTCGACGATCGGTGCGACTGGCTGATACCCCTCGCTGCCTCCGCAGCCGACGATCGCAGCAAAAAGCATGGCTGGAAGCATAGCGGCCAGCGATACCAGGCCGAATCCATGATTACGTCTCGTCAACATGTTGACTCCTGTGTGCCAGATTAAACGGCTGGACCAGTTTGTGGTTATTGGGCGATGGTTTGCAAGAACCTGAACGGGGCTGGACCGAACGCCAGCCGACGACTGTCAACCGGATTCTAAATCGCTCAGCGCCGAGTCTCAAGGGGCGCGCGCGTGGAACGGCTGAACGGTTTGGGGGGGATAGAGCGAAAGTTGCCAAGGTCAAAAGTTGGGAGGTCGATAAAAGAATGACGACAAGGACGCCGCAATCATTTCAAGTTGGCTCGCACAAAAATCGCCTCCATGAACAAGACACGCGAAAACGAGCAACACGAGTCGCTGGCGCCCGATCGCCACGAGGCGACGCGGTGGCAGTTCACGAGCCTCCTTGGCGAAGGCCGGGCAACTCGGGTTTTTCGAGCGAGGCCGGCAAATCGAGGGGCGGATTGGCCATCCGACTATGTGATCAAGTGCGGCAGCCCTGGCGTTTCGGCTGATCTAGTGGAGCGGTTGCTGCGCAATGAGGTGTCCGCCTGCTCGGCCGCTACTGGCACCCACCTTCCACCGCTGCTTGAAGCCGACTGGGGCGACGACGCCTATCTCGTCTTCCCGTTCTTCGCTGGTGGTTCATTGGCGGAGCGAATTGGGCGTTGGGGGCCGGCGCCTCCTGCGCTCGCATTCTCGATTCTTCGACAGATACTTTCTGCTCTCGAAGTGCTGCACCAAGCAGGTTTCGCCCACGGCGACATCAAGCCAGCCAACGTTATCGTCAACGCCGAGAACCACGCGACGCTCATCGACCTCGGCTTTGCTCGCAGGTTTGCCGCGACGCATCATGAGCAGTCGCTCCTGCTCGCAACGCCAGCGTATGCGGCCGGCGAGATTCACGATGGAGGATCGCCGACGCCCGCCAGCGATCTCTACAGCCTGGGCGCGATGGCGTTCGAGCTACTATCGTCGAAGCCTCCCTTCGTTGCGCCCGACGCGATACAACTCGCCGATGCCCATCGTTCGGCGGCGATACCTGACATCCGCGCCCGCGCCCCACATCTCTCCGACACATGTGCGCGGATCATCAAACGCCTGCTGGCCAAAGATCCGGCCGAACGTCCGTCGCTCCGTCGTGTTCAGCAATCGCTCTTGAAACTTGAGGTCGAGTGCTTCGATCAACGCGCTGCGCCAGTGGCGCGAGCTCAGGCGATTTGATCTCAATCGTCTTGCGTTGGAAACGGTTCGCGGCGATAGCTCAGGTCGAGTAGGTCGACGGGGTGCGCGATCGAGATCGGCTCGCCTTTCATGCTGGCCTGACGAGCAATTTGGAGAAGGCAGCCGGCGTTGGCGGTCACGACGACTTGAGCTCCAGTGCGGCGAATGTTCTCGAGCTTTCTCGCTCCCAATCGATCTGCCATTTCGGGTTCGGTGATGTTATACGTTCCCGCCGCACCGCAGCAGATTTCCGACTCGGTCAATTCGACCAACTCCAAGCCAGGAATCTGCCGCAGTAGATTTCGCGGTTGCGATCGGACTTGTTGCGCGTGAGCGAGGTGGCAGGCGTCGTGATAAGTCACTTTCATCGGCAGTTCGCCGGTCGGCGGGATCATCCCTAGCTGGTCGAGGAACTCGCTGATGTCCATGGTCTTGCGAGCCAGCGACTCACGGGCCGTCTGATCGTCCGCTGACCCGTCGGAATGCCAAAGATGATCGTAGTCTTTGAGCATGGCGCCGCAGCCTGCGACATTGACGATCACGGCGTCGATGTTCTCCGAAAGCAGCGAGCTCGCGTTGATATCGGCGAGCCGCCGCGCTGGGTCGGCATTTCCGGCGTGAAAGTGAATCGCACCGCAGCATTGTTGCTGTCTAGGAATCACGACTTCGCAGCCGTTCTCCTGCAGGACGCGCGCGGTCGCCCAATGGGTCGGCCGAAACATCGCGTCCGCCACGCAGCCCAGGAACAATGCGACTTTGGCTCGACGCGGCCCAATCGCGGGCAGTCGCCCCGGCAACTCGCGCTGCCTTTTTCCGAGACGCGGTAGCAATGTCACTAAGCGCCCCAGCCTGGCCGGCAGCCACTTCCACATTCCCGACCGGACAAACGCGCGGTGTAAGCCGAGCTGTTGCGCCAAGCGCGCCGGCACTAGAGACCAACTCAATCGGCCTCGGCTGGGAAACAGCCCAAAGAGGATCCAGCGATGGAACCAATCGGCTGTTTTCGGCGCGCCGGCCTCCATGTCGATTCGAAACGGTTCGATCAGCTTTCCGTATTGCACTCCCGACGGACACGCCGATTCGCATGCGCGACAGTCGAGGCAGAGCTCCAAATGACGGCGAACTTCGGGTGACATCTCCAACCGGCCGTCGACAACGTTACGCATCAAGTAGATCCGGCCGCGCGGACTGTCGTTTTCATCTCCGAGTTCGACGTAGGTGGGGCAAGCCGCTGTACAGAGTCCGCAATGGACACAGTCCAAGAACCGCTCGTAATCGATCGAAGCTCCGACGTTCTGTTCGCGCTGATTCATAATCGAGTATGCTATCCGTCGTTCATTCTCAAAACTGACAATGCACTATGTGCGCCCTGGGTTGAGCAGATTCTTGGGATCAAACTGACGTTTCACGGATTGCATCATCGGCGAGGCGGCATCTGAACCCCATATCGCTTTTCGATTCAACTCGCCATTCGTAGAACAGGATAGAACGATGGCGCAGCCTCCGAGTTCTTCGGCGAACGTCTGCACTCGATCGCAGATTGCTTGTGGGCTATCGGACTCTGCAATGTTTGGAACGCTCATCAGGACGATGCCATTTCCCGCGTGGCACTGTAGCGTCGCGTCCTGTGCGTGATCACCGATCGTTTGAACGAACCGACCGACGTTGCTTGGCGGGAGGTTCGCTTTCAAAGTGAGAGCCGATTTCTTGGACGCGGAAACCGCGACGATGGCATCACGCATTTGCGATTCGCGTTCTGGCGAGAGGACTTCGACATTCTTCGCGCCGCACCAGCACCACTCTTCCTCCAGACGACTTGTCATCCAATCGACTTCCGTGTCCGTCCCTTCCAACATCGCCACCATGATGCAGGCGGGCGGGCGCGGTTGTTCCGGCGTTTCTGAGCTCCAGTTCCAGCCGGGGCCCGACAAGAACTCCAGTCCTGCGAGCATCACTTGCGTGTCGATTTGCCCCTTCATGATCGACTCGGCCAGTTCGAGATTCTCGCATCTCGCCAAGACGATTCGCCGCCGCGCGGCAATGGGCCGAAGTTTCAGAGTGACTTGGGTAACTACCGCCAAAGCGCCAAAAGATCCCGTGAGGAGCTTGCAAAAATCGTAACCCGCGACGTTCTTAACAACTCGACCGCCCCCTTGAAACGCAACGCCGCGTCCATCGATTGCGCTGATGCCGACGACATAATCGCGGATTGTTCCCAGGCCGTAACGACGAGGTCCATTCCAGTTGGAGGCGATCACGCCGCCAATGGTCGCAGAGTCGGCGAACGGCGCGTCGACAGGCAGTTCCTGATTGTTTTCCGCGAGTCGAGCGGCGAGTGACGCCATGGTGACGCCCGCTTCAACCGTGATCGTCATGTCGCGCGTCGGGTAGTCAATGACCGCGTCCAGCTTGCCCAATTGCAGAGCGTCCCCTGGTTGGTCCGCGCGAACTCCCTGCTCGAGGCTAGTGCCTCCGCCGACGATATAGAGCGGTCGTGATCCGCCGAAGGACACTCGAACTATTTCCGCGACTTCCTCTTGCGTCGAAGGATCAATCGTCTTTTCGATAGGAAGCAAATCGATCGGGTTCACGTACAATCGTCCTCAACTAACTTTTCTCTAGACTTCGTTTCGAATCACAGCGCCGCGCGGCGACCCGGCCGTATCTGCTCCATCCCGCACGCGCCGGCCGTCGGCAAGACTTTGCCAGGGCTCAGGCGGCTCTGGGGATTGAATGCGTCTCGAAGGCGGGCCATGACATCGAGATCATCTGTGCTAAACATACGATTCATGAAGCCGATTTTTTCGACGCCGATTCCATGCTCACCCGACACGCTGCCGCCCAACGCCAAACACTCTTCAAGAATTTCATGACTGGCGTCAAGCACGCGCGCGGTCTGTTGTTCGTCGCGCTCATCGAAAAGCAGAATCGGGTGTAAGTTGCCGTCGCCGGCGTGAAACACGTTGACGATTCGCAGCTGATGCGTCTCGCCGATCTCGCTGATTCGCTTGAGCATTTGAGGAAGCTTGGTTCGCGGGACGACTCCGTCCTGTGTGCAATAGCTGGGGCTCAATCGACCGATGGCACCGAAGGCCTGCTTGCGACACTTCCAAAGTCGTTGGCGTTCATCCTCGCTCTCCGCCTGCCTCGTCTCTCTCGCGCCGTGATGGTTGCATATCTCGACGATCTGGTCCCGCTGCTGATCTAGGCCCGCTTCAAGTCCATCGACCTCAATCAGTAGGACGGCGCCAGCGTCTAGCGGAAATCCGAAATGAAATGCTTGCTCAAGCGCCTCGACGATCCCTTGATCCATCATTTCGAGCGCCGCAGGGATGATGCCGGCGCCAATGATGTCGCTGATCGCGTTGGTCGCGTCGTCGGCGGTTTCGAAGATAGCCAACATCGTGCGATACCCTTGAGGATCACGCGTCAATCGCACCCAAACTTTGGTGACGATGGCCAGAGTTCCCTCGCTGCCGACAATGGTTCCAACCAAATCCAAGCCGGGGTTGTCCTCCACGGGACCGCCGTAACGAACGACTTGTCCGTCCGCTAAGACGGCTTCGATTCCCATCACATGGTTTACCGTCACGCCGTACTTGAGCGTGTGCGGTCCGCCAGAATTGGTCGCGACGTTGCCGCCCAAAGTGCACGCGCCTTGGCTCGACGGATCAGGGGCATAGTGAAAACCGGTTCCCCGCAGACGCTGAGTCAGCCAGACGTTGACGACGCCGGGCTGCACGACGGCGTACCGATCTCGCATGTTGATTTCGAGAATCTCTTTCATGCGAGTCATGACGATCATCACGCCGCCGCCAATCGGCAGGCAACCGCCCGCCAGGCTCGTTCCTGCGCCGCGCGGTATGAAGGAGAGGCCCGCGGAGTTGCAAATTTGCACGATGGCGGCGACTTGCTCTGTGGTGTGCGGAAAGACCACGACGTCGGGGCTGTTTTTCTCCATCACAAACCCATCACACTCATACACCATCAGGTCCGAGTCGGCCGTCAAGACGCTGTCGGCACCGACGATGCCGCGAAACTGGTCAATAATGTCGGCGGCGATCGTTGAGGACATTGGCTGCAGCCTGGAATGGACGAGTGGCGATGCGGTTGGCAGATGCTAAAGTGGGCGGCGTAATGAGTCTGCGTTGCCGCCATCATAGATTGAATCGGATGGGATACAAACCGGTTGCCCCGCCGTTAATCCGGCATGAGTCGGCTGGCTTGCGATTCGTCACCGGTGTTGAAAGCGACTAATGATGCGACAAACGTACGGCATGGGATTACTGTTGGTCCTTGCCTTAGGTTGCGCGCCGGCGAATTCTCGTTCGACGCCGGCCGCGGCGTCAACCGCCCAGCCAAGCCACCCGACGTCAGCGGTGCCGATGGATCCTGATCTGGAAGCGCGCAGCGAGCTCGAGAGCAGCTACTCTCGCGGGCTCGGCTTGGCAAAGCGGCAAAGATTCGCAGCGGCTGAGAGAATCTTTGATCGAGTGCTCAAAGCGTCGCCATCACACACGGCGGCGCTTCGCAATCGGGGTGCCTGCCGGGCGCAACTTGGTCGTTTGGACGAGGCCAAGCGGGATCTCGAACGCGTCTTGAGTCGCAATCCGCGCGACGCGGCCGCTCTCTACAACCTCGGTTTCGTGTTCTTGGAGAAAGAAGAGTTCAACTCGGCGATCGAGGCCTATTCGCAAACGCTAGAGCATCAGCCTCGACTCGAACGAGCGTATGTGAGCCGAGGCATTGCGTTTTCAAAACTCGGTCGCACGAACGAAGCGATCCGCGATTTTTCCAGCGCGATCAAAATCAATCCGAAACTGAGCGAAGCGTATTTGCTGCGCGCGGCGGCTCATCGCGAAAACCTCGACGTCGCGAAAGCTCAAGCCGACATGGAGCGAGCCGACACGAAACGAGCCGAGTAGAATGGGCGCATCTCGACTGCGTTCCGATTGGTCGGGCTCGATCGATTCGACTCTGTTCTTATTTCTCGAGGTTGTAGCAAAGTAGTTCGTTTTGATCCCGAATGTAGAGCCGACCGCCGTAGATGGTCGGGTGGGGCCAACTGTTTCCATTGACAGCGGCAAGTCGGAATTTGCCTTTGAGCCGAAATTCGTCTGGCGTCGCTTCGATCAACGCCATCGTTCCATTTTGGTATCGAAAATAGAGGTGTCCGTCCGCGGCGATGATCGCGGCGGATCCGGTGCCGGGACCGCGACCAGGCCGCCAAGCGTCCCGGCCGGTCTTCCAATTCAAGCACAGAGGGAAACCGTTGTTGTGGCCCTCGCCCATGTAGATGTGGTCACCGATGAGAATCATGCCGCCATGGTGATTCTGAGTTTTGTTTCCCGGCATGTAGTAGACCTCGGTCGCCTTCACGCCGCGTCCCGATTTTTCCAACTTCAGCAACGCCGAACCGCCGTCTCGGTAACCGCTCGATCCGAAAACGAAGTCGTCGCTAACGATCGGCGTTGGGACGTTGGCCGTGCCGTTGGCGATTCGGTTGTAGCCCCATAACAGTTTTCCGGTCTTGGCCTCGACGCCGATCAATCCTCGACCGACGAGCTGCACGTAATGTTTTACGCCACCGCCATTCGAGATGACGGGAGACGAGTAGCCGGCGCCATCCTTGCCTGCCGGGCCGGCGCCGCGAGGCATGGGCGTCGTCCAAATTGGCTGGCCGGTCTTCTTGTCCAATGCGGCAAGCATTGCGTTTGCAGCGCCCGGCGTGCAGATGAGTTGGTCGCCGTCGACCAACGGTGATTCACTGTACCCCCAACCCGACATCATCCGACCGCCGAAGTCTCGATCGAAGCTCCTGCTCCAAAGCTCCTTGCCCGATGCCGCGTCGCAACAAACCAGATTGCCTTTGAAACCGAGCGCGTAGACTCGTTCGCCGTCGATCACCGGCGTGCAATTCGGCGGATCGTCGCTCTCGCGGACGGTATGGCGCCAAATCACGTCGCCCCCGGGCAAGTGCGCCGCGATCAACTCGGAATTTCCATCGTCGTTGCGGCCCATCGTGAAGAGCGTATCTCCCTTGATGGCGACGCTCGAGTAGCCATTTCCAAGTCCCTTCGAACGCCATAGCAATTCGGGACCGTCCGACGACCATGAATCGAGCAGGCCGCTGCCAGCCGTCACGCCCAATCGCTCGTCTCCGCGCCAATCCGTCCAGTTCTTCTTGCCGCCGCCAGCTGTCGAATCAGCGGAGCTATCGGCGGATCTTGCCGCAACGGATGTGTTGCTGTCGCCTGGCGCGGCGTCATTTTCCTTGGCAAGTCGATCTCGAACGAATTGTCGATCGGCGTCGCTGAGCACATTCATCGAAACGGACACTTTTCGCCCGTCTTTGCGCAGCAGTACGACTTTCGAGTCCTTGAACTCGAGGAACTGAGCCTCAATTTCGTGCTTGCCGCTCTTGTCTCGAAACGTGCGAAATTCGTCGTCCTGCGCGAAAACGAAACTGCCGCCGAGACGGACGATCACTAAGGTGACCAACGCGACGAAGACCATACTTGTAATTCGAAGTGCCATCAGTTGATACCTCTTCTTCGTGGGTTCTTTGACTCACCACATCTGTTCTCTCGAACGATCGAGTCAATCGTTCGCGGCAATTCCCAAATCGATCTCGTACTATCTGTTATCGCGACGGCTTCTCAGCTCGTGGCGTCTCGTCTGTCCATGTCCAGCGGCCTCAGTTAATCTTCACGCGGTTCATCCAAAATCGCCAAAATGGGTTCCGTCGACGGACGGCTCGTTTCAATAAACTCGATGCCGACAGGCAGGAAGTCGATGCCTTCGGCGTCAATGACAGGCGTTTGCGGCTCAAACACAGTGGGTCTCTCGACGCCGGCGCCTGGCGGGAGTCGCCGCAAGACAACCAGCGCAACTGCGAAGCTAACGCAAGCAACACAAAACAGGCCGATGGTTAATGCGTTCGGGATAACGCCCTCCGCTGCGTTCTTGGAGAGCATTGCCCAAATGTACCAGCACGAGTTAATCGTGGCGTGCCCCAAGATTGTTAGCCAGATCGAATCCGTTCGCCACGCTACGTAGCCCAGCCAGAGTCCTATCGGGATCACGAAAATGACTTGAACCGGCGCCATGTGGACGATCGCGAACAGCAGCGTTGTGTGGAGAATCGCAGTTCGCGGCCCGTATCTTCTGGTGAGTCGCCGTTGGGCAAAGCCGCGAAAGAACACCTCTTCGCAAATGCCCGGAACCAAGGCGATAAAAAGCGTAAACGGGCCAGCGAAGCTCCTTGTCATCCCGGTCACGAGCGGGCTGTCCGACATATCGACACCGGCGACGCCTAGCACCACCGAGGCAAGCGCGACTCCAGCGAACGCTGGCAACAGCGAACTGAGTACAAGTACGGGATAGGCTGCGACGGGTGCCTTCGGAGCTCCTAAGCCAATCGACTTGGAGATCGTTCCATCGAGCAGCTTAGCGGGAACAATTCCCGAAGCGAGCATCGAAAGCTGCATCGGCACGGAAAGCACCATCAGCCCCATTGGCGAAAGCGCGAATTGCATTAGCTCATTGGCGAGCTGCTGAGTGTTCTTGCCCGAGTTGGACAGCACCAGCATCATTGGAACTAGCGCGATGCCTTGCACAACCGTGCCGACGAAAAACGCCGCAGCCAACGCGGCGTAGACCGGCCAAACTCGAACCGGGCGCCATATGCGAACCATCGGTTTGAAATTGGACGCCGGAGCAGTCGCCAATGGCTGATACGGTTGTGAAGGATCCATTGATTGTCGATCGCGTTCTTCGTTAAATCTCGCTGCGGGAGTCAGGCAGTCTCTACTGACGATCGGCCGCAAAAGGCTCGCGTTTGATCTTAACGTGTAAGAGAGTCTGCTTGACCAAGTTGACTCCGTTGTCGGTTATGCCGCAGTTACTCAGGTAAAGCTGCTCCAATTCAATCAGTTCGGCCAGTCGCATCAATCCATTGTCGCTCAACTGATTGTCGTTCAGGTTCAGTACGCGGAGGTTGCGCATTTTGCCGAGCGGATCGAGCGACTCGTCCGCAAGATTCGAATTGGTCAGCCACAAGGTATTTAGATTCTCAAGTTTGGTAAGCGGCGACAAGTCAGCGTCTTTTAAGTTCGCACTCATGATCAGAAGGACTTCAAGCGATTTGAGCTCGGCCAAGTATCGAATCGCTTCGGCATCGCACGCCGTTTCGATCAGCACCACGCGCGTCAGTTTCGGCAACTGCGACAAGGGCTTAATCGCGGCGGGGTTGAACGGTTGCGAGGGCGATCCTCGGAACGTGACAGTGACAACGTCACCTTCCCACAGCGTCGACACGGCACCCATTTTCTTGAGAGGTCGAACGATGTCGAGTTGACGCTGGGTCTCTTGACGCCTAATCCCGTACCAAGCCGCAAAGCCGGCGGCGACGAGCATGACCACGATAAGAGTTCGAATCGAATACCGAAACGCTGACGGGGCGATGGAAGCCGATTTTGCTTCCGCATTCGCGTCGGTTTTGCCGTTGTCGACGTCGGCCGCCTGAGGCGTTTCGTCGACCGCCGGTTGGCCGTCCGATTCCCAATTCGCAGCTGGCTGAGTTTCTGGGTGCTTGGTCATTGGTTCCGCTTTGCGGTGTAACCGCAAGTGGGTCGTTGGTTCCTCGGGCCAGGCTCTGGAAACGAAATGCGGACAGTCGTCTCCCTTCTAGCATCGTCTATCCAGCTTTCCCCGGCAAGTCGCGGCTCGCTGCACGTCGCCCTCGTGCCGAACGATCCCGATCGCCCGTTCTTCCTGCGACTCTTGATTCAACCGGCCTGAATCGGCCACTCGCCTGCCAATGATGGCGATCAGTTTGGCCAACGTTACAGCCAATTCCGCCATCGGTGCTGCTCGGCCCCGAGCCGCGTCGCGACGGCCCTTCGACTTTGTCTCGTTTCCGCGTCGGCGACTGGATCCTTCTGCAGCCTTGAACATGCTCGCCTAATCCCTTGGGTTTTGAATGCGCAGTCCGCGTTCCATTTCATGTTCCTGGCATCCGCGCGCGCCGATTGTGTTAGAATTGCACCCGGCCAAGTCGGTTCCTTTTACGATGCCGGTCGAGCGGGCGAAGGCAATGAATTCGTCTCGATTAACAGCAACTCAGGCAAAGCCAATGTCGGTTAAGAATGCATCAATAGACATTCGACTCGCGGCCGTCACATTGATGGCATGGTCACTTCTCGCCGCAGTTGTCCTATCCGATGACCAAAGCGAGCCCGGGAAGGCGAGTTCCCATTCGAAGCTGAGTTTTGAAGAGCACATTGCGCCGATTTTGCAGTCGCGATGCCTGAAGTGCCATGGCAAGTCGTCTCGTAAAGGCGGACTCGACCTACGTCGACGTTTCACGATGCTTGAGGGCGGCGACAGCGGTCCGGCTCTCGATCTCAAACAGCCGAAAGACAGTCTCCTGCTGGGAATGATCGCGGAGAAGGAAATGCCGCCCGAGACGTCGCCGCAACTGACGTCCCAAGAGATTGAAACGATTCGTCGCTGGGTGACCGATGGTGCGAAGCTGAAAGGATTGGAAGAGTTGCCGTTGGCGGAGTCTCACGACGAACTTGCAAGTCGAGCTAGAAGTTTTTGGGCGTTCAAGCCGCCGCAACGGCCGGTGATCCCCGCCGTCAAACGAACCGATCTGGTCCGCACTCCAATCGACGCATTCCTGTTGGCGAAATTGGAGACTCACGGCGCGACTTTCATGCCGGCGGCCGACAAGACGACCTTGATTCGGCGCCTGACGTTCGCACTGCATGGGTTGCCGCCAACCAGGGAACAAGTCGAGAAGTTTCTCGCAGATTCGAGTCCGAATGCATACGCCCAATTGGTCGATGAACTACTCGACTCGCCACGCTATGGCGAGCGGTGGGGCCGTCATTGGCTCGACATCGCCGGCTACGCCGATTCCGATGGATATCTCGAAGCCGATCGGCTGCGGAATGAGGCTTGGCGTTACCGAGACTACGTGCTTCGATCGTTCAACGACGACAAACCATACGACCGTTTTCTACTCGAACAGATCGCGGGCGACGAACTGAACGACTGGCGGCAAGCCGACGAGCTCACGCCGGAAACGATTGACAACCTTGTCGCAACCGGCTTCATGAGAACCTCGCCCGACCCGACCTATCCGGGCTACATCGAGCCACCAGAGGTGCATCAAGTCATCGCCGATACGGTGCAGGTATTCAGTACGGGCGTGCTTGGGCTCACACTGCAATGTGCTCGTTGCCACGAACACAAAATGGATCCGTTCACTCAACGCGACTACTACCAGCTTTGGGCGTTCTTTGATCCCGCGATGGCGGCCCAGCAATGGATCGTGTCGCCGCATCGAAATCTACCGATGGCGACCGATCAAGAAGCCGCGCGGATCAAGAAGAACAATCAACAGGCCGACGCCAGAATCAAACAATTGCAAGCCGGCATCGCCGAGGCCACGACGCGGTTTCAAGAAAAAGCATTCCGAGTCGACATGGCAAAAATTAGCGACGCGGCCTTACTGAAGAAGCTCAAAGCGGCCATTCGCGTCGAGCCTAAAAAGAGAAACGCGGAACAGAAGAAGCTGATCAGCGACAACGGAGTCGCCAACGTAAACGTGTCGACTGCCGAGTTATCGATTCGCTTTCCCGAGTTTGCTCGACGAATGGCGAAGCACAACACGGCCATCGCATCTGAGACCGCATTGAAAGAGACGATTGTGCAGATTCGCGGCCTCTACGATTTGAGCGGCGAGCCAAAACCGACGCGCCTGCTCAAGCGAGGCGACTATCGTACGCCGGGCGTGATCGTCCAACCTCAATTGCCCAAGGCACTCACCCCAGCGGGATTTCAACTCGAGATTCGGCCCGGATACCGCACATCCGGCCGACGACTGGCTCTGGCTCGCTGGCTAACCGACTCGAAGAATCCGCTCACCGCACGCGTGCAAGTCAACCGAGTCTGGGCCCAGTACTTCAGCAACGGCATCGTCAGCACGCTCGACAATTTCGGTTCCATCGGTGCTCGTCCGTCTCACCCGGAATTGCTCGATTGGCTGGCGACTGAATTCATGGACAAGGGGTGGCGCCATAAAGCCTTGCACCGCCTCATTCTGAACTCGTCCGCGTTTCGCCAGTCATCGCAGCCGAACACGAAGCTTCAGACGATTGATCCGAGCAACAAACTGCTCGGCTTCTGGCCTCCGCGAAGAATCGAGGGCGAGGCGATTCGCGACGCGATGCTGTCCGTCACCGGGAAGCTCAACTTGAAGATGTATGGAAAACCGACGCCAGTTTCGCGCAGTAGCAAAGGCTTGGTCATCGTCGCTAATACGCCGGAGGGCAATCGCCGGAGCGTTTACTTGATTGTTCGCCGCAGCCAACCTGTGACGCTGCTCGAGTTGTTCGATACGCCAACGATGGAGACCAACTGTACGCAGCGCACGGAGTCGATTGTGGTCACGCAAGCGCTGTCGATGCTCAACAGTGAGTTCACTGCGGTGACCGCAAGGGCTCTCGCGGATCGCATCATCAAGGCTGATCCGAGCGACGACGCCCAACGTCTGATCGCCCTGTTCCAGCTCGCCTATGCGCGCACGCCCACCGAAGTCGAACGTCGCGAGTATGCAGAATTCTTGAACGCCGTCTCCGAATTGTCGGCTGTGGCCGGTGCGCCACAGAAGGCCAAGTCGCCGAAGGCCAAGTCCGCGAAAGATGCTCGCGCCATGGAGTCTCGCGTCGTGGACTCAAGTGGCTCTTGTCGTGCTCAACAGCAACGAGTTTCTCTACGTTCATTAATTTCGAGTTGGAGCCATTCGTCATGGACTGCCACAGGCTGGACCGCCGAAAATTCGCCAACTTGCTCAGCCGGCGCGAGGCGTTTTCCCGAATTGGCGCAGGATTCTCCGGGATGGCGCTCGCGTCGCTGCTTAGTGATGACGCCCTTGTGGCGCGTGAGCAGGCGAACGAGACATCGGCGCAACGGCCGCATTTCGAGCCGAAGGCGACCGCCGTGATTCAGCTCTTTCAGCACGGCGGGCCAAGTCACATGGACCTGCTCGACCCGAAGCCCGTGTTGAATCAGCACGATGGCAAGCCGATGCCAAAGTCGTTTCAGGATTTGGTCAAGATCACAAAGCACGGCGGATTGATGGGGTCGCCGTACAAGTTTCATGCGTCTGGCGAATGCGGCGTTGAGTACTCCGAAATACTTCCGCATACTTCGCAGTGCGCCGACGACATCGCCGTTATCCGCTCCATGTTTTCCGAACACAATAATCATGAACAAGCTCTTTGGCACATGCACACCGGCCGAACAGTTTCCGGCCGTCCCACGATCGGCGCCTGGGTCAACTACGCACTGGGATCGGAGAACAAAGAGCTTCCGGCGTATGTCGTTCTCAGGAATGACGGCCAGTTGCCCGTCGATCGATCGCGTAACTGGTCGTCGGGATTTCTCCCGCCTCGATATCAAGGCGTCCACTTCCGCCACACCGGTTCGCCAGTTCTTCATTTGAAGCCTCCGAAGGGAGTATCCAACGAGCTTCAATCGTTGCGATTCGAGATGCTTCGCAAAATCAACTCGCGCCACCAATCGCAGAACCCCGCACTCAACGAGCAGTTGGAAGCTCGCATTGCCAGTTACGAATTGGCTGGTCGCATGCAGATTTCGGCCGCTGAGGCGCTGGATGTATCGGCCGAAACCAAGGCGACTCAAGATCTATACGGCCTCAATAACCCCAAGACGGCGAGCTATGGCCGACGATGCCTGATGGCGCGGCGGCTTGTCGAGCGCGGCGTGCGCTACGTGCAGATCTTCATCCGCAGTCAGATGTGGGACACCCATGCCGACAACGCAGCCAAGACGAAAACGTGTTGTTTGGAAACCGATCAGCCCACTGCGGCGTTGCTGAAAGACCTCAAGCAACGCGGCCTGCTCGATTCGACTTTGGTCTTCTGGGGCGGCGAATTCGGGCGAACGCCGGTCAGTCAAGGCGGTGCCGGTCGAGACCATCACAAGCAAGGGTTTAGCGTCTGGCTTGCCGGCGGCGGAATTCGTGGCGGACAAGCCTACGGTGCGACCGATGAATTCGGCTACTACGCGACCGAAAACAAAACGCCCGTTGCGGACCTGCACGCGACGATCCTGCATTTGCTCGGCCTCGACGACAAACGCCTCGTCTTCGACCGCAATGGTCTCGAGGATCGATTGACGAGCGTCCACGATGCTCAGATCATTCGGCCGTTGATCGCGTAGAGCGAGTTATTTGTTCGTGACTGGGAATCTCCAGCCAAGACTAGATTCGGCCGATGCCGCCTTGGACGAGATCACTCGTAAATTTCTAGTCTCAGCCTTGCCTGCGGCGACGGGTTAAACGAATCAGCTTGCCTGCACACGTCTCACGCTCTCCGCGTTCTCACCGACAAACCATCTCGAAACAACAAGCACGTTATCCAACGCGTCCCCTTTGCCGCGCGTGCCGGCTTGCTATTCGCCCGCCTAGGGTTCGTGGGAGAGGGTTAGGCGGTACCGCACAGAGCGGCGGCTACTTACTGAATTTCAAGCCGTCCGCCAATTCCTTCAGCGGCTTCCAGACAGATTTCTCTTTGGATGGCGAGACGAGCATGATCACGTAGGATCGCTCGCCGACGACGCCCGTCTTGAGTTGCAGCCGCAGCTTCTGAGAGGCAACCGTCGTGAACGGCTCGGTCCACTTCAATTCAGCTCGGCGCCATTTCTTTTTGTCGGCCTTGGGATCCGCCGGCTCAAACGTGGCGGTTACCTTCTCGACTTTTGTGCCGGGCGATCGAGTTTTGATAACGGCTTGCGAAAGGCCTTGATAGTAGGCGATGAGTTCCTTCGTCAGCTGCTTTTCGGAAAAGTCGGGTTTGCCTTCGACCCAGAAGAGAACGAAGTAGGTGAAGAAATCGGCTTGATCCCGCTTGAACATTCCCGGTGCGAAACGAATGTCTTCGTGCCCCTGCCAAGTCATGTTGGGAGCAAAACTGGGAGGCAGGCTGATGCGTTCCGTCTTCCAACCCTTGGGCGTCGCCAACTGGTAGGCAGGCCGACTCGGCTCAGCTTTCTTTTTCGAGTCGCTCTCGTCTGCTTGAAGACAGGCGGTCGTCATGACGATTGCGAAGAACAGCGACAGCGAAATCGAATAGCGGTGCTTGTTATTCACAATGCGCCTTCAGGTTGGACGGGTTGAAATTTTAGATGAGACTTTGACGTACGGCCCAAACGGCTGCTTGAGTTCGATCCGTGACATCGATTTTTCGCAACACGTTCTGAACGTGTTCCTTGACGGTTTCGATACTGATCTTCAGTGAGCTGCCGATCTCTCGGTTGCTCAGTCCCAACGCGACGTGTCGTAGGACTTGGAATTCACGATTTGTCAGTGAGGTGCCGTCGGTGCGCTCGATTCGTTTGGCCATCGCCGTTTGGACGCGCTGCCAGAGACTCTTGTCAGCCGGCTGTTCGCCACGGGCGGCGTTGGTAATCGCTTCGACCAGGACCTCGCGAGAATCGCCTTTGACAACATAATCCGCGGCACCCAGCGCGACGCTTCGAGCGACATAGGTGGGGTTGTCGTAGGTGGAGATCATGACAACGGGAATCTGAGGTCTCGCTTTGCGGATTTCGACGAGCGTGGCCAAACCGTCGATGCCTGGCAGGCGGACGTCGAGCAAAACCGCGTCGGGATTCGTCGCCAGCGTTTGGTCGATTGCTTGCTGGCCGTCACCAGCTTCAGCCACAACTTCGATTTCAGTATCGCGCAACAAACAAAGAAGGCCCAGACGAACCACTTCATGGTCGTCCGCGACAAGAAGCTTAATTGGCATTGAAAGGAAAACCTAGGAGTTGTTGCCCGCTCGCGAAAACGCAACAAACTGTTGCCGATGAAAGGTCGCCCGTAAGGGGGGGGGGGGTGGAGACAGGTGATAATTTCCGGCTCGATGTGGAGCCGCCGAAAAAATCGGTCCTTGGCCATCGGGGCTTAGCGGCCACCCGGCTATTCCGCATAGGCAACGCCCCTATGGTAACGACGTTCCGAGACGGAGTCCATAAGGATATTTCCGCAAGGAAACGGATGCTTCAATCGGCACAATCGAGAAGATCATTACGAATATGTCCCAGCCACGCTGGTCGCTCAAATACAACGCCGTTGCTTTTTTGACCATGCCGTGGGCGTAACGTAGATATTCATCGACACCTGCAATCGCTGGCGCCCGAACTTTAGCCGGGCGTCGTGAATTCGATTGTGAAATGCGTGAAGACTGTTCGAGCGGGTAGAGCCATGAAGCCGATATCGCTGTTGCTGGTGGACGACGACCGTCATTTGCTGGATTCGATGGCCAGTTGGTTGAGAGACCAAGGCTACGAGGTTCAAGAAGCGAGCAGCGTGTCGACAGCCATCGACTGCCTCGGCCAGGCCACGTTCGATCTGGTCATTTCCGATGTGCGGTTGCAGGATGGCGACGGCTTCCAAGTGCTTGCGCATTGTCGAGAGAACTTCGCTGGGCTCGACGTCATTTTGTTGACCGGTTACGGAACGGTCGACACGGGAATCGAAGCCCTTCGCGAGGGCGCGTTCGACTTACTCACGAAACCGTTAATCGATGAAGAGCTTGAACTGGCCATCGGCCGAGCGACTTCTCAGCGTCGAGTGATCGAAGAGAATCAAAACCTCAAAGCGCAGCTGGATCTCCGCTTTGGCATGGAGAACATTGTCGGCAACGATCATCGGATGCTCAAAGTGTTCGATATGATCGATAGCGTCGCCGACACGAAAGCGACCGTGTTGATCACCGGCGAGAGCGGCACGGGTAAATCGCTGATCGCTCGCGCTATTCACCGCCGAAGCAGTCGACGAGACAAGCCTTTTATTGAAGTCGCGTGCGGTGCGTTGCCGGAAAACCTGCTCGAGAGCGAGTTGTTCGGCCACGTAGCGGGATCCTTTACCGGCGCGATCGGCAACAAAGTCGGCAAATTCATGCAGGCCAACAACGGAACGATTTTCCTGGACGAAATCGGCACCGCGTCTCCGGCGATGCAGGTGAAACTGCTGCGTGTGCTGCAAGAATTCGAATTCGAACAAGTCGGCGGAAGCGAAACGCACCGAGTTGACGCTCGAGTCGTGCTGGCGACGAACGAGAATCTGGTGGAACTGGTTGCCGACGGAAGTTTTCGACAAGATCTCTACTATCGAGTCAATGTGATCAACGTCGAGCTGCCGAGTCTGTGCGACCGCATCTCCGATATCCCCCTGCTGGCTCAAAGTTTTCTCGAGTCGGTTTGTGAGGATGCTGGCAAAGAAGTCGGACGGTTTAGCGATGAGGCGATCAAAGCGCTGCAGGCGTACCGGTGGCCCGGCAACGTTCGCGAACTCCAAAACGTGATTGAGCGAGCCGTGTTGCTAGGCAAGGGTGACGCAATTCTCACAGAGGACTTGCCGCCGCACCTGTTGACCGCCGAAACTCGCTCGGTCGCGTCTCCAGCAACCGGCCGAACACTCAAGGAAGCGCTCGAAGGCCCGGAGAGGCAAATCATTCTAGAGGTCTTGCAGGCCAACAACTGGAATCGCAACGTGACCGCCGACATGCTTGGCATCAATCGCACGACGCTGTACAAGAAGATGAAGCGATTGAATCTGGAAGACCCGCGGCAAGCTTTCGAATCGACGATACTTCCCTACTAGATTTGGCGTGCGGTGCCGCTTCCGATCGAGCATTCGATTGCGCGGTCGCCCCGCCATCCACCTTCTTGCCGCACCGCCCCTCATGGCGGACGCCTCGGCGGCTCGGGCATGCATCGCATTCTCTGAGCAAGCAGCCAAACACTCGCTCGTCTGCAGTCGCCATCTTCGCGAGCAACTAAGGGAATCCGAAGTCCCTACTCCCCACTGCAGACGATTTTCGATAGGCTGACCCAAACACGATAGTTGCCTCGGTTGGGATCGTTTGGCATCTCCGCAAAAGTGGGGACTGGCTCGTTCATTCCCTCCGCTACGGCGGCTTTTCAAGAGCTGTCATTGGGCGAACTTTGAGGCTCGTTTCGCGACGTCTTGAACTGCTTGCTACGACGTCCCAAGCCCTTGTCGTGACCGGTTGAAATCGTCAACATCCATTGGTGCTGCCATGAAAATCCACGAATATCAAGCAAAAGAGCTGTTTCGACAGGCGGGCGTGCCCGTTCTCCAGGGACAAGTCGCCCGCAGCGCGGAAGAGGCTGTCGCGGCATATGAGTCGTTGAGCAAGGACGGGCTGGCAGTCGTCAAAGCTCAGATTCACGCTGGCGGCCGCGGCAAGGGATCGGTTATCGGCAATCCCGACCAGAGAGGCGTTGTGTTGGCCCGCAGCGCCGACGAGGCGAGTCAGGCCGCGAGCGGCTTGCTGGGACACAAGCTTCAGACCATTCAGACGGGACCAGACGGCCAGACGGTCAATCAGGTATTCGTTGAAGAGGGCTGCGACATTGAACGCGAGTTTTATCTTGGGATCGTGATCGATCGCGCCGCGTCGATGCCGGTTTTGATGGTCTCGACGGAAGGCGGAGTTGAGATTGAGAAGGTGGCTGAAGAGACGCCCGAGAAGATTCACAAAGAACATTTTGATCCGGCCGCCGGAATTCAACCGTTCCAGATTCGAAAGCTCTGCGCGAAACTCGGCTTGTCGGGTCCGATCGTGCGCAGCGCGACCAAATTCATGTCGGCGCTCTGCACGTTCTTTATTAAGTACGATTGCAGTCTCGCAGAAATCAACCCGTTGGTGATCACAAAGTCGGGCGAGATGATCGCCTTGGACGCCAAGATCACGTTCGACGACAACGCGTTGTTCCGTCACAAGGATGTAATGGAGTACCGCGACTTGTCGGAAGAGGAGCCGGCTGAAGTTCGCGCCGGCGATGCTGGTTTGAGTTACGTGAAGCTCGATGGCAACATCGCTTGCCTTGTCAACGGTGCCGGCTTGGCGATGAGCACGATGGACATCATCAAGTATCACGGCGGCGAGCCGGCCAACTTTCTCGATGTCGGCGGCGGTGCCAAGACGGAAGAGGTAACTGAGGCCTTTCGCATTCTGCTCGCAGATCCTAACGTGAAGGCCGTGTTGGTCAACATTTTTGGCGGCATCATGCAGTGTACGACGATCGCCTCCGCGCTACTCGAAGCCTATAAGACCGTCGGCTTCAATGTTCCACTTGTCGTTCGGCTCGAAGGAACCGAAGTCAAAGAAGGACGGCGGATTCTGGCGGAGAGTGATGTCGATATTCTCACGGCAGACGACCTCGACGATGCGGCCAAGAAAGTCGTCGCGGCCGCCCAGGGCTAGACCCCGAAAGCGACAACAGCGTTCGCTGAGTTTGGACGTCGGATTCCATTAGCACACATTAAGAACACGAGCGTTCGATGAGCATTCTCGTTAACAAAAACACGCGAGTCATCTGTCAAGGCATCACCGGCACGAGCGGCGAGTTTCATACTCGCGGGTGTCTGGAATACGGAACCAAGATGGTCGGCGGCGTCACGCCAGGCAAGGGCGGCAAAGAGGTCGCTGGTCTGCCGGTTTTCGACACGGTATTTGAAGCGGTGCGCGAAACCGGCGCGGACGCGACGATGATTTTCGTCCCAGCGGCGTTCACGGCCGACGCGATTCTCGAGGCGATTGACGCGGGGCTCAGCACCGTGATTGCAATCACCGAGGGCGTGCCGGTTGTCGATATGGTTCGAGTTTACGAGATCGCTCGACGTGAAAATGTCACGCTCGTCGGTCCCAATTGCCCAGGCGTCATCACGGCCGAGGAATGCAAGATCGGCATCATGCCTGGCTACATTCACCAAAAGGGATGTGTCGGTGTGATGAGCCGCAGCGGTACATTGACTTATGAAGCGGTCTGGCAAACTTCGACGCTGGGTCTTGGGCAAACGACCTGCGTTGGCTTGGGCGGCGACCCCATTGTCGGAACTTCGTTCATCGACCTTCTGAAACTCTACGAGGCGGACTCCGAGACCGAAGCGATCATGATGATCGGCGAGATCGGCGGTTCCGCTGAGGAAGAAGCGGCTGCTTACGCGAAAGAACACGTCAGCAAGCCGGTTGCCGCCTTCATCGCCGGACGCACGGCGCCTCCCGGAAAACGCATGGGGCACGCCGGCGCCATCATCGCAGGGGGCAAAGGAACGGCTGCGGAGAAGATTGCGGCGCTCGAAGATGCCGGAATCGAGATCGCTCAAACGCCCGCTGACATGGGCGCCGCGATGAAGCGCGCCATCGACAATCGCAAGTAGGCGTCAGACGGCCTAACGTTGAATGACTTGGCCGACGCTGGCTTGAGATCATCGAGTGAGGATGACGCGAACCAGGCCGGCTGGATCGCTCTCATGATCGGGTGTCGCCGACTCAAACTCGATCACGCGACCGAACACGAGACCCGCTTCAAACTGAATGCCGCGCCCGCCATTCCATTTGCGGTGGACTCCTGTCGTGATGCGGAAATCGCGCATGATGATCGTGTCTTGAATTCCAGCTCGAGTCACCGACCATTGACCCCCGCCGAATTCGCCGGCCAGATAGAGCCAATCTTCATAAACGCCGCTTTGTCCGCCAATGCGTCGCGCCGCTTTGGGAGTCGGAAAGATGAGGTCCCAGCGAGTTGACTCGTTCGGCGTCCAAATCAGTCCGCCGGCAGGCAACACGGAGACATCGTTCCGCCCCAGGTAGAGCACGCCGAAAACGAGTTGCCATTGGCCTGGAACCCAATCCCATTTCGCCAGTCCGCGACCGGTGATCCGAAACGAATCGGCGTCGCTGTCTTCCATGTCTCCGAAGACACCAGGTTTGACCGACACAATGCCCGTCCAACGCTCGCTGATTTTAGGCAGCCACATGAACTCGACATAGGCGTCAATGATTCGTTCCGGGAGATCCGGCGCCAACGGGCCAGAAAAATAGCGTTCCGTGTAGCCGGGCATGATGAGCAGCGGATGGTCTTTGGTCGGCAACGGCATCGCAAACACGGCCGATAGTTTGGATTCGTACAAACCGAAGTCAAACGGTCCGTCGCGACCGATCAGGGTTCCCGAGTATTGAAGGTTCTGAAAGAAGGATTCTTTGTGCGTGGTGACCGGTTGGAACACGGCCTGGCCCCAAGCTGGACGCGACAGTCGCGTCTCCGGCACCAAGGGTGGCGCTTGTTCCGGCGCCAAGAATCGCTCGCTTACATACGGCCCGGCGGCTGGGCGCTGCGGTGCCAGAGGTGAATGAAATGGGTTAATTAAATACGCCGGATGAGCCATCGGCGGATACGCCGTGCCAGTTTGGCCAGGCAAATAGGGCGGCGAAATCGCTTGTCCGTTTTGCCTGCTTCTAGGATTCGGCGGGATCGCTGGAAGCGGCGACTGAGGATATTGCGAATGGGGAAAAGCGATCGGGGCGCCGTTCACCGAGTCGGCAGGGGGCTTGCCTGTGGAGCTCGGCGAGGCTGTCGAACCGGCAAGTGGTCGGGTTGGAAGGGACGGTGAGCTAACTGGTGGCGGGTTAAACCCAAACGTCGGATTGCTCGTCTGACCGTGTGCTGATCCGACAGCGAGAAGTCCAACTGCGATGACAGTTATCGCGAGGCAGCCAGGCCGGCGTGCGGAAGTCGTTCCGTTGCGATTTGTCATGGCTTGCGGCCGACAAGAATTGTTGGCCTCAACTTGAGGATGGCAAACCGCGAACACGAAACCGTGCAGGCGTCGCGTTCGATGCTCGCACGAACTCCGTTTTGAAACGGGCGTCAATATCCGAATCCGGCTCGAATCATCACCGTGTCCGTCGCGCGGAATCCGTCGGCAGCCCGGCGGTTATAAATGACCTCTCGGTCGAGAACCCATGCGATTTCCGCAAATCCAAATCGGCGGCCCTGCCGAATCAACTCGGACGCGCCCCACTCGACGCCCAGAGCTAGCCGAATGTCGTTGTAGTCAAATCGGTCGTTGAGCCCATCTGCTGCTCGCTCGATTGTCCAGCTTCCTCCGCCATACTCACCGGCAAAGTAGCACCAAACGTCCGAGTTGCCGAGCGTCATCCAATAGTGCGACGCTTTCGGGTTTGGAAAATAGAAATCAAAGCGGGTCTGTGAGTTCGGTTCCCAGAGCAAACCGCCCGCCGGCAGAATCTTCACCCGCAATCGGTCCACGTAAAGCACGCCGACTCTCAACGACAGCGCGGGCGTAATGCGATACCGCACAAGACCCTTACCTTGAATCCTCAAACTGTCGCTATTCATCGTGTCAAAATCAGAGAAGACGCCGACGCGAAGGCCGAGTTCCATACCGATCATCTGAGCTCGATCGGATTCCCATCCCATGTCGACAAAGGCGCTGTAGGTTTCGCCGGGCAAGTCCGCCATCGGCGGATGAGGCGCGCCCTTGGGGCCGTCCCACATCTGAAGCGAAAACGACGGCAAGACGTAGAGCGGTTGTGTTGTTCCCAGGAAATTCGGAAAGGCGACGGCAACCGAGATGTCGGTTTCGTTAACGCCCAACTCGCGACCATCATTGCCAACGAGCCATGCGTGCCGCAGTCGCGGTCCTTGCACTCGTCTCAATGGCTCTTGAAAAATCAGCCCGTCGGGCATCCCCCATTCCGATCCAATGACCGGTCCGAAGCCATTCGGATACTGAGCCGAAGGGCCGGGTGCAAACGCGGGGTCGCCAAAACCAACAGGCGGAGTCGGTTGCTGCTGAAGCGGGCCGCTGCCGAAGAGGCCGCCGCGAGTCGGCATCGCATAAGGATCCAAGGGCGGTTGCGACGCAAATCCGGGCGTCGTTCCCTGGTATCCCGGCACGTCGCTTCGTCCCCACTGAACTCGCGACTGTCCCCAAGCCGACGTGGCAAACAGGGTTGCTAGCATCAAGGAGGCGAAGATTTGGTGCAATTTGTGATTCACGTCTCAAGATCCATACGAGCGTCGACCGATACCTACCGATTACGCCAGGGTAAGTATCAAGCCACGCGAGACGGGTCAAGATCGATCTGCGAACCCTGTGAGCGTCCGTAGCTGCTAATCTCATTCACCGAACGAGAAGCTCGTTCAGGTCTTACCGAGAAACTGCGCGTGGCTAGTCACGTTTCTCGCTACTTGCCATTGAGTACTTGCACTTGGGCGGTGGAGTTTGCTTCGTCTAGTTGGACTCGAATTGGAGATGAGGCTCTCTTCAACTTGTCGATGGCGATCGTTACCGAGTGTTCGCCTTTTGCCCATTCTGTCGAGACCGCCTTGGCTGCCGGCGTCGGTTTGCCCTCGAGCCACAATTGAAGGCCAGCAACGTCGCCGAAATTCAGAACGACGCGGCCCGGCTGCGTCACAACGAACGAGGCTCGGACGAATACGGTTTTGACGCTGTCCTTACGAGTCACATAGGTCGGGGCATTGAAGTGGGCTAGATCACCGACGGGCAGGCCACCGCCAACTCGGCTGTAAGCGGATTGCCACTCAAACGCTGGATCATCTGTCGCGGCCGTGTCGAAACTCGTCCGGCGAATTCGATGGAGGGCCTCGGGCGTTGGCGTTAGCAACCGCCACGTTCTGACGACCGGCTCCTTGCCCACCGAGAAATCGCCGACCTTGCCAAGTTGAGCTAGGAATCCGACGAGGTCTCGCAGCTCGTCGCGAGTCAGTTGGTCGACCGCGCCTTTGGGCATTAGCGACGGCGCTTCCTTTCGAGCCTCGATTGTATCGGCGGGAATGATGACTTCCTTGTCTTCGGCGTCGCGAATGACAACTTCCGTGTCCGATTGCCGAACGGGCACGCCGGTGAGGACTTTGCCTGAATCGGTCTGCACGATGATCGAGTGATAATTCTCTTTCACTTTGGCGTTCGGATCGATCATCGACTCGATCAAATAGTCGACTTGCGCGGTCGCGCCGAGACTAAGTAGGTCCGGACCGACTCGGCCCCCTGCGCCTCCGATCGCGTGGCACTTGAGGCATTGCAGCTGCGCGCGACGAAAGATCATCTCGCCTCGATGCGGATCGGCTTGGGCCAACACTTCACGTGTCAGGCTTTGCACCAATTCGGGAGTCAGTTTCCATCCGGCCGATTCGAGTTTGCCTGCCTTCTTGAACGCCTCGATAAGTGGCTGCGAGGGAGAGCCGAGACTGCGCACAGCGCGAATTGCCAGTTTGGCTTGGTCGGAGTCGAGGCGAGATGACGCGAGACGTTTCGTTAGGGCAATGGGGCCGCCCTTGCGCTGAATGATCGGTCGCAGCAACGCTGTGAGCTCAACTTCATTCGGCGCGTCCACGATGGCGGTCGCCGCGATGGCTGCGGCCTTGCCAGGTTGGAATGACGCTAGCGCCGTGATCGCGTTGCGACGGTCTCCCCAATTCTTGCCGCTGGCAACTTTCAACAGCAACGCACCAGCATTGGCGTCGCCATACGCGCCCAACGATTCGATCGCCGCGCGACGCGTGCTGGCTTCCGACGAACGAACCGATTCGTCAACCCTCTTTCTGAGCAAGCCGATTCGCCAGGCGCCGGCGGCGCGAAGCAACGCGTCTTGCAACGCCAAATTGTCGTCGGCAAGCTTGCGGGCCGCGGCGTTGAGGTCGGTATTCGGAATTGTCTTCTTGGCTTGAGAGGCCGAGATCAATTGCGAAAGCCATTCCGCCTTGTTTTCGGCGGGCGCTTTCGCGCGAACGAGCCACTCGAAGGCGAGCCCAAGTTCTTTCGGTCCGCCTAAGCTCGCTACCAGAGCGAGAATCTCTCGGCGACGATCGGACGACAGCTCAGTTGTCTCGAGCAGTCTTACGAGCGGCGTCGCCACATCGGGTGAATCGACCGACTTGAGTGCAAACGTTAAGTGGTCAATGTTGCCGCCAAACTCGAACTTGCCCGATTTGGCGAGACGCAACCAATGGTCTTGCAAATCTCGCATGCATTGCCAAAGAGCGAAGTCGAGAAACCGATCCATCGGTTGGTCCAAGACGACGAGCGCCGACGCCGCCGCCTCGGCGGAGGGAATCAGAGACAACGCCCTAACCGCTTCCAATCGCACTCGAGGATGATCGTCACTTGCAGCGCGAGCAAACACGTCGTGAGCATTATCGAGCGAGTCGCGCCAGTACGTCGCCACTCGCATTGCAGCCGCTCGGACTCGATGGTCGTTCGAGCCCAACGCTTCGAGCAGGAACGGAATCCTCCTTTTGTTCATGCTTTCGTAGAGCCAGAGCAGCTCCAATCGCAGATGATTGGCCTCATCGCTCTCATCGGTAATCGACTCCGCCAGTCTATCGACGAGCGGCAAGACTCGCTCGCCGCGTGCCTTGAGCAGAAGTTTTGCGTGGAGCCGAGTCCATTCTTCCGGTTCGCCCATTAGCTTCAGAAGCTTGACGTCGGTCGCGTTGCTGAGGTCGTGTCGAGGCGTCGCGGACCTTCCCTTCGCGCTCACTCGCCAGATGCGCCCATGGGTATGATCTCGGCGGGGATCGCGGAAGTCGACTTCGCCATGTTGGATGATCGGGTTGTACCAGTCGGCAATGTAGATCGCCCCGTCTGGCCCCATCTTGGCGTCGATCGGCCGGAACGCGACGTGGTTTGACTTGATGACTTCAACCTCTTGCCTCGAGGCATAGCCGGCGCCATCTTCGGTAACGACGAAGCGGCAAACGCGATGGGCGCGAAAGTCATTTGTGACCATCGTCCCTCGCCAATCCTCCGGCAAGTGGCGTCCGCTGAGGATCTCGAGACCACAGTGTTTCGGGCTGCCAGGATTGAGCCCTTGCAGTCGGCGTTTGGCGCCAACGGCCGTGACGTACACGGCGCCGGGAAAGACGTAGTTGATCCCTTCGCCATAAGCGCCATCGGTCGCGAAATTGCTACCCCATTTATCAAAGTGGTGCCCCCACGGATTCACGAAACCGCGACAGACAACATCCAATTCATACGCATCCGGCTTGTATCGCCAAATGCCGCCACCATTGAGACGCTTGACGCCGCTGGGAGTCTCCACATGGCTATGGATATAGATCGACTGGTTCATGTAGATCGCGCCATCATGCCCCCAGCGCAACGTGTGAAGCAGGTGGTGAGTATCCTCGGATCCGAAGCCGGACAAGGCGACTCGCTTTCGATCGGCAACGCGATCGCCGTTTGTGTCCTGCAAGTGGATCAATTCCGTGCTGTTGCAAACGTAGGCGCCTCCGCGATCATCCGGGAGGACGCCCGTTGGGATCAACAACCCGTCGGCGAACACGACCGTCTCGTCCGCAACGCCGTCGCGGTCTTTGTCGTCTAGCACAAGGATCTTGTCCGAAGCCGGTTGGCCAGGCTTGATGTGTGGATAGACCGAGCTACTGGCGATCCACAATCGGCCATTCGCGTCGAAGTTCATTTGAATCGGTTTGGCGATTCTCGGATCTGAGGCGAACAAGTTGACTTCGAATCCGTCGGGAACAATGAACGTCTTTCGTTCTAGTTCCGAATCGGGCGGCGGAATATTCTTGAGATCGCGTTGGCCAAATGCAGTCGACGCCACGGCCATGACGACGGCGAGCGCCATCGACAAATGCCTAAATCGGGTGAAGTGAAATGGCGCGTTATTACTCGAAATCATTGTCTCGCCTTGTAGCCGGTCGGTTTTGCCGGATGGTCGTATTCTTGGATGGCACGAAACTTCAAGCTCGACTAGCCGACGACGACTTGAAGCGAGAGCCGATGTCGTTGCCGCAATCGCAACGTTTGAATTTGTTCTTCGAGTTGTTTGATCAACGGAACGAACTGAGGAATCTCGACCGCGTTGTTGCCCTGTTCATGCTTGCGAAAAAGAAACAGATAGGTTTCGTTTTGCGGGCGGTAGCGATGAAAATACAGCTCGTTCTTTTTGACGATCAAGGATTGCATCTCAGCAACGGCGATGGCGTCGGGCCGACGTACCTCAACACCCTGCGACCATTGCTCCGCGCTTGCAACACCAAGGTTGCTGTCTCCGATTCTCAATCGGTACCGACCCGGCGGCAGATTGCCGATGGTCACCTTGGCGATTCTCGTCTTGGTGCCGATCGGCGAGAACCGCGGAGGTTTGGGGCGAGGCAATTGGCGAGCTCGGCTGGAAAACGACAGTACGCCATCCTCGCCGCCAAACTTGAAATTCGAAAGTTCGACGTTGACGGCCTCGTACGATTTGTCTTTCAAGTCGATGCGAATGTCCCAGGAGATTTCCGGTGCCGCGAAATGATCCGCCAGGGCGTTGGCTAACTGCCAGTAACCGTACTCCGAAAAATGAATCCCGTTTTCCTTCCAGTCGGATTTCACCATGGCGGCGACGTTGATAACCGGATAACCTCGCTCCGCCGCCGTCTTGCGAATTGCATCGAGGTACAGTTGAAGTTTGCCGTTGTAAAGGTCAGGCGACGGTCGCAGCGAATTGACCGTGACATGCGGCGTTGGCTCGAGGATCGCAATGCGAGCGCCGGTTTTCTCGAGGTCGTCGAGCAAGCGATTGAATTGTCGGTTGAACGTATCCAATCCGGCTTTGCTTTGATGCGCTTCGTTGGTGCCGTAGGCCAGGATGATCAGCGTCGGTTTCGCGTCTTGAGTGTCCTTGAGCAACCGCTTGTACCCGTCTTCGGGCGAACCGAACACGGCGCGCGCGATTCCCTGTACCGTGTCGCCGCTCCAGCCTAGATTGCGGATGGTGACGTTCTTGCGAGCCAGCCGACTTTGCAATGCGACCTCAAAGAATCCATTCGCCTGCATGCGTTCGATGAACGCGTCGCCTAACAGGACAATCCGGTCTCCGTCCGCGATCGGGACGCTTGTCTCGGCTCGGCTCGCTGTTGGCCTCGTTGCCAATCCGCAAAACAAGATCAACGCAGACGCCATCGTCGTGAATCGTCGAATCATCAAAAACGCTTTCCGGCTGTACGTCTCACAACATTGGCATTGGCAATGTGCTGGACGGAGGGCGAGACCACAGAGGGTTGTTGGGGAACGCTGCCTCAGTTTCAGGTGGGAACTACGAGGATAACGGCGCTTCGGCGCGACGGCCAGATCCAGCGGTCTGATTTTTCGACGCGACAAGTCGCGACAATGGGCGAGTTGGGACGAGTCGTCTGCCGTTTTGCTTTTGCTTGTTTCCGGTTTGTCGCCTTGGTAAGCTTCGAGATTACGAGTGCAAGCCGCCACGGGGATGTCGCTCGATTGGCGAGCCATCCTTTCCAAGCGAAACGCGAAGAAGAATCAGGGAACCTGGAAACCACTTGCCCCTACCCGCCCTGCGATGAGTGATAAGGATGATCGATCGACCTCAAGAGTCCCAACACGTACAAACAGAAATCGGACGACGTGACGCGCTGAAGATAGCCACCGCCGCGAGCCTTGTTGCAGGAGGAACTGCATTGATTGAAAGCGACGCTTCGGCTGCTCCGAAAAAGAAAAGACCCCCTTTCATCGACGCCCACTCGCACATCTGGACGCGAGACATCAAGTCCTACCCGCTCAGGAAAACCGCGACGCTCAAGGATCTCAATCCGCCCAGTTTCACTACGGAAGAATTGCTCGCTACCTGTCAGCCGCAGGGCGTTGGCCGAGTTGTGTTGATTGCCCACAATGTGTTTTACGGCACGGACAACACATATATGACCGACGCGGCGAAGCAGCATCCAGGCGTCTTTCGCGTGGTGGGAATGGTTGACGAACTCGAACCGGGGGTCGTCGACGCAATGCGGTCGTTGGCGAAAAAAGAGGTTAGCGGGTTTCGGATCACCGCGGCGCGGCGCAAGGAAAAGTGGCTCTCAGGGCCAGGCATGGAATCGATGTGGACCACGGCGGTGAAGACCGGGCAATCGATTTGCTGCCTGATGGATGCCGAGTATTTGGATTCGCTCGGCGCGATGTGTTCGAAGCATCCAGAAACTTCGGTCGTGATCGACCACTTCGCTCGGATTGGCGTTGACGGAGAAATCCGAGATGCCGACGTCGCTAAACTTGCCAGCCTGGCCAAGCACAAACGGGTGACGGTCAAACTGTCAGCCTACTATGCGCTTGGGAAGAAAAAGCCGCCCTACGACTATCTCAGTCCGATGATTCGTCGGCTTCTCGATGCCTACGGCCCGGAGCGATTGATGTGGGCGAGCGACGCTCCTTATCAAATGCAAAACGGCAACACCTACGCGGCGTCCGTCGAGTTCATGCGGGACGGCCTCAGCTTCCTCAGCAAGGGCGACCGCAAGCAGCTTATGACCGGCACAGCCGAGCGAGTTTTCTTCGGCGAACTCAGCGGCGATTAGTAGCGAGCCCGGCTGCGTGACGAATAGGAGATGACGAGCCGCACAAACCCGGCGCTGAATAAGCGCGACCAATTCCGCCATGAGATTTGGATTGGGTGACAGTCTGGCTCTTTACGTTGACGGACGAAGCATGGCACGCTGAGACGCGAAATCGCGAATACGAGCAGACGGCAGATGAGCCGATAAGACGTACGCCCTATTGGCAGCCTTGCCTGCGGCGACGGGTTTAACGAATCCGCTTTCCTGGTGGCATCTTCTTTACAGACCTCACGTCTTTACGGCTTGCTCGTCGCGTCATTATCGAGCTGACTCGAATCGGCTATATTGGCCGTTTCCATTTTGCTTTTTGCCTCCGACAGAGACTCAGCATGGCGGACACGCGTCCCAATATCGTCTTTATTATCACGGACCAGCAGCGCTACGATACGATCCGCACGCTCGGTTTCGAACACATGGACACGCCGAATCTCGACCGACTTGTCGATGAGGGCGTTTTTTTTGAGCAGTGTCATGTCACCGCAGCATCATGCGCGCCGGCTCGTGCGAGCCTGTTCAAGGGCTTCTATCCACACACGACGGGCATTCTCAAGAACGCCGATTCGTGGAAACGCTCGTGGATCGAATCGCTGAATGATTCGGGCTACCACTGCACGAACATTGGCAAGATGCATTCGTGGCCATTTGAAACTCCGCTCGGATTCGACGAACGATACGTCGTTGAAAACAAGGACCGGTACCTTGAGGGCCGCTACTACTTTGACGAGTGGGACAAGGCGCTGAGGTTTCGGGGATTCGTCAAACAGCAGCGTGAGCAGTATCGGCAATTGGACGATTACCCGGAACGCCTGGGCGCCTTTGAATGGGAGCTTCCCGAGGATACTCACCCCGACGTTTTTGTCGGCGATATGGCGACCTGGTGGCTGGACAGTCACCCTCAAACCGAGCCGCTGTTCCTGCAAGTCGGATTCCCCGGACCCCATCCGCCCTACGACCCGATTCCGCGCTACGCCGAACCCTATTTGCAGAAAGACCTGCCGCTGTTGCCGGTGACCGAGGAAGAATTAGCCAATCAGCCGCCGCCGTTTCAGGAGATGAGAATTCACAATAACCGAGTCGATCACGATTCCGTCGTGCACTTGCTCGACCCGACTGATGAACAACGGCAGCGGCAGCGAGCATACTATCTGGCAAACGTGACGATGATTGATGAGAAAGTTGGCGAGATCATCGACTCGCTGGATCGCAACGGTTACTTGGACAACACGATTGTCATATTCACTTCGGACCACGGCGATTGTTTGACCGATCACGGGCACAGTCAAAAATGGACGATGTACGATCAGATTACGCGTGTTCCGATTGTGGTTTGGGCACCGAAGCGTTTCGCGGGCGGGCGAAGGCTAGGCGGACTCTGTCAGCAAATGGACATCGGCCCGACCATCCTGGAACTCGCAGGCATCGAACCGCCGGAAATGCTCGAAGCTGTCTCCATGCTTCCGGCACTCGAGGGCAAAGATTGGCAGGGACGCGACTTTGTGTTCGCAGAGCAAGCGAAAGATGGAATTCTGCAGACCACCGACTTCATGACGATGGTGCGGAGCAAAGATTGGAAGCTCGTTCATTTTCTCGATGAGCCGTTTGGCCAACTCTTCAATCTGGTCGAAGATCCAGACGAACTCAACAACCTCTGGGACTCCGACAATCATGTGGAATTGAAACGCGAATTGCTCGCGGTGCTACGAGAATGGAGAATTCGCAGCCAGTATCACACCCGCGATTGGACGGCCGATTGGCGCTAAACGCCGAACGCGGCACCGGTGCGAGCGTCAGCGAACGTGACGCTGGTGCGAATGACGACAGACTATCGAAATCGAATCATTTACATACCGAGAAAAACAATGGCTGACTCATCCGATTGGGATCTGAAAGAGTACATTCGCGACATTCCCAATTTCCCACAACCGGGCATTCTGTTTCGCGACATCACACCGTTGCTCGCCGAGCCGCGCGCGTTTCAGGAGACGATCCGGCGATTCGCCGATCGCTACCGCGATTCGAAGATCGATGTGATCGTGGCCGCCGAAGCTCGTGGGTTCATCTTTGCCGCGCCGCTGGCTATCGAATTAGACGCCGGCTTTGTGCCGATTCGAAAACCGGGAAAACTGCCTTTCGACACCCATTCGTTTCACTACGAACTCGAATACGGCAAAGACACGCTCGAGATGCACATCGACGGGGTCAGCGAAGGGAGCCGCGTGCTCGTGCTCGACGACTTGCTGGCCACCGGCGGCACGGTGGACGCCTGCTGCCAGCTGCTGGAAAAGTGCGGCGCGGAAGTTTTCGAGTGCGCGTTCCTGATCAACTTGAAGGCGCTCGGCGGCGAGAAGCGGGTCGCCCCGTTTCCCACCTTCAGCCTGATCGAATACGAGTAGATCGCGCGAGCGGAACCCATGAGCAGTACGCACGAACAGAGCCCAGCACGAACAGGTGCGACGGGCTACTGCGATTCAATTTGGTGACTGAGTCTGATCGTGTCGGTCTTGGCGTCCTTGCTGATTTCGACGGGGATCTTCATGAGCACTTCGCCGCCTTTGCAGAGGCCCGTTCCATCAGCTTGGCAATAGTAGTAGGGAACGAATACTTGCAACTCGTCCTTCCCATCTTTGCTGACGGGAACTGTGAACGACAATTCCGCCGCCGGTTTGTCGACGTCGACGAAGCCGAGTTTGTCGTTCGCGATCGGTCCTTTGCCCGAGCCTTGAAGCCAGGCTCGCATCGGCGCCAACTCGTTGATCTTCCAGCCGATCGGAAGCGCCAGCGTGAGGCTGACTTTGATTTTCCCGTCGACCGCTGAAACGGTCGTCGGCTTGACGTCAACTCGTTTCGCCGCATCCAGATTCGGTTTCTCAGCGCCACGCTTTTTGGGAGCGGTGAGGCCCTCGAACTTCATCGTCCCGACCTTACCGGTCTTCACGTCGACGGTGCGAATGACATGGTTGTTCGTGTCGGCCACATACAGCACGCCATTGGCGATTGCGATTCCAGCCGGTTCGTCGAATTGGGGCGGATCGTCGCCTGAGCCAGGCTTTCCATCGCCGACGATTGTCTTGACGGCGCCTGTCTTCGCGTCGACGACCTTTATCTTGTTGTTATACGTGTCAGCCGCGTAGATCTTACCGTCCGAGTAGGCAACACCTAGGCAGTGCTGCAGTTTGGCCTTTCCTTTCGGTCCGTCGACGTCGCCGAATTCAAACAACCGGCCTCCCGGTAATTCCGCCGTGCCAATCACGGTGGTGACTTTCCCTTTCGGGTCAAACGGGACCGCGCGGATGGAACTTCCCTCGCTGTCCGCCACGAACAAGGATGTCCCATCGGAAGTCAAACCACTAGGCTGAGCGAACGACGAAACCGAACCGCCGTTGGGACCGCGCGTATCGTACGGCTGCGATGGCAGCAATTCACCATCGACGATATCTTCGCGACCGTTCCCGGCATACGGACCAATCTCTTTTTCGTTGAGTGACATACGCCAGATCTGATGCGGACCGGCCATGGCGATGTAAAGCTCGTCCTCATGAACCCAAAGGGCCCACGGACTATTAAGCGCCGTTGTCGCTGGTTTGCCGACGAATCGTTCGGGGAGCTCGTCGATCGTCGTGATCCCTTCCATTCCCGGCCATGACCCTCGAGCCTGTTTTCCTGTGCCTGCGATTGTCGTGACTTTCTTCGCCTTCAGATCGACTTTGCGAAGCCTGTGGTTTTCGGTGTCCGCGACATAAAGTGTGTCGCCGTGGAGCGCTAATCCTTGTGGGTGATCGAAAGAGCAATCCGAGTAACCGCCATCCGACTCGCCTATCTTTCCACTGCCGATGATGTCGAGAACTTTGCCCGATAGATCGGAGATGACAATGCGGTTGTGATTGCTGTCCGTAACGAATAGGCGCTTGCCCGCTTCATCGGCTAGAACTTTGCCGGGGAAACGCAGAGGCGTCGACTTCTGGTTGTAAGCAAGCAGTTCGAAACGAATTGGCGTTTCGTCGAGCAGTTTGTTTTCGCGGTAGTGGTCGAGGCCGATCTTGATGGCCTGTTCGAGTTCTTCGAATGTGATTTCGCCCGGCTTCCCATAAACCAAATATCCCTCCGGGTCGACGAGCAATACCGTGGGCCAGCTGCGAACGCCAATCGTGTTCCAGAAATCGTGTCTCGAATCGACGAGCACAGGGTGTTCGATCTCGTACCGCAGCACGGCTTCGGCAATGTTGTCTCGATCCTTTTCCGTATCAAACTTCGCCGCGTGCACTCCAATCACGACGACCTCGTTGGGATACTTGTGTTCGAGTTTCTTTAACTCGGGCAAGATGTGAATGCAGTTGATGCAGCAATAAGTCCAGAAATCGAAAACGACAAACTTGCCCTTGAGGTCGTCCATCTTCAGCGGTCGGGTGTTGATCCAATCGGCGTTGCGCGGAAGCGGTGGCATCTTGACTCGCCGAGGGTATGGCGACTTGGGGCCATCGATCGCGGCGCCATCTTGTTCGCCGTTTTCGTCCGCCTCAGCCGGTTCATCCGCATCCCCATTCGACGCGTCGGCAGTTTTGGGCTTGTTCTCCGTTGGCTTGTTCTCCGTTGGCTTGTCCTCCGTTGGCTTGTCCTCCGCTTCGTCTTCCTTCTGCGTTTCGTCCGGCGCGCTTGCATCGTTGTCGGGCTCGGGCGTGGTCGATTCGTCCTCGGCGGGGGCGATTGCGTTTGATTCATCGGCCGGTTCGTCGGCGGCGGGCTCGTATCGACCTTCCGCCGAATCGCCCGTGGCGGCCGCGATATCATTGGACGCGTCTTGGCAGCCGCCCAGTGTAAGAATGAGAGCAGCCGACAGCAGACACAATTGAAGACGAGTCATCGTGGAATTCCAAACGCAATGGGTAGTTCGGGACAGTTGACGTAATCGGGTTTGTCAGCGACATCGTAACGAGTTTCGCGGCGGAGGTGTATCGGCAAATGGCCGCTCCAGGTTGTGTACTTAGTCCGCATTTCGCATTCTAGCTAAGGCGAGCTGCCTTCCCAGACTACTCGACCGGCGCCTTTTGCGTGCAGCATTGCCCCATTTGCCCTATGCTTCCTAAGTCGACAGGCTGATTTTCAGATTCGTTTGCCTGCTCGATTCGTAAACGCCGAATAACCGTCATACATTGTTAATTGCGTTGTTTGGCCAATCGGCCTGTTGGGAGATAAGATCGTGAAACTCGCCACATTGAGCGGAACGTTGTTGCTTGTCGCATTTTGCTCGGCGCCTGCCGACGCCCAGCAGTGGGCGACCAAAATGTTCAAGGTGCACAAGCATGACTTTGGTGCAGTGGCTCGAGGCTCCAAGCAGGAATTCCGTTTTGAATTCCAAAACATGTACGAAGAAGATGTGCACATTGCCAGCGTTCGCTCGAGCTGTGGCTGCACTTCGTCTCGAATCAGTAAGCAGAATTTGAAGACCTGGGAAAAAGCCTCAATCATCGCGACCTACAATACGCGATCATTCCTGGGCCATAAAAGCGCGACATTGACCGTCACGATCGATCGTCCGTACTACGCCGAAGTTCAATTGAACGTCAGCGGTTTCATCCGTGGCGACGTTGTCTTTGAACCGGGGTCCGTCAGCTTTGGCGAGATTGGCGCGGGAGAAAAAGCTGAGAAGTCGGTGCGAGTTACCTATGCCGGTCGAGGCAACTGGCAAATCAAAGATGTGCGCAGCACCAATAAGGATTTCGAAGTCCGACTGAAAGAAGTTCAGCGCGTTGGCGGGCGAGTTTCCTACGACTTGATTGTTGGCCTCAAGGGAACATCGCCGGCGGGATTTTTCAGCGATCAGTTGACGTTGGTGACCGACGATGCAAACAACGCTCGAATCCCTCTGCCCGTTGAGGGCAAGGTCATTCCGGCTGTGACCGTCTATCCGCAACTACTCAGCTTCGCCGTCAAGCCTGGCGAGTCCGAGAAGAAACAAATCGTCGTCCGAGGCAAGAAACCGTTCAAGATCATGAGCGTTGGATGCGGCGACGATTGTTTCAAATTCACAAAGTCGGACGATGCGAAAAAAGTGCACGTGATTCCTGTTGTGTTCACTGCCGGCGATAACGCCGAGATCGACAAGCAGATCCAGATCCAGACCGATTTTGGCGCCGGCGTCACTGTTTCCTGCCGAGCCACCGCACGGGTTGAATAGAAATCCATTCGGCCTCCTCTTGGCCAAGCGGCTACGTCAACGTAGCCTATGGGCCTGACTCACCGACGAGGCAAGCTCGGTAGGGCCTTGTTCTGAGAATGACAAAGCCAAGCGAATAGCTGACCGGTACCATTGCTTGCGCGGACGGGATAAAGAGTAAGAGGAAGTCTTCCAAGCATCCACTCTTACTCTTACTCTGCAATCCCATCCTCGCATTGGCGGGTGCAAGACTCGCACGAGCTCTCTGAGGTTTCCCATCGCATTTTCGCGTGGCCCCGCTCACCGTTGGCGGTCTTGTTCGAGCATGACAAAGCGGCGATTAGCTACGGCCCCGATGAATCTGGCTGGTCCGTCGATTCGTTTTCATCCGCCTCGACGCCGTCGCTGCCGGCACCGAACCAACCGCGAAGTCCCTCCCAGGCTTGGCCTGCTAGTTTGCCCGTCAACAAGTCTTCGGTAATGGTGGACTTGTCGGACGAAAAATTTTTCCAGACCGCACTGATGTACGGCCCACTCGATTCAGAGAGCGTCGTATAGAGTCCCTTTTCGTAGATGCTCGAAAGGCCGTCGCGGTAATGTTGCAGCAGGTGTCGATCGAACATGTTGCCGGCCACGGTGACAGTGGACAACGCACCGACGCCCGCGTTTCCAACTTTGCGCATTGAATAGAGCGACATCGTGCTGGCAACGCTCATCACGCTGACGTTTTCTTTCGTCGCGATATCATGCATGTCGTCCCACATCCGCTTCAGCTCGGCCTCGGGCATCAACGTGACCGGGTCGACCGTGTTGACCTGGTCTCGCGTCTCTTGAATCGTCTTGGCCAATCCTTCCACGGAGAGCGGCGGGAGATCAAACGCCTCGGCCGAGGCGCCAGTCGCGTTCTTGATGGCGTCCAAAAGATCGGCGGCGTTGTCAATCGTCGAGTTCTCGTTGATGACGCCTTTGTCCTTGAGTTCTTGACTCAGCTCGCTCAAATATTCTTTCGACCCATAGGCGATATCGCTGAGAAGCGCGAGCACCGTCATGGGCGAAATATGAAATGTCGCCATGCCCGCGAGGTCGATAAATGTGCTGACCGTCTTTCTCGCGACGTATCCCTCAACTTCGGTGGTCGCCGGACCCTCTTCGGCCTTTCGTTCAACTCCGCCGATGTCGTTGGCCATGAAGTCCAACATTTGCTGGACAAAAAGCGAGTAGGACTTCGAAGACTTGAACGCGTTGGGAACTAGCATGCCAGCCGACTCGTGCAACGCTCCGCCGACCATGGCGGACGTCGACCGCAGCGCTCGTTCGGGCAGCGAGACGCCATACAGCATGTAGTCGAGTATCGAACTCGGCTCTGGCGCAGAGTCGTCAGAATTCGGGGCAAAACCGTCTTTGTTATCGCTCGACTCAGCCGTCATCTTTGGCCTGCCTTCTTGAGAAACCTATTCAGTCGAGGATTTCATTACCTGGACGGATTCCTTCCGCTCGCACGACTCTGCCGACCCCGCTCAGACTAGTGCAGCGTCAACACTAAGAATTAGGATCCCAGTGTTTGTATCGTACGCCGCCAACTCAAGTTACGCCGAAGCCAACCCCCATTTTTAGAGTTGACGCGGCACTAGCTGGATTCATCCGACTTGGCATCGGGCGAAGCCGGTTTTGGCACCGGCGGATCCTCTGGATCGGTCTCGGGGGGTTTCGGGTCCGCTGTTTTTGGCTCAGTTGCTTTTGGCTCAGTTGCTTTTGGCTCAGTTGCTTTTGGCTCAGTCGATTTGGCGGATTTGGGTTCAGTCGACTTGGCGTTCTCTGACGGCGGATCGGGCAGCGGCGGTTTGGGCTGATTCGGTTTGGGCGCGTGCGGCTTCGCTTCGGCGGTTGCGGGCGTCGTCGGTTTCGGCGAGGACGGATTGGCTTTGGCGGGCTCAGGCGTCGTTGGTTTTGTTGTGGCCGATTCTGTTTTCTGTTTCTTGGCGATGATGGCGGCATTGAACTTGATGGGGAGGCCGCCGAGGATGACCAAGGGCGCGAGCCCTTCGTAGCCGCCGACTCGCTTCTTCGGATCATCGATGATTCCGCCGAGCACAAGGACTTGGTCGCCTTCGTCTAACCGCGGTCGAGGATCGGATCCGCTGATGACGCTCACCCGCCGCCGCCTCTGGTCACGAAGTTCGATGATCGTCACAAATAACTCGCCTTGCTCTTGAACGTCAGTCACCGCGCCAAAAAGGGCGACGCCATCGTTCGTGCGTTGTTCGATCCAACTGCTGGTTGCGGCGCCAAACATATGGATCGCGTCCAATGGGAGCGACTCGGCGAGTCGTTTGGCTTGTCCCGCTAGCTGCACATTGCGCGAGATCTTGGGGTCGACGAACGTAACCGTGTTGGCGAGCTTGGCAAAATCGGTATAGAGTTTCATCGATGCGCTCGTTGAAGTTGCTCCGGACGCTTTAACCTCTTGCCACGCATCGAGCGCCGTTTCGGCCGCCTCGATCGCATCGGCGAGATCATCTGGCGTGAAGCTGGGCGAATTTCGAATCGAGACTACCTTCGGCTTCGACTCGGTTGCGGTGGCAGGCGTTTGACGACCGGTTCCGCTCTTCGGTGAGTTCTTTCCGGTATGGCGCGGCTGAGGATTTCGACCTGTTGACTTGCCAGCTGTCGAGATCGGTAGAGGAGGCCGGACGTTGACGCCGGATGCCCTCGAAGAACCGCCTGCGGTATCGCTTGGAATCGGAAAGTCGTCGGCGCTGCCCATTTCGAACGAACCGACGTTGTCCGATCCCTCGTCGAGCGGCTCGGAATCGCTGTCGCCGCCAGTCCGCAGCGCCGAGGGAAGAATCCACTGCATCGCCGTCGGGATTTTGGGCGCTAGCGATGCCGGATCTCGTCCAAACGCCCACCAGAGGATAAATTGCCCGAGCGATAGACCGATGATGCCGCCGCCGCCCACTTTGACAACTTCCCAGATCGGGTTGGCCTGCTTGCGCTTCGGTCGACGCGATGTCCGCGTGCTCTTCGAGGATGTGGAAACGACCTGGGCCGACGGCGCCGCCTGTTCGGCAAACGCGAACGCGGGCGTGTCGTCATCATCGTCGATTGCCGTCGGCTCCGGATCGCCGCCGCTGACAACGATCAGCGCGGGCGGAATATTGTCGAGCACGACGGCTAAATCGAATTCGTCGTTGCACAGCGGGCAACGCACCACAGCGCTTCTCGGCGCGTTCTTTGGCGCGGACACCTCGTCGCGACATGACGGACAATGAACTATCGGCATCAATGGCTCCTTCGCTGGGCCGGCGCTATCAATTCGTCTTCTGTCTATGTTAACAGGCAGCAGGCCCAAGCCCAATCGCGGCTCGGATCAACACTTGATCTCATTCGGTTTAGCTCGCCGATTTGCTTCCCGCAAAACCGTAGAGCGCGCCGTACTTTGACCTCAAGTGCCGCATCAACGCCGCGTGTCCGGGTTCTTGGCCGGTTGCGCTCCGAACCAACTCGGCCGCCGGCATACATCGCCCATGCGAGTAGATCTTGTCTTGCAGCCAGCTCCGCAAGCCGCCAAACTCGCCCTTCTCGAAGGCGGGCCCCAGCTCGCCAAGTTCCTCGGTCGCGGCCTCAAACAATTGAGACGCGTACAGATTGCCCAGCGAATACGTCGCGAAGTAGCCAAACAGGCCCGCACTCCAGTGGACATCCTGAAGCACGCCGTTGGCTCGAGTTGGAGAGGAGATTCCAAGAACCGATCGGTACTTCTCATCCCAAGCGTCCGGCAAATCGCCGACGGTCAGCGACTCGTCCAACAGTGCTTGTTCGAGTTCAAAACGGATGATGATATGCAGATTGTAAGTCGCTTCATCCGCCTCAACTCGAATCAATGACGGTTCGACATGATTGATGGCGAAGAAGAAATCATCCTCGGACACATCACCGAGCGAATCGGGAAAAGCCGCTTGTGTCTGCGGATAAAAGTATCGCCAGAACGATCGGCTGCGGCCGACGAGATTCTCCCACAATCTTGACTGCGATTCATGCACGCCCAACGAGCAGTAGACTCCGGGCGGCAGACCGAATTGGTCACTCGGCAGGCCCTGTTCGTAGATGCCGTGGCCCGCTTCATGCAGCGTGCCAAAGAACGCGCAGGAGAAGAAGTTCGACTCGTAGCGAGTCAGAATCCGGCAATCCGCTGGGCCGAGCGTGGTGCAAAACGGATGGGCGGTAACATCCAATCTTCCCGAGTCGAAATCGAAACCAATCTGAGTGGCGGCCTTGCGACCGAGCTGAGCTTGTGCGTCGGTGCAAAATTCGCGGTGAATTATTTCGTGCGGCGCTGTGACTCCGCACTCAGCGATTTGAGCTACGAGCGGCGCGAGTTCATTTCGCAAGTCACCGAGCACCTTGGCGACTCGGGACGTGCTTTCGCCAGGTTCGTAGTCGTCGAGCAGCGGATCGTAGATAGAGTCTTCGTAGCCGATCGCCTCAGCTTTCTCGCGCGTCAGTTCGAGAATCGTTTCCAGCTTCGGCTTGAACTGCTCAAAGTCGTCGTTCTTTCGTGCTTCGACCCAGGCTTGTTGTCCGAGCACGGTCGCCCTGGAAAGATGCTCAACTAGCGCTTGGGGAACGCGTCGTTGCTTTTCGTACTGACGCCGAAGCTCGCGAATCGTGGTGCCTGGAGGCGAATAATTTTCGCTGGCCAGTTCACTGTCATCAAGTTGATCGAGCCATTGGCCAACTTGTTCGGCGGTAGAACGTTGATGGACAATTCCGGCGAGCAGCGCCGATTGGTCGGCTCGATAGGCCCCGCCCTGTTTGGGCAGCATGGTTCGCTCGTCCCAGTCCAACAAGGCGCCGATGGAAGCGAGTTTCGCGACGTCCCGAAAATGTGCCGCAAGATCATCAAACGCGTTCTGGACATTGCCCGACTTCATAGACGATTCCTCTCGGTGTCAATTTGTAATCACTTGTCTTCGACTTCGCCGTTAATAGTCGACTCTCTTCGCAGCGGCTTCCCAAGCAACGCTCCGGTAAGGCGCCCATCGTGAATGGCGGCGCCTCCGTTGACGAAAACATACTTCATGCCAACGGCGTATTGATGAGGCGCCTCGAAAGTCGCGGTGTCGATTGTTTCTTTGTGGTCCCAGACGGCGATATCGGCGAAGAAGCCGGGCTTGAGGTAGCCGCGTTTGGGAAGACGAAGAATGTCGGCGGGCAGCCCGCTTGCACTGCGGATGGCCAAGCCGAGTTCAATCGCTTTTTCTCGCACCGCGTAGTGGCCCAGCTTTCGTGGAAAAGTGCCGTAGCTTCTCGGATGCGGAGCGGTCGCGGCCGGCGTCCGCGAACTGCCATCCGAGGCGGTTGCGACCCATGGCTGATTCATCACGAACCGAACATCTTCCTCGTTGATGCTGTGATTGACGACCGCTGCGCCGCCGTTTCGGACGATTTTCAAGACGACGTCCATTGGTGCCATCGATTCGGCGTCGGCGATTTGTTTGAGGCGTTTGCCAATCCAGTCTGGTCGTTTTCGATAACTGGCAATCTGAATTCGCTGACCTTGATCGGTTTGTTTCAACTTGCGATCGATCGCCTCGCGAATCTTCGGTCCATCGGTTTTGTCGTCGAGTCGTTTTCGAAGTTCGGCCTTTCCACCGGCCCGCGCCCAAGCCGGGATCATCGTTGCGCCGAGCGATGTGCTCGATGCAGTGTAGGGGTATTGGTCGGCCGTCACCAACTCGCCTGCGTCGCGTTTCTTTTGAATCAGATCTACGGCCACTCTGACCAGACCCCACGAGTTCTTGCCCGACGACTTGAAGTGAGAGATGTGGACGGGCGTTCCCGCGTCGCGGCCGATCGTTAAGGCCTCCTCTACGGCATCCAACAGGCCCGTGTTTTCGTTTCGAATATGACTGGCGTAGAGTCCGCCGTGCTTGCCAACGACCTTGGCAATCGCCGTCAGTTCCTTCGTGTCGGCATACGAGCTCGGCACATATATCAGCCCCGTCGACATGCCCCATGCGCCGTCGTACATCGCCTTGTCGGCGAGCAGTCGCATTCTGGTCAGCTCGTTCTCGCTGGCCGCGCGGCGCGTCTCTCCGATCACGGTCCGCCTGAGTTGGCCTTGAGGGAGCAGGTGGGCGACGTTGACACCCACGCCAAACGTCGCGATTTTTGCGTAATACGATTCGACGTCAATCGGTCCGCTGCCGCAATTGCCGGTTACGATCGTCGTACAGCCTTGAGTTAGATAGTTGGCGACCGCTCGCGTTTCCCGAGCGACCACTTGCCGGTCGCTATGGTTGTGCAAGTCAATGAAGCCGGGCGAGATAATCAGGCCTCGACAGTCGAGCGTTCGGCCAATTCTTCCCGGCTCGAATTTTCCCACAGCCACAATCTTGTCGCCGCGAATGGCCACGTCGCCCTTCGTGGCGGGAGTCATGTCGCCGACGTAAATGAGTCCGCCTTCGAGCAGCAGATCCGCATCAATTTTCTCAGCTTGAGCGGCCTGCGACGCCGAGCAGACGGAGAGAATCAACAGAGCAAGCATCCGGGTTCGTGGCGACGGCATCGTTGGTTCCGTAGTCGATAGGCAGCGCGGCATTCGTGAATTGGCCATTCCACGCCATAGCCTAGCGTCGGACGATGTGAGCGTCGAGTTGCCGCGCCGGCAGCACGGAAAACAGCGGACAGATAGGCTTTCACGACGTAAGAACGGGCGAATTGAATTCGTATTGACCGAAAACGCTGCAGTCTGGATAATCCCGCCCCGCAAAATCGACCGACCCAGATTGCCGTTCTCAATTAATCAGATCGCTGTCTCTCATCACCCTTTCAACAATGCGGGCGTGACAATGCGGTTCGCGACGTTCTTCCTGACATGCTTGGTGCTGTGGTCGCAGACGCCGCCTCTTAGGGCGACCGAAATCGGCGACTACCTTCGTCAAGCTGGATGGTCGGCGCCAGCGACGACAACCGGATCTGGTCTGCGCGTTGACACACTTGCCGAGGACTTGACCTATTCGAGTCGGTTTCGCGACGACGGGCTCACCGACCAACCGACCATGATGGCTCCCACCTGGTCTGGACACCGCCCGTTCTTACATTGGTTGCCGCCGCTGGTTGTTCCCGCGTTTCGTAGTTTCGATCCTGACGATCCCTACCGTCATGTCGGCAAAGGGAATCCACTTGAAGGAACGAGTTGGCGGAATCGACCGTTTCATGTCGGTTGGCTGTTCGGCGGAATTTACGGCGACAACTTGGTCGATCAGGAATTGCAACAAACCAACGACTTCTTTGGCGGCTACCGGGTCGGTTGGGACTTTGACCACTACTGGGGAACCGAGCTGCGTTTGGCTTGGGCGCGCCTCGACGTGCTCGATCGAGAAAGCGCGATGTCATTGCCAGCAGCCCGCAACGTCTTCTACGACGCGAGTTTGGCTTACTATCCCTGGGGCGACGCGCAGTGGCGGCCATTCGCCTCGGTCGGCATCGGCTGGGCTGACTTCTCGTATGTCGACGTCAACAATCGTCTGCAGCACGACCAGTCATTTACGATGCCGCTCAGCCTGGGCGTAAAATACTACTGGCGAAAATGGATGTCTCTGCGAGCGGCTGTCGTGGACAACATCGCCTTCTCGTCCGATCGCGTCGACACCATGCATAGCTTGAGCATGACGCTAGGAATCGAATACCGGATCGGACCGCCTCGACGAATCTACTCGTCTTGGTAGACGCGTCGCTCAGCGCGGAAACGCGTAGGACTTTTCGTCGATATTGATATCGACGCCGGCGGCCGGAGCTTCCAGGCTGAGAGACCACAGAACGGCTTGCGTCATCATCCGCCGATACTCATCGCGTCGCCAGTTGCGATGAAAGTGGAAACCGCTGAAGCCGAATGAACGCCCTTTGTCGGGGCGGTCCCACGCCCAGGCGACGGTTTCCTCACGGCCTTCAATCTTCGCCTTAAGAACCGAGCGAAGCCCTTGTTTCGTATTCACGAACTTCAATCGATAGTAGAGTTCATCGTGGATTTCGAAACTCGACACGCCGCGCGTGATAGGATCGTTGGGCGAGACGACTTCGAGCTTTGTATCGAGCACTTTGTACTTGCGGTCGGGTCCGCCGTGACATCCTCCGAACAGTTTCAAGTATCCGTCGATGTACTTCGCGTCACGCGCACCCATGGCCCAGTGAATAGCCACCAAGCCACCGCCTTTTGCGGCATGGCCCGCGAAGGCTTCGAGGCGTCGAGGCGAATCGTGAATCCACTTGCCGCCTTGGGCGACATAAATCACAACGCAGTCAGCCTTGCGAATCAGATCGGGGCCTTCCAGCCACTCTCCTTCGGCTCGAACCACATCGACCTGTAGCCTCGAGTCGTTTCGCAGGCAGGCAGCCAACACTTCCACACCGGCGGAGTACTCGTGCGTGCCGACCTTGTGCACGCCGTCCGCCGGCTCGCCGATCAAGAGGACTCGCTTGCGCTTCGCCGGCTCCTCAGCCGCGATCGGGGCCGCGAGCAGCAACAACAGGGGAGCGAGCAACAACACAGCGAGAGATGGCGTCACGCGACGCGTTTGCGGCAACGTATGGCATAGCATCAACATCACACCGAATCTCGCTCAGATCGTTACATTAACGAGTTGCGATTCCTGCCGGAAACGCGACTTTCGCGGCGCGGACGAACTCGAGATCGTTGGCTGACAGTCGACGCAGCTTGACCGTCGTCGTGTGGCCGCTCTTCTTGAGCAAGCGGACATGGTCGTTGACGACAGCGATCAGTTTCGCTTCGACTTCGTACTTGCCCGTGTTGTCGACCCAGTTGCGATACTGGCGAGCGGTTTGCGACGAATCGGCATCGGCTGGCTCCGCCTTCTTGGCGTCGTCAAACAAGCCGTCGCCTTCGATAGCCGGCTTGGCTTCTTCCACTTCGTCGTCTTCCTTGTAGAACGACTCTTCTTTTTCCGGCGCTGGCGTCAGGCCGACATAGAGGTGTGAGAAGTCAGGCTTGGCGCTGCTGTCTCCAGCGGCGGGCTTGGCCGGTTCGGCAGCCGGCTTGGCGGGTTCAACAGGCTTAGCGGCTTCCGCGGGCTTCGCTGCTTCAACTGGCTTTGCTGGTTCGGCCGTCGGCTTAGCGGCGGGTTCGGCGGGCTTAGCGGCGGGCTGAGCGGCGGGCTTAGCGGCAGGCTTAGCGGCAGGTTTAGCGGCAGGCTTAGCGGCGGGCTTAG
>CAZMNY010000030.1:0-103001 GCA_964567745.1 uncultured Pirellulaceae bacterium | reverse complement strand
TTTGGGAATGTACCAAGTTTTTTCGTCAGGGTTTCATGTCGTGCTCCTTCAGCCATGTCGTCGACCAACCGGCAAGTCCCGATTTCGTTCGCTTCCTCGGCTGGGTCTTTCTCGCTTGCTCCATGGGTGCCGACCTGCACCTCATCTGGTCCGGATAACGCGCGGCAGGTGCCACTGACTCGCCAGTACTGACGTGTGAGTGAACTCGAACCCAGACAAGATCATGACGATTCAGTTTCGAATGTCACATCTGTTTTCGACGATTACCCTGACCGCAGTGAGCATCGTCGCTGGCCAGTCATGCAACACGCTCATGTGGCGCGGGCCCGGGCACAGCATTTGCGACGTGGCGGCCAGGGACTACAAATGGCAGAGCTATGACGCCGCGATTTAGAAGCTGGATTTTCTCATCCATCACTATCCAAACGACTCGGACGTGCCGAGGGCATTTGTCTTGCGGAAACTCGCCGCAGCGCAACGTCTCAGAATCGACTCGCCAACGGGCGCGGAGAAGTTGCTTCGGGCGGCAGCTGCAGAGCCGGCAGCCGATCAGCTCGCGGGCGAAATCCAAGCCTTGAAGAATCAGCTAGCCAACTAGCTGCCGCCATCGACCTTGCGGCAATAGGCGACCATGCCGTCGACATCGGTCGGAAGATCCTCTGAAGAGGCGGGTTCGTCTTCAACGGGTTCGTCAGCGGCCGATTCTTCTAGTACCAGTTCTTCAGACGCCGGGGCGTCTTCCGCTTTCGCTCCGCCAGCTGGCGTGTTAGCTCGAGCGGCAGCGAGCATCTCTTCGACGGACATCTTGCTGGGGTCGAGCTTCGCGGGCGCTTCTTTCTTCGCTGCCGGTGCCGTTTCCTTTTTCGCGCCGCCGGCCGGCTTGTTGGCTCGAGCAGCGGCCAGCATCTCTTCCACTGACATTTTGCTGGGGTCAACTTTCGCGGTGGCCGCGCTCTTTGCGGCGGGAGCCGATTCCGCTTTCGCGCCGCCCGTCGGCTTGTTGGCTCGAGCAGCGGCCAACATCTCTTCCACCGACATAGCGCCGCCCGCCTTTTTGGCTGGCTTGTCCGCAGCCTTCTGGGCTTCGGGCTTCTTTGCCGGGGCCTTCTTAACTGGCTCTTCCTTCGGCAACGGCTCGTCGATCACCTTGAGGAAATCGATGTCGATATCGTACCAGCCAATGTCGTTGTCGTGGCCATCGAATTCGACCAACGCTCGGCCACTCATGTTCACAGTGCGAACTGTGCCCGTAAAGCCTTTGAAGCGATTGAGTTCCGGACGCGAGTCGTCGACGACGACGTACTTGTCCGTGTACTCCGATTTGAGACGTTCGATCTGCTCGAAAACCATCGGCTCGCTCACTCCCAAGCCAGGGATATGTGGAGTGGGGGCAGCTAAGGGAAAGCCCCCATCATGTCAGCCAAACCACAGATTCTCCCGACAGCGTTGCTGAAAAGCAAGGCCCCGATACAAACCATAATGCGGGCCGGCTCTGACCAATTTCCCAACGATTTGCTGCCTGTTCCGTCTCGATCGACAGCCGATTCTGACAAAATAGGTGAAGAGGGCCGTCCGAAGGGGCTCGTCAGAGTTTGTCGGACTGTGACAATCCGCACGACCGATAGAGTTTCACAGGGCTGGTTCGCGCTCTTTACGCGCCGCTAGTTTCCGTTTTGCGCCGGTTTCAGGGAAGTGGAAATAAAAAACTCCCGCCGCCCAGCGACTGTAAGGGAAGACGAACGCCACCGAGCCACTAATTTCGCGAGCCCCCGGGTGTGAAGACGCACGGGGACAAGCGGGTTGGGAAGGCTGGCAAGTAGGTTGACGCCCAAGCCAGGATATCTGGCCGACGCAATGTCATTCGCCCAATCCTCTAGGGAGGAATCGGTGTCATGCGAAAGTTAAGTTGTGTCACGTCAGCAGTAGCCGCCCTATGTCTCGCCTACGCGCCCGCGACCGCTCAGGCCGAACCCGATGAACCGGCGCCAATCGTCCAGCCCAATGAGCGGCTCACGCCACTTGCATCTCGTGACGATGACGCGCGAGATGAAGACGCGCCCAGTGATCAAGACGCGCCTCGTGATGAAGACGACGAGGGCGACCCGTTCGTGTCGGACGAAGAGTTCACGATTCCGGAAACGGTTGTCGTCGGTCGCCCCGATTCCTTCCCCAGCCGCCCGCTGGACGATGACCAAGTCGTCTCGCCTGGCCGAGGCGCCATCTCGCAGTCGCAATTCGGCGGCAGCATGACTGTGATTACGCGGGAAGATATCGATCGATCGCGGCAACGTTCCGTCGGAGAGATCCTCCGGCAGTCGGTCGGACTCGATGTCACTCGAACTGGAGGACCTGGCGGACCGACGTCGGTCTTTCTGCGAGGCGGCAATTCCGGGCACACCAAAGTGCTCATCGACGGCTCGCCTGTCAACGACCCGAGCAGCGCCAACCGGCTGTTCAACTTCTCCAACCTCAGCACTGACAATGTCGAGCGAATAGAAATCCTCCGGGGACCTCAAAGTATGGTCTACGGCAGCGATGCGCTTGGCGGCGTGATCAACATCATCACTCGGCGCGGACAAGGGCCAGCGCGCGGACAGAGTCGTACTGAGGGAGGGACGTTGGGCTCTTGGACGCAGGCGCTGTCTGTGAGCGGCGGCGACGAAAACCGTTATTACTCACTTGCCGGTTCGTTCCATCACACCGACGGAGTAACAAGCGCCGCAGTTCGTCTCGGCAACTCGGAGCGAGATCGCTTTCGTCAGGGAAACGTTAGCGGACGTTTTGGCTGGAATCCCAACGAAAACCTCAATATCGATTATTCGTTTCGCTTCAATGACAGCAAGACACAAGTCGACGACTTCGGCGTCGACCACCTCGACCGCCTCGTGTTTGGCAACCAGTTCTTCAATCGCATTCAGCTGCAAAGCTGGCATCTCGACGGCTTGGTGACTCAGAAAGTTGGCTTCAGCCTGAACGATAGTTTTCGCCGCGACACTCACCCGGAGCCGTTCTTTGGCGTGCCGCGTTTTGACGGCCAATCGCGACAGCTCGACTGGCAAGTTCAACTGCAGTTGCTCTGCAACAACACGCTGGTAGGCGGCGTCGATTATTACCACGAGGACGCGTCATCCACTTTCAACGCTCAACGCGGCCAATTCAATCGCGGCGTCTACTTGGAAGACCGTATGCAAGTCGGTGAACGTTGGTTCAACACCATTGGAGTTCGCTGGGATCGCCATAGCGTCGCTGGCAACGCCAATACGTATCGCTATACGACGCGTTACGAGATCTTCGAAACCTACTCGTCCATCCATGGCTCGATCGGAACCGGATTTCGCGCGCCGTCTCTTGCCGAGAAGCTCTTTCCAGGCGGCAACACCCTGCTGAACCCGGAAACCAACAAGGGATGGGACATCGGCCTGCGGCAACAACTGACCGAATCGCTTTGGTTTGACGCAACCTATTTTCGAAGCGACTACGACAACTTGATCGAATTCGACTTTGCCACGTTCATGTCGCAAAACATCGGCGCCGCCCGCGCGGCTGGTGTTGAGTTGACGAGCGGTTGGGAGGTCAACGACGACACATCCGTTTTCGTGAACTACACATTTGACGAAAACCGAGACCTCGCTTTTGGCGGAACGTTGCCGAGGCGACCTCAACAGAAAGGCTCCCTCACCGTCTCACGATCGATTCTCGATGGCGACGGTCAGCTGAATTTCTACGCGCTTTACGTTGGCCATCGGCTCGACTTTGCTCAACGCTTCGGCGGCGTCAGGTTGGACGACTACTGGCTGCTGAATGTCTCGACGACCTACGACTTGAACGACTGCTGGCAGTTCTACGCCAGAATCGACAACCTGCTGGACGAAGACTACGAAGAGGCGGGCGGATTCGATACGCCCGGGATCGCTGCGGTCGCCGGCTTTATCGTTGAGCTTTAGAGTCGGCTGGCGTCTTCGCAAGGACGCAGCGAAGCCCGAGGGCGTCGTCGCGGGTGTCGGCTGGAATTCCGCCGGCGCCGGCGACCGGCCCTTTGGTCGAGCGAAACGCGGGGCTGCGGAAGGAGCTGGTCAATTGCCGAGGCTTGTCCTTCCAGCTGCCGCCTCGAATAACTCGGCGTTTGGCGTTGCCGCCCTTAAGCCACGGTTTGGCGTTCGTCGGAGCGCCCTGATAGTTCTCATGGGCTCGGTCGGAACACCACTCCCAAAGATAGCCGTGGATGTCGTAAAGCCCCCACGGATTGGGCTCCTTCACTCCGACCGGCGGATCGTTGCCGGAGGCATTCACGTTCGACCAGGCGTAGTCGACGTGCTTTTTCTCGTCGTCGCCGAATGAGTAGATCGTGGTCGTACCCGCTCGAGCTGTGTATTCCCATTCCGCTTCGCTAGGTAGCCGAATCTCTTCGTCGCTTCCAATCAACTTGGCCGCTCGCATCAGTCGCGTGCATCGCTGGCAAAACTCCTCCGCCTCTTGAAACGTCAACATCTCGACGGAGTTGCGAGGTCCCTTCCAGCGACTTGGGTTGGCACCCATGATCGCCTCCCAAAGATTTTGAGGAACTTCATATTTGGCCATGAAGAACGGCTCGTCCATCGTCACCTTGTGCACCGGCGCTTCGGATGGGTCGGCGCTGGCGCGTCCCATTTGGTAATGGCTGGGGAATTTGCCAACTCCGGGCGTGATATGAACGAACTCCGAACGGAACGTCTTGAGCAACTTGGTCTGCTCGGCATTGGGGCCGTTGGGTTCGGGATCGGCACCTATCACAGAGAGCAAAATCACAACGATACTCATAGTGTATTCCACTGGTGCGAAACGCGACTGAGATCGAAAGGCGGCTGAGACCTACGCGCCATTTTTTTCCGTGAACAACCGGCCTTCGCGAAGAGCTTCCGCCATGGCCTTCGGCACTTCAGCTTCGGCGAGCACGAGCCGGGCTCGGTTCTCGGAAACCTTGGCCTTCATTTCCTGTTCTTGCGCGATGGCGACCGCGCGATGTTGTTCCGCTTCAGCTCGAGCAACCCGAGTGTCCGCTTCGGCCTGGTCGGCTTGAAGTCGAGCTCCAATGTTTTCGCCGACATCGATATCGGCGATGTCGATCGAGACGATCGCGAAGGCGGTTTGAGCGTCGAGTCCGCGATCGAGCACAGCCTTGGTGATTCGATCTGGATTCTCCAACACCTCGCCATGCTTCGTCGCCGATCCGATCGCCGTAATAATGCCCTCGCCGACCCTGGCGATAACAGTTTCCTCGGTGGCGCCACCGATCAATTGAGCGAGATTCGTTCGCACGGTAACCCGCGCTCGAATTCTCAGTTCAACTCCATCTTGGGCGATAGCGCTCAGCGTTGTCTTTCCGCTTCGGCGAGGATCAGGGCAATCAATCACACGCGGGTTGACGCTGGTGCGCACGGCGTCGAGCACATCGCGTCCGGCCAGGTCGATCGCCGCGGCGCGATCAAAGTCGAGATCAATGCCCGCTCGGTTGGCGGCGATGATGGCTCGGATCACATTCGGGACATTTCCAGCAGCGAGAAAGTGCGCGGACAAACGGTCCGTCGGAATACCATGTTTGTTGTCGAGGTTGAGGCCGGCTTGCGACGCCATGATCTTGGCGTCCACCATCAGTTTTGGGTTCACCTTCATGAACCCCATACTGATCAGCTCCCAAAGACTCACATTGGCCGACGACATATACGCCCTCAGCCACAAGGCGCCGTACTTGAACAGCGCCCAGATGAAAACCAAACTGAAGACGCCGGCTATCAACAGCCCAGCAATTAGCGCGACCCAACCCCACTCAACAGCCAACAAGATCGGAGAATTAATCATTGCGAGTTGGGACATGATGCAGCTCAAAATGGTTTTCAAAAAACTCAATCAACACTCGCCGCGTCAATCGAGCGACGGCGGAATACGGCTGATGATACCCCAATCGAGACGACTTTCAAATGGTTCAGAGCCTAGTTTTCAGGGCGGAAAGGGTCGCAAATCAACACGATAGGTCGAGCATTTCCGCTTGAGTTTCTGGGCGGTGGCCAACTTCCAGCGGCAAATGCTGGTCTAGCCCCGCTTGGCGGTCCAACAATTTGCCGCCACTCGACTGTTTCACGGCTAGTCGACACTTGGACGCGATGTGCAAAAAATGCGCGTTACGACGGAGCCACGTGGCAGACACCTTTAGCCGAAGCCAACCCCAACCAACTTCCAGCCCCAGCTACCGCGACTGGGCGAAGTCGGGCATGCGACGCTTTGAGGTCTTTCATTTTGCACTTGGCACTCAATCACTTTGCACTCGATCTGCCGAGTCGGTTTGTGGCCAGACAGTGGAACTAGAGGCGTTTGGCGGCAGGAGATCCACCAACTGCGTATAACCGAACCCTGTCGTAGCGAATCACCTTGACCCATCGCCGTGCCAACGAGAAGGAAGAAACATGGAATTAATTCATCATGGCGGTCACGAGGGCGTGACGGGCTCTTGCCATCAATTGCGCATGGAAGGCGGCGGCTCCGTTCTGGTCGACTGTGGATTGTTTCAGGGCCAGGACGCGAAGCGTCATCCCGATTTGGAGATTGAGTTTCCGATCGACGACATTCATTCGATGATCTTGACTCATGTGCACATCGACCACGTGGGCCGCCTGCCCTATCTTCTGGCGGCCGGTTTTCGTGGCCCGATCTATTGCTCACAACCGACAGCCATGTTGCTCCCTTTGGTGTTGCAGGATGCTTTGCGAATTGGGTTCACAAAAAATGAGCGGATGATTTCGCAGTTCCAAAAAGTCGTCGCCTCCCAGCTGCGGCCGCTCGCCTATGACGAGTGGACGGAGGTCGAAAAGGGGGCCAAGATTCGACTGCAGCCCGCCGGCCACATTCTCGGCTCGGCCTTCGTCGAGCTCGATTATCGAGACAAGCGAATCGTCTTCTCCGGCGACCTCGGCGCGCCGCACGCACCGCTGCTCAAGGACCCGCAACCGCCGGAGCGCGCCGACCTACTGGTTCTCGAGTCGACGTACGGCGACAAGGTCCACGACGGTCGCGATCGCCGGCAGCAGACGCTTGAATCGGTTCTGCGAAAAACGCTCGATGATCAGGGAGTCACGATCATTCCCGCGTTTAGCCTGGGCCGTACGCAAGAGTTGCTCTACGAGATGAATGGCATCTTCGAACGCATTCAACAATCGAAAGGGCGCAGTTTGATGAAAGCGGTCGATGTCATCGTCGACTCGCCGCTGGCATCTCGGTTTACAGAAATCTACAAGGACTTGCAGCCATTCTGGGACCAAGAGGCGCAGCGAGTATTGCGATACGACGAACAACCATTGGTCTTCGAAAACCTGACGACTATTGGTGATCACGACGAGCACAAATCGACGCTCAACTATTTGCGAAGAAGCAATCTTCCGGCTGTCGTGGTGGCTGGCAGCGGAATGTGCACAGGCGGTCGCATCCTGAACTATCTCGAGGCCTTCTTGGACCGGCCGAATACCGATGTCTTGTTCGTTGGGTATCAGGGGCGCGGTACGCCGGGTCGCGTGATTCAAGGCGGCGGCAAGTCGGTGCGACTGCAAGGTCGTGACGTTGAGATTCAAGCGAACGTCCATTCCATTTCCGGATATTCAGCTCACGCGGATCAGCAAAACTTGGTCGACTTTTGCACGAACATGTCGGAAACGCCGGGCGAGGTTGTTTTGGTGCATGGCGAAGATGAGCCCAAAACCGCGTTGGCGTCAGCGCTTAGACAACGTGGCATCAGCGTCAGATAGACCGGATCGCAAGACGGCGAGAGTGTCCCAAACGAACATCCTGCGCCCACAAACCGGGCGGTTTCCGCCCTATTTTTGGCAGTGATTTTTCTTTGCGGCTCGTTGAATTCGGCAAGAATCAGGCGCAAACTTGCAGTTGCCGCGTTTTTCCACTGGAACTGGAGCCCAAAGAACGAATCCTCAAAAACGAATTACTCCCATCAACTCGCCGCGAGTTTCCATTCGCCGCCTTTCGATCGAGAAGCGTTGGCGCAACTCTTTTGTCCTTTGGGAGACGAAAAATGAGGAGCCACGTTCAAGATAGCTTGTCGAGTTTGAACCAACCGATTCCGGCCAAGGCACCGCAAAAGTCAGCGATCCATTCGAATCCCAAAATAAAGAAGAAACCTATGGCAGACAGCAACTCCAAATCTGAAAAGAAGATGCCCATTTGGCTCTGGCCATTTTGGTTGCTCGCCTGGCCGTTTGTCTTCGCCTTCAAGAACTTCAACAAACACTTCTTGAGCTATATCCGAGGACAAGTTATTCGAGACAGTCGGCGAATCTACACCGTCAAGTTTGTCTGGTACGGCGACTCGGTCTACATGCATCCCATGATTTGGGGAAGCGGAATTCTCGCGGCCTTGTCGACAACGGCAATTAATCCAGGTTGGCTGCTCTTGGTCTGGTTCGCGGGACTGCTCGTCTGCTTCATGACGGTGATGTACAACTTCGACGTGATCCGCACGATGGTGATGGCTATCGGACTCGTCGCCTTCTTCGGACTCGCCTATATCGCAACAGTCGAGTTCGCTTTGAACCCACTGACAGCGATTCGACAATATGTTATCGCGTTGAACCCGACAGTTTCCTACGGCTTCTACATTATCTCAATGTACCTGTTCGCCCTGTTGATCTGCGCCGAGGTGACTTGGGCCTGGCTGTTCCACCGAGTGGAATTGGACGAGTCCTACGTCTATGAACATCGCTTTCTGCAAGGAACAACTCGCGAGCCGATTTTTGCGAGAGGCCTGAAGCGCGAAACGAAAGATCTTCTCGAGCTGCTCATCATGGGCGCCGCTGATATTCAGCACCGGACGAAGTCGGGATACAAGCGATTCAAGAACGTCCCCTTTGCCTCACTTTGGTTGGGCACAGCGATCGATTCGCTGCTCGACCACCGACGCCGCACCGAAGTCGACATGAGCGAGTCGCAAGACGACGCCGACCAAGCCATGGTCGAGCACGCCGCGCAGGACATCGACGACGGACCCGATGACGCGGGCGATGATGGCGGAGATGACGGCGGAGATGACGGCGGCTTTTGAGGTTGGCGTTGTGCGCCGGTGGGCGTCTTGGTGACAAATTCGCGTCGCGCTATTCAGTGGAAAGTGCCAAGTGGAGAATCCAAAGCGCACAATGGAATGAAGACCCCAACGAGCTTGCTCGTTCGGTGAATCAGATTCATTAGCTATAGCCAACACTTTCGCGGTTAGTGCAAAGTGAGGAGTGCAAAGTGCAAAATGAAACGAGGACGGAGCCCCGCACCCAGCCCCCAACGAGCTCGTCTCACTCGCCCACTTTGCATTCGCAACTCACGCCTTGGCTGGCGTGGCTGTCTGATCCAACTGGCTGATCACAGCACAGCCGCATGAATCGCTCCAGACGTTGACGGACGTGCGGCACATATCGAGCACACGGTCGACGGCGAGGATGACGCCTTGCATCTCTGGCGGAAGCCCAACGGCTTGCAGGATGATCACCATCATCACAAGTCCGGCGTGAGGTATGCCGGCGGCGCCGATACTGGCGAGCAGGGCGGTGACGACGACGATCAGCTGCGTCTCGGGCGGGAGGTTTTGCCCGTTGTACATTTGCGCGATAAAAATCACCGCAACCGCTTCATACAGCGCTGTACCGTCCATATTGATAGTGGCGCCGAGCGGCAACACAAACGAGCTAACTCGATTGCTCACGCCGGCGCGATTCTCGACACTCGCCAGCGTCAACGGCAGCGTGCCGTTGCTCGAGGCCGAACTGAATGCCGTCAACAACGCGGGACTCATCGCCCGAGCGAACTCCCACGGGTTACGTTTGGCGACAAAATATAGGATGAGCGGAAGCACAACGAACGCATGAATCGCGAGTGCGGAACTGACCGCCAACATGTACCAGAACAACAACCGAAAGACCTCGGGCCCTTGAGTTGCCGTCACAAATACCATCAAGAAGAACACGCCGATTGGCGCGAGCTTGATGATCGCCATTGTCATTCGCATCATCACAGCAAACACCGCATCCGCCGTCGTTTTCACCCAGCTCGCGACATCGCCGCCTTGAAGCAAAGCAAAAACGGCGAAGGCGATGCTGAATGAAATTATCGAAAGATATTCGGCACCGGCTAATGCTCCGAATGGGTTTCCCGGAATTGCGTTTTCAAGTTGTTCGAACAGTACTTCGCCGATGCTCTGATTGCCGACGAGTGCGTCGCCAGTGGCCATGTCGACGTTTGGCTCTTCTCCCGAGAGCCCGGGTCGAATGAGATTGACCATGAACAAGCCGGTGCAGATGGCGAGCAAACTCGTGCAGAGATAATACGCCATCGTGCGGCCGAACATTCGCCCCAGTCGCGATGCGTCGCCGAGGCCCATTACGCCGCTAATCAGCGACGAGACGATGAGCGGCAGCGCGACCATCCGGAGCATGCGCAAGAACAGCCCGCCCAAACGGGAGCAAATATCGCCGACCTGGCGCGAAGCGGATCGGCCGTGGTTTATGAACAAGTCGTGCGCGACGGGCGACTTCTCTTTCAGAGTCTTGACTGAGGCGACGCTGTCGACAATTCTTCTCGAACCATCGATGACTGCCTTCTTCTCTTCACCGTCATCCGTCACCCAATTGATCGTGCTGACATCGGGCGTGTCATGAACTTCGGCGCTAGCGACGCCGGCGGGAAGGTCGTCGTCCGAGTCCGATGTCCAGGTACTCTCACCTACCATGGCGTTGAGTGTTAGTCCGATGATGGCGCCGAGCACCATGCCCACGAAGATCTGCCAGTGAAGGGCTAGTCGCATTTTGTCGCAAGCTCGCGTGGAGAGTAACCGAGTTTGATAGCGGCGTACGACGGAACGTCATGCATCGAAGGTCATTTGTCAATAGTCATTCGCCGTCGAATTTGGCGAGCGGTTGCGGGACGCAATCGATTTCGCGGATCGGCAGCGAAGTTTTGACACTCCAAAACAAGCAAAGGAGTGAAGCCGGGCGGTCGCGAGAAAGGGACCATGTGGAGATCGCGAAGCGGTGCGTAAGAAAGCGGATTCGTATAACCCGTCGCCGCACGCAAGGCAGCCAACTGAGTAACGAGTGGGGAGGAAAAAGAGACAATGCAGACCGAGCAACGTCCTCTATCGAAACAGATTAAGATACTTACTCACGACTAAGAACACGCGGCCGACTTCAAACAGGGTCAACAAAAATGCGTCTGTCAAGAAAAGATAGCCTGGTTCGAATCAGTTGGATGATTGCTGTTTCATTCGTCTTGGCGACAACGGCAATCGCTGGCGGAGGAATTGATAGCGTCGCGGGGACCGGCGAGTCGAGCAACAACGGCGGCGCTGGAGTTGCCGTTGAGACGAATGTCGGCCAACCGTTTGGCGTCGAGATCGGACCGGACGGAGCGCTCTACGTCACCGAGGTGCAGAACCCCCGAGTATTGCGAGTCGATCTGAAGACGGGCCGAATTAAAACGGTTGCCGGCAATGGAAAGAAGGGCTATTCAGGTGACGGCGGACCGGCCACTGAGGCCTCTTTGAATGAGCCATACGAGGTTCGCTTTGACGAGGCGGGCAACATGTTCTTTGTCGAGATGCAAAACCACCTGGTGCGGCGAGTCGATGCGAAGACGGGCGTGATCACGACGATTGCGGGCACGGGCGAGGCTGGTTTTGCGGGCGACGGAGGTCCAGCGATTCGCGCCAAGTTCCGCCGGCCTCACAGTATTGCACTCGACACTCGCGGCCATCTGTACGTCGCCGACATCGGCAATCATCGGGTTCGCCGGATCAGCCTGGCGACTGGATTGGTCGAGACCATCGCGGGGACTGGCGATCGAAAACTGCCGCAGGACGGACAATCCGCGACCGGTAAATCGATGGTTGGTCCCCGTGCGCTGTGCGTTCAAGGCGACACGCTTTGGATCGCTTTGCGAGAGGGCCACAGCGTATGGCGGATGGACCTCAAGACAATGCGATTGACCCACATTGCGGGCTCCGGGAAGAAGGGATTTTCTGGTGATGGCGGCGATCCGAAACTCGCCACATTCAACGGCCCCAAAGGAATCGCAGTCGGGCCCAAGGGTCGGGTGGTGGTGGTCGACACCGAGAATCAAGCGATCCGCAGCATCGATTTGAAAGCCAATCGCATCACGACAGTCGCCGGCGGCGGACCATCTCGCCGCGGAGGAAGTGGTGACAACGGATCGGCGACCAAGGCACAATTGGATCGACCTCATGGCATCTGCGTCGCACCAAATGGCCACATATTCATCGGCGACACGAACAACCACCGCGTCCGGCGAGTGCAAGACTAGAACCGTTCTATAGCTTGAAGCGTTTGAAGCCTGGAAAAAACTCGCTGTCCCAGTCACGATTGTTCGGCAATTCCTAGAGTTCGCACGCACCGTGCTTCCTCCAGCGACGCGAATTCAAGTTAGAATCAGAGTTAGCACGAACTTCGAAATTCAATGAGACCATCTCATACCGACCAAGAAAACTCACTTAACAAGCGGAGCCATCGAATGTTTCAGTCCAATATTTCACGCCGAGAGTTACTTGCCTGTGGAGCCACAGCGGCGGGAGTGACGGCCACGAGTTCGTTGCTTGGGGACGAAAAATCGAAAGAGCCGCTCTATAAAATTTCGCTGGCGCAATGGTCGTTGAATCGCCGCTTGTTCAAACGCGAGAAGCCCTATTTGGACAACCTCGACTTCGCCAAGCAGACGGCTTCCTACGGCATCAAGGGCGTGGAATATGTCAATCAATTCTTCAAAGACAAGGCCAAGGATATGTCGTACCTGGCCGAAATGAAAAAGCGAGCGAGCGATCACGATGTAAAGAACCTGTTGATCATGATCGACGGTGAAGGCAATCTCGGGGACCCCAACAAGTCGTCGCGACAGAAAGCGGTTGAGAATCACTACAAGTGGGTCGAGGCCGCGAAGTTTTTGGGATGCCACTCGATTCGTGTCAATGCTCGCAGTGCCGCCAAGCTGACTTACGTTGAGCAAATGAAACTGGCCGTCGATGGACTCCGCAATTTGACTCTGTTTGCCGACAAGCACGGAATCAATGTGATCGTTGAAAACCACGGCGGGCTCTCGTCAAATGGCAAGTGGCTGAGCACCGTGCTTAAGGCCGTCGATCATCCTCGCTGTGGATCGCTGCCCGATTTCGGCAACTTCGGAATCGACCGCCGGAAAGGCGAGTGGTACGACCGTTACCAGGGCGTTCGCGAATTGATGCCGATGGCCAAAGCCGTTAGCGCCAAGTCACACCGATTCGACGCCAAACGACCCTTCGTTTCTGTCGACGGTGACGGGAAACGTGAAACCGATTTTCTCAAGATGATGAGGATCGTCTTGAAGTCCGGCTACCGCGGCTGGGTCGGCATCGAATCAGAGGGGCCCGGCGACCAAGACCGCGGCGTCCGCCAGACCTTGAAAATGCTGATCGACGTTCGCACCGAGTTGGCGAAAGAGTTCAGCTGAGCGCTCTTTGAGATCGCAAGCGATTCCCGTTGCGTCAATGGCTCGCCAAATATTCACAGACTTCCCCTGGGCTGGTATGTTGCTCCCCTTCGGGGCAACGGCGCAGCCGCCCGTCAAGACTCACGGCGTAAAAAGCTAATTGCGAGCGACTAAATCAACGAGCCGCTTGCTCGTTCGTTGAATCAGACGGCGGAAGGGCGTATCAGTCGCCGAGCGTTTCTTTGATGATTCGGTCGATGTCAAAACCTCCGGCATCGATCGAATCGAAAACCGATTTTCGCAGAGTCGCGTTCTCGTATTGAGCGAGCTGAACGAGGATCTTCTCGATTTCGTCCGACGAGTGGCCGCGTTGAGTCAAAAAATCTCGGATGACTTGATCGTCTTGAGCAGACATGATTGCTGCGCGCCTCGCTTGGAGTGTATTCGACTCGAATCGACCACGTTGACTTCGCGTCCTCTGATTTGATTTTCCGATTCAGCTCAGCGAAGATACTTCCCATTGTACGTTGTCTCGAAGCGTTTTCGAGCTTGGAGACTGGAATTTGCTCCGAGTCAACAGTCCGGTTGGCACAGTGGCACCGGTTCTATTGTTGGCGAAGTGGGAAACAATGCAAATGGATCGACGACTCTTCATTGGCGCAGCCGCTTCGGCTGGACTCGTTGGCAGTCTTGCTCCGCGCGCGCAAGCTCGGGCTCGCGACGTGCGAATCACGAAAGTCGAGCGGACGACGGTCAAGGTGCCGTACCGCGAAACGCCTGGCCGCAACATGGCCCGCGAATTGCCTCATTGGCGTTACTCCGAGATCTTCTCCGTGCACTTGAGTTCCGGAGTTGTCGGGCACGGCGAGACGCTTCTTTATTACACGTGGCGAGCGACAAAGGACTCCGATGTTGCTCGAGTTCAGGGCGGCAACGCGGCCAAGTTGATGTGGGACGATACGCTGGGCGCCGGACTGCAGATGGCTCTGTTCGACGCGGTCGCAAAGACGCTTGACGCTCCTGTTCACGCCTTGCTCGGTCGTCAGGTTTACGACCGCACGCCACTCTCGTGGTGGAACATCGATACGTCGGCCGAAGACATGGCCTCGGAATGCAATGAGGCGTATCGGCAAGGCTACATGGCCTACAAAACAAAAGGTAGGCCTTGGTATGACATCTGGAATCAACTCGAACTGGCCGCAGCGGACGTGCCGCCCGAGTTCAAGATTGACATGGACTTCAACGACACGCTGTTGACGGCGGATCAGGCGATCCCAATTCTCAAGGACCTCGCCGAGCACCCTCAAGTCGATATTTACGAATCGCCGATTCCGCAGCGCGACATTCCCGGCAATAAGAAGATCAGAGCGGCGACGCGTGTGAAGATCGCCATGCATTACGGCACGCCTGCGCCGAAGGATGTAATCCGTTACGGCGTGTGCGACGGTTTTGTGATCGGGCGCGGAGCGAGTGCTTTGATGCGAAGCGGCGCCCTGGCGGCGGCCGGCGACATGCCGTTCTGGCTTCAGCTTGTCGGAACAGGAATCACCGCAGCGTACTCGCTTCACTTCGGCGCGGTCTTGACCCACGCCCGTTGGCCCGCCGTCAACTGTCACCAGCTCTATGAGCACCAGCTTCTCAAAGATCCCATTCGAGTGACCAACGGGTACGCGGATGTGCCCAGCGGTCCGGGGCTTGGCCATGAAATCGATTGGGATGCCGTGGCGAAATATCGAGTTGAGAAACCGAAGTCACGGCCCGAGCCGCAACGGCTGCTCGAGGTCTCGTGGCCCGACGGAGACAGGCTCTACATCGGCAGCAATGGCCGAGTCAATTACATGCTGACTGCCGGTCAACACGGCCAAATGCCGTTCTACAAGCGTGGCGCCAACACGCGGCTCGTGCCCGACGATGGATCGACAGAGTGGCGCGAACTCTATCAAGCCGCACGAAAGAAACCAGTCACCAACCCGACGCGTTAGCGAGGTCCGAGCCGCTTGTGTTCGGCACGAGGCTAAAACGCCAAGCCACCTCTCCCCTCGACGCGCCCCGCCGCGTGAGGGCTGGGGAGAGGCCGAAGCGCGCAGTGCGAGACGCATATGAAAACCAAAGAAGGGCACGACATGCACTTGCCGACCAACTCAGTTGTATCTGTGGCTTCCAGCCTTCCAGCCGAAGGTCGATCGGTTCCAAGTCGCGTCGACACCATTGCCTAACTGGGAGCTTTCTCGAACCGCGCGTCAGCCTCTCCCGGACTTCCGCGCGTCAAATCCGAGTCCGCAGCATCAATCCTAGGGCGTTGCCCGTAGGCTACGTTGAGGTAGGCCGCCCTCGCCCCGTAGCTCAATCTAACTTGAATCGGGGAGCCGAGCGGCAGGTTCGACGACAATTCGCTAACTCGGCACTCGCCGATCGGGATGTTCGCGCGAGCCTCAGGTGCCTCACCCTCAAGCACTTTGACGCGAATGGCCGTGCGGACCGCTTCGTTCAGCCGAAACACTTTGCTGCTCGCATGTGGCAATGTCGTGTTCTTCGGAATCAGAACCGCCGATTTGGCGATCTTTTTCTTGCGGTCGTAAGTCTGCACTCCCAAGCTGTGAGAATTCACTCAGCAGCTTCTTCGTCGATTCGGCCAACGTGGAAACCGACTCCCGCCACATCTCGCCCGACTCGCCGTCACTCGGATTAACGCTGTGTTCTTTCTGGAAGAGAGCGGCGATGGGCTGGATGATCACATCGTCCCAATCCTTGCCTCCCAACTGCACCTCGCCATCGGTGGCAACAGTCTCGAACCGTTTTTCAGCGAGTCTCACCAGCGTGACGTCGAAAGTGCCTCCGCCCAAGTCGTAGACCAACGTGTTGATTTCGCCATCGCTGAAGTTGGGAAGCACACCTGGATTGCTTGGGTTGAGTCGACCTTCCAAGCAGTAGGCGATGGCCGCCGAGGTCGGCTCATTGATGATATCGAGCACTTCGAGTCCGGCGATGCGACCGGCATCCTCGGTTGCCTTACGGCGCGTGTCGTCAAAAAAAGCGGGAACGGTCAACACGGCCTTCGTGACCGGCCCTATCCGACGCTCGGCGTCCTGCTTGAGCTTGCGCAGAATGATGGCCGACAGAGTTTCTGGTCGAAACTGGCGACCGTCCACTGCGCGCGCAAAGAGCGGATCGCCCATCGATCTCTTGATCAATGTGGCGACACGTTCCGGGTTGTGGGCGGCGGCCGCTTTGGCGGCTTTACCCACGATCGCGTTTTCGCCGTCCAGGTAGACGGCGCTTTGCCTCAGTGGATCACCGTCGCGATTGGGGATCGTCGTTGCGACGCCCTTCGAATCCAAATGCGCAATCACTGACAGAGGTGGTGCCCAAGTCGATGCCGACAAGGGCGCCGGAATTAGCAGCCATGAAAAATGCTCCCGTAGCGTTTTATCGATGTCGTCGGTCCATGTTCGTAGGCGGAGAATCCTGCTCCTCATCCGCCCGAGAATCAGCGGCTGGCCATACGAATCAAAGGTTCGCGCCCCGAACAGGGCGGCTCCATCCTAACCCAAATCATTCCGCTGGGTTACGAATCCAAATCGACGCGAAAGTAGCCCAAGCCTTAGGTAGGGCGACCTGAATTGAGGGCGGAATGCCCGCCAAACACTGTTGAAGAAGGGCCGATCCTGCTCTCTTGGCTCAGCTCCCACCAGCGCGCCGAGCGACGGCTATTCTTGTCCAGGATCCTCCGGCCCGTAGCGACCGCGGAATTCCTCAGCGGGATACTTGAGAATGTTTTTCTTCATTTTCGCCGCCATCGTGGACGAGATGTCCAGATCGAGTTCGTTGGCGATGGCCAGGAGATAGCAAAGCACATCCGCCATTTCCTCCCCGACGGCCGCCAGTTTCTCGGCATCGTCAGCAATTTCCCGAGACGCCTGAGGCGTGACCCACTGGAAATGCTCCATCAACTCCGCCGCCTCAATGGCAAGCGCCATCGTCAGGTTTTTGGGTGAATGAAACTGGCGCCAGTCGCGGGCGTCGACGAATTCCGCGACCATCGACCTCAGCCGCTCCACCGTGACGGCGCTGTCGTTGAACGGTTCTTGCCGGTTTGGTTCTTGATTCATGCGTCGGTCCAATTGACGGTTGCCGGTCCCAGCGAAACAATGCACAGGTCCGAGTGCTCCACAACTTCGAATTCCTCGTTTCGGCGCGGCGAAGGCTCGCGTCACGCCATCGGCGCGAATACGGCATCGGCGTGGAATACCAGTCGCCAGGCATCAGCGTGCAGGATCCCAATTGGCAAGCACAAAACGGCGGACGCGCGTCTTCCCATTTCTCCCCAACACCCTAACAGGGAAAGCGAATTCGATGAGTCAGCTCGAGCACCAGGATCCCGAAATCTTCCAAGCGATTCAAGATGAGGTCAGGCGGCAGGAAGAGGGGCTGGAGATGATCGCGAGTGAGAATTATACGAGTCCCGCCGTGATGGAAACGATGGGAAGCGTGCTGACGAACAAGTACGCCGAGGGATATCCTGGGCGGCGGTACTATGGCGGCTGCGAACACGTCGATGTGATTGAGAGGATCGCCCAGGACCGAGCCAAGCAGCTGTTCGGCGCCGAGCACGCCAACGTACAACCGCATTCGGGATCGCAAGCCAACCAAGCCATCTACATGACGGCGCTTGAGCCAGGCGATTGCGTGCTGGGACTCGACCTGGCCCACGGCGGACACCTGACTCATGGCATGCGTCTGAATTGCTCGGGCAAGCTCTACAATTTTCACAGCTACGGCGTCACGCCCGATACCCATCGAATCGACTTTGACCAGGTCGCCCAGTTAGCTCGCGAGCACAAACCAAAGATGATCGTCGCCGGTGCCAGCGCGTATCCGCGTGAAATTCCGCACGGTCAGTTCGCCGAGATTGCCAACGAGGTCGGTGCCAAGCTCTTTGTCGACATGGCCCACTATGCCGGTTTGGTCGCCGCTGGATTGCACGACGACCCCGTTCCCGTCGCCGACTTTGTTGGCACGACCGTTCACAAAACGCTTCGCGGACCTCGATCGGGAATGGTGCTCTGCAAAAAGGAGTACGCAAAAGATCTCAATCGCAGCGTCTTCCCCGGCCTCCAAGGCGGACCGTTGATGCATGTGATCGCCGGCAAAGCAGTCTGTTTTGGCGAAGCCCTGCGGCCTGAATTCAAGATCGCCATGCAACAAACGCTCGACAACGCCCGAGTGCTGGCAGAGTCGCTGGCGGCCGGCGGCGCTCGAGTGATAAGCGGCGGGACGGACAACCATTTGGCGCTCGTCGATGTAACTCCTCTAAATATCGGAGGCAAGCTCGCCGAAGAAGTACTCGATCAATGCGGCATCACGGTCAATAAGAACATGATCCCGTTCGACGAGCGTAAACCGATGGACCCATCGGGGATTCGAATTGGAGCGCCCGCATTGACGTCCCGAGGCATGGGGACCGAAGAGATGAAGAAGGTCGCCGCTTGGATGCTCGACGCACTCCAGAATCACGAAGATCCGAGCTGCACGACGCGAGTCCGAGACGCGGTCCGCGAGATGTGTAAAGACTTTCCCACGCCGGCCGCGGGCGGACTCAACTACGCAATTTGACCCCGAAGGCTGCCAAGAAGCCTCGAGAAGCCCAGGCAATGGCACGTTTCTTTCGCTTCTTGTAATCCGCTGAATCTGCAATAATTCCGGCCTCCGCACGCGCGAAGCCAGACAGCTCTGATTAGTATCCTGTGAGCGCCCCATTTCTTTTTGAGAAGCAATGTCAACGAACCGAATTCTGATCGCTGATGACAACCCGGCCAATTGCGAATTGCTCGATGCCTATCTCGAGGGTGTCGATTGCGACATCGAATTCGCAATCGATGGGCAAGATGCGCTGGACAAAGTCGCCGCCAACAAACCGGACTTGATCTTGTTGGACGTGATGATGCCGAGGCTCAGCGGATTCGAAGTCTGCAAGCAGCTCAAGAGCGACCCAGCTACGAACTCCATCATGATTCTCATGGTCACGGCGCTTGACGAGGTTGGCGACATCGAAAGAGCCGTCGATGCCTGCACCGACGACTTCCTCTCCAAGCCTGTCAACCGAGTTGAGTTGGTGAAGCGAGTGGAGAACATGCTGCAGCTGAAGGGCCTTACCGATGAGAACGACCGCTTGAGACGCTATATTCAGGGTATGGAAGACGACGAAAATCCGGTGCCCGATGATCAGCCAACCGACGGCGACGAAGACGACGGTGACGAGGACAACGGCGGCGAACAAGAAGGCTGATCGGACAACGGGCCGAGCGGCGGCGATTAGGCCACCCAACCTGAATGAGGGATAAGGTGTTATGCAATCCGTCGCAAGATGTCGCCTAAGCGCGACGATTTTGGTTGCCGCTTCCATTGCCATCTCCCTTGGACAGATCAGTTCCAGATCGACACTCTGTGCGCAGGAAGAGAGTTTCGAGAAGCTCCAGCCTCGCATCGAAAAACTGATCGAGCAGATGGGCGCCGACAGCTTTGCCGCCCGCGAGCAAGCGCAGGTCGAGTTGAGGCGGATTGGTCCCGTTGCTTTCGACGCGCTTCGTCGAGCTCAGGATCACAACGACATCGAAATCGCGCGACGCGCTCAATATCTTGTGCGATTAATCCAAGTCCGTTGGCCGAGGCCCGGCGATCCGGCCGAAGTGCTTCGCGTGTTGGAGCGATATGGTTCGAGCACGGAAGCGGCGAGGAGCCGGATGCTCGATCGGCTCGCCGCGCTGATCGACGCTGCCGGCGTGCCCGCACTCTGCCGCGTCGCTCGATTCGACGCCTCGCCCACCTTGTCAAAACGCGCCGCGTTGCTGGTGGCTGAGATGCCGATGCCAACAGACATAGCGCAAAGGGAAGCGCGAGCCGCATTGATCACGCACGAGCTAGGCGTCAGCCGGCGCGAGGCGAGCGATTGGCTGCGAGCGTTGGCGACCACGCTGAAGGACCCGGGAAAATCGGTCGACGCCTGGGACAAGATTGTCGCCCAAGCCCTCCAGCGTCGCGATCGTTTGCCCGATGAGACGAACGACATGCAGGTTCGCCGCCTCATTCAGCTGCAAACCGATGTCTTGATTCAAGTCGGCCAGCGTGACCAAGCGACTCGGCAGGCCCTCCGAATGCTCAAGCTCGTTCGCGCCCGTCGGGACACCTTGCTCGACACCATCGACTGGCTGATGGAGCGTGAGCTTTTCGGAGTGATCGACAAGCTGATGGAGATGTATCCGCAACACCTCGAACGTTTCGTCGCGCTCAGATATCGGCTGGCCGAGAGCCTGATGCGGCAGGGCATGACCGAACGAGCGGAAGCGACGGCGCTGGCAGCGCTCAAGTCGCAACCCGATCAGTTCGAATCGCACATCGAGGCCGCCGTTGAGTTGCAGCAGCGCACGTTGATGGATTGGTCCCTGCGCGAATTGAATGGAGTCGTGGAGCGAACGGACAACGACTCGCTGCATCATTTGCGGGCGCGGCTGATGCTGTCAGAAATTCACCACGACTACGAACGCGAACTGCTGGCCGCTGAATCGCTCGCGCCTGTGGTGAAGATGATCGATCAAGGGAACGAGGACGTCAGCGAGCGGATTGGACAACCGCCTCTAAATCGCTCGGCGCCCGGAGTGAAAACTCGCATGCATTTGTTCTACTCTCGGCATTTCCGCGAGAAGAAAGAGTACGACAAAGAGATCGAACATCTGCAGAAGGGAGCGGGTGCCGAACCAAACCGCACGCCCGACGACGCAGACCTTCTCATCGCCATGCATCACGCACGCAACGCGGATGACCAGTTCAAGAAGCAAACGGCGACGCATATCGAGTCGTATCTCCGAGACGCTCGCAATCAAATTCGCCAGCTCAAGAATTATGAGATGAAGGCGCCGAACGAGTCGACTCGAAACGATATCAATAACGCGATGGCCGGAGTCAACAATCAGTTGGCGTGGCTGGCGTCGAATACCGGCGGCGACCTCAAGGAAGCCACAGCCGCAAGCCATCGCTCGCTGGAACTGCGGCCCAACACGGCCGCCTACCTGGATACCCTTGCCCATTGCTACGCCGCGGCGAAGAATTACAAAGAGGCCGTCAAGTACCAAGCCAAGGCCGCTGAGCTCGAACCCTACTCATTTCAGATCGTCAAAAAAGTCAAAGAGTTTCAATCGCATTTGGATAAGGCACAGGACAAGCCAAGCAATTAGCTCGTCAGTCGCCTTTTCGCTCCGAGAAAGTGGCGTAGTCCGAAGAACACATAACCAACACTCGCAACTTTCGCACCGCGAAAGTCAACAATAAGACGATCTGATTATTCCATGGCGCCATCGGACGAGACGAGTGAGCTGCCGCTGGTACGGCATCCCCGCGCGGTCGCGCCCGAACGAGCGTCGCTCGGATTTCATTGGGTCACGCTTATCGTCTGTGGCGGAACGCTCGCCGTTTCGATCTTTCTCGACGTGCGAGATTCGGCCGTCACCGCACCGTTCGCATCGGTCCCGCTCCCAGGGATCTGCACCTTCAAACGCATGACCGGACTCGATTGCCCAGGCTGCGGGTTGACTCGATGTTTCGTCAGCCTCAGTCACGGGCGGATCGAAGAAGCGTGGAGCTTCAATCCAGCTGGACTGTTTCTCTACTTGGTCGTCGCATTTCAAGTTCCATTTCGTATTCTGCAGATCCGGCGGCTCAAGCAACACCGACCTGAGATCGATTTGGGATGGGCTGGGCCGAGTTTCCTCGCGCTGACAGTCGCCCTGCTGATAATCCAATGGGCGGTCCGGCTGTCAATGTTGCTATGATTGAATTGGACAGCCGCCTGACACGTTCGTGCATCGGCCTCGACCGACCCGCGGCATTTCCGTCTTGCTCTGGTATGAATGGTATCTCAACATGACGCGCTACGAACTGTCACGAGCGAACTTGAATGCAGGCGTATACGGCTCGGGCCGAGCGCTTTTGCTGATCCACGGATTCCCGTTAAATCATCGGATGTGGCGAAATCAGATTAACGGCCTCTCCGATCGGTACACCGTGATCGCTCCCGACCTTCGCGGTTTTGGAGAGAGCGACATCAGCACGGGCGCGATGCGGATGGAGGACTATGCGGACGACCTCGCTGAATTGCTCGACAAGATGCGCGTCAAAGAGCCGATCGCAATATGCGGACTGTCGATGGGCGGATACGTTGCGCTCGAGTTTATCGCCCGCCACACCGAACGAATCGCCAAGATCATACTCTGCAACACTCGAGCCGACGCGGATTCCGACGAGATTGCACGGCAACGCATTCGAACGGCGGAGGAACTTTTGGTCAAAGGAGTTGAGACGCTCGCGTCAGGGATGATTCCGCGATTATTCTCGAAGACAACACTCGACCGACGTCGCGATACCGTCGATGAGGTGCGTCAGTCGATTCTGGATGCGAGTCCCGTCGGCGTCGCCTCCGCTCTCCGCGGCATGGCCAACCGCACCGACTTCAACGATAAGCTCGCCGGTATCGACCAACCCGCCCTGGTGCTCGGCGGATCCGACGACGAGATCACTCCGCCCGATTCAATGCAAACTCTGGCCGCGTCGTTCCCCCGCGCCGAGTACATGGAAATTGCCGACGCCGGACATCTCGCGCCATTGGAACGCCCCGCCGAAGTCAACGCCGCGATGCGACAGATTCTCTGGTAGATCGCCGCGCCAGCCTTGCCTTGACCAACGAGCGCCACTTTCGCGGAGCGAAAGGCGACGTTACTCGCCGATTTTGAAGAGCGACTGACATTTGACAATCGCATAGTCGTCGGGGAAAGTGTGAAATGCGTGAACGGAAAGGCATCGGTTCCGCGTTTCGACATGGATGTAACTCAAGGCGCCTAACGCCATCCGCCCGCTCGACTGAAATTGGTGCAAGAGGCCTTTGCGTTCGCCTTCGCGAGCCAGTTCCTCTTGGAAAGTCCAGAAAAATTCTGGTTCAACCGGCTCCAATTGAAAACTCACCTGATACGACACGCCCGATCGGCACTTGACTTTATCGGTGTGTTCACCGTGCAGACGGCAATTCAGCAAACGCCGTTTGACGGGAAGAGGATGTTGCGCCGAGGCGGCAACTTCTGTCAGCGTTGTGCCCTTGTATCGCCAGTTGACGACATGGCCCGCTGTGGTGATGTCGATTGTGGCCGAATAATCGCCTCGCTCAAGCGTGCGAGACTGATAGACCTGAAACAATTCTGGATGAAGTGCACGTCCATATAACTTGAACGCAAGCTCCGCAACTTTGGGCCTGACCGAAAGCAATGGAGAATCCTTGTATGAATTCGGCAATCGCCGATGAAATATTGAGTTCCTCTGGCTTGCCATTATACGTCGTTAAGGCGGGCTCAACAAAGCCAGTTTAACGGGGAATTATTTCGCTCAGTTTAGGTATTGACACGCGTGAATATTATCGCGACGCATCGGCGAGTCGTCCGAGCTGGTCGACTACGTGACGAGAACGAGCACGTCATACAGAGCGTGAGCGCCGACGGCGATGCCAAAGCCTCGCACGACGAACAAGATGGAAAAGAAAACGCCGGCAAGCGCGCGAAAGCTGAAACTGAACCACTCAAATGATTCGCCGTGCGTTGAGGCGAATTGGAAACCGGCAAAGTCGATGTCGACTTGATAGTGGGCACCGGCAAAAACCAAACTGGTCGCCACCACGGCAATCCCCGCTGACCACTTGAGCGGGACGCCGAACGCCTTGAGCGATACGATCACGGCAGGCAACAACATCAATCGGAACAACAGTTCCTCATAGACACCCGCGCCGATGTATCCAATCAGCCTCGCCGCCGATCGAATGTTCGCGTAATCATCGACTTTGATCTGGGCTTCGAAAAACGAGCCTTGCAGCTGGGCGAGCAAAAGTAAGATCCAGCCAAACAAAACCGACTCGACCATCATCCCGTAACAGACGCTCCAATTGACCTGCCACGCTTCGCGGCGCATATGATGCCATGCCAGCAGCAGCCCGCAGGTTAGAATCGGCAACAGGAAATAGTGCCCAAATCCGATCCGGTCCAACGAGTCGCGCAACCAGACATCGGCCCCGTTGCGGACCGCGCTGCGGCCCAACACCATCACTCCGCCCTCGTACGCCAGCAACAACGGAGCGACGAACAGCAGGCTCGAAAGCGGCCGCGAAGATTCGCGAAAATAGTTGGACCACGAGGTGGATGCATCCACTGGGCTGAACTCCAATGAGGAGAATCAGATTGCGATAGGCACAATCGCGTCGGTCCGCCACCGACGCCGCCTAAACGAAGACCCTCATTGTCATTCTCGGCCGCCGACTCAACCCAGCTTCAATAACCGTTCGATCTTAGCTCCTCGAACGAAAACTCCGATCGTAACGACGTCAGTGGTGCCCTCTGACTCAACGACCCTGATAGGCAACGCTGTAGCATTTTGACAAGTCATCGACGAAACGGGAATCGCTTGCGCGTGCCCCCTCGCCCCCGAATCGTCCGCGCTAACCTGTCCCCATTTCGCGAAGTCATATCCGCGGATGATTTGAGGGGAGAGGGTTGGGGTGAGGGGGCTTTGTTCGACGCGCTTCGGCCTCTCACGAGCTCTCACGCGTCGGGGGAGAGGCGGCTCGTTTTTTTGTTTTGGCCTTTATGATTGGCGCCGAAAACACGGATCGTTACGCTGCGACCCAGAATAGCTGTGGGCAAAAATGCTTCACACCGTTGCCCTTCAGGGCAACGCATCCGACTATCGACTCAAACAAGGAGAGCCCAATGATTACCGGACTACATCACACGGGTATTGTCGTCGACGACCTCGACGTGATGGTCCGTTTCTATACGGAAGAACTCGGTCTCAGCGTCCTTTTGGAATTGCACTCAGTTGCTCCGCCCGAAGGGAATCACACGGGCATTCCGAACGCGCGGCGAAAACTCGTGTTTCTCGGCTGGACCGAATCACAACATCAAATCGAACTCGTTCGGTACCTCGACCCGCCAGCCCCGGATGGACATGTCGACAAACACCGACTCGGCGCCGGCCACATTTGCTTCAACGTCAGCGACATCCGGCAGGTCTACGATACGCTCAAAGCCAAAGGCGTTCGATTTGTCACGGAGCCGAAGTTCTCCGATAGTCCAAACGGACCGATCGGCGTGGTCTACGCACAAGATCCAGAATCGAATTGGCTTGAACTTATTCAGTGGCCATCAGGCGCCGGCAGTTGACGAAACTTAGATCCCGACTGAATCGATCAGCCTTCAAACGTCAGACTCGTCGTGCCGCCGGTGGCCTGAGCGACGGTGCTGTGGTCGCGGTATTGTTCAAGTTGGTCTTCGTCCAATTCGACGCCAAGTCCAGGGCCGTCGGGCACTTGAGCGGCCGCGGGACCGAGCGTGAGCGGCGACTTCAACATGTCGGCTTGATGATAGAGCGGACCGATGAAGTCACCCGGATATTGTTCACTTGCAATCGATGGCAGCGCGGCGCCCAAATGCAGCATGGCCGCCGTGCCGATGCCGAGTTCAAGATTGCTTCCCATCGCGCATGGAACACCCGCCGACTTGGCTGTATGCACCACCTCGACCGTATTCTGAATGCCTCCGTTCTTGCCGGGATAGACGCTGATGATATCGACCGAACGTTCCGCAATTAAGCGTCTCGCGTCGCCGATCGTAAACGCGCTCTCATCCGCCATGATGGGAATATCCGTTTGACGTCGCAGCTCGGCCATCTCCGCTGGGTCGCCAGTCGGAATCGGTTGTTCCGCAAACAGAATATCAAACTCGCGCAGGCGCCCGAGTGTTCGCTTCGCTTGAACCAGAGTCCAACCGCAATTGGCGTCGACGCTAATCGGAATCTCTGACCCGGCCAATTCGCGCATCGCCTTCACTCGCGCTACGTCTTGATCGGGATTCAGCCCAACTTTCACTTTCAAACACCGAACACCTCGCTCAAGAAACTGGCCAGCCAGATCCACTGCTTGCGGAATGTCGATCGAGCCGACGACCATGCGAATCGGCATTTCATCTCGGAACTTGCCGCCAAGCAATTGATAGACCGGCGCATCGAGCGCCTTCCCGCCGATGTCCCATAGCGCCATCTCGACCGCCGCTTTTGTGAAGGGGTTGAGTCGGATGGCGGCGTCGATTTTGCAGCGCAAATGGTTCACTCGCCGCGGATCCTCGCCTGCGAGCGCCGGCGAGATCAGTCCGTGAATGATCGCCACGGCGCCATGACTGGTTTCACCGCTCCAACGCGGCGCGACTGTGGCTTCTCCCAGACCAATGAGCCCGTTGTCCACGTGGACTCGGACGATGACATACGGCGACGTGGCGTGCTCGCCGTGCGACGTCTTTGTCGTCATCCCGGGCTTCAAAGGGACGTTGATTGGGACGGCTTCAATACGAGTGATCTTCATGGTTGAACTGTCGGTCTATTTGCGAACCAGTTTCCAGACGTCAGACTCCATGTTGTTCCCAGCGACCATCCAAAGCGCGTCGTCATGCACAAACACGCTCGCGGCGTGTCGCGGTTTCCAAGGGGTATCGGGCACCTCCCGCCAGTTGACGCCGTCAGCCGAGCGCCAAACGTCGTTGCGATTTCCGCCCTTCGCATTGTAGCCCTCCATCACCCACAACTGACCATCCCAAGCCGCTACGTCGTGGTACTGTCTGGGCGTCCACGGCGCCGCTTTGGTGTGCTGTTTCCAATCGACTCCATTTGCCGAGCTCCAGACATCGTTGTGAAACTTGCGGGTCGGCGTTCGCGGCGTGTCATAGGTGCCTCCGCCAAGAATCCAAATTCGGCCGTTCATGACAGCGCTGCCGCCAATCATGCCACGTGCCGACCAGCACGGTTCGCGCGGCTTGACTTCGACCCAGTTGGCGCCGTCCGTTGTGGTCCAGACGTCGCGATAGAATTTTTCATCCGCGTGCGCCTTGTTCGATTGCTGGGGTAGCTTTTGGAAAGCGGGCATGGTCTGACCGCCGATCACCCAGATGCGATCATTGTGGACCACGGTGTAGTGAAGAGCTCGAGGCGCCCACGGCGGAGTTGCGCGACTGACCAACTTCCAGTCGCGGCCGTCCTTCGAGTTCCACACGTCGTTCTGATAATGCCCTTGATTGACGTCGCCGCCAACAATCCACATCCGGTCTCGAAACACCGCGTAACCCGCCGTGTGTCGACCCTCCCAATCCGCTTTGGCGTCGAATGACTGATCCTTGAACGTGTTTGGCTTCACCAGCGACCATTGTTGGCCATTCGATGAACGCCAAACCTCGTTGTTGCAGATTCTCGGAAAGAACTTGCGGTGAGCCCCGATCGGATTCCAACCGCCAAGCAACCACATCGCCCCGCGGTACGACAAAGCGCCCGCTTCGTCGCGCGGAGCGAACTCGGCCTTCATCGTCACCTTCACCCACTTGTAATCTTCAGCGGTCAACTCTCCCGCAGCGCCAACGGCGACAACTGATATTGAGAGCAGCAGTGCCCACACGAATTTTGTACGGCCTGTCAGTTTCATTGATTTCGCCTTTCTTTGCACGTCGATGCGGTTGGGCGGAGTTGATATGTTTCGTTGGCGTGTCGGTCCGCTCATCCTTGCTATCAAGACTCTCAAGCGTACTCGGGCAGCAATGCCTTCCAGTTTTCGTAGATGATGTCATGAATCACCTCCTGCCCAACCTTCGGCAGGTTGGTCCCAGCAACGACGTCATTGACCTTGTTTTGCCCGGCGATCACTTGTGACGCTGTGGCCGAAGGAAAATCGGATCCGAAAATCAACTTGTGCTCGACGCCGTATTCGATCGCCGACATGAACGCTTGATAATGTCGCAACGGACGATAGTGAAGCGCCGAGACATTCGTGTAGAGATTCGGGTGCTTTCGAATCAACACGACGCACTCGTCCTCCCAGGGATGGCCCATGTGACTGATCACAATTCGCAAGTCAGGACAGGCAACCGCGATGTCCTCGAGCTGAATCGGATTCGCGAACTTCAGCGGACCGGTGCGTACAAACGACGTGCCTTGATGGATGTTGACCGGAATCCCCAGCGACTCGGCCTTGCGAAACAGCGGCAGGTGTTTCGGATCTTGCGGATCCCAGTTCTGATAAATCGGCGAGCACTTGAGGCCGCGAAGACCCAAGTTGTTGACGTAGTGTTCCAGTTGCTCGACACAATCCTCATCGTTCGGGTCGACTGAGCACCATCCAATAAACTTGTCAGAGTGGTCCGACACGAATCTAGCAATCAACTCCTGATCGCAATTGATTCCGGTGAACGGAGCTTTGATGCCAAAGACGATCGCCTTGTCGACATCGGCCGTCGCATCCAGAAGTTGTTCTGGTTTTGAGTCGAAGGCATTTGCTTCCTGACTTTCACTGCCCGCAAAGTAGACATCGTCCGAGAGCTTCATTTTGGCGCGTTTGGCCTCCCAGGCGAACTGAACGAATTCATCGGAGAGATGATCGGGATACCACATCAAGTTGGTATGAGTGTCAAAAAGCATGAGTCGTTTCGTTTCGTAACAGAGTCCGTGCGAAGAACTATCAGACCTCACGATTCGGGTGCACTGCAAGCCAGCTCAAGGCGCCGGCAAAGTAAAATCCTGCGTGAAGATAAATGACCGCGTTCCAATCTCCGCCGGTCTGGCGAATCGTGTCAAACCAGCCGCCCAGCAACGTTGGCAACACAACTCCGGCAAGACAGCCCGCCATGTTCATCACTCCCATGACCACAGCAGTGTGCCGCCCGCCGATGTCGATCGTCGCAGCCCAAGCGGCCGGTGAGCCAATGCCGGAAAACAACGCTCCTATCGCGATCACAACCGAAAGTTGAGTCGCCGTGACGGTCCAAACCGAAGCCATTGTCAGTAGACCGCTCATGGCCAGCGCAACGATCGCCGTTCCTGTTCGACTACACCAGCGACTCCCTGTCAACTTGAACAGCCCGTCCACGACAACTCCGCCCAGCAGACTGCCGATAACGACGGCGATCAATGGCAAACTGTTCAGGAGACCGGCCTGAGCTTTGCCGAGTCCGTAGGCGTATTCGAGAAAAGCGAAGAACCAGGTGACAAAAAAAGTGTAGCCGGCCGCGCGAAAGAAGGACTGCGAGCAGACTCCCCACATCCCCAAGCTCGTCAACATTTTGAGTGCGAGCAATCGGCCCGACGCTTCGTCATCTTCTTCCTTCACCGAACCAGCCAACTTGCCAGGCGATTGCAGCTCCTCCGTCCTTTGCCCTTTTGCATCGTCGTGCGACGCGTCGACGTCCGCAATCAACTCCAGCTCTTCCGCGTTAACTCCGCCATGTTCCTTTGGAGTCGTTCGAAAATACCAATAGAAACCTGAGGCCCACGTGATTCCGACCGCAGCATAACAGACGAAAACGACTCGCCAATCGACGCCCTTCTCGAGCAGTTGGCCGGTCAGCCACATCGCGAACGCGCCGCCAATCGACATCGAAGCCGTGATTAACGCGCTGCTGAATCCGCGAGCTCGAAGCGGCATCCAGTCGCTGACAACTTTCGCCGATACGGGCACGAGCCCCGCTTGAAAGAGACCCTGTGAAAACCGAGACGCCCAAAACAGATAAAACGTCGAGACCGTCGCAGAGAACACGTTACAGAGCGACCAGAGAATACCGAGCAAGGTGAAGGCGAGTCGCGTGCCATACCGATTACCCAGCCACCCGCCAGGCACTTGGCAAATCAGATAGCCGATCGCGAAGGCGCTCATCAAACGGCCCATCTGAACATCGTCAAAGCCGAGGTCTTCCTGAATCGTTGTGTTTGCCGCCGCAATACAATGCCGCGTGAGATACGCGCTCGTGGCCGCGAGTGAGACGAGAGCCAGCACAATCCAACGGACAAACGTCGGCGAACCGGTCGGTTTCTCGAAACGATCGTGACCCACGCGAAGCCTCACATCCAAGGGAAGTGAATAGCGCTGCTCATAATAAAAAGAAAAAGAGAGTTAATCGCCCTTTTGTCCCCAGATCGACTTCTTGATCCTAATCTTGATCTTAATCTTGATCTTGATCTTAATCCCGTAGAGCAAGAGCCAAACCGCGCGTGGCCCTCCCACCTTTATCCTCCGAAAAAAAAAGGCCCACGCGAAGGCGCGAAGCTCGCGGAGACGGTTTGAATCAAAACCTTCGCGCTCTCCGCGTTCCGCCCTTTGCCTTCGTTCCAAACAAGAGAAGGGACCGCGCTGCTCAGAGTAAGAGTAAAAACCGCCCGGGCTATTTGTCCTTTGTGAACCGCTTCAAGACATTCTCTGTAATCTGCGAGACCGCCTCGTCAACCAGGATCGAGCTGGGCCAGCAAATCGAACCGACGGAAAACACGGCACCTCCGCCGGCTGGTTCATGCACAACGATTTCGCCTCCACCGTTGTTAGGGTTAAGTCCTTTGGCCAACACGCGAATGCCGTCAGCAGATTGAGCGGAGGTCTTGTCGGTCTCGTGACCTGAGGCACCGCCGGGCACTCGTTGGTGCAAACTTTTTTCGCCAAACGTGTCGCCGTTCTTCAGGTTGGTCCCGGCGAAACACCAATGCTCGGCCTCCCTCACTTCATATGGTGCCGCCGTCATGATGCCCGGAAACGTAAAGACCACGCCCAGCAAATTCGCTTCCGATTCCTCTCGCTTGTCGAACCGACTTTCATACTCGCGTCCATCGTCGGCGAATTGCCACGCGGAATGGCTCCAATTCGTGTTCTGATAGACGATGCGATGATCATCGAGGAACTCAACTTCGCAATTCAATCCGTTGCCGCCGAGATACATCAATCGTCCGCCGCGTTCGAACACCCAGCTCTTTAATCGATAGTACATCTCCGCCGACCAATACTCGGGGTGAGTGCTGATGATGAGCACCTGATAATCATCGAGCGGGGCTTTGCCGAAATGGAATTGCGTCTCGCTGTAGTAGTCGTAGTCGAAACCCTTGTCCTCCATCCATCCGAGCAAACGCCACTCCGCCGCTGCCATGTGGCAGCCCTGGCGACCGGCGATTGGATCCATCAATTGCTCGCTCTCCTCGATGTGGTTGTAAGGATCAGGTCGATCGAGCGACAGCGGTTGATATGTGTCGCTGTCGTAGGTGCGATGTTCCGCTTCGGTGTATCGTTTCAGCTCCTGTCGCGAATTGATGATGGGCGTATCGGGAAGACAGTCTGCGTTGATGTAGTTGCTCCGCCCGCCAAAACTGTTGTAGGCGTTCCAAGTGATATCCGAGGCGAGAATCGCCACCTTGCATTGAGGCTTGGCTGGGGAGACAACCCAGGGGAACGAAAAAAAGTCGCCTGACTTGCTGCGGGCATGAAAGTAGTACAACCCCGATCGCTGCGGGGCGTCAATGAGTTGATTCAACGTCTTACTGTTGTATCCATGCTTGTTCCACTCGATGCCGGTCTGTGTGTAGTCGCCGTCGGGCGTGATCTGCATCGTCGCTCGCGGTCCGTGTTCGTCGAATGTGCCAATGCGCCGTACAAACTCTTTCTCCTTGCCATAGCGCCAAAGTTCTAGTTCGTATTCTTCGACCGAGTGAACTCGAAACTCAGCTTGTTCGCCTGACGCCGCGCACTTGGGCCAGACGTATCCGAGCAAGCTATCGGTTAGCAGGCGAAACTGAACCGGTTTGCCTTCGGCAAGTTCAACACGGCTAATCTTGGAACCATAGCCGTCACGCCCCAGCACGATTTCGTACGAACCAGGCTGAATGTCGGCGTAAACGGCGCCCGAGATGTTTGACCGAGTCGCCGTCACTCCGTTCGCTCCACGCAATTCGACGAGCACATCAGGGAGTGCGACAAATCGCTCGTTGCTGACGTAGCCGATGAGCATTCTTGCACCTTCTTCGTGTATTCTGTGAAGGACAGTTCTCAGCCGCGAAGGTTATCGCTACTTTCGCGAAGCGAAAAGCGACAGACGCGAGACTAGCAATGATTATTGACGTTCACAGTCACGCATGGCAGTACCCAACTCATTTTGATGACGACTTCCAACGCCAGGCGAAGCGAGCTCGCGCGGGGGTCGAAGTCGATCTGACTGTGCGCTACGACGAATACATGGCCGGAGCGACTCAAGTTGACCGGACAATCGTCTTCGGCGGCAAGGCTCGGCTGAGCGGTCTTTGGGTCGACGACCAGTACGTGAGCGAGTATGTCGCGACCCATGCGGACAAGCTAATCGGCTTCTTATCGCTCGACCCGACTCAGGATGGCTGGCAGGATGAGATGGTCGCGGGCCATCGCGAGCTTGGTTTGCGCGGAATCAAATTGCTTTCGATGTACGCTGGATTCTTTCCAAACGATGAGCGACTCGACCCGCTTTGGAAATACGCGTCGGAAAACGCTCTGCCCGTTCTATTGCACACGGGAACGACATTTGTCGCCCAGGCGCCGCTCGAATGCACGCTGCCAAGACACCTCGATCGAGTCGCGATTCGCTTCCCTGAAGTCAAAATTATCATGGCCCACTTGAGCCATCCGTATGAGCATGAATGTGTTGCCGTAATTCGCAAACACGCCAACGTCTATTCCGACATCAGCGCACTGCACTACCGTCCGTTTCAGCTGTATCACAGCCTGATGTTGGTTCAAGAGTACGGTGTTTGGGACAAGTTGCTCTTTGGCAGCGATTATCCGTTTACAACAGTCGATGCTTCTATCGCCGGACTTCGCGGATTAAACGATCAGCTCGAAGGAACATCACTGCCTCGACTAATGAGCGATAAAATCGAAGAGTTGATTCACCGCGATAGCCTGACGATTCTGGGACTCGACGGCTGATCTGGAGCGATCGCGCCATGGTAGCTGCCAGGGCATTACATCGTGCGGAAGACGGCGCCGCGTTCCGCTTCGATGCGACTGGCGATTTGGCGCACATCGAGACGATTCTGCGGCCACTGGTCGCTGGGGGCGTGGGAGAGTCGCAGCAACAATCGCGACAGCAGCCCCGCGTACTCTTTCAACTCGCGGATTCGCAGCTTTTCGGGCGTATCGGAACCGCTGTGCCCAAACGCGGTTTCGCAGCGGCGACCGGCGAATCGCCATCTCCATAGAAATGAAGACGGAATGCCTTGCCGAGAAAACGGAAACATATCGCCGGAAGCGTCGAACTGCGACAGAACATGGCAATCGAGACCTTCGCCGAGCGAGTCGAGTTGTTGCTGAACGAAACAGCGAAGCTCTGGAAACTGAAGGACAACGCCTTTCATGTTTCCGGTCGCGAGTTCGTCGAGCGCCAACATAAATCGCGGTTTCGTCTCGGGACCATAATGCCGCTCGACGAACGCAGTCGATCCCTGCAACCCCTGCTCCTCAGCGCCAAACGAGACAAAGCGAATCGTCCGGCCCGGTCTAACATTGAGACTCTTGTTTAGCCCAGCAAGCAAGCGCGCTGTCTCCAGCAAGACGGCCACGCCAGCGCCGTTGTCATTGGCGCCGAATGAATTCGGAGTCGTATCGTGATGGGCCCCAAGCAAAATCGACTCGTCAGGCCACAATTCGCCGGTCAGGTCGCCTAACGAGTTCCATGATGTCGCCGAACGGAATTCCGCATCCACGACAACGTTAACTTTGGTGCCGGACGACGATCGACGACGCAATCGAGCTGCGTCTTCCGATGAGGTTTGAACCAGCGGCACGGCGACACACGTTGGATCGTCGCGCCAATCGGACGCCGAAACGTGCGACAACTGGCGACCTCGATTGGGGTTCTCGGTAATAACCGCAACAACTCCACAATCGGCGAGGTCGCGAAGTCGCAGAGAGAGCAGCCGAGGTTCCGTGAACGGCTCGTAGTGCGACCTCATCAGCGCGATCGAGCCGGCTAGGCGGTCGCGCATCGGCACCAACTCGTGCTGCATCCCAAAACCGACATCAACAAGCGGCCCTGCGGCATCGACCGACGGGCAAAACAAACACGGCTGACAATCGATAATCCAATCGCCCTCTCCTTCGACCTGGAGTGACGCCGCACGACAGTCGGCCGTTGCTAACGGAAACGACTCGACTGCGATGCCGGAGAGCGACAGACGCTCAAACCGTGAAACGGCGTAGTCGGCGGCCGCCCGCTCTTGTTCGCTGCCCGCCCAACGAACTCCGATCTCATCACACAGCACGTCGATCGAATCGGCGATCTGCGAACCGACGAACGCATCACCCATTAGCCAACGGTCCACGTCGGTCCAATCGAATTTCATTGGCCTCCCTCACATTCATCGGTTGCCAGCGATAGACGCGCCACCTTCGCGCGAAACAGGACAGACGTTGGGCGCATCTTTGCTCATCGAACTCGAAACTCCTCGAGAATCTCATCATCTAGTTCGATCCCCAGCCCAGGCGACGCTGGCACAGGCACACGGCCATCGACAAGCGGCGGCAAGTTGCTCACAAGTTTTCGCATCAACGGCGAAGGCTGCAGACAATATTCGACAAGATCGCCGTCGGCGATGGAAGCCATCCAATGAAGCGACGCCGCCAGATTGATGCCCGTACTAAAACAATGAGGAACCGCTCGCCGTGACTCTGCTTCACACATCCTGGAGACACGACGACAGACGGTCAAACCGCCGCAAAACGCCACATCGGGTTGGACGATGTGGAGACCGCGACCGAGCAGATCCTCAAAGTCAAAATGAGTAACGTCTCCTTCACCGGCCGCAATCGGAATCGGCGATTGAGCGCAGAGTTCCGCGTACCCGCTGCGGTCGTCTTGCGCGAGAGGTTCTTCGAGCCAGACAATGTTGTGCGGCGCCAATAGTTCGGCGCGACGCAGAGCGGTCGGCAAGTCCCATGCATGTCCCGCGTCGACCATCAAATCTCGCTCGGTGCCAAGCACTTCCCGAGCCGCTTTGACGTGAGCCAAGTCGACATCGGCGTTACGGCCAAACGGGCCCCAGCCAAACTTGACCGCCGTCAGCCCCATTCGCACAAACTGCTCCGCACGAGCCGCGGTTTCATCGGGAGTATCTCCAAACAAGACGCTCGCGTAAGCCCGCACGGACGCTCGCTGCGGACCCCCGAAGAGCTCGTAAATCGGCTTGCCTTCTGCTTGCCCCTTAATATCCCAAAGAGCGATATCGGCGCCGCTGATCGCATGAATCGCTGCCCCGCGACGGCCGTAACGATTCGTCTCGTAGTACATCTTCTCCCAAAGCCGTTCTGGATCGAGTGGATCTTCGCCGAGCAAAATCGAATTCAATCCATGTCTTCGCGCCGCCGACCGAGGCGCCTCGAAGCAGGCTTTGCAGACATACGATTGACTTGTGACTTCGCCGATCCCGGTCAGTCCTTCGTCCGTGCGGATGCGTACGACAAGCACATCCAACGTACCATCCGGCAGCTCTTCGACCACGGGAACTCGCAAATGAATCGGTTCGACAGCAATGATTTGCATGGAGACTCCGAGTTTGATCTTGCCGTAATTTTGCTAACGAAGGAGCTCGGCCTAGTCGAATGGTGAGGGAACAACGTCGTCTAGAGGAAACATCGGTCGGCGGCAATTCTCGAATGGGAGAGAACGCAGATTGGCGCTCGTCGAACCGGGTGCATCGACGGCGATGATCTGACTCGCAATGTCTTCGTACCACGTGCGAAAACCGTTCGGCGATTTGACGACAACAATGTCAAAATCCTCGGGCTCGAGTCCGTGTTGCTGGTAAACCCGCCGGCCGACGACATAAACCGGTCGCTCGGTGATGAGAACATGAATGCGGCCAATGCAAATGACAGCCGTTCGCCCGGCCTTGGCTTCGGTGCCATCTTCATAGGTGAAACTACCGTCGTGTAGCGACTTCACTTTCCCGGTGATGTCGAAAGGCTGGAACCGTCCCGGGTCGCGCTCGCCTCCAAGCGAAATCGAGATTGTCTCGCCGACTCCTTTTGCGATCGCCGACTCAATCCCCGCAGCGTCGACGATGGCAAGCAATGCCGAGCCGGCATAACCAAGTTCAATGAGTCGAGCCAATATCGCGTTGCTGTCGCCCGAGGCGCCGCTGGCCGTCGCGTCCGCCGCGTCGGAGAAAACGGTCAGTCCCTCAGTCTCTTCGGCCAACCTGATCGCCGTGTCGATCGGCGTCAGTGCCGCTTGAAATTTCTCGCGGCGATCCCACATGAATTTGCCGATTCGCTCGGCTTCCGCGGTAGCTCGAGCGGAATCATCGTCCGTTGTAACGAGCACGTTTGACTGAAGTGCGGGGACGTCGGTAAAGGCATTCCCAATGATAACGCCCGCGATCAAGCCGCTCGTAGAATTCTCGAGCTGCTGGCAATCGCGAATCGCCTCGCCAAAACAACCAGTGGCTGTAAGCAACTCATCGCCGCGGACAAGCATGGGAAGAGAAACTCGCGCCGTCGTCGGCCGAATTTCGTGGCGGATCAAGCGCAGTAGCACTCGTGCAGCGCGTTGCCCCGTCTCAAAATGGTCCGTGTGCGGATACGTGTGATAGGGAACCAAGATGTCAGCGGCTGCGAGCATGCGGTCGGTGAGCACGGCGTGCAGATCGATCGAGGCGACAAGCGGTTTCTCACCAACGAATCCTCGCAGCTCTTCCAGCAATCGGCCTTCCGGATCGTCTTCAGTTTCGCCCGCCATCGCGCCGTGGAGCGCGATATAGAAACCGCCGGCGTCGGCAAACGGTCGGACTTCGTCCACCAACTCACTGAGCAGCCGATCCAAGCCTGACTCGGAGACCCGACCACCAGAGACAGCCGCCGCGGCGTAGGTCGGAATCGACTTGACCTGTTGCTCGCTGAACACGGTCTGCGCGCCCCACAACTCGGTGCTCGTCGAGTCATAGGCTGAGCGAATTTCGTCGCCACGGTTCACGCGAAAGTCATCATAGACCGTCGGCGTCGGGTTGAAGGTCGCCGTCTCTTGCTTCAACTCGGCGATCACCACGTTCAATTGCGAGCCGTCCATCGGTCTTCCGCTTTGCCTGCTGAATTCTTTCGGTTGGTCTCGATCTCTACTAATCGCTGGCAGCGTGTCTCGACAGCGGGTGCCCGCTACTGGGAAGCAACTCGCCGCGGCGGACGGTGGCGGCAACCGTCAATAGCTCGCGCCCAACTCGCGACTCGCCGTAGCTGTCGGCAAACGAAAAGCGTCCTTCGTGTTTCTCCATCACCGCGATGTCGGCCACCGAGCCAACTCGCAACGTGCCGATGCTGTCCTCGAGCCGAAGGACCCGCGCCGGCTGGCTCGTCGACATTTCAATCACTCGCTCCAGCGGCACGCCCAACATCAGAAACTTGCTCATCGTCGTCGGCATATCAAATACCGGTCCGTGCAAATTCTTTGTATGCAGATCGGTACTGATCGTCGTCGGCTCAAAACCTTGATCGATGGCCGCCTGGACGACCTCCCACTGAAAGCTGCCGAATCCATGTCCGACATCGAAAACAACGCCGCGCTCCGCCGCGTCTCGAACCGCAGAATGAATCTTGCCGTCGTCGTCGGTCACTCGCGTACTGCCGCCTTTGAAGCAGTGGGTGATGCAGTCCCCGGGTGCGAGTACGTCACACAGTTCTGGAATCGACATCGGGCACTCGCCTATGTGCACCATCAACCACGTTTCGGAATCGCGAGCCGCTCGAATCGCATCCCGAAGATTGGCCCAACCCTGTTCGCCGTCTCCAATGATGTGCTTGCCAGCCCGAATCTTGACTCCTACGGCAACGTCCCTGTTGCGGTGGATCGTATCCACTACGCCATCCGGATCGGAGTAACGGCGATCGCGCAACTCGCCCAGGTTTGCCGCAATCAGGCCGACGCAGGAAAGATTGACGAGCGAAAGCAAGTGCGTGTTGCTGCGATCGATCCCATCTCGCCGAAACGCGTCGAAGTTATACGAACCGGCAGTGCCCGCATCCAGCATCGTCGTCACACCGCCTGCCGCACACAGCGGATCGGGGTCGAGTCCAAACGGCGAATGGGTGTAGGCGTGCATATGCAGGTCGATCAGCCCCGGCGTGACGTACATCCCCCGCGCCTGAACAACGTGGCTCGCCTCCGCATCGTCTAGCTGCTCGGCGATGGCAGCGATTTTACCATCTCGAATACCGACGTCGCGAACGCCGCGCAGATTTTGCGACGGGTCGATGATTTCTCCGCCGCGAATGAGGATGTCGTAATTCAATTCGAGAGTTCCGATTCAAATATGACGGACAAGCGATTTGAAGATCGAACGAAAAGCGATTCGACTAGCGAATTCAACACCGGTATCATACGCGGCGAACAAGCGGTTGACGCAGCGGATGCCCGCTCAGCCGCGATAATTTTTAATAATCGACTCGAGGACGTTGTGGATCTACACGAACGCTACGGACTGACGCGAGTGATCAATGCCTGTGGGAAGATGACCCACCTGTCCGGCGCGATCGTGTTGCCCGAGATAGCCGAAGCTGCATCGGAGTCGCTTCGCCACTTCTTCCTGCTGGACGAATTGCAAGCGGCCGCTGGACGCTCGATCGCTGAACTGACCGGCGGCGAGAGCGGCTGTGTCACGGCGTGCACCGCGGCCGGAATCACGCTCGGCGTAGCCGCTTCCATGACGGGCAATGATGTCGCCAAAGTTCTGCAACTGCCTGACTCGAGCGGAATGAAAAATCGCGTCTTGATTCAGAAAGGGCATTGCATCAATTATGGAAACCCGATCGTCCAATCCATTGGGTTGGCCGGAGCCGAAGTGACCGAGGTCGGCGTCGTCAATCGATGCACGCCTGCCGAACTGAGGCACGAGTTGGCGCGAGGGGATGTCGCGGCGGTCGTGCATGTCGAATCGCACCACACAGTTCGCTACGGCTGGGTCAAGTTGCCTGAGGTCGTCACTCTGGCTCACGAATTCGGCGTATCCGTAATCGTCGACGGAGCCGCGCAAGACCAACGATTGCGCGAGCTCGTAGCGACCGGCGCCGATTTGGTGCTTACAAGCGCCCATAAATATCTCTGTTCAACTACCGCGGGCATCGTTGCTGGTCGCCGTGAGCTGGTCGAGGCCGTCGCGCTTCAGAATCGCGGAATCGGTCGGCCAATGAAGGCGGGCAAAGAGGCGATCGTGGGCGTGATGGCTGCGATCGACTATCGGCACTCGCAGGATATGGCCGCTTGGTCCGTCGAACAGGATCGAAAAGTGCAGCTGATTCTTGAGCAACTCTCGTCGCTAGACGGTTTGGCGCTGACGGTCGATCCCGACCCGAACGGTTGCCCGTTCTCGCGTGCAAAATTAACGCCCGACCCAATCGCGACCGGCCACACCGCGTCGACTCTTCGCGATGCGTTAGCCCAGGGCGAGCCCACCATTGTGGTCCGAGCGCACCATGTCGACGAAGGATACATCCACTTGGATGCGATCGAAATGACGGATGCGGAAATCGCGACGACGTGCGACCGAGTGCGAAAGATTCTGGCACGCAATTGATCAGCCAATGGAAACATTTCTATGACGAAACCGCTGAAAGAATCGCCTACTCATTTTAGACGATGGGTTTTTGCGGTGGCCTGCGGCACGTCTTGGCTACTCTATCTTCATCGGTATCTGTTTGCGCTGATCAAGCCCGAGTTGGCTAAGCAATGGAATTTGGGGAAGGACGACCTGGGCCTGCTCGACAGCGCTTTTTCCTTAGCGTACACAGCCTTTCAGATCCCGCTCGGCATAGCGACTGACGTGTTTGGCGCGCATTTGATCTTGGGCGCCATGATTGCGACCTGGTCGATCGGATTGGGGATGCATGCGTGGGCACCGTCGGCCAATCACATGTGGTCGGCGCGATTTGTTTTGGGAGTGGGTCAATCGGCGGTGTTTGCGGCACAAAGCCGAATCACCCGAACCTGGTTTCCACTCTCCGTCAGGACGATAGTACAAGGGTGGGTAGGCGTCTTCTTCGGGAGATTCGGCGGTCTTTCGGCCAACCTATTAATCGGCGCGTTGCTGCTTGGTGTGTTTGACATCCCCTGGAGAACCGTCGCATACGTTCTGGCTGGCGTCGGGATCGGCCACGCGACCTTGTTTCTATTGGTATTTCGAAACTCGCCGTCAAGACATCGCGCCGTTAATGCAGCCGAAGCCGAATTAATTGCCGGAGGTCAACGAGACGACAAGTTGGCGGGAAAGCAAACTCGGATGGGATTTCGCCAACTATTCAGCAAGATGAATACTCGCTCGATCGCCAACCTGCTTGCCTTAAATTTTCAGACGATACTCAGCACAGTCGCTGACAACATCTTCTCGGCATGGATTCCGTTTTTTCTTTGGGAAGTGCACGAACTGCGATTCAAGGAGATGAGTCTCTATTCGGCCCTGCCCTTGCTCGGCGGCGCAATCGGAGGCGCCTTGGGCGGCTGGCTCAATGATCAGATGATTCGGCGAACCGGAAATCGAAAATGGTCGCGGCGTCTTGTCGGGCTGACGGGTAAAGGCATTGCCGGAACGCTCCTTCTGGGAGCGCTCTATTGGTACGATTCGCCTCAGTACTTTTGCGGCAGTCTGTTCTTCGTGAAGTTCTTCTCCGACTGGAGTTTGACGACCACGTGGGGAACGGTCACCGATATCGGCGGCAACAAGTCCGCCTCGGTTTTCGCGTTCAACAACTCGGTGGCAGGCATCGGCGCGATCACCGCCCCCATCATTTACGGCAACATCGCCGAGCACGTGAATTGGATGAGCGTTTTCTTGACCGCGGCCGCCGTCTATCTCCTGTGCGCAGCAAGTTGGCTGTTGATCGACTGCACGATGCCCGTCATTCCCGATGAGAACGAGTAGGGCCCGCACGAATCGATCGATTGCCCCGTCACCCTAGGCAAGGCGGCGTTTTGGTGCATGACGAGGGCTTACGACGGTGCCTTGCCTGCGGCAGCGGGTTAAACGAGGACGCAACCCCATCCTACAACTGCAAGCGTTAAAAGGTTGCAGTCGCGATGCGGGCAAGGGATACTCTTACCGACTCGCCAGCCGCCAACTTCTGCGGCTTCTTTGCCCGCCAACCCAGCCATCATCCGGGACTCAAACATGACCCACCGTATTCTGCTGTTAACCGCGCTTGCCTCGTTGCTGTTCAACGGTCTTGATTCTCTACAAGCCGACGTCAAGTTGCCCAATGTGCTGGCCAGCAAAATGGTGATGCAGCGCGATGTGCCATTGCCTGTCTGGGGGACGGCGGATGCCGGCGAAGAAATTGTCGTCGAACTTGGCGATGAACGAGCGACAACGAAAGCCGACAAAAATGGTAAATGGATCGTTAAGCTCGGAGCGCAGAAAGCGGATGGGAAGAGTCGCACGATCGCGATTCAGGGTAAGAATCAGATCATCCTAAAGGACGTTCTTATCGGCGAAGTTTGGATCGGATCGGGTCAGTCCAACATGGAGTGGCGACTCACATCGACCAACGGTGCCAAAGAGGCCATCGCGGCGGCCAGCCACCCGAACATCCGGTTGTTTCATGTGCCGAAGGTGCAATCCAAAACGCCGACTGACGACGTGAACGCCAAGTGGAAATCGTGCACTCCCGCGAACGTGGGCAACTTTTCCGCCGTGTTGTATTACTACGGCGTTAGTCTTCACAAAAAGCTCGACGTACCGATTGGTTTGATCAACAGTTCATGGGGCGGGTCGCCGATCGAACCGTGGACGATCAAAGGCAAAACGTCGGGCGGGATGTACAACGCCATGATCGCTCCGCTAACTCAATTCCCAGTCCAAGGCGCCATTTGGTATCAGGGTGAGTCGAATGTAATGCGCAAAAACGGACTCGCATACGAAGGCAAGATGAAGGACCTCATCGCGGGCTGGCGAAAGGCGTTCGACAACAACAAACTCGCGTTCTATTTCGTGCAAATCGCTCCATGGTCGGGGCGTTACGAGCCCGGTCAACTTCCTTCGCTTTGGGAGGCGCAAGTCGCCAGCCTGAAGATTCCCGGCACAGGCATGATTGTGACGACGGATCTGGTCGACAACATCGCGGACATTCATCCTCGCAACAAGCTAGACGTTGGCAATCGTCTGGCGTTTTGGGCGATGGCGAAAACGTACGGCAAAGACGACATCGTCTACTCCGGGCCGCTCTACAAATCGATGAAGGTCGAAGGCAACAAGATTCGCATTCAGTTCGCCCACACAGGCGATGGCCTGAAAGCCAAAGGCGGGACGCTGAGCGAATTTCAGATTGCCGCCGCGGACGACAAGTTTGTCGACGCCAAAGCGGAAATCGATGGAAAGGAAGTCGTCGTTCATGCGGACGGAGTCGATTCGCCCCAGCACGTGCGGTTCGGTTGGCACAAGACGACGAAAGCCAGCCTGTTTAACTCCGCAGGGCTCCCCGCTTCACCCTTCCAAACCAAAAACTGGCAAGGCGGCACAGGCCAGAAGTGAAGGCGATAGGTAGGTTTCGGGCTCGCGATTCCGCACTGGCAAGCCAGTGGCGCCCAACATGGACCCCAACGAACTTGCTCGTTCGGTGAATGAGATTCAACGCTAAAGAAGGAACGCGTACCGACTATACTAATCCCATCAACACTAATACCGTCAAGCTAACTCCCGCCGCACAATCCCTCCCTACAATCATCAAGTGCAGATGAGTGACTTCCACGGTCGCACCAAGTCCGTGCGGCTGATCGTCCAATTCGTTATCTGTTGCCTCGGCATCGCCGCGTCGATCGACACGGCGATGGCGGACGCTCCCAATCCGATCCTTCAGTCGGTCTTCCCGTCCGGCGGCGCCGTGGGTGCGACCGTTGACGTCACGGTCCGCGGAACGGCGCTGGGGACGCTACGGTCGCTTCGCTGCACGGCACCCGACCTGCAAATCACACAGGACGTCAAGCAGAAGAACGTCTTCCGCGTCACCATTCCGCGCGGCACGCCGCTTGGGCAATACGATCTGCGAGCCGTTGGAACAAACGGACTCAGCTCGCCGATGCCGTTCGTCATTGGCAACCGAGTCGAGTCGAATGAAACGCAGCCGAACGATCTGCTCAAGTCAGCTCCGACGGTTGAGCTCGACTTGGTCATCAACGGTCGGATTGAGAAAAGCGGCGACATCGACTGTTTTCAATTTACGGCCAAGCGCGGACAGCGAGTTATCATCGAATGTGAAGCTCGGCGGATCGCGTCGCGATTGCGCGCCGTCTTGGAAATTTTCGACGGTCAGGGCGGTTTTCTGGCGTCGAGTCGCGGCTACTTCGGCGTCGACCCGCTGATCGATTTCCAAGTTCCCAGCGATGGCGTCTACGTCGTCAAGATTCACGACCTTACGTTCAGCACGAGTGCACAACATTTCTATCGTCTCGCGATTGACACTGGGCCGCGAGTTGCATTCGCGGTCCCGCCGGTTGTGCAGCGAGGCAAGCCGGCTCGCGTCACCTTGTTCGGCTGGAACCTTGGATCTCAAAACGCAAGAGATCGTCTGGCGACACCGACATCCGCCTTCGACCGCGTGGAGGTCACGATACCGGCAGACATGGTGAGTGACGATTGGCCACTACCGATCGACTTGCGGCCGGCTCAAGCGGCGACTCGTGGCTTTACTTACCAAGCCGCCTCGTCACACGCTCCCGTGTTCATCAGTGCGACCGACCTGCACGTCGAGTCAGACGGTCTCGACAACCATAAGCCCGCCAAAGTAAAGACGCTCAACTTCCCGTGCGAAGTTGGCGGACAACTGGTCGACGGAGATGAACAAGATTGGTTTGCCGTCAACGCCCGCCGCGGTGAGGTGTTGTATCTCGAAGGATTTGCCGATCGCATTAACTCGCCCGTCGATCTAGATATCCGTATCCTGGATGCGAAAAATCAAAAGGAATTGGTCCGGTTAGGGGATGAGCGGCGAAACGTTGGAGGCAAGTCGCTGCCGACGAATCATCTCGACCCGGCGGGACGTTGGGTCGTGCCGGCAGACGGGCGCTATTTGATCTTGGTCCGCAACCTGATCGGAGGATCAAAGCCCGATCCGAGGCGAACGTACCGGCTTAGTATTCGTCGCGAAGAGCCCGATTTCGATCTCATCGTCGTCCCTCACAAGAGCGAACCCGCAGGACTCAATGTGCCGCGCGGTGGTAGCGCGATGTTGGACGTGATCGCGCTGAGACGCCGCGGACTCAACGGGACGATTCGAGTGAGCGCCGAGCGCTTGCCCGAAGGCGTCGAGTGTCCAGACGTTTGGTTGGGCCCCGGCGTTGATCGCGCGCCGCTCGTGGTGACCGCGTCGCAGGACGCGCCTGGGTTTTTTGACGAACTCTCATTGAACGGTTTTGCCGAATTCGCGGGAACGCGACAAGCTCGAGGCGGCGTTGTGGTTTCCAACGCAGCGCCGGTCGGCATCGGGCGACTCGCCTCGGACATTCCGCTTGCGGTCGTCGGCGACGCGCCGCTTCAGATCACGGCGAACGGACACGAGCCGCGAAGCCACGCCAAGTTCGGCAGCTTGCAGGTAAGGCACTCGCCGGGCGGCATCGTTGACGTCGCAGTGCACGTCCGCCGAAGTGACTCTGGCCACCAGGCCCCTGTGAATCTGGTAGGCGTTGGCCTTCCCCCCCTAATCGAAAACCAGACTGCGACCATTCCACCCGGAGCTGAGAAGGGCTACATCAGCTTCTACTTGCCGCCCAATTTGCCAACAGGCCGCTACAGCCTCGCGGTGCAAGCCGAGTCAACAACGCCCGATAGTAAGGGGAAGCCGAAGGCGACGACTGCGCTGAGTAATGTTGTTAGTTTCGACGTTCATCCGCCCGCGTTCCGCATGGAAATTGATCGCAGCTCACCCACGCAGATCAAGCGAGGCGAAGTGATTCAAGTGAAATACGCCGCCCATCGCGTCAACGGATTTATCAGCAAGATTCACACCGAGATCGCCTCCCCGGAGAAGGTGACCGACGTCATCGGATTGCGGGCTCGCGGGGTGACGTTCGTTGGGCAAACCGATACAGGAACGCTTCAGATCATTGCCAACGAAGACGCACCGCTTGGCCAACTGCCGTTCCTGCGGCTCTACGGGGTCGGCGTGTTAGAGGACGAAGCCGTTTTCCACGGCAGTTGTTTTTTGACGCTGAAAGTCATCGAGTAGAATCCGGCCTCAGAATAGGACCGCAATATGGGGGCTCTATTTCGTCGCGAGAATGAAATCTTCGCCAATGCCGGACTTTATGCGACAATGATTCAGCGCGTGGCCATAAACTGAGAACTTCCGATCGATCTTCCTGACATGACATTAGGAGGAGGCTGTTGAACCGTCTTTGCTCAAGACTTTGGATAGCTGCCGCAACGGCGTTCGTCATTGCGGGTGCCGCTGACGTGATTGCTGCAGAAACGCTCCGAGCCGATCCGGCTCGCGTGCAGCTCTTTCCCAATGGAGCTCAACAGTTGCTGTTGACTCAAACGGGACCTCTATCCGTCGACAAGACGGGTTCCGCCAAGTATGTCTCATTGGATCCTAGCGTTGCTGTCGTCACGAAAAGCGGTCTTGTTCGAGCTCGCGGTGAAGGCGCGACGACGATTGAAGCGCGAGTCGGTCGGCAGACGGTGCGCGTTCGCGTCACGATCCGACCCGCATCGGAAGAGCCGCCCATTCGATTCGTCGCTGACGTCGTCCCAATTCTGACGAAACTCGATTGCAACAGCGGCGGCTGCCACGGCAAGGCGACTGGACAGAACGGATTCAAACTATCGTTACTCGGCTTTGAACCGAGTTTCGATCATCGAGCAATCGTCAATGAGGCTCGGGGACGTCGACTATTTCCTAGCGACGCCGCCCGAAGTTTGTTGCTCATGAAGGCAGTCGGCAATGTGCCTCACGGTGGCGGCCGGCGGCTGGATGCCGAAAGCGACGACTACCGCGTGCTCCGCCGCTGGATCGCCGAGGGTTCGACTTCGCCGGCGCAAGGCGAACCAACACTGGAACGAATCGAGCTCATGCCGCGCCAGCGAGTTTTGAAGACCGAATCGACACAGCAACTCGTGGTGACGGCCCATTTTTCCGACGGCGCATCGAGAGACGTCACCCGACAAGCCATCTACGAATCGAACGACCCCGCGATTGCCTCAGTCGGCTCGAGCGGTCTCGTGGCAACGCAGTCCGCGCAAGGCCTGTTTGCCGTAATGGTTCGATTCGGAGGAAAGATCGCGACGTTTCACGCCGCGACGCCTTACGATTCCGGCGAACAACGAAGAGCGATCGTACAGCGTCGTCTCGACTCGCTCGAAGAACGGATCGTCCGGCCCCAGAGCAAGACCTACTTGCTCGACAAGTTCTTAATACAGCAATGGCGGCAACTCGAAATCGCGCCCTCAAATTTAGCCTCGGATGAAGTTTTTATTCGGCGTGTTTCGATCGATATATCCGGAACGCTGCCAACAAGTGAAGAGGTTCAAGACTACATCGACGACAAGCGGCCCGACAAACGCGAGCGATTGATCGATAGACTGCTCGAGCGCCCCGAGTACGCGAGCTACTTCGCCATGAAATGGGGCGACATCTTGCGGAATCGAGGCGCCGGATATTCGACTCGACGACAACGCTCGGGAACATCGCTGTTCGCCGGTTGGATTCGCGACTCCATCGCCGCGAACAAGCCGTACGATCAGTTCGTGTCGGAGGTGATCACGTCGAGCGGCAGCCAAGATGAAAACCCGCCGACGGTTTGGCATCGATCGGTTCGCAATCAGACGGACTATGTTGAATCGGTCGCGCAAGCATTTCTTGGCGTGCGAATCCAGTGCGCCCAGTGTCATCATCATCCCTTCGAGCGGTGGAGCCAGAGCGATTACTTTGGTCTGGCTGCGGTCTTTTCGCGTATCGGCCGCAAGGGAGGATTTTCAGACGCGGAGGTGCCGACAAACGAGATCATTTACCTCAAGGACAAAGGCGATGTCGTCCATCCTCGCTCGGGCAAATTGGTTGCCCCAAAAGCGCCTGGCGGACCCAGTTTTGAAATCAATCAGTACGCTGATCCTCGCCAGAGTTTCGCCGAGTGGATGACTCGGGCTGATAACCCTTTCTTCGCTCGCACGATGGCCAATCGAATGTGGGCCCATTTCCTCGGACGAGGAATCATCCATCCGATCGACGACGCGCGCAGCACAAACCCTCCCTCCAACCCGGAATTGCTGGCGGCACTTGCGGACGATTTTGTCGCCAACGGTTATGACGTGAAACACTTGATCCGCATGATCTGCAACTCGCACGCCTACGGCCTCGAAACCGCGCCAACCGACTTGAATCGTCACGATACGCAAACATTCGCTCGGTTTTATCCTCGACGACTGGCCGCCGAAGTTCTGCTTGACGCCATCAGTCAAGTCTTGGACGCGCCAACTGAGTTTGCCAAGCTGCCCAAAGGAACTCGAGCCATCGAGCTGCCTGACGAGAACGTGCCGGTCAGCTTTCTCGACGTTTTCGGGCGGCCGGCGCGAACATCCGCGTGCGAATGCGAACGCGTCGATGCGCCAAGTCTCGGCCAAGCGTTAACGCTGATCAATTCACAAGAGGTGCATCGGAAACTGACGGCGAAAGATGGTTACGCCGCCAAGCTGGCTGCCAACACGGCAGGACCCGAGTCGAACATCAAGGCTCTGTTTTTGCGTTTGCTGGGCAGACAACCGGGAGCCGATGAGCTCGAGGCGGCCTCGGCTTTCATCGAGTCGGAAGAAGACAAGGCGGAAGCATTTCGTTCGCTGTTGTGGTCGCTGTTGGCCACGAACGAATTCATGTTCAATCATTGAGTGAGTCGCGCACGAATGTTGCAAATCGACGGAAGCACATACAAGAACTGTGGTGGTGTCTCGCGCAGGAACTTTCTGCAGATCGGCGCCCCGTTACTTGGACTCGGCCTGGCCGACTTGCTGCGCAGCGAGTCACGAGCGGCCGATGACACAAGACCCACCAACAAGAAATCGATCATCGTCTTTTGGACTCATGGCGGAATGAGCCAGCAAGACACGTATGACATGAAGCCGGATGCCCCGGCCGAATACCGAGGCATGTACAACCCGATCGCGACGACGGCGCCCGGGATTGTTGTTGGCGAACGCTTTCCGCTGCAAGCCAAAGTGATGCAGCGTTTGTCGCTGGTCAGATCCGTGCACCACGAAAACGGAATTCACGCGCCTTCGGCCCACTGGATGCAAACGGGCTATTTTGGCCCCACACTTGCTCGAATCGCCCAGCAGAAACCGTCCTTTGGCTCCGTCATCTCGCGCACGTTGGGTTCGATTCAGCCGCAGATGCCCGCCTACGTGACCGTGCCGAAGGCGGAGGCTTTTGGGTATCAACGTGCACACTACTTGGGCAAAGCGTTCAACCCGTTCGATGTCGGCGTCGACCCAAACAGCAAAGACTTTAAAGTTCCCAACTTGTCATTGCCCAAAGGGCTGAAGCTGGAAAGCGTCCAATCGCGGCGCAAGTTGCTGGCGACGTTCGATACGATTCGCCGAGACATTGACAAGAGCGGAGTCATGGAGGGGCTGGATACGTTCAAGGCTCAGGCGCTCGACATGGTCGCCGGCGATCGCGTTCGCGACGCGTTCGACATCTCAAAGGAAGAGCCAACACTTCGCGACAAGTACGGTCGCCATCAATACGGCCAAAGCGCTTTGCTCGCACGTCGGTTGGTCGAAGCCGGAACCCGCTGCGTCACCATCAACACGGGTTATTGGGACCACCACAACAATATTGAACCGGGGCTTGAAGAGCACTTGCCGCCGTTGGACCGAGCCATCGCAAGTTTGGTCGAAGATCTTTCCGATCGAGGCATGCTCGACGACGTCTTGATCTACTGCGCCGGCGAGTTTGGCCGCACGCCGCGGATTAACGGCCACGCCGGTCGCGACCATTGGGCTCGATGCTTTACGGTCATGTTGGCCGGTGGCGGAATTCAAGGCGGACGCGTTGTCGGCGCGAGCGAGAAGTTTGGCGGCGACGTTAAGCATCGACCCGCAACACCGCTCGATGTGCTGGCTACGATTTACGACCGACTGCGAATCCCGCTCGACACCCACTTTGACGATTCCACTGGCCGGCCGGTGAGTATCGTGGGCAGTGGAAAACCAATCCGCGAACTGTTCTAACTTTTCGCAACGACCGGCGGTTAGCGTTGAATCTCCTTCACCGAACGAGCAAGCTCGTCGGTGTTGGTCTTTGTTCAATGCGGTCGCTCAACGCAGTTCGGGTAGAGGCCGATGTCTGCCGACTAGGTATTGAGGTCGACCTGCCAGGTCGTTGAACTGGGTCGTCGCGACGTCGATACCTAGCCGTTCGTACAGCGTGGCGAAGACTTCGCGGAAATGAACGGGTCGAGCCTTTGGCTCTTCGCCCCAGCGGGTGGTTGAGCCGATCACTTGACCGCGCTGCATCCCGCCGCCGGCGAGCAACGCGCCGCCCACATTGGGCCAATGATCGCGACCGGCATTCGCGTTGATTTTCGGCGTGCGGCCGAATTCACCCCAGACAACAACGGCGATCTCGTCCAGCAGACCGCGCTCGTCAAGATCGCTGATTAGCGCCGAGAGGCCGACGTCAAACAACGGCAATGCGCCGCGGGCTTCGCCAAAACAGTCTTTGTGCCAATCCCAATTGAAGTCGCCTTGCAACATTCGTCCGAACGGCCAACGGCTAAAAGCGATTGTCACGCAGCGCGCGCCGGCTTCGATCACTCGACGCGCCAACAGAAACTGGTCCAAATGAGTCTTGCCTTCACGCTCGGTCGGGTACTCTTGATCGAGTCCATAGCGACGGCGAACCTGCTTGTCTTCCTGGCTCAAGTCAAGCGCTTCCGCCAATCGAGAAGAGGTGAGTACCTCGAAAGCCTGTTTTTGAAACTCGTCCAAGTCTTCTGCGATTCCGTCTCGCTCAACTTGCCGCCTCACCTGATCAAAACGATTGAGCAAAGCTCGACGATCCGCTAAACGCCTCAAACCAACGGGATCGAGCATGATGTTTCGCCGATCGACCGCGTCGACTTCGAAACCGGCATGAGCCGCGCCCAGGTAGCCCGGCTGAGTGGGCGCGGTTCGCATGATGAATCGCGCATCGGCGTCGAGTGGCACGAGGTCGACCGCGGGCGGCACGCCTGCGATTCGCGAACCGAATTGTTTTGACAGAACCGAACCCATCGACGGCCAACCGCCCGGCGGAAAACCGGCGATCGGAGGCGACGACGGCATGGCTCGATGAGATTCCCAACCGGTTGTGCACCAGTGCGTGTTGTGGTCGTTCTTAAATCCCACGAGCGAACGAATAATTGAAAGCTTGTCGGCCATCCCGGAGAGCCGAGGCAGCAATTCGCAGAATTCGATGCCGGGAACATTGGTCGAGATCGGCCGAAACTCACCGCGAATCTCAGCCGGCGCATCGGGCTTGAGATCGTACATGTCGAGATGCGACGGTCCGCCAGGCAGGATCACCATGATCACGCCCTTGATCCCGCGCTTTATCCCAGTCCGTTCGCCGGCCTGCGACTCGCTACGAAGAATGTCCGGCAACGCCAGCCCGCCCATCCCCAACGCGCCGATTTGCATGCAATGGCGCCGCGACATTCGAGCACCACGCTGCGTGTTCGTTTCATCCGCGGAAGGCATACTTCGGTCCCCTGCCATAAGACATCATGAACCGCGTCATTGTATTGCGGTCGCAATTCTATCGCAAGAAATATCGCAAGTCGTTCATTTCCTCATCATTGACACGCTGCTGACACTGCGATGTTGCCAGCCCTTGCCGCGGCGGCTGACTTGCCGCGATACCTAGTGCCGCGTCAACTCTAAAAATGGGGGTTGGCTTCGGCGTAACTTGACTTGGAGGCGTACGATACAAACACTGAGATCCTAATTCTTAGTGTTGACGCTGCACTAGTCTCATTGACCGAACGAGCAAGCTCGTTGGGATCGTTCCTGTTGCACTCTTCACATTCCACGCCTCACGTAACCGCGAATCTTGGCACGACGAGCCAGATTTGTCAGGCGAGTCGTTCGCTGCTATCGGACGGAGTCGGCAAGGTTCCATAGAAGGATCCGGCGACGATGCCGTAGATCAAACCGGCCAGATGGCCGACGTTGGGGAACCCCCACTCGGGGCTGGAGAGGCAGATGGTTTGCCAAGCGATCACGACGATGATCGTAATCGTATCCATTCGCAACGGGTTGCGCGGAAACCTGACGGACTGAGCCCAAATGAATCCGAACAGTCCGAACACCACTCCCGACATGCCGGAAAAATGAGCGCCGCCCGCCAGACCTTCCAGGCCGCCAAATGCGACGTGAGCGGGCGCGAGCGCTTGGGCCAAGTTGGCAAATGAGGCGCCGCCCAACACCAACAGCGACAACACAAGCGGACCCCGCAACGACTCGATGCGTGTTCCGAAATGGTAGAGAAATATGACGCCAAACAACAAGTGATTGGAATCGGTGTAAACGAAGGACGGGCTGATGAGCCGCCAGAGTTGCCCAGATAGAATCGTCTTGAGCGAGTCGAAGCCCTGCATGTCGAGCGGCGACTCGCAGAAAGCCATCCAACGCCCGGCCGGCGATGTCAGATTGAAATTGATCAGCAACGCGCCAAAGACTGACAACAACGCCATCCAAACGGTGTACCCCCGGCGCATCGGATAGGGCCGACGCTGGCGGCGGAATTGAATCAAAGTCCGCAATCCGCCTCGACTCGACTCTTCGCCATCACTCGACCGAGCGTCTTGAGCCGCCTCGGCCTCCTCCATTTCAATGGGATCGTCAAGCTGGTACTTGGCCCACTCCGTCTCGGCCTGCACGAATCGCTCGGCCTGCGGATCAGCTTCGAAGCTGGCGAATGCCTCTCGAGCCAGATCGGTCTTGTTTTCATCGTCACCCCAAACGCTCCAACCGGCACCGTCAGTGAAGACGGTCGTGGGGATATCCTGCTGTGCGAGGTACGCGAGAAACCTCTGCTTGAGCTGGGCGTCGTCGATTTTTCCAATAAGTCGCATAGGTGGATGATCGCTAGCGTTGCTAGCAGGTTGAGGTTGTCGGCAGGTTCGGGGTAGGAGCGAATTGGGTTGCCAGGATATACTTTCCCGCTCGCCTCATCCGCGAGGGCTGGACCGAGCCAAGAAACATGGTCTCGAGGGCAAGCGTTTCGTCGTGGCGCCTGAGAGATTTTTGAATACGGACCTCGATTTCTTGTGCTGCGAACAAATGGTTCTCGGCACAGCATAGCGTGGAAAAGGAGTTCCCCCGCCAATGCGCTCGATCGCTATCATCAATCAGAAAGGCGGCGTCGGCAAGACGACCACCTCGGTCAATCTTAGCGCGGCCCTGGCCGCTGCCGGGCGAAAAGTCTGTTTGTTGGACATGGATCCTCAAGCTCACGCCTCGCTACACCTCGGTTTTTCGCTCGAGGAGGAGGAGCCGTCGATCTACGACGTGATGGGCGAGCAGGCAAGTTTGGCTGACGTCAGGCACCAAGCGGGCGAGAATTTGTGGGTGGTCCCGTCGCATCTGAATCTGGCCGCCGCCGAGATCGAGCTGGCTGGCGAAGTGGGGCGCGAACTGATTTTGCGAGACCGAATGGAGGCGGATGAATCGGAATGGGATTATTTGATTCTGGACTGTCCGCCGTCGCTGGGCGTGTTGACGTTAAACGCGTTGACAGCCTGCGATGAAGTGGTCTTGCCGTTGCAGCCGCATTTCCTGGCCCTTCACGGACTGAGCAAATTGCTGCAAACGCTCGACCTCGTCTCGCGGCGACTCAATCCACAGCTGCGCCTTTCCGGCATCGTGATGTGCATGTACGACACGGGAACGCGACTCGCAGCCGAAGTCACCGGCGACGTGATCGAATTCCTCGATTCGCAGACCAACGCCGGCAAAGCCTGGTCGGGTGCGATTACGTTCGAAACCAAGATTCGGCGAAATATCCGCTTGGCCGAGTCGCCCAGTTTTGGGCAGTCGATCTACCAGTACTCGCCTTCGTCGCACGGTGCCGAGGATTACACGGCACTGGCCAAAGAAGTTATCCGCCAAGAAGCGAACGTCGCCGCAAGCCGGATCGTCTCAGCGGCCGGGTAGAGAGCCAAGCGGATCCTCCGTAGACCGCTCAACGCCTGCGTCGGCCATCTGTCATTTCTTGCGTCCTTCTCGGACGTCCTAAAAATTGGACAGGATGAACATGATCGACAGGATACGATATTCGCCACCGGCCTTAGTGCTGTGTTACAGCTTGGAATTGGGATCGACAATTCGTTTGGTCAACGCCCGCCACGGCGAATCGGGTGCGCCACCCTAAAACTAAGGCGTAACGCAGCACTAGGGTGTTGCCGGTGCTACCCCGGGCTACGATGAGGTAAGCCTTCGGCCAACCGGTGCGTTGACTGACCTTCCACGTTCATCATTCTTTGTTCGATGTTCGATATTCCCTTTGCTTTTTTCCTTTCGTGTTATCCTGTCTTTTGTTCGTCCTTCTCAGACGATCCCAATATTGGACAGGATGAACAGGTTCGGCGGGTTACCCCCACTATTTCTTATTGGCGCTCCCAGGAGTTGGAGTCAGGGCCGACCATTTCTTACCTCCCGCGACTCGGCCGTAGGCGGTGTCCGCTTTGATGTTCGTCCATTTGACGGAATCGATTACGGCATTTGATTTCGAGTCGGTATCGATCAGATAGACTGTCTCACCGCTTTGAGACAATTTGAAGTTGGCGTGCAGTCCATCCTGATCGGCATCTTCGTCGGCCCAGATGACGAGAAACGCACCTGGCTCGATTAGGGTCCCAGCGGGGAAAGCCCACTTGCGAATCTGTCGCTTGTTGTCGGTGAGGTAGTAGCCGGTCAGGTCGATTGGCTCGGCCGATTGATTGACGATTTCAATCCAATCATCAAACTCGCCACTCGCATCCGGCTGAGTCGACTTGTTTTGAGGCATGACTTCGTTGATCGCCAATTGGATCGTACCGCTCGCCGATTTAACGTCGACAACGTGCGGCGCCGCTTCAGCTCGCCGAGGATGATAGGCGGCGACGTTGTTGGCTGTGATTGCTTCGACGTAGTAGGTCACGCGAGCTCCGGCCGCTTGCTTTGGAATAGTGGCGCCAAAGCGACCATCGCCGGCCTCGCCGTCATCGTGCTCTCCGTCATCCAACATCGTGGCCGACGTGTACGCGGCGTTCTTATCGGTGGAATAGTAGAGCGTAAGCCGGCAGTCTCTCGAGCTCTTCGGAAGCGAGGCGACAACGGCCAGTGCTTGCTTCGACGTGATGGGGGAATCCTTCGACCCTCCGATCGGCTTAACGTCGACGTCGCCGATCTCAGGCTGGGGGCCGAGCAGTTTGTGAGAAGCAAGGTACTTGCGCCGCCCCTCAATGAACGCTCGAAAACCAGGTGCACTGCGACCGGCGCCTTCGAAGTCGCCCGTGCTGCTGACAAAAGCCTCGTAGGAATAAAGCCGCCGGGTATCAGCTTTCACATCCGCATCGATGAGCTCATGCATCTGCTCAATCACGGGACCGATCGTATTCCAGTCGAGCCATTTGTCCGCGATCGTTTTCACGTGGGCCAGGTAGCGCGACTTCACTCGCCGATTCGCAAGCAACTTGTGAAGCAAGGGACGCGACGCTTGATCGGCGCCAGCCAGCGGATCGAGACCAAACGGTTCCGTTGGCGACCCTGCGCCGCCAGGTCTGCCGAAGCCAGGAGGACCGTTTGGAGGTGCGCCGCCAGGTCCGCCGAAGCCGGGAGGACCGTTTGGAGGTGCGCCGCCAGGTCCGCCGAAGCCGGGAGGACCGCCGTTGGGTGGAGCGCCGCCTGGCCCGCCGAAGCCGCCGCGTCGTCCGCCGAAGCCGCCTCGTCCGCCCGGGCCGCCGGGTCCGTGACCGCCGCCGGCTTGCCGGAACACTTCGTTGCTATCGTAGGGGAGCACGTGGAAGCGGCCGTGGCGAGCGTCTTGGTACATCACGTAGTCGCTGCCGCGCGAATGGTAGCCATCCATGTCAAGCAGCACATTGTCGACGGCGAGGAACCACAGAACGCGATCAATGTTCAGAATGGGGTCGAGCGCCGTGTCGACCTCGTCCGCCGGAGTCTCTTCGATTTTCCGGCAGAGTTCGATCAGGTCGGTCCACGCCTTTTCGCTCTCCTTCGATTTCAATTGATAACTCTGATAAGCCGCTTTGTCTTCGCCGGCGTAGCTGAGCGACCGCGTTCCGCCGCCGGCCGGCATCTTCCAGCGAACTCCAATCCGCTCAGCGAACCACTCGTCGACAAAGTCCTTGTTGTACTGCTGATCGTTGACGTACACGCCCCAGCTCTCACCGTTCACCACGACACGAACGAAATTCGACTTGGGGGCCGGAACGTATTCGCGAGCGATGTGGTTGTAGAGAACGGTGCGCAGGAAGGATGAATCGGCGTGTCCGTTGAGTAGGTTAAGAGTTCGGTAGCCGTACAGGTGTTGGCCTTTGTCGTCATAGTCCATCGTCAGATTAAACGAACGCTTCTGCCCGCTACCAAGCGAAAAGAACGACGAGTTGCCGCGAAAGCCGACGCCGACGTTCTCATACGTCTTGCCATCGACGATCAACCGCGCGGGGACCTCCACATCCGTACGATAGAAATCTGCAAGTTCGCTCTCCCAATCATCGCCGTCGAATTCGATGAACAAGGTCCTCACAATCGACTCATCGTAGAGTGGGCGATCGGGATAGCTCGTCACGTCACCCGGTTCGACTCGCGGACCCGGCTTGGGCGTATTTTGATCTCCGCCGACCGGGCCGCCGCGACCGCCGGGACCTCCTCGTCGTCGACCGCCACCCGGACCGCGGCGAAATGAGCCGGCCCCACCCTGCGCGATCGATTTTCGCGCCGCGGCGCGCTCGGCGCTATTGAGTCGTCCGTCTTTGTCTTTATCGAACTGCTCCACCAACTTCCGTTCGCCGCCACGACCGCCGGGTCCACCGCGACCTCCGCCCGGTCCCCCGAAACCAGGTCCTCCAAAACCGGGCCCGCCGAATCCGGGAGGTGGAGGCATCTGGGGAAGTTCTTGCAAATCGATTTGGTCGTCTTCGTTCTTGTCCAGCAATCGCAAGCTCGACGCCACACCCTCGATCTCTGCCGCCGATAACTCGCCATCCTTGTCCTTGTCCAACAGGTCAAGAATCGGATTGGGCGGCGCAAATCCCGGTCCAAATCCTGGTCCGCCAAATCCCGGTCCAGCTCCTGGGCCGCCAGGTCCGTTTCCGGGCCGTTGAGGCGATGCGGGCGGTTGGGCAAACAGCTGGAAGCCGGCGGCAATGGAAACCAAGAGTAGGGCAGCGATTGAAAATCGGTTCATCGGGAAAAAACTCCAAAAGCGAGTCGTCGTCTATGTCGAGCGAGGATGGGTAAGTCGAATTTCCCCTCGCGCGGATCCACTCTCACACATTCTAAGAACGCAGGCAAGACAGTTGATTGCTAAAACGCTCTGCGTGTCGGATAATAGAGACAGCAAGAAAAGTAAACGGGTGGCCAGGATCCCACCGCCGACCCTTGACGCGGTACCTGGCCACCCGTCTTTGCACGCGCCTGGCCGAGCTAACGTGCAAACAATCGCCCGACCGTCGGGCAATTGATTCTCTGTGCTAGTCTTTCTTTTCTGGCGTTGCCCTTTTTCGTTTTGGTTGCTGCGCTGCCGCCTTGGTTGACTCTGTTGTTTTGGTCGTTGTCTTGGCTTTGGTTGTCCGTGTTGCCTTGGTCGTCTGGGGCCGTCGGCATTTGTTCGCGGAATCCGTTTTCGCCATCTAAGAAGGGCACCTTTCATTCGGCGCCGTAATCTGGTTCTTGGCACCAAACCGCGTACCGATTCGGGGGATTGTCGGTTCGTGATTTGTCTCGCGAGCCGCCGGTGATTGAGCGAGCGCGGCCGCCCAGATTCGACCCGAATTGGGCCCGCGAACACCCGAGACCATCAGGCCGAAAAGCAATAGGGAAACGACCAACAGCGCCTGCTTGCCGGCCGAAAGCGGTTGCGATTTGCGGCGCTTGTCGCGCAACATTTTCATCCGCTCGACAAACATGCTCCGCTCCGACAAAAACGCTCGAGCCAATCCAAGCGACGACTCGGTCGATTGACGCAGCGCCATGTGGGCGAGCGTCCGCAAGTATTCTCGCTGTCCGCCGGCGTGCTCGGCAGCTACCGCGTCGGCGGCGAACTCTTGCTCCAGTCGCATGCGGGACGAAAGCCAGTGCACGACGGGGTGATAGAAATGCAGCGCCAAACCAACCTGTGACAACAACACAGCTAAGTAATCGTTGTGCACGATGTGGGCCATCTCGTGAGCCAACACGGCGCGTCGTTCCTGCTGAGTCCAGCGACGCCAATCCGCCGGCAGCAAGATGACAGGCTCAAGCCAACCAACCGTTGCTGCAGTAGACAAGTCGTACGAGACTCGCAACTCCACAGATCGCCGACAATTCATCTTCTCTCGCAACTGTTCAACCATACGAACCAAATTGCGGTCGCGAAGCGGATGACTGCGGCGAAGCCGAGCTCGAACGACAACCAAGCCGATCGTCAATTGCAGGCAGCCTATCGCGAATCCCAGCACGAACAACATGCTGATCACTTGAGCCCACGGCCACCTTGCCATCAAAGATCGCGACTGGGCGGGTGCCAACTCAAGCATCGCAGTGCGGATCGTGTCGACGATGATTGTTGATACGGGCAACTGATCCGAAGGCGCCAGCGAGCTCGCATCAGCCTCGGGATTCGGGTTTAACAATTCAGCGATTTGGGAGGAGTCGATTTGGTCGAGGTAACTTGGCCAAGGGCCGAGCGCGGCGCCAGCGAACCAAATTGCGATCACGAACGTCGTCAAAAACACGATTGGGACAATCGATCGTCCGCAATTGCGAAGCAAATAGTGTGCGACGCCCGCCAACGCGCCAACGATGGCGACTTGGCACGAACACCACATCAAGGTTACGCCGAAGTCGGTCATTGCTGGTTCTCGCGCAAGATGTCTTCCAACACCGCTTGCTCTTCCGGCGTTAGCTTTCGCCGATCAAGAACTCGCAACAACAACTGTTCACGTGAACCGCTAAACACCGAGTTGATTAACTCACCGACCATGCTACTCGAAACATCCTCGAATGTTCGTTTTGGGCGGTATCGAAACGGCCGCTCGGAATCGGTCTGATCGACAAACCCTTTCTCCATCAGGATCCGCACCAAGGTGGCCACCGTGGTGTACGCCAAGTCGCGACCCGAATCCGCCAAGCAGTCGCGAATGTCCGCAACAGTCGAGTCGCCAAGCTGCCAGAAGGCGTGCATCACCTCCAGCTCGCGTTCGGTAATCTCTTTTGCTTTCGGTCGCACCATCGAACAGACGCCTCAAACTCGATTCATGTGGCAGGCAGCCAAACACCGTGAGCGAAGTTGGCCAAAATGACCATCGTCGCGGCACCAGGATTTGGTTATTTAGTTTTGGTTTTATAGTAGAGAACGGAGAGCCGCCCTGTCAAGCAAAAAAACGAAGGGTGAAATCGCGAAAAAACAGGCCGACTCGATCGCCCAGCCAATGCCGAGCGAACACGTTCGGCCGGGCTGGTCGTCGGGTCTCACTCCGGGAAAGGAAGCTCTGTCTGCCTAGTCGGCCTCCCTTCCTTGAAGTGCTTACGGCAAACCGACATATATCGTTCATTGCCGCCGATTTCGACCTGCTCCCCGCCTCGCACAACCTGACCCGTGCCGTCGAGCCGCAAAACCATAGTGGCCTTGCGCCCGCAGTGACAAATGGTTTTGATCTCTTGGAGCGTGTCGGCCCACGCCAGCAAGTGCATGCTCCCTTCAAACAGATTGCCTTGGAAATCTGTTCTCAGGCCGTATGCCAGCACGGGAACATCGAGCGAGTCAGCCGCGTCGCCCAGTTGTTGGACTTGGCGCCGAGTCAGAAACTGAGCCTCGTCGACCAAGACACAGTGCAAAGCGGACTCGTCGACGTGGCTTTGAATCACATCGAACAGATTGTCCATCTGCTCAAAGGTGATCGCTTCCGCTTGAAGTCCAATTCGGCACGCGACAAAGTCCGACGTTTCGCGATCATCAATCTTGGGCTTGAGAATGAGCGTTCGCATGCCTCGTTCTTGGTAGTTGTAGCTCGACTGCAATAGCGTCGTCGACTTGCCCGCATTCATGGCGGAGTAATAGAAAAAGAGTTTGGCCATTTGAAATGTCTTTGCCGGACAAGGCGGGCAGAATCGGTTCGTTCCCAGAACGGGAGATTGTAACCGGCTTGACGAGTTGCTGCGCGGTGGCGGCGGAGCCGGCGATCGAATTACCCTCGCCGAGCACGCGGTCAACGAAGAGCACTGCGCTCAAACGAAAGTGCAAAGTGCAAATGATGAGGCTCCGCGGCGGCTGGATGTGCTCGAAGCCTGAAAGACTTTAAGCCTCGTTCACGACGGAAGAAGGTTTTCAGCCGACGGGGCGGACCGAGGCTGCGCAGGATGCAGCAGTGACCGGAGCGCGTTCAGCTCGATGCTGTCGAGGGACTTGAAGCGAATGCACAAGTCGCCTTTCTCGATTTCGCCCAGCGGCGGCGCTTGGTTGCGGACGACGTCGCTGGGAACATAAAGGCTGCAGAACGACTCGTTGACCGCGAGCCCGATGATGTCTTGACGATGTCGCGAAAAATCGCCATGCCAAACTGAACGCGTTCATTCACCTCATCCAGCTCTTCTCGCATGACTTTGATCAAGGCAACGGTCGTTTGGCGTTGACTGGCGGGAACATCGGCAACATACAAATCGATTGACTTGGCTACTCTGTTCATAACTCACGTTCCATGTGTGAACAGCGCGGCATCATTGCGGCGCTGGGCGAAGGAGTTTGGTAGGCTTACCGGCGACCTCGACGCGACTGACCGCCAGGGTCCGTTACGGGCAACAGTGTCTCCCACTCAATTCCTTTGCGTTGACCTTCGGAGATGTGCTTGCGCGTCTCGCTATACCATCCGCGAAATCCGCGCTCTGCTTCGTCGAGCGTTTTTGCGAGCGCTCGAACGTCATCCTGGCCGTCGGCCGATCCATACGACTGTGCGAGCACGATGCCGCTCAACCCAAACTTTCCAGGTTGGATAGCTATCACGCCCGACTTAATCTCAATTCCTTTGACGAATTCCAACTCGCGCCTATCCGTTGTGGAAGCGTAGACAAACTTGCCAACTCGCGAGGCGCTCCACGCGAGCGAAGCCAATTTCGTTTCTAGTTCGCGCAGTTTCTCCTTGTCGCTGGAGAAGGCGACAACCAAAGGTCGCTTGTCGCATGCGGCGACGTTTAAGGCCAGTCGGACGTCCGCCAACTTGGGGATTTGCCTTGGTTGGTGTTTCGGCTTGGTGCCGTATTCGTCGGCGATGCTCTGCATCGTGCTCGCCATCTCCTCAGCCGTGCCAGCGTCGCGGCCGAAGGCGAAGTCGGGCGACCGGCCCGAGCGCACAAGTTGTTCGGAGCCGTCCGGCGAGAGAATGGCGAACGTCGTGTTTTCAAGGTCGCCGGACCGCCCAACAAAGATCGACTTCAATAAAGCCGCTTCCGTTTTGTCCTCATAGGTGGCCAATCGAATGCAAACGAAACGTCGAGACGCTTCAATCACGTCGCGCTGGGACAAGGCACCCTCGTCCATCTGTTGTTTGCCCGGTCACCAGATTCCCGAGATGCCGTGACAGTGTGGCGCCGCCGCGATAAGAAGGATCGGTCGACCGGACTTTTTGGCTTCGGCGAGCCCCGGTTTCCATGCGCCGTACCAGGCGATGCCAGCTGGCGAGGAATTCGCCGATTGTTTCCTCGGGCGTTCGGTTCGAGGCGGTTGGGCCGACAGGGTTGTCGAAAGGACCGCCGAGACGGCGAACAGCAGCAGAATAGCAACGCGTCTCATCGAACGTCCCTTTGTCTTCTTGGTTCCTTGGGTTTGCCGTGTCCTCCGGCAATCCCAATGTGTTCAACGGGTGCCGCCAAACGGTTTCTACCAGGGGCGCGAGGGAATTCGGCTTCGGGGGTCGAAAAAGAGTGTCTAAGTCGTGGTAGGACAACGGTCTTGGGCTACTCCAAATATTACCGAGCTGTCCTATAATCGCGCTTTGCGAAAGCTCCCAATTTGCCGACACAACATGGAAACGACGAGCATGATCCATCATGATCGCGGCGACGCCAGCGAAGCACTGCGACAAGTGCTTGGCCAAGTCGACTCGACCGGCTCAGACAAAATTCTGCGTCAGGCGCTGTTTCTCGCACGCCAACTTCAGCAACGTGCGAGCGAACTTCAGACGCCTCAAGAACGACGCCAGCAGACGGAACTGGATCGCATGATTCAGAATCCGAGCGACAAGACGACCTTGATGCAATTGACCGATCAAGCCTTTCGATCGGAAACGCCGAATCGCGCGGTGGATCAGCTGATTCACATTCTCGACGTACAAGGCATTCCACGGTTCTTTAGCCCCTTCGATCGCACGTTGCTGGCCGGTTTTCAAAGTTTCGGCAGTTACCTTCCCGGCGTTGCCGTGCCGATGGTGAAAGACAAGATGCGGAAGGAGACCGCCAACGTTGTCCTACCGGCTGAGCCGACGTTGTTGAGTGAGCATTTGCGCGCGCGGACGGACGAGGGCGTGCGGATGAATGTCAATTTCCTCGGCGAAGCGCTCTTAGGTGAGAGAGAAGCGGAGCGTCGACTGCGTCAATACATCGCCGCCCTGGCGTTACTGGACATCGAGGTCATTTCTGTCAAGATCTCCACGATCTACTCTCAGATTTCGATCGTGGCCAAGGAAGATACGATCGCGGTCCTCTGCGACCGCATGGAGCAGCTTTATCGCGCGTCGCTCGACTCCAAATTCCAAAGGCCCAATGGCGAGGAGACATCCAAGTTCGTGTACATGGACATGGAAGAGTACCGCGACATGGAACTGACGTACGAAACGTTTACCCGAACGCTCGATCGACCGGGAATGGAGCAAGTGGCCGCGGGCATCGTCCTTCAAGCGTATGTTCCCGATTCGTTCCCGATGCAGCAACGCTTGAACGAATGGGCCAAGCGGCGCGTTGCCAACGGCGGGGTGCCGATCACACTGCGGATCGTGAAGGGCGCCAATATGGAGATGGAGCGAGTCGAGGCGTCGCACGCCGGATGGCGGCAGGCGCCCTACACGATCAAGATGCACACCGACGCCAACTACAAGCGGATGTTGCACGAGGCCATGTTGGAGGACAACATTGCGGCGGTTCGCGTTGGCGTGGCGACTCACAATCTGTTTGAGGCCGCCTACGCTTTGGTGCTGGCCGCCGACCTCGGCGCGTTGGACAAAGTCCAATTCGAAATGCTCGAGGGCATGGCGAATCATCAACGGCGCGCGTTGTTCGAGCTGAGTGAAAATCTATTGCTCTACGCTCCGGCTTGCGGCCGCGAGCAATTCATTAACGCCATTGGCTATTTGGTCCGACGGCTCGATGAGAACACCGGCGAGAACAACTTCCTTCGGCACACGTTTCGGTTGGAGGTCGACAGCGACAACTGGGCCTTGCTAGAGCGGTCGTTCCTCGATTCCGTTGAAGCGATCGACACCGTGTCCGCAGCGCCTCGGCGGCGCCAGAATCGCTCGGAGCCGCCGAAGCCGGCAATAGCCGAACACGCCGGTTGGCAAGAATTCGTCAACGAGCCCGATACGGACTTCGCCCTTGCGCAGAATCTCGACTGGGTTGCGAGCTGGCTCCCCGATTGGTCCAACCGTTGTGGTGAGAACGCGGTACAAATTCCGCTGACCATTGGCGGCGTCGAAGTTGACGAGCAGCGTGAACAACGCGAATGTCGCGATCCCTCTCGACCGGGCGTCGTCGTTGCTCGCTATCAACTCGCCACAGGCGAGGATATGGAGCGCGCGGTGCAGACGGCCAAGCTGGACGGTTCGGGGTGGCGCAGTCGTTCAGCGGCCTCGCGCTGCGAGACGCTCAACGCGGCGGCCCAAGAAATGCGTCGCTCGCGCGACGACCTCATGGGCGCTGCGCTGGCCGATGGCGGCAAGACGCTACTCGAATCGGACCCCGAGATATCTGAGGCGATCGACTTCCTGGAGTTCTATGGACGGACGTCCGAGTACTTTGAGCAGCTCGATGGCGTCGAGGTGAAGGGCAAGGGCGTGGTCGTTGTCGTCTCGCCGTGGAATTTCCCCATCGCGATTCCCTGCGGCGGCGTGGCCTCAGCGCTTGCCGCTGGAAACACGGTCATTCTCAAGCCGGCGTCCGATACCGTGTTGCCGGCCTACGTGATGTGCCAGGCGTTGTGGCGAGCGGGCGTTCCGGAGACAGCCCTTCAGTTTCTTCCATGTCCCGGCGGCACGGTCGGTTCCAAGCTGGCAGCCCATGAAGAGGTCGACGTCGTGGTGTTCACCGGCGGCACCGAGACTGCTCTCTCGATGTTGCGAGCCAAGCCAGAGATGCAACTTCTCGCCGAGACGGGAGGCAAGAACGCCACGATCGTGACGAGTTTGGCGGATCGAGATCAAGCGATCAAACATGTGCTCCACTCAGCCTTCAGCCACGGCGGACAAAAATGCTCAGCCACGTCGCTGTTGATTCTCGAGGATGAGGTCTTTCGCGACGAGTCATTTCGTGAAATGCTCTGCGACGCGGTGACCAGCTTGCGAGTCGGTTCGGCGTGGGACTTGAACAACAAGATGGCGCCATTGATTCAACCGCCCTTGGGCGATCTGGCTCGCGGCATGTCGGAGTTGGAGGGCGATGAATCGTGGGCAGTCGAGCCAGTGCAGGATGAAGAGAATCCGCACCTCGTCTCGCCCGGCGTCAAATGGAATGTCGCTGAGGGTAGCTTTACCCATTTGACGGAATTGTTTGGTCCCGTGTTGGCGGTGATGCGGGCCAATGATTTGCCACATGCGATCGAGTTGGCGAATCAAACCGGTTATGGACTCACCTCGGGTCTTGAAAGCCTCGACGATCGCGAGCAGAACGATTGGCTGGCGTCGATCCGAGCCGGCAATTTGTATGTCAATCGATCGACCACCGGTGCCATTGTGCTTCGCCAACCGTTTGGCGGCATGGGCAAGTCGGTGTTCGGTCCCGGAGTTAAGGCGGGCGGACCGAGCTACACCGCGCTGCTTTGCGATGTCGCGGATGCGCCCACCGTCGACGCGCCGACGCTCGACGAGCTGCGAAGCTTACCTGACGGCGACTTGCGAGAACTGATTGGCCGAGTCTGCGCGGATTCGGTGATTGATGAGGCGACGGCACGGCGGCTGCGTACGGCGCTGCAGAGTTATGATTTTTGGATGCGAGAGGAATTCGGAAAACGCCACGACCATTTTCGGCTTGTGGGCCAAGACAATTTCCGCCGCTACTTGCCGATTCGACAATTGCGGGTGCGAGTATCCGAAGCGGATCAGCCGTTCGATATTCTGGCCCGTGTGTTTGCGGCTAAAGTCGTTGGCAGCCGGGTGACGGTCAGTTCGCCGAGAGACGGTCGACCGGATATTGTGGATCACCTCGACCGTTGGACCGACTCTTGGGGCGCAGCAATTGAGTTTGTCGAAGAGTCGGATGAGGAGTTGGCGGAGGTTGTCGCCAACCACCAAACCGATCGACTCCGCTATAGTCGCGACGGCTTGGCGCCCGAAATCGTTCGACGCGCCGCCAACGAGATTGGCGTCTTTATTGCAGACGCTCCTGTTCTGGCTGCGGGACGTCTCGAGTTACTCTGGTGTGTGGAGGAGCAGAGTCAGTGCATCGATTACCATCGCTACGGGAATCTCGGAAAGCGTGGAACAGAACATCGTGCGGAACCGCGATGACCTTTCGGGTGACGATCGAGACAGCGAGCTAAAAGCATGATGTCAGATTGGGCGCCGCTTGCGGACGCATTCTACGACCGCGATGTGATGGAGGTCGCCCGCGATCTGTTGGGCCGTCGACTCGTCCGCGCGGTGCGAGGCGGCAAGGCGAGCGGCTGGATCGTGGAGGTCGAGGCGTATCGGGGAAGCGACGATCCAGCGAGCCACGCGTATCGCGGCGAGACCAAGCGCAATGCCAGCATGTTCGCCGGTTCGGGTCGAGCCTATGTGTACGCGATCCACGCGAAGTGCTGCTTGAACGTTATCGCGCAGACCGCCCACACACCGTGCGGAATTCTGATTCGCGCTCTCGAGCCCGCCACGGGTCTGCCAAGAATGCGATTGGCTCGCGAGCAAACGGCGGGCGATGGAGTCTCTAACGAACAATTGACGAGCGGTCCGGGCCGCCTCTGCCAGGCGCTGGACGTCGACCGACGGCTGGACGGTTGGCAGCTAACTCGAGGCAGCCGACTTTGGGTTGCTGAGCAGAGAATCGACGCGCCGCTTCCGATCGCGTCGGCACCGCGAATCGGCGTCACCTCAGCCAAAGATCGTCATTGGCGATTCTTCATCGACGGCAATCGCCACGTCAGCGGTCCTCGACGCCATCACACGTCGCCAAAGTCGTCACTGTCCGACTCCACATGACGGCGAAAGGCTGTCCGGTGATTGAGATTCTCTGCTGAGAGACGCTCGCCGGATGGTTGGCCCTCACCCTAACCCTCTCCCGCGATCACAACGCGGGCAAGAATCATTGGCTTGACGCGCGGGAGAGGGGACCCGTTGGAGAGCGATTCCATGGCTTGCCGCTCGGACAGTCCCGCCCAAGCGCGCCGCGCCTGACTTGGACCGTGAAACGCCGGCGCTTGCACGCGATTGAGCGAAGCGATCTGGCCAACGACGGAATTTGGAGTCAACGCAATACCGCGTTCGAGTTTCCCGATTGTTCCCGAGCTGTTGAGTTCGAGACGGATGTCCGAGCTGATGCAAGATGTGATGGAAGAGCACGATGTCATCCTCGTCGATGGGCCGACGGCCGCGAACTCGGCCGACGCGGAGATACTCGCCTCGCAAGTTGATGCCGTCGTCTTCGTCGTTCAAGCTCGGCGGTTTCGTTCGCGAGACGTCAAGAAGGTCGTGGAGCGATTGAATGCGACCGGCACGCCAGTCTTGGGTGTCGTGCTGAACCGAGTCGAACCGATGTTCCTTGAATCGGATTGACGGTGAACGATGACGGGAAAGAACCAAATAGCTGGGGTCACGCAACGGTCTGACAGACGGCTGTGCGAAGTCGACCGAAAATGACTTGGGGGCAGACATCGTCGATTTCTCCTCGCAATTCAAGACGCGCCGGATCGCTCGTTGCTTACTTGTCTCGTTCTTGATTTGCCTTCGCGTCGCGACTCATATCCCCAACCCGGGCGTCGTTGAGGTCGGGCCGTTTCGACCTTCCGACAAGCTTCAGCTTTTCGCCTGTTGTGGCGATTCATATGGTTTTTTGCTTGGGCCGCGTCAGACGGAGAACAGCCTTGATCAGTCGGCCAGCGGCTGCACTTCCACTTTGCGAATATGCACTTTGCTGCCGGGATCATGTTGTTGAAAGGCAAAGTAGCCGGGGCCATGCGTCTTGGCAAAGTCCATGTACTCGTACAATTCGTTGCCATCGACGGAAATCTTGATTCGTGTCATCTTACGACCGCGCCAGACGTCGTCTCGAACTTCGATGTCGTAGGTGAACCAGGCGCCAGGCTTGACGTGCTGTTTGTAGACGTGGCAGAAACCGTAGAGCGATCCCGTGCGAATTGGATCGCGGTGTGTGCTGTCGACTTGAGCTTCGTAGCCATTGCTAAAGGTCGCTTTGCGCGCCGAGCGGAAATAGACTCCCGAATTGCCGCCGTCGTTGATTTTCGCTTCCACTCGGTATCGAAAGTTCTTGAACGGACCCTTTGTGCAGACCAGCATCGACTGGGTTCCCGATCCGGCGAGCGCGCCATCTTCCAACGTCCAATGGCTGTCCTTCTTCCCGACCTTTTCCCAGCCATCCATTGTTTTGCCGTCGAACAATGAAATCCACTTGGCGTTGTTTGTTATCTTCTTTGCCTTCCCCTGAGCGCAAAGATCCGAATTGATCGAGAACGCAATGAGAGTTGCGGCGGCAAGCGAGCAGCGAAGCAATGAAGTCATGTTTGATTCCTTAAGTTGCAAAGTCATTAGCTGCGGAGTCACGAGGGGAAGGCAAATTGTGATTGGACCGCGTCATTGTAGGCCGAACGTCGACCTCATCGTAGCATCGGTCGCCGGCGCCCTGGGACCGATGCCGGGCAACATCCTGGGAGAACCAAGTTACTTGAGCGGAAGCCGATACGCCGCCGCTGCGTTCTTCCAGTAGTAACATTCGCGAGCGTTCTGTCCCTTTTTGCTAATGAATCGATCGACGAGGCAAAGGAAACTCGCATAGCTACCGGTATGTTTTGTCACGGGCCAATTGCTTCCATAGACGAGGCGGTTTTCGCCGAATCCCCTCCAAAGCACTTGGAGCACCGAGCGGTAGTGTTTGATTTTTTGCGGTGCCGGTTGTGGAACGGAACGTTGATAGAGGCCGGAAATTTTGCAATAGACGTTCTCGTTGGCGGCGAGTCCTTTGACGGCGGCAATCCATTCCGAGCTGGGATTCTTGCCGTCAAAGTCGTACCCAAGACAGTGGTTAACGACGATTCGCAGATTGGGGATCTCTCTCGCGACGCCGTCGATCTTTTCGATACCCTCGATTCCGCCGCCGTTGGTCAGGTAGTCCATCGTCAGATTGTGCTTCGCGAGCACTCGGAGGTTGGCCAAGACTCGCTTATCTGAATAGTCGATTGGCTTGGGTCCTCGCGGCCGCACTCCGACGAATCGCTTGTCCTTCTTGAGCCGGATCAACTGCTGCTCGAAGTCATCGCGGTAGACATCGATATTGCCGACCAGACCGACGTAGAAATCATCTCCCTTAACTTGGTCGAGCACCCAATCGTTATCGTTGAGGTGGTTGCTTGCCTCGACAATGACCACCCCAGTGACTCCGGCCGTTTTTGCAAGCTTCGAATACTCGGCCGGCAAGTGCGGCTTGTAGAGCACCTTATCGTCCCTCGGCGGCCACGACATTTTGATGTCGCGAGTCGTGTCGTAGAAATGGATATGGGTGTCGATCAAATGCTTGATCGGCTTCAGTTTTTCTTCGGCCCTTGCTGACGCGGTGACACATGCGAGAGCGAGAATAAGCGGCAAGGATCGTTTCATGGTGTTGACCGTTAGAAGAGTTTTCTTGGCTGGCTGTAGAGAATACTTTAACTTCCCGCCCGACTCTGGTGTTGACAAATGTCAGCGAATGCCGAGCTTGCCTGATTCACCTCACGCGTCGGGGATCTTCCAGCGTTTGTGCGCCGTTTGGTGAATCGGGTACGGACGTTGCACCGAAGGGGTGCAACATAACAGCGCAGCGGAAGCAAGACCGGCGAAGCCGCAGTGCGCCGCCCCCTGGGTTGGATCTTTATGAAATCATTAGCCCTCGATGGGCGTCACAACGACAACTCGCCAGCGATTGACGGCATCGAATCGTCGCGATGCACGTTGTTTCGCCCTTTCAGGGCTACTTTGGTGCGGCGACCAACCCAGGGCGGCGCTTGCGGCTTCGCCGGTCTTGCTTCCCCTGGGCTGGTATGTTGCGCCCACTTCGGGGCAACGCGCGGGCGCGCGTCAAGACTCACGAACCTAAACGCCGGCACGTGAAAGCTGGACGATCTCGTGCGGGGCTTGTCGTGCAACGGATCGTCTCCGCTCAACATGTATTACAATAAAGCCACCCTCCAATCTCCCTCCACAACTCGAATAGCCGATCTAACGTGACACGAACTGTTGCTATCGGACTGATCCTCTTGCTCGAGTTCTCGGTGAACGCTACCGCCGGTGACGACTCGGGTTTTTTTGAGCGTAAGGTGCGGCCGCTGCTCGTTCAGCAATGTGGGGACTGTCACGGAGTCGATGAGCCAGAGGGCGGCGTGACGCTGACGTCGATCTCTGGCATTGCCGAGGGAGGATCGCGCGGCGTCTTACTCGTTCCCGGCAAGCTTAAGCAGAGCCGTTTGATCCAAGCGGTGCGATACACGACGAAGCTGAAGATGCCGCCCGAGAAGAAGCTGTCACAACAGGAGATTTCAATCCTCGAAGAGTGGGTCCGAACCGGCGCGAAGATGCCGGGCGACGCCGTGCCGACTCGATCAGGCGAGTTTCAATTCACCGATGAAGACCGACGTTGGTGGTCGTTTCAGCCGATCAGAAATTTTGTTCCTCCCGATGTTAATAGTGAACATCGAGTCCGCACGCCTGTCGATCGGTTCGTGTTGAGGAAGTTGGAGCAAAACGGACTGACACTGTCGCCCGATGCGGACCGCCGGACTTTCATACGGCGAGTCTCCTTCGATCTGATTGGACTGCCGCCCACGCCTGAGGAGGTCGAGTCGTTTGTCGCTGACCAGCGTCCCGACGCGTTTGAGCGACTGGTTGATCGGTTGCTGGCATCGTCGCATTACGGTGAGCGATGGGGACGGCATTGGCTGGACCTTGCGCGCTACGCCGACACCAACGGCGGCGGATTCGACTACGTGTATCCCAATGCATGGCGCTATCGCGATTACGTCGTCGACGCCTTCAATGCCGACAAGCAGTACGACACGTTTCTCGTCGAACAACTCGCCGGTGATTTATTGACGCCGAGCGACGATGGCATTACGCATACTCAGCGACTGGCGGCAACGGGGCTGTTGATGCTTGCTCCAAAAGGGCTGGGCATGCAGGACAAGGAGCAGATGATTCTGGATGTGGTGGATGATCAGATCGATGTGCTAGGGCGATCGCTGATCGGCCTCACGCTGTCATGTGCGCGATGTCACGATCACAAGTTCGATCCGATTCCGACCGAGGACTACTACGCGCTGGCTGGCATTTTTCGCAGCACGACGTCACTCACCAACACCGACAAAAACCCGTCGTACTGGCCAGAGCGTCCACTTGAATTGCCGGCGGTCACGACTGCGCGAAAGAAGTATCAGTCTCGTCAAGCAGCCAACAAAAAAGCAATCACTGCCGCAAAGAAAAAAGCGAACGCGGCGGTCATGGCCGAGGCGAGAAAACGACAAGCGGACTACATCGCGGCTGCGGCCAGAATCCGAGCGACCATCGAGCGGCAGACCGCAATCGCTCATTGGGCGTTCGATGCAGCAGACGGCAGCGAGGTCAATTCATCCATCGGCCCGAACGGCGAGCTGGCTAATGCTGGCTCGCCTGCCGGCCCTCGACCAACACGGATCGAGGGACGAACGGGCGGCGCTCTTCAGTTTGACGGCCAGAAAGACATCGTCGCCGTGAAGCCAAAAGGCATCGACTTTGGCGCCGCGACCGACTTTACCGTGTCGCTATGGCTTCGAGCGCGAAGGGGCTACTCGCCCCAAACTGCCGATAGCGTGCTGGCTGCGAACTACCCATCGGCAATGTGGTTTATCGCCTTGCGGCCTGGCTCTTACAACGGTATCTACTTGCGGCATTACGACGGCAAGCGAACGGTTGACATCAAGCCGAGCAAGAATCAACTGTCGCTGCTGACCGATAACGCTTGGCATCACGTGGTGTTCGCGTCGGACCGCAACGGCAAGGGAACAGTCTACGTCGATGGGAAAGTTGTCGGCGAAGTCCCTATCGCGTCGGTCAGTCAGGCCGCTCAGTTTCATTCGTGCAAGAAGTTCTCGATCGGCGCCGTAACGAACCAATTTCGCGGCGAGCTGGATGACGTAGCCATCTGGAATCGCCTGCTGTCGGTCGCTGAGATACAGCGCCTGTTCACACAATCGCAAGATGTGGCGACCATCGAAGCGGCGCGCAAGACTGATTCGGAGAATCGACCGGCAGACACTTTCAGCTACGAGGACGCAGCCGCGCAAGGGCTGACGCCCAGCATTCTACGACGGTTTGTCGACCTGACGGCCAACGCGGATGGCGACGCCTTGCAGAAGTTGATCAAAGGCGCCAAGACAACGCCTTACGTCGTGGGTAGCGATGCCGAAGCGTTCTACTCCGAATCAGTGAAGCAACAACTAACAAAGCTCGACACCGAGGCGCGAGCCATCGAGCAAACTCGCGTGCCCGATCCGGTGATGGCCATGATTGCTGCCGACGCCAAGCAAGCGATTGATCTTCGAGTTCACATCGCTGGCGACCCAAAGAACCTCGGCGACGTCGCGCCTCGAGGTTTTCCAAAAATCGTAGGGCAAGGCGCCGGTCTGCCAGCAAACGCGACAGCGACCGACAACACTCAGAGCGGTCGCCTCGAATTGGCGCGGTGGCTGACATCACCCGATCATCCGCTGACGGCGCGCGTCTTCGTCAATCACATCTGGAAGTGGCACTTTGGCGAGGGGCTGGTTCGTACGCCAGACAACTTTGGCCGCTTAGGCGAGCGACCGTCGCATCCGGAGTTGCTCGACTGGCTCGCTCTGCGATTCATCCAAAACGGCTGGTCGCCGAAGGATCTGCATCGTCAGATTGTGCTTTCGACGACCTACCGACAGAGCAGCCGCATGCGGGCTGTGGACGCAAACTCGCTGGATCCCCACGCTTTCGACTCAGCGAATCGATGGCTTTGGCGGATGAATCGCAGACGGCTAGAAGGCGAAGCATTGCGCGACGCCATGCTGGCTGCCAGCGGCCAGCTTGACCGGCGCATCGGAGGCGCGGTCAACAAATGGAAAGCGAAGATGTTTAGCGTCGACGACGCCAATAACGAGGTGGCCAACTACAACACGCGACGACGCAGCATCTACCTGCCGGTCGTCCGCGGCGCAGCGCTGCATGAGATGTTGCAACTGTTCGACTTCGGCGACCCCAACTCGATTACGGCTCGACGAGGCGTGACAACTGTGGCGCCGCAAGCGTTGTTTCTGATGAACAATCCTTTTGTGATTGGCCAGGCCAAGGGATTGGCGAACCGCCTGGCGAGTCGCCAAGACCTAGACGTTGCCGGTCGAATTCAGCTGGGCTATCAGTTCACGCTATCTCGGTCGCCAACGAGTGCGGAACTGGAACGAGCGGCAAACTTCCTCGATCGAGGTCGACCGGAAGACTGGCAGGCTTTCTGCCAGATGCTGCTTTGCCTAAATGAGTTCGCGCATGCAGAATGATAGTTCCAACAAACGAACATAGAGTCGCCCTCATGGATCGTCGAAATTGGCTGCGAACAACCGGGTGCGGATTTGGATCGCTGGCGCTTTCTGCGCTCGCTCATTGGGATTCGGTCCGCGCCGGCGAGACCAGCATCAACCCGCTCGCCGCCAAGCAACCGCACTTTCCTGCAAAAGCAAAGAATGTGATCTTTCTCTATATGCACGGCGGCGCGTCGCACATCGATTCGTTCGATTACCGACCGGAACTCGAGCGCCAGCACGGCAAGCCACTACCCGATTCCGTCAACACGGGACGCAACAAGTTCAATGCGAATCTCGGTGCCATCCTGAAGTCGCCTTGGAAGTTTCGGCAGTACGGAGAGTCGGGTGCCTGGGCGAGCGATTTGTTCCCTCATGTTGGTTCAGTGGCTGACGAGTTGTGCTTCATCAAGTCGATGTACAGCAACAACAATGCCCATACGCCCGCCACGCTGGAATTACATACCGGTACGCAGTCCACGATGCGACCAAGCGTCGGGGCGTGGGTCACTTACGGGCTCGGCTCCGAAAACCAAAACCTGCCGGGATTCGTCACGATCTGTCCGCCGCTCACCTATTCCGGGCAGCGTAACTTTGGATCGGCGTTCCTGCCCGCTGCGTATCAAGGGACGATGCTTGGCACCAATCGAATCTCTGCTAAAGAGGCGCGCTTTAGCAACATCAACGCCCAATCCGCCAGTGCGGACGAGCAGCGTCGATTCCTCGATCTGCTTCAGGCTGGCAACCGCGAGCAACTCGGTCGCAACGGCGCCGATGCCGAGTTGGAATCGCGGATCGCTTCGTTTGAACTGGCGTTCCGAATGCAAGCGCATGCTCCGGAAGTGCTCGACGTCTCCGATGAGTCGCAGGAGACTCGGTCACTCTACGGCATCGACGACAAAGTGACCGAGAATTACGGTCGCGAATTGCTGCTGGCAAGACGCTTTGTTGAACGCGGAGTTCGCTTCGTGCATGTCGCTCACACAGGCGGTCGCGGCGGACGTTGGGATCAACACAGCGGTTTGGTGAAGGGGCATGGCGACAACGCTCGAGCCTGTGATAAACCGATCGCCGGCCTGATTCGCGATCTCAAGCGGCGTGGCCTGTTGGACGAAACGCTGGTCGTCTGGAGCACAGAATTTGGCCGAACTCCCGAGGTGCAGAATAAGACAGGGCGCGGCCATCACGCGCAGGGATTCACCTTCTGGTTGGCTGGCGGCGGAGTTCGCAAGGGGATGAGTTACGGCACCACCGACCAGTTCGGCTACCACGCCGTCGACAAGCCCGTCCACATACATGACCTGCATGCCACCATCTTGCACCTACTAGGACTCGATCACACCAAGTTGACCTATCGCTACTCCGGTCGAGACTTCCGTCTGACCGACGTCGCCGGCAATGTTCTGGATGAGATCATCGCGTAATGAACGGTAACCGCCGCTCCCAGCTTCGCCGGTCGCCTCGCAGACTTACGAGTGTGATCGTGATCTCCATCGCCGTCGCGTCAAGCGCCGCCTCGGCTCAAGATGGGCCTCAGCCATATCGAAACTTCAAGAAGACAAATCGTATTCTGCTCGATGTAGGTAAGCCCAGAAAGTTCGATTCAACGCAAGCGAAGTATCCTTGCATTCTGAAAGTCGGTAAGCAGTGGTGGATGTGGTACAACGGCCGCACGGATGACCGCTTTACCGGATCGATTGGATTGGCGACCAGCGAGGACGGGCTGCACTGGAATAAGACGAACAACGGCGACCCGATTTTTGAGCATGGCGCGCCGGGAACTTTCGATTCCACTAAAGTCGATCATCCGGCCGTATTGCACTTCGATGGCAAGTTTCACATGTGGTACACGGCCGGTGACTCGCGCAGCCGCTACACCATTGGCTACGCGATGAGCCCGGACGGAATTCGCTGGACGCGCGCAAATGACGCGAGACCCGTTCTGGGGCCCGGAGAGCGAGGCAAGTTCGACGATCAGGTTGTGCTCCATCCCGCGGTGATTCGCGATGACTCCGGCGTATTGCACATCTGGTACAACGGGGTCGGTCCGCAGAAGTCGTTTCGCGTGGGCCACGCAACCAGCCGCGACGGTATTCACTGGACGCGACAGAACGACGGCGAGCCGGTACTTGAACCGAGCCATGTCGGCGAGTTCCGCGAGGGCTACGTCTACAACGTGTTCGTGCGGCTAGAGGGTGGCAGGTTTCACATGTGGTACAGCGCCTGGGCTCAAAACGATCGCACGTCCGGACCGAATCATAACGGCATCACACACGCTGTCAGTCGAGATGGCGATGATTGGAGAAAGGACGCGGTTCCAACGCTCACCAACGGGGCAAAGGGAACGATCGACGAGTATGCGTGCTTCGCCTGTCACATCGTTAGCCGAGGTAACGAGCTGTGGATGTACTATTCCGCTGGATCTGGCGAATCCGGCGGGCCGTATCGAGTGGCTCTGGCGACATGCCGCTTGAGCAAGCCGTCGAGTGGCAAGTGAACAAGCAATTCGTGTCGGATCCATAGCATTGCTTGTCAGCAAAATTCAAGCGTGAGTAAAAGAGCATCACATGCGAGTCATGGCATTTCTACTGCTTCTTATTGGTGCAACACGATGTACTGCTGAAGAATCCTGGTGGCAGTTTCTCGGGCCGCGGGGAAACGGCCACACGAACGCGTCAGACCTTCCTGTCGACTGGACCGACAACAAGAACGTGGCTTGGAAATCGCCGATTCATGGGCGCGGTTGGTCGTCACCGGTCGTTTATGGTGATCAGGTATGGATAACGACGGCGACGTCTGATGGTCACAAGCTATTCGCGGTCTGCGTCGACAAGGCGACAGGCCGTGTCGTATATGACCGCCGCATCTTTGATGTGGAGGACCCGCAGCAGATTTCGCTAGAGAACACCTACGCCACGCCAACGCCGGTTATCGAAGATGGGCGCGTGTTCGTTCACTTCGGAACCTATGGGACAGCATGTCTTGATACAAAGACTGGCGACACGATTTGGACGCGGCGCGACCTGAAATGCGACCACGAGAAGAACGCCGGGCCAGCTAGTTCTCCAACCATCATCGGAGGCAATGTTGTCGTTCACGTCGACGGACGTGACGTCCAATACATCATCGCGCTCGATCGGGCGACGGGAAAAACTGTCTGGAAAACCACGCGGTCGTACGACTATTCAGAGATTCCAGTCCATCAGCGCAAGGCATACGGCATGCCTGGGATCGCCCCGCGAGGAAACAGAATTCAGCTGATCAGTTCGGTCGCGCAGGGAGTGTATGCGTATGACACAGCTGGAAAGGAGCTGTGGCGAGTTCGGCACAAAGGATGGTCGATAGCTCCTAGACCCGTGTCAGGACACGGGCTGGTGTTCGCCATTGTTGACCGCGATCACCCGGAACTCTGGGCCATTCGTCACGATGGAAGCGGCGACGTTGCTGGCAGCCACATCGTCTGGAAGGAATCGCGCGGTATGCCAGCTCGATGTACGCCTCTACTTGTTGGTGACTTGCTGTACCTGGTGAATCGCGACGGGATCATGTCATGCCTTGAGGCGAAGACAGGAAAACTCGTCTGGAAGCAGCGACTGAAGGGCGACTATTCGGCAACGCCCATCTTCGCCGGGGGACGTATCTACGTGTTCAACGAAGACGCGACATGCGCGATCATTCGTCCAGCACGAAAGTTCGAGCTCCAACGTGTGAATTCGCTTGCAAAGCAGCAGCTGATGGCCACACCCGCGATCGACGGAAATGCGTTCATCGTCCGCACTGCCAACTATCTCTACCGAATTGAGACGGGCAGGCGCCGGCGTTCCGCCGATCCAAGAATGCAGATCGCTACCAGGGGATTTGTAGGGTCGTGGGATATTGGTCGTCCGAAAGGCGGCGGTAAGCCTGCATTCGTCATGTCGTTGAACGCCGATTACACAGCCACAAAAAGCCATGTCCCTCGGGCCACCGGAAAGTGGCGGATGGTGAATGGCGAAGCGCGCGTTGTCTGGAGTGACGGTTGGCGCGACATCATTCGCCAAGAAAGGGATCAGTTTCGCAAGATCGCATTTCGACCAGGGACGACTTTCGATTCTCGCCCGGCCAACATCGAAAGCGCAATCAAACTGCCGTGATGAATCAAGCCAGGAGATTTTTTTCGGCAATCACTTTAAGGTCTTAAGCAAATTGCGAATTTTCGGTAGGTCACGAAGCTCTTTTAAGTCTGGGGCGTCTCGAAGCGAATCTAGCTTGTCGTAGCCCGCAGCAATCGCATCATTCAGACAAGCCAGCGAAAGGTCAGCGTATCGTTGGTGGCGTTTCTTCTCTTGTGCAAGCATTTCGCCGTTGAAGGGGCGAACCGTTGCGGCAGCCAGGGCATAGGCATGAGCCGCAGACACGAACGTGTCGGCCTTACCGTCGGTGAGGTCCTCGGCCAGTTTCCGCATTGACCGGCAGCTGATCGGCCGCTCAGCGTGGCAAGGAAAAGCTGGCTCGTTTCAGTTCTTTCTCTTGCTGGAAGATGAGCTGTTTCGTGATGGCGATGTCAAACTTGAATCGTTGCGGCGCCGAGTGCACGGAAGGGACGAGCTCCCGGCCTCGTGCAACAAGCTTGGGCTCGACCCGCTGCTGGACGTGATTGACGATTGATTTGTCCGACAATGGTCGAGCGAACGGACGCTGCGATTGGAGTTGTCGCTATGGTGGGGATTTGAATACGCTTGCGATCGGTCACGTATTGCTTCATCATTCATACTTCAATTCGCTCCGCACAAGTCCTTAGTGCAGGTCTCGCCGCCAACGTGCCCAATCAAGATAACGACCGCGTCGTGACGAATCGCAAGATTCCTTCAGCCTGTCAAGTTGCGGGAGTGTAGCCGGCATGTTGCAAATCACAGTGGCCAATGATCAGCAGAACGAACAGTTCACTCATGAGTTGGGACCGATTGAGTTCGGCCGCATCGAGAAGGAAGGCGTCCGCCGCATTGTTATTCGCGACCGTTATGTGTCGCGTGATCAGTTGCAACTGCTTGAATTACCGGGCGGTCAGCTCAAGCTAACGAATCTTGGAACGGCGTTCACGCTCGCGGATGAGACTGAAGTTGAGAAGGGCGACATGCTGACTCGGCCTGCGCCAATTGAATTGACGCTTGGGTACACGACACTCACAATTGTTTGCGAAATAACGGGAGACGACGATTCCGATCTGCAAACGATCAACCGCCCGGTCCGCCCCGATATCGAATCGGAATCACAGAACTCACTGGCCTCGCTCGGCGAATCACCATCGCCCGCCGTCTTAGCTCACTGGTTTGAAACTCTGTTGACCGTGCAAAAATCGGCGATAGGGTCAGCTGCGTTCTACCAGGAGACAGCTCGCGCCGTAGTCGATCTAGTCGGCTTGGACCGAGGGCTCGTGTTACTGCGCGACGATGCCGATCAGTGGCAGGTGATGGAGTCAAGCATTCAAGGAGAATCGGCGGCCGCCAGTTTCAGCCGATCCGTTTTGGCTCGCGTGTTGGCGGAACGTCGCACTTGGTTTCAAAGCCCAACAGGTTCGACTCGGGCCGCCAGCTTGATGCAGGTCGAGTCGGTCGTGGCGTCTCCGATTTTTGATCGAAACGAAAAGATCATCGGCGTCGTGTACGGCTCTCGTGATGTTCGGTCGCAGTCGCGCAAACAGGGGATTCAGCCATTGGAGGCGCAGGTCGTCCAGTTGTTGGCGAGTGCGGTGAGCTCGGGATTGGCGCGGGTCGACAAAGAGACCGAAGCGGCTCGCATGCGCGTCCAATTCGAACAGTTTTCGTCACCTGAATTGGTGCGCGAACTCCAACAAAACCCCAATTTGTTGGAAGGCAATCAGCGCGACATCAGCGTCCTTTTCTCAGACATTCGCGGCTTTTCTCAAATGTCCCAACGTTTGGGACCGAGACGGACCTACGAGTTGGTGAGCGACGTGATGGACTCGCTCACCGACCAGATCTTGCTCCAAAACGGAGTGATCATTGATTACTACGGCGATGGATTGGCGGCGATGTGGAACGCCCCGACCGATCAGTCGCGTCACGCGACGCTGGCGTGCCAGGCCGCCTTGGCGATGCGAAAACAACTGCCGTCGCTCAACGAAAAATGGGGCGAAGTGTTAGAGTCTCCGCTCGATGTTGGCATCGGTATTCACTCCGGCCCGGCATTGGTTGGCAACGCCGGAAGCAGGCACCGACTAAAGTACGGACCGCGCGGCCACGCGGTCAATCTTGCCAGTCGGATTGAGAGCGCAACGAAACACGTCGGCTTGCCGATCTTGATCTCAACGCCCACGCACAGCCAACTCGATTTGCCTTTCGCAACTCGCCGAGTTTGCAGTCTTTATCTCGTTGGGATCCGCGAACCAGTGGAGGTTCACCAACTCTTCGGCGCCGAAGTCGACGCAGCCTGGACCAGCCTTTCGACGACGTACGAGCAGGCGTTGGGCCATTACGAACGGCAGGAGTTCGAGGCTGCCGAACCGTTGCTGCAGCAACTCAGCGAAGACAATAAAGATGCAGTCGCGAGTCTGCTGTTCAAGCGCATCCAGGAACTTCGCGGCGAGGACGAGCCGTTTGACCTGGCTATTCGAATGGACACAAAGTGAGTTGCGAACGTTGAGCGGAAAACTCTGCGCCGAAGAACGGCGCTTAGTACCGGCAGTTGAAAGCCGCTTGGATTTCCGAATCAAATCCCTGGTCCGCGCCGGTTCTCAGCGGTAGTACGCCGCCGACGTGAAACGTGCTTCGCGGTCCCATCTGCAGATGAACTCCGATGGTCGCGTTCGAAGAATCTTGGCGGTTGTTCTGATTGCCGAAGACACCGACTCCAGGAACATTCAGCTTATCCGCGTCTTGAATGGTGCTGGTGAGATGGAGTTCGGATACGACGGCCAATCCAGTGCAGAACCGAGCATCTGGATTCTGGTACAACCAAAAGCCACCGCCGACGTCGAAGTACAGCAGATTCTGTTCATTCAATACGCCAAGCGGCGTCGGTGCGCCGACGGGATCAAAAAACGTCAATGAATTGCCGCTCGTGGCAAGATCCAACTGAGCGAAGATGTGGCAGAACGATCGTTCCGTCGGCGTCATGCTCGCGCCCACATAGGGGAGCAGGTGTGTGGATTCGTTCTCCAGCAACAAGCCGCGGGGCCGCAAGTCGACAGTTAAGTCGCTGCCCGTGGGCATGTCTATGCCCATGCCCGCTGAAAGAACCGCGTCGTCCCAGCGAAGCAGAGCGAACTTCAAGATCAACGCCAGATTGCCGACATTGCCGCCTTCGACGGTGGGCAGTGCGGGTCCGCCGACGTGATAGGTCCCGGTGAACGGCATCCTGACCTCGGCGGATGCGTCGCCATCCCAGAACGTTTTTTCCAGGCCGATCGTGTAACGGTCAACCGATTTGTTGCCAGGCGGCGCCGGGCCAACGGTGGTATTCAGCGCGTTGTGGAAATGGTTGTACATGAAGAACACGCGGTCCGTCGGTAACGCGTGGTTGTTATCGCTGATCTTGATGCGACGACTTCCGCCAGCGGTCGGCATGTCAAACATTACATCCCGGATATTGGTCGGCCCGGTTTGTCCGAATATGAATGCTTGCCCGCCCGACATGAAGAAGTCACCAAACATGTTTGGCGCACGCGCCAGACGATCCGCTAGATAGCCAGAGCGATATTCCCCAAGCGTATTGACGCGACTCGACCGACCGAGTGTCGGCCGGCGCAAGTCCAGTCGGGGTCGCGGTGGAATCGACCGATCGGACGGATTGGTCCTCGTCGGCGGCTGCACCGTAGACGGCGGTTGATTGCCTGTCGGGGGCTGGGTTGTCGGGGGCTGAGCTGTCGGGGGCTGAGCTGTCGGGGGCTGAGCTGTCGCCGGTGTTACCAGATCCTGAAAGTTAATCGGCTGCAACAGCTCTTGCTCGGTCTGGGCCTGAGCGCGCTGAGTGCAGAAGAGGAGCCAACAGAATGCGACGGCCAACAACGGGCCTTTAACGATAATCAATTGGCGGCAAAACATGTCTTGGCTCGCAGGGGACGGACGACAGCGTAACGGTCTTATCGTTCCGCTCGATCGTGCGAGTTGAGAGCGTTTTGTCCTTTTTGCCGAAAACGACAAAATGGCGCGAAAGATACGGTTAGTCACCGTAGCCCTTAAGTCGAATCCGGAGATTGTCACAACCGTTGTGAATTTTTCTTGTAGTCTCTCCAAGGAGACTCGGCGCTAGTTGGCATGTGTCATGCGGGTTTGCAATCTTCCGGATGCTCAGATTCAGAAATCGGCTTGAGCCTGTTGAGCACTTGCGCCTAACCGAGGACTTCAGTCAGGATCGGCCGCCTTGAGAGCTGTCGCGAACTCGTCAAGTTCCTTGAACCACGCTTCGCCCGCGTTTCTGGCCCGAAGAAGATCGAGCACTCGCATCCCCTCCTGAAGCAATCCGCGAGCTTTTGATTCCTGCTTTAGGTCGTAGGCAATTTGACTCGCCTGAAGCGACGTCGTTGCATAGTCGGCGCGGGATCGAGTGAGATCATTCCCCGAGTCGACCGAGAGCAAGAGGATCTTCAGCGCGGCCTCATAGGCTTCCAAAGCGGCGGCGAGCTGGTTTTCTGAAACGCAAACATCGCCCAGGATGATCGAGACATCCACTTGTCTCGTCTGAGCCTTTTTTCGTTCTCCCGGATACTCGATGAGCGGCCCTTGGATGGCCTTGGAGTAGAACGTTTGCAAGGAACGCAAAGCGGCAATGGCCTCGTTGGGATTGTTGAGTTCGAGGTGGTATTGCGCGAAAGCGATGGTCGTGTCGTGGAACGAATTTCGGTCTCTGGAAAGTTCCGGATTGCGTTCGGTGAGTGCTTCTTCAAGCTCGAGCGCTTGCCCCAAAAGTCGAAGTGCTTCTTTGCGTTCCCCGCGTTCGAATTGAGCTTGTCCGCGATTCTTGTATGTGTCCGCCAGCGCGCGTCGAAAATTTAGCTCGTCCGGATTTCGAAAGGCAAGCGGCGTCAGAATTCCTTCGGCAATTTCATAGTTCTCTCGCGCCTTGCCGTCCGCGCCGTGTTTGCTGTAGTGGTCCGCCAACACGCGATGACAGGTTGCTAGATTCAGATCCGTAACGAAATCCGGTTTCGAGTCATCTTGTAGCGAGCGGAACTCGTCGATGGCTAACTTGTAGTTCTTCTCCGCTGCCTCGATGTCCAGGATGTCAGCAGCGGCTTGACCGAGATTGAAGAAACCCATGGCGTAGTTCATAACGACTTTTTTGTTTTGACCGCTCTTTTTGCCGATGAACTCGCGGCGAATCGTCTGAGCTTTCTCGTATTCTTCAACTGCTCGGCTGTGTTGCTCGCGCCCAGCCTTGGCGAGTTGCTCGGCTCTCGGCTTGCCACCTGCGCGTTCTGCGGCGGCGGACTCGCCCTGAGATCGCTTGGCTCGCTCGCGGTAGAGGATTCCCAGATTCATGTGGCCGTTGGCGAGTTCTCTCGCGAACTCGGCATTGCTGCGGTCAACCGACACCATCTGTTCACGCAGCTCAATGACTCGCTTTTGAAGGCGCTCCGTTTCTTCGTCGCTATCCAATTGAATTCTCGCGATGTCAACCAGCGTATCGCTCAACGCATGTAATCGGGATGCGTCATTGGGCGTTTTGGCAACCAGCTTTTCTTGAATGGCTCGAGCGTGCTGAAACGATGCGATCGCCTCATCTCGCGAACCCATTTGATCGCTGATGAATCCAACGCGATAAAACGTCATCGCGACTTCATCCGCAATTGTCGGATCATCACGGCGTTGCTCGAGAAACTGCTGGTAATAGTCGAGCGCTTTTTTGAGCAATGCTCGGCGAATCGGCTGCATGCCGTAGCGATTCAGTAACGTGTCTTCAGAAACGGTCGTATAGAACTCATCAACCGCCTGCCGAGCCTGTTGAAAACTTTCTTCCGCATCGGCCCGGGCGATTTTTTCGTTGGCGAGCGCTGTTGTCGTCTTAAAATAGGCGACGGTCACAGTCACGAATATCGCCAAGAACGCCAGGATTGTCGTTCCGGCAAGTGTGGCCATTTTGGGATTGCGGTAGCACCATCGCCGTACTCGCTCCAATCGTCCAACCGGTCGAGACAAAATCGGCTCGCCCCCCAAGTAGCGTTTCAACTCGTCAGCTAACTCTTGCGACGATTGAAAACGCTTGGCCCTTTCTTTCTGCAAACACTTGAGGCAGATTGTCTCCAGATCGGCGGGAACGTTGCTATTGAGCATTCTCGGCGAAACGGGTTCGGTTTCCAAAACCTGTCGAATCGTCTCGAACGGCGATGATGATCGAAAGGGCGGACTGCCGGTCAGCAGTTCGAACAGGATAGCGCCCAGCGAATAAACGTCGCTGCGTTGATCGACGTTATCGAGTTGGCCGCTCGCCTGCTCTGGAGGCATGTAGCTGGGCGTGCCGAGAATCGTCCCGTCGATGGTCAACTGCGACTGGCCGTCGACTTGTTTGGCGAGCCCGAAGTCGCTGATCAAAGGCGTGTTTTCATGATCGACCAAAATATTCGCGGGCTTCAGGTCGCGGTGGAGAATACCCTGGTCGTGGGCGTACTGCATGGCTTCGGCAATCGCCATGCTGTATTCGGCCGCTTGCCGCACGGGCATGGCATTTTCACGGACCATATCGGCCAGACTCTGTCCGTCGATAAAATCCATCGAGAAAAAGTGTTGGCCCTGGTGTTCTCCGATTTCGTGAATGGAAACGATGTTGGGGTGACGTAGGTGCGCCGCCGACTCGGCTTCCGCATAGAATCGATCGACATCCTGCTTGTCCGCAAATTGCCCAGCCAGAATCGTCTTGATCGCCACGACGCGATTAAGTTTTGCTTGCAGGGCTTTATGGACAACGCCCATGCCGCCCTTGGCGACGATTTCCAACAACTCGTAATCGCCGAACATTTGCCCTCTCGGAGCCGCCGCCTTCCCTTCGCCGTTTTGTTGCGCCGCTCCTCCTGACTCCACGACCAGCGTTTGATTCGAGTGGATAGTTTCCTGTTCATACCGGTCAAGGCGATCAAGAACTTGAGTGAGCTCAGCCGTAGACTCTGGCAGATCGAGAGACAGCTTCTCGCGGTCAATGAGTTGACCCTTGTCGATCTGCTCGAGCAGCTTGGCGAACTCCGTGTCGATCGGCAACACGCGGACGGCATCACGATCGAGTGGGTCAGCGAAATGCCGCTGCAAACCAAGACGCAATACGGCAGCTGCCTCATCGGTCGTGCAATTCAGCTGCTCGGCGATTCGAGACAATGGCCAACGCTTTTCAAATCGCCAGCTGAGAAAATCGTCCATTTTGTCGATGGCGGCCGTCAGCGAGAAGGCTTCGCGACGAGGTGCTGGCTTCGCCCATGTTTCGTCTGCGTTGTTCGCCGCGAGTTTCACTGACGTATCATCTGCGCCGTCATCCCCGCCGGATTTGACAAGCGTCTCGTCCGCCTCGCTGCCGTCATCTCCGCCAGCGGGCCTTGATTTGGACAACGACGTCAACGACGCAATCCAATCGAGTAAGTCCGCCTCCGTGGTCCCCTTGAATCGGTCGAGTTCGGTTCGAGCCAGGTCGAGACCAGCCAATAATTCGGCCTCGGTGAACTTCGCGCCTCTCTCGCCGGCTCGATCTCGAACCGCGCTGAGCAACTCGCTATCGAGTTCGCCGAAGTCGCCAGTCGCGCCCGATCTGAGCCGTTGAAGCCATTCATCAATCCGGTCTTTTTCAGGCATTCGAACTGCGGATATCGCGACCAAGGTAATACAAGAATGCACGCGCGATTGCGCCGTGCGATCATTGTACCGGCTTTACGATAGCCGCGGTGCCCCCCCAAGCCTTGCGCGACACGAACGTGGCTGGGGCATCCTGCCGCAGTGATGTTTTGACGTGAGTCAAACCCGCAGGGACAAAGACGCTCAGCCGTGGTTTGTGGTCATACGGCGATCTAGGTAAGTCGTTGAATTCGTGACGATGCCCCAGTAGTAATCAGCCTACATAAATGGCCACAAACCACGGCTGAGCGTCCTTGTTTACTTCGTCCTTCGCCAGCAAGAGTTGCGTCCGGCGACGAGCTTAGGCGTCTTACCTAATCGCGCCGCAACGTGACCCTCTGTGTTGGCGACTAGTTGGCAACTCAGAAACGGCCACTGCGGCTGGAAGCGCTGGAAGGCCCAGCCACGGGCCTTGTCGGTCGCAGGCCACCAGGGATGCGAGGTACGGCGAAACGATGCAAGAGCGTGCAAGCAAGAAACGAAAAAGGCGAGCGACTCTGTAAAAAAGTCGCTCGCCTTAACGTGTTAGGCCTTGCCGAGAAACGCGACGACCTGCGTGTCGGTGCGAATACTGACGAGGAGCGGAGGGCAAGGGACTCGAACCCTCAACCCCCGAGGGGGCAGTTGATTTCGAATCAACCTCCTAGCCATTCGGATACCCTCCGGCGATGAAACTATCCTACTCGCTTTGAGGTTTTCGGCAAAGTAGGGCATGGTGTGGCGTAGGATTTGGCAGATGCGGTTTTGGGGGCGCAAGTTGGACGGGGCTATTCGGCCCGGTTTGGACGAATATGTCTGCGAGCGAGCCCAACGATGAATCGTGATGAATAGCGTAAACAAGTCCGCGAAGCCGTCTTCAGGTGTCGGAATCGAGGACTCGATTTGGACATAGCGGTTGGCCTGATTATGACCGCCAACCCACCGTCCGCTCGGCTCGAGACGCCGCTGCATTCGCTCGTCTCACATTTCCAAACCACGACGAATCCGCATCTGTTTGTCGTCGATGCTGAGGGCGAATTGGTCGGCCTGCTCACGCCTCGCGATCTTCTCGCCCAGCCAACTCATCGCGCTCGATCGACTGAACATTGTACCGACGATGAGGCGAGGCGAGAGTCGGGTGCGCAGATGACTGCGAGCGATCTGGTGAGCGAAGAGCTTGTCAGCGTCGAGCCGTCGACATCGGTGCGCCGAGCACTTCGGTTGATGATCGCACTTGAGCTACCTTGCCTCCCTGTCTGCTCTCGCGATGTCCCGATCGGGATTCTAACTAGCGCGGACTTGCACCTGTTCACGGAAGAACTGCTTTCAGGCATGCCAACGGCGCAAGCCCTCTAACTGCACCGATCGGGCCACGTAGGCCGTAACGCGCCCAGTTGGCGCGATGAATCCGACGGCGACCGGCCACCCGCCGACGCTCGTGACGACAAATCGCTTTCGGACACGATTTGCCGATTAACACGCCTTTTTCCTCTGTGCGTTGCGCCGTAAGTTCACTCGGTTTTTGGTCTGTGGAGCTCCGATATTTCTCTTGCGACGCATTCGCTTCACTCCGCTCCAAATCGCATGCATCGACAGGGATGAGGACTATGAACAAACAAACTTACCGGATCGTCACCCGCGGCGCCGACGGCGACATTCGCGTCAAAGAGTACGCGGATCAAGACATGCTTGTGGAACTGCATCCGCAGATCGGCGTCGAAGATTCGAGCACGGATCTTTCGCTACGCGGTCTGCCAGTTTTTCGAGGATTGATCGGTCCTATCCCCGAAGCCGAGGACAAGCAAGTTGTCAGATACGAATCGCCTGAGGTGTTCGAAACTCTGACCAAAGAATGGAGTTCGGCGAAGCCCGAACGCAAGACGCGAAGACGCTCACGCGGCTCGAAGCCGGCAAGCATCTCAAACGCCGCGACTCCCAATTCAAAGCGTTAACCCACCCAAAAGCCGGGCTCGTCGTTCAGCCTGGCACAAGCCATCCATCCGCGATGCGTCTCGCCAGTCGCGTCGCCACTCCGCTCGATCTTGCGGCTCTCCAACAGTTCCAATTCCGTCCACCAACGGGATTGGAACTGATGCCGCCAAGACTCATCTGAAATTGAATTCCGAGACCACGACACCCCCAGGCCTTGCCGCCTCGAAAAAACTGACAGAAGATACAGTCCCTCCCGGGTCTGTTGTTGGATTGCAAAACGCCGCGCAAACGGCTCTCCCACGCGCGGCGTTTTGCAGTTCTTGGCTGGCTACGTTGCCCTTCGGGACAACGCGCAGGCACCCGTCACGACTCACGAGCCAGAGGCGTGGGTTCCGACGCACGGCAACAAGACGGCTATCCGGGCGGCCAAGAGAGCGCTCGTCCGCCGAGCAAATGAAAGTGCAAATGGCCGACGGCCTGTCCACCGTCCTCTTTGCAGTTCACAACGACTCGGTATCCACCGGACAAGCCGAGCTGCTGGGCGACCTTGCGGATGACCAAATGCAAATGGCCTACAAGCGATTGGTCCTCGTCTGTCAAATCGTCCAAAGAAGGAATCTCTTTTTTGGGAATCACCAAGACGTGGGTCGGAGCCTGAGCGTTGATGTCGTGGAAGGCGAGGCAGAGTTCGTCTTCGTAGACGATGTCGGCCGGTATTTCGCGATCGATGATTTTCTTGAAGATCGTCATTTCGATTCCGTCCTGGATCGGCTGGCGTTCACGTTCGCTATCTGCTCGATGTCAATCGCCTGATCGGGGATCAAGTTGGGAATGGAGCTCCGCATCGGGTAAAACCATTTCCGCTCGAAATCGATCAGCCCACCGCTGAATTCATCGACGCCTCGACCTTGACGGTCGCTCAACTCGCCCGTCTGCTGCGCCGCGATCGCTTCGTCGAGCAATTCGTTGTCGACCAATCTGAGGCGGTCGCCCGAAATCGGGCAGCGCAGCAACTCTAGAAATTTATTGTCCATAACGCCGACCATTATCGCCCAACGAACAGGCGTTCGATAGGGGCGAGTCTACTGGATAGAGCTATGCGCCTGTGCTGGTTACATGGCGGCGGACGGTTTCATACGCATCAGCACTGGCAAGCCATTGACAGCCGAAGATCTTATTCCGGTTGCCACGGCTGAGGGCCATTGGGTTTGGCGCGAAGGAATTTGGCGCCGACCGTTTTGTACCATCGATGCAATTTCGCTCGCATATCGTTGACTCGATCGGGTTGGTCTTGAGCCAGATCTTTTCGCTCACCCACGTCGCTTCGCAGGTCGTACAAATGGACTCGACCATCTTCAAATCGTTCCACAAGTTTCCAATCGCCCATTCGGACCGCCCCGCCAGGGAACCCGCCCTGATTGGAATAGTGGGGGTAGTGCCAAAACAACGCCTCGCGTTCGAGCTCCGATTCGCCTCGCAGCAACGGTGTCAGGCTGACCCCGTCGAGAGGCAGCTCGGAGCTGAACGGACCGTCGGCGATATCGAGAATCGTCGGAAAGAAATCGGTGCTGATCACCGGCGTGTCGCAGACCGATCCCGGTTTTGTGACGCCTGGCCAGCGAGCGAGGAACGCTTCGCGAATGCCTCCTTCATAGAGCCAGCCCTTGCCGCCTCGTAAGGGGAGATTCGAAGTCGGCGAGCCTTCCGATGTGCTGAGGCCGCCGTTGTCGCCGGTGAGAAACACAGCGGTGCGGTCGGCGATTCCCAGCGAGTCGATCTTGTCGAGCACTTTGCCGACGGCTCGGTCCATCGATTCAACCATCGCTGCATAGACCGCGTGGCTTTGCACCGTGCGAACCTTGCGAGGTCGCTTGATCGGCAGGTTTTGTTCTTCGCTCGCGAAACTCGGCTTGTCGGTCAGACCCGCCTCGGCTGCTTGCTGGCGATACTTCTCAACCAACGGTTTCGGCGCCATCAACGGGGTGTGAACGGAATAGAAGGCGAGGTAGGCCAAGAACGGCTTGTCTTTGTTCTCCTCCATGAATCGATTCGTCTCGCTTGCCAATCGATCCGGCAAGTGCTCGCCGTCTGGCCCGTCCGTCAGTCGCGGGTTTCCGTAGGGCGAGAAATACTTCTTGCCGCCATACGGGCCTCCGCGAGAAAAGCCGCCTTGGTTGACGTCAAAGCCTTGGCGCCGAGGCCAGAAATTCTCATTCGGGCCCAAGTGCCATTTGCCGGCAAAGAAAGTGCTGTAGCCTTTCTTCTTCAAGGCTTCGGCGATGGTCACCTCTTCGAGCGGCATGCGATCGTTGAGCTTGGCCGGAAGAAACCGCCCAGCCCGATTGCCGGCGAAGAAATTCGTCGCGTCGACTCGAGTCGGATAGCGACCGGTCATGATGCTGAATCGAGTCGGGCTGCAAACAGGGTTCGCGGCGTATCCATCGGTGAACCGCATTCCACTGCTAGCCAACCGGTCGATGTTGGGCGTCTCGTAGAACGTCTTGGGATTGTTGCACCCGACATCCATGTAGCCGAGGTCGTCGACCAAGATGAAGACGAAGTTCGTCGGCTGTTTCGCCAATGCCGGCGCCGACGACATCGCAGCCAAGAGGATGATTGGGAAAGCTGCGCAATACTCTGTCGCGCGTAGAAACGTCTCTTTGATCTGCTTGCTCATCGTTGTATTCGCCTCAAGTCGCTTCGTCCGGCGCCGCTGTCGGCGCGATTTGTCATGGACACGACTATAACACGATTGAGGCCAATCCAGGGCGCTTGCGGCTTCGCCTCAAGACTTCCCCTGAGGGCAAGCAGAGTCGTGATTTTGCACCGGTCACTCGATTTCGATTTGCAGCGCCGGGGCAAAACTGCGCGATGTCGACTGATCTTGCCGGTAGATCGAAGCGGGCGACGAGGTGAAACGTCCGCTCACATCCGCCCTCGCATCGATAACTATTTTTTTCTCGGTGCCGGCGGACAGTTTGCGCCAAAACAGTTGGACTCGCGAACCGTCGGATTGATAGTCATCGACTTCCTTGCTGCGAACCAATTCATCCAGTCTCTGAGTTCGAGCGGACAGGCCGCCGGGCAATGGGACTTCCGCAACGACATGATCAAGCTCAACCATGCCTTTGTTCGAGGCCACGACGCGGACTTCGACGGAACTGCCTTGTTTTGTTTTGAGTTCGCCCAGTTGCGAGGCGATTTGCAACGGACCCGCTTTGGGCGGCGTTTCCCGCCAGGTTCGCAGCAGCCCCATCACTGGAGCTCGATTGCCCTGTCCGATCTTGAGCTTAAACTCGTTGGCGCCCGGTTTCACGAACGCTTCGAGATTATTCAAACGAACAACCTGATTGGTCTGAACCGGTTGGCGTGCGACCGTCTTGCCATCGACCTCGACGGTCAATTCCGATGCAGCGCCCTTTTCGTAGAGCAGTTTTTCGTTCTCGGTAATCGCCCGAAGCGCGAAGAACGTATTCGCGGGCGAACCGAATCCGCCTCCACCTTGCCGTCGCGAATTAATCCACTCCATGGCTTTGCGATTGTCTTCGCCGAAGTCGCCGAGCCGACCCAGTACGATAGCGTTGTCGACGACGCCGGAAAGATTCTTGGCGAGTTTCGCTTCGGACTTGATCTCTCGTTCAATCTCTTCGATTGCCTCTTTTCGGTAACGCGCCCGCTCGGCTACCGTCGGGTCTTCCTTCTTCGTTTCTCCTTCGGCCTGCTTCTTAAATCGTCCTCGATGGGCTTCAAGAAGGCGACTAAATCGACTGTCGATCGACTCGACGTCCTTTTTACCCAACTCGGATTTGGCCGCCTTCGCGACGTCTTTGGCTGTTTCAGCCAACTTGTATTCGGACGAATCTTGCGATGCGCGAAGTCGTTTTGCGGCGCGGGTGACGTCCAAGTTGGCGATGCGATTCTCGGCGAGATACTTGAGCGACAGATCGCTCATCGCATCGATCGCTTCCGAGTCGATTTCCCGTCTCAACGATTCGCTCTGGAGCGCGAAGTTCAATTCCGACACGGCCGAAGGGAACGCTTTGAGAGTCAGTTGAGACGGCACGCCTTGGGGCACGCTAAATCTCCAATTGTCTTCGTTGTTGACAACTCGATTAAAAACGGAATCGACCGGGTATCCTCTGGGGTGAATCGTCAGCTTGCGGAGAATGCTCTGAGTGTCGCCATCAGCGCGAAGATTCACCGCCAACTGTGCGCCCTGCGGGCCCGTTTGCGGAATGCCGACGGAGCGGATCGAGATCTGCTTTTGATAGTTATTCGTTTGCGGCGGCAGCACAATGGAAAACTTTGTCTCGCCATTCGCAACTGCGAGTCCTGGCGTCAACAACAGTTCGACATTGACCGCGACTTCCTTGTCGGTGCCGTTGCTGAGCAATAGCGGCAAATGCATCTCATCGCCAACTGTTACGGTTTTGGGCGTCGTCAACTCGGCATAGACACCCGGTGAAAGCCCGCGATCAATAATCATCTCAGCTCGGCCAAGTCGACCGTGTCCAGCGGCATCGACGATCAACCTCTGAGACGGCGCGCCGGCCGGTCTGGAGATTCTCAATGCGGCTTTTCCGCTCGCATCGGTTTCGATAATCGGGTCCCAATAGAATCCGGTCCTGCCCGAGTCCTTTACTGCAAGATTCGATCGTCGTCGCAGCAACAAACGCGAGAACAGCTTTTCGTTCGACTCGCCGTCGCCATCCGCCGCCACTGTGTTTCTCGCCAGCGATTCGTTTGCCGCAAGACCCAACGCCTCCGCTTCCAATTGAGCTTTGGGCTTCATCGCCTGTTGCTGCGGTTGTTGACGGAAGCTGTTCCGCAAGCTGTCGGCTTCGCCATGCGGCGGCGGCGTCACGGTCGACTGCGACTCCTCGTCGGCAGCCGGGGCGTAAAGACTCCCTTGGCGATTCGGAGCACTCCCTCGTTGTTTGGGTTCGGCGCCTTCCTTGGGCAAGCCTCTGTCTGTTTTACCCGTGGCGTTGCCAAATCCGCCGGGTGTTACTTCGGTTGCGAATCGTTCGGTCGCAGCTTGACGATCATCTAACGCTCGTTTCCTCGCCGCGTCTTTTGTCAGCTTCTTTGCGTCGGTCAATTTGTTCTCGTCGCCTTCGTCTTTCACGTTGGCGAGTTTTGCGAGGTGCGCTTCGCTGGGCGTTGGCTCACGCCTTTCGTCGCTCTTCTTATCGGGTTGCCGGGAACCGCCGAATCCGCCACCGCCCCCTAGGCCGGATCGTATCGTATTTGAGTCTCGGTTGGCCTTCTTCGGCGCGACCTTGTCTAAAGGGGCAGCGGATTTCATTTTCGATTGAGCGAGCTGGCTTTGAGGAGAATCCGGTGCGCTTTTTTCGCCGTCAGCGATTCCCCTGGCCGCGGCCGATCGGGGTTTCGCAGATTCGCCACCCGCCCGACCTCCAACCCGCATTCGACGCGTTGCGTTGCCGTCGCCACTCTTCGGTTTATCAGCGGGGGAGTCGTCGTCGGCGCTCTGCTTGAACGTTCGGCCGCCAAAAGCTTCGATCTTTCCTTTCTTCCCTTCGCCCGCCTCGGAAGCTTCGGCTTCAATGGGTGCGATGTCTAGCGAGTCAACTACCCGTTTATTGCCTTGGGCTTTACTGAATGAGAGCGGACTCTGGTCGTCTCGTTCACCTGCGGCGTTCAACGCCTCATTGAACCCGTTGCGGTCAACCGTTTTGTCTGATTCCGGACGGGCGGCAGCCGCGTCGAATTCCTCATTTTCTTCTTCGATCAATTCGTCTATTGCATCGGTTGGCGCGCCGGAGACGTCTTCTTCCGAGGTGGTTGCCGGGGCCATCGCAGTCATCGTTTCCGATGTTGGCTCCGGTTTCCAAGTCAAGCTGGCAGTCACCATCAAGAGGGCCGCGGCGAAGGCTGGCGTCCAAGCTCGAGCGTCGGCCACTTGCAAAACGCCCATCAGCAGGATGACGACGATGCCGATCAGGCAAATGGCCAGGGCCGGATATCGCACGATGCTCATATTCGTGTTGAACATCGCTGTTTTCGACGCGACGACTTGTTCAAGATTGTCGTACGTCTTTGGTGCCATGAACTGTTCCGATTTGAAAACCGTCGAGTTGACTGCGGCCATGTCACCGAGCGACTCATTGGCTACGATGGTCCGCCAGCCGTCTACGCCAAGCACGAGCTCCAAGTACTGCTGAGCCTGTTTGTTGTCGGGAATGAGAGCGAGATTGACGTTTTCAAGTTCACTCGCGTCGCGGAGTTCATTGACAAGCGAATAGTGAGCGTGGATGTCGGGGGTCGGGAAAGGCCGTTTTGATGTCAGCCATTCGGGTGTCGCGACGGCGCCCAACGCGGCTGCGCGCGGTTCGCCCTGTTCGTCGCGGACTTCAATTTCCGCGAGGAAATAGTCTTCGTATTCGGCGAGGTATCGCGGCTGAACATTGACACTCAGCGATTGACTTTCGCGTCGATAGACAAGACGCTCCGCTATGGGGTTCCAACCATCGTCTCTGCGAGCCAGCGCCGTCACACGAATGACTCCGCCCGCCGAATCGGGCAGATCGATTGCGACTTCATCGCCATCTTGGTCGCTGCTTGCCTGCCAGCGAGCGTTGCCGACCGCAACGCCTCGGCATTCCGCCACCGCCATGAATTCGTCGCCAGGCGACGTCGAGGCAATGTGAAAACGGAGCGATTCCCCAGCCGAATAGACGGCGGGATCGGCGCGGAACGCCACGCCAACGGACGTTGCGTTTGGCAATGGAAATTCGTCGCCATCCGGGTTCGATTCGGGAACAAACTTCCACTGTTGATTGGGGCTCGGGGTGAACGCAAACCACCCACGACCCTCTTGCATCACTTCGGCTTGAGCGACTTTCTTTCCGTCTTGGTCAACAACGTCGCCCTTCGTGTACGTCGGCCGTCCCGCTTGATCACGAGCTAAAAAGAACACTCGGTTCGGAACGCCGGCAACCAACGGGCCGCCCTCGGGCAGAAAAGTCAAATCGAGCTTCGTCCGCCTTACCGGAATCGACTCAACCAACGTCTGCTTGACGCCGTCATCATCGACTTGCATCGTTAACCGAGCTTCATTGTTGAACTGCTCAGGCAGGTCGACCAGGATTTGCGTGGTGCCGTCACTCGCTCGATTCGTCTCAACTTTTGCCGCCAGTCCGTCGATGTCGGCCGTTACGTTGAGCTCAGCATCCAAACTCGGTTTGCCATTTCGCGACAGTTGCAAATCGGCAACGACCTTGTCGCCGGGTCGATAGCTATCTTGTGCGAATTCGAGATCGAAGTCGAATTCACCCTGTTTGTCATCTGGTCGGACAAAGAGTGGAACGGTGGTTTTCTTGAAGTCGCGATTGGCATTGTCTACTTCCAGCCCGAAACGCCCGCCTGTCACCGGCCCAGGAAGTTCGGCGTACGCCACGCCATGCTCGCCAGTCACGACTTCGGATTCCGCGAGACGTTGGCCGTTGGAGTCGACCAAAGCCACGTTCGCGGCGACTTGTTTCCCAGCCCGTCGATGGTAGCGAGACAGTGTCTGCACTCGAAATCGAACTGGATCGCCCGGTTGATAAACCGGTTTGTCCGCAGTGATTCGAGCGACGTATTTCTCTTGCGCTATCTGAAGGGGAACTCGCAGTGTCGGTGAATTCTCGGCTTGGATCTCGACAAACTTGGCGTCCTTGGGAAGAGGCGGTGTGCGTAACACGGCTCCGTTTGACGTCGTCGAAAGTTTCTCACTTTGCCATTTTGTCCGCCGTTGTTCGTCGAGCACTCGGTAGACGAATCGCGAAGCCGAAGGCTTGTTGGTCTTGGCGTTGACTGTGCGAACCATGAGCGTGTTCGCTGCGCCCGCCTGCAACCGGCTTGGAGTGGTGACTTCGGTGTAGAGTTTCTTGTCGGCAACTGCCGGCACGAGTTGAGCGAGCGATTGGGGGTCGTTTTGTTTTAGTCCGCCGAATGTCGCCACGGCGACGACCGCGCTGGCGGCGATCGCTACAATCCAGTTGGCGACTCGATGGCCCGAGCGAACTGGTCTATGCGGAGCAATGATGTTCGGACTGTTCGGCGAGATCGTAACGCGACTCGCGAGAGTCTCCGCTGCGGGCTGTCGTTCGCAATCGGACTCTGGCCTCGTCAACGACATCAAAGGCTGTGCGACCCGGGCGGCTTCGCCAAGCAAGTCCGCCTCCAGGCGAACTTCCGCGTAGGCGCGAGCGACAGCCGGATCGGAGCCAATGCGGTGCTCCAATTCAGCTGTTTCGGGATCGGACAGCAAGCCGTAAACGTAATCCCAAAGTTGTTGCTGTAGTTGGTCGTCCATGCTATCGCTACTGGATGCCATCGATTATTTGCATAATCGATACTGGAATAAAAATAAGACTCGCTTCCGAAGAGACTTCGACGGAAGACAGCTCGTTCCGACTCGGTTCGTTGCCAGCTCCTCGATACGTGTCCCTTAAATGTGTATGTGTCAGTATCGTTGACTCAGTGTTGTCTCAGTGTCTTTCAGTAGGCCCGGTTTAATCGCGAAGGTGTTTGCGCAGGTTTGCGACAGCGAGCCGCATACGCGTCTTCACGGTCCCTGTCGGGATATCTAACGTGTCGGCAATTTCGTCGTAGGTCAGTTCGCCATCTTGCCGCAGCAAGAAGACTTCTTGTTCTTCGATTCTCAGTTGGCCGATGGCGGCCTGCAGTCGTCCAATTTGTTCGTTGCGAGCGACGATGGCGTCGGGTTGCAGTTGGGCCGATTGTTCGATGGAGTCCTCATCGCAAAGGCCTTGCCGTTTTCTTCGCCAGGCCGTGGTTCTAATATCGCGACCGGTGTTCAATGCGATGCGAAACACCCACGCTCGAGGATTCCGCAACTCGTCTAGTTTGTGGCGATGCCGCCAACATTTAATAAATGACTCTTGCAAGGCGTCTCGAGCGTCCTCGATGTTGCCGACAAGATAGAAAAGCGTCCCCAGCAATTCGTCCTGATAGCGCGCAAACATCGCCTCCAGCGCATCGCCATGCGCGGGGTCGTCCGTCACGGCGGAGTGAACCGCGGCGTCGGAAAGTTTGCTTTCATTACGAGCCAAATCGGACAAAGGGGACGCCTTCGTAGGATTAGACGACGCATGGCGTCGCGGGGATTTCGGCGGTAGACGAGTTTTTAGCAGAAAACGGCCCAAAGGGCACTAAAACACCGATCTTGCGTTGGCGCAAGCACTTGAAGCATAATCAGTTGCATGTGGCCTGAAGCAAATGAAACTCAATTGTTGTTGGATGGCGCTCAAAACGGTGAGGGCGACGCGGTAAACCGTCTGATGGAGCGACATCGGGAAACGGTTCGCCGCATTGTACAAATGCGCCTCGACCAGAAAATTCGGCGCCGGGTCGATGTCAGTGACGTCGTGCAGGATGTGTTGATTGAGGCGAATCGCCGTCTCGATGATTATATGCGAAACCCCGTCCTTTCGTTTCGAGTTTGGCTGCGCCAGATCACTCGAGACCGAATCATCGACGCCCATCGGCGGCATCGCGTCTCGGCAAAAAGGAGCGTCGACCGCGAGCAGGCGCTGGCGCCGCCCGCCGGTTTGGACAAATCGACTTACGACTTGGCGGCCCAGATTTGCGATCCCGAGCTGACCCCCGCCGCCAGAGCGACTCAGCGCGAGCTGGCTCGACGAGTTGAAGAGTCGCTTGCGATGTTGGCTGAGCAAGACTGCGAGATCATCGTCATGCGGCACTACGAGAAACTCTCGAATCAAGAGGCCGCTCAAGCGCTCGAGCTGAGCGAACCGGCGGCGAGCATGCGATACCTACGCGCCGTTCGGCGACTTAAAGAGATGCTCGATCAGCAGTCGTAGCGTCGGCCAGTGCTCAGGCTCAGTTAACGTCCGCGGAGCGCGATTGGGCGAACTTGAAGATGGCGTGAACGAGTTCATCGCGTTTGAACGGCTTGGTGTCGAATCCGTCGCACCCCGCGTCGAGACATTTCTGCCGATCTTCCGCCATCGCATTTGCAGTCAGCGCGATCACGGCGCCGCGGTAGTCGGATTCTCGCAACAGTCTTGTCGCCTCGTATCCGTCCATCACGGGCATTTGCATGTCCATCATGACGACGTCAAACGGCTCGCCTTGATCTCCTGCAGCAAGTGCGGCCGCGCTGCCTAGCTTGCCGTTCTCCTCCACAACGAGCTCGGCGCCGGCCTTGGTCACCACCCACCGAACGAGTCGTTGATTGTCGACTCCGTCTTCCACGACGAGAACACGCAAGCCTGCAAGCGAGATATTCTTGGCGGCTGCGGCGTCCGACGATGAATCAGCCGCATCGCCTGTGGGATTGAGTTGTTCGACCATGGGAATGCTGTCGAGCGGATACTTTCCACGTTTTACCGGCACGGCACGCGCAATCCGTGGAGGCTCAATCGCCAAAACGCACTGGATCGATTTGGGACGAGAACAGCTTGCCGCAAAAAACCAGGCGCCAGTGCTACAATAGGATGTCCCGCAATAACTAATGCGCCGCCACGAGCAAAAGACAACAGTGGATAGCACCCAACTAACGAACTCGGGCGACGAGAACGAAGAGGCTTTGGCTATGTTGGTGGCCGAGCTGATGGATGCCGCTCAGCAGGGTCAAGCGGTTTCATTGGAAGAAGCCTGTCGCGCCCATCCCGACTTCGCCGACCCGCTGCGAGCATTATGGGGCGCGATCATGGTGGCTGACGCCGCCGGCGATTCTGGCTTGAGCTGCGTCTCGCTGGGAGATGGCGGGGCCAGCGACGATTTCCATCCGCCGCGAGAGTTTGGCGACTATGAGCTGGGAGAAGAGATCGGGCGCGGCGGAATGGGCATCGTGTTCCGCGCTCGGCAGCTGAGTCTCGATCGGGATGTCGCGGTCAAGATGATGATTCGCGGCGCCTTGGCCACCGACGCTGATCGCATGCGTTTTCAGGCCGAGGCGGAAGCGGCCGCCAAACTCAACCATCCCAACATCGTCCCCGTCTACCACGTCGGCAATCTTGGCGAGCGGGCCTATTTGACGATGAAGTTCATTGAAGGCGAGACGTTGGCGGACCTGATGGCCAAAGGTCCACTGCCGCCGCGAGTCGCGGCCAAGTTGTTGGCGCAAGTAACGGCCGCAGTTGAGTTCGCTCATTCTCAAGGCGTACTGCACCGCGACCTCAAGCCGTCGAACATCTTGATCGACTCGGATGGCCAGCCGCATATCACGGATTTTGGACTCGCCAAGCGAGACACCGACGCCAGCTTGACTCGCACCGGCGCGATTTTGGGCACGCCCGCCTACATGTCGCCCGAGCAGGCGAGCGGAGGCCGACTGCCTATCGAAGCGCCCAGCGATGTCTACTCGCTCGGATGCATTCTCTATCAGATGCTCTCGGGCCAACCGGCTGTGGTCGCGTCGTCTCCCGTCGATGCCGTCATGCAAGTCTTGGAGCAAGATCCTCCTCCACCGCGCGAATCGAATCCGAAAGCCGATCGCGATCTGGAATTGATCGCCCTGCGTTGCATGCAGAAGCCGCCCGAATTGAGATATGCGGCCGCCGGCGATTTGGCGAGCGATCTGAATTCCTACTTGAATGACGAACCGATTTCAGCTCGAAGCGGTCGATTCAATCAAGTCGTTTCGCGGCTGTTCCGAGAAACTCATCACGCGGCTGTGTTGGAAAATTGGGGCCTGTTGTGGATGTGGCACGCCGTCGTACTGTTCGTCGTCTGTCTGGCCACAAACGCGCTGCTCTGGACCAAAGTTGAAAATCGCTGGTCCTACGCCGGCCTTTGGATTGTTGCGATTTGGGCTTGGGCGGCCGTGTTTTGGGCGCTTCGCCGACGGATTGGTCCCGTGACCTTTGTCGAACGTCAGATCGCCCACGTCTGGGCCGCAAGTATGATCGCTATCGCTCTGCTATTTCCATTGGAGTGGTGGCTCGACCTGACGCCGCTAACTTTGTCGCCGGTTCTCGGTCTCGTCAGCATGATGGTCTTCATTGTCAAAGCCGGCATCCTCTCAGGACAGTTTTACATTCACGCCGCGGCCATGCTGGCGGCGACTGTGGCGATGGCAGTCTTCCCGAGCGTCGGCCATCTGCTGTTCGGCGCCGTGTCCGCCGCCTGCTTCTTCGTCACCGGCTTGAAATACCATTTGCGAAAACAACAAACGGAGAAGCTGGCCCACGAATAAAATTCGTTTAACCCGTCGCCGCAGGCAAGGCAGCGTTGTGAGGTGAATCGGATACGTTGCCCCGAAGGGCCCGAAGGGGCAATCAAGCCTGCGGGGGTCTTGATGGTGGTTGCGAAGTGGCGATTAGCTACAAACCTGATTCAACGCCAAAAGTGAAACTCCACTGCGGCAGGATGCGCAGGATGCCCCAGCCACGTACGAAAAAAACGCGAGAGTGGCTGATTGCCGCTCTCGCGTCTGAGTTCTTATCTGGTGGCTAGTGCCGCGTCAACTCTAAAAATGGGGGTTGGCTTCGGCGTAACTTGACTTGGCGGCGTACGATACAAACACTGGGATCCTAATTCTTAGTGTTGACGCTGCACTAGCTCAACGGCTACTCGCCGCCGCTTGGCTTCTTGCCGGCGAAATCGCCGGCGACAACGACCGTGATGCGATCCGGCTTTATGTACTTGCGGACAGCCGCATTGACTTGATCGACAGTCAGTTGGCCGACTTGCTTCTCCAGGTTGCTGTAGTGCTCCATCGTGCGATCGTTGCTCAACGTGCTGCCGAGCACGCCTGCCAGATTGCTGTCGTCGGCACGCTGCACAACTTGGCTCTGCAAGAATCCTTTCTTGGCCGATGCGAGCTCCGCATCCGTGATGCCGTCTTTGAGCAGCCGATCGATCTCCTCGCGAATCGCCTTCTCGACCTTCGGCATGTTCACCGGATTCGTGATCGCAAAAATCATGAACGATGTTCGCTTGTCCTTCGATTGAGCTCGGAGCATCGAGCCGACGGAATAAGAGAGGCCGTCTTTTTGACGAACTCGATCACCGAGACGCGACGAGAGACCGCCGCTTCCTAGGATGTAGTTGCCGATCATCAAGGGAGCATAGTCCTTGTCGTTGTCCTGCATCTTGATGACATCGCTGGCGATGTAGACTGCGTTTTCTTTGTCCGGCGTTTCGATCGCCTTGCGAGCGCCAGTCAGATCGACGTCCGTGACGTACGGGACGTGGGCGTAATCGACATCGGAATTCCAATCCGCCAGCAGCTCGTCGAACTTCGACTTGGCCGCCGCGGGATCGAAATCGCCGACGACGACGATCTCGCCGTTCGCGGAATTCAGCAGATCTTGATACACCTCAAGCACGTCGGCTCGAGTGACCGATTGCCAGCGCTGAATTTCCTCTTCGATCGTGGGAGCATAGCGAATGTGGTCCGGATCGTACGGACTCGTTTGCCGCACCAAGGCGGTTTGAGCCAACGCGATCGGGTCGGTCCGCCGCGCTTCCAGTCTCGACAGGGTCTGGTTCTGAATCAGTTCGAGTTCGTCAACGGGCAGTTTCGGCTCGCGGAGAACCTGTTTGAGAATATCCAAAACGGCCGGGAGCGATTCTCGTTTCGTTTGAATCGTGAAGCTCGCTGAGCCGACGCCGCCCCCGGCACCGAGTCGCGCGCGATGCTTATCGAGCTGGTCTTGAATCTGCTGCCGCGTCAAGGATTTCGTTCCTCGCAGCATCAGCCGAGGCAGGACTTCGCTGGCAATCGCCTTGCCCTTCAGCGCTTCCTCGTTGCCGTAACGCAAGGTGACTTGAACTTGCACGGATTCTCCACGAGTCTTCTTCGGCAGCATGGCGACTTTGATGCCGCTACCAAGACGACCTCGATCGGTTCGCGACTCGACGTTCTCGGGCGAGACATCAAACGCTTCGCCTTCCGCCAGCGCCTCGCGGCCCTTGTAGTCGCCAATCATGCCTTTAAGATCGGGAGTCGATGGCACAGCGACTCGCGAGGGCGTGTCGGTTGGTAGGAACAGACCGACAGTCCGATTGTTCTGTCGCAAGTAGTGCTTTGCCACTCGCTGCACATCTTCCGGAGTGACTTTTTCAAGTCGGTCGCGGTAGAGGAACATCAACCGCCAGTCGCCTTGCGCCGCCCACTCACTCAACTGCACTGCGACGCCAGCCGAATCGGCGACTTGCAGCTCCCAGTTCTTGAGCCAGTATTGGGCTGCTCGCTGAACTTCTTCCGCCGTGACTCCGCTCTCGCCAATCGATTCGATTTCGGTGACAAGATCATTGAGCACGTCTTCCGCATCGTTCCCGGCGGAGACCTCGGTCATGAATCGAATCACGCCGGGGTCGTGGGTCGCGAATGCTCCGCCGCTAACGCTGGCAGCTTTCTTGGTCTTCACAAGCGACTTGTAGAGCCGGCCCGATGGCGCGGCGGTGAGAATGCGTTCCAAGACATCAATTGGCACGTAATCGGGATGGGCGCCGGAAGGAATGTGGTAGATCGCGCCGGCCAACGAAACGTCGCCAACTCGACGTAGACTCACCCGTCGCTCGCCGTCTTGCGGAGGCTCTTCGGTGTACGTGCGATTAAGCTTCCTCGTCGGTTTCGGAATCGATCCGAAATACTTGTGAATATACGCCAACGCTCGCTGCGGATTGAATTGACCCGAGACGATGACCATCGCATTGTCGGGCTGATAATAGCGACGATAGAAGTCTTTCAAGTTGTCGATTGGCACACGTTCGATATCAGCTCGATTGCCGATCGTCGTTTTGCCGTAGTTGTGCCATTCATACGCCGTCGCCATCATTCGTTGGCCGAGCACGCGCGACGGCGAGTTTTCACCTCGCTCAAACTCGTTTCGAACGACGGTCATTTCCGAGACAAGATCTTCCTTGCGGACGAAACTGTTGACCATTCGATCGGCTTCGAGCCGAATGGCGAATTCCAAATTGTCAGGGCTCGCTGGAAGCGTCTCGAAATAGTTTGTGCGGTCGAGCCACGTCGTGCCGTTGAACTGGGCGCCGTGGTCCTTCAAGACCTTGGGGACATTCGGATGATCTTCCGTGCCCTTGAAGAGCATGTGCTCGAGCAGGTGGGCCATGCCCGCTTCGCCATATCCCTCGTGACGCGAACCGACAAAGACAGTCATGTTGACGGTGAGTTGCGGCTTGGACGCGTCCGGAAACAACAGCACTCGCATTCCGTTGTCGAGCTTAAATTCCGCAATCCCTTCGACTGCAGTAACCAGCTGCGGCGGTCCCGCCACTGCTTGCGAAACAAAGGCAGCCAAAACGAGCCCGATTGCGAGCCCAATGGTACGACGATACATGATCAGTTTTCCTGTTCCGAATGCGACGAATTATGTCCCGCGAGCCGCCGATTTGGCTCGGAGCTTCGCCGCCTGGCAAAGCCGCTGATTGTAACCGCGACTCGCTGATTTGAACCACCCCCGCGATAGGTTCGCTCTGAGCGATCGCCACGTTGGCTGCCGAGCTGCAATATGGCCGTATTGGGCTGGTAAGGCGTGAACGACGGTGAGGGAGGGCGGGCGTATCTGCTGAGGGCTGCGTGTTGGCAGGTGGTGAGGGGGTGAGGGCGTGAGGCGGTGTGAGGGTGTGGTGGGTCTGAGGGTGTGGTGGGTCTGAGGGTGTGGTGGGCGTGACGAGGTGTGCTGGTGGGCGTGACGGGCGCTGCGCGAGCGGAGTCGTCGCTGACGCTTCGGGTCTCGGCGGCACTCGCTGACGGGTCGCGTTAGTGTGCCTGTGCTTGCGCGCGTGCCTGTGTGGCGAGCGAGACCTGTAGACATTTTAGCTCTGCCCAATTTCTCAAATTCACCGCCAACGAAATTGCATCCGCCAGCTCAACCTAGTTCGGGGCGGCCGGCTTGCCAAAGCTTGAGAATCACACTCTCCGATTCGGTTCCCCACATTGGGTACTTGGCGACGCACCTCATTTCGACGCCGTGCAGGACGCCGCGATGTCGAGCTTCGCCTCGTTCGTCAGGCCAGCGAGGTCCTTTGATGGCCAGCAGTCGGCCGATGGAATGCCAATGAGGCTGAAACCACGTGCAGATTTTCCAGAGTGGCCCGACAGCTCGTGCTGTGAGAACATCGTAGCGAAAGTCGTCCAGCAACTTTTCCGCTCGCTCGTTGTAAACGCCCATTGATAGATCGAGCTCCTTCGCCATCGACTCGAGCACTTTCGCTTTCTTGCCCACGGATTCGCAAAGCGTGACGTCGAGATCAGGCCGAAGAATCGCCAGCGGGATGCCCGGCACTCCGCCGCCCGATCCAAAATCAAGAACTTCCTCTCCCTCGGCCAGCAGGTTGGCAAGCTGAATCGAGTCGACCAGGTCACGAGCGACGAACGCGTCGTAACTCACGTGGCGAGTCAGATTGATTTTCTCGTTCCAATCCCAGAGGAGCTTGCAATAGGCTTCCAGCGGCGCTATGCAGGATGATTCAATCTCGATTTCATGAACGGCCAACGCGTCGACCAAGGTCGCAGATTCCGTTCGCGCGTCGGTCTCGCCGTCGTCTGTCTCGCTCGACGACCGATCGTCCGGCGCCTCATCCATTTCATGCTCTGCTGGGTTCAAAACCGGCTCCAAACGATATCTGATTAAATGACCATGCGAGTTCCGCAACGTCGAGCCGCCTGCGATTCGCAAGGTTCTCTCTTATTGCCTAGGCTCTGTCCCTTAATACCAGTTGATGAGCATTCTTGCGATCGCGATGTA
>CAZMNY010000029.1:0-103280 GCA_964567745.1 uncultured Pirellulaceae bacterium | reverse complement strand
GGGTTGCGTTTAGTCCGACATGTCAACGAATTTTCGCGAAATACCTGATAAGATCATCGTGTCTTTCACCGACACGAAGATCGCCGGATTGCCGATATTGGAAAGTCACTTACAGACGCCTGCAAGCAAGCTTCAGGCGACGCCAAGCGGCTGGTCGTGGATTTCCATAGTGTTCAGTTCATGTCATCCGCGATGATTGGCAAGCTAGTTTTGCTGCACAAGAACGCGCAACAAAACTCGATTGATCTTCGTTTGGCCCGCATCAGCGAAAACGTTCTCGAGGTGTTGAAGATCACCCGTCTCGCCAAGGTCTTTCGAGTCGATGATGACGATCCGGATTTGCTAGACTCCGGCGCCCCGAATTCGAAGCCGTCGGGAACGCTCGACGGAGAGTCGGAGCCTCCGTCGAATTGATCTTTGCGGCGGCGGGCGATGTGCGAGTATCCTCGACGTTCGCCGTTGTTCGCGTCTATTTCATCGGTAGAAACTGATGCTGCCGGAGGAAATCTCTCATCTGAGTCAATGCGCGATCATACTCGTCGCGATCGAAGATGATGTAGCCGTGGCGACCCCCGGGAAAGGTGATGAGCGAGTTTGTGTTGCCGGCGGCGACGGAGAGGTCATGAAACTTCTTTGCCCCGGTATAGGGAGTGACTGCGTCGGCGGTGCCGTGGAAGATCAATGCTGGCGGCAAGCCGCTGCGAACATTGTGAACGGGTGACAGTTCGCGCCAGCGGTCGCCGATCTTTGCCTGGCCGTAGCCATCGGCCGACGTGTCGAGCACCGGATACATCAGAATGAGCGCGTCCGGTCGAGCCGAGACGTCAGCGGGGTCGGTGTCTTGATTAACTCGATCGAACAGGGCGGTGGAGACGGCAAGGTGTCCGCCGGCGGATCCTCCCATTGCGATAACCTTCGCGGGATCAATCCCCAGGTCGTCGGCGTTTGTCCGGATCCAGCGGACTGCGCTACGGGCGTCACGAACAGAGTCAAAAACCGTCGTTTCGTCTCTGGTGCTGCGAAGACGATATTCAAGGCTGATGCCGACCATGCCTTGTTTGGCGAAGTGCTGCGCGAACGGATAGAACCCTGGTGCGTTCCCTCCGGTCCAGCCACCTCCATGAATCGCGAGAAACACTGGTCGGCGATCGGTTGGCCGGTGGCCTTCAGGCTCAAAAATGTGCAGACGCAGGTTGCGATCGCCGACCGTCTTATAGGTGACTCGACGAGTCGGTTTGGAGTTCGTGGCAAGCGGAGTCAACACGGAACTAAGCGGGCCTTCCGGGGCGGCGATGATGTCGACTGCAATCGTGCGATCGGCAGAGCCAGCGCCGCGAACCATCGCTTTCGAAGCGGCAGGGGGGCGTTGCGGGTCGTAGTAGTGCGGCCGCCTGTTGTTCAACTGGGAACTGACATCCGCATCGGCCACGTAGTAAGTCGCCTTGGCAAGATGCCTCAGGTTCGAGCGAGTGGGCTTGAGCTGCCGTATCAATTGCTGGAAGACGGAATCAACCTGAGTCGCCGGAAAGCCGGCGGGGGTGGGGGGGGGGGGGGGCCGGTTAAAAAGACGCTTGCCGTGAATGCGAGCCACTCGACTGAAGACGGGAGACGCTTTCATTCCGGGCGGCGTGTAATAGCTTACGGTCTCGGACGTCTTGGTCATCGGCGCCGCCACGACAAGTTCAATCTCAATCGGTCGCGATCCCCCGCCTCGAATCCACTCGACGTGCGAAACCGCCGGTACCGTGTTACCGCCAAAGAATGTTTCGATTTCCTTGTCGACAGTCGCGACTTGCGACATCGGCTCGAGGAAACATTTGACCTGAACAATGTCAGCTCGACCGAGCTTCAAACCTTGCAGTGATTCGAGAAGACCGGTGAGCGTCGATGATGTCGCGGCGGCCAGATCGCCGCCCGGCTGAGCCTGTCCGGAGACATATACGACATCGCCTTTCGGAAGAACGCTGACGCGAGCCCGTCCTGCTGCCGCCTGTCCTTCACGCGCGCCGCCGATTCGATGTGCGACCTTCGCGCCAGCATCAACTTGTCTCGCGACGAACACGGCGTCGAGGGCAAATTTTCGGCCGTCTGGCAGCGCGGTTGCAACGGTACAGTCGGCTGGCCGTGCGTCAGCGTCGCACCAGTCGGAAAGGAACGTCAAGGCTGCCTTCGCCACCGACTCGTCGGCAACGTACAGGTTCAGTTTGACAAGGTCCGTCTTCGACGAATCGACATCCCCGAGCGCGGCGGCCAGTCGATCAAAGACGTCCCGAATCTCCGTGTCGAGCGAAGCGGTGTTGTGATCTCCGGCGATCAACTGAGTGGTGTGGGCGAGGGCCACGTTGTCGACGAGCACGGTCGAGTGTTTCGATTTGTCGCCGTGTCGCTGGATGACGGGTGGCGGTGGCGATGACCATTTTATTTTCGCCACCCAGATACGATTGTCGGCCCCGCGAGCGGCCAGCGGTTTGGGGTCGTGATAATTCGGGCCTGGCCCCTGCATCCACTCGGCGGCGGTCACCCACGTTTCGTTCTCGCTAATTTCCGTTACGCCAAAGTTGCCTAGTCGCGCGCCTTTTTCCGGCACGAGAATCTGCTCGGTCGAACGAATGATGTGCAGTTTCGCTGGATCGACCTTTGCGATGAACAACGGCGCACGATGGCGAAAGACATGATCGTTTCCGGCGCCTTTGCGAGTGTAGACGAGCCACAGTCCATGCCGAGGGTGGCGGACCCAATGCTGTTGCGTGTTATAGTTTCCGAGATCAGAACCGTCGTCGAAAGTCCATTTCTTTGGCGCGGAGAACCGCAAGGAATCCCCGTGGTCGCTGACCGAAACGTAACCGTGGTCGTCGTTGCGCATGGTCAAAAAGTATCGGCCGCCGAATTCCGTCAAAGACGGCTCATACAGACCGCGTTTCACCGGCAGGGTCAGCTCACTGCCATGTTCGGCGTATCGTAGCGTCTTGCCGTCGAACGAACATCGCAGGACCGTTGTCGCGTACTGGGTCTTTCCGATCTCCTTGAAGTAGATGGGCAGTAGGACATCGCCAGTGGCGAGATCGACTCGCTGAACGCTGCCCGCGCCGGCATTCGCAAACTTCGCCTCGTCGGGCATCTCGATCGTTCGCCATCGAGACCAACTCGCATTGTCAGGATCGTAGACAGCGTAGGCAGTGCCTCTCGGGCGGACGCGGCGCACGTGGTTGTTCTCGTAGACAACCGTTTGGCCGGTCCCGAGAAGCTTGCCGGTTTTCGCGTGCCACTTTGGCGAGAAATCGCACACCGTGATCTCGAGGTCCTTGTGGCCATCGAACGCGAAGGGAACCCTCGCGAACGACTTGTGCTCAACGGGCCGAGTCCACGTCTTTCCCCCGTTCGACGTCAGCATTTCGTTGAGTGAGAAGAAAATATCCGAGCCGGAGAGTTGAAGCTTCTGCAGTGTCATTACAACCGTGGGCTTCGCGTTGCCCTTCGCCGGCACTGCGCCGGCCCTTGCGTGGACCCAGCAAAACTTGCCCTTAAAACCCTGAATGGCGACCGACCGTTCAATCGCGAACGGCGGGGCGTCGGGCTGAGCAGCGGCCTTGCCAGTGAGAGTCAGTAGGCAGCAGAGAGCCAAGGCGGTAACTCTGTCCATCATTTTTTTGCTCCAAGCGCGGTATCGTGAATTCCGATCCACTGATGGTATCATCTCCGATAGCGCGAAGATAACTTTCGCCCCAAGCAAAACGAGCGAGCATCCGCTCCAGCTGGCTGGCGAGTTCGCGTAGCTACGGGCAGCGGGGAAATTTGCAATTGCTTTGCGGCTTTGACAGAATGTGGTCGAGCCGCGGCGGTCTTAGATCGCCCGAGTTGGCGTTGGCCACATCCACGCGAGATGGAGCGGAGCCATGCTGTCGATCTTCGGACGCAAGCAAAGCGTATGTAACGGAATGACGCGACGCGAGGTGTTGCAAGCTGGCGGTGCCGGTTTGTTGGGCTTGCATCTCAACCAACTCTTCGCGGCGGAGGAGTATGGCGGTGCCAAGTTTGGTCCGGCGCGAGCCAAGTCGGTCCTGTTCGTGTATCTGTTTGGCGGTCCAAGCCAGTTGGAATCGTTCGACATGAAGCCGGATGCTCCCAGTACGATTCGTGGGCCATTTCAGCCGATTGCATCGCGCACGCCAGGGTTGCGAATCAGCGAACACCTGCCGAAGCTCGCTTCCTGCTCGAATAAGTTTTGCGTCGTCCGCAGCATGACACATCCTCACAACGACCATAACGCGTGCCACTACATTCAAACCGGTCACAAATGGACGCGAACCGCGGCGAGCGGATCGGACGTGAACGCAAGTGAAACGGACTGGCCATCGATGGGCTCCATTGTCGAGTACGTTTCGCAGCACTCGGACGCGGAACGCAGGCGACCGTTGCCCGATTATGTCTACCTGCCGAATCGGCTCGGCCACCTGCAGGGCTATGACCGGACGGGACAATACGCCGGCTGGCTGGGATCTGCCTACAACGGGCTGGCGACGGACATTCGCAAGAAGAACGCCAGCGACAACCCGTACTTTCGCGATTGCAGCGACAAGGAACTCGACTTTCGAGTGAAAGGTCTGGCACCGCTCGACCGGATCGCGCTGGATCGAATGAACGGGCGGCTGAGTTTGCTTGACCAATTTGAAACGGCACGAGCGGAATTGGACCGCTCGGACTTTGCCGATTACGAGCGAATTCGGGAGCGTGCGGCGGATATCGTCGCCTCGCCGCAAATTCGAGACTCGCTCGATATTCGTCGCGAAACGTCGAGGCTCCGCGATCAGTATGGGCGTCACCTGTTCGGTCAATCGTTGTTGATGGGCAGGCGGATGATTGAAGCCGGTTGCCGATTTGTGACGGTCGCGTGGGATGCGCCCGACGGCTACAGCTGGGACTCGCATCGCAGCAGTAACCATCTTCAGCAATACCTGTTGCCCGGTTTCGATCAGGCGTTTGCGGCGCTGCTGGAGGATATGGACCAGCGCGGCTTGCTCGATGAAACTCTTGTCGTGGCGCTCGGCGAAATGGGCCGAACGCCCAAAGGAACCAGCGCGTGGGGTCGAGGTCATTGGAGCTACTGTTTTCCCGCGCTCCTTGCCGGCGCCGGCATTCGCGGCGGTTTGCTATACGGTCGTTCCGACGAGCACGCCGCGTATCCCAAGGATGATCCCACCAGTCCCGAAGATCTTGCCGCAACGATCTACCAGTCTTTGGGTATCGATCCGCAACTCAAGGTCCCCAATCTTCAGGGCGTGCCGACAAGCATCGTCGACGGTGGGCGACCGCTCGATGAATTGTTCGGCTAGTTGTGTTCAATGACAGCCATTCGCTCAGCGGTTATGTCGCTCCCGAACTCGCATCGATGGTCAGCGATTGCGGGGTTGCGGGAACTTGTTCCGGAGGGCTGGCCGGCAGTTCCCGCTCGTACGGCGGTTTGGCGACGAAACCGAAGAACCAGAAATAATATCGATGAATTTCGAAGCCTGATTTGGTGTCAAATCCTTGATGGTTCGCTTTCACGATGAGTGGCAAGACGGCCCGTTCGTTGTAACCCATGAGCGTCTTATTCTCATCCAGCGAGAGCCCATAGGCCACAACGTAGACTCGAGACTCGTCGGCGACTTGCGCACATCGTCGACTCCCTGCATCTTCGTCGGCCACCAGCAGGCAGCATAGGCGCACGCGACTGTGAACGCGATCAAAAACGTGCGCATCGAGAATCGCGGCCGCCATTGTTGCTTGGGTTGTTCGGGCATTGGGGCAGTCTACCACAGGCCAAGAATAGAGCGGCAAGTGCAACGTGGAACTCAAACCACAAGGCAAGACTTGTTATCGAAGCAGGGGGATGAGTAAAGTTGGCGTTGCGGTGCGACACTGACGCGACCCGCGATCTTGATTGTCGACTGTCGTGTGGATGGACGTGATTCGTTGTCAAGCTGACCCCCGCCACGCTGAATCCAAATGACGGGCAATCCTTACCAAACTCCTATCTCCGCGATGGGGGCTCCAGATGCGCCTAGAGTCTCGACGATTTCTTTCGTCGCCACACACTCGTTGATTCCGCTCATCCTTGGCTCGCTTTTCGCTATGCTCGTGCTACCGTTGCATGCCTTGGTGTTTTGGGTTTGGCTTTGCGTGCTCGTCGTCGCCGCTCGACGTCACTTTAAGGCTCAACAAACCAGCCTAGGACGAGCCGCGATCGGCATTCAGGTGTTTGTCATGGTTGCGGTCATTACAGCCGCTCATCTTGCGCCAGTCAAAACGACAGATCGCGTGCTCTCACAGCCTGTGACGCTCGCGAGAATGGAAATGACACTCGGCGAAATTCAAGAATGTGCCGACCCAGACTGTCGCGAGGCCTTTCCGATCAGGACGTCGAGAAGCGTGGCCGAGGCCGACGCTTCCGTCTTGATTCGATTTCCGTCGAATCAATTGACGCTAAGGCAACTCGCAACTGCTATCGAAGACCAATCAAAATTGCGACATAGCTTTGCTCATTGTGGCAACGGTTGGACTCTGTTGTGGGGCGGCGACTGCAGCTTCGGCATGATTATGCGTGAACCGTACGAGCATTACCGATGAACAAGAGTAAGGACGCTGAAGTTCAACCCGTTGAAAGCTCAGATTTTGTGACTCACCAATGGGAAGCCTCTTGCTTACCTTGAATCTGATTCACCGAGCAAGCAAGCTCGCGTTGGGAGTCTCTCATTTTGCACTTTGCATTCTTCACTTAGCACTTTGCACTGGAGACCGCCGATAGACCGCGACAAACCCGGCGGGCACGACGCAAGCGCTTCGTGGCTGGGGCATCCTGCCGCATTCAAGTTTCCCTTAGCGTTAAACCTGATTCACCGAACGAGCTTGGCTCCTTGGGGTCGTTGTGGAAATACGTGCAGCGGGCGACAACCACTTTGATATGCTCGACCTGGTGAATCGGGTTCGAGCAAGGCACTGCCAGATCGCCAGAACGATAAGCCCAGACTACGCGTCGTCAATGAGGCCGACTTCGGCGAGCCGTTCGCGATACATCTCGTGGTCCACGTCGTGATAGCAGCAAAACGTGACGATCTCGGGGCTCTCATTTCCCCGAATCCAGTCAACAACTACTTCGATTGCTGTTCGGCAGGCCTCTTCCTGTGGATACCGGTAGACGCCGGTCGAGATGCATGGAAACGCAATGTGCTTCAAGCGATTCTCAGCCGCGAGGGCCAGCGACGCTCGATATGCACTCGCGAGAGTGTTCGATTCGTTTGCATTACCGCCTCGGTAGATCGGCCCGACGGCGTGAATCACCATCACATTTAGCTTGAATCCCGGCGTGATGCGAGCTTCACCAGGCGGACATGGCGCCAGTTGCCGCGAAGCCAGAACCAATTCTGGCCCCGCCGCCGCATGCACAGCCCCATCAACGCCACCACCGCCGGCGAGAAATTCGTTTGCCGCGGTAACGACCGCGTCGACCTCAAGCCGCGTGATGTCCTCGAGAGCAAGTCGGATTCGCCCGTGGATTGTCATCGCCCAAACAACATAACGAATTCGTTGACAAACGCGAAACGGAAGGCAACATCGGCTCAGTCTCATTGCCAGACTTCAGCGACCGAGCCATTCAAACGAGACTCAATCAACCACCCTCTCGGTCCTTCTTGGTCGCCAAGACAACCAGTGCGGGCACTCCAACGCAAAGAGTTACTGCTATGACCGGTAGCCCCAACTTTCCAAACCAAAGCGCCCACAACATCGCCAACAGACTCGCCCCGATGACAGCCAGTTCAGCAACACCGATGTGTTTCCTGGCCCACAACGAACCGAGATATCCGCCGGCTCCGCCAAGAAATGAACACACAACAATGAAGAATGCAAAGCCGGCCAAAATCTCCGCAAGGCGTAAAGTGCGAGCTTCTGTTGCCAACGCTACCGCAGCGATTGCAAAGCCAAGTGCCGCACCGGAAAAAGCGCCAAATATCCAATAGAATCGCATGCCTTTGGTTTCGAATTGCACGCGCGTCGAACGTCTTCGGCCTGGCTTGTACCGAGTCAAGTCGATTGCGGGCGCTCGTAATGATCGGTAAACCGAACTATCGGTAGGTTAGAACACCAAGTGGCAGACAAATGAACATTCCAGCAACTGCGCCGATCAGTAGTGGGGCGACGAGCGATTCGACTGAGACAACTGGCTGTACGACAAAGTCGAAACAATAGGAGCGGATCAGCAACGGCAACGCGATCATTGCCGAGGTCAAGAGTCCGCCAACTGCGCCGTAGAGCAAGGCAGTCAACAGCATGAAATCACGATTCGATGTTGCTCGATAACGAAGAACGCTCCGGCGCAGCGCAATGCAGGCCGTCGCGACGACCCAACCGACGCCGATCAATGCAATCAACGTGAATCTGCGCGGCCGAGGTAACGGAACGGAGAGCACGCAAAGCGCAGAGAGGGTCGCCACTAGCGGCAACCAAAACAACAACGCATACCTTTTCCGCACGACGGCGATTGCAACTAAGACGCATGCCGGGGCGACGAAGCACGCTGTCCCGGGGGACGCGCGAAAAAACATCAACCAGACTGCTGTAAGAATCGTGAGATAGATCAGAGTCTGAATTGAGATTTGAAGATGGCCCAGCTTGGCTTGACGTGCTCGCGGCGAACTCCAAGCGTCCCTGGCTTGAGCAACCAATGGTCGCCGAGAAAAGGAGCTTGAGAATCCTGGGTGCGCTAACAATGACGAAATTTCAATTTGTCATTACATTTTGAAAGCGTTCGCCAGCGCAGGCCGTTTGGTCAATCTCTCCTCAGGCGATGCCGCTCAGCCTAAGGACTGACGAGGCGAGACGGTCTGTGGCCCCCACGCCTCGAAATGCGGTTCAATCGACGTGTGATTGGAAGGATTGCGCGTAGCGTAGCTTTCCGGTGTAGCCGTCGAAGTACTGAAAGATGACGTGGGGTCGCGGGTATGCGACCCATCGTTCCTCGCCTACTTTCTTCGGGTTATTGAAGGCGTTGTTAACCTGCACAACGCAATATCCGGGACTCTTGAGCTGGTCGCGAGGGATGTCGGTTAGGAAATAGCTCGACCACTGGATATCGACTTCCCGCGGCCCATATTTGAACTTGCCATTGGCCGGTCGGCCGCCTTCATCGCTGGCCCAGTGGTTGTTCGAGTTGTGCGGTCCGGAGGCCATCTCCCACACGTTGTCAGTAATCTTGATGACGAAGCTGTTGTGCAAGTCGCCAGTCAAGACGAAAACAGGTTTGTCAATTTTGTCCCAGGTATCGATCAGCTTTTCTCGTTCGTCAAAGAACACCGTCCAGGCGTCGTCCTTGTTGTTTTCGCGAACGGCTCCGCCGCCAATGTGTGGAACCATGAAGTTGACTGAGGAGACGACGAAGAGGAAATCGGCATCGCTGTTTGCCATGCCGTCGAGCAGCCATTCTCGTTGCTCCTTGCCGAGCATCGACAATCCTGGCTTGTCGGGTTGGCGAGTGTCATGCATTTCGCGCTGACCACGCGTGTCGGTAAAGAAGAAGTCGCAATTGGCTTGCCGCATTCGATAATACGATCTACGTCCGATGGAGAATGACGACGTACCGTCCGACTTGGCCGCGGGAGACACTTGGATTCGATTCTTGCCGAGGACCTTTGCGATTCGATAGACTCCCGCGTTCGGGTCGCCGCCGACTCCATCGAGCGCGTTGTCGTTGACTCCCGCCGTTCTGGTGCCCCAGTGGATGTGCAGATTGTTGGATTGAGCCAAGTCGAGTTTGGTGAAGTCCGCCGATGGGTCAACCAACACGTCGCTGCCCGCCGTCACTTTCGCGCGACCAAAGTGAATCGGCTGCTTAAACTTCGTCGGGTTGCTCCAGCCCAGATAGTCGTACCACGCACGAATCCCGATGTCGCGAAAGACGGCTCGACGGTCGCGAAGCCCCGGCGAGCCAGCGCCCCAGATGTCGTTCAGGATTTCGTGATCATCGGACGTGAAAAATGAGGGCACTTGGCGGTGCCAGCGGCTGAGATTTTCCGACTGACGGAAGTAGTGTTTATAGTTCTCCCAAACGCCGACGATCGTCGGTGCAACTCTAACGACCGGCGGCGCCTCCTCGGCTGGACAATCGACCTGGGCCAGCCATTGCGACGGCTTGAATTCACGCTGGGATTCGTACAGCCAATCACCATTGAGGATGGCAAAGTCGATGTCGTCGGCGACTTGGTCCAACATCGTCTTAAAGGTCGGCATAGCCGGACCGATGCTGTGCCCAAGATTCTGATTGTTTCCGCAAGCGAACTCGAAGCTGAAGTTAAACAGGCCACGAGGGTTCAGCTCTTTGTCGACGTATTCACGCTCATCGGGCAAAGTGCGAAACGATCCGCCACGACCCGTCGGCACAGTGCTGCCGGGAATGACCAGTTCGTAATAATACTTCGTCCGCGACTTGAGACCGGTAATGTGAATCCAGCCGGTGTTGTCATGATTCAGACGCGTCGGTACCGGTTCGGTAAACGTATCCATCTCCTCGGGAGACAACCCGTAACGCACCTGGAATGCCGTCTCTCGCGACGTTCGCGCCCAGATGCCGATTCCGTGAGCGCTGACTCGGCCAAGGATTGGGCCAGTGGTAATGTGCGGCAACTCTTCTTTGCCAAAGGACGAAATGCTGCTGCAAACGGCAAGGAGTAATGCAAGTAGAATTCTGCGCGAGTTCATCAAGTTCTCTCCATGATTCGTCGGCTCTGATGTTACGGCCGAATCTCAACAAGCAGTTTAGCGCCTAAAGGTACCGCGCTCAGTCTCGGACGATGCGGCAATTCGGCAACGTCCGCTCCAGTCTAGCGAGTCGCTCTGGAGTTAGCCCGGGGCAGTTCTCGATTCCCAAGTACTCGAGGTTTTCGAATTCCTCGATGGTGTCCAAAGCCTGGTCCGACAAGCGAAGACAACCACTGAGAGTGATCTCGCGCAGATTTGTAAGCCCCGAGAGGCGGCCGACTCCCTCGTTTGTGATCTTTGTGCAATTGTCGAGGTACAACGCTTCGAGTGTGGTGCTACTGGCAACGTGGAGCAGGGCGATATCCGTCAGGTTGGCGCAGTCCGCCAAGTTGAGCGTTTCTAAACGCGGCATCTCGCGAATCACTGACAGCCCTTCACCAACCAGATTCGGCGTGCTCCAAAGATTGAGTTCCTGCAGAGACTTCATCTGTTTCAAATTGGCCAAGCCTTGGTCCGTGAAGTTGTCGTTGTCGCACAAATTTAAATAGGTCAGCCCCGTATTGCCGCGAAGGTTGGCCAAGCCATCGTCCGTCAACGCGGCGATGCAACCGATATTCAGGGACTGCAGATTGGGTAGATCTTGCAACGACTCCAAGCTCTTGTCGGTGAGCTCCAGGCAATAAAAAAGATTGAGCGTCCTTAGTCGTTGCTTGCCCGCGAGATTGAGGACGGCCGCATCAGTCAGCTGGAACGACTCCATTAGGTCGAGGCGTTCCAGTGTGGCGGGAATCTGAATCTTGTCTCCCTTGAGCGGCCAGTTGAAACCCATTTCCAAAGTGTTCAGGTTTGGAATCCGTTTGAACAACGGGTTATAGCCCTCGGCCGTAAGGCGAAAGTGCCCGAACAGACCGAGGAATTCAAGCGACTCTAATGACTCTAAGTGTTTCAGTCCCTTGTCCGTGAGATTCCTATTGGCGCTCCATTGCCGGCTTCCGTTTACGTTCAAGTGCGTCAGTGAAGTTAGCTTCGCCAACGGCGCCAAGTCGTCATCCTTGATACCCCCCGTGGCATTGGAGATATCGAGGTGTTTGAGTTTGTCGAGCAGCTCCAGACCGTCACTCTTGAACCCGCGAACGTCTCGGACTTCCAGTTTCACTAAGGAAGGTAGCGCCACGAGCTCGCGGTAGACCTCGGGCAACGGCGTTCGCAGCGAGCTAATGTCTAAGCTCTTCAACTTCGGCAAAGAGGATATGGAACGAAGCCCATTCACAGTCAGTCGATAGCAGCGGGCCAGACGTAGCGACTTCAGTTGCTTGAGCTGTGCTATCTGGAGACAAGCTTGGTCTGTCAATCGACCGCAGCCGGTCAGATCCAATTCGGTCAGGTTGTTGGCCGAGCAAACGCGAGCGAGGTCGGCATCGCTCAGCTCTGTTCCCTTCTCCGCGAGCAGCGTTTTGGCCGCATTCACGCTCAGTGGCGAAGTCGCATTCGGTTCTTGGGCCGCTGTTGTCGCTGGATTCCTTGCCAGGATTGTAATGAGTAACAACAGTCGGGCAACGCTGGACCATTTGCAAGTTGATTTCATGCCAACAACTCACTCAATGGGCCCGCCTGGTCCTTCGCCTTGCCCAACGACATGTCGGGCTGTCCGAAAAGATCTTGCGGTACGCCGGCTAGATGGCACAAAGTGGTGAACCAATTGCAAATAGTGTGTTTGTGACCAGCACGTCCGTATTGTGGATAGGCCAGATAACGTCCATTGGATTTGAGCTTGCCGGCCAGGTTGCCCAACACGAACATCGGCCAATCAACTCCGATCGAATGGTGGCGGGCCGCGTTATCGCTTGTGTAGACGATAATTGTATTGTCGAGCATCGTCCCGTCGCCTTCGGGGATCGCTTGGATCTTGGCGGCCATTGTGGAGATCAACTCAACGTGAAACGTTCGAATGGCGTTTCGACAGTCCTGAGCGGATAGCGTTGCGTAACCCGCTCCATGGCCAATCGCGTGCACATTGTTTCCGATGCCGATGCCCGAGTAGACCGAATCGAGGCCGTCAGCGTGAATGGTCACGACATTGGTAAGACCGGAAATCAAGGCTGCCGAGGCCATGTCAAAATGGGCTTCCAAGTGATGGGTCTTAAACCGCGATGTGTACTTGTCGTCGAGATCGGGCGCGTTTTCTTTCAATACCTTTTGCATCGAGACCAATTTGACTCGGCGATCTCGAAGCGCTTCGAAGCCACCCAGGTAATGACCCAACTTCTCCCGCTCGGCAGCGGGCAGATTCTTTTGAAGCTTCGCGATGTCGGACGACATGGCGTCGAGCACATTGCCAGTTCTGGTGTATTTCTTTTTCAGGTCGCCGCCTTCCAAGATGCTTCCGAACAAGTTTTCGAAGGCGGTCATTGGGTTTTGCTGAAACGCGAGCTGCTGCCCTTTTCCTTTGGCCGAGATCGATGGAAAGGTGATTCCCTGACTTCCCTCACCCATCTTGAAGCCAACGTGGTTGAAGACTGAGGGCAGTTTTTCGGAGAGGTGTCCATCGATTGTGGCGAACAGTGGCGGCGCATGGGCGGTTGCCTTGTAGCCTCCCAAGGCACCGTAAAAGGCGCTGTGGCCGGAGAGGACCATCTTGCCGCTGAGTCCCTGAATGATCGTCAGCTTGTCTTTGAATGGCTCGAGCGACTTCAGGCTGTCGGAGAGTTGGCGCCCCTTGAGCGGCTCGTCGACCAATTGATCGCCGCGATGCTCCAGCCCCTCTGGGTTGAGATAATCTCCTTGAAGGCCGCTGCTTTTGACGACGAACACGAAACGCTTGGGGACTTGCCTCTGTTCGGCAGCTTGCAAGTGGCTGAGGAGTGGTGAAAACGCGACCGCTCCCACTCCAAGCGGAACGCCCTTCAACACGGTTCGACGATCGATGTTTGGCATCGAGTTACTTTCGGTAAAGAAAAGAGTCGGAAGTCAACAAACAGACGAGCAGTTCTTCGAAACTGCCTTCGCTTTCGACGTACGCCTTATCCATGGCGATTAACGTCTTCGAGTCACTCAGCATTTCGTTGCGGCCCATCCAATAGCGGAACACGTGGCGTATGAAACTCTGCCGCACCAAGTCGGATTTCGCAAGGCGTTCCATCATCTCGCGTACGTCATCGACCTCACCCTCAATCGTCGGCTCGTCTGTAAGAGTAATAGCGCCAGTTGTGTCGGCCGGTTTTCGCAACTCAGTTGCTCGCCAGCGACCGACGTGATTGTAGGCTTCGAAGGGCATCCCCAACGGGTTCATTTTCTTGTGGCACCGCCAGCACTCGGAGGCGTGAACAACACTGAATCGTTCGCGGAGCGTCTTGTGTTCGTCATCAGGGATCTTGGCGTCGACTGTGATTGGCACATCCATCACCACGCCGGCTAGGAGCTTTTCTCGAATCCACTTTCCCCGGCGGATAGGATCGTTGTCAAAATTTCCGCTATGTGCGACAAGCCAGCTGGGCTGAGTGAGAATACCGCACCTTTGATTCTTCGGCGCTCGAAACACTTTGCCGTTCTTGCGAACACGCGGGTCGCTGTTCTTGTTGTACGCAAGCTCGATCGGATCCATGTTGTAGGTCTGCAGATGGTGCGTCTCGCGGTATTTTTCCTTGCCTCCTGCTCGCTGAATCTGGTCGGCGCCGTTCTCTCCGTTCCAATAGGCAACAACAACCTTGTCCGTCGTCAGCAGCTCGTACAACACATTCTTGTCTTCCAATAGAATGTGCCGAATGAGACTATCGGTGTCGTATTCAAGCTTAGAGGCGCTGCCGGAAACGAACTGTTTGAACGCATCGCGTTTCTTGAACTTGTCCACGTCCTTGAAGACTTCGTGTGCTTTGTAATAGCCGAAGAACTCCCTGAAGAACTGCAAGATTCGAGGATTCGGGGTCGTCAAGTAATCGCGGTTGTGATTGGTGATCCAGCCGTTTTGTCGTGCGTCGAGGATCCGTCGTACGGCCCGCTCCACGTCGGCCCGCGAAGTCAGGTTTCCCGCTTTCATCTCTTTCACGAGCGCGCTATGGCCAGCAGCCCAGGTCGGGCGGGGCGTCGACATTGCGCGCTTGATCGGAGGTTCGCTGTTCTTTGTGTAGACATCGACCGTCTCGATTTCGTCGACACCATATGCCGGCTTGTTGTGAAACGCGTAGTGAATCGCGTAGGTCAATTCGTGCGGTGAGAGAAAACGACGGCCATGCTCGTCACTTTCGCCAAGTCCCAACTCCATCCGATAGACGAACTCTGGAGTGAGCGTGACATAGATCAGCACTGCCTGTAGCGCCATCTTATTGCCGAGTTGTTCGTTTTTCTGAAAGACGTTTTTCCAGTATTTTTCGTATTCGTCTTTGCTAGGCGGGCGCCGTAAGAACAGAGCGAAGGCGACATCGAGCGCCGCGTCAAAATCGACTCTGCCCACTGGCCCCTTGGTTTGTACTATCTTTTGAAAAACGACCGGCACGCGTCCGCGGTATTCATTCGCTGACGTTGTCACACCGCCGACAAACATCGCTTCGTTGTTTCCAGTGCGACTGCCTTTATTCTTGATTTGAGTGACGATTCGCACCTTCTGCCCGACGGTCAGAATCTGCGCCATGGTCTCGGCGTTCACCAGCAGTGCTTCCAATGATGACTGGTCTGCGACGATCGAGGCATAGTCGGTGAAACCCGAAGCGTGATGAACGAACTCGAAAAACGGATTCGCGTACTTGTGGTCGTTGAAGTATCGATGAGCCAGCAACTTGCCTTTATGCGGTCCGCGAGTGATCAGGTGATTGCCAGTCCCGCCGATTTTGACGCTATACCAAGGAGCTCGGCCGTACGCGTTACCCCAAACGGCGTCGTAAATGATCGGCCGTTGTCGCCACAATCGAGCTGGCGTGAAAGGCATCGCTTTCACGCTTCCGTCGAACAGCGTCGCATGATCGACATAGTTGCCATACTGGGGCATTCGCATTTTCGCTTCGAGACCGGATCCGCGACCGTACCGGACCATTTCAGCATCGATCACTTTCAGAAACTCGGCTCGGGCCGCTGCGGTCGGCTGCTTGCTTTCGCTTGGCGGCATTTTGTCGAACTGCAACTGAGCGACGATTCTGTCCCAGGTTTGAGCGGACTCGGCAACAGAAATGTCGTGGCCAATCTTGTCGAGCCTCAGCTCGCCTTCCTGCGTGTCTGGGCCGTGGCATTCGACGCAAAACTCCGCGACAAAACGCTGTCCGTGCGTCTTGAATGCAATCGAGGTGGGATTGGCTCCATCGAAGTTTCCTGCGACGCCGTTATCACTGTTGACTTGACCAAAAGCGAACTCGGTCGACATGCCGAACACAAGGAGAACGTAAAGGCCGAATTCGAGAGGCAGCCGGATCTGAGGAGTCACAGGTTTGAGGAAGTTTTGCATTCGTCAATTCTACTTTTGCAGCAAGGGGGAACATACCCCTTCAAGTATTTGTCGCTGGGCGACTCGCTGTTCGAGCATCATATTCAAGCGGAGATGCATCACCGGTGGTCCACTGTTTATCCTAGACAAGGCTGTTTCGAGTGCTTCTAGTGGGCATTTGCTCGGGGAGCGGTTTTGAATCGTCGCCGCTCAGTCGCCTTGGCTCTAAGTTAAATCAGTACTCCGTTGTAACAACGGAAGGAATATTGTGATGCGTATCTTTGTGTTTGTTGTGGTCATTGTAGCATGGGTGTCGCCTGTTATAGCTGAGAAGCCATGGATCATCGATCCTCACACGCACTTCAAAGGCACCGAGCAGATTGCGCACGAGAGTAAATTACAAGAACGCGACCCAAGAGATTCGCTCGGTCACGTAGTTAGGCCGAAGGACTATCGCGCACTTGCGGACCGGCTAGCTATCCAGTCGACGTTGATTGTGGAAGCGGTTGACCAGGATCGGCCCGATTTCAACGATTGGGTTCTTCGTGAGGCGAAGTCGGAACTCGTCTGCGGCTATGTTGCTCGAGAAGATCTATCAAGTCGCGAATTTGCAAAGCGTCACCGACGATACCTCAAGTCGCCTTATATGAAGGGCTATCGGTTTCGGTTCGACGAATTGCGAGGTTATCTAGACAACTCGATCGCGCTCGACAACTTGAAACGAGTAGAAGCGGACAACATGGTCGTCGACTTGTTAATCGAGACGCCTCATGCTGTTGATGTGGTTCGCTTGGCCAAGAGATATCCGAAGCTGAGAATTGTCATTAACCATTGCTTTCGGGCTAAACTGCAAAAAGATGGCCGAATGAGCGAAAAGTGGCATGCCGCAATTCGGTCTTGCGCGAAACACCCGAATGTTTTTTGCAAGATCTCAAGCATTCTTAATTTCAGCAGCGCGAAGCCGTTCGTCGACCGCGCGCCGAATGACCTCAAAACCTACTTGCCGGTTCTCGATCCTTGCTTCGACGCATTTGGCGAGGACCGAGTCATCTTTGCCACGAATTGGGGCGTCAGTGCGCACTTCGGCTCAGTGGATGATGTCGTGCGCATCGTCAGCGAGTTTCTAAAAACCAAAGGCGAGGGAGCCCATTGCAAAGGAATGCGCGAGAATGCTCTACGCGTGTATCGCATCTCGCCCAAACACCTGCGTTGACAAATGAGGGGCTCTGCGTTGAGTGGAGAGCGACGCGGACGCACTATTTCGAGAGATACAATTTTCCCTTGGAGGTCAAACGGAGACGATACATTTCGCCTTCGTGTTCAATCCAAACTTCACGCCGCCCCTGAAAGACGTCTTCTGATGGGATGATCAAAGGGCGGTCTGCGTCGCCAGGGGGCGTTGGCGTATCGAATGGATGTTCTTTGTCAGATTCATCGGCAATCATTAAGTTCCACGCTTTGATGCTCAAGCACGTTTAGACGGCGGGGCAAGAAGCTGCAATGTCACGGCTCGCAGTAGTGTCTTGCCTCTGATGGAAATGGAATTGTCCTGAACTTGGGTTAGTATATCCAGGAAACCAGGAGATTCATGTCAGGTCCGCGCAGAACGTTCACAGCAGCTCAAAGAGCAGATGTCGTCCGCCGTCACCTTAAGGACAAAGTGCCTGTCAGCCAACTTGCCGAGGAGCTCAATGTTCAGCCAGGCCAGATCCACTTGTGGGTCCAGACGTTGCTCTCTCAGGCCGAGCGAGCTTTCCAAAAGCCCTCCAAAACTTCAAAGCGTTCGGCTGTGAAGCTGGAGCAGAAGAAAGATGGGAAGATCCAGCAGCTTGAAGAAAAGCTGACCCTCAAGAACGAGGTCATCTCGGAGCTGATGGAGGAAAACGTCAAGCCAAAAAGCAACGTGGGGAGCTCTGAAAGGGCGCTGGGTTCCCCATGACACGCGAGATGCGTATCTCAATGGGGTTGAGTTATCCGGAGAGTACCTGGTTGGATGAGCCTGGTGCATGTACGGAAACTTCTGGTACACGTACGGGAAGGACCGAGTGGCCGCTGAGCCGGATTCCGCCAATGCAGGGAATTCTCGGTTTGCGACGTCGTTGGAATGATGGCCGGGACTGGTTCGACGTCTTTGCGTGCGTTGTCGGCAAGCAAGCTCGTCTTTCAGCTCGAGACATTTCGGACCGAAACCGAATCCCGATTGGTGGAACACCCGGATACGCGACCGTCAATTTTCGGTTTGGTCGTATGATTACCGAGCGGCAAAGATTGTCGCTGGTGGTCGAGAATTTGTTCGACGAGCAGTATCGCGTGCACGGATCAGGTAGCGACGGCACCGGGGTTAACGCCATATTGTCGTACGAACTACTGAAATAAGCCCCCGCGTTTTATGGGGCAGGACTGGGGGCTTACGATATCGGACCTCATGCAGTCATGTGATCCGTTGCCATCATCAGTCGGCGAAAACCGCAATAGGCTAGTGCTGCGTTACGCCTTAGTTTTAGGGTGGCGCACCCGATTCGCCGTGGCGGGCGTTGACCAAACGAATTGTCGATCCCAATTCCAAGCTGTAACACAGCACTAGGCGATGATTTCCTTGACGACATGGCCGGCTAGGTCGGTTAATCGGAAGTCGCGGCCGGCGTAGCGATAGGTGAGTTTCTCGTGATCGAGTCCTAGCAAATGCAACATGGTGGCGTGCAGGTCGTGCAAGTGGACTTTGTTCTCAACGGCGGCCGCGCCAAGCTCGTCCGTGGCACCGTGGGAATAGCCCGACCTCAGGCAATCGCCGGCCAGCCATGTGGAAAAGCCGCCAGGGTTGTGATCTCGACCGGTCCCGTTCTTCTGAGCGTACGGCGTGCGGCCGAATTCGCCACTCCACCAGACGATCGTGTCCTCGAGCAGACCTCGCTGCTTCAGGTCCTGCAGCAACCCGGAGATCGGCTTATCAACGGCGCGCGCGTGCTGCTCGTGTTTCGGCAAGTTGGAATGTTGATCCCACGCGGGGTTGGCCGAGTTGTCGCCGTAGTTGACCTGAATGAAACGGACGCCGGCTTCGCACAATCGTCTCGCCATCAAGCACTGCCGACCATAGTTGTCCGTCGCCTTCGAGCCGATGCCATACATGGCCAACGTTTCTTGGCTCTCTTGTTCGAGCTGCAACACGTCGGGCACGTTGTTCTGCATTCGCCAGGCGAGTTCGAATGAGTTGATGACGGCTTCCAACTCAGAGTCGCCCGCGGTGGACCGCAACTGTTCGCGGTTGAGGCTTTGCAGGAATCCGAGTTGACGCTGTTGCTGTTCGGTGCTGAGGTCGGCGTTCGTCAGATTGCGAATCGTCGCGTCCTTGATCGGCCCTCCGGCCTTGCCAATCACGGTGCCTTGGTACACCGCCGGGAGGAATGCATTCCCGTAATTCCTTGGCCCGCCGTTTCCGGCTGAGGGGCTCAAGGCAACGAAACCCGGCAGGTTTTCGTTCTCAGTTCCCAGTCCATATGTAACCCAGGAACCAAACGAAGGGCGAACGAAATTCGTCGAACCGCAATGAAGAAATAGCGTTGCCGGTCCGTGGGCTACACCTTCAGTATGCATTGAGTGGACGAGGGTGAAGTCGTCCATATGGCGAGCTGTCTCGGGGAACAAGTCCGAGGCGTGTCGCGCCGATTCGCCATATTGTTTGAACTTCCACGGCGACTTCATCACTCGCTGAGCCGTTCCTCGCATACCCGAGTTGGCTATGATGCGAGCATCGTCGAACGTCATCGACTTTCCGTCGTTCTTCTCCAACGCGGGCTTATAGTCAAACGTGTCGACCTGACTGGGACCGCCCTGCATGAAGAGAAAAATGATTCGTTTAGCACGTGCCGGAAAGTGCGGCTGCTTGACGGCCAGCGGATTATTCGTCACGGGCTGAGCGGGCTCGTCGGCGCGCCCATGATTCTCAGCGCACAGCCCCGCCAATGCGAGTCCGCCAAACCCGCAAGCGGCGTGTTGAAGTGCGGCTCGGCGCGTCAAGGACACGCGGTCAATTTTGCTGACCGATTGAGTCATGGAATACTACCTCAGGTATCGAAACTCGATACTGCCAAACAACGATTGAACAAATTGCGTCCACGCTTCCTCGACTGAGCTGTCTTCAGCGGCGGATGCGAGAAAGGTCTGACTTAACTTCAATTCTTCGCCGGTTGCTCGGCGGGACAGCGTGAGCAAGAAAGCGCGTTCGATGCGAGCCTTCTCATCATCAACTGACTCGTTGAGCAAACGCTTTGCCGTTAAGCGAGCTTGCTCGCGCACGAAGGAGTGGTTCATCAAGAATAGAGCCTGCGGCGCCACCGTGCTGACATTGCGTCGTCCCGTCACCATGCTGGGATTGGCAAAGTCGAAGGCTTCAAAAATCTCCGGCAGGCTGTTGCGAAACACAGGAATGTAGACGCTGCGTCGCGGCTGCTTAAACGCAAATCCGTAGTCGTTGGCGAGGTTGGCCGGATAGGTCCTGCCTCCCTTTGTCAGATCGAGTACGCCCGCCGCCGATAGCATGGCGTCGCGCAGTGATTCGGCATCCAAACGGTTGCGATTCATATTCGCAAGCAGACGATTCTCTGGGGCGACGTTTAGGCTCGCCACGGATGAAGACTGCCGATAGGTTTGCGACAAGACAATCGTTCGAATCAACTTCTTAACCGACCAACCCTCGCGAATGAATTGCACTGAGAGATGGTCCAGCAATACGGGGTGCGACGGTGCCTCGCCCGTGGTTCCAAAGTTATCGACGGTGCGCACCAGGCCGGCGCCGACGAGCCAATGCCATACGCGGTTGGTCATCACGCGCGCCGTCAACGGGTTCCGTGGATCGACCATCCATCGCGCGAGTTCCAACCTCCCGCTGCTTTCTGTAGGCATGGTTGGCGCGTCGCCATACGTGGCGACTTGCAACACGCCGCGAGGCACGATGGCGCCCAGGTTATGCACGTTGCCGCGAATGTGGATCGGCAAGTCCTCGCCCTTGTTCGTTTCTCGAACGGACATCGCCATAGGAGCATCGGGAGCATTCTTGCGAAGCTTAGCCAACTTGGCTTGCATGGAGTCGAGTTGTTTTTGTAGCAAGGCCGCCTCTTTCACTGCGGCATCGTCCATGTCCTTGCGTTTCCGATCTACTTGGTTCTCTTGCGTGGATGCAAGGGCCTTGCGGTCATCCCCAACCGGTATGAACTGCACGGCGTCGGCGATGACGTATCCCGTCGTTCCTTCGGTCGTGACCATCACAAAACTCTGACCGGCGACTTCAAATCGAAACACGCCCAGCGAAATGAAACGCCCGTCGATCGGCGGCGGCTGCTTTTGGTTGATGCGAATCGTCTTCTCGCCATCAGCGCTGAAGACGGTGACCGGTACGTCGGGTGAGCGGTTGACTGCGTGGCTGTATGCGAAGCGGACCTCGTATCGTCCGTCCCGAGGCAAGCGGGGCAGGAACGAAAGTGTCTTCTTGCCTTTGTCCGTCGACTCGTCGTGGCAATAGCCCTCGCCAACGTAGCTCTTTACCGACTGCGAGTTCTTCCAGTGGCCTACCTTGCGGGCGTCGGTGTCATCGACAATGACGCCAGGCAAATCCTCGACGGCTATGACGTTGCCGATTCGCTTTCCGGACTTCGGCCCGAGTCGTTGCTTGAGTTTGGCGACTGAGTTTTCCATCGCGGTAACCGTCTTGCGGTGGCGCTTCAGGTTTGCTTCCATTTCATCGGACACAGGCAGCGGAACTTTCACCCACTTGGAGATGTTGGCGTGCGTGAGCGCCTCTACGCTCTTCAGGATACCGGCCAATGCGTAGTAATCTTTTGTGGGAATGGGATCGAACTTGTGATCGTGGCAGCGGGCACAGGAAAGTGTCTGCGCGAGAAAGCCGCGGCCGATCACATCCAACTGCTCGTCCACGAAGTCCATTTCCAGCTTCTTCTTGTCCTGGTCTTCCAGGTTGCTGTTGCCCATCGTGAGAAATGTTGTGGCGATGAGATTCCGTCGTCGGACTTCGAGGGAAGTATCGTCGAGCAGGTCACCGGCCAATTGTTCGGTGAGGAAACGGTCAAAAGGGCGGTCTTCGTTGAAGGCGTCAATGACATAGTCGCGGTAACGCCACGATTCATCGAGCACAAAGCCTCGCAATGTGACCGACTCGGCGAACCGCACGACGTCGAGCCAATGGCGGCCCCAGCGTTCGCCGAAGTGCTGCGAGTCCAGTAGTCGATCAACGAGTCGCTCGTACGCTTGCGGCGACGGGTCGTTGACGAACGCTTCGATTTGTTCGGGCGTGGGCGGCAAACCGATCAGGGCGATGAACAACCGTCTCGCCAGCACTTCTTTGCCGGCTTCCTCTGCGGGGTGAGGCCCAGCCGCTTCGAGTTTTGAAAGAATGAATCGGTCGATGTCGTTTACCGGCCAAGCCTCGTTCTTCACTTTGGGAGGCGTTGTCGACTTGAGTGGCTGATACGCCCAGTGTTTTCGGCCGGCGTCGATATCGATTTCATGACTCTTCGTCGAGGTCCCGTCTCCGGCGCGCGGGTCGACCGCGCCGTCGCGAATCCAGCGTTCAAAGTCGGCGATCACCGACGCTGGCAACTGCCCCTTGGGCGGCATCTCAAAACTGTCGTAGCGAAGTGCCGAGATGATCAGGCTTTCGTCCACGTCGCTCGGTACGACGGCCGGGCCAGAATCGCCTCCCTCAAGCAGCGAGGCGCGGGAATCAACGCGCAACCCGCCTTTGGGGCTCTTTGACTTGGCCGCGTGACACTCGTAGCAGTGGTTTACGAGTACCGGGCGAATCTTCTTTTCGAAGAAATCAATCTGCTGCGGAGTGGCCTCTTCGCCCAACGCCAGACTGGCGCTTAGCACGCCGCTGAGAATGGCAATGACGCCGGCAAGTCGAAAACAGGAAAGCTGCATGACGAACCACTGTGTTGGCTGTTCGGTCGAAGTTGGATGCGTAACGGGAGCTAATAACTAGTTTAACCTATTGGGCGGAGCGTGACCTGCCGAGCCCAACGAATCACGCCCGTCGTAATTGGGTGTTAGCAAGTCATGCAAACATCTCGTGTGCCACTGGCTTGCCAGTGCTGAAGTGCGACAAAGTCACGTCCATTCGTTTAACCCCGTTTAACCCGTTGCCGCAGGCGAGACGTTCGCAGACCTCCATGATTCCATTGAGGCGCGAAGCATCAAGCACCGGTTGAGCTAGAGAAAAATGAAACGCAATCATACAAGCAGTTCGCGGATGACTTGGCCGGCCACATCTGTCAGCCGATAATCTCGCCCATTGAATCGGTATGTCAGCTTCTCGTGGTCGAGCCCCATCTGGTGCAGGATCGTGGCGTGGAGATCGTTGACGCCGACGCGGTTCTCGACGGCCTTATAACCGAACTCGTCACTCGCTCCGTATTGAACGCCGCCCTTAATTCCGCCGCCCGCCATCCACATTGTAAATGCGTTCGGATTGTGGTCGCGCCCTTTGCTTCCCTGTGAATCGGAAGTACGCCCAAACTCGCCGCCCCAAATAACCAGCGTGTTGTCGAGCATGCCGCGTTGCTTTAGATCCGCGAGCAGCGCGCCGATCGGTTGGTCAACGCTTCTTGCTGCAATTCGGTGATTGCCGCCGATGTCGCTGTGGCCGTCCCAAGGCACATCCGCAACGCCTCCTCCTCCGCCGTTCGTGCCGGCGTAGAGTTGCACGAATCGAACGCCTCGTTCAATCAGCCGACGAGCAGTGAGGCATTGTTTCGCGACCAACTCGGTTTCTTTCTGGCCAATCCCATAGGCCTTATGAGTCTGCTGCGATTCTTGGCCAAGATCCATCGCTTCGGGAGCAGCGGTCTGCATGCGGTACGCCAACTCAAAGGACTCGAGCCGAGCCGCGAGATCGGCTTCGTGGGGGCGGAGCATTTGGTGGTCTCGGTTCATCGCGTTGAGCATGTCAAGTTGCGCTCGCTGCTGTGTGTCCGTCATCTTCGCTTGACGAGCCAGATTGGAGATGGGCGTGTTGTTGCGTCCGTCAATTGAGGTTGGCTGATAGACTCGCGGCAAAAATCCTGGCGACCAAATCGGCTTGCCGCCGCGAGGCATGTGACCGTGCAGGACCATGAAGCCGGGAAGGTTTTGGTTCTCGGTGCCGAGACCATAGGTTATCCAGGAGCCGACCGACGGACGACCTTGCAGGAACATGCCCGAGTTCATTTCGAGCATCGCAGGCGTATGATTGTTCGATTGCGAATAGCAGGAATAGATAAAGGCCATGTCATCGACGTGCTTCGCCATGTGCGGCAACACTTCCGAGACATACGCGCCCGACTCGCCGTGGCGTTCAAACTTGAAGGGCGACTTGAGAACCTTACCGCTGGTCGTAAAGAACCCCGTCTTGGGGTCGGCACCCTCAAGCTTTTGCCCGTCTCGCTTTTGAAGCTGCGGCTTGTAATCAAACGTGTCGACTTGCGAAGGGCTGCCCGGCATGAAGAGCCAAATGATGGACTTGGCTTTTGGCTCGAAGTCAGGCTTCCGCGCCTGAAGCAATCGCGGCTCAGCGGCAGCCGCGTCGGTGACGAGACCTTCTTGTTGAAGCAGGCTAGTCAGCGCCAGGCTACCACAGCCGAGTGCGGCGTCGCGAAGAAATCGTCGGCGGGAGTTGAAATCGAAGGTGGGCTTAATTGACATGTCGAGTTGTCTCGAGGTGCGAGTGTTGTTCGGTTCGGGCGTCGTGATCCGGATTCTCTCGTTTGTTACGGCGTAGCATTGGTCTGCATCGATGCGGAAACGTCGTTGCCCTTAATCGACATAAACGAATTCATTGAGGCATAGCATGAGCTGACAGTAATCCGCGACGGCGGTGTTCATTGCTTTGGCGTCGTTTCCATACGAAGCTGCCTGTGTCTTAATAAATGCGGCCAGGTGGTCGCGTTCAGCTGCGGAAGGAGCGCGGGAAAGCACGGTCCAAAACGTCGTTTCGACTATGCCAGCCGTCGTGCCGCCGTTCTCCTTCTGCACTCGATTCGCTAACTTCTCCGCCATTTTCCGGATCAACGGCGAGTTCATCAACGCGAGCGCCTGGGGCGGGACGGTGGTGACTCCACGATCTCCAATACTTTGAATCGCGTCAGGCGCGTCGAACAGTTGCAAAATCGGAATCAAACTGCCGCGTTTTACTTTCAAATAGACGCTGCGTCGCGCGTCGGACTCGTTAAGTGATCCCGGGCCGTACATGTTCAAGTCGAGTGACCCGCTGACGGCAAGCAGATTGTCGCGGATGATTTCGGCCTCCATCCGCTGAGGCGGGCGTCGCCACCAGAGTTGGTTGTCGGGATCGAGTTTCAATGCGGCTTCATTTGTTTGGCCGACTTGTTGGTAGACGGCGCTCAAGATGATCTGCTTGTGGATCGGTTTCAGTTTCCAACCGCCCTCGATGAGTTTGCGAGCGAGGTAGTCGAGCAATTCAGGGTGTGATGGGCGGGCGCCCTGCTGACCGAAGTCGCTGGGAGTGGCCACGATTCCGACGCCAAAATGATGTTGCCAAAGACGATTAACCATTACGCGAGCTAGTAGATGACCGGCACCATGCTTCGCGTCCGTTATCCAATGGGCCATCGCAATTCGAGGGTGGCGTTTTCCCGAGGGCTCGGCGCCGTCAAGCCAAAGCGTTTCGCCCGCGTCGCTGTTCATTAGCACTCGCGGATACGCGGGAGTCGCCAAGCCGGTCTTTGATTTGGAGTTGCCGCGGGCGAGGAAATAGACTTTGCGAGTGTCGGTGCCGAAGTTGTACGTAGCTCCGTTGCGACGCGCCGCGAAGATCTTCGTCAATTTCGGTTTCGGTTTCTTGGCGAGATGATCCTTCTCGGATTTGTCAAGCTCCGACCATCCTTCGTCGCGCGGACCAAACCACGTCAGCAACGCCTTGGTCTGGCCGGCGTTACGCTTTTCCTTTTCGATCGCAAGGATGTCGATGACGTTCTTGGGCGTTTTCGCCCCTTTGGAACTGAAGTAGAAACCGGAGGGACCGCCTCCATTGATGATTTTTACGAGCAATTCGTTGCGGCCAGCATTGAGGTTCAGCTTGACAAGATGCTGATCTGGCGCTACGCCGCCCATTGTGGCTTTGGCGAAAATCTGCTTCTTGTTGAGGAAGACCTTGATGCCGTCATCACAGCCGAAGGAGACTTCGATCGTCATTTTTTGAGGCGATTCGATCGAGCGAAATAGGTAGTTTGCCGAGTTGTCGCCTTTCAGCGTGTTATGAATTGTCGCGTCGAGCCAATCGGGTTTTTCACTCCACTTAAGCTTGCCGACCGGCTTGGCGAGGTCGACTTTGTTTTCGGGGGCAAACTTCTTGTCGAACGATTTCTTATAGGAACCGTCAGTGAACGGGCCAATGTGTTGCCAGACGCCGAGTTTTTCTGCTGCGGGAGCATTTGACTTCGTTGCTTCCCACTCGGCGAGACGCAGCGGCAGCGTATCTTTTCCGTACGCAGCGCGAGCGTCTAGGAACGGTTTATGTTTGGCGTTGAACGCCTCCAACGCGGCTTTCGTTCCGACGGGATCCGGGTCCCAGTCGTAATCCTGGAATCCGGTCTCCGCGAAATTGGAGACAAGCCGGTAGTAATCGTGTCGACCAATCGGATCGAACTTGTGGTCGTGGCACCGAGCGCAACCGATCGTCATGCCGAGCATCGAGGTGCCCAGCGTGCCGACGATATCATCAAGTTGTTCGTATCGGCTCCGTTCGCGTTCCTTCTGCGTCTGCTGTGAGGTGAATGGGCCAGCCGCAATGAATCCAGTCGCAGCCTGCGCCATGTAGTCTTGGGGAGCGATCAAGTCGCCGGCGAGTTGCAGTCGCACGAATTCGTCATACGGCATGCCCTCATTTAACGCCTTGATGACAAAGTCTCGAAAATGATAGGCGGCGTTGCGGTCTTTGTCGAAGGCGTAGCCGTTACTCTCGGCAAACCTGGCGAGATCGAGCCAGTGACGAGACCATCGCTCGCCGTAATGTTTACTTTCAAGCAGCCGGTCAATGAGTCTTTCGTACGCGTCCGGAGATTCATCCTTCACAAACGCCTCGACAACCGCGCGTTCGGGCGGGAGTCCACAAACTCCAAAGTAAAGGCGCCGAATCAGCGTCCTGCGGTCGGCCATTTGGTTCGGCGAGATGCCTGCGTTTTCGAGCCGGGCAAGAATGAAGCGGTCGATGTCGGTTTTCGCCCAGTCGGCGTTGCCTACCTCGGGCGGGCCCACTTTACTGAGCGGTCGAAACGACCAAAATCGTTTTCCCTTTTCCACATCGACGTCTTGTACTTCCACGTTCGCGCTCGCATCGTCTCGTGGATCAGGCGCTCCCATCTCAACCCACTTAACCAAGTCGGCTATCACGCGATCTGGGAGCTTGGATTTTGGCGGCATTTCGAATGACTCATGCCGGATAGCGCTGATCAACAGGCTTTCGTCCGGCTTGCCCGGTACGACCGCAGCCCCGCTCTCGCCTCCGCCGCGAATTCCCGCGCGGGTGTCGAGTTGTAGGCCGCCCTTCAACGTCTTTGCCGCCGCGGCTTTCGTCGAATGGCACTCGTAGCATCGATCAATCAGCACCGGACGAATTTTAGACTCAAAAAACTGAACGCCCTTGATGTCATCTTCCGCAAGCGACCCGCGACCGCTGGCCAAGATGACGACGATTGCCAAACAAAAAACGACACGTTGCATTTTTGAATTCCGAGGAAGGTGAGCTCGAATGGCCGCGACCGAACGAAAGTGGGCGAATGGCGGGGACTGCATGGGCAGCCGGAAAGCGGAGTGTTGGAAGCCACTTCAAAGAAACTGACTTCCCAACAGATATCATCGCATGTCGGGCCACAAACGCCAACAAGGTTTTGCCGCGATTGGGGTAAGACGCTGTGAATCTGGAGCTAGATAATTCGAAAGCCGCTCGTTAGCTGCGGCATATATGGAACAGCATCTCAATAAAAACTCAAAGGACCAGCGACTTTCGTCGCCGGTCCTTTGCGCGGGCCTAAGACCGTTTTGGCATCTGTGTCAGCCGAAGTTCGGCCGCTAGTTTCGCTGCGTGACGGTGCGAGTATCCCCGCCGGTCAGGCTACTGATTACGGTTACCGAGCCGGGATTTGAATTGACGCCTCGCAATTTGAGTTCATGACGATTTCGCTTGTTATTCCAGTTCATGACTCCGTAGCCAGCGACCTCTAAGTCACATCGGGCGGATAGAGGAGGCGGTCAAGTACTACCGCGAGATTCAAAGTATGTCCGACCCGAGCCAATACGACTTCGAACTGCACCACGGGCTGCTTTTGACAAGCTGGTTCTTCGGGCGAATCGATGAAGCAAAACTTCACGCCGCAGCACTGCTAGAACGGCGCCACAACTTTGTGCATGAATAATCGGCCTGGCTCTATTATCTTCAGGCCTCCGTGCATAGAAAGGCGAACGAACCGGCGAAGGCGAGTGAGTTCGGTAAAAAGGCGTTCAAAACGGCGAAAAAGATTGCGCGAGACCGAATGAAGCATCCGATTTGGGTCGAACGGATGGGCGTCATTCTGGGCCATAACAAGGAAGACGACTTGGCGCATGAGTTCTATCAGCGCGCATTCGAACTGGAAGAGGCGGCGCGGCCGGCAGACCCTCCGCGCATCGCCTACCGACTCGTCCCCTTGGCCAAGAGCCATGATCGATTGGTGAGAACGAAGGAGGCATTTGCGTTGCTTGAGCGAGCTCTGAAGATTCGCCTGAAACAACTTCCCGAGGATGACTTACGAATCGGCGAGACAGCCGAGCTGGTGGCGCGATGGCAAGCTTCACTCGCCTCAGCCAAGAACTGAGCGTCACTCGATGCCCCTTGTTCACCCGATGACACACTGTTCGCCCAATGACCCACTGCCCACGCGATGATGAGAAGTTATCAGCCGCACAGTCGATGGAGCGGATAGTGCGCCGCTAGTTTTGTTCAAACAACAGCGAATCGCCTCGTCCGCGACGCCGATGGGTCGCGGTGACGTCGAAACGCGATTGGAATGCGGAAGCGTTCGCAGTTCGCGGGCTAGTTGAGCATGGAATCATCGAGGTCGTCGACCGGCGCGTCACTCGCGCCAGTTTCGAACATCTCATCAAGGAGGCTCTCCAGTTCGGCCTCGGCCACCGTCGGTTCGTCGCTCTTCATGAAAAGCGAAAAGTCAATCGGCTCTAATCGGTGCGCGCTTTCAGCGGCGAACAAATCGAACAAGTCATCCGAGTGACGTCTGAACTCAAGAGTCTGCTCAAAGAACAGTGGGGATCCGATGTTCCGACTGATGGACCGCCCCGCCGTTGCAAAGTTGCTGGAAACAGGAGCCGCGTCGGCATGTTCATCGTCGTGGTCGAGTTCGTGGTGATGATCGTCGCATCCATGTCCGGTGTCGAAGCCTTCGAACCACCAAACTGGATCGTAGACTTCGGTTTCACCGCCCGAGTTATTTCCGTTCCCTTTACCGTTTCCATTCCCGCCGCCGTTGCCGCCACCATTGCCTCCGCCGCCTTTGGTGTCATCATCAAGGATCGTACCGTCACCTGTTGCGTCGCCCACGTTTGCTCCAGACAAGTTGCTCAAGTCGACGTGGAAGGTCTCATCGGATTCCTGGTCATTGTCGCCGACCACTTTCACTGTGACCGATTTTTGCAGCTCGCCAGGAGCGAATGAAACAGTTCCGCTGGCCGACTGATAATCGTTGTTAGCCAGCGTGGCCGTTCCGTCGCTCGAGGCGTAGTCGACGGTAACCGTTTGGGGTACGGAATTGCTAAGGGTGATCGTAAAGACGAAATCGGTGAGCTTGGGGTTGCCGCCATTCTTCTTCCCCTTGGCAAGATTGCCCTCGTTGATCGACACGTCATTGATCGAAATGCTCGCGTCGTTGTCGTTAATTTGCCCCTGGCCTGTGGCGCCGGCGATGTTGGCGTTAACCGCATTGCTAAGGCCAACAGAGAAGGTCTCAACTCCCTCGATCGCGGTGTCGTCGTTGATGGCGACAACGATTGTCTTTGTGCCTGCCGACGTGAACGACAGGCCTCCGCTTTGGGCCGTAAAGTCGCTGCCGGCCGACGCGGTGCCGTTGGCCGTAGCAAAGTCGACTGATACCGGGTCATTCACGGTGCCGGAGAGTGTGACCGTAAACGTTGCCGAACCATCTCCTTCGTTCACAGTAACATCGTCAATTGAAAGGTTCGGCAAGCCGCCGGGATCGACGACGGTTCCGGTCAGTGAATACTGCCCTAGGCTGCCGTACTCGGTGTAGCCGGTCGGCGACGAGCTGGTTGGGTTTCCCGTTCCGACTCCGTTGACGTGGACATAGTACAAACCGGTGGAAAGGCTCAAGTTGAAGCTTGCGTCGAGCACGGTGGACGAGTTGGATGTCGCGACGAGCCCGCCGATCGAGTTATACAGATCGGCTTTGATGTCTAGGTTGGCTCCAACGGCGGCCGGATCAATGTCGATGACGACATTCCCCGCGCCGGTATTGAACGAGAAAACATCGACATCGCTCGTCGTCTCAATGATGCCGGATTCACTGATGCTCGATCCGGACGGAATCGCCGTTGCGGCTCCGTTGGCGTCGCCGTGATCGTCCGCTCGATAGCCGAAGCCGTTCCCGTTGGTAAGCGATGAAATGATACTCAAATCATCTTCGGTTTGATTCGCATTGTAATACTCGCCCTTGCTCCATTGGGTAACCGACCGGTTGTAGCTGGCGCCCATGAGCGGCGCCCAGCTTGCGTCGCCTGTGCCGTGCCCCCAGTAATAGGCTGACGAGGAATCACCATCGTGACGCAGGAGCATGGCATGCCCGACTTCGTGGGTTGCCGCTTCCGACACGCCTTTCTCGCTTGTGTTGTAAACGAAGACTGGTTCGTCCTGCGGGTCGTCGAAGCTGCCAAGATAGGCATGCCCGCCACAACCACAATTGGCGAACGTGTCATCGGTAATGACAACCCGACTGCCCCATTTCGTGTCGCCGCCGCCAGAATAGCTGAGCGCTGCGGCGCCCGGGTCGACCGTAGTCACGTTGACATCGAACGGGCTGAAGTCTTCGGCAACCCATTTCCAAGCGGCTTCAATCCGTTGCAGCTCCGTTGCATTGAACGTGCCAGGATTACCATCAATGTCATATTCTGGCGAGACAATCGAACTGACGTTGTAGGCCGCATTCCAAGTGGTGTTTTGCGTCGTGTGTCCGTCGAAGTCCAGATAGATCGTATGATCCGCGCCCGGTAGGCTGCTGAAGGCTGGAACGCCAGCCAAACAGAGACGCGCTTCCAGTCTTTCAAGCACAAGTCGTCGTGACTGCCCACTAAACGTTTTCTTACTTCGGGTCTTGACGTTTCGATGAGACATGGTCGATTCCTTCGAATGAGGGGAGATTTGGCGTCATGATCCCGCCGCAGAATACCGTTCGGGGAGCAGCGTGTACACCCAATTCCTAAACGGAGTCGCTGTTGGCGTACTGATATAAAGTCTATCCACAAATCGAACAAAAACCCTTCACTGCTTTGTTGCCGAGTAAGAAAATTGTTGCCGTGTCTCGTGCCGCCCTGGGCGCCAGTTTGGGCTCGAGCCGGCGTAAGGCAAGTTGGGCCCAATTACTGCTGTCGAGTCGCGTTAGAAATAGCGCCAGCGGAGTCGGAATCTGAACCGGCGGGCGACAAATCGCTCGCCTGAATCCGCCACTTGTACACGGTTCGCTAGGCCGCGCATGAACGCCTAGAATCCCACACACAGGTACGATTCCGCAGTGCTAACTCATCCTTGTCATGCTTGTTGAAATTGCTTGTATGGCCGGTTTATTGGGCCGAGAGAAGAATTTTTTCGGTTTTTGCGTGACAAACGATCTCGGTTTTGCAATTAAGTCCTTGCCCCAGTTCGCGGCCGAGCCGACACGTGTCGGCGGGAGTATGCTGGGAAAGCAAGTCGTAGCTGCACTATTCGTTAGCGTGAGATCTCGATGACAGACGGCAAATCCCCTAGTTCGGACGACGCTCAACCGGACGGCGCTCTATCGGACGGCGCTCGACCAGAAGGCCCGTCGAACGATTCGGATACGGGCGACTTTGTGGAGTCCGATGAGGCTCTGCTAGCTGGGATTCTGGAAGACTATCTGTCGCGTATTGAGCGTGGCGAAACGCCGGACTGCGAACAGTTGAAGCGAGAGCATCCTCAGCTGGCGGATCAGCTAGACGACTGCTTGGCCGGCTTGGCGTTTATTCAGAGTGAGACGACAGCGGCCGGTCCTTCCGCGAACGCGGCCGATGTCGCCGAAAATCGTGAGCTGGGCGACTTTCGTATTGGTCGCGAAGTCGGCCGCGGCGGAATGGGGGCGGTCTATGAGGCGGAGCAGATTTCGCTGGGGAGGCGAGTCGCCTTGAAGGTGCTTCGTTTCGGTGCGGTTTCCGATCCCCAAGCGCTCGAGCGATTTCAGCGCGAAGCTGAAACGGTCGCCAAACTTCACCACACCAACATCGTTCCCACCTTTGCGGTCGGCTGCTCGAGGGGCATCAATTATTACGCGATGCAGTTTATCGATGGAAAGAGCCTCGATCAGGTGATGAAAGCGAGTGATGAACCCATCGATGCCGACCGCGTGGCCGATTGGGGATTGCAGGCCGCCGAAGCGCTCGAACATGCGCATCGACGCGGTGTGATTCACCGCGACGTCAAGCCTTCGAATTTGATCCTTGACGAGGACAACCGAATCTGGCTCACCGATTTTGGTCTTGCGAAACGGCAAGACGACGTGACGCTCAGTCGCACCGGTGCGATCCTCGGGACGCCCCGCTATATGAGCCCCGAGCAGGCCTCGTCGTCGGCACAAAGTCTGGACCATCGCACCGACATTTACAGTCTGGGCGCCACGCTCTACGAGTTGCTGACCGGCAAGCCGCCTTTTACAGCCGACAGTCCGCATGAGGTGATCAGCCAGATCTTGTCGGATGATCCGCCAGCGCCGCGATCGGTTCATCCCAAATCGCCGCGCGACATGGAAACGATCATCTTGAAGTGTCTCGCGAAGGAACGGAGTCATCGCTACGAGACCATGAAGGAGGTGTCGGACGACCTGCGGGCCTTTAGTGAACGGCGCCCCATTCGCGCCCGCCGCGCATCGATGGTCGAGCAAGCGGCTCGCTGGCTACAGCGTCGGCGGCGCACCGTGACAAGCGGCGCCACGGTGGCGAGCGCCACGGCGCTGATGATTGTGATCATCGCGCTAACTTGGGCGGGCGTATACTACGCCAACCAAGGCCAGTTGATGCTGACGACTCACACCCCGCCGCTTTCAGCCCATTTTCTGGATGACCGCCGTGCGGTCGAGTCGTCTCACACCGCGCCGACACAAACGCCCATCTCCATTCAGGCGGGGAGGCGAAAGATGGTCGTTGCGGCCGCCAAGTCGTGGGGCCGAGAGAGCTGGGTTAGTATCGACGCGGGCCAAGTTCGTCTTTACGACTTGAGCCTGGATCATCAGGAATTCGCGCCGGCGATTCAGGTTGACCTCAGCTATGCCCTCGTGCGTCAGCGGGGCGGAGTGAAGATTTATGGCATGGACAAGTTGGGTATTCGCAAATTACCAGTGAAGGGAACAGACGAAGTCGACTGGCAATCGCTCCTCGCGCATCCCGAAAATCGCCCGGGCGGCGAGACGCTGAGGAAAGAGAAACCGAATCCGGACGAGCCGCCATGGCCGGCCTGGCCGTGGGCGTTCCAGCATGCTGGCGGGAGCGGGCTCGGGCCGTTCGACGACCGACCCTACATCGTCGGCGGGATTGAGTCCGAACAATACTATGACGCCGAGCCGGTGACGGCGCCCGACTTGAACGGTGATGGCGTATCCGACCTGATTGTCGCCGCCCGACACCAAGCCTGGGTGCAGGCGATCTCGGGGCGGGACGGCGAGCTTCTCTGGAAAGTGTTTCGCGGCGATCCCCAGTTTTCGAAGCGAAGCTATTGGCAAATGGCGGGGCAGGGCGGCTGGCAATCGAGCAGCACGGTCACCTCGATGCCGCTGCTGCTTGGCGATCTAGACGATGATGGCGTCAAGGATCTTGGCGTTTCGTTCGCGTCGGTCGACCAAATGGGCGCGGTTGTGCGTTGGGTCGAAGCGGTTTCCGGGGCCGATGGCGGAAGCCTCTGGAAACTAGACTTGCCGGCGCCATGGTTCAATACGCTTCCCAATCAACCAGCGCCCTACCGCTTCTCCTGGTCGCCTCACAATCAGGATCGGCATGGGACGAGCGGAAACGATTTGTCATCAGGGCAGGGCGATCGTGTTCACCGCCGCCCTCCCTCTCCGTCGGTTCACATGAGCGGCTCGCATCAAGTCAATTCGCGGATGCAGTTGACGCAATTCGATGGGCGTCCGGCGATCGTTTTCTTCGCGGGCGATCAGCTTGTTGTCGTGAATCCGGAGACCGGAGAGAGGCATGACGCGCGGGCATTGCCATCGATGCCGACAAGCAACCTGCGGCTTGCTAATTTGGACGGCGATGAGCATCCCGATTTCGTTTTCTTAACTGAGTCCAAGTCAACTCAGCCGCGTCGCAGTGGATACAACCAGTCACAGTTGTGCGCGTGGTCCGGCACCCAACAGCGAATCGTGTGGACGAGACAGCTCCAAGCTTGCTGGCCGACAACCCATGGACTGGTCTCGCCAGATCCGCGGTGGCCGCTTGTAAGAGACGTGGACGGGGACGGCCAACATGAAGTCGTCGCCGCGACAGGCTCGAGCTTTACCGGCGGGGGGAATTGGAACATCACGCCGTGGGGAGAGGTGACGGTTTTCAACGGCTCGGATGGCGACGCCCGTTGGAAGAGTAAAGTTTTGAACAAGGATCAGCAACTTTCTCACATTGAAGTCGGACCGGACATCGACGGCGACGGTCATCGCGATGTCTTTACAGCGGCCATTTGGGGACGGAACGGCGAGATTTGGGTCGACGCGTTGTCGGGCGCGAATGGCGAAACTCTTTGGTCTCGAAGCCAACACAATCCGCAGTTCGGCGACCGAACGCGCGATCAAATTACGGATATTCTATTTCGCCGCCGCGATCGAGGAGAGCCTGACGAGTTGATCGTGCTGACTGGACCAACCAACTACGGCAATTACGAGGAGTGCCTTGCGGTCGCGTTCGACGTTCGGCGGGGAGTCGTCACCGGAACGATGTCGCACTCGCCGACTCGCATGCACTGCGTCGATTTGGATCAGGACGGTCCCCAAGAAACGATTGCGTACTATAGCGCTGACTACCGTCGTGGGCTTGGGATTGGCGGAGATCTCCACATTTCGCGAGGGCATGCCGGCGAGCGGTGGAGTCAAGTTGGCGCGCAACCGACCGTCGTGGGCGATCTGAACGGCGATGGCGTCCGTGATCTGGTGACGGCGTATGGGAGTGCCGGCCGCCGCGCGATTTCGGGATTGGATGGCCGCGTTTTGTGGGAGCGGGAGCTGAGACACGTCCTCGGCATGGTAGCGCTGTCGGGAAATCAACATCGAATCTTGAGCATTGGCGATCCGGCAACAGAGACGCCCGACATCGATGGCGACGGTCGCACCGACCTCGTCTTCGCCGCCTATCCGAATCATCAACAATCTGCGACTTGTCTGTTCGCCGTTTCGGGCGCCACGGGGCGACCGCTTTGGGCCCTCGAGGAGACGGTGCGAATCGCACGTTCGACTCCGATTCTGCAAGCTCGCGATTTGGATAACAATGGCCGACAGGAAATAATCATGGCCACGTGGTGTGACTGGGGAGTGGTGAGACAACCCGGTATGGCTTCGCCCCGGCAAGGCCAGCTATGGCTCGCCGTCGTGGACGGCAAGTCGGGGCGACTTCGCTGGAGAAAACCGCTCGAACCGGCGGCGTCGAACTTCGGTCAGATCCAAAAACAGGCTCGCCTGTTGCCCGCGTACGGGGATTTCAATGGCGACGGCGTTGAAGACATCCTCACCTCCAGCTTGGGCGACTCGGAGCTGAATCCGTGCCAGTGGACCGCCTTCGATGGCAAGACGGGAGAAGTATTATTCACCAAGAAGTACCGAGGCAATGTCCGCCACAATCACCTGCGTAGCGTGCCTCCGCCCGCAGTTGGCGACTTGGACGGCGATGGTTTGGCCGAAGCGGTCTTTCTGCAATTGGAGCCCGCGCCAAGTCGATCGTTTGCGGAGTCGGTCGCTACTTTAGAAGCCACCAACGGCGCAGGTGATGCGATATGGTCATGGACGGCCAAGACGGATCGACAGCATGGCGTCGTGCACTATACGGACGATTGGTACCGGAATGGAATACGCCCTCAACTGATTCGAGGTCCGAAGAATAAGTTACTGGTCAATCTGATGCTGAACAAACCATCCGACAATCGAACCGAGCTTCTCCTTCTCGACCACGAAGGGCAGTTGATTGCGCAAAAGAAGCTTGAGGGCAAAGTGAATTACAGCACACTGACTACTTGGCCGTGCGATACGAATGGCGATGGCGTCGACGAACTGTTGGCGTTTGACGATCGACGAACGCTGCAGTGCTTGGCGGTGGGCGATGAGCCGAAGACGCTTTGGTCGTTCAGCCTGAAGTCCAGTAATCATGTCCGAGTCATAAACGTGGCGAGTGACAGTTCGCGCGTCGCTCTGATGGAGGGCTACGATAACAACGACGTCTACGTCATCGATACCAAAACAGGTAAAATGCTGTGGCGCGGCGCCTCGCCAAAACCTCGCGCGAAGAATGGAGGGAAGATCTCAATCAACCAGGCGAGCGTGCTGAGTCCAATGATCGACGATACGGCTCCCGTCGTCTTCTATCAGTGGGGCAATCACGCCATCGTGCGCGACATGCAAGTAGCGCAGGGCGACTTGGCGGCGCATCGGATGGACCGAAGCCAATGGCGAGGTCGGAAGGAAGATGCTCGCTGGCTGAAATCACTCCCGTGGGCGTCGAACCTATCATTCAGCGATGCAGTAAAGGAGATGAGGACGCTCGCTTTCGCCGTGCTAATCGGGCTGACGATGGGAATTGCGCCCATCTGGTACACTCTGCGTTTGGTCGCCATGCGGCGATTTGGACTTAGTGCGTTCATGTTGATTTTTGTAATCGTCGGCGTCTTCTTGTCCGTGGCGCACCTTCCGTTTAACCAAATACCAGTCGGTGTAGGCCAACGGCTTCTCGTCGCCCTGAGCGTTAGCCCGCCCATCCTGCTGCTGTTCGCCACAATGACCTGGATCATTAATCGGCAGTGGAGACCGCTGGCGGTTTGGCTTGGAATTACGCTGATGGTCGTAGCTGCAGTGACGCTTATCGCAATAGCGGCATCATGGATTTCCGCCAACACGCTACCCGGCGAACGGTATTCCTTAGCGGGTGCGTGGTTTGTTATTTTTCCCGGCCTCTACTTGGTCTCTTACGCTTATGCGATTCAGCTCGTTGGCGCCGGCGTTTTTCAGGCAATGCTCGGCCGGCGTGCGAGACAATCGCCTTCATTGCGGCCTTCGATCGGAAATTCGTAACCAACTATGGCGGATTTTGATTCACAACACGACCTGCCTCTCGAAGGCGACACCGCCGAGTTGATGCGGTTCGAACCTTGGCTGCGGTTGGTCGCCAAATTGGAGATCGACAACCGGCTGCAAGGGAAATTTTCGCAATCCGACGTCGTTCAGCAGACATTGATCGAAGCTTGGCGAAACTGGGATCGCTTCACGGCTGACGACGACCCGGAGCGTCAACGTATGGGTTGGTTGCGTAGGATTCTCGCCAATCAACTGGCCAGTCTCGAGCGACGGTTTGTTGGCGCGCAAAAACGTGACGTCAATCGCGAAGTCTCCATTGACCAATCCCTCGCGCAAACCTCTTGGCGGCTCGAAGGCATGTTGGCCGACAATATCAGTTCGCCCAGCGCGCAGTTCGCCAAACGCGAAAATGCATTGCGGCTGGCACACGTGCTCGACCGACTCCCAGACGACTATCGCGAGGTCATCGTTCTACGACACCTCGAAGAACTCTCCCACGGCGAGATTGCCGAACGACTCGGACGCAGTGAAGGAGCCGTGCGGATGCTCTGGGTTCGAGCTCTCGCCCAACTGAAACGCGAGATTTCTGCCTAGTGCAGCGTCAACACTAAGAATTAGGATCCCAGTGTTTGTATCGTACGCCGCCAAGTCAAGTTACGCCGAAGCCAACCCCCATTTTTAGAGTTGACGCGGCACTAGTTGAATTGGCAAGGGTAATGCAGTCGCGAGGCCCCTTTGAGGCTCGGCGTCGCCCGCCAGCAGTCATAGCAATGCACTTGCAATGGCGGCTTTCTATTGACGTGAATGGTTGATTTTGATACTCAGCTCTTCTGAAAGTCGCTCTCCTCCGCCCACTATTGGCGCGTGCCACTCAGGATGCCCATTCATGTCCACAATTGCAGCCGCTAAGAAGACGTTTTATGTCGAGGTGCTCAAGCCATCGCACTATGACGACGATGGCTATGTGATTCAGTGGGTGCGGGCTTTTGTGCCCTCGAATTCACTGGCTTGCATATTGGCTCAAGCGGAAGACGCGAAGAATCGGCAGGTGCTCGGTGAGGACGTCGATATCGTCGTCAACGCCTACGACGAATGCCACACGGTGATTCCCATCAAGAGGATTATCAATCGTATCCGCCGCGGTGGCGGGCATGGCCTGATCATGTTGACGGGTGTACAGAGTAATCAGTTTCCACGTGCGATGGACCTGGGGCGCAAATTCCGCGAGGCTGGCGTTGCTGTCGCGATCGGCGGCTTTCATGTCGGCGGGTGTATCTCGATGTTGCCCGAGCTGCCGCCTGACCTTCAAGAAGCCAAAGACCTAGGCATCACGCTATTTGCCGGCGAAGTGGAGAACAACCGACTCGATGGACTGTTTGCTGACGCCTTTCATGAGCGACTCGAGCCGGTCTACAACTACATGCTTGATCTTCCGGATCTGGAAGGGCAGGTGACCCCGTTTCTTCCGACTGAGATTGCCAAAAAGTACTTCAACTTCACGGCCTTCGACGTCGGGCGCGGATGTCCGTTTCGCTGTAGTTTCTGCACGATCATCAACGTGCAGGGGCGCAAATCGCGCCACCGTGATGCCGACGATGTGGAGGAATTGGTTCGCGCCTACGTGAAGCACGGCGTGAAACGATTCTTCATTACCGACGACAACATGGCGCGGAACAAGAATTGGGAATCTATTTTCGATCGTCTGATTCAGCTGCGAGAAGAAGGCATTCGGCTCAGGATGTTGATTCAGGTCGACACCCAGTGCCACAAGATTCCCAATTTCATCGAAAAGGCCGCGCGGGCAGGCTGCAATCGTGTGTTCATCGGAATGGAGAGCGTCAGTCCAGAGAACCTCAAAACGGCGAAGAAGTTTCAGAACAACATTCAAGAGTATCGAAAGATGCTTCAGAAGTGGCGTAACAATGGCGTACTCACACACGCTGGCTACATTCTTGGGTTTCCGGCTGATACGCCCGAATCGATCGCACGCGATATCAAGGTGTTGCAAAACGACATCCCGATCGACATTCTCGAATTCTTTGTAATGACTCCCTTGCCGGGCTCGGAAGATCACCAGAAGCTCGCGGCGGCCGGCGTGTCGATGGATCCCGACATGAACATCTACGACACCGAACATGTCACGGTGGATCACCCGCGCATGAGCAAACAGCAGTGGCGCGACATCTACGCCAAGGCCTGGGAGCTCTACTACAGCCCGGAGCACGTTGACACTTTGCTGCGTCGCGCCGAGGCGCGGGGCGGTCCTGGGGCAACGAAGATGGCCGACGCGATTCTGTTGTATCACGGCACTTACCGTTATGAGCAACTGCACCCGTTGCAGTGCGGCGTGCTGCGGAGAAAGATTCGCGCATCGCGGCGCCCGACGTTTTCGAAACCGAATCCAATTTGGTTCCTGGCCAGTCGTGTCTGGGAGACCGCGTCGACATGGTGGTCAATCGGGCGGTATTTTCTCGAACTGCGCCGCGCCGCGAAGCGAGTCAAGTCGGCCCCGGCAGCGAAAGAGTATATGGATGTCGCTCTGACGCCTGTTGAGGCGACCGCGAACGAAGTCGGCAAGTCCTGCGACGCCGAAGATTCGGCGTTGCCAATCATTTCGAGCGGCGCGAGTGTGAACAAGACGGTGCCGACTAACGGTAAACAAGTTGCCTGATCGGTGTCGGTGTCGGTGTCGGTGTCGGTGTCACGGTGCCATTATGTGAGTTACTGAGGCGCGAGCTTCTCGATGGGGATTCGTAGAAAAAACAATCCCGGTCCTCCCGCCTGGTTTTTATCGATGTCGTAAAACACGACGCCGATCGTCTCCTTGTCGAGCTGGACTGTTCGCGGGCAGGCGCGGCCGTTGATCGCTCGACCGGGATTGTAGTATTCATACGCGCCGTCCCATGACAGGCCATCGTCGTGCGAGATTCGGTAGCGAATGCGCTCTCCGCCAAAACCGCGACCGAGGATTTCGGATGCGAGCAACCAACCGTTTTCTAGACAGACCATCTCGTGGCGCCAGCCTTGCGATTTGATATCCGGAAAGCCGTCAATCTTCCGCCACGTCTTGCCGTTGTCCGTTGAGCGGATGCCGGCACCGCTGATGAACGTGCCTTTGGGCGTCTGCACAATTGGGATGAGCCCATGCACTCGGCCATCACCGAACGGCGTCGTTCGAGAAGTTACGGAATCAAACACCAATGTGCGGTCCCACAGCGAAACAAGCCACTGCTTGTTCTTCAGCTCGGTCACAGGGTGCCTAATGACCGTTTTGACTTTGGGATCGCGGGGAAAAGGCTGAGGGTCGCCCCAAGAGACGCCTTCGTCTTCCGAGAGGGAATACAACACGGAGCGAGGTTCTTTCTGAGTGACCGGCGTGTCCCAGCGGTTCCAGCAATGCAACAGCCGCCCGTCGCTTAGCGTTGTCAGCGAACCTGGATAGTACGTCCTGTCAACGGTGTGAGCGAACGGAATAGGCTTAGACCATGTGGCGCCTCCATCCGACGACCGCGTAATGCGAAGATCGACATGATTCACTCGTCCATACGTGACGACGATCACGCCCGAATGACTGACGCAAATCGCCGGATGAATATGGCCATTCACCGGCACGGCGATGCGAACGGGCTTCAACCCGTTTTCACTCGCGACGCACGTTGAGGCGAAGAGCAGCATTGACAGCAAGATAAGTCGGCCCATCGAAAGACTCCAAAGGGGAGGCGTCCAATTACGCGGCAAGTTTGCTCACTTGCCGTCCGCATTGAGCAATACGACCATTGCTTTTCCCATGGCTTCACCCACGTTCATGTAGGTCTCTGCGTTTCCACTGTAGTGGCCGCCGGAGCTGCCGCCTTTGGATAGCGGGTGGGTATAGACCGAAGCAACGTTGCGTTTGAACTCGGGATATTTACCCGATGCGCCGTCGACTGCGAGCATGGCGTCGAGGATCTTGCCGCCGCCGTCCGTGGCGCCTTTCTTCGTCTGTCCAAGCGACGCGCAGACGAACTTGGCGTTAGGCGCCTTAAAGTCTTTGCGAAGCTGTTTGATTAGATGCACCAGATTTTTCTCGTAGCGGCTTGAGAGAGCGGCGCTGCGGCTGTCTCGATCGCCCTGCCACCAGAAAAAGCCGGCAATCTCATACTCTTTCGCGCCAGGGTAATATTTGTCGAGCTCCGAGAGGACCTTTTTCGCTCTGGCAACGTCGCCGTCGTACTGCAGTCCGGCGTACCAGCCGATCTTCTTCGGCTCCGTACCCTTTTGCCATCGCTCAGGCGTTCCCTTGTAGCCTGGATGAACCCAGGTGACCCCTTTGGAATCGGTAAATTCAAAACCCTCGCTGCCGGGTGGAAGCAAGTCCCAACCCAATGCACGATTTCCGATGCAGCTCTTAAGGATCATGACCGGTGCGTCGGTGGCCTGCCCAACGTGATGCCCAATGCCGAACTCGGGACCGATGTTGCGGCCCCGTATCGTCATCCACTCGTTGTTGAACCCTCGCATCGCACCGCCGCCGCTTCCCATCACACGCACGTTGCGAACATCTTTGCGTTCGGTCCAGTCGCCAGCGTCATCGGTCAAGTAAGAATACATCCGCTTTTCTTTCACAGCGTATTCCAGAGAGCCGTCGCCGCCCTTGATCTTGCCGGCGCCCAACATATTGGACTGGCCCAGCAGAATATGAACCTGTACCGGCTTGCTCATGTCGGCCGGTTTGCCATCCGGGTCGGGCAGCTGAGCGAAGGAAACGGCGGGCATCGCGAGCAGTAACATCGCCACGCTGGCGAGTTTGAGTCCGGTTGAGATTTGTTTGGTCATGATCGGTTCCTATCGCAGTCCTTCAGCATTCGACTTTATTATGACTCGTCAGCCCGACGGCGAATGCCAGCGGCCCGAGGCAGTCGCTTAATTATGATAAATTGGATAGCTGGATTTGGGAAAAAGAAAACCGTTTTTAGGAAACTCCTGAATTGCCACGAAAACCGCGCCGCGTCGCCTTGATGCTGGACCTGGAATGGCCGTTTAAAAGGCATGCTAGTATTTTTGCCGGGACTCAGCGATATGCCGAAGAGCAAGGGTGGCATTCCATTATTGACGAGTTTGCCCACGACACATTGCCTGCGGGGCGGAAGAGGCCCGTTCCTTATGATGGTGTTCTTGCACGAGCCAACACTCAATTGGCGGAACGGGCCAAGCGGCTCGGCGTGCCCGTGGTCAACGTGTGGCTCAGCTCGCCCGCGCGGGAAATGCTGCCGGGAGTTTTTGCCGATTTTGCCGCGAGCGGGCGTCTTCAGGCTGAACACCTTTTGACCCGCGGCCTGCGAAACTTTGCGGCCGTCGTTGCCTTCAAAAACCGAGGGCAAGACTTGGAGCTGAGCGAGTTTCGGCGCCGGATTGAACGAGAGGGTTGCACGTGCGTTTCCACTAAGGTTCCGCAGAGCCTCTCGCGCAGCGTCCGGCACTGGCGGAAAACGGAAAGGGGAATCTCTGAATGGATGGAGAAGTGGAGTCTGCCGATTGGCGTCATCGTTCCTGACGAGGACCTAGGGCGACTGATTGTTCAAATGTGTCACGAACGCGAATGGCGAGTGCCGCAAGATGTGGCGATCATTGCAGGCCAGAATGAAGAGACGTTGTGCGAGTTCCCGAGGCCATCGCTTACGAGCATGGAGTTTGGTTATGGGAGAATCGGTTATGACAGCGCGAAACTGTTGCAGCGGCTGATGGACGGCAAGAAGCCGCCTGTCAAGCCGATCTTGCTGTCGCCGCAAGGCCTTGTAGTTCGCGAATCGACAGACTTCTTCGCGGTCAACGACGATCTCGTCGCGGCTGCGCTGGAGTTTATTTCCAAGAACAGCCATCGCCGTATTGGGCAGGACGCCGTTGCCCGCGCTGTCCATGCCGAAACGAGAACACTTCAACTTCGTTTCCGTCGAGTCTTGGGCCGTCCGGTTGCTGCCGAGATTCGCCGTGTGAGAATCGAACGAGCAAAACGCGAACTCGCGCAAAGTAAGCGGCATCTGTCCGACATCGCTCGCGACGTCGGTTTCGGCGAGGCGAAACGAATGAACGAAGTCTTCCGTCGCGAATTGAGCGTGACGCCGAGTGAGTATCGCAAGCAGCGTCAGATCAACGCAAAACTCTGAGTAGGCCAAACGTGCGGGGCGCGGGCAATTCACGTCTTCAGGATGTCGAGGCCGGGAGCTTGTTATTTCAAGTTGCCTCAGCGAACAAGAACGTCGGCCGCGATGCGAATTACCCCATGCAGCGACAGAATCTAGATCATTATGGGGGCGTGAAATGTATCTAGTGTTGCGTCAACTCTAAAAATGGGGGTTGGCTTCGGCGTAACTTGACTTGGCGGCGTACGATACAAACACTGGGATCCTAATTCTTAGTGTTGACGCTGCACTCCATTTGCTCGATCGCCGGCTGCAATTGGTTCCGCCACGACGCGGCAAGTTTTCCTCGTTAACGGCGCCAATGCCCTTGTTGATTGCTTCAATCGAATGAATCGCGGCACCTGTCGTGCTTTGGATCGCTTCGATCTTCTCGCGAATGTCTTCCGTCGCCGCGGCCGTTTGTCGTGCAAATGCTTTGACCTCGGTCGCAACGACCGCAAAGCCCTTACCAGCGTCGCCGGCTCTTGCAGCCTCTATCGTAGCGTTTAGGGCAAGCAGGTTTGTCTGATCTGCAATGTATTGAATTACCTGAATGACCTGACCGATTTGCGACGCCGAGTCGCCCAGTTCGTCGATTTCGTGACTCCTTCGCTCCGCCATCGTGGCGGCGTCGCTAGCCACGCTGGAACACCGCTCGGCGCTTCGGGCGATTTCGACGATCGTCTCTTCCATTTGACCACGCGCCGTTGCCGTGTTCGAGACCGTTTCAGAAACCTGATTGATTGAGGTCGCCATATTCGCCATATTGACCGACATCTCTTCCGCCGCATCGGCAACGGTGGTGGACTGCTGCGACGACTGACTTGACGTTCCCGAAAGACTTGTCGGCGTATTGAGCAACTCATCCGCCGACCCCGCCAGAGTGCTCGCGTCTTGTTTCAGCACGGACAGTGTCCGCTGGATTCTTTCGCCAAGCGAGTTAAACGCGTCGGCCAGTACATTCAATTCGCCTCCAGGAGCAACCGAAATGCGAGTGGTCGGGTCGCCCTCGCTAATCCGTTTTACGCCCTCGATAATCTGCGTGACCGGCCGCATGAGCCAGTTCGCAAGGAAGATCGAAAGTGCGACAAAGGCGCCGATGACAATTCCCTCGGCGATCCAGAATGGACCGACCACGCCCTCCGCGCGTGCAGCTTGCCAGGCGGTGACGCCTGACGCCGATGTCGAAGAGAATCCGATGAACAGTCAAGCAAAGAGAATTCTGTTGCGGATGCTGAGTTTCATTGCTACCCCCAACCTTTCGAGACCATTCATGCCGAGTTGAGCGCGTTGTCGTCTGCAAACACAGGTCAGCAAGAAGTGGCAACTTAGTGCTTCACGTTTTTTTTTTGCGGACAACCAGTTCGAGTCATTCCGGTTGGCAGCAATGGACCGACCGCGCCAGACTTTCAGATGTTTGCGCAGTTCGGTGTGCTAATTCGCACGCTCAAAACTGTGGCGACTTCAGTTGAATGCGAATCGCTCGCGCAAGCCCGTGGCTGGGGCTTCCAGTCGCCGTGGAGTTTCCTCAGCTGTGAATCTGATTCACCGAACGAGCAAGCTCGTTGGGGTCGGCTGGGGTGTCGCGAAGCTTACTTAGCTATGAATATGATTCACCCAACGAGCAAGCTCGTTGGGGTCTGCTTGCGAGTGGCGAAAGGCTTGCTAAGCGAGAAGTTCGAGTCTCGAACAACCGATCGCTAATTGCCGCTAACGACTAGCTTCACGAGCGTGGACTTCATGTCGATCATCAGAATGAAAACGGCCGGCACAAGGAACAAGGTGAAGGCGGTCGAAACTAAGAGCCCGCCGAGCACGACGGCTCCGAGCCCTCGGTAGAGTTCGCTGCCTGCGCCGGGAAAGAGCACAAGCGGAAGAAGGCCCAGGACGGTCGTGGTCGTCGTAATGAAGATGGGACGAATGCGAGTTTTCACGCTTTGCGGAATGGCGTCGCGAGGCGGGACGCCGTCGCGAACGAAATGCAAGGATTGATGGACGATCAGAATCGCGTTGTTGACGACCGTACCGATCAGAATGACGAAGCCGAGCATGGTCAAGACGTCCAGTGCCTGATAGACGAAGAAATTGAGCACCCACAGGCCGAGCACTCCTCCAACAGCGCCGAGCGGAACGCTGAACAGAATCACGAACGGATAGAGCCAGGATTCAAACAAGGCGGCCATCAACAGGTAAGTGATGGCGATTGCGAGCAACAGATTCATGCGGAGCGCCTCCCATGCGAGACGCAGCTTGTCCGCGGTCCCGGAGAGCGTCACCATCGTGTCGCCGTCAAGAACGCCTTCGTCGTGTAGCTGAGTCACGATTTGCGTGTCGATCAAACGCATCGCTTCTTCGAGCGGCATGGTCAAAGGCGGAGTGACCGAGATCGTGATGGCTCGCAATTTCTCGCGACGATAAATCGCTTCGGGGCCGCTGCTGTATTCGATGTGTGCGATCGCAGACAGAGGGACAATCTCGCCCGCTCGAGTCGCAACGGGGAGCGACAAGATGTCTTGCGTACGTCGATCAAACGCGTCCTTGCCAATGATTGTCAGGTCGATCTTATCGCCGCCAACGAAGTAGTCGCCCGCGTAGGCACCATCGACCAATGCGTCTACGGCATACCCGAGCTCGGACGCACTCACGCCCATCTCGGACGACTCAACCAGCTTCGGCTGAATGTGAATTTCAGGGCTGGAAAGATCCAGGCTTGGTTGAGGCATGGCCTGAGCATCGGGGATGAGCCGCTTCACATCGCGCAACACGCGCGAGCCGGTTGCGATCAGCTTTTCTAGATTCCCGCCAGTGATTTCCACGTCGATCGTGCGGCCGCTAGTGAGTCCGCGTTCGAAGAGGCTCGACTGCTTGGCGATCGCGCGAGTTCCGGGGAACTGGGATCCCATCTGTTTTGCCAACGGGATCAGCTCACGAACTCGAGAAGGATCGGCGGTGCGAAAACCCATGAAGACCGACGTGCCGCGAATCGCGTAGAAGTAGTAGTCGATCGCAGGGTATTCGAGTTCGGCCGCCTCGGCACTGTGGGGGTCGACGTTCCAATACGGCTGCAAGTCCGCCTCGAGCTTCTCGCCCATCGCCATCAGTTGCTTGATGTTATAACCGGGCGGAGGAGACAAACTGCAGAAGACGAAGTTGCGATTGCCAGATGGGAGATATTCGACCTTCGGCCAGAGCGCCCAGGTGACGCCGACGGAAAATAGCACCATTCCCACAACGATGGCGACCGAACGAATCCGGCTGGCGATGATCCAGCGGTTCAGCGACGCCACCGTGCTCGAAAAACTCTGTCCCGCCCACGTGATCGCGCGAACAATAAGACCCGACCAAGGAGGATTAGCGTTCACTGGCTCAATCGCCCGCTTGGCAACCTGACTGGCTCTTGTGTTGGCCAACGATGCGGGGTCTCTGGGCAGCGTCGAAAAGAGGCGAGCTGCCGCGGTCGGAATCATCGTGAACGAGACGATCAAGGAGAGTCCCACCGCGCAACTGATGGCGATCGCAATGTCTCGAAAAAGTTGGCCGGAGGTTTCCTGTACGAACAGTACGGGAACAAAAACGGCAATGGTCGTCAACGTGGACGCGACCACGGCGCCGGCAACTTCCGCGGTGCCTCGAGACGCGGCGAGAAACGGTGCCTCGCCCGATTGCCGCCGGCGGTAGATATTTTCTAGAACGACAACCGCATTGTCGACCAGCATGCCGACCGCGAACGCCAAGCCGGCCAGGCTGATTACGTTGAGCGATCGGCCCATCAACGCCATTAGTAAGAATGTTCCGACCACGCTAACTGGGATCGCCAATCCGACCACCAGTGCGCCGCGCCCGAACCACAACCCAACAATAATGGTGAGCGACAAAGTGACGACGAAGAACCAAGGTGAGATGGCAATCGATGCGACCGCGCTGAAAGCAATGAAGGGGACCGTCAGCAGCGCGCCGCGGCCGAGGTGAAGAAACAACAGCAGGACGATAATGGTGAGGGCGCCGCCAACGAAAATGTTCTGCTGCACAAGACGAATGGCGGAGCGAATGTATTCGGTCTCGTCGTAGTATTGGAACAGCTCCAAGTCGAGTCGTTTTAAGAGGCCGTTGTTTAGGTCCTCTGTCGCCTTCTGAATGCCCTTCATGACTTCGAGCACGTTGGCGCCGGAAGCCCGTCGCACGCTCAGGCCGTTACTTGTCATTCCGTAACGGCGAGACAGGCTATCGAGTTTCTTGTAGGAGAGCTGAACATCGGCGACATCGCTAACATAGACTGCGGCGCCGTTTTCGTTCGCTAACACTTGGCGTTTGACGTGTTCAGGATCGCGGAATTGGCCGAGCGTTCGTATGACCCAGCGCCGCTTGCCTTCCCACAGGTTGCCGCCGGATGTGTCCTTGTTCTGGCCTCCAAGCGTCGCTCGCACATCCGCGATGGTCAGCTGTCGCGCGGCCAGTTTCTCGGGATCCACAATGACTTGCAGTTCCTCCTCTTGGCCGCCGTATGTATCGGCTTCCGAGACGCCCGGCACTCGCTCCAATTGAGGCTCGATCAATTCCTCCGAGATCTTGCGAACCTCCTGCAGGTCGACGTCCGGCGGAAGAAGTTCGCTCAGCTCCGGATGCTGCTTCCCCAATTGCTTGAAGAGTGTTTGTAGACGATAGACTCGTAGCCCGGTGTTCACGGCGAGTCGCGATGGCTCTAAGGCCGGTGCCAGATCGGGATGCGCTTTTTGAAAGGCGACGATCTTTTCTTTGGTGGGTGGTCGGGCTGTGAGCGCAAAACGTGCGATCGGGCTATCGGCGACGTCCGACGCCTCGATCACCGGTTCGCCTGCATCGATCGGATACTCTCGCACCTGTTGTAACCGCGTGTTGACTCGCAACATCGCGTCTTCGATGTCAGTCCCGACAGCGAACTCGAGCGTGATGTCCGCGCGCGAATCGCGGCAGCGAGACGTCATCTTGACGAGCCCTTCGATGGCCGCCAATTGCTCCTCTTGTTCCTGGACAATCTCCCGCTCGATTTCGCGCGGGCTCGCTCCAGGCCAGCGAGTCTCGACGGAGATAATTGGGTTTTGAACCGACGGTATCAACTGCTTCGGCATTGTGCCCAGCGATATCGAACCGAAGAGCGCGACGATCAGTACGCCGACAAAGACCTTGACTGGATTGTCGATGAATGCGTCGAAAAGATTCATAGTGATCGCTTGAGAAGTCGGCGAGTATGGCTCGAAACAGTTACGGCGTGTTCGCTTTCAATTCCCGAACAATCTCGACTTCGGCGTTGGGAAGCAGCCGTTCGTTGCCTCCGATGACCACCAGGTCGCCCGCCTTGAGCTCGCCGCGTACTTGAATCCGATCGTCGACTGCGACGCCAAGGTCGACTGAGACTTTTCGAACGGTGCGAGTCGGCTCGCCCGCCTCACCTCCTGCGCCTTGTTTGTCGATAACAAACACGCTTCGGTCCGCGCCGTTCAGCACAAGCGCGTCTTTGGGGACCAGCGGCAACAATTCGCGTTTGCCGGCGGGGAAGTTAACTCGAGCGAGCATCCCGGCTAGAAGCAGCGGTTCGCCGTCTTGAATTCGATTCTTGAGACGAATTCGCACCGGGAATGTTCGAGTTCGCGTTGCGGAGATGGGAACAATGCGTTCGATTTCCCCGGTGAACAACTCGTCGGGCAGCTCTGGAAATTCAACTCGCACCACGTCATCCTTGCGAAGATGGACGACCGCCTCGGCCGTGACTGGCGCGAGCACTTCGACTTCATCCAGTTGAATCACCTCGACGATCGCGTCACCTCGAGTGATCCAGGCGCCGACTTCGATGAACTCGGCGGAAACAAATCCGTCGAAGGGTGCGACGATGGCGGACTTGACAATTCGATCAGCGGCTAGATTGAGGCGCTGTTGCTGTAGCTCGACTTGAGCTTGTGCCTGGGCGATGGTTTCGGTTCGAGGCCCCCCTTTGATCCGTGTGTGCAGCGCTTTCATCGCCTGCAGAGAAAACCGAGCCGCGTCGGACAGCTCCTTGGCGTCTTCCAGCTCTTCTTTGCTCGCCGCATTTCGCAATGCTAAAGACTGGATGCGTTGCAGCTTTCCGTCCGCGTTCTTGAGGGCGGCCTGCGCGCTGAGCATGTTGGCTTCGGCTTCGGCGATGTCCTCGGGCCGCGAACCGTTCTTGAGCTCGGCCAGTCGTTGCTGATAGAGCTCGAGTTCGGCCTTGGCGACGGCCAGTTCGAGGTCGAGCGTTTTGGTGCGGAGTTGGGCGAGCACCTGGCCTTCCTCGACAGGGTCACCCGCGTTAACCAAGTACTTTGCCACGCGACCGTCGATCGCGCTCCCAATCGTGCTGGTTCTCAGCGGATGAACGGTGCCGACAACCCTCTGGTCCGATTTCACTTCGGCCTCAATCACCTCCGCGACGACAACCGGTTTCGGTGTTTGGGCCAATGCGATGGCTGCTGGAATGGAAAGCCCTACGGCGAGCAGCGCGGAATAGAAAACGCGAAACGAATTCATTGATTAAGTTGACTCAGGAGGGCGGGACGGTAACGATTCGGCCGTGATTCAAAACGACGCGTTACCGATGGCTGCAGCAGAGTGTGGAATGGTCATGCTAATTCGCGACGAGCCGGCTGGCTACCTATTACTCGCTCCGAGCCAAGAAAAGCGTTATATGTGTTGCGAGCGGCCTCGTGTCTCGCAGGTGAATTCCCCGAGCACGGCTTTGCGCGCCACTTTGACACGGGTTTCCACCTCGGACGCGACTGGCTTGCCAATGCAGGTTGCGCTTTGGCGGCGAGTCCTATCCCGCGCGCCAGCCACACGTCAGATCCAGAATCCAACGAGCTTGCCTCGTTCGGTGAATCAAGTTGATAAGCTAACTCGCCAGTGCACCGAGTTAGCCAATGTGCCGTAGATCTTTTTATTCGTGCTACTTACGGCAGGAATTATCGTAACTTGCGGAAATCGTGGGGTGCCGTCTTTTCTCGTCAGACGAAATTGGCTACGAAAAGCACTAAGAGGCACGAAAAAGAAAGCCGGATAGGTTCAGGCCTTTCCGGATAGATCGCTACGCTCGGGCCAGTGGTGTCCAAAATCGTTAACTGCGTTAGTGAGGCATGGCGAATCGGTCAAGCGGCGCGCGAGAGAGCAGGGGCCGATTCAGCTTGCGAGTCGCCGCGTCGAGAGCGCCAGATCTGGATGAACTCCGCAAGCATTAACCCGGTCGCGACCACGCCGCAAATGGCGATCAGAATCGATGATGCTCGAAACTCAGCCGCGGCGATCAGCTGGAAGATGACGATGGCTGGGATGACGGCGACCGATGCGACCGTGAGGATGCGGCTCACCAAGTTCTCGTACAGCTGGAGCCATGGTGCCCAGACTTGAACGCCAGCGTCGCTGCTAAGCTTGCGGAATGCGCGCAGATGTCCCAGAAGAAAACTTGGACGACGACTAAGGCGGCCAGTCCGTATTTAAATAGGAGTCGTTTCCGGTTATCTCCGCGTAAAGAATTTGTTGAGTCCAACCGTCTATCTAATTTGCGGGTTTGCGGCATTTGGCGCTTGCTTCGGGCCAGGCATAGACGCTCCTTCACTGCATTCGGCCCTTGCCTTTGGGGCGTTCGGCGCGTGGGTTGGCTACACGGGGGCAAAGGGCACGACGCCTCTCATCGGTGCTTTTATGGGTGCCGGAGTCGGCTCAATGCTTGGCGACGCGGCCGGCATTGCAGGACTTGTTTCTGCTGCGGCCTTCGGTCGGCTTGTCGTTTGGTATTCCGAGTTGGATGACGGCGAAAAGTGATCGGGTTTCCTTGAACTTCGGTGGCGGAGCGAGTACCGGGCTATTCGTCTTGCGGTTCGCTTGGGTCCGTTTGTGGATTATGATGAGCACTGTCGCAAACGCCAATGTGCTTATAGCCCCGTCGAGGTAGGGCAACGTCAACCAAAAATCCGTATGAACCGCCTACTTCTCACATTGATAATTCTCATATCTCCGCTTCCCGCCAGGGGCGGCGAGTCTGAATTTGCCGTCGACGTGATGTCGGTCTTGTCGAAATCGGGATGCAACGCGGGGACGTGCCATGGCAATTTGAGCGGGAAGGGCGGTTTCAAGTTGTCTCTTCGGGGACAGGACCCGACATTTGATTTCGAGTCGATCACGCTCGCTTCACGAGGACGCCGAATCAATCTCGCGTTGCCCGAGCAGAGTTTGATTTTGCAAAAAGCGAGCGGCGCGATCGCACACCGCGGCGGCATTCGGTTTGACCCCCACTCGGATGAATACCTGGTCTTGCTCAAGTGGCTGCGCGATGGAGCTCATGAGCCTTCTTATGGATCCGTGTCCTTGACGCGACTCGAAGTGACGCCGGAGCGGGCTGTCGTGATGGCGCCGAAGCGCGATATGCAAGTGCACGTGACGGCGCACTTTTCGGACGGTTCTTCACGCGATGTGACTAGTCGAGCCTGCTATGAGCTTTCCAATTTGAATGCGAGCGTCGACGAAGGCGGACGTGTGACTCGCGACAAGTTTGGCGAGACGACGTTGATTGTTCGATACCTGCACGAACAGGCGCCGCTGCCGATTGCGTTCACTGAGGAGCGCGCCGATTTTCGCTGGGACGAAGTGGCGTCGTTCAATGCGGTCGATACTTTGGTCTTCGACAAACTGAAGCGACTGCGAATTAACCCCTCACCGCTGTGTGACGACGCGACGTTTATCCGGCGAGCTTACCTCGACCTGGTTGGCCACGCTCCGACTGCTGAGGAAGCTAAACGCTTCATTGCGGACGAACAACCGGAAAAGCGCTCGCTGTTGATCGACGAGCTGTTGTCGCGCGGCGCGTTCGCTGATTTCTGGGCTCTCAAATGGGCGGATGTGCTTCGGGCTGAGGAGAAGGTGCTCGATACCAAGGGTGTCGTGGCGTTTCACGGTTGGCTACGCGAAAACATCGCGTCCGCTAAGCCACTGGACACGTTTGTTCGGGAGCTCGTGACGGGAACGGGAAGCACGTTCGAGAAGCCCGCGGCGAATTACTATCGCGCCAATCGTGATCCATCGACTCGCGGCGAGACGACGGCCCGCCTGTTCTTGGGCACTCGGCTGCAATGCGCGAAATGCCATAACCACCCGTTTGATCGGTGGACGCAGCAGGATTACTACCAGTGGTCGTCCGTCTTCTCGCAGATCGATTACAAGGTCGGCGAGAACAAGCGATCGGACAAGTTAGATAAGAACGAGTTCGCTGGCGATCAAGTCGTCTTGATTGCGAAGAAGAAAGAAGTGACCAACCCGACGACAGGCAAGATTGCGGCAGCAAAATTCCTGGGCGGGGAAACGCTCAGCCGTGATGCCGCCAACGATCGACTTGGCTCGCTGGGCAAATGGCTCACGTCACCCAAGAATGAACAGTTCGCCAAGACGCAAGCGAATTTTATGTGGTACCACGTGATGGGTCGTGGACTGGTTGATCCGATCGATGATTTTCGCTTGACCAACCCGCCGAGTAATCCGCCGCTGCTCGATTTGCTCGCCGCCGAGCTGGTCGAGAGCGGCTTCGATATTCGCGCTGTCCTTCGCAAGATCATGAACTCGAGGACGTATCAGCTCGCGTCCGATACCAATCCGACTAACCTGCACGACGAGACGAGCTATTCGAGGGCGTACGTGAAGCGACTGCCTGCCGAAGTTTTGCTCGATATGCAAAGCGACTTTCTCGATGTTCCCGCGAGCTTCGAGGGGTACGAATCGGGGCGGCGGGCAGTGCAAATTCCGGGAGTGAATTCGAAAAAAAGGCGAGGCATGCCGGTGAAATCGGGCGACCGTTTCCTGAAGACATTCGGCAAGCCGGAACGCATTCTCGCATGCGAGTGTGAACGATCGAATGAGACGACGCTCAAGCAAGCGTTCATGCTGATTGGCGAAGGACTGTCGGAACGATTGGCAACCCCTGGTAATCGAGTCCACAGACTGGCCGCGTCCGAAAAGACGGACCTCGAAGTGGTCGAAGCACTCTACTGGGCGGCGCTGTCGCGCCCTCCGAATCGTGCCGAAAAATCGGCGGCTCTCAAGCTCTTTACCCATTCAAAAACTTCTCGAGCAACTGCGGCGGAAGATCTCTCTTGGGCATTGATGAACGCAAAAGAATACTTGTTTCGAAGATAAGCAATCTCGGAGCGAGTCGTACAGTCGAACGTAGAAGGCGATGACGCGTATGTCCATGAATCGACGAGCTATGTTGCGGGCGGGCGGAGCCGGAATGCTGGGTCTGTCATTGCCTAGGTTGATGTTGGGCGCGGAACGCTCGTCGAGCGTCAAGCCGCGGGCGAAGTCCGTGATCTTCCTGTTCCAATGGGGCGGCCCAAGTCAGCTCGATACGTTCGACATGAAGCCCAACGCACCTCGGTCCGTCCGCAGTCCCTACCGCCCGGTCGCCTCGAGCGCGCCTGGCATTCAGGTGTGCGAGCTCATGCCCGAGATGGCAAAGCGAATGCACCAGGTGACGCTCGTTCGCACAATGACTCACAAGATGAAGAATCATGCGTCGGCTGGGTATTACGCGCTGAGCGGACACGAGCCGCCGAGTGACGACCAGCGTCTGCGCGACTCGCTCGACCTCTATCCGGCTTACGGAAGCGTTGTCGACTATCTAGCTCCAAACCAGAACGGCATACCCACGTCGGTCGCCTACCCGCATGTCGTCCGTGATGGATCAATTGTTCCCGCTCAACACGCCAGCTTTCTCGGCAAGCGGCACGATCCATTGCGGTTTACAGAGAATCCCAACGACCCAAACTTCAAACTGCCCGAGCTGACTCTGCCTGGCAGCCTTTCCGTCGACCGCTTGCAACGCCGCCGCGAGATGCAGCGGTTGATCGATCAGCAATCGAAGCTGATGGATCATTCGCGCGAGGCTCGCGGGTTCGACGATTATTATCAACGCGCCATTTCGATGTTGACGTCTGCGGGAGTTCGCAAGGCGTTTGATTTGTCCTCCGAGAATAAGGCCGTTCGTGATCGCTATGGAAGAACCTCTTACGGTCAGAGCTGCTTGCTTGCTCGTCGGCTAGTCGAGTCGGGCGTAAAGTTTGTGACCGTCTATTTTTCCAGCAGTATCGGCGGACGACGAATCAACGACGGTGGTTGGGACACCCATGGATTCGACAACACGCGGATGTATAAGATCGTCGACAAATATCACTTGCCGATCACCGATCAAACTCTGCCAACACTCCTGGACGATTTGGAAGCCCGAGGCCTGCTTGATGAGACGCTTGTGGTCTGGATGGGCGAATTCGGCCGCACTCCCGTCATCAACAAGAACGCAAGTCGCGACCACTGGCCTCAGTGCTACACCGCGCTGCTTGCTGGCGGAGGAGTGAAAGGCGGATACGTCTACGGCAAGTCGGACGAACACGCCAAGTTTCCCGCCGAAGACCCGGTCATGCCAGAGAATCTGGCTGCTACGATCTATCAACTGCTAGGCATTGATCCCACCACCGAAATCTACGATCACAACAGCCGTCCCCTCGTGATCGGCGGCGAACCGCTACACGACATCATCGCCTGAGAAGATCGCCATGGGCCGCGGCAAGTGAGACGTAATCGCAAACGCACCCGACTCGCATTGAAATGAGTGAGTCCGTGTTTGTGCATGCAGCGGCCGGCAGCGAGCGGGGATGCAACATTAGAAGGCAAAGTCAATGAACAAGGTATTCTCTATCAGGTTGTTCAGGCCCGCGCGGGCGATCGGCATTGTGGTCGCAACGATGTTGGCTTTCTCGTTGGCACCATCGCGAGCGACCGCCGAACACGACGGCAAGATTCAAATCTTGTTGCTTGGCGACAGCACGACGGAAGGAAGCGTGCCGCGGCGGCTGAAGCCTGAGGGGCCGCATCTGGAGCGAGTCCTCGAGTTGCTGTTGGCTGCTGAAGAGGATCTCCCGCCTTGCCATGTGCTCAACTCGAGTCTGAGTGGCGAGTATATTCGCAGGCTGATCGATTCGGGCCGGTACGATCGCGATGCTTCGAAATTGCCCCGAGTCGACTTCATCTTCATTCGCTACGGTCTGAACGATCGGGCCCGGCGGAAGGATTTTGGCGTCAACTTTCCCAAGGACTTTCATGAGCTGCTCGGCCGCTTGCGGGAGGACCATCCCGAAGCTTTGCTGATTCCGATGACTGTCATCCCGTTTGCGGATGAGGAGGCGAGCAAGACGATCAACGATTTGGTTCGCGATGTTGCCAAGAAGGAAAAACTCGCCGTCTTTGACATCTATCCGCGATACGCAGCGGAACTGGCGAAAGGGCGAAATATGCTCAACTACCGCCGCTATCCGCTCGCCAAGATTCCGGAGAAGTTTCACAAGCTCGTGAAGCCGTTCGTGAGGGGCGCGAGTGTCGAGGTCATGGGGAACGAGCTCGATGCGATCCTCGGTCAACTCCCGGGTTGGTACGGCGATCGGCATCCGAATCTTGCTGGATACAATGTGATTGCTGATGAAACAGCCAAGTATCTCACCAAACTGTTACGCGAAAAGAGCCTACAGAAGTAGCGAGGCGCCATCGCTGGTTTAGGCCCTCACCTAGCGTGTGATTTCACAATGAGGCAACTGCTCTTGAAGGAGATCGATCTTGTCGGCTGAGAGTTGAGTGGCTTTGAGGTTGAGGGACTCGAGCCGGCGACAAGTTGAGAGCGTTTCCAGAGCCTGATCCGTAATGTCGGTATATGAGAGATCGATGTGCCTCAAGCTGGGGGCGTCAGCGAGCGTTACGACCGCTTCGTTCGTGATCGCCGTGTGGGAGAGATTCAGCGTCTCGAGCCGGCGGAGCTTGACGATTTCCTCGACGCCTTGGTCGTCTACCGGATTCGCCTCGAGGTAGAGCCGATTCACATAGGGCAACTTGGAAACCAGCTCGTTGATCCGTGGTCATACCGGCGACGTAGTTTCGTTTCTAGTAGAATTGCCCGTCTCCATCAACGGCGGACGAAAAACGATTGCCTCGACCGTAGCAGGTGATGCCGACGGTGGCGCGGTAGATGTCGGCGCCCAGAAGTTCCCGCAGCCACGTTGGACCGCCCTCGTCAAATCGCGCGAATGACTCAGGGTGCTCGGCGTCAATCGGGTTGGCGAGCGTTACGTTCATCCTGAGGCCGTGAGCCGCCTTGAGCTCGGCGATAATGCGTTCCTCCTGGCGAGCTCGATTGACGTGCATGGCTAGCCAGTCGCATCCGCACGCAAGGATTGCGATCAGAATCACCGCTCCGCGAATCGTGAGCTTGAGCCAACGGCGTGCCGGCTTGGGCAGTGATGGAGTCGGAGCGACACTTGGATCGTTTTCCGCACTGCTTTTTTCTTCGGGGGCGTTTATTTGAACGTCACGGGAACCGATCGAGCCTAGGGAGCGTATCAGCTGCCAATGTCAAACGCGACTTAGTGTTCCTGTTTCGCCGGCAAACGAATCTGTCTCGACTCCAAGCCTTTGCAGGACAGTCACGAACAACTGGGCCAACGGCAGTTCCTCCACATCCATCTTTCCTCGCCATCCGGCATCGGTGACGATTCCCGCGCCGGCCTGATTGTCCTCGTTGCCTTTGCCAAATTTCAGATATCGGCCGTTGGTAAAACCGAGGTTCTGGCCGCCAGCGGAAATGATTGGATAGTTTCGCGAGAGGTGGAAGCTGCTGGACGCCGAGCCATGCATGGCAAACGTGTTGTCAAGCATGTTGCCGTTTCCGGTCGGTTCGGGCGTGTCTTTCAATCGTTGTGCGAATCGTCCGAACTCGCCAGCTTGGTAACGATTGTACGTGCCGAGATTCTTCCAGCCATTTGGCGCCTTGACCGCGTGCGTCAGGCCATGAGCGCCGCCCAGGCCAACAGCTTTCGAAAGAAGGTCGTGAGGTCCCTCGCCGTTTTCTCGTCCCAGCTGAAACGTTGCGACGCGAGTTGAGTCGGAGAGGAAGGCAAGATAAATCAACTCATACATGGTCTGAAAATAGAGCCGCGCTTCTTTGGGCTCTGCTTCCAACGTGAGATTTTGCGTATCCATTTTCGGTACCGGCGTGTCGATCCATCGTTGCGCCTTTGCCAACTTGACTTCGGTGTCGCGAACCGCGTCGAGATATTGCTGCAGGGTTTGCTGGTCGTGCTTTGACAGTTCTCTGCCGAGGCGGCGGGTGTTGTCGATGAGCAGGTCCAACGCGCTCTTGCTGCGAGCGAGTCGCGCAGCGGCGTCTTTGCTGCTGGTGACGAAGAGCATGTCAAAGATTTGTTTCGGTTTGTTCATCGCGGGAATGGGCCGTCCCTCGCGATTGAACGACTGAGTCTGAGCGCCTCGCGGGCCGCCTATTCCGCCGTTGGTCGACATGACCAAGGAGGCGTGCCTTGTGAGTTCTCCAGCATGCGCCGCGTAAACTTGATCGAGCGAAATGGAATTCTTGTACAGTCCGTGCCCGCCGGTCGCAGCGCCTGTCAGATATTGATCCGCATTGGAGTGACCGTGGACGTTACGGACAGCCGGGTGCGACAACCCAGAATAGATCGTGATTTCACTTCGCAACGGCTCGAGTACGTCGAGCACTTTCGTCAACTCAAAGTCCTTTTCTCCGCCCTGAGGGAACCAGCTCCAATCCTTCCAGGCGGGATCGGCTTTGAGCGGGAGGCCGACTCCATCAGGATGGTAAACGCTGAGGAATCTCCTCGGCGTATTTTTTGGCGACGGCTTTCCTGCGGCAAACGTCTCCATCCACGGCAATGCCAAAGCTAAGCCGGTGCCGTGAAGAAAGTTTCTGCGACTCAGTGAAGCTGCATTCGTATTCATCATCTGTCCTTGACTCTTACCTTGAGTTGAACAAGTCGCTCTTGATGATCAAGCGGACCAAGTCACCGAGGCGATCTCCCTGCTTTCTAAACTGGACGGCTAAGGCGTCGATCTCAGCATGATCGCTGAAAGACAAGGATCGACCCAGGGCATAGGTTGTCATCTTGTGCACCATGGCTCTGGAAAATTGATCCTGTCGATCCGTTAACAAGTATCGCTTCAAACCTTGCATTCCAGCCAGTTTTTGTTTGTTTACCAGTTCTGAAGTCGCATCTATAGGTTGATTCTTGATTTTCGTCCGATACGCACCCAAAGCGTCGTAATTCTCAAAAGCGATCCCCCACGGATCGATCTTGGCATGGCACGATATGCAGGCCGGCTTGTTTCGGTGGTCCGCAATCCGCTCCTTCAGAGTCATTTTCAAAATCTCAGGATCGGTAAGATCGACCTCGGGAACATTGGGCGGCGGCGGGGGCGGCGGATCGTGAAGGATTCGTTCCAACATCCACAAGCCGCGCTTGAGTGGGTGAGAATCTTTGCCGTCGGAATTCATCGTCAGGATAGCAGCGCTGGTCAGAATCCCGCCACGATTGACTTGATGTTCGATTGCTACTGTGCGGAAATGCGGCCCGTAGACATCACGCATTCCATAATGTCGGGCCAAGCGTTCATTGACGACTGCATAGTCCGAATGCAAAAAATCCATGACGCTGTTGTTTTCTTTGAGCGTCAAGTCAAAGAAGGCAATCGGCTCCTCCCGCATCGCTTCTTTGAGCGCCGCTTCGGTGACATGAGTCACACTTTCCAGGCCATCGAGGCCAAGCCATTGCTTCACGAAGTTTTGGGAGAATCGACGCGAACGCGGGTCGGCCAGCATGCGTTCGATTTGAGCGTCAAGAGTCGCTGGGTTCTTGAGCTTGCCTTGTTCAGCCAGTTCCAGCAGTTCGTTATCCGGAATACTAGACCACAAGAAGATCGCGAGTCGGTTGGCCAATTCCAAGCTACTGATCTCATTGGGATTCTTCGTCGATTCAGCGGGTGCCCGTTGCGTCAGGTAGAGAAACTCGGGACTGGCAAGCGTGGTGGCCAGCACTTCCAGCATGCCCTCTTCGAATGTGGCGAATTCGGCTCGATATTTGTTGAACAGCGCCATGAACCGATCGACTTCTTTCGATGCGGCGGGACGTCCCCAGACGCGCCTTAAGAATTGGCCAAGCACCTCACGGCCGTAGATCTGCTCGTCGCCCTGGTTCTCGCTCGCAATAAATATGTCCGTGTGAGTCTTTGGCGGCCAACGTTCAAAGAACGGGGCGCTGATGTCGATGTGATCGATGACGACGTGAAGCGGTTCTTTCCGATTGTTCGCATTAGAGACGTTCTGAATGGAGAGGAACTCATCGCGTCTGGGAAACGTGGTCGTCAGTTTTCGGAACGGATTCCGCTGAATGTCGCCCAGCGGAATGTCAAAGTGGATGAATTGAGGATCGTCGGCCGACGCGGTCACCGCAACGTCTCGCTCACTGATCACCTGAGAGAAATTGGCATTGTTGCTGGTGTGAGCACTGAAGATCAGACGTAGACTCGCAAATTCGTTTGGGTTCATGGTCGACCGACCAGCCCGAATACGCACTCGCATGACGCCTTCATCAGGAAGAAAACGATCTAGATTCAATTTGAGTGAGTTCGCTCGTGGTAGGAAAAGCGCGATAGGAGAAACCTCTGGTGAGTTCACAACGACTGCGTCGGGTCGAGGCGCGGTCTTGCCGCCGCTGTAGGTGATGCCCTCGCCCGTTTCTCGATTAAACAGATGCTGGCGAGTTCGATGGCCGGCGTAATTCTTATCGTCGCGGTGAAACGGCTTGGATCTCTTGTTCGACGCAGCTTTGGCAAACTCTTCCTTCATCGAAAGGATATAGGTGACAGGCTTTGGCCGATCGCCTGTCACGGTCGCTCGCTTGAGCGCCTTGAGTCCAGTCGCGCGATAAGTTTCAAATTGCATGGCCGACATCTGCAGCAATTCAGAACTGTTCTTGAATCCGTCGTCGGATGCCGTTTCCGGCGGAAGGCTCGCAGCGAGTTGGTAGGGGAGACCGAGTAGGTCCTGCAACGCATAGTTGTATTCGTAATTTGTCATCCGGCGGAAACAAGAATGCTCCCTGTTATTCCTTCGCACGACAGACGCCTTGTACATCTCGTCACTGAGCCAATCGACGATCTTGCCGCGATCCATATCGGCAAGCGCATAGTCCGACTCATCCTCGGGCGGCATCTCAGCCTTGCTCAAGGCGTTATAGACTTCACGCCATCGTTCGGCATCGTCGCCGTTTATAAGGTCGGGATCCAAACGGTCTATGCGAAGTCTGCCTTCCGACTTGTCGGGCCCGTGGCATACTAAGCAACTTTTGTTGAGAAGCGGACGGAGCGATTCGCGATAGGTCGTCACATCGGCTGTGGGAATCGTAAGAGGTTGCCGTTGCGTTTGGGTTGAGATCAACTTGGAATTCGATCGCCCCAACGTTCTCGCTTTCTCCAGAGAAACAGCATCGCGCTCAAGCTCGTCAGCTCGCGTCGGGCTCGCGCAAGCGAGCAAGATCAGGATTGTAAGTCGCAGAGATTTCATCCTTGGCCGATGTTTCCTTTCCGTCAGTTCCAAGAACTGCGAAACGCGCGTCTGAGCGAGCGCCGACGCGGCCCATCATGTGTGGCGTCCGACGTTGGTTGCGCGGTGTTGGTAGGCGAGCAGCTCACGCCGCATCGAAAGTGGTTGGGGGGGGAGTCGAACCGCCTCGGGGACGCACGACGGTTGGGTGGGTTTGGCAGGACGCCATTATAGCAGCGCCGGGCGTTTTTGAGGAATTTTGCCCGCCGATGCCGGAGATAGGGGAAGGTTCTCGCGGCAGAATTCACAAATGAACTAGAGCAGCGTCGTTTCAACGCTTTTGAAATTCGACCTTTAGCAAGCGATTGGTTTGAACGCCCTTAATGGACTGTTTGGATTGATCTGGCCAAAAGATCTCGATATCAACCGGGCCGCGATTCTGTCCAAGCCCAAAATGCAACGTCATCTCGCTTTGATTTCCCTCGCCCGTGCCCGTTTCGACCTGGCGCGTCAGGGTCTTGCCCTCAAGTTCGACTCGCACTTGAGCGCCGATCGCCGATCGATTGATCGTCTTGCCGTCGCCATTCAGTCGGATCTTGAGCCAAGCATGAGGGGCGCCTTGATTTTGGAATAGCTTGCCGGCGGCGGCGAGGTCGAGGTCGCCGTCGTTGTCGTAGTCAGCCCAGGCGGCCTGATAGGTCGGCGGCAGTCCGGCGAGTTTGGCGGCGACAGTGACGTCTTTCACTCGGAATTCTCCGTCACCGCGAAATAGAACCGAGTTGTTCTTGCGGCCAAATGAAGCGACTCCATAAACCGTCGTGAAGAACAGGTCGACATTGCCGTCGTTGTCGTAGTCCGCGACGCTCGGCGAGGCGTACGACTCTTGATAATGAACGCCGCAGGTGCCTAAATCCTGGAATCTGAAGTCGCCCGGTTTTCCAAGGTTCCGTAAGAAACGCGACTTAGGTTGATCGCCGCGCCCGTCGACGTGAGCAAAGTTGCCGGCGAACAAATCGATCAAGCCGTCATTGTTGAAGTCAGCCCAAGACGCGCCGATCGAGTGCCCTCCTCCAAAACCGGGGCTCGTTGCGATCGCGCCGTACTGGCCCGCGACGTTCGTGAAGCCGGCGTTGCCGTCGTTGAGCCACAGCGAGTTGGCTTGCAGGCGATAGTTGGACACATAGACATCGACGTCACCGTCTTGGTCGAAATCACATGCCGTCACGCCGCGAGTCGCCTGGTTCCCCTCGCTACGCGCGATGCGAAAACTCTTACCCGCCTCGTTGATTAGAATCAGCAGCGATCGCTCGCTCCCTTCATAGCCGCCAACAAACAAGTCGACGAACGAATCGTTGTTGACATCGGCCCACACTGCGCCTCGAGGCGTGACGCGAGGGAGTTTCGGGAGCGAGACTTCGACGAATGCGTTTCCGCCGTTGTTGCGGAGCAGCTTCAAGGACGACCAGGAAAAGAGATCCACAAAGCCGTCGTTGTCGAAGTCGGCAGCGACCGCCGAACCAGGAGCGATATCGCCCAATTTGCTAAACGACTTGCCGCCGTTGTTCTTCCAGACAGCGCCCGCGCAGACATCGACCCAACCGTCATTGTCGAAATCCGCCCAGCAGGCCGCGCCGCCGCCGAGTTGCAATCCCGTGATTCCGCTCACGTCCTCAAAAACGACCGATGGCCCCTGAGCATGCACGGTTCCGGCAAGCATAAGAAGGCATGCGGTGAGGATTCTAATCATGATCGACTCCAATGGGCGGGTGTGCGAGGCCGGTCTGTATTCTAGGGCCCAACGATCGCCAATGCGAATCGCTCACCGCGTTACAACGCTGGCTATCGCGCAAGCGTTGGGGACCATCGTGAGTGAACTCGCGACGACGGCGCAATTCCATTGGCTTTGTTCTATTGGCGACTTGCTGTCGGGCGGCCCGTTGCTCGCAAGGCGTGGCGTGATTGACCGCGCCGTTGGCAAAGGGAGTCACGGCGCTTAGACTATTTGCTTGGCTGCAACTTGCGTTTGCTTAAAGTTGCGACTCGCGTACGAACTCCACGATTTGTTTCGCATCATGATTTGTTTTAGTCGAATTCTCCTGCTATTGGTTTTCGCAGTCTATTGGGGCGGACTCACGTTTTACACGGGTGTGGTCGTCCGGATTTCTCACGACGTACTCAACGATCCGATGGATGGCGGGCTCATTACCCAGCGGGTCACCGTTGTGCTGCAGATGCTTGGCCTGGTCGTCGCGCTGCTGATGATCTTGAACGGCCTCATCGTTGTGAGGAAGGCAAGAAGGTATGGATTCGCGCTTTTCATTTGCGCGGCAGTCCTAAGTTGTTCGCTTGCGGGGCTCTACAGTGTGCATCAAGACTTAGACTCGGTCATCGACGTCGCCGAGGGCGTGATCACTGATCGTGAAGAGTTTACAATCGGACATCGGCGCTACAATCAACTCACAACGGTTCAGTGGCTGGCGTGTTTGACCTATCTCCCGATTGCGGTATTTACTTGGCGCTCAATTGACGCCGGCATAGCGACTCGCATGACGAGCGCGTCTGGAAACGCGACTAGTTCCTGACAGATCTCGAGGGTCACTTTGCTGGGTGCGGTTTGGCGAGGATATTGGCATGCTGAATATAGTCATTGTGATCGTGGCGATTCTGCTGGGCGGCTACTTGGCCTTTTCTCCTCGCCTTGCACGGTCTTCGCGGTGGAAGGCGACGGTCACTCCGCTGGCTTCCATTATGGGAAGCGGGTTTTTGGTGAGTGCGCCATTGCTGGGCGGGGCTGTTGGCAATCTGGCTGTCGTATGCATGGCTGCGCTGCTCGCCTTGGCCTTTGCGGTTGGCGGCGCGATTCGGTTTAACATCGAGCACTTCGAGCCGATCGAGAACTCGGGGCACGGACCGGCTCAGACAATCGCCTTTCTTTCGCGGATCGTCTTGGCAGCGGCGTACTTTATTTCCGTAACCTACTACCTGCAGCTGCTGGCGGCGTTTATTGGAAATGCGACAGGAATTGTCGATCAAACGATGTTGCATTTGATGACAACCGCGCTGCTCGTCATCATTGGCGGGATTGGCATCTGGCGCGGTTTGAAGATGCTTGAAGGGCTCGAAAAATATGCCGTCGCCCTGAACTTGGGAATGATCGGTGCGCTGTTGGTTGGCTTGGCCATTCACAACGTTGAGCTCGTGTCGCGCGGAGATTGGGCGTTGCCGGCGGTATCGTCTGCGATCGACTTTCACGACGTTCGCGTCTTGCTGGGGTTATTGATTGTCGTGCAGGGGTTTGAGACGTCGCGGTATTTGGGCGATGAGCATCCGGCCGAGGAGCGAATTGCCACGATGCGCAACGCGCAGCTGTTGTCAGCGGCGATCTATCTGATCTTCATCGGTTTGGTGACCGTTCTGTTTCATTCTGGGTTGGGCACGGACGTGACCGCGATTGTAGCGTTGGCCAAGCCCGTGGCGTTCGTTCTTCCCTTCTTGATCGCTGTCGCAGCCGTCGGCAGTCAGTTCAGCGCGGCGGTTGCCGACAACGAAGGCGCTGGAGGATTGATCGGGGACATTACGCATCACCGCATCCCCATACGTTACGCCTATCTGCTGATTCTCGTCGTGACAGTCGCCTTGACATGGGAGACGGATGTCAACGGAATCATCGCCTACGCGTCGCGAGCCTTTGCGTTGTTCTATACGCTGCAATGCGCCGTGGCGTTTATCGTCGCATGGCAGTCGAAAGATCTGCCCCGACGACCATTGCGATTGGTCAGTTTCGCTTCGCTCGCGATCGCGTGCCTGCTCGTCTTCGCGCTCGGCTTGTCGTCCGAGTAGGCGCGAAGAATCGTGGAGAGCGTACGCCATGCGCCCTCTCGCTAGCCTAATCTGGCTTCTTTTCTTACTCTTGATTCTCCTCCGCCTCGCACTCTCCTCGCTCGTACTCGGACCTGCTCCAACGGGATTAAGATTAAGATTAAGATTAGGAGTAAGAATCTGTTTAAGAAAGTGATCTGGCCTAGCCTGAGCTCACATGGTGGCGAGCGTGCGCGACAGTTTGGGAAAAGCAACGATGAACTGTCCGAATGACGGCCGCACGCGGATCGTGTTAAGCGTCGCAATGATACTAGTAGTTTCAGTGGCAACGCGGGCGCGAGCCGACACGGAAAGGCCGAACGTCGTTGTGATTTACACCGATGATCAGGGCTTTGGCGATGTCAGCGCGCTCAATCCAGCGGCGAAGTTTAAGACGCCGAACTTGGACCGACTGGCGAATGAGGGAATCGCGTTTACCCATGCTCACAGCGCTGACTCCGTATGCACGCCATCGCGATATGGCCTACTGACAGGTCGGTATCCGTGGCGCACTCACTTGAAGCGAGGTGTTTTTGGCGCCGAGCGCGAGTGCCTCATCGACGACGGGCGAGTGACGATAGCTTCGCTCCTAAAGCAAAACGGCTATCACACCGCGATGGTCGGCAAGTGGCATTTGGGGATGGATTTCCCTGGCGAGCCTGCTAGTCGCGACTGGTCGAAACCGGTTCGCAATATGCCGCTGGACAAGGGCTTTGACTACTTCTACGGAATTCCAGCTTCACTGAATTACGGCATTCTCGCCTGGTTCGAGGGTCGCCATGCCAAGGTGCCGCCGACGCTCTACACAAGCAAGAAGCCAAACGCGAGACATAGCGACTATCGGATCATGCCTCCTTACGACGACCGACAGTCAGGTAAGAAAGGCAAAAGGCAGAGGAGCTTCGAAGTTGCTCCAGACTTCATCGACAACCAATGCCTGACTCGGTTTACCGATAAGGCAATCGAGTGGATGCGAGGCAAGGTCGAAGACGTGAAACGCGGGAAGCCATTTTTTCTTTACCTCCCATACACTTCGCCCCACTATCCGGTCTGCCCGTTGCCGGAATTTCACGGCAGAGGAAGGGCGGGCGCCTATGGCGAGTTTGTGATCGAAACGGACCACCACGTCGGTCGAGTCATGCGATTCTTGAAAGAGTCAGGACTGGGCGAAAATACGCTCGTGGTTTTTACCAGCGACAATGGTCCGGAGAGGTCGTGGACCGATCGGATCGACGAGTTTGATCATGACAGCCGAGGCGGATTGCGGGGCGGGAAGCGATCAGTCTACGAGGGAGGTCATCGCGTTCCCTTTCTGGTGCGCTGGCCCGCAGGCATCGCTCAACCCGGCCGCCGCTGGCGTCGAACGATTGGCCAGACTGATCTGCTCGCGACACTCGCCGAGGTAATCGGTGCCAAGCTCCCGGCCGACGCTGGCGAAGACAGTCAGAGCTTCGCTACCGTGCTGAAGAATCCGGTCTCCAATTTTCAGCGTCTGCCACTCGTTGCGCACGGCAATGGCGCTGGATCCTACCGGTATGCGATTACCCAAGGAAACTGGAAACTGGTTCTCCGCGACAATCGCAATGAGGGCGAACTGTACAATCTGTTATCGGATCCGTCCGAGTCAAAGAATGTCGCGTCGACTCAAGCTCGCGTCGTTAAGTCGTTGACGAACAAGATAAAAGACATCGTCGCTCGAGGTCGTACGACGCCCGGCCCTGCTCAGTCGAACGATACAGACCACTGGGAAGACTTGCATTGGATGACAAAGTCGGAATACCACAGAACGGCGAACAGTATTGAGTAAGAAGAGAGTGACGCCGGACTTCCAACTGAAGCCACTGGGCGACGCCATGATGCTTAGCTTCATGCATCGAACGTGACCGTCCGTTTCGTATCAACAAAGACATTATCACTTATTTGAATTCGCGAGCCGCAATGAGAACGACAACTTCGATAGCCGCAGCGCTTTTGTTCACGTGCTGCGTCCAACTTTCGAGCGCCGACGATGCCTGGGTTATCGACAGCCAAGCTGACTGGGAGAAGGGCACGAGTGCTCGAAAGAATGTCGACTTAGAGGATGGCGTAGCCATTCCGACAGGGAAGACGTCATCGTTTCGGAGCGCGATGCGGACGTTCGATAAGAAACGCGCCGCGAAATCGATCGTGATTGGCCAGTCCGCCATTTGGCAGAATTGGAACCCGGTGAAAAACATTGGTCCGTCGAACCTTGCCGATGCGCCAGTAACCCTCTCGTTGGGCCCGGACAACTATTGGATTTTCGGTCGATACGGAAATGGAAGGAAACGCAAGAGAGGAAAGAACCAGCCCAAACTTCCGGCCTTCACCGCCAAGCCCGCCAGGTTAGCCGGCTTCGACATCCCTCTGCAGACGACGCGCTTTACCAATCAATTCAACGCACCGGGCGGATTGAAGCGAAGCATGGGCGGATACCATGCTTGGCAAAGTCGCGACATGGTCAACTGGGTGCACCACGGACCCGTGACCGAAGGGTTCTCGCGATGGGTGACATCGGCAGAGTATGTAGATGGAAAAGCCTACATCTATTACGACTATCCGAACGACCAGGATCCCCATGTCTACGTCGACGACGATCTGACCGACGGCGTCCCCGGCAAGAACATGGGGATGGCGTTTAAGGATCCATCACACGGGTCCGATGCGGGGTTCATCCGCGATTTGCAAGGCAGAATTCATGTCATTTATGAAGACTGGAGTCCGATCAACGCGAGCAAGCGCTCGTGGGATTCGCCTCTGGCAGGCCATGCTGTGAGTGAGGACGGACTGAAAGACTTCAAAGTCGTAGGCCCGGCCATTGATAACCGAACCAAGCCGACCGGAAAAATCTTGTCGTATCCCCATCCGCATTGGAAACAGCATCCGGATTGGAAAACGAATATCGGGAAATATGAACTTCATGAACCCGAGCAAGAGGCCTATGGCGACTGGGCGTCGATATGCATCGGCGGACAATACTATTTGTTTGGAGATTACGATCCGATCGGCGGTCACAGTATGAGCGTCGGTTGGTTCACCTCACCGAGCTTGGACAAAGAGTTCACTTGGTGTGACAAAATCGGCAAGGGGCACCCCGATCCCGACATCTGTTTTGCCGAGGGCCGCTTTTACCTTGTTACTCAGCAAGCGACCGACTACACCAGCCCAGGTCCCTGGGTCGAAACGGTTGAGGCTCGCGTTGGCGTCGATACGACGGGAGACGGGGGAGTCGATCATTGGAGCGACTGGCAGGTGGTCAAGGAGACGTATGACTATACGCCTGGCTTCGCAAAGCAGATCAAAAGGACGCCGGCGTCCGTCGACCTGGCCAGACTGCCGGACGGGTTCGGTTTTCAGTTTGAAATACGGATGACAGACACGACGGAAAACAAGTCAAAGCCGATGCTCGACAAAGTGACGGTCAAGTTTGAGTGAACGACCGCGTGAAAGCGATGCGCGTCGTGAAATTGAGAATCATTGGATGAACTTTATGCCCAGCAGTTCTATTCGGATAACGTCGGCGGGAGTGATCGACGTTCGAGTGCCCACGTCTGACCAATTGCTTGGTTCCGATCCGTTTCATAAGGAACCCGATTACTCGTCCGCGGTCTTGCATCTAGAGACGGATGCAGGTCTTCGCGGCGTCTCGGTCGTGTTCACTGTGGGCGCGGGAACGGATTGGATTTGCCATGGCGTTAAAGATTTGTGCCAGTTGGTGATTGGCGCGAGGCTGGAGGAGTTTGCGGCGGCGCCGTTTGAGCTTTATCGGCGCCTGATCGACCATCATCAATTGCGATGGCTACATGATGGCGTCTTTCGAATGGCGGCCGGCGCCATACTCAATGCAATGTTTGACTTGTGGGCCAAGTCGCTAGACAAACCGTTATGGAAGTTATTGGTCGATCTCGAGCCTGAATTTGTGGCGGATTGCATTGACTGGCGAAATATCAGCGACGCGCTGACTCGCGATGAGGCAGTCGCAATGCTGCAGGACCGTCGAGCCGACGTGGCGCGGCGGGAAAGCGAGCTGGCTACGCTCGGACCGAAGGCGTATTGCACTGCCGGTTGGCTCGGACTCAGCGACGAGGAGATACTTGCAACGATTCGCAAGTTGCAGGCGCAGGGCTTTGATTCGTTCAAGCTGAAGGTTGGGCGCGACTCGGAGCAAGACGTTCAGCGTATCCGTTTCATGCGCGACGCGATCGGTCCCGACTGTAATTTGATGGTGGATGCAAATCAGTATTGGGGGCTCGCTGAGGCGAAAACTCACATCGAGCAGTACCGGCCGTTTGGATTGAAGTGGATCGAGGAGCCGATTGCGCGGGACGATGTTCTCGGTTATGTCGAACTCGCCGAGACGTTTGCGGATGCCGATTTCGATTTTGCCTGTGGTGAGCAGGCCGCGTCGCCGGTCATTTTTAAGCAGCTAGTGAAGAGCGGGGCGATCAAGTATTGTCAGATTGACGCCGTGCGAGTCGCTGGCGTCAACGATGTGATGGCGATTATTCTGATCGCGGCGAAATACGGAGTGCCGGTCTGTCCACACGGCGGCGGCATTGCGCTATGCAACATGATTCAGCATTACGGAATGTGGGATCAGATCGCCGTCGCCGGGCACTCAGACACGCAGCTTGTCGAGTACATCGACTTCCTGCAAGCAGCCGTTGAACATCCCGTCAAGGTTCGCGACGGCTGTTACGTCACTCCGTCCGCCCCCGGTTGGGGACTAGAATTCTTGCCCGACTTCCTCGAGCGCCATCGATTCCCCGACGGCGAAGTTTGGATGACAAGGCCGTCGACAAGAAAAGGCGCAACCTTCGAGACGTAGTAAAACGAGAAAAACGCGGTCACGGTTTGATAACAGGGGTGGCCCGACCTTGCGGCCTTCGCCAAGTCAGTTCAGCCCATCTCGATAAGGAATTCACATGCGACTCTTCACTAATTCCACCATCCCGCTGCGAATCTTTGCGTTTCTCTTCATGATCATTGCGATGTGGGCGACCGGGGTGGAGGCACAGGACGCGCCGCGACGGCGGGCGTTGTGGGAGGCTCGGAAGTCTGAGCGAAAAGCGGCGATTACGTTGCATCGGCCGGCCAAACCAAATGGAGCTGCGATTGTCATCTGCCCGGGCGGCGGATACGGAGGACTTGTTTCGGGCGCCGAAGGACATGGAATCGCCAAATGGCTTGGTGAACACGGGATCACAGGCATCGTGCTCGAATACGAATTGCCCGCTGGTCGCTCACAGGTTCCGCTCGAAGACGCGCAACGGGCCATTCGAATGGCGCGGTCGAACGCGAAGGATTGGAACATTGCCGTCGATCGAATCGGCATCATGGGCTTCTCGGCTGGAGGGCACTTGGCGTCGACCGCCGGCACTCATTTTGATCGCGGTGACAAAGACGCGAAAAATTCGATTGATCGGATGAGTTGCCGGCCTGATTTCATTGCGCTAGTCTACCCCGTGATTACGATGGGCGATCTGACACACAAAGGGTCGCGACGCAACTTGCTCGGCAATTCGCCGACCGACAAAGCCATTCGGATCTTCTCGAACGAGCAGCAAGTCAACAAGGACACGCCGCCCGCCTATCTTGCCCACGCGAAAGACGACCGCGCCGTGACGTCGGAGAACAGCGCATTGTTTCACGCCGCACTCAAACGCCATGGAGTCGAGAGCGAGTATCTCGAATTGCCCACCGGTGGGCACGGACTCAACGGCTACAAGGGTCCAATGTGGGACGCCTGGCAAACTGGGTTCATCAAGTGGCTCGCCAAGCAAGAATTCATTTCGGCGCGATAGATCCAGCCATTCGGCGTTGTTGGAGCAACACACCGAGCTCAAATCTGCACGTGTGTTTATCGCGACTCGAGCGACTTGAGATCGAATTGCAAACGGCGTCGGCGTATCTTTCCGCAGAGATTCGCCACCACTCGGTTGATCCGTGTAAGCTGCTCGGCGTCCACGACACCGAGTTGTTCAACAAATAAATCGGGCTTCACCGACTTGAGAATCATCGACAGATCACTGCGAGTCTTTGCCGCGTCGATCGCTGTCACAAAGTTATTGCGATTACGTTCGAGCCGACCTTGAAGCGATGCGTTGAACTGCTCAATCAACTCGCCTTGGGTCTTTCCTAACTCGCGAAGCAACTCCCCTTGCTCTTCCGTTAGAAACCCGCCGAGGAAACGTCGGCTTGAATCTTGAAATCGGTTCGCTTGATGAGTGAGTGTGGCCAACGCCAACTCGGCCGCGAAGGTGTCGAGATTCATCTCGGTAAGCGTGTTTACGATTGGGCTGTCGTGTGCGCGGCTCAGAAAGTCCAGTCGCACTGCCAGATCCGGCCTGCCGGTCTTGCCAAGCATGAGGATGTCATCGTCCTGAACAATGAATCCGCGAATACGCGTCAGCTCGCCAATTCAACCGGTGTCGGCATCGAGGCATTTTCGGAGCGAGACTCGCGCGAACGTCTCGTCCTTGGGCGCTTGCGTGTAGACGAAGCCCTTAATCTCGCCGCGTGAGCTTTTGCGAAGTTGATCGTTAATGGCCTACCGATCTTCGTCCGACAGGCCTTGCCATATCGAGGGGTCGCACTGGATCAGCACGCCGCCGACTCTGGGGTCTGTCGCAGCGATGATTTGGCCCGGCACAAAAAGTTGGTCGATGTCGGCGCGATTTCGCAAGTTGTGTTTTTGCACAATCTCCGCTTCAATCTGGCCAAGTCGCTTTTCCAAATCAGTTTCGGATGATTTCTGTTTCTCCGCCTTTTGAATCAGGTCCAAGTAGGCTTCGACCAAATACGGGTGCTCCTCGAAATTGCCGAGTGATTCGCCTTCTTTGGCGAGAACCTGACGTTGGTTAAACGTGCGATACTCGCCGTCAAGTGAAACTCCCACTTTCGCGACGACTTGTGATATTCAAGACGTCGATTGTTGTCGCCAGGGGCATCAGGGTCGCCAATCCGAAAGACGATCTTGTCTGGAAGCGAGAGTGCGTCACAGGCGAGCATCGTGTGCCGCCAAGGACCATTGGGGTCTTTGCCATATAGCTGACGGCGTTGCGGCATCCGCGATTTTGTGAGGCTGGTTACTACTTGCTCGGGCATCATTCCGTGTTTTGGTGAATAGTATTTCGTGCCATCGGCTTGGCTAACGCGCTGAGCCAAATGTGACACACGTGCGAGAAATCGCGTGCTTTCGTCTTCGAGCCGTTCTTCCTCGGGAGGCGCTAGTGGACTCGCTTGCGACGCTTCACGATGCTGGCGGACATCTTTGCGCTACGTCTGTTCGATTCGCTTTCCTGGTTCGGCAAGAGTAACGCCAACGCCGGCCGTCATCCAGAAGTAGGCGATGGCAACTTCGGTAAGCCCGTCACATGCACCATTGGCGTTCGCTCGCACTTGCAGCGGAGTGTTTTTGACTCGAAGCATGTCGCGTTTGGGTTCAAATGCCGTCAGGCCCGGCCAGTTTAGTTTTTCCTGACAATGTCCGTCACGCGAGACAATGAGAAGTAAGCTTAGGCCCAAAATTTGGTCGCAGACGATCGCCTTGAGTCCGTTGCACATGACTGGCTCCGGTTCGCGATAGAGGTCGCCTAATTGTTTCGGCTCTGCGGCTGTATTCGCCGCGACTTTAGTTTCCGCGTCGCAAGATCCGGCATCAACTCAATCGCCGAAAATCACAAGGAAGCGGCATCAGAAAAACATCGTTTTCCTCAATTGGCTCCGACGGTGCGAGCCCATTGTTCCCAAGTCGCTTTCATCTGGTCGACCGTCTCTTCGTTCGTCGCGGCGATGTTGTGAAGCTCGCTTCGATCCTGCTCGAGATTGTAGAGCTCCCACGGCTTGCCTTTTGATCGAACCAGCTTCCACGGTCCGGATCGCATTGCAGCGTTACCCATGTGCTCCCAGAATAGCGGTCGGTTGGACGGTAATGCGTTTGTGCGAAACAAGGGTTCAAATGAAAGGCCTACGTGCGGCGTTACGGCGCGTCCATTGAACTGTTCCGGATACTTCGCGCCAGCGACGTCGAGAAGTGTTGGCATGATATCGATCACATGCCCGACATGATCAGACGTCGAGCCCGGCTTGACCTTAAGTCCGCCAGGCCAATGAATGACGAGCGGTGTCGAGATGCCGCCTTCGTGAGTCCAATGTTTGTGTTTTCGAAACGGAGTGTTTCCGGCGTTCGACCACGACTGACCATAGGTGCGATACGAGTCGGCGGTCCCCGTTTTCCCTTTGAGGTCTCGGCGAAAATCGCCGCCAAGCAGTCCGCCTTCGTGACAGGCACCGTTATCAGACAGGAACAGAAAGAGCGTGTTGTCGAGTTGATTTAATTCTCGCAGTCGTTCGACAACGCGGCCAATATCCCAGTCCATTCGATCCAGCATGGCGGCGTAGACGGCCATGCGAAGATCGAGTTCGGCCTTTTGCTTTTCACTCAGCTGCTGCCAGTCGCTTCCATCGGCGGGGCTGAGTTTCCACTTGGGAAGGATCAGGCCCATTCCGACCATCCGCTCATATCGGGTGCGGCGAAGCTTGTCCCAACCGCCGAGGTATCGGCCTCGATATTTGTCAATCAGTTTCGGCGGCGCGTGCAACGGCCAGTGCGGTGCGTTAAACGCCAGGTACAAAAAAAACGGCCGCTGCTCGTGCTGCTTCGCGTGATGGTTCAGCGACGCAATCGCCTCATCGGTAAACGCGTCAGTCGTGTAGAAATCGGGCTCGTTCGGTGTCAGCCGCTCGCCGTCTCGAGCAAAGACGCGTTGTATGCCTTTCCGTTTGCCTTTGCTGATATCGAAGTAATTCATACCGCCCGAGATCAGGCCGTAGTATCGATCAAATCCGCGGTCGATGGGCCAAGCGGGGCGGAATTCACCGACATGCCACTTGCCGGACATGTAACAGCCGTAACCCGCCGTCTTCAAAACCTCGGCCAGCGTGACGCACTTTTGATTGAGATAACCTTGAGTCGCGCTTGGGCGTTTGGCGGGTTTCGAGGCGACCATGTTTCCGACACCGGCCTGATGCGGATAGAGCCCCGTCAATAGGGCGGCGCGAGTCGGGCAGCAGCGGGCGGCGTTGTAGAACTGAGTGAATCGCAGGCCGTTTGCCGCCAACCGATCCAAGTTGGGAGTGTCGATCTCGCTTCCGTAACAGCCGATATCCGAGTACCCCATATCGTCCGCCATCACTAGCACAATATTCGGTCGAGCTTGCTCCGCCGACATGGCCAGCGGCGTCAAGCCGAACAAAACGATAAGACCAAGAAGCAGTCGAGTGTTGAATCGAACCATGATGTAATCGCTGACGGCTAAAGGCGCGAACTCAAACAAGTTCGAAGTCATCAAGTAGTTGTTCAATATAACGAATGTCGTGCATCTCAAGTGATCATTGTTGGACGATCGGCTCATCGCTAAACTCGCGAATCCAAGCGTCGACGTCTTCACCTAGTTCCGTTCCCGTCGCGACTTTCAGCATCTGAATGATGCGAAGTTCGGCAAGCGAGCGAGAACGCTCGACGATTCGGTCCAAGCGCGAACCGGACGCCTGTTTTGTGCCGGACGGGTAGTAGTTGCGCACGAATTCTAGCTGGCGAACCGCCTAGCTGACGTCCGGCGGCGATTGATCGAGAGCGTCGCGGGCTCTGTCGGCCGCCTCGGCAACAATCTCAATTTGCTCGTCGGAGAACGATAGTCGTATTGATGACACGGCGGCGCTTCCAACGTGCCACGCGAGAACCGCGCAGAGAATAAGAGAGAGCCCAGGAATGACAATCGTGCTTCGACGCATTGTTCATCCAGGGGGTGCTTGTGACTTCCGAAAATGCGATTCCGGCATCGACTGAATTCTCGCAAGGAAATGACGTCCTCGGCCGCTCAAGCCTTTTGGTTCTCTTCGTCAGGATAAAACAGATCGTCGTCGGCGATGTCCGGAATACCGACGACAAGGACTCGCATCCGCCCTTTGGCGCCGTGCACGACGAAAGGTGGGATGTGGACGATCGAACCCTTTGACACAGGATGCTCCGTTCCTTCCAGCAGGACCACGCCCTCGCCGCCGAGAACGTAGTACAGCTCGGTAGACAGCTTGTGATAGTGTTCGCGTGCGCCGTCGATATCGACTGCGTGCGCCCAGGCCGCCACGTCCGAGTCCTCGCGACTGATCAGCCGGTCTCGCCATCCGCAAGTGCTTTGCTCGCGAGGCGCTTCGCCCTCGTGGCGAACTATGGTCTTGAGCTTGGGCGTGTTCACGTGCTCGCTCCCGATAATCGAGCGCCGTCGCGGGCTCTAAATGAGTGCAGCAACACTTCGCTCGAGCGACAAAGAGACGGTATGCGGCGAGCGATCTATGTTCAAGACTATCGCGCCGGTCGTGCCCATGTAAGACAGGGCGTCGTGTGAGCGAGTTCGGGCTCTCGCGATTCGCTTTGTCTCGTTTGACTATTCGCCAGGCGATTTCTTCGCAACGCTGACGGCAAGCGGTTTCTTGGTCGGTGCCCCGATCCACTCGCCGGCGACCGTATTGGACTACCGGGGAAAGAGAGCCTGCTACCACGCCGGCTCGTCCGGGACGATGATGGCGACGATCCCCGATGAGAAAATTGGCGTCGCCGTTCTGACGAATCAGGAATGGGCCCAGGTGCCCGGGATGCTGATGTGCGACGTCTTCGACGCCTATTGGCTCGGACCGGAAAGTGCATTCGACAAAAAGAAGTGGAGCTTTTGGAAGAAAGCAGAGCCTCATCCGGACGAGGGGCGAAAACGCGATCTCGCCACGGCTCGAGCCAAACGCAAGCCAGGCACGCTCCCGACTGTCGAGTTATCGGGATTTGCAGGCAGCTACAAATGCGGTCTGTACGGAGACATTGCCGTGAGCTACATGGATGACAAGCTGGCATTTACCTATGCCGCAACAAGCCGGCGATCGCCGATCACTGGGAACCCAACACGTTCTATCTTCGTCGACCTGTCCACGAAGACGCCCGTGTCGATTGGCTCGTCACGTTCCATGTCAAAGATGGAGCAGCGACATCTCTCACAGTTAAACGACTCGGTTGGCATGAAGCTCTGCCTCGAATCGTTCGCAGTTCGGACAAAGTGCATCAACGGGATGAACCTTGCGGCTCCAAGCGTGTCCACTGAGCGACAGCGGACAGAATCTCGAGCCATGACGTTCGTTGCAGCTTCAGAAACAGTCAACGAGCAATCTTCAAGGACAGACTAATGGCGCAGGTGACTGGGGGGTGGCAGGCACAAGTAGGCGGTGTCGGCGTTCGAAGCCTGCGTTGACGACTCGCACCGCTTGTTAATCAAGGCGGCTGACACTTGGGCGGAAGGGAACCCGGAGGAGCCTGCGACCGAGCAAGTTCTGAACGCCATACTCGAGAAATTCGAAGCGGCGCACTTTCTCCGCCGACCCTATGGCTGCCAAAGCGGCGGCGAGTCGGCGCCGCGATAACTCGTGGCGCCGTTCGGAGTTGAGTTCGCCGCCAGGAGTAGCCACGTTCGCGTCGGTTCGCTCAACCATACTTTCGCAGCAAGACGAACGCAGATGCAACTGCGGCGACGTGAGCGAAAACGCAAAGCCAGAAGACAACTCGGAAGCCGAGTTTCTGCGTCTTGTGACGGAAGGATTGTTGACCAAGATACGCGCCGGGCCAGCCGCCAAGCAGCGCCATCACATGAAGCGTCTTCTCGGGCACTCGATCTCGCGACTGTCGAGCTCGCCGCTTATCGAACCCATACGTTGCGAAAGATACGACACTCAGCGCCGCGATCTCCACGGCGAACGCAATGGCTAAGTTGACCATGCTTCTCGTGGGCTGCGATTTTGGGTCATGAACGCGCCGGCAGGACCTCTGTTGGTTCCGCGTCGGTCGTACCAAAATTCACGCTTCGCGAATTGCGCGCAATGTCGACTTTTGCCGGCGCTCCGTATCCGGCTGCTGGCGAATGGGGTTTTATCACGATCGCAAATCGCTCGGATAGCAGACGTGCTTGCCGGCTTGGGCTAGACTAGACGCTTGGGCGATTAACAGGCGTGGCCCGGGGCCACCACCGACCGGACCGGTTCGCGAAATCGGCAGCTATCCTTTTTAAGTGAGCAACGAACAACCATGAAACGCAGTTCGACATTCGTTCTCGTTCTTACCGCTATCTTTGCAGTCTCGGCCGTGGCCAATGCCGAAAATGCCGCGAAAAAAGCGTCGCCGCTCAAGGTCTTACTGATCGCAGGCGGCTGTTGCCACGATTACGCAACTCAATCGCGGCTGCTCAAGGCCGGCATCGAAGGACGCATTAATGCGAAAGTCACGGTCGTCTACAATCCCAGTAAGAAGACAACGACTCGATTTGAAGTCTATGAATCGGAAGAATGGGCTGAGGGATACGATGTCGTGTTGCACGACGAGTGCTCGGCGGCGGTTACTGACAAAGACTACGTCGGTCGAATACTGGCCGCGCATCGCAACGGGACGCCTGCCGTGAATCTTCACTGTGCGATGCACAGCTATCGCTGGGGCAATTTTCGCGAGCCGGTCAAGTTGGGCGCGGACAACGCCGGTTGGTTCGAGATGATCGGCGTGCAGTCGACCGGACACGGACCTCAGTCGCCAATCGATATCACGTTCACCGATAAGAAGCACGCCGTGACGAAGGGACTCAAGAACTGGACGACGATCAACGAAGAGCTGTACAACAATGTGCGTGTGTACGATGGAACGAAAGCACTCGCCAGCGGCCGCCAGTTGCAAAAACCTCGCAAGCGCGAACTAAAGCAAAACCCCAACGCGAAACCTCGCGAATCCAAAGCCGTTGTCGCCTGGACGAACGAGTACGGACCAAAGAAAACAAAAATCTTCAGCACGACGTTAGGACACAACAACGACACCGTTGGCGATCCTCGTTACCTGGAGTTGGTGACTCGAGGAATCTTGTGGTGCACCGACAACCTCGATAACAACGGCAAACCAATGGCCGGCTACGGTCGGTGACCGAGTGAAGTAATGAGGCGGAGGAGGGCGCGGCGGCGGTGCGCAACGAAATGGGCTCACGCGGAGTCGCGAAGATCGCGAAGAGGGTGTCGGACTCGCATTCGTCTTCGCGCTCTCCGTGTCTCAGCGTGCCATCTTTTCGTCCGGCAACGTCAATAGGAAAGCGATTCTCTCCTTCCTTCACCCTGTTGCTCCTGTCCAGAGTAACGAGACAGGATCAACAGGATAGGAAGTGGAGCTCAACTTACGAGGTCGGGGATCGGGGTGCCGTCGCGAATTAGTGTGATGGGTCGACCGACATTGGCGTCGTACTCGGTCTTGGGGTCGATGCCGATGTTGCGGAAGAACGACGCGGCCAAGTCGTCGGGGCTGAAGCCGCGATCGATGGGTCCCTGAGCTTTGTCGTCGGTTGCACCGATGACCCGACCGCGGTTGGTTGAGCCGCCCGCCATCATGGCGCACATGGCTCGAGCCCAATGGTCGCGGCCCGCCTTGCCGTTGACTTTCGGCGTGCGGCCAAATTCGCCAGTGACCAAAATCGGCGTCGATTCGAGCAGGCCTTTACCTCCGAGTCTATCCAGAAGGGCCGACATCGATTGGTCGAATCGCGGCAGCAACTCGCGGCCGAGCTTATTGAAGTTGTCCTGGTGGGTGTCCCAGCCCTCAAGCAGGACCGTAACGAAGCGTACTCCTGATTCGATCAAACGACTCGTTAGCATCATGCTCTGGCCAAAATCGTGAGGTCCAAATCGCTCGACTTCTTTGTCTGGTTCCGCCGCCAAGTCAAACGCCGCTTTGGCTCGCGGGGAACTGATGATATTGAAAGCTTGTTCGGAAAAGCGATTGAGACCACGGACGGAATCGTCGAGTGTTTCGTAGCCATCGAAGGCGGTATCAATATCGGCGAGAAGTGATTTTCGGTTGCGGAATTTTTCGACCGTCAGGCCGTTGTCGAGCGTGATGCCTCGAACTCGGAAAGGCTGACCGAACCGCGGCTTCTCGCCGGTGGATAAGGGGCCGTATTCCGGGCCAAGGTAGCCGGGCCCTTCGACGGGTCGATCGATCGACACGAAGGACGGCAAGTCTTGCTTCGCGGAAAACTCACGGCTGACGACGGAGCCGAACATGGGGTAATTCAGCACCGGCGTCGGCCTGTTTCCGGTCATCACGTATCGCGTTCCCAAACTGTGCGCCGCGGGGTTGTGGGTGATGCCTCGGATGATCGCATACTGATCGGCGCGGCGAGCCAGTTTCGGCAGGTGCTCGCAAATTTCCACGCCCGGAACGGATGACTTGATCGGTCGAAACTGACCGCGATACTCGGACGGGGCTTTGGGCTTTAGGTCGAGCGTATCTTGGTGCGAGGGGCCACCGCCGAGAAAGACGAGTATGGCCGATCGGCCGTTGTCTTTTTGACCGGCGCTGGCCTGCAATTGCAGAAATCGGCTCAGCGAAAACCCGGCGCCGAGAACGCCCGCCTTAATGATTTGACGTCGAGTGACACGCGAAGTTGCATTGGCCATACAAGTCGACTCGTCAGTTTAGGATGAACTCTTTAGTGTTTATCAGCGCCCACAAGATGTCGCGCATTCCGTCGGTTTGCGAAGCCGCATTCGCCAGATGTTTCGCAGCGCGACTCTGTTCGTCTTCGCGCGGAAGACGATTCACCGTGCGCAGCCAGGCAGTTCGAATTAGGTTGCTCGGATCCGATTTGCCTCCAGCTTGTTCTTTTGTGCCGATCTCTTGGAGCCAGCCGCTCTCGACCAATCGCTGTTCGACGAGCGGGTCGTTTTGCAGGAAGATCGCCGCCAGAAGCGTCGGCTTGCTGACGCGCTCGCAGTCGCAATTAACCGCCCGCTCCGGCTTGCCGAATACGTGCATCGCGTACGTCCCAGCCAATCGCATTGAGAGGTGCCCGATGGCGCGTCGAGTTAAGTCGGTTCGCACTTCTTCTTGTTTGTCCGATCCGGCAACGGCCTGTTTGACGATGTCATAAATCACTTCGGCGGGAAGTCGCCGCGGAATCGCTCGACTGAAGTTGCCTCGATCGTCGCGGTTAGTGGAATTCGGTTTCCAACTTCGCTGATACGCTTTGCTTGAAACGATCTCGCGATGCAGCCACTTCATGTCATAGCCACTTTTGACGAAGCCGTGCGTCAGCCAGTCGAGCAATTTTGGGTGACTGGGCGGGTTCGCCGGGTTGAGGTCGTCTGGCGGCTCGATGATTCCGACATGAAAATAACCGGCCCAAACGCGATTGACGAAAGCTCGCGCGAACCAGGGGTTATCCGGCTGTTTCATCCACCGCATGATCGCGGCCCGAGGGTCGCCGCCACCGGTAAGTGTGATCTTTCGACTGCGCAAGAGGCTCAGCGTTATCGGCTCGGATCGTTTGGTGATGTGCACCTCGCGCCATGGAATCGTTTGCCCCGGCTTCAAGCGCCGCAGCACGTCCTTGCGAACCGAGGAGCCATTCTTGCCGCGGACGTTGAGTCCGACCTGCCGAGCCAACTCTCGATATCGCTTGTCGGTTTCCGGGACGACTCCAAACTTGACGTTGTCAAAAAACTTGCTGAACTGTTGGAAGTCGGATTGGGTCCACGGCGCGAAGGGGTGCTTGTGGCATTGTGCGCACATGAGGCGAATTCCGAGGAAGCTGTGCGCGAAAGCCAGAGCCTTGTCCTCGGACTTCGTTTGCGAGCGGCGACTCCAGTAATGCGGCATGGTCTGACGCTGACTGAACGCCTCGCCCGTTTCGTCTCGATAATGCGCCGTCGTGCTCGACGCGTAGTCATCGTACGCTTGACCATCGCCGCGACTTTGGGCCAGAACGATTCGTTCGACGAATTCATCGTACGGCATGTTGTCCTGTAGACGCTTGTTGATCCAGGTGAACCACTGCACCGATGTCTCCTGGCCCAATTCCGCTTGCTGGTTCGGATTGCAGCCGGTGTAGTCGCACAGTCGATTGGTCCACCAAGCCGCGTACGCCGGACGACTCAATAATTCGCCGATCTTGCGTTTGCGCTTGCCATCGAAAGGATCGGCGACAAATTCCTGGACCTCACTGGGCGTTGGTAGAGTTCCGGTCAAGTCGATGCTAACGCGTCGAAGAAACTCGGTGTCCGTACAGAGCCGCGACGGCTGGATTCCGAGTTTTGTCAGTTTGGCCTCAATGAAGCTATCGATTGAGACTTTGTTGGTCGGTTCCGGATTGAGCGGCTCGACATGATCCGAAAATGCTCGCAGCACAGGAACGGCCCCGACGCCGTTGTCGTAGAAAGCGATCACATGGGTGTCGCCTCGGCCCGTCGCGGTCAGCATGCCGTCGTCGTCGATCGCGACGATCGAATCGTCATTGGAGCGAAAGCGGCATAGCGGAGTCACATCTTCTCGGCTTCCGTCTTCCCAAACCGCGACAACCTTCAACTTAACGGATTGCAATTTCGTCGTGAAAACCACTTCGCTCGGCTCAAGCTCCAGTCGCTCGAGTTCATGCCGTTTTTCGCTGCCTGCGGCGCCGGAATCAATCCATTGCTTGAGCAGATGATGCTGCCACGAGCCCAGTTCAATCAGTTGGCCGCCCTGGTGATCGACCTGCATTGACGGCTTGCGAATCATCAGGCTGTCGGCCGAGCCGTTCTTGATCACACGAGGCGTTTGTTCCGCTGACGACTTGGCGAGCAGCGCCTCGTGGTCCATTTTGAAATCGTATCCGAACAGCGATAGCCGAAACCCGCCGCGACCTTGAAACGATCCATGGCACGATCGTCCGTTGCACCCGAGTCGACCGAGCAACGGAGCGACGTGCTTCTGGAAATCGGGAGTCTCCTTCAAGTCGGATTTCGCAAATCGCTCGCTCGATGGCGCTAGAACCTGAGCTTTCAGCGGCTCAAAAAGCTGCAGATTCGCAACGACGCCCAGAGCTAGCGCAAAGACAATCAATCGCATGTCGCATCCAGTCTTGTGGACGTGAGGCGTGGGAGTCAATTCTTCTTTTCGGCTTCGACCTTGCGCGCTTTTGCAAACACGGAGAGGACGTCGGTGACTGTCACTTCGTGTCGAACACCGGCTTCAATTTTGTCTCCGACTTTCAGGCTGCCATATAGCTCTTTGCGTCGCCAGAACCCGGCAAGAATCGCGTTCTTTCCCACGATGCTTTTCGAGTTTTCAGCGCGACTCTTCTCGAACGTGCGGTCGACCGATTCCACTTGAACAACCAAGCCGAGCATCGACGTGTCCTTCTTCACGATCTTCGCCGTGACAACGCCTTGGAATCCACGGAAGCCCTCCGGCAACACGGGGTAATCTTCGGCCTTGTAGGGCGCCACTTTTCTAAACATCTCGCCAGGGAAAGTGAGCCGATCGCCGCTGTCGTGACGGGCTGCTACCTCAAGCGTCTCGCCCTTCTTGGTTGTGAGGAGGATGTCGAGGAATCGGCTCGCAATGCCTTCGATTTCAACTGTCTGTCCCACGAGGCTCTTGGGGTTTCGCGTCTTGTTCTTCTTCCAGACGCGAGGCACAGCGTCGACTTTCATTACAAGCGTGCCCTTTTCGACATCTTTCTCGACGAGCCGTCCCACGAGCGCGCCCATGAAACCGCGTCCTCGGAAGCCCGACTCAGACTCTTGCGGGCTTGAAGGTTTGCCCGTCGACTTGCGGACGAAGCTGGCTACGGTCAGATGGTCGCTCTGGCGCCCAATGTGTTTCAGTCCAGCTTCAATTCGATCGCCGACCTTCAATCCATGAAAGGCGGCTTTCCTTTGCCAGAATCCGCCGAGCATGACGCGTTTTCCAACGATGCTCTTCGGGTTCTTAGCGCCATTGTCCTCCCAAGAATCGAGGACTTTCTCAACGTGGATGATGACTTCGAGCAGATCGGCGTTCTTCGTGACAATTTTACCGACAACGGCACCATTGAATCCGCGAAACGCCTCGGGCAAGACCGGATAGTCCGACGGTTTGAACGGCGCCACCTTGCGCAAGAGTTCCCCTGGGAAGGTGAGGCCGCTGCCGCCATCGTGTCTCGCTTCGCATTCGAGCGTTTCGCCTACTTTGACGAGCAGCAGGGCGTCGAGCCACTTGCCAGAAACGCCATCGATGGCGATGTTCTTGCCGACGATGCTCTTGGGAGCCTTGGCCTTGCTGTTTCGCCAGACTCGCGGCACGGCATCGACGTTAACAATGAATGTGCCTTTCTCGACGTCCTTCCTCACCAATCGGCCGACAACCATCCCATTGAATCGCTGGGCGGCTTCGGGGAGCGGGTCTGGCGTCTTTTTGGTGATTGCTGGTCGACGCGATTTGTCATTCTTTTTGCCTTCGTCCCTCTTGCCTTCATCGGCGCTGACGAACGACGCAATTCCAACCAAGAGGGCGATGATGGGGAGATATCGTTTCATCGATTGAGCCTGTGTATGAGCAGTTGTGTTCGCACCGCGAAATAGGAGTCCGCAGGTGAGTAGATGTTCTGAATCGCAATGAATCAAAATAGCCGCCAAGCTTTCGCTTCAAACTTCTTTTGAAGTTTAGCTAATCGTGTTCGGAAATGGGATACGCCGCGACCATAACTATTTCTCGTTCATATTCTTGATGGTTGCGTTCGTGTTTATTGACCTGTCTGTCGTGGTGCTGTCCTTGCTAGGCTGTCTCTCTGGACTTGACTGATCCGCTGTCGCCTAAATGCCATAGTGAGCTGACGTTTGCCTACGGCGTTTGCAACGCAATAATCTGTTGCCATTCTTGAGGGCCGGTGCGATGGACGGATTCGCCTTGACTGTCGACAGCGACCGTGACCGGCATGTCTTCCACGTCGAATTCGTAGATCGCTTCCATGCCCAGTTCTTCGAAAGCGACGACTCGCGATTTCTTGATTGCCTTTGAGACCAGGTAGGCCGCGCCGCCGACGGCCATCAGATAGACGGCGCCAAACTCTTTTATGGCGTCGATGGCCGTGTCGCCTCGCTCCGCCTTGCCGACCATGCCGAGCAGGCCGGTTTCCGCCAGCATCTGCCGTGTGAACTTGTCCATCCTCGTCGATGTGGTGGGACCAGCCGGACCAACCGCTTCGTCGCGCACCGGTTGGACTGGGCCAACGTAGTAAATGAATCGCCCCGACAAGTCGACCGGCAACGGCTCGCCGCGGTCGAGCATTTCGGTCATTCGTTTGTGCGCTGCATCGCGGCCAGTGAGCAGCTTGCCGGAAAGCAGGATAGTTTGCCCCGGCTTCCACGACTGAATCTCCGCCGGCGTCACCGAATCGAGATCGACTCGAGTGGCATCGGCGCCGGGATCCCAAGTGATGTCCGGCCAATCATCGATGCTTGGCGGAGTCAGCGTCGCCGAGCCCGATCCGTCCAGCACAAAGTGGGCGTGACGCGTCGCGGCGCAATTGGGAATCATCGCGACCGGTTTGGAAGCCGCGTGGGTTGGGAAATCGAGAATCTTGATGTCCAAGACGGTCGTCAGGCCGCCCAATCCTTGCGCGCCGATGCCGAGCTGGTTGACCTTGTCCATCAACTCCAATCGCAGCTCTTCGCAGCGGTTGCTCGGTCCTCGCTCTCGCAATTGATGGATATCGATCGGATCCATCAACGATCGTTTGGCCAGCACCGTCGCCTTCTCCGCCGTCCCGCCAATTCCGATGCCGAGCATTCCGGGAGGACACCAGCCGGCGCCCATTTTCGGCACGGTTTCCAGCACCCAGTCAACGATGCTATCCGAGGGATTGAGCATGGCCAGTTTGGCTTTGTTTTCAGAGCCTCCGCCTTTGGCAGCGATTTGAACTTCCACCGTGTCGCCAGGAACGACGTCGTAATGAATCACAGCCGGCGTGTTGTCTCGGGTGTTCTTTCGTTCGCCGGCCGGGTCAGCCAGGATCGACGCTCGCAACACGTTATCGGGATTCAAATACGCTCGACGAACGCCTTCGTTGATCATCTCAGTGACGGACAATTGCGCATCCCAACAGACTTCCATCCCGACACGGACGAATACGGTGACGATTCCCGTGTCCTGGCAGATCGGCCGTCTTCCCTGCGCGCACATTCGCGAGTTGATCAGAATCTGCGCTATCGCCGCTTTGGCCGCTTGCGATTGCTCGCGCTCATAGGCGTCGTTCACCGCTGTGATAAAATCGAGCGGATGATAATACGACATGAACTGCAAGCTGTCGGCGATACTGTCGATCAAATGGGCTTGATGAATCGTGTTGGGCATTAGCGGATCTCATGGAGAATAATTGGAGCCGTTTGATGACGACTCCTGTTGCGGCAGTGTGGCAAGTTCGGCGAGTGCCTAGGGCAGTTCTCGAATTCGCAAGTTCTTGAATTTGATCGGAGAACCTTCCGATTCAAGACAGAGGTAACCCGAGCTCGGTTTACACTCCGTGCCGCCAGAAACCTCCTCGCCATTCACCCACAGGCGGACCTCGCCGTTGATGGCGCGAATGTAATAATGGTTCCAGTGATTGATTCCCTTGCTGAGATTCTTGGAGGGAAAACTTCGCTTGCCGTTCGGGGCCACGGGAGGAAACGGCTTCATCTGAGTGCGAACAGGAAAGACGTCGCCGTGAGACGTGTACCAATCGGCCTTCTTTTTTCCGCCGTACTCGAGATCGAGCACCTGCACTTCGATGCCATCGGGGAGGCCGGCTTTGCCGGCCTTGGTAAGTCGTTCAATCGAGGCCGGCGTCGTCCAGACAAATACGCCGCTGTTGCCGGCGCTCTTCAAATGCATCCACTCAACCACCATTTCGAAATTGGTGAATTGCTTTTTGGTTCGCATCACGCTGACCGGCCTGCCCGTGCAATGCAAGACTTTATCCTTCCAACTCCAGGTGTCCTCTTCCGAATTGACCTTGGTGAAATCTTCTTCCGTCAACGCTCGCCAGCCGTGGCCCGAACCGTCAACGAAGGCTTTCTTCAAGGCGGACTCATCGGCAATCGCGGGTCCGGTTAAGAGAATGATGGTGCAAAGCGTTGCGAGCGGTTTCATTTCGTTTTTCCTGTTTTGGCGTGTCGTTCGTTGTAAGCGTTGTCGTTCTTTGTGAGTTGGGCGATTGCCTGCCACGTCCCGAGTGAGGCAAAGAGTTCTCGCCATCCGTGCTTAGCGGGCAAGTGTAGGTCGGCTGAGACGAAACTGACGGGGAGGAACCCAATTGGTTGCCAGGGTGAACGGCTTACTTTAGTTTTGGACGTTTCTGTCCGCAAGTCGCCCTTCCATCACCTTGATGGTTGCTGCATTCGCCGCTTTTTCTCGCCGCGTCGAGCTCAAACCTTGTACGTCGCGTGATGAGTTCCTCCTGCAGAGAACGCCTTGATCATCACGTTTCGGCGTTCAACCTGATTGCCGATTCGATTCACTTCTCGGCTCAATAGCATTTGCTCGCCGGACGCCGCCCAACTGTTGATCGCCAGCTCCCGACAGCCAAGTATTGGCACCCGCGGCTGAGTTGCCTTAACGTCGGCAGGCTGCAGAGACTTTCAAGTTCTTTGGGAGGCAACTTCTTCAGCAGCGAAAAGGATCGACAATATCGCCAGCGCGATCGACGGAGGCGCGGAGAGAAAGTGCGGCCGTCCACGCAAGCAAAGAGAATTGTCTTGCAACATAGGTCGGTCACTCCGGAAAGGCATGAGCCCACTATGTATATCTTAGCCATGATTCGCAAATCGTGCGCCGGATAGATAAAATACCCGTTGCTCGCGGCCATGCTTGATTCTGGTGTGAACGTGGTACGAGCTTTGCAGTATGAGTCTTGCGGGTCGTTATCGGGGCGATCATTCCTCGCACATTGCTCAACCGGCACCATTGAGAACGCGCCAATATGCGCAAATGCCGCGCGCTCGGCATGCGGTGCCTCTTGGAGACGGAGGGAGTTATTCGCTTTCTTGGAGTCGGATTGAAGGACCCCAAAGCGTCGAGCTGCTGGCGGAATGCTGGCGCGATTCGAGGCCGGCGACAACCAGCCGACGCCGATTCATCTCCCTCAAGCGTTCCTGTCCGTGTCAATCGACGAACTGACCGAGCAGATTCGGGAGCGGTATCAGGTTACGATTAGGCAGCTGGATTAAGCAGCGATCTCGCGCTGAGCTCGCTTGCTATTACATTGTCGCGCTTTGCGTTGGGAAACGGTTCAAGAATGGCAGCCGAACACAATCGGATTGCTTGGGCGATTTTGGAGAATGGTACGCATGAAGTCGGTTAAGTGGCTGCTGATGTCTTGGGCGATTTTCTCTCTCGTCGTGGCGAAGGGTGCTCGAGCGGAAACGCCGGCCGAGTTTAAGCGGTGGTTTGCCGAGCAGACATGGGAACGGGACACGGACGGCCCCATCATCTCACTTGGCGAACGCGGCGATTTTGACGACTCGCATATCTTCGCGCCTGCGGTCGCTAAAACGGGTCGCGGTTTTCAGCTTTGGTATTGCGGCTCGCGCGGCACGGTTGGGCAGCGAGTCTTCAAGCTGGGACTGGCGACAAGCAAGGACGGTCGCGCATTCGAGAAGCACAGTTCGAACCCCGTCTTTACTTTTGGAAATAAGAAGGACTCGATCCTGACCCCAACAGTGTTGCGAAATCCGAACGGAACAACACTGCGCGAGAATGATTCGCTGCGAATTTGGTTCAGCTCAACTTGGTTCGCTGGACCGAGTGGCCTGCATGCGCTTCACGAATCAAGCAGCTCGGATGGAGTCATTTGGTCGACGCCTTCCGAGCCGTTGCTAAAGAATGTCTATGCGCCCACCGTGATCAAGACGGGGCAGGTCTATCAAATGTGGTACACCGACGTCGGCGCGGACCCATGGATCATGCGGCACGCCTCCAGTTCCGACGGGCGGAAGTGGCGAGTCACGGCGGAGCCGGTGGTGGTTGTCGACCAGGACTGGGAGCGAGGCCGATTGTTCTACCCGACCGTATTGAAGATCGATGACGTCTACCTGATGTGGTACGGAAGTTATTGGTCGAAGCGACCGGCCGCGACGGCGCTCGGGTTTGCCGTCAGCCTAGACGGACTGCGTTGGTACAAGCATCCCGGTAATCCTGTGCTGCGACCTGATCCGAACCGCGAGTGGGAGTCAAATTATGTGACGAGCCAATCCGTCATGCAGCTACCGGACGGTAGCTTTCGCATCTGGTACGCCAGTCGGAAGAAGCCGCCGTTCGTCAACAAGTATTTTGCATTGAACACGGCGAGTTGGTCCGGTCCCAAACCCAAAAGACGTTAATCGGCCACCGCATCTGGAAGATGCTCGAGGACCGCATCCCAGGTTGGATGGTCGCGAAGGCACCTAACGACGTCATGCAAGGAGCGGATGTAAATGCCCGGTATAATCGTATTCGCCTGGGCCGAGCGTTGTGAAGGCGAGCTGCTCATGAGGCGGATTGAATTCGGCTCTCACATCTTCGCGATTGGCACGAGCATCAACTCGATACCAACCGTGGTCGGTCAAGAAGATAGCGTTCAATCCGTGCAGGCAGTGCTTCGTCCCCTCGTCATCGACCTCCAATCGCTGGTAGCACAATCCCGCAGGGATACCGTTGGCGCGAAGCAGCGCGCAAAGTAAGTGGCTCTTTGTATAACAGTAGCCGGTTCGGTGTTGCAGCACGTCCGATGCTCGGCACGTGACCGGGTTGAGCTGGTGGTCAAAACTGTGGCGTATTTCGTCTCGAACGAACTCGAAACACCGCTTTGCGGTCGACATTTTAGTGCCTCTCGCCAATTTGCTAGAGAGCAGTCGCACATCGGGATGGTGAATTTCAACGACGTCGCAAGCGTCGAGATAGTCGTTGGGATCGTGACTCATCTAGATTGCATCGGTAGACAGGGGTTGGAGCCATCTAGCCGGTGATGTGTTCCAAAGTGGCGATGATCCGATCGACATCGGAGTTGGGTTCAACGACGACGGCGCGACAGCCAGTATCTGGAATGACCGCAATGGGGCCGCATTGTTTAGCGATTCGATGAACGACTCGGATGATTAACTGTGGCCATCCTTTTTCGAAGTAGAATTTGCACGGCTGGTCCGCATTCGTGTAGTTCATGACGTTGAGCATTGTCCACGGTCCGTCGTCCGGCGATTGGCGGTCGCTGATCTCAGCCTGCCAAACGCTGTCGCCGAGGTTGAATTCAACCTGTTGGTCGGTGAACGTCTCGAGCGGCGCTGCAAGTTGCTGGGGCGTCGGCGCGGTTCCATCGGTCGAGGGCGCGGAAACGCCATTATCGGTGAGCCACTCGCGAACATCTTTGTTTAGCGGGAATGCAGAGTAAAAGACACCCGTTTGGGATTCAGCATGACGCCGCCGTCCGATTCAACGATTTCCTATGGGGCATCTTTAGGCCTGCTGACTTTGACTTCACCGAACGTCATAAACAGATAGGACGAACCGGCGGGTCCGCGATAAGCACCTTGGGCGTCACATAGCTTTACAGCCAGGGCGACCATCGCCCATGCGTCGTCTTCCGTACCGGTCCACTTCCGCGATGTCAGTTTCGTGATGCTGTGTTTGTTACCGTAGTCTTTGAGCTGTCTAGCGTGGACCTTCAGGTCATCGGCAATCGAAGGATTGTCCCAAGCCCAAAGCCAAGAGTTATCTTGGGTGCTGAACGAACCAATAATCTGCGCCGGTGCAAGCGCGGTCGTGCCATCCGCGTCGGTGAAGACGAGATTCCCAACCTCTTGTTCGATACTCCATCGATCAAACGAGCCAAGTCCCCATGCTTTGTGACCTTCCGTCTTGAGTTGCAGTTCAGTCATACTGGCGTCAAGTAACGCTTGAAAGTAGTTCGGTTCTGGTGAGTGCATCTGCGGTTCTTGGGGCGTAGGCGCATTGCTACACCCGATTGCAATCAGAACAAGCAATAACGTGCAAACTGTGGTGTGTGGAGAGTGACGCAATGCGATCTGTCGTTACCGCTTCTTTGGAAAATCGGGAGCGTCGTATTGTGCACGCAGTCGGTTGAATTCTTTCTCGAGTTCTTGCCGCGTTTGTTGATGAGACGCATCGGCGTGGATGCTCTTCATTTCCTCGGGGTCGTGCACCAGGTCGAACATGTTCCATTCGTCGGTGCGCGGGAAATAGATCAGTTTGTGCGTCTGGGTGCGGACTCCAAAATGCTGAGGCACAGCGTGTTCGCCCAGTTCGTAGTAAGAATAATAGAGCGACTTACGCCATTTGGTCTCGTCTCCATTAAGCAACGGAGCGAGCGATCGGCCTTGAATCTCAGACGGGGAAACGAGTCCGGCGATGTCGAGAAAGGTCGGCGCATAATCGATGTTTTGGATCAACTCTTTCGGCTTCGCTCCTGGCTTGATGACCCCAGGCCAGCGGATCAGGAACGGCATCCGAAACGACTCCTCGAACATCCAGCGTTTGTCGTACCAGCCGTGTTCGCCCAGATAAAATCCTTGGTCGGATGAGTAGATTACGACGGTGTTTTTCGCCAGTTCGTGATCGTCCAAGTATTTAAGCATGCGGCCAACGCTTTCATCGACCGCATTGACGGTGCTCAAGTAGTTTCGCATGTAACGGCGGTATTTCCATTTGACGATGTCCCGGTTCTTCAGGTTTCCGGATTTGTAGTCGGCCAGGAATTTCTGATTGTGGGGCGAGAAATGGGCATCCCAGACCTTCTTTTGAGCGGGCGTCATACGATTGTATTCAGGCGTCCCGTAGCGATCCGGTCTGGGGAGCTTGACGTCGCCTCGTTCGTTCTTGCGAACCTTCGCATCGTAGGCCCAGTCGAAGTGCCGATCGATCTCCATTTCGTTTTTTGCAAGAGTTCGACTCCGGTTCGCGTAGTCGTCAAACAACGTGGCCGGCTCGGGAATCTCGACGTCATCAAAAGCGCCAAGATGCCTGAGCGCTGGAGCAAAGGTACGATGCGGCGCCTTATGTTGGCACATCAGGAAGAACGGCTTCGATTTGTCTCGTCCGTCGAGCCAGGCGATGGCCTTGTCGGTGGTGAGATCCGTCGCGTACCCTTCAAATCGCTTCCGCGAACCGTCCATCTGAATGAACACTGGGTTGTAATAATTGCCTTGGCCGGGAAAGACTTCCCAGTGATCGAAACCGACCGGATTTGATCTCAAGTGCCACTTGCCGATGACGGCCGTATTGTAGCCGCCCTTTTGCAACGCCTTGGCTACCGTCCATTGGCTCTGATCAAAGTTGTTGCCATTGCGCATGAATCCGTTGATGTGGCTATGCTTGCCGGTCAAGATGTTGGCCCGCGACGGGCCGCAAATCGAATTCGCGCAAAAGGAATTGAGGAAGACGGCGCCTTGCCGCGCGAGGCTGTCGATATGGGGTGTTGGGGCGACGTCGGCCAGCGGACCACCGTAAGCGGAGATCGACTTGATCGCGTGGTCGTCGGAAAACAGAAACAGAATGTTGGGGCGATCGGCGGCTAGGCCTTTGGCACTCAGTCCGATCGCGACCAATAGGATGATGGACAGCTGGACGCCGTAGTTATTTTGTCGGTTCATTCTCAGAAACTAGTTCTTGGGTGGCTCGAGTTGGTTTCGTCTTTGTGCACCCATGTTACCTCAACTCGACACGCAACGCGCCCGGTGACGCGCGTTACCAATTCGGCTTCAACCGAAAACGCCCCGCGCCAAAAAATCTCGGCGTGGGGCGTCGTGCAAAACGTTGAACGCTAATTCCTGAATTACGGCGTCGCCGTTTGTTAGGTCGCAGAAGCGGCCTTGGTCTTCATCAAGACCATCTTGATTGCGAGCCAAGGAAAGAAGAACAGGACGGACATTACCAACTTAAAAATGCCCATCCCTCCGTAGCGCATGACGTTCAATTCATGCTTCGTCAAATCAAACATCGCACCGTGAACCTCGTAAATAAGATCTTGGCTAAGCGCGAAATGGACCGTGGCGGCGTCGGTTGGCGAGGGACTTGAGGTCAACATCCAATGCAATTCTGCACTGGCAAGCCAGTGCCACGCGGAATCGTTATTTGCGTTCAGTGGCGCGCAACGCGGGTAGCGCGATCGTTCGCGGCTCGCGTCGGGGATGATGTCGTCATCTGGATTTGTCACACGTGGGCGAGCGGCTTGTGGTTAGCGTTGATATACTACCTACATTCAAAGTGAACGGGCAGTTGACTCTGGGGATGACGCGTGATGCGAATGTACAATGAAGCCGTGACGGATGATAATCACTCTTTTCCGCAAATCCGAAGCCAGGTCGCGAAGTTGTTTGCAGTGGCAGCAATTTCACTTTGCGTTTCTTGTCACGCTGCAATGGCCCAAGACTCCGGATCAGAGTTGATTCCAACCATGTCGTACGAGCGCCCCGTCGCAATCAAAGCCGACGGAGAGGCGATTGATTTGGGCCACCACGCGACCACTCGGTGTTACGATTGGGATCGTGACGGGGATTCAGACCTTTTGGTGGGCGGAGGCGACGGTCGATTGTGGCTCTATCGCAACGACGGGAATCGTCAGCGCGCGAACTTTCAAGGGAAGACTGCTATCTCCGCAGGCAGTCGCAACCGTTGGGGAACGTCCTACACCGGAATCGCTCTTACCAATCTCGTCGGCGGCCGTCTACCGGACCTGGTGGTTTGCCACTCGGGCGACGAAGTCTCCATTCATCAAAACGTCGGGACGGTCCGAAGCCCTAGGTTTGCCGAGACGGCGATAACTCTTCAGGTACAGAAGAACTGCCAGGGCCGGTTTGATGTTGCCGATTGGGACGGCGATGGACTCGCTGACATTGTCACTGGTTCATTTGGCGGAGATGTCCTGTTGTTCCGCAATCAAGGCCGAGCGGACGAGCCACGTTTCTCGAAAGGGGACTCGTTTTACGATCTTCGCCTCGCCTACAACTCGCATCCCCGTATCGTCGATTTCAACCAGGATGGGCGACGCGACCTATTGCTCGGAGTCAACTGGGGCACCGTGTCGCTCCACCTTAACGAATCGACCGGCAAGAATCCGAAGTTGAGCAAGAGTCGCATGCTGCAATGGTCGGACGGAGGCGCGATCAATATCCGTAAGGAAAACGGCGACGACACCACTCCCGAGTTGGCTGACCTGGATGGCGATGGCGTGCTCGACCTGATCAGCGGTGGCAAGAACGGGCGGCTGTTCTTGATGCGTGGCGTTGGCTTGCTATCTCGAGTTGAGTCGTTTCGGAAGTTGCTTGCCGAGCACGCGAGCCACCTTGGCTCGGTTCTTCGAGACGACGCGGTGATTCGTCAAAAAGTTTTCGGTTCGCTCACATCGCTACAAGCTGACTTGGCCGGCGGACTCGTTCCACAGTCAACGCGCGAACGCCTCTTTCAGCAACTATCGCCGTTGGCGAAGCAGTATCCCAACTTGTTGCGGCGAGCTCAATTCGACTTGGAGTCGAGTCCCCATCTGCCGCTGCTGGCGGCTCAATATTGGGCGGTTCTACTCGAGTCGCTTCCCGATTCCAGCGCCAGTCGTACACGCGTCGCCGATGTTCTTGACTTCCAAGCCGGCTATCGGCGACTGCTGGTCGATCTTGGCGTGTTGTTTATCGACAACGACCGAGCGACTCCGCGGCAACTGGCCGCGATGCATCGATTGATGAAGGCGATGCCGCGAGACGTTTGGGAGGTTGAGACAATCACAGTGGCCGGCTGGCTGGGACCGGCCAGCAAGACGCAGAAGATTCGCTCTCGATCGGGGATCAACATTTTCGCCCTGCCGCTCGGGCGACCGGAGAATAGCTTCGCGGCGGATTCGCCGAGGCCAGGCGTCACGGATGTCTATCTGATTTGTCTCGCGCACGAACTGGCGCACAACATGTTGGATACGGTTGGCAGACGTGTTCGTCCCGAGTTGTTTGAGAGGAAGTTCGAAGGTCTCGCGCAGGCGGCAGGGCCAAGCGTGATTTTTCGAACACCGAAGTCACGAGGTATTGATTTCGCCGAAACAAAGAAGAATTTCAAGCGTATTGGCGCCTGGGACGGAGATGATTCGACTTGGAACACGGCTTGGGCGGATTATTTTAAGGGAAAGCAAAAGTTCGACCGCGCTTATACGCGAGGCAATATTCACTTCTTTCTCAACGCGCCCCAAGAGGCGTTTGCGACACTGGCGAATCAGTACTTCGCCGATAGCCAGCTGATGCTTGAGTTTTGCAAAACACGCTGGGACGCCGGGCATCAGTCGAACGTTAATCAGTACTTACTGATCGTCGATTACCTGAGCGAAACCTCCAATGTCGCCCCGTCGTATGTTATGCGCCCCGGCGGCGATCTTACGGTTTCGACAGTTCGAATAACTCGAGACGCCCAAGGTCGCATTACTCAAGTCGAGTCGAGGCGGTCGACGGCGACATTTGCCTATCAAAGCGGTGGTCTCGTCACGAGCTTTAAGCTGGTTCAGAAAACGCATTAAGTCGTATCGACCGGCCGTTTAGGTCATAGCATGTAGCGCAGAGGAGAAGAAGACAGTGACCAAGGCCTTATTTCGCACGACGGTTGTCAGCGTGTTACTTGTCTGGTGCTCTGCCAAATGCATTGCTCAGCAAGGCCAGTCGGTCAAACCGGTCAAGAAGCTGATCCTGCCGGGCGAATCGTTTTTGGTCGAGGGTCGGCCCGCGTTCATCCTTTGGCCAGCGAAGGAGAAGCGACAAAAACCGCAGCCCTGGATCATGTACTCGCCCACGCTGCGCGGACTACCGGACCGCCATGAGAAGTGGATGCACGAACAGTTCCTAGCCGCCGGCGTCGCTGTGGCGGGGATCGATGTTGGCGAAGCGCACGGAAGCCCGCAAGGACAGAAGGACTTTACCGCGCTTTACCGCGAATTGACCGAGAAGCGTGGATTCAAAAAGCGAGTTTGCCTGCTCGGACGCAGCCGAGGAGGCGTCTGGGCGAATAGTTGGGCGACTCGGAATATCGACAAGGTGGCGGGCTTCGCGGGTATTTACCCCGTGTTCGATTTGCGAAGTTACCCTGGGATTGAACGTGCAGCGCCGGCCTACAATCTGAAGCCGAGCGAGCTGGAAGCCACGCTCGACAAACACAACCCGATCGCCCGAGTTCACTTGTTGGCGAAAGCGAAAGTGCCCGTGTTCCTTATTCACGGCGATGTTGACCGAGTGGTGCCGCTGGAACGCAACTCGGGCGTCGTGGTCGAGCGCTATCAAGCGGAGGGAGCAAGCGACGCGGTAAAACTGATCGTGGCGAAGGGGCAGGGGCACAACTATTGGCCAGGCTTTTTTCATTCACAGCCGCTTGTCGATTTCGCCATTACGCGAGCCAAGGCCGATCAAACCTCTGTTACAGCCTACCGACTTGAGCAGTTACTGCCTGACCTGCCGCAGCCGATTGTCGATGCCACGCCCGATGATTTAGATGACGGAATTGCTGTCGCGCCACTGGATCGACACGGCGTCGATATCAAAGTGGTTGAATCGCTAACTCGCGAGATTGCCAAGGGAAAGTATGGCAACATCGATAGCCTGTTGATTGCCTCCCAAGGCAAGCTGGTTCTGGAGAGCTATTACCGTCGCGGACGCCAAGCATCTCCGCACTTTCAGATGTCGATAACCAAGTCAGTTACCGCCCTTGCTGTTGGACGAGCAATTCAACTTGGCTACATCAAGGATCTGAATGCGCCGGTGCTCGATTACTTGACCGAAGTCGAACTGTTTCACCCGTTGCCGGGAGTGGCGGAAGTCAAGGTGGCCGATTGTCTGAACATGAAATCGGGGCTCCGCGGCCTCGACGAGAAGTCCAAAAATGCCTTTGGCCAGCTGGCGGCACTCATGAAAGGCCAGCGACAGGCTCAAATGGCATTCAACACTTCCAGTCGCGAAGAGGGAGAATTCAAGTATCAAGGGACCGATCCCATGCTCGTCATGCAGGTCGTGGAGGCAGTCGTGCCGGGCACGGCGGAAGAGTTTATTCGTAAAGAAGTGCTCGGCCGTCTCGGCATCTCGGAGTACGCCTGGCAGCCGGACGTCAGCGGGCTTCCCAAAGCCGCGGCCGGATCGAGTCTGCGTTCTCGCGACATGTTGAAGCTCGGATTGCTGATCGCAAACGACGGGAAATGGAACGGTGAACAGCTTTGGACGAGAGAATTCATTCGTGACGCTGTTGCTCCGATCTACACCAACAAAGCTGGGCACACCTACGGCTATTTTTGGTGGGGCAACGAAGTGGAGGTCGGCGGGAAGAGGCACCGATGCGTCTCGGCTCGAGGTGCTGGCGGACAGTTTATTTTCGTCCTTCCCTCCCTCGAGTTGGTCGTCGTTGTAACGAGCCACAACAAAGAAAAAGCGATGCGTCATCCGTTCAGAATTCTGAACGAGGTGGTATTGCCGACATTTGATTCCGTACCGGCTATGGTGGTCGAACAAAAATGAGCGGATGGTTGAATACGATGTCGACTAACTTGTTCCGAGTCTTCGTTGCCCTGTTTGCATTCATGATTACAGCGTCGGCATTAGGCGCTGAGCGACCCAATATCGTGCTGTTCCTGGTGGACGACATGGGGTGGCAAGATACGTCCGTGCCATTTCACACCGCGACGACCGAATTAAACCGTCGGTACCGGACGCCGAACATGGACCGTTTGGCCGCGAGCGGGATGAAGTTTACTCAGGCCTATGCTTGCAGCGTCTGCTCGCCGACTCGAGTCAGTTTGATGACCGGGCTCAACGCGGCGAGACACCGTGTGACTAATTGGACCTTGAAGAAGAACGCCAGCAACGATCGCGGGCACGCAACGCTTGCGTTCCCCAAGTGGAATGTCAACGGCCTGAGTCCGGTAGCCGGGATCGAACGGACCGTCCACGCCAAGGCCTTGCCCGCCTACTTGCGCGAAGCCGGATATCGCACGATTCATGTCGGCAAGGCGCATTTTGGCGCCATCGGAACGCCCGGCGCAGATCCAACCAATGTCGGGTTCGATGTCAATATCGCCGGACATGCGGCAGGAGGTCCCGGCAGCTTTCTCGGCACGCAGAATTTCAGCGCCGCGTGGCGTCGAGGCGGCGCCGTGTGGGACGTGCCTGGCCTGGGAAAATATCACGGCAAGCCGATTTTCCTAACCGAAGCATTAACGATAGAAGCCAACAGCGCGGTGGACCAAGCAGTTGAGGATCAAAAGCCCTTCTTCCTCTACATGTCGCACTACGCCGTGCACGTTCCCTTCGCCAAAGATGATCGCTTTTACCAGAAGTATCGAGACGCCGGACTGAACAATACCGAAGCGATGTACTCGGCGATGGTGGAAGGGATGGACAAATCGCTCGGCGATGTTCTCGATAACGTTGAGCGACATGGACAGAGCGACAACACGATTGTGCTGTTCATGTCCGATAACGGCGGTCTGAGCGCGAGTGGGCGAGGCGGAAAGGCTCACACCCACAATCGTCCCTTGTCGAGTGGGAAAGGATCGGCGCACGAAGGCGGAGTTCGCGTTCCGATGCTCGCACACTGGCCAGGTGTGACCGAACCCGGTGCCACTTGTACTCAGCCAGTGATCATCGAGGATTTCTTCCCGACAATTTTGGAGCTCGCCGGAGTAGGCCAGGTAAAGCAAGTCGGCGGAGTGGTCGATGGCCGAAGCTTTAGCGGCTTGCTTCGAGGGGAACAGGACGACGATCGAAACGAGCGTTCGCTGTTCTGGCACTTCCCGAACAATTGGGGCCCCAAAGGTCCCGGGATTGGACCATCGAGCAGCATTCGCCGAGGCGCCTGGAAATTGATTTACTATTATCAGAGCGGGCGATTCGAGTTGTTCAATGTGGCCAAAGACATTAGCGAACAACACAACCTCGCAGACGATTACCCCGACATGCGAACCGCACTTGCCGATGAACTGCGAGCCTATCTTCAAGACGTCAATGCACAGTTCCCCATCGACAAAAAATCGAAAACGCCCCACACCATACCTCGCCGCTAACGCCCCGCCCGTTGCTCACCAACCCGGCGCACCAACCCGGCGCGTCAGCGATCGGACGATCACCCTTCATCGTGCGCGCCGGAGCTCTGGCTAGATGTGCTACGGCATTTCTTTTTGAAGCATTGCGAACCTTTTAAGGTTGGCCATCGTCTTAGCTGTACGGGCCGGAAAACACGTTTCGTCCCTCGCACAGAATCGACTTGGATCAAACGATGAAGACTTTGCGGACATATCTTGAAGCTGAACGTTTCTCGGGCCAATTTACCGAGCACCGGGAGGAATTTGCTCCCTCGCATCCATTGCGCTTTTGACACTCCGGCTTTTAGAGCCGACGGGAATTTTCAGCCCGGTGTCGCAAGGCGGCATCGGGTTTTTTCGCGTCAACACGGAACCAAATGAGCTGGTAGCTGAGATGGTATAGCAGCGGTTTGAAGTGCCGCAGACGAGGATTCGAGCGCCTCCCAGCTCACTTGCGTATTGCGCGTCTAACAATTTTCGCCCCGTTCGTCTAATGGTTCAGGATCGCGGTTTTTCAATCCGCAGATAGGGGTTCAATTCCCCTACGGGGTGCTTCACTCTTGTTGGCTAGCCCAGCTGTGGCATTCGAGTGAATCCGCCACAAACTTTTTCGAACTCAATGAAATAAATCCGAGTCTCGGCGGATCTAGGTCCAGGTAGCCGCGAACCTTTCTTTGCTTCGGGCGTCTAATTCCTAGTCAGTCATTCGAGGGCGGACTCGCGATCAATTTCGATTGTTGACAGTTAGAAGAAAAATGAACTCGATAGAACTCAATGCGAAACAGGATTTGTTCGGCGGCAGTCAGATGTCCGTCCGTCAAGCGAATGCGCTTTGTTTATATCCGCTTCGCTTGTGACATTGGGTGAACATTAGGTTCGACCTTAAAGCCCGGTGTCGCAGGACATCGGGTTTTTTTATTGGGATTGAGGTGTTAGCGGCAGCATCCCTGGTTCTTACCCAGGCGGGTGAGGGTTCAAGTCCCTCCGGTCCCACTTCCGCGGATTGTCCGACATTGATTCGTCGGTTTGAACGACCGTTCAAATCGAGCTCAAGCATCGGCGGTCCGCAACGGACAAGCACTGGTCGTCTAGCGGCCAAGACACCGCTCCCGTAAAGCGGCTACGCGGGTTCGAGTCCCGCCCAGTGCTCTCGGCAAAACGTCAAGCGGAAAACGCGCCCATGATGTAGCGGCAGCCTACTGCCTTGCCATGGCGGAAGTGTGGGTTCGACTCCCACTGGGCGCTCTGGAGTTGGTGGCAAAGCGAACAGCGGAGACGACTGAGACTCAGGGTGTGGGGGAGCTTGGAAACCCGTGTGCTTCGGGCGCACGAGATCGCTGGTTCGAATCCAGCCATCCTGACTAATTGATGCGGTGGGTCCTGTGCTGGTACGGGTCGGCGGCTTTGAACCGCCATGACGTGGGTTCGATTCCTACCACCGCAGCTCTTGTAGCGATACGGAAGTCATCCGGCCGGATGAGGAGCCTGTCTTGAAAACAGGTGGCGGCATCAGCCGTTTGTGAGTTCGAGTCTCACGGCTTCCGCTCAGCAATTGAGGTCATCGCTCGTCAAGGGAGGATGTCGCGCCGCGTATTGTTTTTGCTCGAACAGCGACAACGACGCGCGGCTAAGAACAAAACAAAGTCCCGTGGTCCAACGGCGACGACGCTTGGCTCACATCCAGGAAACGATGGTTCGACTCCATCCGGGACTACTTGGCGGAATAACGTGAGGCCTAGATGCGCCAATCGGAAGAGCGATCCGGTTTAAACCCGGATGGTTGCAGGTTCGACTCCTGTTCTGGGCACTGTGCCACTCAACGCGAATGGAAACAAAGAACGAATACGGCTCGGAAGGCAACTTGTAGAACCACCTTGGCTAAGAACCAGGGATGCTGTGGGTTCGAATCCCACCTGAGCTACTCAAGTAAGCAATTACCTCGTCCTCGTGGAGCAGCCTGGAGTGCTCGCCACCCTGTCAAGGTGGAGGCCGTCGGTTCAAATCCGATCGGGGACGCTATCAAAGACAAAACGCGGCGCGGTGCGCAAACCGGAAAAGCGGCGAAGCTCAAACCTTCGTGATTGTCTGTGGGTTCGACTTACTCGGCACGCCCCCGGCTATTAAAAAACTCATGTCAGCACCCTCCAACGTGTGCCGCGTACCGCTGCCCGTGCCTCGCGTGGTGGTGTGGACGGTGATGTGATCAATCTCAGAAGTCGTCGCGCGGGTCTCCTTGGTATCGCCGAGCCACCCAGCCGCCATCTGTGCACTCCGTGATCAGCCCGTTGAACGCGGGGGCTGCCCAAGAACGGTCCGTCTAATGGCCTTCATATCTCGACACAGCATCGGTATGAAAGTTGCGGTATTGGTCGCGGATGTCGTTAGACACCATCTCTGCTCTCAAACGTGCGTGAAGGGGCGCGCGGTGGGTCGCGTACGCACACCGAGTGACACTGACCAGTTGCGAGAACGACACGATTCCGATGCTGCTTACAAGTTGGAGGCCAAAACGATGAGAATTTCGCCAATTGTTCTGCTGGTCATTGGAGTGCTTGGCTGTGGGCCAGCGACCCAACCTACAAGACCATCTGGGGAGTCTGGTGGCAATCAGGCTCAACAGCCGCAGGATGCGAAGCCGGTCAACGACGTCCCAAACAGCCCGAAGGCCAAGGCAGCCATAGATGCGGCGATTCGGAAGACTGCGGGCAAACCGACGGGCGAACTCACCAAGGCGGACTTGGAGAAAATTACGGGGCTCGACGTCCTTCTCGACATTCGCTCCCAAAACATCACCGACCTGACACCCTTGGCGGATTTGACGAATTTGGTGGAGCTTCAGGTCGGGCTCAACCAGGTCACCGACCTGACGCCCTTGGCGGGATTGACGAAGTTGGAGGGGATTGCGGTCGGCGGCAACCAGGTCACCGACCTGACGCCCTTGGCGGGATTGACGAAGCTGATGGTGCTTGGGCTCGACGACAATCAGGTCACCGACCTGACGCCCTTGGCGGGATTGACGAAGTTGGAGCGGCTTAGGCTCGCCGGCAACCCTAACCTTACTCAGGCCGAGGTCGATAAGCTCCAGAAGGCGTTGCCGAAGTGCAAAATCAGTCGTTGATGATCTCAAAACTATCGGGTGGCACGCTCAACATGATCCGCCGTCCGTCAACCCACTCAACCTCGATTTGGATGAACGGGCTAACGCTCGCGGATACGTGCAGCACATCCCGCACCGTGCCGGTGGTGCCCGGTGCTACCGGGTCGGGGTCGCCGGGCATTGCCACCAGCCGGATGCGGTCGCCGGGGATGGGAAGTTTCATCAAACGGCCTCCCCGGTGAACCCGCGTGCGGCGTGCCACGCACTCTTCAAGCAAAATGTGCTTTCGGTGGGGTTGGGTTTGCCGTAGGCCTCATCCAACTCCGCCACCATGGCGTCGGTCACACCGGCGGCCAGCCCGTGCTTCGCTATGATCACGCCCGCAAGGTACGGTCGCGAACGCATGGCCCGCACGCCCGGCGTGGTCGGCTTCTTCGGTTCGGACTTCGTGGTCGTTTCCCTTGTCTCATCCTTGGTGGTGTTGCCCGTATCGGTTCCGTCGTCGGCTTTTTGCACCTTTGGGTTCTTGCCTGCCTTATCCTTGGCGATGAAGAACTTCTTCGCCTTTTGGGCGTCGTCAAACTCCTTAGTGCGGCGTTCGCCCTTGGTGCCGTAGTCGTACTCAACGCTTACGGGCGGGGTTCGGTCGCTGATGCTTTGGTTTGCTTTGTCTTTGCCATCGTTCGGTCTCCGTAAATGTGGGTGTTGCGTTTGTTGCCGCCGCATGTGTGGGCAACGTGCTGGGCAGCTTACGGAGACGCAACAACCTGGAGCAACTCCTGAACTCGGAGAGAAACTCGAAAGTAATATCGGGGTGGCGTTCACGGCATGGCCATGCCGTGAAACGGGGCGGGCCAGCACGAGTGTTAGGAACGCCGCTGCTCACCTAATCGCCAGTTTCTTGCTGAGTGCATCCAAGCGTTACCCTCACGGGTGTTTCCTGTGGCTTGATCCTATCGGCTAACATCATCGCCCTTGAGTTCGCTGGGTGGCCAGACGGTTCACGAAGTAGGGCCGAGGCGTGGATGACTGACGAGGATTGCAGCAAGTTGCTAGACCACGTTAGGCGAACAACGGAGCGTTAGGTACACGTTCGGGGGTCAGATTTAGTTCGCTTATGTGCGTCGGAGTTTCACGCCGAACGCACGAAGCCAAAGACTGAAAGTGCATCGGTCTTTTAACCGACGCATGTTTTCGCCGCTCCGGTTCACGCGTTAGGTGGCTATTCGGTAGGCTTCGAATCGGTGCCGCGCGATCCCGACGGAGCAGACGCCCAAAGGAGAAAGAGTCCGCCGAGCGCTGACAAAATCGCGAGGCCTGAAGGTTTCCACGAAAAGCCGTAAATGACCATTGTGCAGCCGAGCATAAACGCGACTCCAAGTGCGGCGAATCCAGCCAATGACTCAGCCATTGCTTCCTTTTTGCTTCGATCACCCTTTGGTCGCCATCCGAAAATGAAACCGCATACAACGACGATACAACAAGTCAGGCCGATATTGACGAGCCAATTCGGTTTCGCATGGGGATGTGGTCCCGATGTTAGACCTTTGGGCACAGTAGTCAATTGGTAGTTGTTCAGTCGACCGATTTCACGGATGAAAAGAAACCCGTTTTTCCAACGCTTGAATTCGCCAATTGGTTTGCCTTCTTCGGCGACTACTGGCTGCCCCAGATCGACGATGACTGCGTAGTGTGTGAATGGGTGGGCGGCGATGCATAGAAGGAGACCAATACCCAAGGGTATGGCGGACCATTGCAATGCTCTCATTCTTTGCCACCTAACAATTTAATTATCCCTGGCCCCGTTTTTGGGGCGTTTGCGTAAACGGTCGTACGCCAATTCATTACGCTGCATGAGTACCCCAAAACGCGGGCCGATCAACGTTGATCTTACCGGACCAGACGGGAAAAGGAAACTCGATGTCGAGTGGGACCCGTTCGGTCAGAAAAACGTTGTGAAGGTTCGGGGTGGTTAAGAGTCACCACTGGTCAGCGACTCCAGTTCGCCACATACTCTCGCAAGTGACTGCTACGTCAGCGTGAGCAGCTAGGCTGCGAGGTCTAGTGATGTGGCTACACTTTCTTGGACAGGTGGAGTTCTTATTTGGTTGATGGGTTTG
>CAZMNY010000028.1:0-112751 GCA_964567745.1 uncultured Pirellulaceae bacterium | reverse complement strand
AATCCCCGAGAAACTCAGGCGCGATTGCCACACTGATGTCACGCGCGTAGCCAGCGACTCATCGGGCTTGGAATAGCCTTGTTACATCCGTCTACTGACTTGGCGCAGAAGAAACACTCGCTCGCTCAATCACTGCTCTACGTGAACGTGAGCATTGTGGTCCACATAGGTCGGCGAATGCGACTCGAGCGACGAAATACAATGGGCCGGAATACCACCCGTGATTTGGCGTTCAAACTCGTCGTGCGTGTAGCTCGTCCGAACGGACCTGCTGGACTCCAGAACGAATGAAGCAATGACTTAAAAGCCGCACGCAAGTCGAACAGGCGCGGTAAGATTAGAGGCCTACCAGACACGACGGTTTGAACTCGGTCGTCTCATGTACCGAAAGGCGGACGCAATGCAACGAAAGCGAAAGCAAGGTAGTAAGCAGAGAAAGCGGTCGGACGAAAGCCAGCGACAATGGCAGTGGCCAATTACACGCCGCCGGTTCGCCGCGCGCGCTGCCGCCGCCGCGCTGCCTACGATCATTTCGTCGCGTGTCCTCGGCACCGACGCACCTAGCCGACAGATCACATTGGGGCTCATCGGTACCGGGATCCACGGAGGAGGATGGAACCTGGATGGTTTCAAACGTTGCATGGACGCCCGAATTCTTGCCGTGTGCGACGTTGTGAAATCGCGCCGCGAGGCAACTCGGGTCAAAGTCAATCGGCATCATGGCAACAACGATTGCACGGCCCACGCGGACTGGCGGGAAATTATCGCCAGGAAAGACATCGACGCTGTCATGATTTCGACGCCCGATCATTGGCACGTACCGATGGCTGCCGCGGCGTCACGAGCCGGTAAGGATGTCTGTTGCGAAAAACCGACGCTTACCATCGCCGAAGGGCGCGCGCTGATTAAGATTATCCGCGAGAACGACACTGTCTTTCAAACGTCGACTGAGGATCGTTCGATTCCGGTCTATCATCGCATGGCGGAATTGGTTCGTAACGGTGTGATCGGACGCCTGCAAACGATTCGGATTACTTTGCCTCCCGGAAACGTTCCGCCTGAGCCGCCGAAATTCGCGGCCGTTCCAAGTGGGTTCGATTACGACATGTGGCTCGGCCCAGCCCCCGAATCGCCTTACTGTTCGAACCGCTGCGGCGCCCAGCAGTGGCGAAACATCTTCGACTACTCGGGCGGTAAGTTCACCGATTGGGGTGCCCACATGCTCGACACAGCTCAGTGGGCTAATGACACCGAGCGAACCACGCCCGTCGAAGTCAATGGCAAGGCGGAGTTTCCTGACAAGTCGAGTCTCTACAATGCAGCCAGCAAATACAATTTGCACTACAAGTATGCCAATGGCGTCGATCTCTTCGTAGCATCGGGAGGCACGGGCATCCGGATGGAAGGTTCCGACGGTTGGCTCGACATTCCGGCATGGCGAAAGCCGCTTCGGGCCAGCTCGAAGAAGATATTGAATACCGTCCTCGGCGAAGACGCCACTCGCCTATTCACTTGCCCGCAAGGCGAGCATCGCAACTTTCTAGACTGCGTCAAGTCGCGGAAGGATCCGTACTTTCCCGTCGAAGTTGGCCACGCCATGGCGACCATGATGCACATCGGAAATATCTCGATGCGGCTCGATAGGCCGTTGAAATGGAATCCGAAGGAAGAGTCATTCATTAAGGATGCTGAAGCGAATGCCATGCGCGCGCGGGAAATGCGCAAACCTTGGACGCTCTAGCCGTCAGGCGCTGCAATCATCGCCCAAGTCTTGCTTGCCCACCAGCTTCATGTGCCACCGTTTTGATCCATCGAATGCCCACTCAAGCACAGAAAGATAAAGCCATGCAACTCGGAGCATTTTCGGTCAGCTTAGCCGTTAAAGACATCGCCGCATCTCGCGAGTTTTACGAGGTACTTGGGTTTGAACAGGTCGGCGGAGACCCAGCGCAGAACTGGTTGATCCTTCGCAACGGCGAAACCACCATAGGGCTTTTTCAGCGGATGTTGAGCAGAACATCCTCACGTTCAATCCGGGGTGGACGAGCCAATGCGAGACGCTGGAATCGTTCGAAGATGTTCGCTCGATTCAAAAACATCTAAAACAGAATGGAATCTCGCTAACGGTCGAGGCCGACGAAACCACGAAGGGACCCGCAAGTCTGATAGCAATGGATCCCGATGGCAACGCGGTCTTGATCGATCAACACGTCGATTGACTCAGCGACGACTCCCGGCCTACCAATTCCATCCGTCACGCAAGCTGTCGTTGACCACGGCGCCCGCCGGCCATTCGTTGCGGTGAAGCTTGACAATGCACTCGGCCGCCTCGACTCCCATGCCTTCGAGCGAGAGGAGGTCGGTTCCAGCCAGATGCGGACTCAAGACGACATTGTCGAGTTGAAACAGCGGATTGTCGGCCGCGGGCGGTTCCTGATAGAGAACATCGAGACCAGCGGCATGCAGCGGGCCTTCGGTGAGTGCCGAGAGCAAGTCGGCCTCGTTAACCAACTGGCCGCGAGCCGTGTTGATGAATATTGAATCGCGTTTCATCTTGTTGAAGAAGTCGCGGTTGAACATTTCACGAGTGTCATCGTTGAGCGGACAGTGGACGCTGACAAAGTCGCTTCTTGCGGCGAGCTCGTCCAGCGACACCAATTCGATATTGTGTTCGGCGACAAAGGCTGAATCGGGATAGCTCTCATGGGCAATCACTTTGGTGCCTAACGCCGCGGCCCGAACCGCAGTACTTCTGCCGATTCGACCGAGTCCAATAAGGCCAAAAACTCCGCCTCGAATTGGCCTCAACAATCCTCGAGGCCACTCGCCGGCGCGGACGCGTTTGTCGTTGCTGACGATCGATTTCGTTGTCGCGAAAAGCAGCGAGAGCGCCAATTCAGCGACCGCTTCATGATTTGAAGTCGGCGTGATGGTCACGGGAACTCGGCTCTTCGTCGCCGCGTCGACATCGACTTGATCGTACCCCACGCCAGCTCGAGCGATCACTCGCAACTGGGGGTTCGCATCGATAACCCGAGCCGTATAAGGCTCGCCGCCCGCGATCGTCGCGTCGATGCCGTCTAGCTCCCCCATGAGTTCGGTGTCGCCGCCCTTGCCTCGAGCCAACTGGACATTTCGAGGGTAGCGAATTGTAAAGCCCGCCTTTTCGAAAATCGGAACGTAATCGTGATCGGGCCGATCCCGCATCGCTTCCGGGACAATCAAGACGGTGGGCATCGCGAATCCGGTGGTTGGACAGGGCGGGAGAATAGAACGCATCGTCGAAGGAGCATTCTGTCGTCAGCTAGAACGCTTTGCAATCGGGGCATCGGCTATCAGTGTACGCATGCGAGTCGATATACTGAGCAGCCAAGTAAGACTTCAAGAATCGACAAACGGCTGAAGGAGTGATGATGGACGACTATCGCATCGACGACGTGAGGGACATTCTCAGTCCGTCAATCCTAGTTTTTCGCGATGTGATGTTGGACAACTTGGCGAAGACCGCGGAGATAGCGGGCGACGTGTCGCGGCTGCGGCCTCACTGCAAAACTCACAAGATTCGCGAAATCGCGGAGATCCAGGTCAACCAAGGCGTCTCGAAGCACAAGTGCGCGACGTTTGCCGAAGCGGAGATGTTGGTTCACGCCGGAGCGAAGGATGTTTTTCTCGCCTACAACATGGTCGGTCCAAACATCCAGCGAGCATGCGAGTTTTGCGCGACGTATCCCGCGGTCGCATTCTCGGTGACCGCCGATAACGGCCCTTCGATCAGTCTGCTTTCCGAAGCCGCCGTGGCGAGCGGCGTGGAGATTGGCGTGCTGCTCGATTTGGATTCGGGACAACATCGCACCGGCGTGCCGTGCAATGACGTGGCGCTGGAACTCTATCGGCAGATTCATCAGGCCAGCGGATTGATCGCGAATGGGTTCCATCTCTACGACGGCCAGAACCACCAAGCCGACGTCGATGAACGACGCGAAGCCGTTCAGTCCTGTTGGCGTGAGGCGAACGAGTTCAAATCGCGTTGTGAAGCCGCTGACCTGCCGGTGCCTCGTGTTGTCTGCGGCGGTACCGGGTCGTTCCCAATCTTTGCTGAATTGAATGACGAGTGCATCGAGCTGAGTCCCGGCACAGTCGTCTACTACGATATCGGTTACTCGGAAGCGTTTCCCGACTTGCCGTTTCAGCCCGCCTCGTTGCTATTCACTCGCGTCGTCAGCCGTCCAACGCAAGACCGAGTCACGCTGGACCTCGGATACAAAGCGGTCGCGTCGGATCCTCCTGCAGGCCGCCGCGTCCGATTCCCTTCGCTGCCAGACGCGAAGGAAGTTTTGCAGAACGAAGAGCATCTCGTCATTGAGACTCAGCAGGGTGCCAATCTGAAACCGGGTGATTGGTTGCTGGCCATCCCCCGCCATACGTGTCCAACGTCGGCTTTGCACAAAAGCGTTTACGTTGTGGAAGACGGGCAGGTTGCAGACCAGTGGCAGGTCGTTGCGAGGGACAGAAAGTTGACGATCTAGGCGCGACTTGGAGTACAGCTCACCCGCCGTCGTCTAGTTAACTCCACGCGTTCGTCTGCGCATTCAGCGTCTCCGCGCGCCCTTCTTGTTTCCTTCGTTCCACGCCATTACTGGCCCATTCTCAGTTGGTTGTCGGTGTCCGCGAGCACGGCCAACAAGGTGTGGCGAGGCCGGATGCCAATAATGGGGCCCGTTTGGCGAATCCATGTTGGAGGTGTACGCCTGCCAGGCGCTCATTTTTTGCGCCCAATCCACCCGCTGGACGCCGCCTGCCAATGAATCAGAGCGTCGTGTCTGAGTCGGCTTTTGAAACTTCCGCCAGGCAAAACCGGTAGAACCGATAACGAATTGCATCAATCTCGATTATGCTAGGCGATGCTTATCGCCGAGAGCGTGGTTTGAGCTTCGCGGTCAAGAGGAAACTCAAACCAGCCTGGGGAGCCGGCGAAACGAAAACTTGCCCAATCCGCCTAACGCGATTCCCAGCAAATCGAGGTTCTGGATCGGGCACCACCGAGGACGGCCATGAGTGAAGAAACGGCTATCGCTGTAAACGGTCTGTGCAAGACCTATCGAGACGGAATCATGCGCCGGCGTTTTGAGGCGTTGACGGGTGTCTCCTTCGAAGTGAAGCCAGGAGAGGTGTTTGGCTTATTGGGTCCGAACGGTGCTGGCAAAACGACGCTGATCAAGATTCTCTTGGGCATCGTACGCAAATCGGGCGGCGATGCGACGATGCTTGGACGCGTTGCGGGAAGCCGGATTTCGCGGAGACGCATCGGCTACCTTCCCGAGAATCTTCGCATCCCTCGACATCATACGGCGCTGACGGCGATCGAATATTACGGGCGGCTTGGTGGCATGAGCTATCCGCAAATTCGAGAACGTCGCATGGAGTTGCTTGCTCAAGTCGGCCTCAAGGGGCGCGAGAAAGATCCGATCAAGAAGTACTCGAAGGGTATGCTTCAGCGATTGGGGCTGGCTCAAGCTCTGATCCGAGATCCGGACCTCTTGATTCTCGATGAGCCAACCGATGGATTGGACCCTCGTGGTCGAGCCGAGATGCGGCAAGTCATCGCGCAGCTCGGTAAGCAGGGCAAGACGGTCTTTCTAAACAGCCACCTCTTGCAGGAAGTCGAGCTTGTCTGCAGCCGCGTCGCCATCCTCGACAAAGGCCACTTGATGCGTGTTGGCACCGTCGACGAAATTGCGCCGCAAGACGCGAAGGGCTTGCGAGTGCAACTGTCATTAGCGGGCGATGAATTGAAAATTCGCGACGCGCTTTTGCCGCACGGAAGCGCCGAAATCGAAACGCGCCCCAACTCGCATGTCCAAGCCCGCTTGCAACTCGCCGATCAAGCCGAAGTCGATTCGCTTGTCGACGCATTGCGTTCTCAAAGCATCAGCATTGTCGACCTCACACGTCATCGACTCTCGCTCGAAGATGTTTTCCTCGACGTGATCAAACCAACGAGCGCATAAACATGGGCGCCTATCTGGCCGTAATCAAAGACTCATTCCGTGAAGCCATGGCTTCGCGAATTCTGTGGGTGTTGTTGGTCGTCATCACTTTGATGTTGATGGCGCTTGCGCCATGGGGATACACCGAGAAGACGACGACCACTTTGCAGGACGGCGACCTGATCAATTTCGCCGACTTTGTTGCGAAAATTGACGAAGCCGGAAAGGTCGAGGCGAAGACGCCGTCGCGGCTGGTTTGGGAGATGCTGAGTGAGAGCGAGCGCGAGTCGTTGTCGCGATTCAAGCCAGGTGAAAACCCTGACGGCTTCGGCATGATGAAGATTGCGCAGAATTTTATTCGCAGTCTCAACAAGGCGATCGAGTCGGAAGATTTTTACGACGCCACTTATTGGAGCAAAACGAGACTGCGAACCGACGAGGGGCGCGATTTGCTCAAGCGACTGGACGACGGAAAGACGCTGACCGAGTCGGAGAATTGGCGTCTCAACCGGCTGGCGCTAGAAGCCGCCTTCCCCGACATCATTCGTCAGGGAATGCCCACCTCGCTGCAATTCAAATACATCTCGAATCCCGTCGGCCCGCCATTTCCAATTGGCCGCGAAGACTACAACCAAATCGTCACTCAGTGGGCTTCCTGGGTGATGAAATGGTTCGTCGGCGTGATCGGCGTCGTGATCGCAATTCTCGTCACCGCCTCAATCATTCCGCAAATGTTTGATCCCGGCTCGCTGCACTTGCTTCTGAGCAACCCAATCTCTCGCTCCATGTTGTTCCTCTCAAAGTACCTAGGCGGATGCGCTTTTACCTGCCTAAGCGCAGCCTATCTCGTCGGCGGCATGTGGTTTCTGCTTGGCATTCGGTTTGGCATATGGGAACTCAGCTTGCTGTATTGTATCCCGCTCTTCGTATTCGTATTCGCAATTTACTATGCCGTGTCGGCGCTGGCCGGAGTTGTCTGGCGACACCCGTTGATCAGCATCGCTCTGAGCATTCTGTTTTGGCTTGTCTGCCTGGCGATGGGCTACATGAAAGGCGGCTACGAACAGCTGGCTCTTGAATCGACTCGTTTCGCCCAAGTTCACAAAGCGGGCGATTCGATACTGGGAGTGAATAAGTTAGGAGTGGTTCGCCAGTGGAACGCTGATTCCGAAGAATGGGATGAGGTCTTCGCGTCCGAGAGTCAAAAGGCAATGCAAATGGTCTTTTCCGTGATGCCGGAGGTTCCCGATGAACTCAAGCCTCTGGGACCGGTTTACGATGAGAAGAACGATCGTCTCATGAACATCTCGCGCGATATGCAGCGCGGCGGTGCGAGTCCGCAGGTGATGGTCGGCAAGAGGGACGACAATTGGAGCCCCAAAGCCGGGGTGGCGCCTCCATCATCCACGAGCGCTTTGTTGCGCGAACCGGACGGCGGCATTCTGGCCGTTTCCTATTACAACCTTTATCGGTTGGAGGGCGATCCAATTGAGAAGGCGAAAACCAAAAAGAAGAAAGACGGCGAATCGAACTTGCTCGACACCATAGGCAGCTTCATTCCCGACATGTCCACTGGTCCGTTCAAGCCTGTCGGTCCCAAACCCGTAGTTTTGTTGACCCGACCCTACTCGGCAGTGATCGATCCAGCCAATGGCGACCTTGTGCTCTGCAGTCGCGGGCACGTCACGGTGCTCAGCAAAGATGAAGACGGCAAGTTCGATCGAAAGATTGAAGGCGACATCGATGTTCCCAACACCAAACCCATTACGCTCGGCGCCGCTGGCGGCCATATACTCGTCGGAAGAGAAGATGGCGTTTTGCTGTTGTACGACGACAAGCTTGAATTGAAAAAGGAGTTCAAGCCGGAATCTCAAAGTGCTCCCAAATGGTTGTCGAGTTCGCCCGATGGCGATACGTTTGCCGTGACCTTTAACAACGGTAATCTCTGGACCGTCAGCGCCGCCGCCGAAGAAATCGAAAAGCCCTACATTCGCGGCCAAGGCGACATCAGCGCAACCCTATTTACGAGCAAGACGAATCTCCTGGCGACGTACCAAAGCGTTCGGCTGTGCGAGACCGATCTTGAATCAGGCAAGATAGTCAACACCTATTCGCCCGCGATGGGAACGATGGAGATCGTTTATCGATACGTGATTTACCCGTTATACGTCATCTTTCCGAAGCCGAGCGAGATGGACCGTACGATCGACTATACGCTGGCCAAAGAGGAAGAAGCGAACAAGATCGAAAAACCATTCCAACCGCTCTGGAGCAGTTTGCTTTTTATCGTCGGCGTGTTGATAATCTCCTGCATCTACATCGAACGACAGGAATTTTAGACTCGACTTCCAATGGATTGCGCAGTCGCCTGTCATGTGCTCAGGCATCGTGAGACCTCAAGCACATCGTTGAATTATCGCAAGCGCCTGCTACACCCATGACACCTACGCCCTCTTCGCGCCGTCGCGTCTCCTACCCCACTCGTACGACGCGTAATCCAAGATACGAGCCAAGGCGGTTGTCCGCCCTTCAGTGTCTCTCCGTCATCACCGCGTTGCTGTTGGCCATCAGCTTCCTCGAGGGAAGGCCCTTGCTTGCGGCAAAGCGGATGAAGGTAAAAGTGAAGAGTTCCGTTGATGCAACTTTTCAACCGGTCTATGTCATCTTGCCCGGTAACTATGACGACGACGATTCGTTACGGCCGTTGGTCGTCTCGCTTCACACATGGAGCGGCAATGTTGAGCAACGCAACAAACTGCTTGAAGTTCTGGCCGACCAGCGCGGCTGGATCTATTTGTTTCCCAACTTCCGCGGCGCCAATAACCAACCTCAAGCGTGCGGATCGACGATCGCCCAGCAAGACATCTTAGATGCTCTTCAGTACGCAAAGAACGAGTTTCGAGTCGATCATTCGCGCGTCTACCTGACGGGGGTTTCGGGCGGCGGCCATATGACGATGTTGATGGTCGGGCACCATCCTGAGCCTTGGGCGGCGGCAAGCGCCTGGGTCGGCATCAGCGATCTCGCCGCGTGGCATCAAAAACACGCCAAGGGAAAATACGGCGAGATGATGCGAAATTGCTGCGGCGGCTCGCCGAACGACTCGGCTGCCATTGCCGAACAATACAAACTGCGATCGCCGCTCACCTTCCTGGCGCGAGCAAAGAAAGTGCCGCTCGACATCGCGGCCGGCGTGCATGACGGCCACAAAGGCTCGGTGCCAATCCGCCATTCATTGGAGGCTTTCAATTCGCTCGCACGCGCAGTCGGGGATGCCGAGATTTCGGAGAGCGAGATAGTTCAACTGAGCCGAGCCGACGGAGAACTATCGAAGCCCAAGCCGACCGACAAAGTCGATGACAAGCACTTCGGCCGTGAGATCCACTTGCGGCGCCGCGCTGGTCCGTCGAGAGTCACGATATTCGAGGGCGGCCACGAAGGAATTGCCGCCGCAGCGATCGAGTGGCTGGCGCGTCACAAGAAAGAAGGAAGTGAACAATAGATGGTGAACGGCGCCAAGTGCAAAGAAACCCGCGAGCTGCATTCGTGAGCCTTCCTTCGTCGCCGCTCACAGCTAATCTTTACTTTTCTATTCTCCGGCTATCGTCTTGGAGCGAAAACGTTGGAACCGTCTGACCACAGTGCAGCTCACGAGCAGAATCGCCGCGCGTGGGATCAGTTGGTTCGCAACAATCAACGCTTCACAAAACCGGCTCGTGACGAAGACTTCCGCGACCCGCTCGGTGCCGTCGATGGTTTGGGTTGGCTTGGCGGAGACATCAATGAGCTCGACTTGCTTTGCCTGGCGGCGGGCGGAGGTCGGCAGAGCGCGTTGTATGCCGCCGCCGGCGCACGTGTGACGGTCGTTGATATCAGTTCGGCGATGCTCGAACTCGATCGACAAGTCGCTGCCGAACGCGACTTGGAGATTCGTACGGTGGAAGCGTCGATGGACAACTTGTCTGCCTTGGCCGACGCTTCTTTCGACGTGGTCATTCACCCGGTCAGCACTTGTTACGTGCCCGACTTGAAACCGGTCTATCGCGAAGTCGCTCGCGTCTCTCGTCCCGGCGCAATCTACATCAGTCAGCACAAGCAGCCGATGAGCTTGCAAGCGAACGTCGAGCGAACCGGCGGCGTTTACCAGTTGCATGAACCTTATTATCGCACTGGTCCGTTGCCACAAGTCGCCAACAGCCGCCTGCGAGAAGAAGGCGCGCTCGAATACTTGCATCGTTGGGAGCAGATTATCGGGCTGATGTGTCGCAGCGGATTCGCCATCGAAGACCTCGTCGAACCAAAACATGCGGATAAGAATGCCCCGCCAGGCGAATTCGGACACCGCAGCCAGTACATTGCACCGTACGTTCGAATCAAAGCTCGTCGAACTGGATCAATCGAAACAAGTAAAAGCAAACTCTGGACTCCATAAACGATGAACGACTCCACTAAGAATCGTCGAGACAACGCGTTTGCCATGAAAGCCCTCGCTCTCATCCTGGTCACCCTGTTGTCGTCTGCTCCATCGATCGCGCGAGCAGCGAAACGCGAGAAGCCGAACTTCATCGTCATCTTCTGCGACAACCTGGGTTACGGCGACATTGAGCCGTTCGGAAGCACGCTGCAATCGACTCCCAATCTCAACCGCATGGCTATAGAGGGACGGCGGTTTACTCACTTTTGCGTCACGGCCGGAGTTTGCACGCCATCACGTTCAAGTCTGATCACAGGATGTTATCCGCAGCGAGTCGGCATGCACGTCAACCCGCGTGATGGATGGGTGCTCAGGCCGGTTTCGCGTTACGGGTTGAACCCCAAAGAGGTGACGATTGCCGAAGTCCTTAAAGAGCAGGGCTATGCGACTGCGATCGTCGGCAAATGGCACCTAGGCGATCAAACGCAATTCCTGCCGACCCGCCAAGGATTCGATTGGTTCTTTGGCGTGCCTTACTCCGACGACATGACAGAACGCACCTGGGCGAAAGATGGCTCGAAATGGCCGCCACTGCCGTTGATGGAAGACGAGACCGTCATCGAGGCGCCGTGCGATCGCAACGGTCTGACGAAACGCTATACCGAACGCGCGATGAAGTGGATCGCTGATCACAAAGACGAGCCGTTCTTTCTCTACATGCCGCAAGCGATGCCGGGAAGCACCAAGACGCCGTTTTCCAGTCCGGCATTCCGAGGCATGAGCAAAAACGGTCCCTGGGGCGATTCGATTGAAGAGCTCGACTGGTCGATGGGGCAGATGCTTCAGCAACTGCGTGACTTGGGGATCGCCAAGGATACGTTGGTGATTTGGACCTCCGACAACGGAGCGCCGATCAACCGCGACTTGAATGACTTGAGTCGCGGCTCAAACCGGCCGCTACATGGTCGAGGCTATACGACGAGCGAAGGCGCATTTCGAGTTCCCACGATCGTGTGGCGACCCGGTAGTGTTCCGGCGGGAACGACATGCGACGAGTTGGCGACGACGATGGACTTGTTGCCGACATTCGCTCGCTTGGCCGGCGGCTCGCCGCCCCCCGGTCGCAAAATCGACGGCCATGACATCTCCGAATTACTAACCGGAAAGCCAGACGCCAAGTCGCCCTACGACGTTTTCTATTACTATCACCAAGACCAATTGCAGGCGATACGCTCAGGGCCTTGGAAGATGTTTCTTCCTGTCGCAACGACGCAAGCGCATCCGCATTTCAAACGCAACGCGAAACCGACGACTCTGCTCTTCAACGTCGTCGAAGATATCGCCTGCGAAAATAACGTCGCCGCCAAAAAACCTGCCATTGTCGCAAGACTCACACGCCTAGCCGAAAAGGCGCGCGAGGACTTGGGCGACAAAGGCCGAGTTGGCCAGGGCCAAAGGGCTGTCGGTCTCGCCGGCTCCGCAACGCCTCGCGTCAAACCGGATCCATAAGGCGAGACGATGGCGCCAGAAACAGGACGGCGTCGTGCGATGTCGAGTTCTCATTCATGCGAATGATCGTGTTTGTCCACGGTCGCGGAGAAAGGCGTGTCGTCAATCGTGACTCGCAGTTTTCCTTCACCGTCCTGCGAGTGAAATGCTTCGAGGATTGATTCGTCTTGAGACGCGAAGTGGGCCGTCTTGCCTTCGCCCACCGCCTCGATTTCAAAAGTCTTCGCGTCGCCGTCGACCATGAGCACGAGAGCGAGCGGCTTCGGATCGATGGGGAACTCCTTGAGTTCTCCGTCGAGAATATAGACAGAGAGCGCCTTTTTCGCAGTGTCTTCAACAAGCTCAGCGTGGAACTTGTGGTCGTGCCCCAGATCGAGGATCTGACCATCGTGCGGACCGTGGGAATGGGCCGGGTGTTGATGAGCGTCTTCGGGTGGGGCGGGTTGTTCCTCATTTTGTGTTGTGACTGCCGGCGCGTCGCCGCTAGAGCAGCCGCCACAAGCGATGATTGCCAGCAACGCGGCTGCCATTGCGAAGTCCCGCCCGATGATCGTAAGTGTCGTGTTCATAGTTTCTGTCCTTGCATAAATACTGGTGTTTTGAGTTACGCAGGTTGGTCGACCGGCGGGGCCGATTCTTCAGATTCTTCAACCAAGTCGATTTTCGCGAAGCGTCGATTGACAAGCCGTTCGCCCGATTTGCGTCCGAGTCTCCAGATGAGCGCCGGGCGCACAAAGAACTCAAGAATGGTGCTGCTGAGCAAGCCGCCGATAATGACGGTCGCCACTGGGTAGAGGATCTCCTTACCGGTCTCGCCAGCCGCCATAGCGAGCGGCGCAAGGCCGATACCGGAAGTCAAAGCGGTCATTAACACGGGCGCCAAACGTTCTTTGCCGGCGCGGATAATCATCGCTTGCGACCATGTCTCGCCCTCGTGACGAACCAGATGCAGATAGTGGTTGAGCAGCAAGATCCCGTTGCGCGACGCGATTCCGCCCAGCGAGATAAAGCCAACCATCGCGGCGACCGTCAGCTTCTGGTCGGTAACAACCAACATCGCGACCGATCCGATGAAGGCCATCGGCAGCGCGGCCATCACTTGGAGTGAAAAATTCACTGAGCCGAATAGCGTGTAGAGGACCATGAAGACGCCCAGCAAGGCGGCGACGAAGAGCAGCGAAATCACTCTGGTCGCGGATTGCTGGCTCTCAAACTGCCCCCCGTATTCGACGTCGTAACCGACCGGCAGCGAATCGACGATTGGCTTTTGTTTTCGCTGAATTTCTTCGACCACGTCGACCAAGCCTCGGCTGGCGACATTGCATTGCACGACGATTCGCTTGCGAACTTTTTCGTGCTTAATCGTGTTGGGACCCGATGCTTCGTAGATCCTCGCGACCGACTCCAGCGGCGTTGTTCCGCCGCTTGGTAGGTCAATCGAAAGTCGCCGTAACGCGTCCATGTTCTCTCGATATTTTTCGTCCATGCGGACGAGCAGATCGAATGTGCGCCGACCCAAAAGCACCTCCGAAACGACGTCGCCATTCATGGCCGTCTCGATATACTCGTTGACATAGGCGGGCGTCAGACCAAACTGCTCGAGTTGGTCGCGATCGAGTTCGATTTTCATCTGCGGAATCTCGACTTGCGGCTCGACAAACAAGTCGGTGACGCCATCGACACCCTGCATGGCTGCTCGAAGTTCCTCCGCCTTCTGCCTCAACAAGTCCAGATTTTCGCCGTAGATCTTGATTCCCACCTGAGCCTTGACGCCCGACAGCATGTGCGAAATCAGATGTTGCAAAGGCTGTTCGACCGAGACATCGATGCCAGGAATTTCCGTCATTGCTGCGCGGATTTCCTTAAGGACTTCCTCGCGCGGTCGATCGAGATCGGGATCAAAACTGATGAGAACTTCCGTCGCGTTGACTCCTTCGGCATGCTCGTCAAGCTCAGCTCGACCCGTTCGCCGAGAAAACGCCATCACGCCATCAATCGACATCAGACGTCGCATTACAGACTCGGCGACTTCATTCGATTTTTTTAGCGACACGCCGGGCCGAAGAATGACGTTGAGTTGAGCCACGCCTTCATTGAACGGAGGCAAGAAGCCGCGTTGCAGTCGCATCATGCAAACGCCCGCGACAATCACAGCGATGCAGGCGAGCAACAAAATCGTGCGAGAAAACCGCAAGCTCATCGTAATGGCGCCGCCAGCGAGCCACTTTAATAGCCGCAGTAACGGGCCGTCCTTTTCTCGCTCCATAATGCTGGATTTTCCAAGCAGCCAATAGCAGAGCACGGGCGTCAAGGTCAACGAAACGAACAGCGAGCTGACGATCGATATGATGTAGGCGACGCCTAGCGGCGCGAACAAACGGCCTTCCATTCCCGAGAGAAAGAACAGCGGCACAAAGACGATGACGACGATCACCGTGCCGAAAACGATCGAGTTGCGTATCTCGCAGCTGGCTTGGAACACGACCAGTAGCGGGTGTTTCGGAGTTGCCGAATGCCGGTTCTCTTTGAGCCGCCGGAATATGTTTTCCACGTCGACAATTGCATCATCGACCAACTCGCCAATGGCGACAGCGATGCCGCCCAGCGTCATCGTGTTGATCGACAAATCGAAGGCGGAGAAAATGATTGCGGTCACCGCGATGGACAGCGGAATCGCAGTCAGTGTGATGAACGTTGTCCGCAAGTTCAACAGAAACAGGAATAAAATGACCACAACCAGAATGCCGCCATCCCGCAGAGCCTCAATGACGTTCTCGATCGCTCGATCAATGAATGACTTCTGCGAATAGAGTTCGGGTTGAATTCGAATGTCGTCCGGAAGCGAAGCTTGCACGTCCGCGAGCGCTTCCATGATCTTGTCACTTACTTCTCGCGTATCCGCCTCGGGCTGCTTGTTGACGGTCAGCACCACGGCCGCGCCGCCGGAGAATTGACCCGAGTCGTTCTTGACGTACGCCGAACTGTCGCCGCGTTTGACTTGCGCTCCCTCGACGACGCGAGCCACTTGCGCCAGCACGACGGGCCGCTGGTCGCGAACCGTAACGACAACTCGTTGAAGATCCTCGATACGCTGAATACGCCCAACTGAGCGCACCAGAAACTCGCGCGGTCCCTGCTCATCGAGATAGCCGCCCGTCGCGTTCTGGTTACTCTCCGCGACAGCCCGCTTCACATCGTGTAGCGTCACGCCGTACTTAAGCAGATCGTCCGGATTCACAAGCACTTGAAACTGCTTGCGGCCGCCGCCCATTGTGAAGACTTGCGATACGCCGGGAATCGTCAGCAGCCGCTGGCGAACGACCCAGTCCGCATACGTACGCACTTCTAACGGCGCCGTCTTGCCGCCTTCGCTCCACATGCCGATCATCACGATCTGGCCCATGATGGACGAGATCGGGGCGAGCTGAGGCTTAATGCCGTCCGGCATGGAGTCTTGCACCAAGGCGAGTCGCTCCATGACGATTTGGCGATCGTTGTGAATGTCCGTTCCCCAGTCGAATTCGACGTAGATCACTGAAATGCCGACACCCGACGAGCTGCGAACCGCTTCGACGCCGTTGGCGCCGTTGATCGCTGATTCCAACGGGATGGAAATCAACGCTTCAACTTCTTCCGGCGCCATCCCGTGGGCCTCGGTCATGATCACAACTCGAGGCCGGTTCAAGTTGGGAAAGACATCGATGTCCATCGTCCACGTCGACCAGGCTCCCCAGCCGATCAAGAACAGAGACAACGCGACGACAATGATTCGCTGTTGGAGCGAAAACCGGATAATGGCATTGAGCATGAAAGGGTCTCCTCTGTCGCACTGTGGACGTCAAGCGGAACAAAGACGTGAGCCGCCGAACTCCATTAGTGGACGTGGCCGTGATGGGCGTCGCCGCCACCGCTCGCCTGTTTCTTCAACGCCATCTGCAGATCGTGAGCTGCGTTGGCTGCGATCGTGCTGCCAAGCAGTCTCGCTTCGCTCTCGATCACGACCGAGGCGGAATCGCGATACTCAACGTGCACCGGCACACGATCAAAATGATCGCCGTTCTGTTCGAAGACATAAGTTTCCACGCCGTCCTTGGCCACCGCTTCGACTGGTAGGACAACGCGATTCTTCCACTCTTCGACCGGAACATTGATTTGCATGCGCTGGCCCGGTTTGTATTTCCAACTGACAAACCGATGCCCGCCGTCCTCGACGTCGCGGACCATCTTGTTGGGTAACCGGACATAGAAATGGAATGCTCGCGAGTTGGTCTCCACAGCGTCGGAGAGGAAGAAGACCTTCAGTTTTGATATCGGATCTTTTGCCTGGCCGCCGGAAAACGTCATCGCCGTCAAATCCCAACCTTGCTCGGCAACTCGCTGCAACAACTCGATGTCCTGCTCAAACGCTCGGCCCTCAATAAACAACTCGTGATGGTCCGCCAACACGCACAACTTGTTTCCAGCGTCGATGTACTGGCCGGGGTTGACGGCAAGATGCTGAACGTTGAACGGATGATCCGGCTCTCCTTCATGGTCGTCGGCTGGAAGTTGCGGAGCGACTACGGTCATGTCTTGCAACAATTTCCGTTCTTTCATGATGCCATCGACCTGCTCCCGCGAAAGACCATGCAATTCGAGGCTCTGACGCTGCGCGTTGATGACGGCCTCTAACTTCTGCTGCTCATACTCGCGCTGTCTGATCGTCTTTCCCGCAATCGCGCCAGGAAGGGAAATCGAATTGAGCCGCTTTATTTCGCGCTTGATTACGTCGACTTCTTCCGCGCTGCGCAACAACTCGCTCTGCGCGCTTACAAGCTCTTCGTGAGTCAATCGCAAGTTGAACAATGGATCGCCCGGCATGACGGCCGCGCCTTGCACAGGGTAGACACGCGTGACGCGTCCGCCCAACGGCGCCGTCACCTCGATCTGCGATCGACCGGGACGCTCGACGATCAGTGCCGGCATTGAGACCATCTTGATAAACGTGCTCGGCTCGATAACCGTCGTTTGCAGGCTAATATTTTTCTTGGCCTGAGCGGTGAGGCTAATCGAACCGGTTGGACCCTGGTGCGAATCGTCTGAAGGCTTTGCGTCGGCAGTTGGATTGAGTAAACGCGACACTGCCTGCTGCATGCGGGGAAGCCAACGCGAACGCAGTGCATATGCGACAGAACTCGCGCTGACAACGACAACGGCGATTACGCTCCACTTGATTATTTGAACCTTCATGACAGAGCTCGATTCTGAGAGTTGCAATAGAGTGTGATGCGAGTCGATTGACCGCGAAGGGTCTCGACGTCAGGCCGATCGCCTGATGCAGCGCCTTCCAGCTCCAACCCAAGCGCAACGGCACTCGGCCTTGTCATGTGAGATGACCGCAAGCACAGAGCCGTCACAAACTCGGATCGGCTCAGTTGGCAGCGGAAACTCCGACGCGCTGCGTGAAGCGACGAAAAATGTCGCTCGTTAGATCAACAGCGCGCAGTGAAGTAGAGGCAACTTGAGGTTCGGCGCTCGTTCACGATCCGAACTGTCTCGACGCCCTGTTTCGCGAAGAGCATCGGTGCTGATGGCTGGAGGCTCAGTCAGAATCGTGGCTATAAGTAATTTGACGGCGGCTCGTTCGGAGATTCCCCTCGCCACAAATTGACATTCGCCCCCGTCGCAGCGGTGGCTGCCATGATGTCGACTCGAGCAACTCGAATGAGACAGAGTTGCATCGAGAGCTGGTTCACCTAACGAATCATTTTCGGCGGCACCCGCATCGTCGTCTTCGCCGACTCGCGACACATCGCCTTCCGATTCATCGTGATGATGACACCCGCAATCGTTCGCCTTCGGCGAAGGCGTCTCACAACATCGCTCAGCGCAAGCATGCGCGTGATGCAAACAACAACCAAGTGTTGCATGCAACAGCACCATCAAGGCCAAGCAGTGGGTGAGTACGGAAGTCATCGCAATTTCCAACGGTTCATGCTGCCTCGATCTCGCCGAGGCCGACAGCATTCACAGCATAGATAATGTAGCACTACAGCACCAAAAAAATCGCAGTGCCTAGATTACACCTACTCGTTTAATCGTCAAACCGTCTTTATTGTTACGCGTCAAAACGCATTTTTGGAAGCCAGCGCCAAAAGGGCAAGCAGATTTTTCCGGTTGTATCGGCCGAAGGGCTCGTAAACGCGGCTTGTATCGATGTTTTCCGTCTTTCTTGCTTCGCGTTCTCAACGTCTCGGCGTGAGACGCTTTTGGCGTCCCGATTCTGGTCAAAGGCAGCGACGAGAACCGAGCGTTTACGTTCTGGAGACGGCAGATCGTTAGTAGCTGCTCGTAAGCAGCATGCCGTCGATTTCCATCCGCGCAACCCAAAGGTCGCCGAGCGAGTCGAGATAGTTGAGTCTGGTTTCGAACAGATTGCGCTGGGCGGAGAGGAGATCGAGAACGCTGAATTCTTCGATTTCATAACCTGCTCGAATGAGCTCCACGGTCTTGGTTGACGTCTCAATCATGCCGTCTTTGCGAGTGAATTGGTGCACGCGATTTCGAGCGGCGTCGTATCGTTGGAAGACGCTAGCCAGACGCGATTGCAATTCGAGCCGCAGGCGATCGACGGCCATGTGGGCGGCGGACGTTTCGGCGTGAGCCTTCCGAATGGCGCCTTCGTTTAGGTTGCGGATCGGAATCGGCATACTAACCTGCAGGTTTCCGTTGGTGCCCCCTGTGCCTCGGTCATCTTGAAAGACGGCCTGCACGTCGATGTCGGGAATCGCATCCGCGTGAGCTTTTTCAGAATTCCATTCAGCAACTTCGACTTGAGCCGACGCCACCGCCAATTCCGGGCTCTCACTGAGTATTCGGTGCAGAGTTTGTTCCCATTTGAATTGGTCGCTTTCCACGGTGAGTTCGCCGTCCACGCCACCGATGACGAGGTCGGGCATTCCAATGACAGCGGCGAGCCGTCGTTTCGCTTCGCCCGATTGGCTTGCCGCCTTGTATTGGATGAGCCGCGCTGTGTCTGCTGCAAACTTTGCTCTCAGCGGATCGGCTTCACTCACTTCTTCGCCGATGAAGAGTGAGTTCGCGGCCTCTTCGGCTCGCTCACTCAGCGCCGCAAGCTCGCCCGCGAGTTGCTCGCGCTGTTGGGCGACGAGCAGCCGATAGTAGGCGATCCGCACATCGGTGAGGAGCTTCAAGCGAGCGGCTTGGAGTCTTTGTTGCGCGACTTCAATTTCCCAGGTAGCGACCTCGCGTCCGAGTTGCAGTTTGCCTCCGCGGATAAACGTCTGACCGAGATAGACGCCCTGTTGTTCGGCTTGCCCGCGACTGCCCAGTTGCTGCCCCGAGTAACCAATGACCGGGTTGGGAGGCAAGCCGGCTTGCAGCCACTGCCCGTCAGCGGCGTCGACGAGTGCCAGTTTTTCGGCCAGGATCGGGCTGTTCTCGAGTGCGAGTCCTTCGAGGTCGGGCAGCCCGAACGTCGACGGCTGCACCGGAGACGCAGGCGTTTCAACGGGCCGAATGAGGTCAGGTTCATTAGCGGCCTCGAGGTCTTGATACGAGGCAAGTTGAACTGGCCGGTTCGCCGCGGAAGTCAGGACGGGTTGCGGCGCGGTTGGCGGGCTGGCCGTGCTGTCGCTGCGCCATGGCTCCAAGTCGCGATTGGACTGGTCGAGTCGGCAACCTGGGAGCGCGAGTGACGTAAGGGCCAAGGTGAATGCCGCGATTGCGCAACGATTCGCAAAAGATTGAACCGACAAAACGCCCACCGCCTCCATTGAACGAGCGACCTCTCGCTTGGTGATGTATCGCAGATTCATAGCCAAACTCACCCGATTCGATCTATGCAGTGTCCGCGAAGCATCCGTTGTCAATTTGTATCGGTTGTGCGGAAGTTGAGGCTTGAGCTGTTAATGTCGTCTGGTCAAACCTACTCCGCCATTTGGATCAGAATCACGACTCTTCGATAACTTGGGGCCTAGTGGATTTCCCGCCAAATGACCGTTAAGTCTTCGTGACTAACAGGTTAAGTCGCTGTGGTTGTTGGGAATTGGGTCGCGGGTAAAATCGTCAATGTTGACCATGCAATCAGTGATCTTTTGGCAATTTGAGGCGGTGTTCTTTGGACGTTGAAGCACTAATGACGTTGGTTTTCGGTCTTGTCGGCGGGCTTGGCCTGTTTCTGCTTGGCATGAAGAACATGTCTGAGGGGATGCAAGCCATCGCGGGAAACAGCCTGCGCCGAATGATCAGCGCCGTGACGGACAATCGATTTCTGGCCATTGGCGTCGGAACGGTCGTAACGGGTCTGGTTCAATCGAGTTCGATCACGACAGTCATGGTTGTCGGGTTCGTAAACAGCGGACTGATGGAGCTTGCACAAGGAATTGGCGTCATTATGGGCGCCAACATTGGAACGACGATTACCGGCTGGTTCTTGGCCCTCAAGATTGGCAAGTACGGATTGCCATTGATGGGCGCCGGCGCCTTTGCCTACTTGTTCTCCAAGGGGGATCGAGTGCGATTCTGGGCCATGATCTTCATGGGGATCGGAATGGTCTTCGTCGGCTTGACGTTCATGAAAGAGGCCTGCGGCGCGATTAAGGAATTGGAAGATTTTGAAGCGTGGTTTCACCGTTTCAACGCTGGCTCGTATATCGGCGTGTTGCAGTGTGCCTTGGCCGGCTGTGTTCTCACGATGCTCGTGCAGTCTTCGTCAGCCACCCTGGGGATCACGATCTCGCTCGCAGCGCAAGGAATCATCAGTTACGAGACGGCCGCAGCTCTCGTGCTGGGCGAGAATATCGGCACGACGGTGACCGCAATTCTGGCGTCTCTGGGGGCGACGACTGTCGCCAAAAGAGCCGCCTATTTTCACGCGGTCTTTAATCTGCTTGGCGTGCTTTGGATCACGGCGATTTTCAGTTGGTATGTCAACTTCGTTCCTTGGCTGATTGACATCGAGGCGCCGGCTGGCGGACTGACACGGGTAGCGCCCGAGCATACGACGCCTGCCATTGCCGCAGTTCATACGATTTTCAACGTCGCCAATACGATCTTCTTCATTCCGCTCATGCCCATGTGCGTCAGACTGCTCAACCGGTTCATCCCGTCGAAAGAATTCAAAGAGAAGCCGCGTCTGACCGACCTTGACATTCGTATTCTCGAAACGCCGCTGATGGCCATCGAGCAATCGCAAAAAGAGATTCAGAAGATGGGCGAAGGCTGCACGAAAATGCTCGGCTGGCTCGACCAATTGCTTCAGCAGGACGAGCCGGACAAGCAGCTTGGCGATCGTCTCAAATACCGCGAACACGTGCTTGACTTGATGCAGGATGAGATCTCCGAATACGTGACAAATCTCTTGGCCGGCAACGTTCCCCACTCCGTTGCGGACGAAGCACGCTTGCAGATTCGCATGGCGGATGAGTACGAATCGGTCAGTGATTACATTGCCAATCTCGACAACTTTGATCGCAAGCTCCGTCGCGATGGCCATCGATTCACGGAAGAGCAGCGGGCCGATCTAAGCCAGCTGAATCACCATGTTGCTGAGTATGTGGCGTCTGTGAATGAGGCTCTCGCGAAGAGCAATCGGAACGTGCTTGTGAAGACGGAGGCGTCGTCGAAGCGGATCAAAAATGAAGTCAAGCAACTTCGCCGAAAGCACCTCGACGATCTGTCAGGCGGCCTAATCCCGCCGCTCGTTAGCGTCGCCTTCCTTGCCTCGCTCAACGCCTATTCGCGAGTCCGCGACCACACCGACAATATCGCCGAAGCTGTCTCCGGTGAGAAATAGCCACAGTCGATTGAAGCCGCACTCAGCGCACGAAAAACGCGAAGCAAATTGCTTCGCGTTGATCGCGCTGATGTTCGCAGATTCCAGAGGCTACGTCGTCATTTCTGCACGTAGAGCCAAACAAAGCCTGTTCGCTCTTTGGTAATGAACTGGGACTTTTTCGCGTAGACCTTTTGGAATTTCTTGCTGGCTGCCTGGCGGTCTTCAGGCTTTGCCGTACTGTACGCCTTGAGGGCCGCCTGGTATTCCGCCTGCCATTCGGCTTGCTTCTTCTTGACGTCTTTCGCGGTCAGGCCCTTGGCTGGTGAAGTCAGCGTCAACGAATCGCCGACAAACACATCCCAGCGACCGTCGCCGTTGACATCATCGATCCAAATTCGAGTTGAACCGGCTGGGCCGCTCAACTGCTTCTCTTGAACCATCTTGCCAGCCGAGGCGCCTTTGGCCGCGATTAGCGTTTTGAACTTGCTTAGGGCAACCGGCTTGCCTGCGCCAGCCGTGTTCTCCGACCATTGCACGCCGCCGTTGCTCGAACCGCTGACGATGTCGAGGTCGCCGTCTTTGTCCCAGTCGATCACGAACGGATCGCTATGGGCGCCGTGAATTCGCAAGTTGGCGCCGCCCGCCTTCAGCTGTTTCGGCTTGGCGAAGAAAGTTCCTTTTCCTTTGCCTTCGAAAACATAGAAGGTTCCGGCGAAGTTGCCCACGATGAGATCCAGGTCGCCGTCGGCGTCCCAATCGATCGCGGTTGGTCGAGTGCAAATGTTCTCGGTCTGCTGAGCGCGACTGGCGATCGGAATGATCAGCGGTTCGTCATCGAGGCCCTTGAGCACTTCGGCTTTCTTGAAGCCGCCGTCCGCCTTGCCCCAAAGCACTTGAAACAGACCGGCCATTTCGCGTTCCATCCGCGAGTAGGAGCCCGAAAGAATGTCTTTGTGTCCGTCGCCGTTGAGATCCACAACCTGTGGAGTCGAGCTGGTGCATCACCAGACGCCGGGAACTTCGACGGCTTTTCCGTTTACTTTGAGCCATTCGCCGGCCGCAAGCTTGCGGTCGCCCAAGTTCTTGAAGACCTTAATTTTTCCGCCGCGGAATTGGCCGACTAGCAAGTCCTTCTTACCGTCACCATCAATGTCGGCCCAACAGGGCGCGGCATAACCCGGGCTCTCCACTTTGACGCTCTCACCGCCGCCCGTTAAGCGGACTGGTGCCTCGAACTCCTCCGCTGTCGCAATCGGCAGAAATCCCGCCGAAAGGGCAATCGCAATTGCCACTGTTGAAATCGTTCGTCGCATGTAGGTATTCCTCTTGATCAGTTAGCGGGTCGGCGCTAATCCTTGTTGGATGCCAGAACTCAGTATAGGCGCAGGCTCGTTTTGGCGTCAAAGCAAACGACGTTTCTGGACTCGACTTACATGTTCACGCCGCTATTCTGCTAAAGTCTCAATTCACGGAATGTAGGAAAGGCGGGCAAGCGTTGCCTCCACTTCATGAAGACTATCGAATGAAGCCCATCGAACGACGCCGAACGCATGACGCCAATTGAAGCAGATCGGCCGCCAAGTGGATCGAACGTTAGCGGCCCCAGCGGCTTGCTCGAAAGCAGTGTCGATCGACTCATTCGCTATCGGCTCCCGCTTTTGATCGTTTGCCTGGCGTTAGGCGCAGCTGCAATCGGTCCCGCCAGCCGGTTGTCACTCGACCGAAGCATCGAGGGACTATTCAAGCCGGGCGACGTACGTTTGATTTGCTATCGCGACGGCGAGGATGCGTTTGGAGGCTCCGAAACAGCGATCGTCGGTTATTCGGATCCCGAGCTGACAACGGCCCAAGGACTTGAGCGGCTCGAGAAGCTGGAAGCTCAAATTGCCGAACTGCCAGGCGTCATCCGCGTCCTCAGTCTGGCTCAAGCCAAGCGACCTGGTGCGTTGGCGAGCACTCGATCATTGCGCGAACACGTCGCCGCCGACACGTTGACGGCGGAGCAGTTGCGAGTCGAGTTGGCGAATTGCGAACTCTACCGAGGCCGACTTCTATCGCCGGATGGCCAAACAACTGTCTTGCTTGCAACTTTGGCGCCGGTCGGAGCAAGCGAGGTGCCTCGAGATGAGACGATTCGACAAATTGAGGCGTTGTGCGACTCGCATCAACCTACGGCGGTTGTCTCCGGCGGCCCGATCATGGTCAACGGAATCTACGAGCACATGCAGCGCGACGGGCGCACGCTCGGCGTTGCCTCATGCCTCGTGCTGGCGATCGTAATGGGAATTTTGTTTCGCAATCTGCGCTGGGTCCTCTTGCCTCTGTGTGTCGTTCAGTTGTCCCTGCTCTGGACCAAAGCTGTCCTTGTTGTGAGCGACGTTCAGCTGAGTATGGTGAGTTCACCGCTTGTCGCTTTGGTCACCGTTATCGGTACGGCGACTGTCGTCCATGTCGCGATTCGCTTTCGTGAGGAGCGAGGATCACATGTTCCGATCGAAGCGCTTCGGCGGACGCTGCAGCACATTGGGCCGGCGATCTTTTGGACATGCGTCACGACGGCTTTCGGATTTTCATCGTTGCTTGTCAGCCAAGTTGTGCCGGTCGGCAGTTTTGGCGGCATGATGGCGACCGGCGCGATGTTTGTTTTCGCCGCCACCTTGGGCGTCATTCCCGGCGGCGTGCTGCTGGGACGATACTTGACCGATCCGGCGATGGCGCCCGGGGAAAGTTGGATGGCGCGGGTACTCGATCAAGTCGTGTCCGCCGTCGAACATCGCCCCTGGCATTTAACCGTCTTCGTCATGCTTCTAATGGGGTTTGCCGTCGTGGGAATGTCTCGACTAGAAGTCGCGACCGAATTCGACGAAAACTTTCGCGATTCGAGTCCTGTGGTCAAGTCGTTTCGATTCATCGCTGAGCGAATGAAGACGACGAAAACAATCGACTTGTTGATCGACGCGCCCAAGATGACTCGCGCCGAGACAGGGCCGTTTTTGCGGCGCGTGCGCGAGTTGCGACGCGAGCTTGCCGAACAGCAAGGTGTCGTGAGAGCGATGAGTATCGTCGATGTCTTGGACTTCATGACGGAGGATAGTGAGCATAAGACCGATGTGGCGAGCCGAGTGGCGACCTTGTCGTTTCGAACCATGTCAGAACGCCAGCGGCTGACTGCGTTACGTTTGATTCAACCGAACGTCGTCAAAGGGTTTTGGAATGAAGATCGCGGCGTGATGCGACTGATGCTACAGGTCGGCGACGTTCGCGGGACGCGAGCCAAGGTCGAACTGGTCGAGACGATTGAACGCCTCGGCCGAGAGAAGTTTCCCAATGCTCGCGCGTCTGGCATTTCCGTATTATTGATCTATCTCGTGAAGAGTCTTCTGGCTGATCAGTGGTTGTCGTTCTGCTTAGCGGTCGCGGCGATTCTTGTTTCACTCACAATTGCCTTGAGGGACTGGCGACTGGCGCTGATCGCGCTGCTGCCCAACGCCGCGCCTATTATCATCGTGGTCGGCTCGATGGGCTGGCTGGGGCTCAAGATCAACGTCGCAACAGCGATGCTTGCCAGCGTATCGATGGGGTTGTCGGCCGACTTCAGCATTCACTATCTATTCCGATTTCGACAAGAGTTGCTCGGCGGGTTACCGTTTGGCGAAGCCTTGCGGCGGGCGCACCAGAGCGTCGGAATGGCCATGGTGCTGTCCAATATCACCCTGATCGCCGGCTTCTCGACGCTAACCCTTTCGGCATTTATCCCCACCATTCACTTCGGTCTCCTCGTGAGCGTGGCGATGGTCGGCGGTCTCATAGGCAACCTCACAGCGCTTCCTCTTTTGCTGCGCGTGCTTCACGTCCGAGGCAACTTTGGCATCACAAGCTCGTAGCCGGCTTCGCCTAAATTCCGGCGAAGCCTGAATGCCGCCTAGTCTCGAGAACGGCCGAGGGCAACTTCGTTACCTATCGTTGGCACCTGCGAGACGACTAAGCGTTCGCAGACGACTGAGGAAAGTCTTCATCGTGATGACCTTTGTCACGTCGTCACCGTCGCCATACGTTCGCAGTCGACCTGACTCGAGCCAAGCGCCACGGTCGTCCATCGCGGCGATGACTTGGGCGGCTTCGCGGCGCAAACGCGAATTATTGCTCGACGCAGCTGGCCGCCAAGTGCGTTTACTTTTTCGCTCGCCATCCGCCTTCAACTGATCGTAGTCGCGCTTGATCGAGTCGAGTCGCGAGCCGACTTGGAAACCATAATGGGTTGGCATATCGGCATCGCTATAGGTCAGCTCGTACTTCTTGGTGAAGTAGAGCGGCTTGTTGGAACGCATTTCGTAGAACCGCGCCAAGCGGCCGTCTGGCAGCAGCGACTTGCGATAGTAAGCCAACGCCCGCGGAATCGGCGCCAGGAATCGCGGTTTGCCCGTGTGACGAAACAGAGTTAGCAGTGAACGCATGACGCCTTGCGACTCGCCGCCGGTAATGGCCGGCGGTTCAAACTTCCTGGCCCACGACGGATGCATTTCGGAGTTGTACTGTTGAGCCCAACCGGGTTGCGGGTCCGGCAATTGAGCCAGCAGCATGAAGTCGCCGGTCTTTTCGGCGGCGCGACGATATGCGTCGACACCATAAATTCGATGAGCTTCGAGCATGACGTCGATCATGTCCGACATCGCGTTGTCGTTGAACGTGTAGTGCTGGCGATAGTCGGCCTTTCGGTATTCGCGCGACCACTCCGTTGGCAGGCTGGCTTTGAGAACCGGGTGTTTTGAAGGATCGGGCGGACCCGAAAACTGTTGCGGCCAGGCACCGTTGGGGAATTGCGCTTTGACGAACTTGTTCAGAGCGTACTCGACGGCTTCGTGAATTCGTTGGTCCTTGAATTGAAGCACTTCGTCCAAGTGCATGAGAAACATTAGCGCCGATTGCGACTTGTTATCGTCGAGCGTTGTGTAGTTTCGCCCTTTCGCATTGTTCGGCTTCAGTCGGTAGGCGTGTTGGAGCCGATCGCGTTCGCCCAATTCAAACTTGTAGCTCCAACCGCCCGAATCTAGTTGGCCTCGAAGCAAAGCCTCGCCCGCCTCGCGCGCGGCGGCCAACAAGTAGTCGTCTCCAACCTGCAGATACGCATCGAGGTAGGCTGCACCGACCGATGGAGTGCCTGGGGGCTGAGTCCAGCCGGTCGTGCGGTTGGCGTCGTGCTCGCCTTCTTGCTTGCTCAAGTCAGCCGAGTACTTATAGAGATAAGCGCCCTGATAGCCAACTTGCGTGCGGTAGAATCCGACCGCCTTGCGAAGCGCTGCGGTCGCCTGCGCGGGCGTCGCCTCGGCATTCGAATCGTCGTCGGCTCGTGACATTGCTGTGGTAAAGAGCACGACGCCGAGCATCAGCCCGGCGCGTAAAGCCAACGGAGTAAAAAGCGCCGCGCGAGCCGGACCAACCAAGCAACTCGAAAGTCGTGTCATCGTCAGAACTCTCGCAAAGGGATGATGTTTAACTTGCGGTCTGAGTCAGCCAAGGTCTCAGCGTCTATGCTCGATTCAAAACACTGGCTGCTTCTTCGCAGAGCGCTGCTGCGTCATTCGATTTAGCGGCTTCCGCGATGATTCGAACGATCGGCTCGGTGTTGCTGGCTCGGATGAGCAACCAGCGCTTGTCTGGCCAGTCGAGCCGCAGTCCATCGGTCCGGTCGGCAGTTGCATCGGCAAAGTGAGCCTCGAGCGTGTCGAGAACGGATGCGACGTCCGAGGCGGGCTGTTTCGTTTTCTCGATCGCGTAACTCGGCAGTGAATCCGCCCATTGACTCAACGTTCGATCGCCAGCAGCCAGGCCGTCCAGAATTTGAGCCATGCCGACGAAACTGTCTCGAACCAGGCCAACGCGCGGGTCGATCGGACCACCGTTGCCTTCGCCGCCAAAGACTGCCTTGTTGGCCAACATGCAGTCGACCACATTCGCTTCGCCGACCGCCGCCCGAGCGAACTCGGCACCGCGGGCCACCGCGACATCCTGTGACATTCGGCTAGTCGCGCAATTGGTCGCCACCGCGCCGTGGCGTGACTTGAGCACGTGATCGAGGCAGAGAGCCAGGGTGTATTCCTCGCCGATGTATCGTCCGGTTTCGTCGATCAGGGCGAGGCGATCGGCATCGGGATCTTGACAAAAACCGACAACGGCCTCGGCGCCTCGGACATGCTCTTGAACGCTCTCGAGGTTGGCCGCCGTCGGCTCAGGCGGATGGGCGAACTGGCCGTTCGGCTCCGCGCCCAGACACAGCACTTCGCATCCGAGTTCGTTGAGCAGTTCGCGACCGAGCAAGGCGCCAGCGCCGTGATTGCTATCGAGCAGCACTTGAAATTCACGCTCGCGAATCCGTTCGACATCGACGGTGTCGAGCACAAGTTTCATGTGTTCGGACGTGGTGTCTTGGCACGGCCGAGTCTCCCCGACATTCTTATGTTCGACCCAACCGCCTTGGCCGGCTTCGTATCTTTGAAGCACTCGCTGACCAAGGTCGGCTTTGAGCACTCGGCCGTCTGGCCCGAATAGTTTGATTCCGTTGTAGGGCGGAGGATTATGGCTGGCCGAAATCTGGACGCCGCCCGCCGCGCCAAGCGATTTGACCAGCACGCCCGCAGTCGGCGTTGCCGCGACACCGGCGTCAATCGCGTCCCGGCCGCAAGCCTGGACTGCGCTGACTGCCGACGTCGCCAACATTTCTCCCGAGTCCCGGCCGTCGCGTGTTACCAGAATCGGGCCGTCGTCGAGGTCGGCGCAGAACGCTCCGACAAAACGAACAACGACGTCAGGCGTCAAAGTCTCGCCAACAATTCCGCGCAAACCGGAAACGCTGATGATCAAACTCATTGGTAAATACAATTCTTTTCTGTGGATGATCGAAAGGGCTTTTGCCTTGGCGTGCGCCGGCACAAGGAGTGTACCGCGAATCCGCCGATCGCTGCAGCGGAGGATCGACCAATTCAGTCGCCTGGTCGGTTGAACAGATCCGCGTCTCGGCCGTACAATCAATTTCGAAAATAAGCCTCGAGCGCCCGAAAAAACACCGTATTTTACGTCCGCCGCCGGGCCATCAGAACGCATATTGCGAGCACAATGAGATGAGCGACACCGCTAACACCGACAGCGTCAAAGACAGCGCGAAGACCGTTTGCGACACACAAATCAACGAAGCCGTCGCTGCAGGGAAGTTGACGGCGCCAGCGGCTGAGAATATTCGCAAGTGGCTTTCCGAATCGCGATTCTCGGACTATGCGGCTGAGGTTCGACGGCACATCGACGAAGGCCTTTGGCAAGCTCTTGACGACGCGTTCTGGACTGTGATCCCGTTTGGCACGGGCGGACGCCGAGGTCGGATGTACCCGATCGGCTGCAATGTGATCAACGATCGAACGATCGGCGAGAGCGCCCAAGGGCTAGCCGACTATATTCGAGACGAAGTCGGCGGAGACAGCCTTTCCTGTGCGATCGCCTATGACACTCGACACAATTCTCGCCATTTTGCCGAGCTCTGCGCAAGCGTGATGACGGCGGCGGGATTCCACGTCTACTTCCTCGACGACTATCGCAGCACTCCCGAGCTTTCGTATCTTGTGCGAGCCAAGAATTGTTCGTGTGGAATCATGGTCACGGCCAGCCACAACCCGCCGTCGGACAATGCGGTCAAAGTCTACTGGTCGTCGGGCGCCCAGATTCTCCCACCGCACGACAGTCGCATCATCGAGCGTGTTGGATCGGTCCAAGCGATTACGGTCAAGGATTTCTCGCAATCGATCGCGGATGGCCAAGTGACGATGTGCAAGGACGAGATTGACGTCGCGTACGTTGCCGCCGCCGCCGCCGAGGGGTTCCAGGGACCGCGAGACATTAACATCATCTTCTCGCCGCTGCACGGAGTCGGCGAGTCGTCGGTGGTGCCTGTGCTGGCCGCCGATGGTTTTCAGAGCGTCGAGATCTTCGGCCCTCATCAGAAGCCGGACGGCGACTTTCCCAACGTCCCGGGCCACGTTTCAAACCCAGAGAACCCCCGCGTATTTGACGCGATGATCGATCGCGCCAAAGAGTCGGGTGCCGAGATCGCGCTGGCAACCGACCCCGATGCCGATCGCATGGGCTGCGCAGCTCCGCTCAAACTCGGCGACGCCGAATGGAAGCCGCTTACCGGCAATCAGCTTGGCGCGCTGCTCGCCGACTATGTGCTCGAACAACGCAAGTCGGGCGGCGGCCTCACGCCGGAGCACTTCATCGCCACGACACTTGTCACGACAGAAATGTTGCGGCGAATCGCCGATTCATACGGAGTGACGACGTACGGCAATCTGCAAGTTGGGTTCAAATGGATTTGTAGCCAAGTCGACGAGTCAGGCCCGGATTTGTTTCTCTATGGAACTGAGGAGTCGCACGGTTTTCTGGTCGGTCAATACGCGAGAGACAAGGACGGTGCCGTGGCTTGTATGTTGCTTGCCGAACTTGCAGCGAAACTCAAGGCCGAGGGACTTTCGCTTCACGAGAAGCTCGACAGCCTCTATTGGCAGCACGGCCTTCACGCGGAGTGCCTTGTCAATGTGATGATGGAAGGCTCACAAGGCATGGCCAGAATGCAAGCCTTGATGGAGCGTCTGCGAGAAGATCCGCCCAGTTCGTTTGGCGGTATCGACTACGCACAGCGTCGCGACTACTTGCTCAAAACGACCATTTCCGCCGACGGTTCGAGTCAGCCGCTCGATGGCCCAGATGGCAACCTGATCGTTTTCGACCTGGCGGAAACGGGCAATCGAATCGCGATCCGGCCCTCGGGAACCGAGCCCAAAGTCAAGTTCTATATGTTCGGCTACACCGCGCCGGAACAGCTTGCCAACCTCGATCGCGCCAAAGAGGAATTGGCTGAGCGTCTCAAGACGTTCGAGACTGACGTTCGCTCGCTAGCGGATAGCGTATGATATAAGCGAATTGCATTTCATTCGCAGGTAGACGCTTCGCTGGGCTCCATCGCGCGAGTCAGGGAACGGTTGTTGATCGTCCAGAATCGATCAACGACCCATTGATCATGCGGCCGAAGGGTGCCAGGAATGTCGGAAGACGCCGTCGAACCGCCGGAAGGCGACGAGTTTCGTTCACTCGGGTTTCTCCGGGCTGCGGAGAAGGTGCGCGAGTTTCCGCAGACGCCTGGCGTCTATCTAATGAAGGATTCAGCTGGGCGAGTCATCTACGTCGGCAAGGCCAAAAATCTGCGTTCGCGAGCGGGCAGCTATTTTCTTAAGGCGGCCGCAGAGGAAAAACGAACGGTTTGGGTAACCGAGATCTGCGATATCGACTTCATGCCGTGTGAGAGCGAAGTCGATGCGCTACTCACCGAGTCCAGGTTGATCAAGGACATTCAGCCCAAGCACAACAAGGAACTCAAAGACGACAAGACGTTCCCTTACTTGATGATCACGACAGGCGAGGATTTTCCACGCGTCGAAGTGACTCGCGAACCGAGAGATCGCGGCGTCAAACTGTACGGCCCTTTCGCAAGTGCGGGGTCGCTTCGCGGAGCCGTCCAAGTCCTGCAGAAGATCTTCCAGTTTCGCACATGTTCGCTAGACATCGAGCAAGGCGACCAGCGATGGGAGTGGTTTCGTCCCTGTTTGCTCGCGAGTATCAAGCAGTGTACGGCGCCGTGCAACTTGAGGATTAGCAAGGAGGATTACCGCAAAGACATTCGCCGATTGCAGTTGTTTCTCGAGGGCAAGAAGTCACGTCTGCTGAACCAAATGAAGGCTGAAATGCAGGCCGCGTCCAAAGCGCTCGACTTCGAAACGGCCGCCCGTTTGCGCGATGAGATTCGGATGCTCGAGACGCTCGATCAGCGAGGCGAGCTGGATACGCACGCTCAGCCGGAGGTGTTCTACATCGACCCGCAAAAGGGACTTCGCGGATTGCGGCAAGTGTTGAAGCTCGACGAGACGCCGCGAACGGTTGAAGGGATCGACATTGCCCACTTAGGCGGAGAGCAAACGGTCGCCAGCGTCGTGCAGTTTCTAGATGGCCTGCCCTTCAAGCCGGGATATCGTCGCTACCGAATTCGCAGCGTCAAGGGAGTGGACGATTACCGCAGCATTCATGAAGTCGTCGCGAGACGCTATTCGAAAATGTACGACGAAGGCGAGATGTTTCCGGACATTTTGTTGATCGATGGCGGTAAGGGACAATTGAACGCCGCGCTGTCTGCTTTTCGTGAGCAAGACGTGCCGCCGCCGGTGTTGATTTCGCTGGCGAAACGCGAGGAGGAGATTTTTCGGCCCGGCGATTCCGAACCGCTGCGTCTCAGCCGGCACGCTTTTGCTCTTCGACTGCTTCAGTACGTGCGCGACGAGGCTCACCGATTCGCCCAACACTATCATCACATTCTGCGTCGCAAAGCGACGTTTGGCGAATGAATCGCGGTGAGGCGAACTTTACCAATCGATCCCAATTGACGGTCGGCTTGTCGACAATTTCTTCGGTTCGGCTGCGCATCGGCGCCTTAACTTGGCTCGAGCCACCGCGCGCCCTGCTGTCGCCGCTGCCGCCAAGAGCGACCTGCAAGGCGCCGACGATGCAGCTGGATTTATCGCATTGGCCGAAAAGTGGCGCAAGGCGGCTGAATCAGCCGATGAGCTGACACCGTTGCTTTAGCGGTCACTCTAACGGATCCATCGAGCGATTCTCCAACGAGAGGGCGAGGCTCGTAAGACTCTGGAGCAGCAAGTTGTCGCGATCCGAAAGAAATACGACGGCTGGGCGGCCGGCCAAGTTATCGCAAAACTCGCTCCCTCGCCGAAAGACAAGGCGTCGGCAACTCAAGCGACGGCTGCCGCCGATTTGAAGATTCACGTAATCGAAACGCATCCTGGCGGTGTGAACGCGATCTGATTCTGCGACCGACTCAAGGCCTTCGCCACTTGCGGCGAAGACGGAAAAATCAAGGTTTGGAGCGTCGACGGCCCTCAAGTCTTGCTGACATTGGAAGGCCATGTGGGATCCGTTCGCGACGTTGCTTTCTCGCCCGACGGGAAACTGTTGGCGAGCGCCGGAGCCGATAAAACGCTTAGGGCCTGACGGGACCACGATCGCGATATGCGCCGACGATCAGCGTGTCGCGTTCTGGAATGTCGCGTCGGGCGTGCCAATTGTGCGGCAGCAGTACGAGGTAATCATTTACGACATCGCTGCATCAAGAATGGGCGCGATAACGGCGACGGTCGGAGAAGACCGATTTGTGCGGATTTGGAATCGAAATATTCCTTCGGCACCTCTCGTTGGCCATTTGGGAAAAGTAACGGCCATCGCGATATCGGCCAAGGAGACTCGCTTGCCTCGGGCGGGGAGCACCGGACCATCTTTGCGTGGAATCTAAAACGCGGTACAAGAATCCAATTGCCAGAGCAAAAAAATCGATCTCCGGACTGGCGTTCGGAAACGAGAGCGAACTCTTGACGTCGATTACGCGCGGAAAAGAAGTCAGCGTCTGGCGCTATCTCGAAAAGAAATGGCATTGCAGTTTTCAAGGCCACAAGAACGAAGGCTCTGCGTTGCCTTCGCGCCAGGTGATGAATTCTTGGCCAGCGGCGATCGCAATGGCCAAGTCATCTGTTGGCGACTACCGCGCTAACGTAGTACTACCACGCTAACGATGCCCCGTTGTCATTCACCGGTCTCTTCGTCAAACGTCGTCCGCCAAACGGGCAGCTGAGGCAAAAGCGTTTCGGCGATCTTAGTGGCGACGCGTGTCGACGATTCGAGAACGCCGCTGTTCACTGCGTCTTCCATTCGCCAGTGCCCCAAGAGGAGTTGATGCAAGGTCGATCGATTGCACGTCATGTAACTCCGTCCGACATTCGACTGCACTAGTTTTGCTCTCCGCCGACTGACAAACAACTTGTGTTTGACGCCATCGATGACAAAACCAAGTTCGCACGCGTCTCCGAGTTCGGATTCGTTCAGCCGACGAATAAGCGTCGGTTCGATCGCGTGCAGAAATCGGGTTTCATCGAGAATCTTGGCCAGCATGACAGGACCGTCCGGCTGCGAATCAACTTGGGCGCGGCCTCCCGCGTCTCGGACAATCGAATGCAATGGGCTCTCGGGCTGGGCGTCGACGCGAATCTGTTCGTGGTCATGTTCAATCGCGTCGCCACAAACTCTTTCCAACAAACGACGAGCGGCGCCCTGATGATCCGGATCCGTGATCAACTCGAGCACAACTCCGCCTCGCACCACGGCGTACCCGACGATCTGAGAGAATTGGTCGTCCAGCTCCAGGCGATCCGGCCCGTCGATCGCAACGTAGATTCGATCGTATCCCTGCCGACTGCTCAGCCATCTCCACATCGCCTGGGAACGGACAAACGGTCCAAACAGGTTTTCGGAGAACTGGCTGTAGAGTCTGACGAGCGCCGGCTGCTCAACCGCGCGCACCAAGCGAATATTGCATTCGCGTTTTGGTTTGTGACCGCCAATTAGCGGCTTGCGTTTCGGCCGCTTCGAGCGAAGGAAGGACAGAATATTACGAGCACCCGCGAGGCAGCCGCTGGGGCGAGGCCAAGTCGCCCAGCCTCGGTTTTCAAAGAACGTCGGGTTGGTCGTGGTGAGCAATCCAAGGACCGCTGCGTCGGCCAGCATCTGCCGTTCCGCCTGCATCAGCAACGCGCTGCCAAGTCCTTGATTGCGGTACTCGGGTAAGGTAGCGAGATCGTGCAAGCTGCTAACCGCCAATCGCGCATCGCCAAATTGCATTTCGCGATTCGTCAGCAACGCATGGGCGACGATGTCAACTCCGCGTTTGGCGACAAGCCGATTCGATGGCTCGTAATACGGTTCTTCAAATTGGTGTTGGAACTCGTCCATGGAAGGACTGTGTAACACGGTGCGAAGCAATCCATGAATGGCGGCGTGGTCGCCGGCGCCTGCAGCGCTCAACACAAACGGAGGGAAGATGGTGGGGGGAAGCACGGAATCGCGTCCCTCGCGTTCAGCGCTTAAATCGCGTGCTGAGGTCGATGTCATTTGGCGAATTCCTTCTCAGACTCTCGTCCAAAACCGATCCATGCCGGTTTGCTGCAAGCGTAACTTAAGGTTGTTTCAGGCAAAGGTCCAGTAGTAATTGGGGCAAAGTTTTCCAACTGTGCAAACAGAAAGAAAACTCGCGCGACCCGAACAACTGATCGTGGCGCATCTGCGCCGACAACTCAGCTCGCTGATGACGTTGTTGTTCATGCTTGTCTGAGAGGAAACGGGAAAGTTGTCGATTGATCTCAAGCAGTCGTTCTTGTCGCGCCTTGCCAGCGCCTCGTTTCGGATTCATGCGGACGAGTGAAGCTTTCTCGTCAATCAGCCGCTGCGCGTCTTCAAGCGGCGCCTCAATATGGCGTTCGGCGTGAAAGCCGTATTCTCGTCGCAGTCGATGAAGATCGGCCATTGAATTTGATCCGACGCCGTGCAACGGAATAGGCAGCAGAGCCGTGGCGGTCATGGTCGCGAACGCTCGCGGCCGGACCCCCCAGAATCGCCGAATCAACTCGTCTGTCAGCTGGTCATATTTGGCACCGCCCACACCGTGCAGGAACAAATCGCAAACGAATAGCCTTGCATACATCGTTGTCGTCAAGGCACGCGGACGAATTCGTACGCCCTGTTCGAAGGCGTGCGCCAGCACGGCGAGGGCCTCTTTGGGCTGTGCCACCGGATTGGGGAGCTCCAGCTCGATCTGGCCCGGGGCGCCAAAACGCATGTTTTTCTCGCTGCGAACAAAAGCGCGGTTACGAACTGGAGATTCGCTCGTCCAGATCCAGAAAGGCGTTTCAATCCAGCCTCCGGCCTCCTTCAGCGCGGGCGCGGGGTGCGAACGGCTTCGAATCCGATTCACGCGACGGTACGCTTCCAGGGCCTGATTATGGGATTCCGCGAACGGCTCGGCTTTCGACGCTAAATGTAAAAGAAATCGCCGAAACGGAACCGTGTCGCTCAATTGCCCGACAGTTAATTCCAAGTTGGCAATTCCGAGGGAGCGTTCGAGTTTGGCTCGAGCTGTCGTGATGGCGGCGCCCAGATTGTTTGACGCTAGTTGGGCTTCAATTGCGAATGGCCACAACGTTGCAATGAGCGGTTCGTCAACCCAACGACCGATCCGTTCCTCGATGCGTTCGCCAAAAGAGCGAAAAAGATCGACGTCCTGGATCTGTCGCGCTTCATATGGAACGGCACCCGGTTGAAAGTCGTCCGGATGGCTGCCTGAAGAATCGTAGGCGACCGACTCCACTCTGAATTCGCCATTCGATTCACTTGGACAGCGAATCGACGGAGACCGGCAGAGATCGTTATCGACGCCCATATTCACGCCGATCGCGCCCGATTGCTTGGCAATTTGCGCTAGAGCAAAATTCTTGAACCAAACACCCGGATGAAAAAATTCCGGCTGGTGGCCGCTCATGATCACCGGTGAATCGTCCAAGTCGTTTGAGCTGTCGCTTGCGCCGCAATCGATGCGTAGTTGGCGTCGCGCCTGAACCGAGAGTTGGTCTGCGGTTGTATCGAGCACAACCATGTCGGCCGAGTCGCCGCGTTGGTCGTCGCGCAACAACGCAATGGCCGACTCGATGGATGGTTCGATATGGGCTTCGGCGTGACGCCCCGGCGCGCGCAGGCGACGGTAGGCTAAATCGCCCTCGCGGCGATTCATTCCACCCCTTCCTTACATAGAGTGGGACCGTCTCGTCTTGCTCGCGCCTGTTGAATGCTCTGCTCGATCACTTGCCGGTAATGGTCCAAGCGGACATCGGCGTCGTCGAGGGCTTCGCCAAATGATCGGTTTGCGTCGAGGTAGATCAGCGGCACTTCCATCTCCACGATTCGCAATCCGGCGCAGGCCGCCTGCACCCAAAGTTCGAGCGGCATGGCGTAGCCGTTTTGAGTGAGCGTGAAGGATGCGATCGCGGCGACGCGGTACGCTTTGAAGCCGCAGAAAGCGTCGGTGAGTTGCAGGCCCAGTTGAGCGTTTAGCTCTTCGGTCACAGTCCTATTGATTCTTTTTCGATCGGCCGGCGCCAACTTGCCCGTCGGCGTTTGCGATAGGTAGCGCGTTCCGGAGACAATGTCGCAGTTCTCGCTCGCCTCGACGAATGCCCGTATCAATCGGGGTTCGTGTTGGCCGTCGCAGTCGACCGTCACAATCGTGTCAAATTGATGTTCCTGAGCGAACACAAATGCGGAGCGCAGTGCGGCGCCGTATCCCTGATTATCGAAATGGGACACCACATGCAGTCGCTCAGAGGCCCGCTCGCGCAACCGCTCTGCCGTTCCGTCCGTCGACCCGTCGTCGACAACCAACACCGTCTCGCTGTAGCGAAGCACTTCGTCCAAGACGTTATCAACCGAGTCGACTTCGTTGAATACAGGTAACGCCGTTAGCGATTTCATCGGCATGGAGGCCTCGGTCTAGTGACGGAAGTGCGGCAGCTCAATCGTGATGCAGGCCGCATGAACGAACCGATTCTCATCGGCCCTCTAATCGCAAGACAGCGCCATAGCACTCTGGCAAGCCATCACTGGCAAGCCCACTGGAAAGCACTCGATGGCCGTAGTTTGCGGGCGAGGATCGCGTTGGTGGGTTGATTCATTCTAGATCTCCATCGCGATCCGTCAACGCGACCGGTGGGCGAACGACGTCAATTGCCACTGGATCGTCCCAGCGCGGCTTGGCCGCGTTTCACGCTGTGCGTATTGTCTCGAGAATGAACGTTTGCCGCCGTTTCGCGACAATTCAAATTTCGATTCGGGCCGTGCTGGCGGGTGGAAAAGCCGGTCACCGCCCATCACTGCGCCGCGTGCACATTGATTGAATACGGGCTCAGCCAAGGTTAGACTCGAATTCATGCCCGACTCGCAAAACGACCCCGCCTCAGAGCCCTTCGACGACGCCCAACGAGAGCCACCTCCATCCGCCTTGATTCAAGCGGATTCGAGCGCGGGAGGTTCGGACAGCGGGCAACTGAGTACAGACGCCGTCACTTCTTCGCTCCACCACCCGTCGACTCAACAACGTTCGTCGTTCATGACGTGGCTTCCCTGGATTGTGGGCCTATTTGGCGTGGCCTCGTCGTTCGGAGCTTGGCAGGCGTTGCGCCTACGGGATCAGTCCATGGCTTTGTGGCAATTCCAAGAGAATGCGAAAGCCACCACTGATGACATCGTGCGAGAATTCGATACGCGAATCGAGATGCTGGATTTCGTGCGGCCTTTCTTCATGTCGCGTGACTTTATCCGTCGAAGTCGATTCGAACCGTTTTCTCGAGCCATGTTGGCGAGAGAAGACGCCATCAAGTCGATTTATTGGGCACCTTACATCAAGGCGATCGATAGGGAAGAGCACGAGCGATTGATGCGCGGCAAAGGAGATGCGGACTATGCGATCGCGGAATTCGACGGAGACCGACAGTTGGTTGCGGCGGATGAGCGTTCGGCATACATGCCGACTGCCATGGCCGCTGATCGAACCGAGGAAATTTCAATCGACCTAGGGCTCGATCTGATGCAGGACAAAGTCTACGGGCCTGCGATCACACGAGCTCAAGGTGAAAACAAGGTAGCACTTGTCAGTCGTCAAGGAAGCGGTGAGGCGGGCGACCAGTTGATGGCTTTTTTCCCCGTGTTCTCCCGCCCACAAGTGGAGTCGCCGGAGTTCCGGGGAATGATGATTGTCAGTCTCGATCCAACGCACTTGATCCATCAAGTGAAGACGCCGGCTGGCAGCAACATGGACATCCAGATGTTCACTTTCAACGCGAACGGCAAACCGTTTCGACTGGCGGAAATGGAGTCGAAGAATCGAACGTCGCAGCTCGATCTTCTGCAGGCTCCGCCGGAAAATGTAAATGGATTTGGCGTTTCACGCCGCGTTGAAATCGCCGATCTGTTAGTGATCTTCTATTTTTCGCCGAGCTCGGCGATCAAGTTTGGGCCAAGCAGCGCCGTGACGTGGATGTCGCTCTTTGGCGGATTGATCGCGACCAGTTTTGGCGTGGCGATGGCGATTCGGATTCGTGGTCGAGCAGCCCGAGTCGACGAAATCGTTCGCATTCGAACGCGAGAGTTGGGCGAAGCGAACGCGATGTTAAAACGGCAAATCTCCGAAACCGCATCGGCGGAAAAGGCTCTGGGCAACGCCGTCGCCGCCCATAGGTCGTTGATCGAAAGTCTTCCGCTCAATGTGTTCTTCAAAGATCACGATGGTCGAGTGGTCAATGCGAACTCGCGGTTTTGCGAGACCTTGGGGCGCGACCTGGAAGAAGTGATTGGCAAGACGGACCTGGACTTCTTTCCCGAAGAGCAGGCGCTCAAATATCAGAGCGATGATGCTCGCGTAATGGTTTCCGGCGAGGTGCTCGAAGACATTGAGGAGCACATTCGCCCCAGCGGCGAGAAGCTGTTCGTCCAGGTCTTGAAGGCTCCGGTCCAAGGCGAGAACGGCGACATCATCGGAGTTCAAGGGCTGTTTTGGGACGTGACTCATCGAGTCGAAGCGGATGAATCGCGGCGCCGCAGCGACGCTCGCTTTCGCCGCCTTGTCGAATCGAACATTATCGGCGTATTCATCGCCAAGCTGGACGGCGCTATCCAAGACGCCAACGATGCGTTTCTGAATATGGTCGGCTACGCTCGGCGGGATCTGGAAGAAGGCGAATTGCGTTGGGATCAGCTGACGCCTCCCGAGTTCCGCGAGCAAGATGACGAAGTCGATCGGGAGCTGCGGAAGTACGGCGCCGCAAAGCCGGTTGAGAAAGAATATCTCCGCCGAGACGGCCAGCGAGTGCCGGTGGTGATTGGCGTCACAATGCTGGAACGCTCGACGGACGAATGCATCTGTTTCGTTCTTGATATTACCCAGCGAAAGAAAATTGAAAACGAATTGAAAGCGGCCAAAGAAGCCGCGGATTCAGCAAACGAAGCCAAGAGCCGCTTCTTGGCCAACATGAGTCATGAGATTCGAACGCCGATGAACGCCATCATCGGCATGACTGAGATCGTGCTCAATACCAACATTGACTCGAAACAGAGTGAATACCTAAATCTGGTCTTAGAGTCGGCCGATTCGTTGCTTGCCGTCATTAATGATGTACTCGATTTCTCCAAAGTCGAGGCGGGCAAGTTGGAGTTGGAATCGACGGAATTTCATTTGCCTGAAACGATAGGCGATTCACTCAAGGCGTTGGCGCTGCGAGCACAAGGCAAAAATATCGAGTTGGCTTGCGACATCTCGGAGGAAATTCCGCCGATCCTGATTGGTGATCCGGCCCGGTTGAGACAGGTTGTCGTCAACCTATTCGCCAATGCGATCAAGTTTACCGAACAAGGTGAAGTCGTGCTCACGGTCGAACCGGTGAACCATGTCGGCGACGATATCGAATTACTTTTCTCCGTTCGCGACACTGGCATCGGTATCGAAAAAAGCAAGTTGGAGTCGATCTTCGCACCGTTCGAACAAGCGGACTCCTCAACAACTCGTGAGTACGGCGGCACCGGCTTGGGGCTTGCGATTTGTCTTAATATGGTCGAACTGTTTGGCGGGCGGATGTGGGTTGAAAGCGAATTCGGAGTCGGTAGCACATTTCACTTTACCGCGAAACTGCAAGTCGCAAGTGATGTGCCAAGCGTGACTCGCGAACGCGCGATTCGCTTAGACGGCGTGAAGAATCTTCGCGTCTTGGTGATCGATGACAACGCCACGAATCGGCGAATCCTCGAGCGAATGCTTGCGGGATGGGGAGCATCCGCGGTGGTTGTCGAAAGCGCGGCGCTGGCGCTCGAACAACTCGGGTTGCAGTCGGAAGAGGATCCGGAAAATGCGTTTCGACTGATCATCACGGATGTCAACATGCCGGTGATGGATGGATTCGAGTTCATTTCGAAAGTTCGCGGCGAACTCGGCCTGGCCGAAATTCCGATCTACGTTTTGACATCGGGCGAGCGAACTGGGGATCGCGACCTTTGCCGGGAATTCGATGTTGATCTGCATTTAATGAAGCCGGCCAAACAGTCGGAAATTTTCAACGCGATATTGCAGACCTTCGATTTGCAATCCGCCGACGACTTACCTGCATTCGATGATGACGAGGGGTCGGCGGCCGAGCGTCCGCTGAAGATTCTTCTCGCCGAAGACAGTGAAGTCAATCAACGCGTTGCATGCAGTTTGCTCGAGGGCGTTGGACATCAAATTGTCGTCGTCAGCAACGGCCAGGAGGCGCTTGACCAACTAGCGAATTCGTCGTTCGATGTCGTCTTGATGGATGTTCAGATGCCGGTGCTCGATGGGCTCGAGGCGACGAAGGCCCAGCGTCGACGAGAGGCCGCTCAGCATATTTCGCCGGGTGTGCACGTCATTGCGATGACGGCCCACGCAATGATTGGAGATCGTGAACGTTGTCTCGATGCCGGGATGAACGACTACATTTCCAAACCGATTCGCTCGAAACAATTGTTTGAGAAAGTTGCTCAGGCCAGCTCGGTTGCCCTAAGTCGAGTCGAGCCGCCGATAGCGAAGGACGCGGATCAGACGGTCGAGAAGGCTGAGGCGTTGCGACCCGAGAATCCCGATCCAGTCGATGTCGAGACGCCGCCCGATTCAGCCTCTGAACCTGACGAGAAGTCGGTGTCGGACATCGTTGATTGGGAGTTTGCCTTGCAGGCAATGCAGGGGCGAGCCAGTCTGTTGCGTGAAATCGTCGAGCTGTTTTGCACCGAAGCGCCGCGGTTGTACCAGGAGATTACCGAGGCGATTGAAACTCGGGATTCGAGACTGTTGCGAATCGCCGCCCACACGCTTAAAGGATCCTGCCGCTACTTCGGCGACCTCCTTGCTGCCGCTCATGCCTCTAAACTTGAATTGGCCGGAAAGGACGAATCTTGGTCCGGCGTTGAAGAGATCGCCCAGCAGCTAAAGACGTCGCTCGATGTGATTAAGCCGCAGATGAGCGAATACCTCGAGAAACCGGTTGAGTAGATTGCGTTCAGTTGCCGTGAAGTTGATTGGAGCGAAGGGGCTTCGCGCACCGTGTTTACCACGTCTCGGGCTGTTTGACGAGAAATACAAGGGCGGTAGTCCGGGTTCCGCCAATTCTGCTAAAATGCGGTTCTATCGCACTGCGGCTCTTGCTGAGCACGAGTGCCGAGCTAGTACGAATTGGATCTAAATTGCGACGGGCCGCCAGTTTGGAGCGCGGCGAATTATGAGCGAGACGAAGTTCTTTTCGATTGAAGAGTTTGATGGCGGCACCTATGTTTCGCCGCTGGAAAGCGTGCGAAGCTTTTCCGACGAGATGGTTCGAGGCGAATGGGAGCAGGTCCTCTCGATGCTTGACGAAGCCAACGTCAACAAGATCGCCATCGATCTGGGACAACTCTCCTTTTTTGGATCGACGATGCTCGAGTGGATCGTTCTCGTCGGCAAACATGTGCATTCCGCAGACGGGCACATTGTGCTTTGCAACGGCGAGCCGCTAACGATCGAAGTTCTCAAGATTGCCAGATTCGATACTCTCTTTGATATCGTCGATACTCGCGAAGACGCCCGCGCAAGACTCGATGAACTGGCGTCCGAAGACTAGAAATTAAATCCAGAGCACCGGGTCGCATTCGCGGTGGCTTGGCCAGACCTTGGAAATCGGGAACGCGGTGGCTAGTTTTGCCGCCAGATGCTCCACGCCAAACCGTTCACTGCCGTAATGGCCAGTGAGAATCAGGCCAGCGCCTCGCGCCTTCGCTTCAAGACATGTGTGGAAATTCGTTTCGCCTGTTATCAACACGTTACAGCCGGCTTCCAGAGCGGCGTCGAGCAACGTGCCGGCCGCACCGCAGGCGATGGCGACGTTGGAGACATCCAGCGCCGGGTCTCCGACCAAATGGGCGCCGGCAAGCGAAAACTCACGCTTGATCAGTTCGCCGAGCTCGCTGAGCGTCATCGATTCGGGCAGACTCCCTGATCGACCCGTGCCGATGTCAGGTTGGTCCTGATTCGGCTCGATTGGCAGGACTTCCGTCAGTTTTAGTCGATCCGTCCAGAGTTGATTGATTCCTTCTCCAGCTGAATCGAAGGCGGTATGAGGGCTGTAGACGGCGATGTTGTTGGCGATCAAATCGAGCAGAATGCCTCCCGTCGTCGTCGCGTCGGTGATCTGTTTCAACGGCTGAAATGGCGTCGGATGGTGGCTCACGATCAGGTCGACGTCGCGTTCAACGGATTCCAATACCGACTCGGGAGTGACGGTGAGACAGGTCATGATCCGTCTGGCCGCGTCCTCCTTGCGGCCTATGAGAAGTCCGACGTTGTCCCATGTTTCCGCCAACGATTCCGGCGCCATACTCTCGAGGAACTCGCAAACGTCCTGCACCGTCGTCATCAAGTTAATCTCCAGTCATTGCCAGCTACCGTTTCGGCCCATTGCTGCAAGGTGCTCGCCCTGCGGTTATCATCATAAGGGCTGCATCGATCGCCGTGTGAAACGGAGACACTCTGGTTCGCGCGCCAACCCAACGGGACGCGTCTAACGCGGCGCTGCCTAACGGGACGCCGACCGCCGTCGAAACGCAGCACGCTGGCTCGCGCATGTTCCCCAATGCGACGCCACTACTCAGCCCCGCAGCAATGCTCGCCCGAAGGAGTCTCACCGTGAAAGCCACCATCGCACCGCTCGTGACAGCGCTCGTTCTCGTGAGTTCTTGCTGCACACTGAACGCCGAGGAACATTGGCCTCAGTTTCGCGGTCCTCGCGGCGATGGCACCACGCCCGGCAATCCGCCTCTGCGCTTTAGCGAATCCGAAAAGGTACGCTGGCGAACCAGCATTCCGGGACGCGGATGGTCCTCACCCGTCGTCTGGGGCGAGCGGATCTGGCTGACGACGGCGAGCGACGACGGAAAGACGATGTCGGTGATCTGCGTCGATCGAAAATCGGGCGGCATGGTTCACAACCGAGTTTTGTTTGAAAACGAAAACCCGCGTTTCCGGCATCCGACGAACAGTTACGCCAGTTGCACTCCCGTGCTCGAGCAAGGCGCGGTGTACGTTCATTTCGGCAGCTACGGAACTGCTTGCCTCGATCCCAAGACGGCCGAGGTGCGATGGTCTCGAAGAGATCTTGAGTGCGATCACTTTCGCGGGCCGGGATCGTCGCCGGTGATCGACGGCGAACGACTCTATGTCGCCTATGACGGTGCCGACGTTCAGTATGTCGTCGCTCTCGACAAGCATTCGGGAAAAACGATTTGGCGTCGTGACCGCAACATCGATTACGGCACGGACAACGGGGATCGAAAAAAGGCCTACAGCACGGCCCAGCTGATCGAATACAAGGGGCGGCGCCAACTGATCAGTCCGAGCGCTATGGAGACGATTGCCTACAATCCGACCAACGGCGATGAGCTGTGGCGCGTGAAGCATGGAGGGATGAATGCCGCGATCCGACCCTTGTTCGCCCACGGGCTTGTTTACATTGCCGCCGGCGATGGGGCCAAAGACATGGTCGCAGTCCGGCCCGATGGCAGCGGCGACGTCACATCGACTCATATCGAGTGGAGCCTCGGGAAGGGTGTCCCCAAGCGGCCCTCGCAAATCATCGTCGACGACAAGCTCTTCATGATGGACGACAAAGGCGTCGCCTCGTGTGTCAACGCCAAGACTGGGAAGAGCATCTGGCAGAAACGAGTCGGTGGAGGCGAATATCGCGCTTCGCCGTTGCTCGCGCAAGGCCGTATCTATTGCTTCAGCACGGAAGGTGCGATCAAAGTCTTCGAGGCAGGCAAGCGGTTTAAGTTGCTCGCTGAAAATGAACTTCCTGACGGTTTTCAAGCAAGCCCCGCGATGTTGGGCGATTCGCTCATTTTGCGAACGACCAAGCACCTCTATTGCATCGAGGATTAGGCTGCAAGCAATTCGACCCGTCGCCGCAGGCAGGGCTCGCAACCGGACGCGACCACCAGTTGCGCGTGACTGAGGCTTCCAGACGTCGACAAGCGCTACTCAGAGTGAGGCCCCGTTGCGGACGTGGAACGCCGAGCAAAAGTGTATTGGACGCTCTTGGTGCCGTTAGCAAGCACGTGAGTCTTGGCGGCGGCGAATTCCCAATGCGACACGTCTTCGCCAATCCGTCTCAACAAGTGATGGCCCGCGGCCCGCCAGCGAGCGTTCTCGGCGCTATATGACGCGGACACCTCGTTGGGGTTAGCGCCCATAAGATGGCTCAGCCGAAGGTTCGGCTCGCTCAAACTGATGTTCACTTCCGAGAAGGACAAACGACACAACTCCGCCGGTGAAAGTAGAATCTGAGCGCAGTGACTGCCCTCTATTGACAGGAGTCCGTTTTGAGACAAGAAAACGGACGGAATTCTTGGCGAAAAACCAAGAAAGACGAAAAAAACGAGCTCGGCAATGCTCTGGCTATCGTCGCGGCCCGACGGGATTCACTTTTCTCCACCGACTCGTTTTCCAACGAGGGCGGTCTGCGACAAACGGTCCACATTTGCTAGATTGCACTCGACTCGCCCCCCGCCTGCTCGAAAAATGTGCCTCGCAGGCCTCTTTCTGTCTCGCTCCGCAAACGAACATCCATGCAAAATACGCGTAATTTCTGCATCATTGCCCACATCGACCATGGTAAATCGACGCTCGCGGATCGACTCATTCAAGCCTGCGAAGCGGTTTCTTCTCGAGAGTTTCGCGACCAGCTTCTCGATTCGATGGACATCGAACGAGAACGCGGCATCACGATTAAGAGCAACACGATTACGCTGACCTATCGCGCTCAAGACGGCAAAGACTACTTGCTCAATCTGATTGATACGCCGGGGCACGTCGATTTTTCACATGAAGTGCGGCGATCACTGATGGCCTGCGAAGGCGCTCTGATCATCATCGATGCGTCGCAGGGCGTTGAGGCTCAGACGGTCGCCAACCTCTTTCTGGCTCTCGAAAGCGAACTCGAATTGTTGCCTGTCATCAACAAGATTGACCTCCCAGGTGCCGATGTCGATCGCGTGCGTGAGGAAATCGACGAAGATCTTGGGCTCGATCCCTTTGAGGCGATTCCAATATCAGCAAAGAAAGGGATTGGCATCGACGAAGTGCTTGAGGGCATCGTGCAAAAGCTGCCTCCACCAACAGGTGATCCAAACGCACCGCTCAAAGCGCTGGTGTTCGACGCCTACTTCGACCGATATCGCGGCGTCATTCTGCAGTGTCGAGTGATGGAGGGGACTCTCAGAACGAAAGACCCGATTCACTTCATGCATACCGAACGCGATTACACGGCCGAAGAGGTGGGCTACAACCAGCTCGAGCTCGCACCGACGAAACAACTTGCCGCGGGCGAGGTCGGTTACATCGTCGCCGGGATCAAGACGGTTCGCGAGATTCAGATTGGCGACACATTGACCCATTCGCACCGACGGGCTGAGGAGCCAGTCCCCGGCTATCAAGAGGCGAAGCAAGTCGTCTTTTCATCGATCTATCCGATGAACGCCGACGAGTACAAAGACTTGACGCAGGCGCTCGACAAGTTGGCGATCAACGACGCCGCGCTCACTTACGAGAAAGACAGTTCGGCTGCGCTTGGATTCGGATTCCGTTGCGGGTTTCTCGGTTTGCTACACATGGATGTTGTACAAGAACGATTGAAACGAGAATTCGATATCGGGCTCGTTCTCTCAGCGCCGTCCGTTCAATATCGCCTGACGCTGACGGATGGCGAGATGGTTAATATCGACAATCCGACCTACTGGCCGGATCCGATGAAGATCAATACGGTTTCCGAGCCGTACATTAAAGCCACGATTCTGACTCCGGACACCTACGTCGGCGCCGTGATGGAGCTTTGCCGCGAGCATCGTTCGGAGAGTCCGAAAATGAATTACTTGGCTGCCGGCAGATTGGAAGTCGAGTGCGAGATGCCGCTTGGCGAAGTGCTCTTCGACTTCTACGGAAAACTCAAGACGGTGACTCGAGGTTACGGTTCGTTCGACTACGAGCCGATCGACTACCGCCCAACCGACGTGGTCAAGGTCGACATTCTCGTCAACAAGGAAGTCGTCGATCCGCTCGCGTATCTAGTTCATCGCGATAAGGCTCGCGATCGAGCACTCCACTACTGCGAACAGCTCGCCAAAGCCATTCCGCGACACCAATTCAAGATCCCGATCCAAGGCGCGATCGGCGGTTCCATCATCGCCCGCTCGACCATTCAAGCCCTCCGCAAAGACGTGACGTCGAAATGTTACGGCGGCGACATCACGCGAAAACGCAAACTGCTCGAGAAGCAGAAGAAGGGCAAAGAGAGAATGAAGCTTGTGGGACACGTGCAAATTCCCCAAGAAGCCTTCATCTCCGTGCTACGCACCGATCAGGATTGAGCTGTCAATCGCATCGTGTGCCTGTTCCTCCGATGTGTCCGTGCGCCGCGAATCCCACGTTGCACGTGGCGTTCGGGATGAATCGATTAAGTCGCCGGTGCAAGCTTCTATTGCAGTTGACCCGTTTTCAAGTCTCCATCGATGTAGAAATCTGGGCGGTTATGCGTTTAGCAAAGTAGGGTTTCTGTTGGGAAGATCTTCCGACGTCCTCGTCCAAAGCTCTACTTCGAATAGTCTGAGGCGATCGCCATGCGCAATATGCTTGTCACTTTGATTCTGAGTAATCTGATTCTGTTTGCGGCATCGAGTGCGAGCACGGCGGCACCCAAGCTGACCAATGTCAGCTACGCCAATGGCGCCGCCACGATTGAGATCTTCATCGAGATCTACGGGGATGCCGCGTCCGACACGTTGGCGCAGCAGTGGGAGGCAATGGTCGAAAAGATTTGGAACGACGCCCTCGCCGAGCATGGCTGCTCGTGTTTTTCGATCACAGTCGATGTCCACATGAAATATCGAGACTCCTCGGAAAACCCCGCGCCAACGCCGGGCTGGGAGTCGTGGGAAGTGCAGACTCGTGAAGACTGGGAAGCGGCCGATCCCGATTGGACTCCCTATGTCGAATTGCCGGCGACGACGGTGGAAAACAGCGATCGTTTTGAAGGCGAATCGGGCACAGGTCAAATGGCCGATAACGAGCCCTGGGCGCTCGTTCACGAGATCGCTCATCTGCTCGGACACGACGACCAGTACTCGCTTCCACCTGGCTGGGAGAAAGGCGACCCCGTTCCGCCCACGAGCGCCGATTGGGCCGGCAACTTGATGGCGGGTCCCAAGATTACTGCGGAGCAATGGGAAACCAATCTGGGCCAGTTCTTTTCAGCGAAGAACTACGAAGAAATTCAGCAAGCGGTGCTCGACTACCTCGACGAGCACGAAGAGCTGGCGCCGAAGGCCGTCGTCGAAATGGAAATCGATTTAGATTTTCACCAAAACGCCTGGGGACCTGCCGGGCCGAGCGGAGGCATGAACAGCGACAAAGCCACCAGTGTCTTGAAACTCTGCGTCGAGTTCTTCGAAGGGGAGACGGCGCCCGATTACGGAACCGGAACACTCACCTGGGCCCCTGTCTCGCGTGTCCCCGGCACCTGGTTTGCCAGGCAAGAGACCACCAACAACCCGTTCCCCATTGAAGCGACAGGACGAGTTGAATACGAGCACGGATTTGGAACGTATTTCGTCACGCTCGTTCCGCGAGACATGGTCAACTATGTGCTGACCACCGGCGAAGTCTATGCATCCGGCAGCCATCTTTCGCACGTGTTCAATCACACTCAGTTCGAGAACAATTGGGTCTCAGGCACTTTGAATTCGTTTCAGTTCTCACCGATGGTGCTCGCCTTCGGCGACACCGATTTCCCCCTTCGCATCGAGACGCCCGCGCCCGAAAACGTACAGTCAGTCGGAAGCGGCATGCTGCGAGTCACGCACAGCGTGATGCTCGGGCAGTAGTTTAACAAGCAGAGTTGTCGGAAAGGGGCCCAGGCGGAGAGGGCGAAGCGGCGTGTGGGAAGGCGGATTCGTTTAACCCGTCGCCGCAGGCAAGGCCGCCCATGGAAGAAGGCGAAACGAAGACCAAGCAACGTCATTTCACTCCTCGTCTTCGCTCCTTTCGCATGCCAACCTTTCGTCGGTCGGCACGACGAGCGAGCCGGGCACTCGCCTAAGTCTCTCCGGCAAATTGGATGCAGCTACGCCTCGCAACGTGCTTCGTGCCTGTCGATTCATATCACCGCAAGAGGCTGGCCACGAAAAGGCTCAAGCCACGGAAAACGTAGAGCTCTCAGAGGCTTTGGCTTGTCGGCTGCCTCGGGAAACCGGCGATTGACAGTGCGTGAACCTGTCGCCGGTGCTCGCTCGGCCGCACCCCAGTTCTTTTGGTGCTTTTCGTGGCCTGTCGATTCGTCACGGCAAGAGGCTGGCCGCAAAAGACGCAAGAAGAACGGAAACGGACTCCGCGTTCTGTCCAGCTCAACTTTTGTTCCTACCCGTCACTCTTGCCGGCACGTCATGCGATACACTGTTTTTTCGGCCGGCGCGTTTCGATTCGCCGATTTCGATCGAAAAGACTTTGGGATCAAAGAGTGACGATGAGCATGCCGTGGTTTCGATTGTTGGTTAACTTCACGCTGGCGTTCTTGCTGGCTTCGTCATCCGCGTGGGCTCAGTTCGATGACGATGAGGACGACGAGTTCCGAGGCGGTTTGCTGACGACGATTACAGCCAGTCGTAAAACGGTCGAGCGAGTCGATAACGTGATCGCGTTTCGGCTCAAGGCGGGCGAGCCGTTGGATCCGAGAGTGGCGGCGGAAGGTGTCGAGGCCGTTTGGCGAGGCCTGCTGCAATCGCAGTCGCCAGGCGACTACCGGCTGCACTTCTATCTCGAAGGGACCGCCAAGGTCCGCTTCGCCGGCCGCGACGTTCTCGATCAGCAGTGCGAGACAGCTCAGTGGGTCACGACGAGCGTCATCAAGAACTTGGAGTTTGATTGGCACCCGATCGAAATCGCCTATCGCCCCACAGATAAGGGCGGGCAGTTGCGAATGTTCTGGAGCGGGCCCGGATTTGGACTCGAGCCGGTGAGTGCTCGTCGCCTGTTTCATGAGCCAGCGGTTATGCAATCGAATAAGCCAGCCGACGGCCGCGCTTGGGTTGATGCGCTTCGCTGCGCCGCCTGTCACTCGTCCGTTTCAACAGACAAGCCCGAGCCGGCGCCTTCATTGAAACGAATTCGAGGCCAACTCAATTCGGCTTGGGCAGTCAAATGGCTCATGGCGTCTGGGGACGAATCAAACGAAAAGAAAACTGAAACCGTTTCGCGGCGGATGCCTTACTTTGGGCTTTCAGAAAAAGAATCAGTCGCCCTCAACGCCTATTTGTTGAGCCAAGCCTCTCAGCCCAAGGAACCAACAGGGAATAACGATGAAAAGGCCAAAGGCCAAAAGAAGAAGACGACGAAGTCCAAGAAGAAACCAGAGACGCCCAACTCGGATCGAGGTCGTGAGCTGTTCTTGACGGTCGGCTGTTTGGCTTGCCACACGCTGGACGAAGTCGGAGAGGATAACCTCTACGGCGGCTCTGACCTCACCCACGTCGGGGACAAACGCCCAAGCGGCTTTTTCGATGCTTGGCTCAGATCTCCGTCACGCCTCAACGCAGACCATCGCATGCCGGTCTTTGAATTGAGTTCAGACGAACGAGCTCATCTCTCGAAATTTCTCGGCGAACGCAAAGCAAGCGAGCAAGGCTCCGCCGATTTGGCGGAACGAGTCGTTCAGTCGTCGAGGGATCCGGAGCAAGTCGCGTTTGGCAAACGATTGGCGACAGAGCATCGTTGCGCCGCTTGTCACGACATTGAAGGGCTCGACAAGCCGGATCTGATTGGCTGGACCGCAAAAGTCCAGGTGGCGAAAGTCGGTTGCGCCGGCCAGGCCATCGCTGACCGACCCGCTTACGGTTTGCCCAACCGATTACGCGACGCCACGATGGCGTTTGTCCGCGAGATGTCTCGATCGCCCAACAAACCAAGCGAGTTGGCGAGCGGCGAATTGATGATGAAACGGAGCAACTGTGCATCGTGTCATCAACGCGAAGATTCGCCCGGGCTGGCTCGGCGATTGTCGCGCACGATAGACGATTTTCCGGAGCTGGCGACGCAGGCTCCCGCGATGACGCCGCCGTCGTTGATCAGCATCGGCGACAAGCTGAAGGATGATGCGCTAGTTGAGTCGATCACTCGAGCCAACGCGGTGCGCCGACCTTGGCTGCTCGTCCGCATGCCGAAGTTCCGCTCAGATCATGCCGCGGCAAACAAGCTCGCCCAACACTTCGTGGTGGCCGACAGAATTCCCGACGGAGACCACACCGTGTCGCCGGCTGCGGAGCTCGAATCGCACAAATTGGCAGGGCCGAGGCTCGTTACGCCAGACGGTTTTGGTTGTACGAGCTGTCATCAAATCGGCAAAGTAAAGCCGCCAAAAGCGCCGCTGAACGCGATGGGTCCCGACTTGTCTCAATTGGGCAAGCGAATTCGCTACTCCTGGTATCAACGCTGGGTGCGAAATCCAGCTCGCATCGTTCCGCGGATGGAAATGCCGTCAGTTCAAATTCCCGTCAGCGGCGCGCTCGATGACGACTTGGACCAACAGCTGTCCGCTGTTTGGAGCGTACTCAACGATCCATCATTCCGTCCGCCTGAGCCGAACGCGATTCGCACAGTTCGCAAGCAAGGCGTTAAATCGGCGGCTGAGCGAGCCGCTGTGTTGACCGACGTTTTGAATGTTGGAAATAAGCAGTTTATCAAGCCGCTGCTCGTCGGTTTGCCCAATCGTCACAACGTTTTGTTCGACCTGCAAACCGCGCAAATGAGCGGTTGGTGGATTGGCGATGCGGCCCGGCAGAGAACCAAAGGAAAGACTTGGTTTTGGGAGGCGGCGGGCGCTGACATGCTCGGCGGTCCAGTTGAGAATGAGTTGTCGATGCGCATTGGCGACCGAGTTTTTTCACCAGCGAAAGTTGGTCAGTTCATCACTGAGTTGGATCGGTGGGAACATCGAGACGATTCGTTGGTATTCCAACACAAGATTCGATTCGTCGATGACGATCTTTCGCACACAGTTCGCTTGAAGCAAAAGTTCGAACCGCTTTGGTCTGGTGGCGACGACCCGGCTGGATGGAAACGGACGGTTACATTCCGCGACCTTCCGAAGAGCTCGGAAGTGTTCCTGCAACTCCTGGGCGACGAGATGCTCGGCAGCGCGACTCGAGCCGCCAATCGCGTGTCGTGGGGCTCCGGGCCAGGCGGCCAGAAACAGATTCGGTCGCTCAATTATGTCGACGATCGAGGCCGCGCGAGCTCGAAAGCGGGAAGTGATGGATCCGCCGGCATTGTGATCGACTATTACGCAAGCGTCGGCGTCGACCGCTTTCCGCCGCCTATTGTCATGCCGAATCTCGAGAAACCATTGGCGCTCGATTCAGCGCCCGGTTTCGAAACGACTCGGCTTCCTATCTCTGGCGACATCATGCCGACGTCGATGTCGTGGCGACCGAATGGCGAGATTGTCGTTACCTCGTTAAAGGGACGTGTCTGGGTGGCGTCGGACAGTGATGGCGATGGCCTCGAGGATACCCTGTCGCAGTTCAGTGACGAGCTCGCCGCACCATTTGGCGCTCATGCGACGAAAGACTACATCGATGTCGTGAACAAATTCGGCTTGCTGCGGCTCCGAGACAACGATGGAGATGACCGAGCTGACTCGGTTGAGAAACTGGCCTCGGGCTGGGGACACACTGCCGACTATCACGATTGGGCGATCGGATTGCCGAGCGATGGTGAAGACGGCTACCTGATCGCTACGGCGTGTCAGCAAGACAAGCGATCGAAAGCCGCTGCGAATCTGCGCGGCGTTGTGCTCAAGCTGACGCCGCGAACGCCAACGCGGGAAAATCCGAATCGATTCAACATCGAGACACTGAGCGACGGGCATCGGTTTCCGATTGGAATTGCTCGCAACAACGCCGGGCAGGTCTTTGTCAGTGACAACCAAGGCAACTTTAATCCGTTCAACGAGCTTAACCATGTGGTTGCCGGGCGGTCGTTTGGGTTCATCAACGCCATCGACCGACAGCCCGATTTCAAAGCGCCTGCGCTGACGCCGCCCGCCGTCAACATTCCGCACCCTTGGACTCGAAGCGTGAACGGGCTCTGCTTTCTCGAGACGCCCAAATCGGTCATGGCGAAACGGGGATCAGCGTTCGGGCCGTTTGAAGGCCATTTGGTCGGCGCCGAATACGACACGCGCCGACTGGTTCGGATGAGCTTGCAAGAGGTCGACGGGTGGGTGCAAGGCGCGGTGTATCCGCTGAGCCACTATCATCCGCGCGGAGGCGCGACATTCCTCGGCCCGCTTGTCTGCTCGGTCTCTCCCGATGGCGATCTCTACGTCGGCTGCATCCGCGACAGCGGCTGGGGCGGCTCGAACAATATCGGCACACTTGTGCGGCTACGGCCCAAGTTAGAGACGCTTCCGCCGGGCATCGCCGAGGTTCGAGCGACGTCGACCGGCTTTGTCGTTGAGTTCACCACCCCAGTCGATCGAGATCGCGGTGCCGACCCAGCAAATTACTCGGTCGCGTCCTACACTCGCACCTCGACACCGGCCTATGGCGGTGCTGACGAGCAGCGACGAAAAGAGAAGGTGGTTTCCGTCAAAGTGGCCGCCGATCGTAAATCTGCGGCAGTCACGCTCGACGGACTCCGAGCTGGTTTCGTGTACGAAATTCGCGTACGAAACCTGGTTGATGGTGCCGCAATATTTCATCCGGCCGAGGCGTTTTACAGCATGACCAAGCTGCCGAGAGAATAGCAATCAGTCCCAGATTTTCAGGTCACGACGTGGCGAACTGAACAGCGAGTCATTTTGCGTTCGCTAAAACCGAATACTGTGAGAATCCGAGCCGGAATCGGCAGGTGCAGCGATACTTTCCGGCTCATCCGGGGTTTACAATTAGGCTCTCTTCTTAAAGTCAATCCTTGCTTTGGGTTACATAATCCGGCAAGATAGCAACTTCAAGACGGTCTTCCGTCAATCATTTAGTTCTCAATTTTGAGGAGTATCCCCATGCTGCGTTGGATTCAATGGTCGTTGATGGGCATGGTCGCCCTGATGCTGACATCAACGGTCGTGCTTGGCCAGGAAGAAGGTCAGGGCCGACAGCGTCGTGGCGGCGGCCGGCAAGCCGGCGGACGAGGCGGATTTGGCGGCGGCGGATTTGGCGGATTCGGCCAACGTGGCGGAAGCACTCTTCGCATTTCGCTGCTGCAAGTCGACGCGGTCAAGGAAGAGATTGATCTGCTCCCCGACCAAGACGATGACATTAAAAAGGCGGTTGAAGCCAGTCGCAATTCCGGTCGCAACCAAGGTGGTGGTGAGCGCCCCGACTTCCGCAACATGTCGGAAGAAGAACGAAACAAGTTCATTGCACAAATGCGTGAGCGATCGGCCAAGGCATCCAAGGAATTGAATAAGAAGGTGGATGAAATCCTGATTCCGCCGCAAATCGATCGACTCGACGAAATCGCCCTTCAGGTGCAAGGCACCAACGCAGTCTTGGACGAGAAGGTCTCCAAGGCACTTAAGATCACTGCTGATCAAAAGAAGAAGATCGAAGAAGCTCAGCAAAAATCGCAAGAAGAGATGCGATCGAAAATGGGTGAACTGTTCCGCGGCGGCGGTGCCGGTGGTGATCGCACCGAATTGATGAAGAAGTTTGCCGAAATGCGAGAGCAAGCCAGCGCAGCGTTGCTGAAGCCTCTGACTTCGGAGCAAAAGAAGAAGCTCGAAGAAATGAAGGGCGAACCCTTCAAGATGCCTGAAAACGCACTTCGCCGCGGATTCGGCGGCGGACGCGGCGGCGCCGGTGGCGGTCGACAAGGCGGACGCGGCGGACGACCCGGTGGTGGTGGACGACCTGGTGGTGGTGGACGACCTGGTGGTGGTGGACGACCTGCACGACCTGGTGCGGATGACAACAACGCATAGTTCGCAACTGTTGCGATATCTAGAAACTGAACGCTCGCCGATTATTCGGCGAGCGTTTTTTTTGCGCGCTTCAACACTGGCAAGCCAGCGGCACACGACTCGATTTGCACTTCAGCACTCTTTCGTGCTCTTTGTGGCTCGTCCGAATAGATCAGCTCGTTAGCGAGTCCTTGGCAAGTCAAGCAGAAGCGAGCTTTGCGATCTCGGTAAGTGCGGCGCCGATTTCATCACGCATGACGATATCGGCCAGATCGTCGAGCGGAGTTTCGTCGCGGTTGATGATCACAAGTCGCCCGCCTGTTCGCTTGGCGGTTCGAGGTAGTGAGGCGGCGGGGTCGACGACGAGAGAGGAGCCGATGGCGAAGCAGAGATCAGCAGTCCTGGCCAACTTGATGCTCGTCTGCAGTACGTTCTCCGAGAGGCTCTGCCCGAAGGAGATCGTGGCGTGTTTTAGCAAGCCGCCGCAGCGAGGGCATTCGGGCGGCTCGTCTGTCTGCTCGTACTGCTTGACCCAAGGGTCGGCGGACTCAATGAAGTCGCAGTCGAGACAGCCGACTTTGCGGGCGGACCCGTGAATCTCGAGCACATTCGAATTGCCGGCGTCTTGATGCAGGCCGTCGATATTTTGAGTCAGGACGGCGCGGAGCAAGCCGTCGCTCTCCCACTTCGCCAAGACACGGTGCCCGTCGTTCGGCCGACTGTCTCGAAACTCGGCGTGCGCCATTGACTTCTGCCGCCAATACTCGCGTCGCCCATCGAGGCTCGTTTGAAACTCGTCAAAGTAGATCTGCCGGTTCGTCGCCCAAACTCCGTTCGGTGATCGAAAATCAGGAATCCCACTCTCCGTGCTGATCCCAGCGCCGGTAAACGCGATTGCAGACTTTGATTCTCTTAGCCACTGAGCGGCTTGTGCGTGGTCAGACATTGGTTCGCAGCCAGTTTGGTCAATTCTTTGTTGTCCAAGTTGGAACTGTCGCAGATTCTTTCCACTGAGACAAGCTTGCCGTCGCCCTTCGCTCTACGAATGGAGCGTTACTTTTGCGGGGCGAAAGGCGACCTGCCTGTCGAACCTGATTTACCGAGTCGGCGAGTCAGCTGGTATCATAATTCCAGCCGTGGAGTCGCGCGGATCGATCGGGAGGCGAACCCCTCGCCCCGACAGAGAATCCGCCTCGTAAACGTGTACTACGTCCGGAAAAGGAAAGTCATGGGTCGATCAAGATCAGTTGCCAAGCGATTCGTGCTCGTGTCGATGTTCTTCACCGTTCTCGCTCCGGCAATCGTACTGGGCCAAAAGAAGAAAATGCTTGATCAGGTCAATGGCCGCGAGTCGCAAGCGTGGGACGCGGCGAGCCAAATCTGGCGGTGGGCCGAACCGGGCTACCAGGAATCCAAGTCGTCCAAATTGTTGGCCGATTGGCTCAAGGGCGAAGGATTTCGAGTGACTCATCAGGTAGCCGGCATACCGACGGCGTTTGTTGCCGAGTTCGGCGAGGGCGGCCCGGTGATCGGCATCCTCGGCGAATATGACGCGTTGCCCGGCCTCTCTCAAAATGACACACCCGAGCGAAAACGGCGCGACGATAACAACTCGTACGGCCACGGTTGCGGACACCATCTGTTTGGAGTCGCTTCGGCCCAAGCCGCGATGGCGATTGCCGACCAGATTCGCGCAGGGAAGATTAAAGGCACGGTCCGCTTCTACGGCTGCCCGGCGGAGGAAGGTGGCAGCGCCAAAGTGTTCATGATCGAGGCCGGCTTGTTTAAGGATTGCAGCGCCGTCTTGCACTGGCATCCAAGTAGCTCCAATTCCGCCGGTGATCGATCGACGCTCGCTCGGATGGCCGTCAAGTTTCGCTTCCATGGCCAGAGCGCCCACGCCGCGGGTGCTCCAGACCAAGGGCGTTCCGCCCTAGACGCGGTTGAGTTGACCAATCACGCGGCCCAATTGCTTCGCGAACACACTCCCGATTCGACCCGCATCCACCACGTGATCACAGCAGGCGGAAACGCGCCAAACGTCGTACCGGATTTCGCCGAGGTCTACTACTACATTCGACACCCAGATGGCGACGTGGTTCGACGACTCTACAGACGACTCGTACTCTGCGCCCAAGCCGGCGCGCTGGCGACCGAGACGGAATTGAAGATCGGGTTCGAAGGGGGAATTCGCGAGATCCTGCCGAACAACGTGCTCGCTCAAATCAGCATGCGAAACCTTCGCGAACAGAATGACATGAAATATTCGGAAGAGGCAACTCGGTTTGCGACTCGAATCCAGCAGACGTTGTCGCAACCCAAGCCGCTCGATTCCGTCCGCCGGGTGATGGACCTGAGCGGCCGCGTCGGGATGGGCTCGACCGACGTTGGGGACGTCTCATGGAACACGCCGACGACTGGATTTGCAACGGCATGTTTCGTTCCTGGGACTCCGGGACACAGTTGGCAGGCCGTCGCTTGCGGCGTTTCGCCAATGGCTCGGCAAGGCATGAACATCGCCGCTCGGACCCTAGCCGCCACAGCCTGGGATTTGTTCGAAACACCGACCATCATGCGGGCGGCTCAAGACGAACTTGGCTCGCGTGTCGGCGAACGGGAGTACCGCTCGCTGATGCAACCCGGCCAAAAACCGCCGCTCGACTATCGCAAGCCACCTAGAAAGTAGCCGCCGAAAGAGTAGCCGACGAAAAGAGTAGCGTTACTTCATTTCGCGAAGTTGATCGAGGTCGCCCTGCTTTCCGACGACGAGCATCATCTGGTCTTCGCCGAAGATAAATTGCCCGTCGGGAAACATCGTCAATTTGCCAGTCTTGGTGTCTTTGACTCCAATCACCCAGATGCCGAATCGGCGACGCAAATCGGCGTCAACAAGTTGGCGATCAATGAGCGACTCGGGGGATTCGATTTCGAGAATACTGTATTCCGGGTCGATCGGCAGGAAGTCGATGACGTTGGGCCAAGTCATGCGATCGGCCAATTCACGTGCAATCTCTTCCTCGGCGAACACGACTCGTTCGACGCCAAGTTTTTCCAGAATCTTCTTCTGCTCCTTGGTCGTGCCTTTGGCGATCACGCGGGCTGCGCCAAGTTCTTTTGCGTGCAGCGTCGCCAGCAACGACGGCGTGATCTCGTCGCCCAAAGCGACAAACACGGCGGTGGCGTCTTTGATCGGAACGTGTCGAAGCGTGTCGGGGTCGGTCACGTCCCCGATAATCGGCTCGTAGAGATACTCCTTCATCGCCTCGACTTTTTCTTCGCTGCTATCGATGCCGGTAACGCGGCACCCATTCTCGTGGAACTTCATAGCGAGCGCGCCGCCAAACGTTCCCAATCCGAGCACGACAAACTGCTTGATTTCAGCCATTACACGCCTTCCGTTATCCGGTCAACGGTTCTTCATGAGGGTATTCGATTGCTTCCTTGCGCTGACTTCCTGATAGCGCGACAAACATGGTGATCGGTCCCAAGCGGCCGATGAACATCAACCCAATGATGATTAGCCGGCCCGATTGTGAGAGCTCGGGCGTCATGCCGATTGTCAGTCCGACGGTGCCCAGAGCCGAGACGACTTCGAACGCCGCCCCGATAAACGATGCGTTGCCGTTAGCTTGCGATCCTCCATTTTGCTCGACGACTAACAATAGAGTCAGCGAGAGGACGGCGACAACCGAAAACAAGATCAACGCCGCAATCGCACGTTCAACGCTCATCCTCGGAATCGCTCGGCGAAACAACTGAATGCGAGAGCTGCCGCGGAATGTCGTCCAGGCCTCCATGACTAATACGCAGAAGGTGGAGACCTTGAGTCCACCGCCGGTTGAGCAGGGACCGGCGCCGATCGCCATCAACAGAATACTGACGAAGATCGAGGCGTTGGAGAACTGCCGGAGGTCGGTCGTAGTGAATCCGGCCGTACGGCACGACATCGAGTGAAAGCCGGCGATCAGCACGCGTTCATGCGCCGGCTTGTTCGCCAATGCGCCATTCCATTCCAAAGCGAGGAACGCCGCCGTTCCGAGAACTAACAACGAGCTGATGCCGATCAGCATCAACTTAGAATGCAAATGAAGGCCGCGCCAGCGATCCTTCCAGGGTCCTTTCCAGTTTCCGCGAATGTCCAGAATCACTGGAAACCCGATGCCTCCCACGATAACCAGCGCGCCAATGATCAGGTTGGCCGACCAGTCGGCCTGATAGCCGGTCAAGCTATCGTCATGAAGCGAGAAACCCGCGTTGCAAAACGCCGAGACGGAATGGAAGAGCGAACGCCAAAGCGTGCCGCCGATCGACCCAAATCCATCGACAATGAACTCGCGAACCGAAAGCAGAACGAAGCCAATGCCCTCGAACAGGAATGCCAACATCATCACGTTGCGCAGCACGGTGCGCAAATCGGATTTCGAATCGGCACCTAGCGTTTCGGACAACACCATGCGGTCGCGAAGACTCTCGGCGCTGCCGATATGAAACATCACGAACGTGGTGACGGTCATGATCCCGATGCCACCCAACTGGATCATGCCCAGGAGGACGACTTGGCCGATAATCGAGAAGTCCAACTCGGTTGACCGTACAGCGAGACCCGTCACGCAACTCGCGCTGGTGGATGTAAAAAACGCATCAAGCCATGAAAGCGGTTCGCCTTCGCCTTGGCAGATCGGTTGAGCCAGAATGATGGCGCCCAACGTAATCAAGCCGATGTACCAGGCGAAGGAGATTCTTGCCGGGTATTTGACGAGCGAACCGGTCAGTTTCGGCATAGGGGTTCGGTGTCTCAAAAAAACGGCGATCGTCGTACGGGACTCCGCACGAATCCGGGCATTGGCTGAATCGACGAGAATAGCGGGACTTGAGGATAGCAGCAACCCAAGCCATACCCGCCGCTGTTTGCTCGGCCGGGACTAAGATTACCAGTAGGATTGAGATTTAGGCGCAGGAACGACCTTGTATCGTTACTTGTCGCGAGCGATCCACGTCGACTCTCACTTCATTCCCGCCACTGTTTGCTCGGTCGGGATTAAGATCAAAAGTAGGATTAGGATTAAGATCAAGACAAAGGGCAGAAGCTGTTTGTGGCTTTGATTCTGGCTCGAAAGGATTGCTTTCGAAGCGAGCGGACTTTATTCTCAGAACTTGATCCGCTTGGGCAGAATTCACTCGTGATGACCCGAATCGGTATCTCGTTATCATTCCCATCGATCGAGCGAAGAGATTAGAGCATGGCGATCCCTGTCCAGTGCACAAGTTGCGGCGCGAGTCACGAAGTTCAAGACGAGATGGCTGGCAAGCAAGCCCGTTGTAATTGTGGCAACGTACTCACCATTCCCGCCGCCGCGGGCTTTGGCGCTCCTGCGGCAACTGGTTTCGGCGCTCTGGCGGCGACATCAGCCTGAACTGCACCGGTTGCGGAGCTCCTCATTCGGTTCCGGCCACAATGGCTGGGCAACAGGCTCGCTGCACTTGCGGCGCGGTGCTCTCCATTCCCGCCGCCGGTGCCGTGTCGAATGCGCCGCAGGACGACATTTGGAGTGACACCATCGGCGGAATAGGCGGGACCGCTAACGACGAGTATCAAGTCGCGCCGGATAATGAAGCTGACCCATTTGCCGCTTCTAACGTCGACGATTCCGTTGCGCTGGGCACCTACACGGAGAAATCTACCAAAAGCAAGCCGTCCGGCGACGGTGTGTTTGACGGTGGCGTTGCTGCCGGAGTGGGACTGATCGCCCTCGCCGTCGTTCTGGCCTTTGCCGGACTCGCTATCGGTTTCCGAATCCGCTACGCGGCAGTTCTGCTAGTGATCGGAATCGGCATGGTAATCAAGGGAATCGTCTCAGGTAACTAGCCGTGGATCCCGAGAATATCTCAGGCAAAGTCCAAGCCTCCGCCGTGATTCGCTTAAGTTCGAATCGAGTCGATTGATCGTGAACGGCGGTTCTTGGGACCAAGACGGTTTTTGACTCCCATCCCGGCGAGCATCGTGTTGTAGACGTCGACTCCTTCGGCGCCGACGTCCATGATCTGACCGGTCTTGAATCGACCGTTAGCGCCGGTGATGGCGTGGAAGATTCCCGACAGCTCGCGTTTCACATCGTTGTGCCGACCGTCGCCCGATTCAGTCGAAACGGTGATCAACGAGTTTTCCAAAATCGTGCGGCCATTCGCCTCGTTAGAATCCTTGTCGTCTAGTCGCTTCAAGAAGTAGGCAATCTCTCGCATCTTCATGTGGGCGTGAGCTCTGAGTGCTTCGTTCTTTTTGCGTTCATTGAACTTGTGCCACCATTCGTGACTGCATCCTTTGTCTCCGGTCGCGCGTTGCTGGCCGGCATCGTCGAAATCCCAAACCTTCTTCCCGTCGTACTTGTATTCACCGGTCAGGCGAATCCTCTCTCCCGCCGCGAGGAACGTCAGAGCTCCGAACCTCACGCGATCCATCTGCACCGCCAAGGCGTACAGGTCCGACATCAGCCGCCATTCGGTCGTCAGTTCTTCGAGCGTGATGTCGATTCCCATTCCGCCCGGATCCGCTGGGCCGCCGTGGAGAATATTGGAGCGAGGCGGAAGCGACGGCGCGTTGGGGCTCTTGGCGTTGAGCGAAAACGCTCGCTGTTCAAACTCGCGAATGCGATCCAAGTGATCGGCGACTCGTGATCTTGAGGCGGATCCCAAGGGCGAATTGGCGCCGGTATAGAACTTGTAATCTTCAACGACCGAGTCGAGCACGCTTCGTTTGAGCCGAGCTCGGCGTACGTCGTTGTCATCGCCCGACAGCGACACGCTGCCGAAAACGCGGTCGAACAAATCGCGCGGCCGTTCTTGCATTGTTGCCGCGACGGTGCCGTCCTGGTTGTAACTGTGCACGTACCGGCCGACTCGACTGCGTCGGAAAAACGTCCCGCCAACGAGCGTTGAGACCATTCCCTTCGGCAGACCTTTCGGATAGTGGGCTCGGCGAATGACTTGATCGATCGACGGCCCGCCCGACTTCGCTTCGCCATCCGGCGGCTCGGCCGTGAAGGCACCGCTCGCTCCGTCGTAATGAGCGTTGATCCCTTTTTCGTCGCATCGAACCTGATCGACTTGCCGCATGATCAGCAATTTGTCGCGGAGTGGCTTGAGCGGCTCGAGGACACCGTCATAGCCTTCGGTTTGCAACGGCGCCGGGATGCCGAGACCGAAGAAAACATTGAAGGCCCTCACCGGTGCCGACTTCTCCGCAGCAGCGGCGGTCGATGCCAACATCTCCTCCAACAGAGGCAAACCGATGGTGGCGGCGCTGGCGCCTTTCAATAGCGTTCGGCGACTGATCTGCTTTTTCTTCATCGACGGGCTCCGGTGTTTCTCCGCAGCGTACTGCAGTCACCCATTTGGCGATATCCGAATAGTAAGAAGGCTATTGGTTTTCAGTTCGAGCCAAGCGCACAAGATCACTCGTGACGATGGCCGTGATTAGACTAGCATACGTGCCGCCCTGCTCCTCCGCTTCGTCATGAAGCTTCTTGATCGTGCGAGCATCGGATGCCGTGAGCGGTCGGCCCAAGGCGAACTGGGTCAGCTTCCAGGTGATCGACTCGCGCACTCGCCCGTTGGCAGCAAGCAAATCCATCAACTCGGCGGCGCTCGAATACTTGGCGGCTTTTGCTTGTCCCGGGAAGAGGATTTCACCATCTTCGCGAAGCACGTTGCCGTGTTCGTCCTTGTTGTGGAACGAGCCCAATCCGTCAAACTTTTCTAGTCCGAAGGCGAGCGGTTCGAACTTGGAATGGCATCCGCCGCAAGCAGCATCCGCGATCCGTTGCTCGGAAATGCGGCGATGCGAAAGTCCCGGCTTCGTCGGCACGGGAGTTGTGTCCAGCCCAGGCGGAGGATCCTTCACGGTGCCGCGGAGGATATCCTTAAGCACGAATAGGCCACGAGTGACCATCGATGCGTCGTCACCGCCAATGGTGAGAATACTGCCTTGAGTTAGCAGGCCGCCGCGAGACGGGGTCGATGACAAATCGTACTTCGCGAGTTTCTCGCCTTTCGGTTCAAGGCCGTAGTGAACGGCCAGACGATTGGTCGCGAAAGTGACTTGTGCGTTCAGTAAGTCGGCCAGAGGTCGCCTCTGGCGCCAGGCGATGTCGTGAAAGAACGCCAGTGTCTCCGCTCGCATGTCGCCAGCCAATTCGCTATTCCACCTGGGGTATTTCTTGCGACTCGGATTCAGATTGTCGAGCCGGTTCAGATCGAGCCACTCCGTTGCAAACTGTGCGGAGCGGCGCACGGCGCGAGGATCCTCGAGCATACGCCGAACTTGCCCTTCGACCGCCTGACGATCGTGAAGCGCGCCGTTTTCGGCGGCGCGAAACAGATCGGCGTCGGGTGGCCCGCCCCAGATAATAAAACTCATGCGAGACGCCAATTCGAATTCGCCCACCGGCCAACGAGTTCCGTCTCCCCGCTGGTTCTCAATTCGATAAATGAAACGCGGCGACTGCAGCATCGCCTCGATGATAAACCCAACGGCTTCTTCATAGTTGCCGCCGGCGCTGGCGACGGTCGTGGCGATCCCGCTGTACGTGGTAACTTCACGTTCATCCAGCGGCCCGCGAAACAGCCACTTCCCCATGCTCGCGACAAACTGTCGCATCGTGTCGTCCGTGGAGAGTTTGCGGCTCTTTGAAAATCGTCGCGCGAACTTCATCACGTCCGTCCGGCTCACGGCAATTTCGGCGAGCCTGGCGTAGGCTTGGACGTGCTTGAGGTCGACATTGAGGTTGTAGGCCGTGTTGCTGAAACCATCGGCTCGAAGATCACGCGGCAGTATCTCTCTCGCCTCTTTGGCGATGTCGACGCCAACGGCGACTCGAACAGTCTCGATGTATTCGTCAACCGTCAATCGCTGGATCCAAATGCTCCCACCTTGCTCGTCGCGTTCGTAGATCGCAGGGTCGATGACATCAGTCGACCAGTTGGCGCCCTTTGCGACCCATTGAATCAACGCCGTCTTCTCCGCTTCAGTCAGCGGTTTACCTTCGGGCGGCATTTCGCCTGTGACGACCTGTTCAAGCAACAGGCTGTCATCGGCGTTGCCTGGAACAATCACTTTGCCGCTCTCACCGCCTGCCAGGGCCGCCACCTTTCGCGAGAGGTCGAGCTTCCCTTTCTTGGTCGCTGAGTTGTGGCATTCCAAACATTTGTTGGCGAGCAACGGGGCGATTCGTGTTTCAAACAATTTCATCTGCTGTTGCTGAGCAAACTCTTCCGCCGTCGACACCGCGGCACCCGCAAGGTAGTTCTGCTGAACCTCAGCTGGTCGCAGACTGCGGCCGTAGATGGCCGCCAAATAGAATGTGCCGAGCCAGGGGCGATCGTTCGTTGCTTCATTTGCCAAGACCAGTCGATACCCATCGACCCAGTTCGACAGCGATCCGCGCACCTTCGCGCCACCACGTTGTTTGCCGTTCAGGTAGATCCGTGTGTTGCCCGCGGAGTCTCGCGTGTAGACAACGTGGGTCAACTGTGCCGTCGCCGAGCCGGATGGAGTCGTGGTCGTGGGGTGCCCGTTCCGGTCCGTTCCGTTGGTTCGGAAGCGGACTTCAAACGAGTCGCTGTCCTGGCCCAGCGTAAAGTTTCGCTTGCTCGTGTCGGGCGAGAGCGAGACAATTCGAGCGGGGCCGGATTGCTTAATGTTGTCCGGCTTGATCCAAGCCTCAATCGTGGCGGCGCCAGATCGCTTCAGCGCCGCGGTGATCTTGGTCGCCGGGCGGGCAGATGCGATCTTGGTGGACGAGCGGATTTGCAGGGCGCCGTTTTGCCAAGCGATGGCTGCGGGGTTTTCGATCTTGAGGTTGAGCGGCTGGCCGGCGCCGGATCGATCGGCAATCGTGTCTCCGTCAACCGCATCGAAGGCATACAAGGCCAGCAGCCCATTGTCGACGCGACTCTGCTTGGCGTCTTTGGGCAACGCGACGAGCCGAGCGGAGTTGACTCGGTTGCCAGCTGTGAAGTTTTGCTTGACCTCGGAGCTCGTCAACGCTTGGCTAAAGATCGCGACCAAATGAAGCTCGCCCAGCCAGGGACGATCGCCTGACAATTCGTTGGCGAGCATCAGACGAAAACTCTCACTCCAATTGTTGAGTCCGCCAGTGACTCGCTTGGCTGTGTGCTGCATTCCGTTGAGGTATATCTTCGCGTTCCCGCTGCGATCACGCGTGAAGACGACATGAGTCAAAGCGACCCCGGCGACTCGAGCTGATGTGGCGGTCGACGGAATGCCATTGCCGCTTGTCGATCCGGCTCGCATCCGCACATCGTAGCGATCGCCATCCTGGCCCAAAGTGACATTTCGCTCACTCGGCCCATTCGATATCGAAACAACTCGCGCCGGCCCGGATTGCGAATTGCTCGCTGGCTTGATCCAAGCTTCGACCGTAATGGCACCCGAGCGTTTGACCGCATCCGTAATCTTCTTGGCGGAGCCGACTGAGCGGATCGTGTCGGATGAGCGAACGGAGAGAGCGCCGTCAAGCCACTCAACGGAGGACATCTTTTCGATTTTCAAATTGAGCGGCCGCCCGACTCCCGAACGATCCGCGATCACGTCGCCCTTGCCGGCTTCGAACGAGTAGATGGCTTGCAAGCCGCGCGTCGCTCGTGAAGTCTTGACTTGGGCTGCCGCGAGATTGCTCAATATTAGGGCCGTGATCAACGGCGTCGCCAGTTGTTTCGCCATACGCATTCGGGCGTTATGAACAAACGTCATGGAATTTCCACCTGGAGAGCTCGTAAGAGACGCGACCGGCTCGGCAAGCAGCAATTATGACCCCATCGACAACGCAAGTCGAGCAGCTTTGCTGCGGCAGGCGCCGCTACTTACTACAAGTGGCGATTCAGACCGATTCCATAACTAGGAATCGTGAGATGGCGTCTTCGTTGAGCGTGACGCCCAGTCCCGGGCTGTCTGGGACGTCAATCCAGCCGTCGACAGCTTGAACGCTCTCCTGAGTCAATTCACGCCGCAGCGGAGAACCTTCGACGCAGTCTTCAAACAGGAACGCGTCGCGACATGTGCTCAACCAGTGCAAGCTGGCCGCAACGGTGATGCCGGTCGTGTAACAATGGTTGCAAAGTCTCGCGTCGATCTCTTCAACTCGCGAGCGGATGAATGCCGAGTCGGTGAAGCCGTTGCGAGAAAGATCGACTTGGTAGACGTCGAGCGCGCGTTGGTCGATCAGCGGTCGGAAAGATTCGCGTCCGCATTCGCCCTCACCAGCCGCGATCGCGACGGGTGATCGATCACGCAGCCAAGCGTAGCCCTCGACGTTCGCTTGCTGTAGCGGTTCTTCCAGCCACTCGATGTTGTATTCCGAAAACGAGTGGGCTCGTCGAAGGGCCGTGCGGGCATCCCACACACAGCCGGCGTCGATCAGCAACGTCGCGTCGCTGGCGCCTTTGCGGGCTCCTCGCACCAATTCGATATCGAGCGATTCGGATTGACCCATCGGCTCCCAACCGAACTTGATGGCGTTGTATCCCTGCCCAATCCAGCGTTGAGCGATTTCGGCCGTCTCGGCTCCGTCACGTCCAAAGAGTATCGAAGCGTAGGCTGGAATCCGCCGATGATGTTGACCGCCGAGCAGCCGGTGAATCGGCTCGCTGTAATGTTTACCTTTGATGTCCCACAGCGCGAGATCGATCGCAGCCATCGCGGCGATGCCAACCGACGTGCGGCCAAAGTATTGGGTTCGCCGGTGCATTTTCCACCATAACCGCTCCGTCTCCAGCGGGTTCTCGCCGACTAGGATTTCGCGTAAACCGCAAGCGACATTGTGGCTGAATGGAGCATCGATGATCGACTTGATCACCTCAGGTGAAGCGTCAGCCTCACCGATGCCCTCGAGTCCGCAATCCGTGACGACGCGAACGATCACCGCGTCTTGGCTACTGGCCGTCTTGGCCTCGACGGAAGGAATGCGCAGGACTTGGCAACGGACTTGTGAAATCTTCATGACGTTTTGTGGCGTGCTAATTTGGGGCGTGTTACGTTGCAACGACTGAATTGTCCTCCATTGAATTCGAAGTGCAACCCGCGGATTCTAATCTGACTTTTCTTTGCTGAAACTTCAACGAGAACACACCATGGGATCTGGCAGAGGCTTGTTAGTTATTATTGCTGTCCTTATCGCGCCGACTGTGGCGAGGTCGGCGGAGGTGGAGGCGACGACAAGCCGTCCGGCCGCGCCTCTATTGATTCGCAACGAACGCAATCGCCTTGTCGTACTGGACGTTGTCGCCAAGAGTCCGTTCGTCGAGGTCTCATCGATCGCTGTGTCGCTCGATGGCTTCGATGATGTCGAATCGTTGCGGTTCTATCTGGCGGACAAGGCCGGCGCGTATTCAGATGAAAAACCGTTCGGAGACAGAATGGCGTCGGCTAGCACGATCGTCTTCAAGGGGAATGCACGACTCGCCGCCGGCACGAATCGGTTTTGGCTCTCCTGCCGAATGAAGGACTCGGCGAATTTGCTCCATCGAGTCAAAGCGTCGGTGACTTCTGTGAAGACGACGTCTGGCACCACGGCACCGAAGGATGCGGGAAATTCAAGTTCCCACCGAATCGGCGTTGCTCTGCGCCGTCATTGGGAGGATGGAGTTCACACTTACCGAATTCCAGCCTTGGCCACGACGCCAAAGGGCACGTTGCTGTGCGTCTACGACATGCGCCGCCGCGCGGGTCGCGATTTGCAGGAAGACATCGACATCGGGCTCCTTCGCAGCACGGATGGCGGGCGCACCTGGGGCGCTCAGCGCGTCATCATGGATATGGGAGTCTACGGCGGCTTGCCGCAAGAGAAGAATGGATGCAGCGATCCCGGGATCATTGTCGACTCCGCCACCGGCGAGATCTTCTGTTTTGCCGTTTGGACTCACGATCGCCCCGGCACGCATCAATGGAGAGTAGGCGGTTCGCTGCCGGGCTGGGAGATCGGCAAGAGTTCGCAGTTCATGATGGTTCGCTCAAGCGACGACGGCGTCACCTGGACGAAGCCAACAAACATGACCAAGGCCTGGAAGGATCCCAACTGGATTCTCTACGCGCCAGCGCCTCAACAGGGGATCGTTCTTCGTAATGGCTACCTCGTCATGCCAACTCAAGGTCGTGATGCGGAGGATCGGCACTTTTCGAATCTGCTGATTAGCCGAGATCACGGCGCTTCGTGGTCGGTCACTTCGCCCGCGTCTTTCGGCAACACGGAATGCCAGGCTGTCGAGCTTTCCGACGGTTCGATCATGCTCAACTGCCGTTCTCAAAGCCCAACCAAGTTTCGCACGGTGGCTGTGACTCGCGACCTTGGCAAAACGTGGAGCGAACATTCGACCAATCGCAAGGGGCTGATGGAACCGAACTGCAACGGAAGTCTGCTCCGATTTGACTATCGCGAGCGAGGTGAGGCAAAATCCGTTTTGCTTTTCGCCAATCCGCATTCGCAGAAAGGGCGGACACATCACAGTATTCAAGTCAGTTTCGATGAGGGCCGAACTTGGCCGCCCGAGCGCCGTCTGTTGCTCGATGAAGGTCGAGGGGCGGGCTATCCGAGTCTGAGTCGAGTTGGCGCGGAGCATGTCGGGATCGTCTACGAAGGCAGCGGGGCGCATATTGTGTTTGAGAAGATTTCATTGGACGAATTGTTGGGACGATGACGTGTCATTGATTGTCGCATCGCATAGCCCAGTCGAGTCCGTCTCAATCTGACCTCGTTTCATTTTGTAAGGATGTCATCCATGGGGACTTACAACATTAATCGACGGCAGTTCGTTGGCGGCAGCGTAGCGGCCTCACTTGCGGCTTCTGCGCGGCCGGTTTCGCGAGCTCAAGCGGAACACCGAGATGACCGCGCGGGATATCAGCTCTATTGGGGCGACCTGCACAATCACAATGCGGTTGGATACGCCAAGGGCTCGCTCGAACGCTCAATCGATATCGCACAAGAGCACCTCGACTTCTTTGCTTTTACCGGTCACGCCTCGTGGCATGACATGCCAAAAATGCCGGGTGATCGTCACATGAAGTGGGTCAATGGCTTCAAGGTGCACGCCGACCATTGGTCCAAGACGCGAGCGATGATCCGCGAGGCAAACGGCGATGACTTTGCGGCGCTGTTAGGCTACGAATGGCACTCGAGCGGATTTGGCGACTACTGCATGATTTTTGGCGACGATCAGCCGGAGCTCTTCCTGCCAAATCACGTCAAGAAACTTCTCGATTTTGCCGAGGCGAAAAAAGCGCTCGCGATTCCGCATCACTTGGCGTACGCCCGAGGTTGGCGAGGCGCCAACTTTGATCATTTTACGCAGGCGGTTTCGCCCGTGGTCGAGATATTTTCCGAGCACGGATGCAGCGAGACGGTCACAGCGACGGTGGGCGACTTCATTCGGCATTCCATGGGCGGGCGCGTCGTTGAGAACACCGTCGATCGGCAGCTCAAGCGGGGACTTCGATTCGGGTTCATTGCATCGTCCGACGATCACCGAGGATGTCCCGGCGCATACGGCGAGGGATTGGTGGCCGTTTGGGCTCGCGATCTCAGCCCCGCTTCGATTGTCGACGCACTGCGACACCGGCGCACCTATGCAGTCACCGGCGATCGTATCGAACTCGACTTCACGATCAACGATCGCCCGATGGGCGCGGAACTGAAACGCACGGCGGATCGTCAAATCGATATTCGGGTCGCGGCGCCGGATGGAGTGAAGATGATTGAATTGGTGCGAAACGGTCGAGTGATCGAGCGCCATTTTCCCGAGGACACGGCCTCGACTCCCGCTCCGATTCCAGGCCGCGTGCAATGTCGCGTCCGCTATGGTTGGGGACCTTGGGCCGCTCTCAACCTGGGCCGCGTATGCGATTGGGACATGGACATTCGAATTGACGGAGGCCGATTCGTGAACGCCACACCCTGTTTTCAAACAGCCCCGTTTGACGAGGAGCGTCGCGACCGGCTCGTCGCCCTCAGCCCAACCGAACTGGAGTTGAGGTCGCACACGTCGCGAGTGCAGGCGTTTGCGGAAGACCCAACGAAAGCGATCGTGTTGGACATTGAAGCCGAACGCGCAGACGCGGCGCTGAGCGTCGAAGTTCGCAGCCCGGCGGAGCTGAAACCGAAAACGTCATTACGCGATCTTCAGCACGATAATCAGATCCACTTTACCGGACCCTTCACTGCAGAGAGCTTCATGCTTGAACGGCTCGTCGGCCCGAGCGAATCGAGCGCGACAATCCGCTGGCGCGATCGCAGGCCGGTTCGTCGTGAAGCCGATTGGTACTACGTTCGCGTTCAGCAGCACAATAACCAAATGGCGTGGTCGAGCCCGATTTGGGTCGGCTGACGCCGGAAAAAATGGCCCACAACCGGACGACGGTATGAGGTGCGTAAATCGGATCGCTGCAGCCACGCTCGCCAGAGTGGACCGTGGTTTTCCATATGACTTTTGGCGGACGGCTGCCGACTCATGTTTGTCTCGATGTGTGCGGTCTGTGCCCCTAACGGCCAGTAGGAAAAATTCGATGATAGTGAGTCGGATCGTGCCGATGTTTGGGGCATTCTCGTCCGTGATTTCGTCAACGGAAATCGGTCGTATCAATAATCCAGGTTATCGGGAAAACAAGCCAAGTTGAGTCAGTCAGACTGTAAGCTCTCAGCTCTTCAGACGGCTGCACATTGTTCGCTTGCAGCTGCAATTTAGGGGTTTTTCTAGGCTATGTTTGCTAACACCACCGGACTTCCGCTCCTACATCAGCAGTCGCATGCGCTTTTGGTTCCGATCACGATTGTCGGTCAACGGGTTTACACTCGTGGAGTTGATCGTCGTTGTGCTCTTACTTGGTTTCCTCGGTGCCATCGCGATACCGAAAATGTTCGGGACCAGTCGCGAGGCGAAGCTGGCTTCCACGATGCGTGACTGCACCGTGATCGCCGACGCGGCCGCTCAGTATCGGGCGGCAACAAGTCGGCTAATGGGAGGCGGCGGCGCCGTCAATTAGTGTTGATTAGTCCAGCCTGCTCTGCGATTGGACTAGCCAAACCGAACGGCGTTCTGCTTTAATTGTGCGAACGAAATGTGAGATTCGAGCCTGGCTGGTTGGCAAGGATCAAGAGCCGCCAGCGAATGTGTCAACCGAGAGTTTGTCAACCGAGAGTTTGTCAGCAGTGTCTTTGTCAGCAGTGTCTTTGTCAGCAGTGTCTTTGTCAGCAGTGTTTTTGACGCCCGCGCACAGGCCAACGTAATTGGAAAAGGTAAGACGGGATGTCGCAAACCAATCAAGCCTGTCAGGCGAGCGTTGTGCCCTATCGGTTTGTCAAATCGAAGATTCAATTCTGCCTGATCACGTCGAGGTCTTCGCAACGTTGGGGATTCCCAAAAGGGTGGATCCACGATCATGAAACGATCGAGCACGCTGGCTTGACGGAAGCAAACGAGGAAGCTGGTCTCGTCGGCGAAATAGTCGGCAAGCCACTCGGCTCCTATAACTACAAGAAGGCGGGGCGCAAACGCGACGTCGTCGTGATGCTGATGCGTGTCGACGAATACAAGAAGCGTTGGAAAGAATCGCACGAACGAGATCGCTGCTGGGTGTCGCCCGGCGATGCCCAGGAACTCCTGCTAGAGCGGCCTGACCTGGCCGAGATGATCAGTTTGGCGATGCGAGTCCTGCAGCCTGAAGAAGACATCGCTGACGGCGCCGCATAACGCAATCGCCGCAGTCCGCTACCCGATTGGACTCGCTTGCTCTGACACAAGACCCCGGTTCGCACTGTTGCTGGCGCACCGCGGCAAATTGACTGCGAGCGTTCTACGACGATCAACAACGCCACAACGAAAGAGCCTGGTAGGAACGACAAATGGAAGTTTTCATGTCCTTCATCTCGCTGGTCGCATTGAGCGCCGGCCTTGGCATCGACAACGGCTTGCTGATTGAGTTCTCGATAAAAACGCTCAACCTCGATCCTCGCAAGCACATGATCTGGCGCTCTGTCGCCCTCGTCTGCGCAGCCGTGCTTCGAATCGTCTTCCTGTTCAGTCTATCGAGGCTCACGTTTCTGGAAGCCAAGTTGCCGGAATACGGATGGCTGCCTAATCGCTGGTTCAGCAAGCATCCAGACGAATTGACTTGGATGAGCGTCGTGCTCTTCTTGGGCGGCCTGATTATTCTGGCGATGGCGATCTGGGAGTATTATCACAAACTTCGTGAGGAGATGGGTGATGGACACCACGCCAAGTCGAAGAGCGGATCGGGCGCACTCAAGGTCGCCAGCGTGGTCGGCTACTTGCTCGGCATGAATATTCTCTTCAGCCTCGATTCGGTTTTTGCCGCGGTCGCGATCATGGACCTGGAAACTCAATTCGGTTGGATGGTTGTCGCAATCCTCATCGCGTCGCTCATCATGGTGTTCGGAATGATTCCGATCAGCGCGATCATCGCCAAGAACAAACACTTTGGCGTTCTCATGCTCTCGATTCTCGCCGTCATCGCGACAAAGCTGCTCGTCGACGGAACTGGGGGCCACTTCGCCAACGGCCTATTGATCTTCATTATCGCCGTGCTCTTGATCAACGACGCGGCCCAAGCGGCCATCGATCGCGCAGCTCGCTATCGCGCGGCTCGAGCTTAGCCCTCGATCTGGCTCACGAAGGGTGCGAGCTATTTCTTCTTCGGCTTTCGCCTTCTGGGCGGCGGGGCGTCGGAGTAAGGCGGCTTGTCGAAGATGCTGCCGTCACCCTTTACGCGTGGGTCGCCGGTCTTGCTGAGTATGTTCATCAACTGGCCGCTGAGTTCTTGTTTCTGATTTCGATACGCTGCTGAATCCGCGACGTTCTTTGTTTGATGCGGATCCTTGCTGAGATCATAGAGCTCTTCACTTGGTCGCCGCCCAAAAGCGTAATCGAAAAACCGAGCGACTCCTGGCTTGTCGCGGTTCTCCACGATCCAGGCCTTGGTCGGACTGGCGTCCAAATCGCCAAAGCAGGTAAACGTATTCGACTCAATAAGGGCAGCTGATGGAAACTTGCCAGGTGGCAGTCCGTATCCGGGGCCCACGCCCATCGGCCAGCGCTCCGGTTTGAAGTTGCGAATGTAGAGAAAGTCCTTGGTGCGAATGGCGCGTTGAGGATAGGGCAGGTTATCAAGCCGAGCGCGGGCGACATGCCGCTCGCGCCCCACGACGGCGTAATCGCGAGCGGGATCGACCAGCCCTTCTTTCGAGCTGTGAAGAGTCGGAAGCAGGCTGCGCGCCGTCATCACGCTTGGCGGCTCTATCCCAGCAGCGGCAAGGAAAGTAGGAGCGAGATCCGGGAGGATGACAAAGTCGTCGACGGTGCGGCCCGACGGAATGTTCTTGCCCCAGCGAACGGCAAGCGCCACGTGTACGCCGAAGTCATAGAGGTTGCACTTTCCGCCAGGGAAACCGGGAATGCCGTGATCGCCGCTGACAACCAGCAGCGTGTTTTCCAGTTCGCCTCGCTTCTTGAGTTCGTCGACGATCACGCCCACGCCGGCGTCAAACGCTTGCACTTCACCCAAGTAGTCGCACATGTCCTGCCTCACCGTATGATTGTCCGGCAAGAATGGCGGCATGCGGCCCTTGAGGTCGTCCGGATTCAATCCCCACTGCGCCTTGCCGCTCCCTTTGACCCAGGTGCGGTGGCAGTTCGTCGGCCCGAACCAGTAGCAAAATGGTTGGCCCTTTTCGCGATCCTCGAGGAACCGTTCAAAATTCCCTCGAACTTCACCCAGCAATTCCGCTTTGCCTTGCTCGACGCTCTTCGCTTGACTGACGTGTTGCGAGAATCGGTTAAACTTGCGGCCTGCCTGATTGAACGCGGTGGCGTTGGCGCCGTACGGTGCGTTCGCCGGCGAACCAGGGCTCCAAACTTTGTAGGTGTGGCCGATGTGATATCCGGCATCCTGCAGCAGCAGCGGATAGCTCGGAATGTTTGCATCCCAAATGGCGCCCTGCAGTATCGCGCCACGACCCGTTCGAAAGAAATATTGTCCGGAGAGCAATGAACTGCGGCACGGAGTGCAGGATGGCGCGTTCACGAATGCGTTGTTAAACAACACGCCTTCCGATGCAATGCGGTCAAAGTTTGGAGTCTTGACGACAGCGTTAGGAGTGTTGTCGTTCGCTTTTCGGTAAGCGCTCGCATAACGTCCCCAATCGTCGGCAAAGCAAAACACGATGTTGGGTCGTTTGGCGGGCTGAGCGGATTTGGTGATTCGAGTCAGCTTGATGGTGCGAACGTCCATGACGGCCACGGCCGGCTTCTTCTTCGCTCGAAGCTCGAGCGTATGAACGCCTTCCGCGTCGATCTTCAATTGGCCGATTTCTCGCCATTTGAAATTTTGCAAGTGACCGGTGTCCGCGACGGTGAACGAAAACGAGGCATCTTTGATCTTCACATCGACAACGCTACCCCCCTGCCCTTTCCCGCAGCCCTGCTCGATCTCGACTTTGTAAACGCCAGCTTGCTTGGCTCGGAAATTCCAATGGCACCAATCGTTCACATCGGCCCAATAGCCCACCTTGTTCTTATGGGGTTGGGGTTCGTAACGGAGTAGACGCCCATGCGTTACTGCGGCGTGCGCCGGCAAAACGATCTGCACGTCTTTCGGCGGCTCGACGCTCTCTTTTCCGTTCGGCAGTGCCGGCTTACCGATCGTCGCGACGTTCACAGTAAACGGCGCGGCAACTTTCTTCTTGGGGAAAAAAATCTCCCAGCTCGTCACGCCGGGTACGATCTTTAGCTCGCCCTCGGTGCCGACCAGCGTGATTTTCCCGATCGGGTTGTTTAGGCGAGGGATCGTCAGCCGGCCCGACGCAGGTGCCTTGTCCACTCGCAACTCAACGCCTTCGTCGACGGCATGGATGTCGCCCCAACTCGCTCGCAAAGGGAATTGCAATTGGCGTAAACGGCCCTGCCCCTGTGCAGGCTGAGGCGTGGCGCCGAGCATACCGAAAACGAGTGCGAAGGATGCGAGGAAGATCGACGAGCCAGTGCGGTGAGTTTTCACGAGCGTAACCGTTCGGGTGTAAGGCGTATGGCGTAGGAGGTCAGGCGATCGATTGACCGCCGCGAAGCATCAACTCGGCGGTGAGGTGTCTCGCGTTAGTGTCGTTTGATGATAGTTGCGTTTGACGCTAGTGCTGTGTTACAGCTTGGAATTGGGATCGACAATTCGTTTGGTCAACGCCCGCCACGGCGAATCGGGTGCGCCACCCTAAAACTAAGGCGTAACGCAGCACTAGTTACGTTTGACATAGGCGTAGTAAGCGCCGATCCAACGGTCGTCTTCCGAATAGAAGCGAGCGGAGAGGCGTGTCGTGCCGGCTGTCTTCTGCTTGACTCGAAACACCACTTCGGCATCGTTTGGATTGGCTTCGGCTCGATAGACTTGATCGCCAATTTTCAGCACACAACGTACAGGCTTGAACGACTTGCCGGGCCGCGTTCGATATGCTGCAACGCCAGGGACCGAGGCGCCGGGGGGAAGCGAATCACCCAGTTTGGCACCGCTCTCCTGCGGCCAACGACGAAGCCGAATCTGGTACTCGCCTTCTTTTGCGAATGATACGTTCCAAAAACCCGTGTTCCGCTCTCCGCCTTGTGCACTGCGAACGTGCGATTGGTTCCAGGGCGTCGAGCCCGTGGTGATCCAGTCGTGGCAAGTCAAGGTTGTTGGGTTCTGTTTCGGATGGCCCAGGAAAATCGCGCAATCCTGATCGAACGTTGGCAGCAATTCACGCCACCAGGCATCATAGAAATCGGTCAGCCGCTTCACGACTTGAGGGTTGTCCGCGGAGACGTCGCGCTGCTGGCCTGGATCGGACTTCATGTCGTAGAGCGCCTTGCCGTTGACCAATCGCCATTGAGAGGTCATCACCGCGCTCTTGCGCCACTTGATAGGGTCTTTGACTCGCTGAGAATCGGTGATCAGAATTCGATCGGGCCAGTCCGCGGCTTTGTTCTCCAGCAGCGGTCGAATGCTGACACCGTCAAACTTCACGTCCTTTGGCTTTTTGACTCCGCATAAATCGATCAGCGTCGGCACGACATCGACATGAGCCGTGATGGTGGCAACATCGGAACCGCCGCTCAAACCGCCCTTCGGCCAATGCAAGAAGAACGGGACGCGGTGGCCTCCATCGTACTCGCTGCCCTTCTTGCCTCGCATGCCCGCGTTGAACACTCCGCTGCCGCTGGATGTTCCGTTGTCTGTCGTAAACACGAAAATCGTGTTCTCTTCGAGTCCTTCTTGCTTGAGGAATTTTCGCATCCTTCCGACGTTGTCATCGATGTTGGCGATCATGCCGTAGAAGTTCGCTAGATTGGTTTTCTTGCTCTGATAGGGCTTGCTGAATTTGGGCGGCGAATGCATCGGGCCGTGCGGTGCGTTCGTCGCGATGTAAGCGAAAAATGGCTTGCCAGCCGCCTTCTGTTTTTTGATAAATCGCTTGGCGTAATCAAAGAAGACGTCGCTGCAAAAACCTTTGACCGCTTCGGGCTTGGAGTTGTGAAAGTACGAGCCGTCGAAGTATGCGTTGTCCCAGTAGTCAGGCGTCTGCCCAACACCGCCCCCGCCGTGACGCATCACTTCTTGAAAGCCGCGGTCTTCCGGGCGATAGGGATAGTTGTCGCCCAAATGCCATTTGCCGAACATGCCGGTCGCGTACCCGTCGTCGGCGAAAATGCGAGCCACCGTTGTTTCGTTTTCACGCAACAGCGAGCGACCCATGATTGTGTGCCAGACTCCGGTACGGTTCGTCCAGTGCCCAGTCAGCAATGCGCTGCGAGTTGGCGAACAGGTCGGCGACACGTGGTAATCGTTAAGCCTCACTGAGACTCGAGACAACGCGTCGATATTGGGCGTCTTCAATACCGGGTTTCCAGTGCAACTCAAGTCCCCATACCCCTGGTCGTCGGTCATCACGAACACGACATTGGGGCGTTCGGCGCCGGCGAGTTGCTGAGTGATCAGCTGGGCCGACAGACAAAGCGAAAGAATCGCACAGGAACGCAAGAGCGTTACGGCAGTGGCTGGCATAAGTTGGTTACCTATCAGGGTGGTCGTACTAGGAGCAATGCCGCTCAGCAGTGTTGCCGATCAACGGCGACAGATCGAGCTCGCTCGCTGAATTCTTTCAGCGTCCCGCTTTTTTCAACGTTCGACTTGATGCAACCCATTTTGCCTGCTCTCAACGGCCGCGTCGAGAGTCCCATTCCTGTATACCTTACGCAGCGTCCCCTGCTCGCTTAACGCGTGTGCCGAAGGCCAGGCACCGCTGCCGTCGGATTTGAGGTAACCTCGTCTACGTTTACGGGCTAAACAACTTGCGCCGCCGAAGGTAGTTGACGATTCACATTCAATCATTGCGGCAATTGGACGAATAGCTAAGTATGCAATCCATACTCTAGCGATTGACGAAGACTGTGCTGCTCATCTGTTTCGCGAGCGCACTCGCGGTTGCGGCCTACGGTAGCATCTACGTCCGAGGCCGCTTCATATCCTTTGTAGGGATACCTGTCTGCATAATGACAGTCATCATTGTGTCCGCGATCTCCAACGGGGTGATGACGCACGGCGAGCCGAGGCTGTCGGCCCGGCTGAGTGAAGAGAGACGCGAAAAGGACGGTTTGTTTTTACGAATCGTGAGCAAACTAAAGCCGGTGAAAGTTCCGAGTCAACTAGCGGACATCTTTGAGACTTGCTTGGTCGTCCTGCTCTTGTTCGTGATCGTTTCCGCTGCTCTTTTCATCCTGTATTCGGCTGCCACCGGCCAACTCCTGCCCTCGATTGGACTGCGCGCCTAGTATCGCAACTAACGACACGGCTTCCAAGAATGCTCGTTTACCCCCAATACCGTTCAAAATTTCATTACTACTGACTGCTCAAAGGTTTTGGTCAGTGGCGGTATCTTTCGATGGTGCGAGCGTTTCTTGTTCCATCGTGACATCTTTCGCATGATCACACGTGGGTTCACGCGGTTTCGGTGAGCAGGGATTTGTCGGCTGGGATCGAGTCCCATAGTTGGTCGACCAGTTTCCTCTCACTATCGCCCCAACCTCCGTAAACTAGATCGAGTTCGATATGGGGTACGTTAGTGCCAACGCAACTCTAGCAGGAGCCGTGACTTTCTGAATTTCAACGGTATTGCGTTTACCCGTGTGCCGAAGGCTAGGCGATGCTGCCGTCCCACTACTGGCAACCTCGCCTGCGACTACGGGGCAATCGACTCGCCTCGCATTTGCCGTGATGAACTCAGCAGATTCAATCGAGCGTGAAATATTCCGTCTGCTTTGTTAGGCTGACGTAGTCACGTCCCGTTCAAGACAGGCAGTGTACGGCCGGGACAACACAGCAAATATGCAGCGGAGTCTTATCTGTTGCTTAATCTCTCAAACCCCATTTGACGCCAAGAATGAATAGCCCGAATTCAACTCGCTGGCCTTCGCGGCGCGATTTATTGCGAGTCGGTGCGTTGACGCCGTTGGGCCTATCGCTCGGCAACTTGCTTGAACAAGAAGCTGAAGCTGCGTCGACGCCGAAAACCAATTGCATTCTGCTTTGGATGTTGGGCGGTCCCAGCCACATCGACATGTACGATCTGAAGCCAGACGCGCCGGCCGAGATTCGCGGCGAACTCAGCCCGATCTCAACGCGAATCGCGGGCGTGCATCTCGGCGAACTGATGCCCAACCTGGCGAAATGCAATGATAAGTTTAGCTTGATTCGCTCGATGCATTCCTATACCGCCAGTCATGGCATGGGCGACCACCACCTGCTAAGCGGCCGGCGTTACGCGAAGGACTTTACGCCTCCGAGTTTCGGATCCGTCTTGGCTTGGCAGCAAGCGAACGACAAGGGCGGCGTTCCGCCATTCGTCCAAGTCGGCGACATGAAGAGTACGAACTTCGGTCGTCAAGGGCAGGCGGGCGCGCTGGGGCATAATTTCGACCCATTCCTGGTTGACCGAGATCCTAACGCCGGCAGTTTTCAGGTCGAGGCATTCAGCACTCCTGACAGTGTCGGAATCAAACGGCTGGCCGATCGAGGCAGTCTGTTGCGATCGGTCGATCAGTTTCAGTCGAACTCAGATCGCCAGCTGCGGTTCGCGAAAACGCACGATACGTTTACTGAACAGGCCTTCGATCTTCTGACTTCCCAACGAGCGAAGAAGGCATTTGATATTCAGCAAGAGCCGGAGAAAATTCGCAACGCCTATGGTCGAAACCGAGTCGGACAAGGCCTCTTGCTGGCTCGACGGCTCATCGAATCGGGCGTTCGCTTTGTCACGGTGAAGGGCTACGTTCGATATGGTTGGGACCACCATCCCGAAGTCTTTCCGCGGTTGCGGACGGAAGTACCGCCCTACGACCAAGGCTACGCAGCTCTGCTCAACGATCTCGACGGGCGAGGCATGCTCGACAACACGCTCGTCATTACAGCCGGCGAATTCGGGCGAACTCCGCGGCTCAACACCGACGCCCGCGGGCCGGGGCGAGACCACTGGAGCCGAGCGTTCAGCCTGACGATCGGCGGCGGCGGCGTTAAGACCGGTGTTGTGCTGGGCGCGACCGACAAACACGCCACAGAGATCACCGAGCGACCGGTGTCAGTCGAGGATTACGCCGCGACCGTCTATCACGCGCTGGGAATGGATCCCGGCAAGATCTATCACACGCTTGATGGCCGGCCCACCGTAGGCCTTCCGACGGGAAAGCCAATTGCCGAATTGATTGGGTAGAGAATCTCGCGCCTACGACTGCGGCGCGACGAAGAGCATGCTTCCTCGCTTCGGCGGTCGCTTGCGAGGCCAACCGTAGTCGTCCAGCAAATCGCGGGCGAGGATGCGAATTTCAGTCCATCGGTCGTCCTTGCGAGTGAAAACGTAATCGAAACAGTTGACGGTTCGGTCGGCGCTTATTTCACTTGCGAGTTGCTCAATACGCCGCAGGCTCTTTCGCCGACGTGCGTTCTGTTTGCCGACATAGGCGGCCATCTTACTGCCTCCCTACCAAAGTAGCCCCAGTCGGTTTCGTCCCCATGACGGGCGTGGCTCGCGATTAGCTTGACGAAGAACGGCACCGATCTGGATCGCGACTCTAACGCGACAAGTCGAGAATCCACACATCGTCTACGCGCGTGTCAATCGCGCATTTCGCCAGATTGAACCACCGCTGTGCTTCGTCGAGGATTTGGCTGTCGGAGGAGACGACGATCTTGTCGGTGCGTTTGAGAACGACGTCTGGATCAGGAACAAGTTCGACGCTCCAATTCCAGCCTCGCGCTTCAGCGGACTCGAGAAACTTTGTTCTCAATCGGCCGCTGTTCGAAACGGGTTGATCGAGCAGCCAATGGCATGATTCAACGGCGGTTTGCTGCAGGACCTCACCTAGAATTTCGATCGCTGGAATCGTCTCGGCGACCTTGCGATAACTTCCGTGCATGCTGGCCATGTCTCGGTAACAGCCGTCGCGGGCTCGCAACACGACGCCTCCCGCCAATGCGGCTTCGATCGTAATCAGCACGTTATAGCCGTCAATCCAAAGCTCCTGGCCGCGCAAGTCCGCAGCCTCGAGTTCGTGCTCACGGCGGCGGAGAATCTCCTTGTCTCCGCAAGCGCATCGAGCGACTGCCACTCGCTGTCGTGAATTCAATCGATGTCGATCGCCAACCAGTTTCAACGCGGAAGTAGAAGCGTAGCCCTTGGTCTGAAGCCAGCTAAGGTCCATGGTTGCAGCTTGCAAGTCGGCTAACGCCTCGACGGCGAACAGCTGCGTATCTTGCGGATGAGGTCCTCGATGCTTGCGATGATCAGGCAATTTTCGTGACTCCCTGCAAAGCAAATCAACAGATTCTCGGTTTTGCGATCTCTGTTTCTAGTGCTTCCAAATCATGCTCGACAAGATTGCGGCGGATACGCGGCTTACAAGGCAATCTAACAACAGCGTGAGCGGCGATTTCGGTCGCTCGGCGCACCGGATAGGTAGCGCAGACTCGAATAGAGAAACGACGCAACAAAAAAAGGGCAACGCGGTGGTCGCCCTTTTGGTTCAGATTCAAGTGCGGGTGAGAGGATTCGAACCTCCACCCACTTGCGTGGACATGGCCCTCAACCATGCGCGTCTGCCAGTTCCGCCACACCCGCAACTTGTCTTGGGCTCGTGCTGAAGAATCGAGCGATGGCCCATATACCGAACCTCCAAGTCTAGGCGATTCCGGTGGATCGTCAAGGGACCGCCAAAGGCGAACTTTGGCGCTGCTTGAACCTTACGCCGTTTCGACCTAATTCCGACTTGGGGCCGCCGTCGGCGCGAGCCTTGCTACTGCGAATTGTCCGCGCGGCGTTTGACAACAAGCACACACGCCTTCGGCATGGCCGGCTCATCGGTCTCATCGCGAAGCCAAGCCGAAATCTTTTCGCACAGCGGCTCGGCGTCCAAGTGTTGCCAATTGCGAGCCGCCCGGGCCAGCATGGGTTCGTCCAGCAATTTGCCATTCTTCAGCGTGACATGCCGAGTCGACTCGGTCAGCATGATCAGCGTTTCGTCAGGCGCTATTCTCCGCTTACGGCCCTCAATCGCCATGTCGGGATCGACACCGAGAGGAATCCCGCCGCTGGCCAGAGAACGGTACTTGGAGTCGCGAAACGCGACGGCGATCGGGTCGCCGGCCGACGCGTACTCCATCACGCCGGTGTCCTCGTCGATCAATGCGTAGAAGAGCGACGCCATCGCGTCGCCGGGCGAACTGCTCCACAGCGTTTCGTTGACGCGTCGCAGCAGTGATGAGGCACTGTGGCGGTGAGATGCGTGCGATTGGTAAATGGCCTTGAACGCAGCTGAGTTGAGTAGCGTGTTGATGTTGAGTCCGGGGCAGTCGGCGACGGCACAAGCGAGACGTCCGTCGGATAAGACAGACCAATCAAAGAACTCGCCGCCCGGCGAATCGTCGAGCCGCTGACCAGCAAATTGCCATTGCGGCGCGAGGGGTTTGATTTGCGGCAGCCGTTGAGTGAACCATTCGCCCGCCATTTCGATTTGTCGCTGCACGTTTTCGGCCGCGCTGGCACGCGTCATCAGCATTTCGCGCTCGAGCTCAGCGGCAACTCGACCCGCGACGATTTCCGCGATGTTCGTATCGCGCTCGCCGAACGGCCTCGCTTCGGTCGCAAAGAGCCACAGCGTTCCGAGCGGCGTGCTGGGCGTCGAAATCGGCACGCAGAGAGCTGAGCCAAAGTCGGGCTCCGGCGAACTCCATGGCAGCGGGTCGTTCGCGTCTTCAAGCGCAACAGCGTGCCCCATCAACGCTTCCAGGTCCGCCATCGCCCCGCGTAATTCGCGCGGAGGCGCGATGAGTTTTTCCGGCGGCAGTCCCCATTGCGACCGCATCTTCAAAGTGGTTGTCGCGTCGTCCAGTATGTACATGGCCGCCGCGTCACAATCGATCGCGGTTGCGCCGGCTTGAAGCGCCCCCTCCAGACGCCGCGCCAAGTGATTCGCCTCGTCCTGGCGAGCCGCCACGGGAACTCCTGCCGCCAATTCCGCCTCAAGCTGCCAGACAGCGTGACGCGTTCGGTCGAGTTCGTCGAGCACCGACGTTAGCGACTCGGCAATGCGCTCGGCGTTGCGATGGGACGTTTTCGGTTCGCCCTGCCCCGACAACGCCGACTCAACGATAACGCGTCCCGTTTTTCGTTGGCGGTCCCAGCCATCGGTCTGCTCGTCGACGGAAGGTCGATAGGCGAATCGCCAACCAATCGAGTCGGTCAGAGAGTCTGTGATTTTGCCAAGGCTTTGAAACTCTTCAAACTCGGGGCGCTGAGTCGTTTCTTCGGTGTGGAGTCGTAGCTGCGGAGTCGTGGGTTGCACCGATCATGTCCAATCGAATCATTAATCGTGTCGTACCGCCTTCCTTGCTCATGATCCGTGTCGGAAGCGCCAATGATCGAAGTGTGCATTGGCGCGTTACGACTCGGTTCGGTCTCCATGACCTGCCAACGTCAAAGCGTCGATTGCAATCATCGTCTGCAAGGTCGACCGGGCTTGCCTGTTTCTCGCTACCCGCAACAGCCTGTCTGATCAGTCGCAAGTGAATCATCGCGGCAGGCGATGCCACCGAAAGAATCGCCCTCCAAAGCGGCCGTGTGCGACGCGTCGTGAGCAGCGTAGCGCAATTTGGGGTCGCAGTGTGATTCCGAGTCGCAGGGCTATTCGGAGTCGCAGGGACTATTCGGGCTCATCCGGCTTGGGCGACTCGATGACGTATGAGTCGATGATCCTGTCTTGGCGCAACTCGCCGGGAAATCCTTGACCCTGCTGCGGCGCCATATCATCGTCCCCAAAGGGATCGGGCTGGCCGCCTGGAGTGGCTGAGAACATTTGCACTCGCAGTCGCGCCATCAGGAGACGGACGTAGAACGCTCGACAAACGGGAAGCAGCAGCGAAAACCCAAAGATGTCGGTCAGAATTCCGGGCGTCAGAAGCAGTCCGCCGGCGAATAGAATCATCGCGCCGTCGGCCAACGACTTCCCCGGCAGCTTACCTTGCGCAAGTTCGCTTTGAATTTCGCGGTAGACCCGAAATCCCTGCGACCTGGCCAGGAAAGTTCCGACCAGGCCCGTCACGACGATCAGGCCCAGAGCGTAGGTCCAATCGGTCATTTCGGAGAGCCACAACAGTAACGTGAGCTCAACGAACGGGACGAGGACGAACAGCAGCAGGAGTCGAAACAGCACGGTGTCGAGCCTTAGGGAACGGCGAACGGGCGTCAGGGTAGGACTGAAGTCATCCTAACTAATAGACTCCAACACGCCATGCCTCGCTCGCAAGTTTCAACCGCCAGCTCAAAATCAACTGGCTTTTGCCGCTGGCCCGCCGGCATTTTACCTTCGTCTGGATGACGTTCCGCGGCGGGCCGTGTTTGGCGTCTCTCGCTCGTATTCCTCTGATTTCTTGCTGAATCGATCGGCTTCCGCCTGATTCCCAAGCACGTCGTGCATGCTGGCCAGATTGCTGTAGGGAATGGTGAGCGATTCGCCCTTGCGAAGACCCGCGTTGACCGCATTCTGCAGCAGTTCGGCACCACGCTCGGTCAACAAGACCGCTTTTTCTCGCTTACCGTCCTGCCAATACGAGACACCCATGCTGACAAGACGATCACCGATGGAGCCTGTCGCTGGCATCAGTTCATGGTCAATCGTTTCGAAGTGCTTGACGACTTGCTCATACCAGGGCAACGCGTCGCCGTGAGCTTTCCGGTTAAGCGAGTGGATTGAGCCGACTTGAAACTTGACGCGTCCCGCCAAATACCGCTGACTGCTCGTCAGCTCGACGTCCTTACTCGCTGTCTCAATCAAAGCCGCAGCGTTCTCGCCCAACTGAATTGCCAGCGGGAACTGTTTGCGACGTTGCGAGCAGCGAGACGCATAGTACAGCGTCTCGGCCAACTCCCACTGGACCGCTCGCTTGGTCAGCGGATCGCTTGTCGCGCCGATCAGTTTCCGACCCAACTCAACAGCCTCTTGAGCCAGCTCTTCTTGATGCAAGTCGGCGGAAAGCCCGGAATAGGCAATCAACGTGCGGCGAATCAGCGACAGTCGGATCCGCTCGCTCGCGCCATCGCGCTTTATCAAATTCTCGGTGGCTTTGCGGGCAATCGCCGTCCACTTGGGAATCACCTCTTGCTTCTTCCGCCAATCGCCCCAAGAGATGTCATTCGCCACGCCCAGGTGGGCGTCGATGAGAATCCGCTTGGCTTCCGTGCGAGTCGCAAAGTCCTGACTCTTGACAAGTTGATTGACGAGCGTCAACGCTTTCATGTGTCGTTCAAAGGCGCCGTGATAATTGCGGATCTTCCCCTTTGCCAACATGTCGCCCAAGGCGCACTCCGCGTAGGCGCGAGTCAAATCAGAGATTTCCTTTTCAGCAGCGATTCTCTTGACCGTCGCCAGAGCTTCGTCGCGTTCGCCAATGTGCCACTGCAGTTTGGCGCGAACCAATTCGTATTTCGGCGTCGAGCCAGCCTCAGTCGCTTTGTCCATGGCCAACTTGGCCGAGTGGAAGCGACTGTGGCGCTGAAGGATCTGCGATTCGAGATAGTAGGTTTTGGCATCGTTGTCGAGCAACGTGCGAGCGTATCGCAGATCGGCCAATTGTTGTTGCGTGTCGCCGATACCTCGTGCTCGCAATAGGAACAGCTCGGCCGAAACTGGCTCGAGCATGATCTGAGCAACTGCGCGAGGTTTCATCGTCTGAGCAAAAGTCAAGGCGATGCCGCGTTCGGCATAGGCCTCGCCCAACACAACGCCCGATTGGTCTTTGACCGGCGCCCGTTTGAACCGCTCGAGTTTAAGCTCGTTGCGGACCGTGTCGACCGACGTCGGCTGAGCGAGATAGATCACAATCGATTCGACGACGTCGTCACGCAGAGAAACATCAACACGCGGGAAGGGGCCGACCTGATACGTGTGAACTCCTCCCGACTTCGACTCGGGCTCGTCAAGTGCTTCCTTGAGTTCGGCTGCTGTCGTCTTGCCCGGCGTCAAAGATTGGAAACTCGATGGTCGGCTCTCCTTGGGTTCGACTTCCGTCCAGGCGGCGTCGAGCGGCGGATCGCCCTGTTTGGATGGACGCAGATAGACCCCAACCGCTTTGGCCGCTGCCGACGGATTCGATTCGGTATCTTCAGAAGGCTCGGCGATTGGCTTTGCGGGCTTGTCCAAATCGGCTCTGGAAATGATTGGTGCCGGCTTCGACTTCGCCGTTACGGGCGCCTGTTTCGACAACTTGACGATCGGCGCTTCCCCCGATCCTTCGTTCTTTTTCGCATCTTTCGGTGTTACGGCAGGCGCCGCTTTGGCTGCCGGTTTGGCATCGCTCGTCTTTTCGGCGTCGCCCGTTTTCGCGCCGTCGTTCTGCGGCTTCAAGTCCGCCGGTTTGGCGCCGTCGACCGATTCAACTTTCGGACGTTGACGGCGTGAAGGCTTCTTGACCCCAGCGGGCTCATCCTGCGCGGGGGAATTTGTAGCCGTTGCGATGACAGCTGCAAATAGCGCGAGCTTGAACGACAGGTTGCAGATAGCGTGCATGTTCGTGTTCCTCCTGAACACCAATCAAACGTCGCTCGTCCGGCGACGAGTCCTACAGTTAGGCGGGCAGAGTAGCTTGGGCGCTATGAGCGAGTCCATAGCATTTTTGTCGATCAGCGTTTCGTGCTCGCGTGGATCTGCTAGCACGCGAGCGGCGATTCGAGATTACGACCGTTATCGAATGATCTTTTCAGTCGGGCCCGCCCAGCGAGTCGACTTCGGCTCGCCTCGCCATTCGAGCAAGATTCGGCGTTCGCCCTTAGGCGGCGTTGGAAGCCGCCCATTTTCTCGCGCTGCGTCTTGCTTGTTGGCAGGTTTGGCGGACGTCGGCTGCGAAATCAGTTTCTTTGTCTTCCGATCTCGCTTCACATCGTGCTTGAGCGAAGCTTGAGCGACGTACCAGTTCATATCGTCGTCTTGCGAACGGGCGCTTGGAGCTGCCCGAATCGGCGCCGGTTCAGTAGTGACGCTCGAGACTCCAACAGCGACTGGCGTTTCTCGCGGTAGGCGTGAGTTACGGGATGAGCCACGGGCGACTCTCGAACTGAGGTCTTTGATTGCCGAGTTCGCGTCGTCACCTCGTTGAAGCACGCTGCTGGGGCTTCCCTTTTTGATCCAGTCGAGCCAGCTCACTTGCAGGTCGGATAGATCATCGAAACCGTAGTTGCGTTCGACGGCGCCGTTCCAGTCATTCGCCCTCATCCCATCTTCGAGGAAGTCGATAAACTTGCGTTCGCCGCCTTGGTAGATGAGGTAACGGACGACGGAGAATCCTTGCGAGTACAGCGGCATGATGTCTCGCGGATATTCGCGGAGGGCGAACATTTCCTTGAAGGGAATGCCGCGTTCGGTGTTGAGGAAACGGATCAGAAAGCGGTGCTGGGCTCGCCGTTCGCTGACATGCTCGACCGTCGTGCAGGCGCCCTCATCGGCCCAACGCGGCAGCGGCCGACCAAAGTGGGTGGCGAAAATGGTATGGGTAATCTCGTGCGGCAAAACGCTGTCGAGCACGCGTTCTTGTGTCCCTTGAACGGTCATTCGCCAGCCGCCGGGCCGACCATTTCTAAACGAGAAGCTCGTCGCCCCACCTGCGCCAAGATTCTTGCCAACGTGGACTCGAATCGGACAAGGTTCTCTCCAGGGCATCAGTTCGCTCCCCAGCCATTGGACGGCCAAGTCGCGCCGAAACCGTTCGGCGGCCGTGGCAACTTCAACGGCAAATTGCTCGGTTGGCGCCGACACAATGAAATTCTCTGTGCGGTGGTTTGCGCCGAGAGAACAGAAGGCGGCGATCAGGATCGCGGCAATTGAGAGACGAGCGTTCATGCCTTTGACTCCATTCAAAGGGTTCCTTGATCCGAACCAGTCCTTGGCTCGCGTCCAATCTAAGCGGGTTGTGCTTAGCGTCGAAAAACAAAGCGCAACTTGCGGGCCAGAGATCCGTGGCCGGCTCGTCGCCGTTTTTCCTTGGCTCGTCTTCCCTCGATTCGTCGCGAGTTTTCAAGCCATCTCGGTCTAGATCAGGATCCAGACGGATTGGTGAATCGCTTGAATTCCGCGATTGGAAACCTTGTAAGGTTTTCACAACCTATCGCACATTCTTCCAATCACCTACCCCAATCATTCGGGCCTTCATTCGTCTCGAATTCGGGAGAGGATTTCGACATTCCCTCGTGGAAATTCAAAGCGGTGAAGATCCGCTTTGTCAGCCCAGATGAAGGGGGCTTGTGGAATGTCTGAGTGCGAGCTGTCGCCAATCCGGCAGCGGTAGAAATGGAGTTCGACGTCGCCGTGATCGTATGACTCGGTGGACGTCAGCTCATGCTCAATCACCTCGACGACCAGCCCAGTCTCCTCGAGGCACTCGCGGACCGCGGCCGATTTGATCGACTCATTGGGTTCGACCTTGCCTCCGGGAAATTCCCAAAAGCCGGACAGAACCACGTGGTTCGCTCGCCGCCCGATCAGGAATCGTCCTTTGTATTCGACGACGGCGATGGCGATGATGGACCGTGACATGCGAGAGCGTCAGGACTTGGGGATCGCGTCGAGCAATCGGCCGGGCGAGCCCATGGCGTTGTAGCCCGAATCGACGTGCAGAATCTCCGCCGTGATTCCGCCAGCCGCGTCCGATAGCATGAAAGCACCCGACTTACCAACTTCGGTATGGGTGACGTTTCGGCCCAGCGGCGCCATTTGATCGTAGAGCTGGAGCATTTCATTGACTCCCGCGGCGGAGCCGGCGAGCGTCTTCAGCGGGCCGGCGCTGACGGCGTTCACGCGAATGCCGCGCGGCCCCAAGTCGTATGCGAGATAGCGAACGCTGGCGTCGAGCGCCGATTTGCAGATTCCCATCACGTTGTATCCGGGCACGCACTTCTCTCCGCCGAAGTAGGTCATCGTCAACACGGATGATCCATCCTTCAGGATGCCACGCGCGGCGTCGGTGACCGCCAGCAGGCTGTAGACGCTAACGTCCATGGCCAACTTGAATCCGGCTCGGCTTGTCTCCACTGTGTCGCGATTTAGATCGTTTCGATCCGCGAAGGCAATGGAGTGCAAAAGAAAGTCGATTTGCCCGAATTCATCGGCAGCTTTCTTCATGAACGACTCGATATCCTCGTCCTTCTGCACATCGAGCGGCTCGAGGAAGACGGCACCCTCGTAACCCTCGGTGCATTTCGAGACACGTCGCCGATTCTTCTTTTTTTCGTCATCCGGTCTGTCGGGCAGATGCGAAAAGCCGCACTGTCCGCCCTGATCGAGAATCTCCTTGGCGATAGCCCAGGCGATGGATCGGTCGTTCGCGACGCCGAGAATCAACCCTTTTTTGCCTTCAAACGCGCCCATTATCGATACTCCAATTGTCGCGCGACAACTTTGTCACTCTGTCAAAACGTGTGCCCAGCACCAGCGATACATCATTTTTCCGAGGGCGGCAAGCACCCCCAAAGCACCCGCGAGGACGCCGACGATGTTACTCGAATCGATTTCAAATCGAGTCTTCCTGTTGGCCGCCGTCAATGGGCGGACAGTGTCAACCGACCTGTAACGCGGCATTATGCCACGATCCTTACCAAATTGGGACCGTGATGTAAGCAACAATTCTGCGCCAATCGCCGGAAGACGCGAACGAGGCTTCGTTCGCCGCGCTGCGACTTTCAAGCCGGCGCCTGCGAATCGATCGGCAAACTCAATTTCAAGTTTGGCCCGAGCAAGTTGTCGTGAGCGAAGGGCTGCGATACGCTGCAGCGCAGACAATGGGCTCGGATGGACCCCAGGATGGGTTTCGACATGGGTTGGAATGAAGAGCTAGACCGGATCGGCGAGCGGAGCGAGATTCTCGACCTGGCGCCGAAAATGGCGGCTATCGCCGAGACCTCGGCCGCGACGGCTGACTTCGACGCCAAAGCGGTTGCGCTCGGGACAAGTTTGCCTGGAATCGCCGGAATGGCGTTGATGCAGATGCGCGCCGGCTTCTGGGAGCCGACGGCCCCGTCCGCCTCGACATTGCCGCCCGAACGAATATCTCGCGACTTGCTTGCGGACACGCTCGACGCCGAATCGGCTCGAGCCGGATCGGCCGGCCTTTGCGCGGCGCCCCTTTCCGACGACGGCTCGCCCGAAATCCTCGTGGTCGAGTCCCGAACATCGACGGCCGCCAAGTCGACGACCTCCAAGTCGACGACGGACGATTCGTTAGAGAGAGTCTCGAACCTCGCCGGCCTGTTCAGCGCTGCTCGACGCCAGCTGTTGTCGCGTCTGTCTCTTGAACGCCGTCTGCGTCGCTTGCAGTCGATGCTGAAGATCTCGCAGCAATGGCGTCAGACGCAAGAACTCTCTTCCTTGTTGGAGATGATGGCCGAGGCGTCGACGGAACTGTTGGACGCTGAACGAGCGAGTATTTTTCTCTGGGACGAACCCAATCGAATCCTCTTCGGCCGCCCGGCGCTGGGAGTCGAGGGCGGCGAGTTGCGGATCGCCGATGATCAGGGCGTCGTCGGCGACGTCATGCAATCGGGCGAACTGCGGCGAGTGGATGCGGATCCATACGACCAGCGCGAAATCGATCGATCGGTCGATAAGCAGCTCAACTTTGAAACTCGGACTCTTCTCTGCGCGCCGCTGCGAGGTGCCGAGGGGCAGATGTTCGGCGCATTCGAATTGATCAACAAGCGCAGCGGCAATTTCACGAAGGAAGACGAAGAAGCTTTGCTCGAGTTGGCTCAGCACGCGTCGATTGCTTTGGAATCGACGCAGCAACACGAGCATCTCATTCAATCTCGCAACCAAGTCGCGGAAGAGGCAGCTGGCGGAGTCACGTTGATCGGCAATTGCCCCGCGATTCAGGCGCTTCGCTCCAAGGTCGAAAGAGTCGCGAACACCGATTTGTCCGTGCTGATTTTGGGCGAGAACGGTTGCGGTAAGGAAGTGGTCAGTCAGATGATCCACTATCTGAGCGATCGGCGGAGCGAGCCGATTGTCGCGGTCAACTGCGCCGCGATCACCGAGTCGCTTTTGGAGAGCGAATTGTTTGGCCACGAGGCGGGCGCATTTACCGGCGCGGTCGAAATGCGAGTTGGCAAGTTTGAGCTGGCCGCTGAGGGGACTTTGTTCCTCGACGAAATCGGGGACATGAGTTCTGGCGGGCAGGCGAAGCTGTTGCGAGTGCTGGAGGAGAAGCTGGTTGTCCGTGTGGGTGGTGTGAACCCGATTCACACCAATGCGCGAGTGATCGCTGCGACAAACCAGGACTTGGGAGAACTCGTGCAGAACAAGCGATTTCGCGAGGACCTGTTCTTCCGGCTCAACGTCGTCACGCTTGAGCTACCTCCGCTGAATGAGCGTGGTGACGACATCATCCTGTTGGCCGAGCATTTCTTGAACGAGTTCGCCCTAAAAGCGAGGCGGAAGCCGCCCAAACTGATGGCGTCCGCTCGCAAGCGACTGCTGGCCCACGCCTGGCCGGGCAATGTTCGCGAACTGCGAAACGTCACGGAACGGCTTGCATTCTTGTCGATGAAGGATCAAATCGACGCGGACGAGTTGGCTCTGAATTTGGTTTCGACGACCAAAACGCAAGGCGAGGGCGTGGCGGAAGACTTGCGACTGGACGAAGCCACCAAGGCGTTTCAGGCCGACTACATTCAGCGCAGAATTGACCGTTGTCGAGGCAACGTGGCGTTGGCCGCCAGAGAATTAGGGCTGCACCGCTCGAATCTCTATCGGAAAATGCGGCAGTTAGAAATGGAATAGTGCCTTGCGAAGGCAAACCCGCCGAGATGCGTCAACGGGTGATCGAATTTGTCGACGCTTGGGACTAGGATAGTTCTGCATGTACGACACGATCATTATTGGTGCCGGGATGTCCGGGCTTGCCGCGGGCATTCGGCTCGCCCACTTCGGCAAGCGCGTCTGCATTCTGGAAAAGCACTACACCATAGGCGGGTTGAATTCGTTTTATCGACTCCGCGGTCGCGACTACGACGTCGGGCTGCATGCCATCACGAACTTCTCGCCAAAAGGAACTCGCAAAGGCCCGCTCGCTCGCATCCTCCGGCAACTTCGGTTTCGCTGGGACGAATTTGATCTATCGGAGCAGATCGGTTCGCGAATCTCCTTTCCCGACGTCAATCTCGATTTCAACAACGATATCGACTTTCTCGAGTCGCAGGTCGCCGAGAGGTTCCCCGCTGAGGTCGACGGGTTTCGTGAAGTCATTGGGCGGATTGCTAACTACGACGATATCAATGCCGACATGTACTCCGTTTCGGCTCGCGAGTTCCTAGCCAAGTCGATACGCGATCCCTTGCTAGTCGAGATGTTGCTTTGCCCGCTGATGTGGTACGGCAACGCGCGGCAACACGACATGGACTTCGCTCAGTTTTGCATCATGTTCCGCAGCATTTTCATGGAGGGATTCGCCAGGCCGTTCGCTGGAGTGCGTTTAATCCTCAAGCATCTGGTCAAGCGGTTTCGTTCTCTCGGAGGCGAGCTCCGGTTGCGCTCGGGCGCGGCGAGAATCATCGTTGAAGACGGCAACGCTGTCGGCGTGGAGCTGGAAACGGGCGAATTGTTGGAAGCCAAGTCCGTGCTCTCCTCAGCAGGCTTTGTTGAGACGATGAAACTCTGCAACTCGCCGGTCGACCAAAGTGATGCGGGGCAGATGACGTTTTGCGAGTGCATTTCGGTGTTGGACCAAGAGCCGAAGAACCTGGGGCTCGACCAGACGATTGTGTTCTTTAACGATTCAGACAAGTTCGATTGGCGCCCGCCGCAAACCGAGCTGTGTGATGTCCGCACCGGAGTCATCTGCTCGCCGAACAACTTTAACTACAGCGACGAATCGGGGCGGCTGCCGGACGGCGTGGTTCGCATCACGGCCATCGCCGATTTCGACCGCTGGACCGCGCTGCCGGACGAACAGTACTGCCTGGAAAAACTCGCATGGTACGATCGCATTCTAAAGGCCGCGGTTGCCCACGTTCCAGATTTTCGTTCGCGAGTGATTGAAACCGACATGTTCACGCCGCGCACGATCCAGCGCTACACATGGCATGAAAACGGCGCGGTTTACGGCGCTCCGGAAAAACGGATCGACGGTAAGACCGACATCGACAACCTCTACGTCTGCGGCACCGACCAAGGCTTTGTCGGCATCATTGGTGCGATCATGAGCGGCATCTCGATCGTCAACCAACATCTTATGCTCGGCTCGTAGGATTTCCGCCGTCTAGGCTCGCCGTTTTCGTGAAGCATGCGAGTCACATTCGGAAGAGCGGCCCTACCCGCCTATATCTTTCGTGCCTCTTAGTGATTTTTCATGGCCAACTGCGTCTGGCGAGAAAGGACGAGCCGCGAAAAACACGAGAATCCACAAAGAGAAGAGTTGCCAAGCGTTACATCGGCCAACGGGGCGTGTCGGCGCCTTAGCTTTGAAACCTGATTCACAAGCACCAGGCAAGGCGCGTTCGGGTCTGGACTCGACGATTCCATCAGATTCAGGAAGGTTCCACGGCGATATGTTTCGCCAGTCGCCGCGCCGTGGTGTTGAGTGGAGCCTCGGCGAGCTCTTTCAGCGTTAGCCAACGAATCGACTCGTTCGCCGAGGGCTCAGTGCGGCTGTCCAATTCGGCAGCGTAGCACTCAAGCGAAATACGATAGCGTGTGACGCCATGTTTGAGGCTGAGAATTCGCTCGCCCGGAATGATCTTTAGTTTCATCAGCCGATTCGCGCCGTCCTGCAGCTGAGTGGTTGTGACTTCACCTTTGTTGCGCGGAACAGCAAAGCGGGGGAAATCCCAGAGTCCGGCCCAGCGCTCCGAGTCGCCACAGCGACGAAGGAGGATGCGGTCGTCTCGGCGGATCACAAGCGCGGCCTCGCGCCGATCTTCGAACTTGACTTTGCGTTTGGGTGCGGGGATTTCGTCTTGCAGACCATTGGCGAAAGTTGGGCACTGCATTCGGACCGGACACGTTTGGCAATCCGGCGATTTTGGTTTGCAGATCTCGGCACCAAGCTCCATCAACGCCTGATTGAATTGACCGCACGACTTGCGCGGCAAGATCGATTCAGCAAACTCCCAGAATCGCCGTTGTGATTCGACAAGCGTGACATCGCCGCGATGTTCGAGCAAGCGCGAGTAGAGCCGAATTGTGTTGGCTTCGACGATCGGCAGTCTTGAATCGAGTGCGATTGAAAGCACGGCGCCGGCGGTATAGCGACCCACTCCGGGCAAGGCCAGAACGCTTTCAAAATCTGTCGGGAACTCGCCGTCATGACGCTCGACAATCTGCTTGGCGGCCGCATGCAATTGCCTTGCTCGTCGATAGTACCCCAGGCCTTCCCAATGCAGCAGCACTTCGTCTTCGTTTGCTTCGGCCAGCTGAGTCGCCGTCGGGAATCGCTCGGCGAATCGTTCGTAGTAGGGCACGACGGTGCAGACCTGGGTCTGCTGCAACATGATTTCGCTGATCCACACGAGATAGGGATCGGATGTCGTGCGCCAAGGTAAATCGCGCGCGTTGTTCTTAAACCACCGGTTCAAGCGGCGCCGAAAACTCTGCCGCCAATCCGGACTTCGGAAATCACTAGTCATAGACTCTTTCAGTACGGAATGACCGCTCGGCGTCGCCGTAGATTGGCTCGACGGCCGACCCCCCCGACAACGCCCAGGCGACTCGGTGCACGTGAACTATTCGTCGATCTTCTGGAAGTCAGTCGGGTTGACCCAACCGGCTTTCAGCTTCTCGCCTTTCATGAACCGCTCGTAGAAATTCCGCATGTTGGATTGAGCGTACGGGTATTTATCGAAGACATCGCCCTTACCAAACATGCGTGGGTCGCCTTGCTCGCGAAGCTCTGACTCCATCTGCCGTTTTAGCTTCGATTTGGCCTCGGCGAATTTTGGATTCTGAGCGAGATTGGCCATGCAATCGGGATCCGATTTGATGTTGAAGAGTTCTTCGCTTGGCCGCTTGCCGAACGACTGTTTCCAAAACGATCGAAAGTCGACCTTCTTCCGGTGGCTGAGAATAAACGTCTTGGTCGGACTGCCGTCGGTGTTCAAGTAACCAGTCTCAGGATTGCCAGCCGGCCAGCGATCCGTCTCGTAGTTTCGCAAGTACAGCATGTCGCCCCGCACGATGCCTCGAACCGGATAACCCCAGTCATGCGGTCGGCCGATGTCATGCCTTTCCTTTCCAATCAAAACATGATCTCGAGACGGGTTCACGATTCCCGATTTCGTCGATCGCAGGATGTCGGTCAAGCTGTTCCCGGTAATCGCTTGCATGCCCGATTCTTCGCCATCGACTTCCGCCAATTCGAGAAACGTCGGGGCAAAGTCGATGAAGCTGACAAAGTCATCGACGGTTCGACCAGGTGACTCGACTCCCTTCTTCCACATGATGGCCAGCGGCAAGTGATTCGACAGTTCGTACTCCTGTCCCTTGATCCGGGGGAAGGGCATCCCGTTGTCGGCCGTCACGACCACGATCGTGTTGTCGAGCTGACCTTGATTCTCGAGCAGATCGAGCATCCGAACAACGTGATTGTCGAAATACTCAATCTCAAACGCGTAGTCGAGCATGTCATTGCGAACCGTTACGTTGTCGGGCCAGAAACCAAACACTCGCTCGATCTGATCGACGCTTTTCTTTCCCTTCTTCACCCCGGAGCCGTACTCGTATCTGCGATGAGGCTCTAAGCCGCCGTACCAAAAACACCATGGCGAACCCTTGGGACGGTCCTTCATAAAGGCGGCAAAGTTTTCGGCGTAGTCGATAGGCGAGATGCCGTTTGCCGGCGGCTTTGATCGATGCTTGTTGTACGCTTTGCCGGCAAGGTTGCGGCGAACTCCGTTTTCATCGACAGCGATTCCGGGCGCCCACCCCTTCGCCGTTTTGCCGACGTGATAACCGTTGTTCGCTAGGGCTTCCGCGTAAGTCACGAACTTAGGTGGAAAGAATGGAATGTGATTACAAGCCTCTTCCAGTTGCCATGAATTGCGTCCGGTCAGAATGCACGCGCGCGATGGTGCGCACTTGGCGTTGGGCGTGTAGGCATGGGTGAACAATACGCCTTCACTTGCAACGCGGTCGAATCCTGGCGTGTTGGTCCATTTGCAACCGTACGCGCCCATGTGCGGATAGGATGCGTCATCCGCGATACAGAACAAGATGTTCGGGCGGTTGTCAGCGGCAACGGCCTCGGGAAGGCAAATCAGCAAAGCAAAGAATGATGCAATCCATACTCGATATGGGCGACCTTGATGACTCTTCAAACGGTGCATTTTCGCCTTTCTCGACGGGCGCCGAGGTGTGGTGTAGATCTTGCGGGTGGATTCCGCTAGGGTACCGCAATCTCGTCACGACGTTAAGCATTATCTCGCCTTGAAGTGCTTCACGGCATCAGCGGTCTGACGAGCCTAGTCAAGTCATTGTGGGCAGTCGACGACCGGCAGATTGGGATCATTCATGTCGTCACACGTCATCGGATTGCTGTTCGCTGCGCGGACATCGCTTTGTCGTACGAGGCGTATCTAACTCCACTGCAACCCAATAGCCATCTTAGCGCGCTCGAACTTTGGGAAACCTGCGCTGCGATCGCATAAGGGCTCTTTTTCGTCGGGCCACGGCTCAACGAAATCCCATCGAAATAGCGCTCCGGCGCTAGGGCCAGAGGTCGCCAGCAGTTCTGCCCACGGCTGGTTGACCCTGGCTTTTTCGCTTTCTTGAACGAGCAATTCGAGTACCTAAGACAGCGATCCGAACGGGTTCGCCGAGAAGGGCGAGTCAGACATTTTCTTCTTTTGTGGGCGGAGAGCTACAATGGTGATAGAGACTGATATGCTGCGTTGCCAACCTACGTCGGGCCGAGACGGAAATGCGAGCGAGTGAAATGCGAATCGGACGCTGGATAAGTTCTTCAATTCAAGCTGTTGCCGGATGCCTGCTGTCAGTCTTCTTGGCCTGGCCTGCCGCCGCGCAGTTGCCGCCGCCCAAAGTTGACTCGGCCGACCTCGGTCTCCGAGTTCCCCGCGGACTGCCGGTGTTGCCCGGCGAGGGCGAGCGATTGCTCGTAACCGATTCGGAGGGTGAGCCGACCGTCGCCAAAGTCTTTCTGAAAGTCGGCGACACGCGAGTCGTCCAGATGCCTGACAACCGCTTGCGATCGATGCAAATCAACGATGCGCAATCGACGGATCGACCGTTTGAGGCGGCCGACAAAACAGAGCTCAAGAAGCAGTTGGCGGAACGGTTTCCGGGATTCAAGACAGGGGCTACTCGGCGGTACGTCTATGTCTACAACACGAGCAAGCCGTTTTACGAAGCGACCAGTCGAATTCTCGAGACGATGTACCCCGCTCTGCTCGCTTACTGTAAACGTCAGCGGCTAACGGTCAAGGAGCCCGATTCGCCTCTGGTGGTCGTCATGTTCCGAACGCAGAAAGAGTATCAAGCCTACCGTTCCATGCCTGCGGAAGTGGTTGCCTATTACAACACGGTCAGCAACTACGTGATCATGTATGAGCAGTCGAGTTTGGCTCAGACGGCGCCATCGATCGCGATCCAACAATCGATCTCGACCATCGCCCATGAAGGTGTCCACCAGATCTTGCATAGCATCGGCGTTCAGCAGCGGTTGAGTTCCTGGCCGATGTGGATCAGCGAGGGCGTGCCGGAGTTCTTTGCGCCAACTTCGACCGGTCGCAACATTCGCTGGGCCGGCGTCGGCAAAGCTAATCAGATGCGAATGTACTCGCTCAAGGAATGGCTCAAAACGAATCCCGGTGGCATTCAAGATGGCGGACTCGTGCAGCAAACCGTCTCGGCCAAGGAGCTGGATCCGACCGGTTACGCGATGTCATGGGCGTTGACCGACTACTTGGCGAAAAACCGGCGCGAAGATTTCTTTGCCTATCTGAGGGAAGTTAGCGCCGCCAAACCGCTCGACAAGCAGCAGGATTCGGTTGCCGTGTTCGAGAAACACTTTGGCAACGACTACGCAAAACTGCAGTCGTTGTTGTTTAAACACTTGGCGAAGCTGCCGTACGTCAACCCGATCCTCAATCAGCCTCACTATCTGGCTGTCTTGGACATCGGAAACCTGCGGCGAATGGTCATCACGTCCTCTCCGGCAGCCGTGCACAGTTGGCGAACTGAGAGCTTGGCCGCTGCGCCGCCCAACGTTCGCGCGTCGGCTCGGCTGAATGTAAAAGTCTTCGCCAATCGAGCGTTGGCGGAACAGGCCGCGCGCAACCTCCGCTGATTACTTGTGCAGCGAGTCGTCGACTTCGTGGTCGGCTTGAATGGTCTCGAGCGGCGAGGTGATGTTTCTGCCGTTGCCAAAATAAGCTGAGCCGGACGGTCGAACGTATTGAGCGCCCTGGGCGATGATCCGCTGAACGTTTTCGTCGTGGTAAATTGGAAATGTCTCGTGACCGGGCCGAAAGTAAAAGATCCGCCCTTTGCCGCGACGAAAAACACAACCGCTACGAAACACCTCGCCCCCTTCAAACCAGCTGATCAACAACAGTTCGTCCGGCGTTGGGATATCAAAAAACTCGCCGTACATCTCCGTCTCAGGCAACTCAAAAAACTCGCCCTCAATTCCCTCGACGATCGGGTGCGAGGGATCGACGATCCACAGCCGTTCTTTTTCTGCGGCTTCGCGCCATCTCAACATACAGCTCGTCCCCAACAGCCGTTGAAAGATCTTGGAAGCGTGGGCCGAGTGGAGACAGACTAGGCCCATGCCCTGCAAGACGCGCTCTTGTACTTGGCCGACGATTGCGTCATCGACGAGGTGATGTCCGGCGTGTCCCCACCAGAGAAGCACGTCCGTTTGTTCGAGCACCTCTTCGTCTAAGCCGTGATTCGGTTGATCCAACGTCGCGGTGCGAATCTTGGCATCCGGCAGACGTTCGCCAAGCATGGCGGCCAACGTCGTGTGAATGCCTTCTGGGTAGATCTCGCGGACTTGCGAGTTCTCCTTCTCGTGAATGAATTCATTCCAAACAGTAATGCGAAGCGGCGATTGGGTCTTCATTCGTTTTCTCGGTCGGTTTGGTATCGCGTCTCGAGTTCCATGTACGATTGGAGATCGACGATTTCGTTGAACTGACGAAAGTCGAAGTCGGTCTCGGGAGCATCGCCGTCACGTTGCAAGCTGGCGAAAGTGCTGTGCATTGCGGCGGCGGCAGCGTTGAGCCCGCATAGTGGGTGAAGAATCAAGTTGAATCCCAGTTCCCCCAATTCTCGCTTGCTAAGTAGCGGCGTGCGGCCTCCGCGAATCATGTTGGCGACGTTGGGGCCAGGCGATTCTCGTCCGATCGTTTGCAAGTCTTCCAGTGTCAGTGGAGCCTCGATGAAACATGCGTCCGCGCCCAACTCACGAGCTCGGGTGACGCGCGCGATCGCGGATGACATTCCCTCGACGGCCAGCGCGTCCGACCTGGCGACGATAAAGAAATCGCGATCCTCACGTACGTCGACCGCGGCTTGAATCTTTGCCGCGTAAAGATCGGCTCCAATCACGCTCTTGCCTTGCATGTGGCCGCACCGTTTCGGCCAGGCTTGATCCTCGAGAAAGCACCCCGCCGCGCCGGCCGCGATCAATTCGCGAACGGTTCGGCGTACGTTGAGCGGATTGCCGTATCCAGTATCAGCGTCGACCAAAATGGGCAATTCCACGGCCGCACAGATCCTTCGAGCTTGCTCGACGATCTCGGTCTGAGTGAGCAGGCCAAAATCGGGCATGCCCAACGCCGTTGCCGCGACGGAATATCCCGAGACGAACCCCAAGGGGATTCCAGACCGCTCGGCAATCCGCGCCGAAAGTGCATCGAAGACGCCTGGCAAGGCAAGGCAGCCGTGCTGCTTCAGAATCGTCGCCACTCGTCCATCGTTCATCGCTTGTTCGCCGTCTTGTGTTGTCGCCGTTGTGTTTTGCGGCCGCCGTGCATTGTCGCCCTCGTGCATTGTCGCCCTCGCGCATTGCCGCCGATTGGTCGCAGCTGCCACGCTCGCCCGAGCTCGCCACAGTGTTGGCCCGACGATCATGTGCGGCGGTTTGAGCTAAACGTTGCTTATTGTTGCGAGGCAAATCGACTGTTGCAATGTGGAGGAGAATTGTCTCACGCCACTTTTAGTCCGTCTGCATTGGACATACATTGAAACCAAACAAGGGTTACTATTCTCGACATCCAGTGTTGCAGCGAGTCTTGCATGACGGGGACCACAAAGCGATATCTTGCCGCGGACTTGGGCGCTTCGAGCGGCCGAATCGTTGGCGGCTCGTTTGACGGGCAAAAGCTTCAGTTGGAGGAAGTCCATCGTTTTGACAACGGCGGAGTCTCCGTCAACGACCGGCTCCAGTGGGATCTGCTCGCACAATGGTCGGCGATTCAAGACGGTTTGCGGGCGTCCGTCGCTCGATACGGCGATTCGATCGCCAGTCTCGGAGTCGATACGTGGGGCGTCGATTTTGGCTTGCTCGCCAAGGGCGAATTGCTTGGCAACCCGCTGCACTACCGGGACGCGCACACGAACGGAATCATGGAGCGCGCGTTCGAGACGGTTTCCGCCGAGGAGATTTTTGAGCATACGGGACTGCAGTTCATGCAGTTCAACACGCTGTTTCAGCTCTACTCCATGCGGTTGGCCGGCTCGCCTCGATTGGACGCCGCCGATCGGTTTCTGATGATTCCCGATCTGTTTCACTGGTTGCTGACCGGAGAACAGTTCAACGAATACACCAACGTATCGACCACCCAGCTGTTCAATCCTCGCGAACAACGATGGGCGACCGAGTTGATGGAAAAGTTTGAATTGCCAACCGGGATCTTTGGCGAGATTCGCTCGCCAGGGTCGCGGCTGGGAGGAGTTCGCAAGTCGGTTTCCAATGCCGTCGGGCTCGACCCCTCCGTGGAAGTCATCTTGCCGGGCACACATGACACGGCCAGCGCCGTGGTTGCCGTACCGGCTGCTGGCGAGTTCGGAACGCAACCCGATTGGTGCTATATCAGCAGCGGCACGTGGTCGTTGATGGGAGTCGAGACGCCCGATCCGATTATCAACGCCGAGTGCCGAGCTCGAAACTTTACGAATGAAGGCGGAGTTGGCACCACAACTCGACTGCTCAAAAACATTGCCGGGCTTTGGCTGATTCAAGAGTGCCGTCGAGTGTGGGCCGCGGAGGGCGACGAGTTCGGTTGGTCGCGGCTCGTCGAGTTAGCTGAAGAGGCACCGCAGCTTCGCAGTTTCATCGCGCCGGACGATCCGGCCTTTGTCGCTCCGAAAAACATGCCCGCTGAAATTCGCGCCTGGTGCGAACGAACTGGCCAAGCCGCGCCCGATTCACGAGGCGCCATCATTCGCTGCGCTTTGGAGAGCCTGGCGCTGCGGTACCGGCGAGTGTTGCAGTGGTCAGAGGAGTTGACCGGCGCGTCGCTTAATACGATTCACATTGTCGGCGGCGGCGGACGAAACCGGCTGCTCTGCCAGATGGCGGCGGACGCTTGTAATCGTCAAGTTGTCGCGGGACCGACGGAGGCGACTGCGATCGGAAACATCATGATGCAATGCGTCTCGCTCGGCGACGTTGGATCCATCGCTGATGCTCGCGAAGTCATTCGCAATAGCTTTGATGTGGCGACGTATGAGCCGCAGAATCCTGCGCCGTGGGATGAAGCCTACGATCGTTTCTGCCGACTGGAAGGTTGATCGCTCGGCCCTACGACTTCACGCACAACAGTTTCTTAAAGAGGTTTTTCGCTATGAAAGTTGGTATCGCCGGCGTCGGCTTTATGGGTTGGATTCACTGGCTGGCCTATTCGCGACTGAGCAACGCTGAGGTCGTCGCGATATGTACGCGCAGCGAGAAGAAGCGTTCCGGCGACTGGACCGACATCAAAGGCAACTTCGGTCCGGCCGGCGAACAGGTCGATCTGTCCGCGGTGAAGTGCTATGAATCGGTCGATGAGATGTTGGCCGACCCAACAATCGATATGGTTGACATTTGTTTGCCCCCGAATATGCACGCTTCCGTTACGAAGGCCGCTCTCGCCGCCGGCAAGCATGTCCTCTGCGAAAAACCCATGGCGCTGAATACGGATGATTGCGTCGAGATGGTGAAGGTCGCCGAACAAGCGGGAAGACAACTTCTCATCGCGCAAGTGCTGCCGTTCTTTCCTGAATACGCCTTTGCTCTCGAAGCGATTCAAAGCGAACGGTACGGAAAGCTGATCGGCGGTTCGTTCAAACGAGTGATCTCGGATCCCAGCCAATCATGGATTCCCGATTTCTTCGATCCTCAAACTGTCGGCGGACCGCTCATCGATTTGCATGTCCATGACGCCCACCTGATTCGTATCCTCTTCGGCATGCCGACCGCCGTACACAGCCAAGGACGGGTCCGCGGCGAGACGGTCGAGTACTGCAACACTCTGTTCTCGTTTGAAGACTCAAGTCTCGTCGTGTCGGCTTGCAGCGGGGTGATCGGCCAACAGGGTCGCCCCTTTACGCACGGCTTCGAAATTCACTTCGAGCGAGCCACACTGCACTTCGAGTTGGCGGTCATCGGTGACGGCGTATCCATCATGCCACTCACCGTGCTTAACGAAGATGGTTCAGTGGAGACGCCCGACTTGGGTGAAGTCGATGACATCACCGCCTTTGAACGTGAAATCAGTGAGGCATTCGAGTCGATTCGAAGCGGCCGACCGTCCGCACTGCTTTCGGGTGAGCTTGCTCGAGACGCGATTATCCTCTGTATGAAGCAAGACGAATCGGTCAAGACGAGCGCGCGCGTCGAGGTTTAGCGCGACTAGCCTGTGCTCAAGTTTTCCCCCGTTGATTGATTTGGTGCGCTCATGCAATAGGTTTCCGATCTTGCGATGATTGCGGTTGGGGGGATCATTTTCTTTGTGGTCTATTTCGCCCCGACTGCTTGGGCGGTGGGCGACGCGCAAAACGTGGGCGGACGCCGCTGGTAATTCTTTTGCTTTCTTGGTTCTCAGGGCCGCTCGCGGCCCTCATCTGGTTGGGAATTCGCCCGAACACGACAATCGTCGATCGCCAAACCAGGACTCGCCAATCCAGCCGACGCTCTCGAAGCCGCTTCGCGAATGGACCAAAACGGCGACTGGGAAGAGGCGATTCGGTTGCTTGAGAACTCGCCCCACCGCTGGCCGGCACATAAGACCTACATTGACGCCTGTATTGCCGAGATCAAAACGAAACTATCGCGGCTGGCCTGACCTGTCTCAAGATGACTCGGTTACGCTCGTTAACCCGTAGCCAAGCGAGGCCCGTTTCTCAGGCCGTGGCCGCCGTTGATCCCCTCAGCAAATCGGGGACGACTCAGTTCCGCCGCCCGCTTCGGCCACATGAACGCCTTGTGGCGCTCGACTCGAAGGACGGAAAATGCGGGTTATTCAAGAAATGCGGCTCATTTGGTCGATGTCATATCTAGGCGAGATCATTGTTGACTTGTATGATCAACATTCGTATGATTGAGAGCCTCGGCTTGGTTGTCGAGGCGAGCAGATGGAGGAGTGGGTCGATGTCGAGCGCGTTGCCGATTCGAGCAGGTGGGATGGCGAATCCAGAACCAGTGCCGAAGTTGAAAGTCGTGTCTCCGCAACAAGTTGCGGAGAATACGGGCGATGCGTGTCACGATCCGTGCGATGCTGCGGCCCCGCCTGTGGCGGCTCAATTGGAGCCGACCGAGGAATTGTTGGCTGAGTTGGCCCGTGAGAGCGAGCGTTTAGAGTCAGCTCGACCTCACGAGATTCTCGCTTGGGCGGTCGACAGATTCGCCCCGCAGTTCACGATGGCGACGGCGTTCGGGCCGGAGGGGATGACCATCATCCATATTTTGGCCTCGATCGCGCCGGAGACACCGATATTCAATCTCGACACGGGATACCAGTTCGCCGAGACCTTGGAGTTGCGGGAAGAGGTCAAGCGGCGTTACGGGATTGAGGTGGAGTTGAAGAAGCCGGAGTTGTCGGTGGCGGAGTTTGAGGCGAAGCATGGCGGTCCGCTCTACGTGAGCCAGCCGGACACCTGCTGTTTCGAGCGGAAGATCAAACTATTGCACTCTGCAGTCTTGGGTCAGCACGCTTGGGCGAGTGCGATTCGGCGGGACCAAAGCCCTGACCGCGCGAAGACTCCGATTGTCGGTTGGGACAAGAAATTCAAGTTGGTCAAAGTGAGCCCTTTGGCGAATTCGACCAAGCAAGACATATGGAAAATGATCACGGACGAGGACATTCCTTACAATCCGCTGCATGACCAGGGTTACACAAGCATCGGTTGCCAACCTTGCACTCGATCGGTGATGGCGGGCGAGGACGATCGGGCCGGTCGTTGGAGCGGAACAGCGAAGACCGAGTGCGGCTTGCACAGCTTAGACGACTAGGGGATGCTAGGACCTTGGTTTGAGCTAACTTTCTGCTTGCCGGATTCGCATGGTGCAATCGTGGTTTGGATCCACACTGCTCGCCTGCGTTGAGGTGATGTCCGCCAGAGGGCTGGGCTTAACAACGTCTGAGTTGGCGACCTCTGGGCTTGGCAACTTTCTGAACGAGGCCTCCGTGAACCTTTCTGCAAAGACGGAATACGCGTGCATCGCAATGCTGGCCCTGGCGGCTCACTATGAGTCGACTGAGCCAGTTCGAATCCGTTCGATCGCCGAGGCTCATGACATTCCTTCGCGGTTCCTGGTTCAGATTTTGCTTCAACTCAAGGGCACCGGTTATGTCGCGAGCACACGAGGTGCCGCGGGGGGATATCGTCTAATCAAGCCGCCTGAGTCGATCACATTGGCCGACGTGATGTGCGTGTTTGAGCCGAGTATGGCATCGAGACGGAATGTGTCGGAATCGACGAACGCTGTCGCGGCGACTCTGGAAGACGTTTGGACGGAAGCGGCCGACAAGCAATTAGCTTCGCTTCGCTCGGTCACGTTTGCCGAATTGGTCGAGCGTGCTCAGGGTCGATCGAACAACATGTACTACATCTGATTTGCCTCGCTCGCCGAATTCCGGCTGTGTGCGGCGAGCGTTTCTTAGCAACTGATTCTTCGAATTCAAGAACGGCGCCCTCGCAATGCGGCGTACGGCAGCGGGAAGACACAACGGATGGCAACTTACAATCTGACACATCTCAAGCAGCTCGAAGCCGAGAGTATCCACATCATTCGCGAGGTGGCGGCCGAGTTCAAAAATCCGGTCATGTTGTATTCGGTCGGCAAGGACTCGAGCGTCATGGTTCAATTGGCGATGAAGGCGTTTCATCCCGGCGTCCCGCCATTTCCGTTGATGCATGTCGACACGACCTGGAAGTTCCGCGAGATGATCGAATTTCGCGAGTCGTATGCTCGCAAAGAATTGGGCTTGGACGTCATCGTTCACATCAATGAAGAGGGTCGGAAGCTGGGTATCAATCCGCTTGAGCACAGCGGCAAGCACACGACGGTGATGAAAACCGAAGGGCTCAAGCAAGCTTTGGACGCCCATCAATTCGATGCGGCCTTCGGAGGCGCTCGGCGCGACGAAGAGAAGTCTCGCGCGAAGGAGCGAGTGTTTTCGTTTCGCGATAAGTTCCATCGCTGGGATCCCAAGAACCAACGACCTGAAATCTGGAATCTGTATAACACTCGCGTGAACAAGGGCGAGAGCATACGCGTGTTTCCATTGTCCAATTGGACGGAGCTCGACGTGTGGCAGTACATTCACTTGGAGCAGATTCCGATCGTCCCGCTCTATTTCTCCGCTGAGCGTCCGGTCGTCGTTCGAGACGGCGTGCAGATTCTTGTCGATGACGATCGCCTCGAGTTGCTTCCCGGCGAAGAGCCCGAGATGAAGAACGTTCGGTTTCGCACCCTCGGTTGTTATCCGCTGACCGGAGCCGTCGAGTCGAACGCGACAACGCTGCCCGAGATCATCCAGGAAATGTTGTTGGCGACGACGTCGGAACGGCAGGGTCGCGTCATCGACAACGACGATGAAGGCGGGATGGAAGACAAGAAGAAGGAAGGCTATTTCTAACGCGTCGTCATGCGGCCTCTCCCTGACTCCCACACGTTGGGCGAGTCAGGGGAGAGCCGGCTCGTTTGTCTAATTTGGCGTGACCTGAATCCGCCGTCATCCTCGTTCACATTTGTCACGAAAAGTCATGTCGCATCAATCCGAATTAATCGCCTCCGATATCGACGCCTATCTGGCTCAGCACGAGCAAAAAGAGCTCATGCGGTTCATTACTTGCGGAAGTGTCGACGACGGCAAGAGTACTCTTATCGGGCGTTTGCTCTACGACGCCAAGATGATCTACGAGGATCAACTTGCTTCGATCAAACAGGCATCGGCAAAGCACGGCACGACCGGTGGTGATTTCGATCCGGCCTTGTTGACTGACGGGTTGCGCGAAGAGCGCGAACAGGGAATCACGATCGACGTCGCCTATCGATACTTTTCGACAGCCAAACGAAAATTCATCATTGCCGACACGCCAGGCCACGTTCAGTACACTCGCAACATGGCGACGGGAGCGTCAACGGCTGACTTGGCGGTCATCCTGATTGACGCTCGCCGAGGAGTACTAACTCAGACCAAGCGTCATACGTTCATCTCATCGTTGTTGGGCATCCGCCACATTCTGGTCGCTATCAACAAGATGGATTTGGTCGACTATAGCCAAGAGGTGTTCGAAGAGATTCGCTCGGACTATCAAGACTTTGCGGCTCGCTTGGACATCCCCGACCTGCACTTCATTCCGCTCTCGGCGCTCAAGGGCGACAATGTCGTCGATCGCAGCGAGAACATGCCCTGGGCGCAGGGTTCGACGCTGATGAGTTTTCTTGAGAACGTCTATATCGGTTCGGACCGCAACTTAGAGGACTTCCGTTTTCCAGTTCAAAACGTGCTTCGTCCCCACCTCGATTTTCGCGGATTCAGCGGCACGATCGCTTCGGGCATTGTCCGCAAGGGCGACGAAATTCTTGCCTTGCCGTCGCGCAAGACAAGCCGCGTGAAGTCGATCGTGACCTACGACGGCGACCTGGAGGAAGCTTTCTCACCGCAAGCGGTCACGCTGACATTGGAAGACGAAATCGATATCAGCCGCGGCGACATCATAGTCCGTCCCGGTAATACGCCTCGCGTCGAGCAGGAGTTTGACGCGATGATCGTCTGGATGGACGAGCAGCCGTTGGTGCCGGGCAAGCAATACATGTTCAAGCACACAACGAAGCTCGCGACCGGCTCCATTGAGACGCTTCGATACCAAGTCGACGTGAACACGCTGCACCGCAAGGACTCGCCGACGTTGCAGCTCAACGAGATCGGCCGATGTCGCGTCGCATTGAATCAGCCGATCACGTTCGACGGTTACCGTCGGAACCGAGCCACTGGCGCCTTCATTGTGATCGACCGAATCACGAACGTGACCGTCGGCGCGGGCATGATCTTGGACCGATCGACGAATAAGTCGAGACAAGACCACTGGGACGACGAACCTCGAAGCAACTTGTTGCACGAGGAGTTCAGCCAGGTCACGAGCGACGAGCGAGCGGCGAGATTCGGCCAGCAACCGGCGACGATCTTGCTGACCGGCTTGACCGGCTCCGGCAAGACGACGATCGCTTACGCATTGGAGCGCCGCCTGTTTGCGGAGGGTCGAGCTTGCACGGTGATCGATGGGCAAAACTTGCGGCTCGGCATCAGCCGCGATCTCGGTTTCACGTTGGAGAATCGCTCGGAGAATATTCGCCGTTCGGCGGAGGTCGCCAAGTTGTTCAACGGTGCCGGACTGATTTGCATTGCGGCCTTTATCGCGCCCGATGGAAAGGTTCGCGAGAAGGCGGCGGAAGTCGTTGGATCAGAACGATTCTTGGTCGTCCATCTCGACGCGCCGATTGAAATCTGCCGACAGCGCGACAATCAGGGTCGATACGAACGAGCGGAGGCTGGCGAGCTAGTCGACTTTCCCGGCGTTTCGGCCGACTACGATGCGCCAGTCGATCCGGCTTTGCGTCTGCGGACTGACGAGCTATCGGTCGCGGAATGTGTCGACCGCATTGTTGAGCTGCTGCGCGATCGCAACTCGATTCGATAGGCTCAGCAACAAGTCATTCAACTGCCCGTGGCGGAAACTGCTGCCTACCGAGCCGAGAGACTGTTGCGTGCAAATTGGACAGCGTGGTCGAGCACATCGTCGCGGCGCGGAGCTCGCTTGCCATTGACGACCGGTTTCGCGGCGACTTGGACTGCGATGTTCGGCACGACGCCATTCTTGCTGATGGCGCGTCCGCTGGGTGAGTAGAATTTGGCGGTTGTCAGGCGGATGCCTGCGGACGAGCCGATGAGCGGAAAGATTCCCTGCACGCTGCCCTTGCCGTAACTACGTTGCCCGATCACGGTGCCTCGCTTGAGGTCGTGAATGGCACCGGCAAAAATTTCGCTGGCCGAAGCCGAGTTGCCGTCGATGAGAACGATCAGAGGCACTCGCCATGTTCCCGCGGCGTGAGCTTCATAGTCAAAGTCCTCGCGAACGTTTCGCCCTCGAGTTGAGACGATGACGCCGCTGGTGACAAAACGGTCGACTGCCTTGACGGATGCGGGGAGCAGGCCGCCAGGGTTACCTCGAACATCGACAATCAAACTTCTCATGCCCTGGTTGTGTAAATCCCACAGTGCGTTGTCGAGCTCGGTCGTCGTCGTCTTTTGGAAGCTTGTGAGTTTGAGGTAGCCAACGCCGAGTTGCGAATCGATGATTTTGACGTCTTCGATACTAGGCACTTGGACTCGTCGCCGTAACAAGCGAACTCGTTTCGGCTCCTGCGAACTGGGGCTGAGCACCATTAATTCGACCTGACTTCCATCGACGCCGCGCAGGAGGTCGGCGGCCGCATCGGTTGACAGGGATCGCGTCAGTTTGCGGTCGACCTCGGTAATTCGATCGCCTTTGCGCAGGCCGCCGACGTCGGCCGGTCCGCCTTGGATGACATTCACTAGCAGCAAGGCGCCGTTGTCGGCCTTCAATTCAATTCCCAGCCCGACAAAGTTGCCTTCGATCTGAGACATCACGTCGTCGTACTGATCGGGTGTGAGGAACGCCGAATAATTGTCAAGCGTGTTCGACGCGCCGCATGCGTATTCGAGGATGACCGCCGGTTCGGGAATGCCCAATTCCTGCAGAGCTGCTCCGGACGCGATGTTAGCGGACAGTTCCGCATCGAGCCGAGTGCGGTGCCGTCGTCCGTCGAGTCGCTGCCGTAGCCTTTGAAGAAAGGCGTCGACATCGATATCTTTCGCGGTTGGCGCATACTTCTGTCGAAACGATGGATCGCTCAGAGCAACCGCCAAGTTCTCGGTTCCGTTTTGAACGAGTTCTCTCCACGACGGCTTGCCGACGAAGTGCAATTGGATCTTACCCAAGACTTCGTTGTACAGATTGAGCGCCTTCTGAGTGGTCAGTGAATTGACGGAGCGAACGTAGCTTGAATCGGCAAACCGTCGAGACAGGCTGAAGCGCCGCCGCGTCGTTTGCAATCGCCGCTCGAGTTCCCGGTGTCCCGGGTGTTTCTTGATCGCGTCTTCGTAGTGCGTTAGCGCGTCGCCCCACTTGCTCGACCGTTCAAGCTGTTGGCCTTCCGAGACCACTCGCTGAATCTCAGCGTTATCGAGAAGCGCACTGGCGGGAATTCGAACGCGTTGGCCGTTCGCAGCGGATGCGAAAGCGAGAATTGCGATCGAAAGAATCGACAGCGTACGGAGAGATGCCCTAGCGATACGCATATGTGTTCATCCATTAACGAACCAAAGGCGGGATAAAGGCTCGCTATGTGTCCGGGGCGATCGACACGCCAAGCGGCGGCGATAAATGGTGGAAGAGAGACCCGAGACTTAGCTTTGCCAACGGAATATAGGCCACGTTTTGCCCGTGGTCAAAAAAACATCGCAGCGTTTTGGCGGCGTGATCCTTGCGGCCGGAGCAATCCGAAACAGCAAGATCGCCTTGTGCGAGTTATGTCGATTATGCAGCGCAAGGGAGAGCGCGCTGTCGCCAATCGAATTGCCATGACTCGCTGGTCGAGGCCGAGATGTCAGTGCGTCCGAGCACATATGCCGTTGAATGCGACCGTCCTTGAGGGCGGTCAATATTAGGCGCGAGGCCGTTGAGGGTCAACCGTTCGGATTCTCGTCAACGCTCCGAGGCAATTCCGGCAAGTTTGGCCCTGACACTGATGTGTCGCAGCCAACACGCACCGCAAGAACCGACGGAATCACGGCTTGTGGCAATCTTGTCGCCGTGTTGCAATGACCTGTTGCCATAACAGTCCGATCGGACGATATGCGTTCCGGGTCTTCCACCGAATTCCGACGAGTCAACAACATGATCACGCGGCTGGGTCGATTTGTCGCTCGCCGCCCCTTGCTAGTCATTCTGGCTTGGTTGGGCATCGTCATCACTCTGCGAATTATCGCTCCCAACTGGAACGATGTGGCTCACGACGGCGACTTGGCCCATCTGCCAAAAAATATGACCAGCGCGATGGGCGAACGGATGCTGGCCGAAGCGTTTCCGCAATCGCTTTCTCGAAGTCAATTTGTGATCGTGCTTTCGCGCGATCAGGGCCAGCTTCAAGGCGACGACATCTTTGTCGGCTACGATGCGGCCAGACGAATGAAGGACCGCCTAACCGAAGCGTTGTTGCGGCAGCGGGAATTGGCCCAGCAGCAAGCGGCGCCCGACTCGGACCTCATCAAGCAGCTATTGCAGGACGCCCTGCAATCGTCTGAAGACGCCGTTTTCTTCGAAGACGAACTCGCTCGACGTTTCGCCGATGACGATGGCGCTCAACCGGCAATGCTTACCAGTATCTTCACAAATCGGGCGCGGGTTCTCGAGGCGAATGGAGATTACGAAGAAGCGAAAGAGTTTCGCGATATCGCGGATGAGGCGTCGGTCGAAAACGAATCGGGACAACGAGCGTCGTCGCTAGACCGTCGTCCGAATCACAAGCAGACGGATAACAAGCAGACAGACGACTCGCTTCCGTTGATCGACGTATGGACTTGGCGTGCTCCGATTGTCGGCAAGAAGCTCATCAGCGAAGACGAAGCGGCTCGCCTGATTGTGCTTCAACTCTCCACCGAATTGTTGGCGACCGCCAACATTGAAGTCTTGGAGCAACTGGAGAAAGACGTCAACGAAGTGCGAGCCTTTGCGGCGGCGCGTTCCATCGATGGGTTGAGGATCGACATCAGCGGCTCTGCGGCGGTTGGCGGCGACATGATGAGATCGGCCAAGGCGATGATTAGCAACACCGAGTTGTTTTCCGTCATCTTGGTCTTACTCATTTTGGCTGTCGTCTATCGAACTCCGCTGCTCGTCGCCGTTCCTCTCGTTTCCATTATCGTCGCGCTGCTGGCGTCGACTAGTTTGGTCGCCCTTTTAACTCAATTGCATACCGTTCCAGGCTTGGCTTGGTTTGAAGTCAAAGTGTTTACCACGTCGCGAATCTTCGTGACAGTAATTCTGTTCGGTGCCGGAACAGACTATTGTTTGTTCTTGATTTCCCGATTCAAGGAGGAGTTGATTGCCTGCGGCGATCCCGAGACGGCCACATCGCGAACACTAGAAGGTGTCGGTCAAGCGCTCGCGGCGAGCTCGTTAACGACCATTGTCGGCTTGGCGACAATGGCGTTTTCCGATTTTGGAAAGTACCGGCACAGCGGGCCCGTCATCGGGTTTTGTCTTGTGATTGCCTTGGGCGTTTGCGTTACCTTGACGCCAGCGATGATGCGATTGATGGGTGGCGCCGTGTTTTGGCCATGGAAGTTGACGCCGCCGACAACTCGGACGTCGACGGTCGGTTGGTGGGAGCGCAGCGCGGACTGGATTATTCGTTCGCCCGGCTTAATCCTGGTTGGCAGCGTGATCTTGCTCTCCGCGCCGGCCGCCACCGGAGCCTTGCGAAGCGGGGATGTCAGTTACGACTTTCTGCGATCGCTCTCGCCGAGGTGTCCAAGCTATCAAGGCGCTGAGGTGATGACGAAGCACTTTCCGGTTGGCCAGGGCTCGCCCGTCACGGTTGTCGCACACCGACCTGACGGCGGTCTCAACACCGAGGACGGCGCCGCGCAGATCCTGGCTTTGACCCATTCGCTTTATCTACACGGTACCGTCAAGGGCATCACCCACGTCCGCAGTATCGTCGATCCGCTTGGCGACTTTCCGCCCGGCAAACCGGTCAGCCTCGTCGGCTCGAAAGCGTGGGCGATGAGGATTTCGCGGCCGCATCGAAGAACGGAAGCCATGTTCCTGGCCCAGTCGCCGGAGCACCGGGGAAGAACGACACGGTTTGAGTTGGTGCTCGACAGCAACCCGTTTTCCGCCTCAGCCGTCGATACGCTCGATGCGATCGAGGTGCTGCTCGAGGCAACCGCGGACGACCCCGATTCGTTCTGGTCCGGCGCGACGTTTCACTTGACAGGAGTTGCGGCCGGAGTTCGCGACTTGCGAAGCGTGACACGGCGAGACAACGTTCGCATCGAGATACTTGTCGTGCTCGGCGTGCTCGCCGTTCTAGTGGTGATCCTCCGGCGCCCGCTTGTCTGCTTGTTCTTGATCGCCACAGTGCTGCTGAGCTACTACGTCACGATTGGCATCACGGTTTTCGCGTTTCAGTATTTGTACGGCGACGCCTATGTCGGCTTGGACTGGCGAACGCCTCTGTTTCTGTTTGTGATCCTCGTCGCCATCGGACAGGACTACAACGTTTACTTGGCGACTCGAGTTTTTGAAGAGCAAGAGAGGTTGGGTCCAATCGCCGGCCTGCGTCGCGCCGTCTCGCAAACCGGAGGCATCATTACCAGCTGCGGCGCGATCATGGCGGGTGCCTTTATCTCGATGACGAGCTCAGCCTGGGCCGAGACGCTTGGCGGAACATCCTCCTGGCTCGCCAACGTCGTCCCCGACACAGGATCGATCCGAGGGATCGTCGAGCTGGGGTTTGCCCTGGCTTTGGGCGTCCTGCTCGACACGCTCTTCGTTCGCTCCATCATGGTGCCCGCGTTCATCGCCTTCCTGGCCAAACGAAAACGTCGATGACGCTCGGCCGACAATCGCAAGCCCCGTGGCTGGGGCATTCTGCCGGTGTTTACCCCAGGCTACGATGAGGTTGGCCTTCGGCCGACAGGTGCGCGGCGCGACGCGGGTAGGTGAGACGCGCATGTTTTGCCACGAAGGGGCGCAATATACCAGCCCAGGGGAAGCACTATCGGCGAAGCCGTAGTGCGCCGCCCTGGGTTGGGTGTTTATGTAACTAGTGCAGCGTCAACACTAAGAATTTGGATCTCAGTGTTTGTATCGTACGCCGC
>CAZMNY010000027.1:3617-121979 GCA_964567745.1 uncultured Pirellulaceae bacterium | reverse complement strand
TCTTGCGTTCGCTAATCAGCGGACAAGGGATATTCTCCATCGAAAAAAGCAAGAACATCGAGAATCGACAGTCGACTGCCCTACCCTTGGCACATGCGCCAGCGCTGAAGTGCGTTTAGGCACAAGTGCGCCAGCACGATCAGCCTCGTCCTGATTTCTCTTAAGAAGGGACAGGATGAACAAGATTGACAGGAAAAAGAAAGAAGCGAGATGCGGTTCCTTTCTTCCTCATCCTGCAGATCATGTCGATCCTGTCAAAATAATATTGAGACGAAACGCAAAATGCAGAAAGAACGCGACTGAATCTGAAGCCATTGCATGTAGGCCGCTGGCTCACTTCGCAAAGTGGCTGTCAAAAGCGGACTGAAGCGCAGCGATGCCTCGACGCACTGTGAGTACGTCGTTGCCGAGCGTGGGCATGAGACATCCGGCTTCGACTGCCCGGTCGGCGAAGGCGGGGTCTGGCGCGACGCAGCCCCAAGCCTTTCCATGATCACGGCAGGCCTTAGCGACGTGATCGATCGCCTCCCAGAGCTTGTCGTTGTGAAAGTCGCCGACGACGCCCAACGCCAGTGATAAATCGGCTGGACCAATAAACAACATGTCGACGCCCGGCAAGGCCGCAATCGCATTCGTGTCGTCGATGGCGCCAAGCGTCTCGATTTGGATGCTGACAAAGTTCTCTCGATTCGAATCGACCACAAAACTCGCAGGTGGGTTATGAGAATAGTCGGCGTCGCGCCCGCCGGTGTTGAGTCCGCGAACGCCTTCGGGTGCGAACTTGCACCACGAGACAAATTCCCGAGCCTGATCGACGGTGTGAATCTGCGCGGCCATGACTCCGCCCGCTCCAGCTTCCAAACATTGCGTCACAGTCCAATAGCCAATCGGCGGAATACGCACAAACGTGTCAAAGTTGTTGGCTCTCGCTGCGATCGAGGCGTTCACCATTTGCTCATTGGTCATGGCAACGTGTTCCCCGTCCAACCAAAAACCGGCGTATCCGCCAGCGAGCCCGAACATGTCGATCAAGACGGGATGGGGAATTCGGCTGAGGGCAAAAAGCGGAGTCAATTCGTTTTCGGCCAATCGCTGCTTAAACGTCCGGAACATGCTCAAATCCTATTCTCTTTCTTGGCGTAGGTCTGTCTTGGTTTTTCATCTTCCGAAGCGGTCACGACGATACTCGTCTAATCACCGCGTGCGTGTGCCGCGTGGTTGGCTTGACGACTTCCCACGGTTGGGATTCGACAAAGCGAGCAGCCTGTTCGTTGATTCGTTTCGCGTCGGCGCCGCCGCGATGTAAGAACAACATATGACGTAGAATTAGCGGCTTCGTTCTTGATGTTTGCAGAGGCTCCAGCATGCACGGCGACGCGCCCATCCAACCGTCCTCGCGAACATGCCAGCGCATCGGTTGGCCAGGATTGGAAGAATGATCGAGATAGCTCACGCCTTCGGTCCCGCCGTCTCGCGCTGGCCCGCTGTAGTCCATCCACCGCGAAGGCTTTCCGAATATCGCCCGCTCGCCCGTCGCCCCTTTGCTGTTGGTGAGTGTTCCCGATCCGAAGAACTCGGCGATTCGCTTCGCCACTCGAACAGCAAAGAATCCGAAGTTGGTCTTTTGAAACTCAAGCGTCTCGGAGGACGGCGTGAAACGGGACTGCAACTCCATGGTCCATTGTTCGTCGTTCAGCGGAGCGATCGCGACGACAAGTTCCTGTTCCAGTAGCGGTCGAGGCTCGTGGCCGTCACGCCAAGCGAGCTTGACACCCATCACGGCTTCGTCATCTCCGTCCTGGTAGGCGAGCCACTCGGTTTGTTCGATTCTCGCAGTGGAGTTGTTGCTCCAGAAATCGATACCGAGCACTTTATTGTGCGCAAACCAGACGCTTTGGTGGTGGTCATGATTCGGCGCGCCGGGGTGGCCCATTCGAGTCAGCGATTCGCCGGACGGGCCGTTGAGCGGGAAAAAACAGGGCCGAGGATGGGCGCCGGTAAAGATCCACCGCGTCTTCTCGCGACCGTCAATTTGAAATGACGCGCGTTGGTCGGGCAGCGGCACGATCTGACAGCGCGGAAAGTCAGGCTTGGACGGCACCATGGATTGCTCCTCGGGTACATGTTTTCCCGGATTTTCCCACGCCCAACCTGCTGCGGCAACCGCCGCGCAACTCCGCTGCCGACGTTTTTTCAACTTGCCGACAACCCGAAAGGCGGGTACCGTTGGGGGGTCGCGAAAACCTGGCGAATGAGAGGCCAGTCAGGCAAAACCTCGTTCGAGGTAGGCCTGAATCCATGTCCCAGATGATCATGTGCGAGCCGTTGTCGAAATTAAAGAGGCCGGCGCCGACGCGAATCTCGACGGAACGCAAGTGCTCGTCGGAGTACTCTCAAAGCGAATCGCGAAGACGAATATCTTCGAGGGATCGGGGATCGGATTTGACCGCCTCGACGTCGTTTCCACAGGCAAAAAGCACATCTGTGCGTGGTGCCCTTACGCCGACGAGAAAGACAAGGGCGCTCAAATCGTTCAATGGGCTCGATTCGTCGACAACGACCACATCGCCACCATCAATGGGCGCGGCAAGTTGATCATGTGGCAAATTCCCGAGTGCAAGGCTGAGTACATATTTGATGACTTCGGCTTGCCGCTCGCACTCTCTGGTGCTCGTAAGTACGTCTTCTCGAGCCAGAACGATTCGCTGCGGATCTACAACCTGTTGTCCGGTGAATGCGTCGGCGAATTGCAGACGCCGCCCAACGGGGTCAAGGCGATCTGCGCCGCGTTTCGACATGACGGAAGTGAAATTGCCGCGGTTATCGACAACGGCCCCGACAAGACGCTCGCCCGATGGTCGCTCAGCGACGGTTCACTTGGTCATAACTTCCCGATTCACCCAGGCGTTTTCAGCGGATCGTCATTTAACGTCGTTCGCGGTATGGGCTATCGCGGTGATGACCACCTGCTGATTGACAATCGATACCTCGTCAATCTCGATCGCCGAGCGGTCATCTGGCGCTACAATTTGAAATTCGGAAAGCACTTGGCGAACAGCTTCGACGGACGGCAATGGTACTGCGCTCCATACGAATCGTCGACGGGCGCGTTGCACATCAACGCCCTGACGATTCCCGGCACCGTCGTGACGGGCGCATCCGAATTCAATTCGCTCGAGGAGCAACTTGCGCTCTATCCCGGCATGCGAGTCGGCGTCTACGTGCAACTCAACGCCAGTTTGCAAAAACTCACTGCAGACCAGGTTCGCAAAGGCATCTCAGACCGACTCGAGGCCATTGGCTACGCTATTGACCAACAGAATCCTCAGGTAGCGCTGACGCTGACAACAACTCGAGGCAGCACGGGCGAACAGCTCACGCAGGGCTCGACGTCGCCCTTCGGCAGGTTCGGCGGCCGCCCCACTGGCGGTTCGACATTCAATCAGGGAAAAGTCACCTGTAAGCTGACCCTGACCGACGCGGCTCGCAAAGTCGTTTGGGAGCAGAGTCGAGTCGTTACGATGTGAGGCATAGGGCTCGTCAAATCGAACAACGCTCAAGGCGAGCTCCGTTCCGAGATGCTGCGATCAGTCGAGGGCCTGCTGGCGAACGGAAATATCATCGACGTGACGATGCCTCGATACGTCTTTCGCGACATGGTTCAAACGCTTTCAGGCGAAGCCGATTTGACTCTCAAAGGCGAAGGTCCACGGATCTCACCAGAAGAACGGAAGAAGGCGGAAGACGCCGCGCGAGAACGAGCCAAGTCGAAACCGCCCAGCCGTACTGGCCCCACTGGCGGCTTCGGACCCGGCGGTTCATTCCCAGGACGAGGCGGATTTCCCGGTCAAAGCGGCGGGTTCCCAGGCCGTGGCGGACTGCCCGGCGGCGGATTCCCAGGTCGAGGCGGAATACCTGGCCGGGGCGGATTTCCCTAACGGTCGGTGACAAGCAACGTCGGGTTTACGTTTGACGCACAAACGAGCTTGCTCGTTCGGTGAACAAGATCAGCGGCTAACCGGCGGGCCAACTCAAACACGACCCCAACGAGCTTGCTCGTTCGGTGAACAAGATCAGCGGCTAACCGGCGGGCCAACTCAAACACGACCCCAACGAGCTTGCTCGTTCGGTGAGCGAGATTCAACGCTAAGCAGCCCCTGCGTTTCCGTTTGAGTTTTGTGGAAAGAAATCGACCGAATCATTACGACCCGTAACTCGGATACTCGACAAAAACCTTGAGCGCGCCGTCTTGATGGTTGAAGAAGGTGTCGAAGGCGGGCTGGATTTCGTCGAGCTTGTAGTGGTGAGTCACGATTGGATTGACGTCGATTCGCTTCTCCGCGATCCACCGCATGGCGAGAGGAAAATCGCGTTCGAAGTCGGGCCCAACTGTTGTGCGGACGTTAATGTTCTTCCAGAACAATGGGCCCCACTCGACGCCATCGAGCTGTTGTGGGGGAACCCCGAAGAATAGAATCTCGCCGTCCTGACGACATAGGTCGGAACACAAGTTGAGCGTCTGTTCGCGGTGTCCCACAACCTCGACGACAAGGTCGACCAGGTTTCCTCCGTTGGCTTCTTTGACCGCTTCGATGGTCTGCCCGGCGGATGCGTCGACAACATGATTGGCGCCCATGATCTTGCTTGTTTCCAACCGCTGAGCATCGGTGTCGATCGCGATGATGTTGCGCGCTCCGACGTTTCGAAGTGCGGCGCAGAACAACTGTCCCATCGGACCCTGCCCGACGACGGCGACGTTGAGGTCGATTAGGTGAGGCACTTTGCGGAGCGCGCAGACAACAGTGCCGAGTGGCTGCGCCAAAACCTGTTCGATGTCCGACGCTCGCGGGTCGACCGGAATCGCTCGAGTTTCAGAAATCCGGAATCGCTCCCAGAGCCCCAAGTGCTTGACGGGCACGCAAAGCACTTTATCGCCTACCTGGAATCGATTGCCGCTGGTGGCCTTCACCGTGCCGATCATCTCATGGAGCGATTGGCCGACCTTCGGATCGAACTCGGGATACGTTTTCTGAAAGTAGGTGAGGTCCGAGCCGCAGAGACAGGCGAGCTGAGGTTCGAAGACGATCTCCCCCGTCGAATCGGAAGGCAGAGTGGGCTCATCAATCTCAATCAAGCGGACTTTTTGTTCGTCGTAAATCTCGCCGGCAAGCACGGTTCACATCTCCCGTCAAAGCGTTGTTAGCAATCGCTCGATCATATCAGCCAGCGAGCGCCGTGTGGAGATGATCGAGCGCAACGCACGGTCGTTGCCGGCTACGACGTTCTAGCTCGCCGGATCAACCTAGCCATTCACGCCAATAACTCGTCGACGAAATTGGCAAGTCGCTCAACGACGGTCGTCCAGTTTTCTTCTTCCGTGTGGCCGGAACTCTTGCGAGGCTTGAAGCTGTGGTCCCCGTCGGGCAGCCAATCGACAGAGACTTGTGTTGAAAGTGAATAAGTCGCCACGTCGGCCAGATTGCCAAACGGGTCGCGCTCGCCTTGAAGAATGAGAGTCGGCGTCTCGATCGACTGCAAGTGTTCGACACGCAGTTTGTTGGGCTTGCCGATGGGGTGAAACGGATAGCCGAGGCAGACCAGACCAAGAGTCACAGCTTCGTCCGCGACCAAACTGGCGATTCGCCCGCCCATCGACTTGCCGCCAATCACGACTCGGCGCTTGCCCTGAGCCTTGATGATCTCGAGCCAAGCTTCACGCAAAACGGGCGCGCGATCGGGTGGCCGTTTTTTCCCGTCCGGCCCTCGACGTTTCTGCATATAGGGAAACTCGAATCGAACAACCCGCAGTTTCTTCTCGGCGAGCTCGCTGGCCATGAAGTCCATGAACGGCGAGTCCATGGGAGCGCCGGCGCCATGCGCGAGAATGACAGTCGCACGCGAGCGCGCCGGTCCGTCGATAAGCGTCAAGTAGATCTCCGCGCTGTCTGACAGCCTAATTCTTGTTCTGCGAATCGAGCCCCGGCGCGGCGGTAAACGCAATTACGGTTTTTCCATCCTCGACGTTCCAGACGATGACTCTGCCATCGAATCCGCCCGAGGCGACTCTCTTAACGCCAGCGTGTGAATCGACCGAGATCGCCCAATCGCTGTGCCCTTTGAACTGTTTGATTTCCTTCTGCGACTTCGAGTCGAACTGCCGCACGACTTTGTCGGCTGAGGCCACAAACATCGATGCGCCTTGCTTCGGAATCTTGAACGCCTCGTTGCCAAACTTCGCTTCCGCGGCCTTTTTGCCATCCGCGATCTTCCAGCGATGCAGCTTGCGATCGGCGCCCGAGGAATAGACTTGGGCACCGTCCGGGTGAAAGGCCACTCCTTGCACCGTGTTCCCATGCCCTGAATAGGTGGCGGACAGTTCGCCCGTTTTGGCGTCGAACACCTTGGCCGTCTTGTCTCGACTGGACGTCGCGATCTTCTTCCCATCGGGACTCCACGCTGCCGACGTCACCCAATCGGAATGGCTGGTGATCTCCAAAGAGAGTTTTCCGCTCGCCACCTCAAACACTCGCAAATTGCTCTCAGCTGACGTGGCCGCGAGTCGTTTGCCGTCGGGGCTGAAGCAAACATCAAGTACGACATCGGCCGATAAGCCTAGGACCGACTTGAGTTCGCCTTTGGCCGCGTCGAACACTCGCACTTCGCCATGCCGGCCCGGAGCGCCGCACGCTACGGCAAGCAGCTTGTTGTCAGGACTCAAGTCGATCGCGAACGTTCGCTCGCCAACATTTCCGATGCGCCGGATCAACTTGCCGTCCGCCGGATTCCAAACGGTCAACTCGTGATAGCCGCCCACGTAGAGCTCACGACCGTCGGCTCCAAACTGAAGCGCGGTAATCGGCAGCACCGATGAATATTTTTCCGGCGCCGAGGGGTGAGTCGGAGCGGGAATGATGGTGGTCAGGCTGGCCTTCGGATCCTTTCCGTCGAACGAAGCACCCTCTTCGATCCAACGTTTCAACAAATCGATCTGCTTCTTGGGTAGCGGATCTCCTTCGAGCGGCATGCGTTCCTCGACATCGTCCGACACAATACGGCGAAAAGATTCGCTATCGTCCAAGCCCTTGGCGACAAACGCGGCAGCGCCTGAATCGCCTTCCCCGATCGACCGCTCGTACGAATCGACTCGATAGCCTCCTTCCGCCTTCTTTGGGCCGTGACACGCCAAGCAATGATCGCGGAGAATCGGAGCGACATCGCGGCGAAAACTGACCGGCTCGCCGTGCGCGACGTTTACGGCTGCCAAAGCGGCGAGCCACAAAATCAGAAACGAAACTTGCTGTCTGCAAATCATGATGGTCCGTTCCGGCTCCAAAATTCAAAAACCAAGAGTGCTTGTGTCCAAAAAAACGGTCGTCGCCCTGTCTGGTGACTAGGCCTGCTAACGATCAGGGCCTAGTGATTAAAGAGAAACTCATTGGTGTTCAACAGCGCCCAGCAGATATCCTCCAACGCAATCAACCGACTGTCACTGGCCGTCTTCTTGCTACCTGCCAACTCGGCGGCCCGCTTGGCATCGGCTGCCAGCGATTTCTTCTGCTCGGCAGTCAGCGCCGTCTCCACATTGGCGTCGGTGACAACGACCAGCGGCCCCAACTTGCCAACAAGATAGGCTTGCACCTCGCTGCGTTTTTCTTTGGGCGTTTTCAGGGCTGCGGCAAGGTCGGCTCGAAACGCTTCCGGCGCCGCACTCAACTTCTTCGCCAACAACCCAGCTCGGATGCCGGCACGCAATGCCGATTCCTTTTGCCGGATGGCCGCCACCTCAGCGTCAATCTGCTTGTTCGCAGAAGCGACCTCGGTCGCTTTGATGGAAACGTGAGCCAAGCAGGCGAGCCATTCCTTCTCCGTCGGCTCGCGACAGACGGCGGCCAAGTGAAGTTGAGTCACGATTTTTCGATCATCAACGCTTGCCGCAATCATCTTTCGAAAGCGATTCTGCTCGTTGCGAATTTTGTTGTAGATCAACGGACCATTAAAGAACTGAATCGCCATGCCCAAGTTCGACTCGGACGAGCGTTCGCAAAGACAGACCGTCTGCCGTTCGGGTTGGCCGAAGATTTTCAGAAACTCGTGCGAGACGAGATCGGGAGCGGGAATCTGAGTCGCTTTTGTTCCGGGCGGCAGAGCAGCAAACGTCTCCGAAATGTTGGTGACGTGGCAGATCGCGTCAAGCAACTGCTCGGCCGCTAGAAGTCTTGGCTGGTAATGCGAAGAGTACTTTCGATCGTCCACGTTAAACGCATTGGGTCGAAAACTAGATTGATAAGTCCGGCTGTTGAGAATCGTGCGAATGACATGCTCGCGGTCGAATCGCTTTTCCACAAAATCTTTTGCCAAGGCGTCGAGAAGAGCTGCGTTGGAGGGCGGATTTGATTCGCGAAAATCATCCGGCGGATCGACAATACCGCGACCGAGCAAGTGGCTCCAAATTCGGTTGACCTCGATTTTGGCGAAGTAGGGATTCTCTGGCTGAGTTAGCCAGTCGGCGAACGTCTGGCGGCGGTCGTCTGGATCGACTTCGTCTTGCGATCCTTTTCCGGGCAGCCAAGGCTTCATTGTTTGGCCCGTCCTGGGCTGAGTCACTTCCCCGCTGCTGCTCGCCCAAATGAATACCTCATTGGGCCGCGCCGTCGTCTGCCGCTGGACTCGATTGAAGAACGCGGCCATCCCGTAGTAATTGTCCTGCGTCCATCGTTCGAACGGATGATTGTGACACTTCGCGCACTGAAGTCGCGCTCCGAGAAACACTTGGGAAATCGTTTCCACACAGTCATTGGCGTCGCTGGCCGTCCGGTAAAAATTGGCAGCCGGAGACTGCAGCGTGCTACCTGATGCGGTCAACAATTCTCGAGCAAACTCGTCGTAAGGCATGTTCGACGCCACCGCGCGCTCGACCCATCGGTGGTACTTGTACACGCCGTCAGGACCAACTTGCCCTTTAGTCATCCGCAAGAGATCGCCCCACTTCAAAGTCCAGAACTTGGCGAACTCGGGACGCTCAAGCAATTCGTCGATTAACGCCGCTCGCTTGTTGGGCGATTTGTCAGCGAGAAACTTTTGGACTTCCTCAATCGTCGGAAGAACGCCAATCACATCCAAATAGACACGGCGAAGAAACTCGTCGTCGGTCGAAGTCGCCGATGGCAGGTACTTCAGTTGTTTCAACTTCGCGTGCACATGGGTGTCGATGTAGTTGTTGACAGGCGGTTTCGACCAAACGTAACCCTCGACATCTTTGACGAACGTGATAAACGTCGACTCGATAAACTCCAAGTAGCGAACAACGATTGCCGATTCACCGCGGTCGGCGCCGATCACCAAACCGTTTCGATCGACAGCGGCGACTTCGCCGTCTGAACTAGAGAAGACCGCGAATTCCGTCACGTCGCGGACCGAGCCGTCAGAAAACTTGGCGGTCACGCGGAGTTGCTGTTTGTGGGCAGGCGCTTCGAGCACTCGGCCGCTTGGCGGAAAGACCTCAATTCCGACACACTTGGCTTCACCAGGCTTTTCGGACGCACACCCCTCAGCGATCCAATCGGCGAGCACGCGATATGCGGGATCGTCCGTTCTCAACTTCATCCCTCCGCCGTGCGGCACTCGCATCAACGGCTTGAGAAGCAGCAGGCTGTCGGCTGGATTGAGAGCATTCGTGCGGCGGCCAAAGTCTTCGCGAATCAGAGTCAACTGATCGATGGTCGGGTCAAACGCGCGCAGCGACAAACGAAACCCACCCTTGCCGCTCGGCGACCCATGGCAGGCCCCCGAGTTGCAACCTTGTTTGGACAGCGCGGGGAGCGTGTCGAACGCGAACGATACCGGCTGGTGAACGTCATACCGCACCACCTCGACCGGAATCGAAACCGTCTTGTCTCCCGCTGAGACTTGAATCGTTGCCTTCCCGTTGGCGTGAGGCTTTACGACGCCGTTGTCGACCGTCGCGACTTTGTTGTCGGAGCTCGTGAACTTGGCCCCTCGAGTCAGGTCTTGCTGGCGACCAGCGGCGTCGTGGCCGGTCACAATTATGTGAGATATGTCTCTGGCTCGATCGATAACAATCGACGGCGGGTGGACAGTCAGTTTCGAGATTGAACCGGCCGCAATCGGCACCGAGTCGGCGCCGACCGACTCAGGCGAATTCCAAGTCGCGACGAGCATCAACATTATCAGCGACGCGAAAGTCGCGATGCATCCCCAGTGCGATCTGCGCTGGCGAGGCGGAATCGTCGACTGCGGTTCATCGGTTCGCTGGGTCCGTCCGTGTTGGGTCATTTTCGATCCCTGTCTGTTTGACGTTTCGACTGATTGAAGCCCGTTTTCGAATCACAAACCACTGGCGATCATGTTGCCGGTTTGGCAGGCGACGCGGGAGTCACCTCGACGGTGAGCTCAACGGTATGGACTTGGGCCTTCCCTTTATGTTCCGCAACGCTTTGCAACTTAATTTTGTGGACGCCGACAGGGGCCGTTTTCAAAGAGGCGACCGAAACGGTGTATTTGCCCTTCGTTTCCTTAACGCTGGCCGAGACGCCCGCTGGCGTTTCACCAACGAAGAATCTCACACCCGCCTTAAAGTCTTTTTCTTTTCGATCGAGCGTCAATTCAGCCGTACTGGGCTTGGCACCGATCGGGCATTTGACAACGTTAGGCGCTTGCACTTCAAAGAAAGGCTTGGCCGGTGCCGCTACAGTCAGCCCCAACAAGCCGTCTCGCCAAGCTGCCGGATAGAGGACCGCTGGCCGCCGCGCGCGAAGCACGGCATTGGTCGTCATGTTACGAGTCACTCGCCGACCCTCAATCTGAGCGACACCTTGGACCCGCAGCAAGTGCGGCTCGAGTTTGCTGTTTGAGTCCGGCAAAATGATCAATCGAGTCTCGGTCGCCTTGGCTGGAATCACATTGCCAAGCAAGCGAAAACCGGGCGGCGTATTGACGAGTCCCAGCTCAATCGGACCGTTGTATCCCTGGCGAACGCACTGCACATTAAACACAGCGGCGCCGTTAATGGCCGCGGCAAAACGGACGGCGGCGGTTTTCTCATTCTTGAGAGCGAGCGAGAAATCGGGACCGTCATTCAATTCGATGCGGTAGCCAAATCGAGCCCCACCGCGAAATAGTAAATCTCGCACTTCGACGTAGTATTCGCCGTCCGCCGGCGGCGTGAAGCTCACAGCAAGTTCCGGAGACGCTCCGACTTTAGCCGAGGCCAATACTTGCTCCTTGGCGTCGACGACTCGCATCATGACAAAACTGGGCGAGCGAAGGCTGCCCGATCTTGCCTTGATCCGGACGGCGCGTCCCTTGCGCGCCGCGAATCGAACCATGTCGCGATCCTTGCTGTCTTGAAGCACGCCGCTCACGGCGCACGGAACAACGACGCGTCGAGCTTGCGCCAGGGTCTCGTTCGGCTCCTGCTCTGTCTCCTCCGGCAAGTCGCTGACGATCAATTCATAGCAGGCCGCGCCTTTGCCGCCCTTGCCGCCTCGCCAAGCAACAGGCATCCGCGATTGTGTGGCGTCGGTCGGCCCGGTGACAATTTGCGGCGAGTTGTCGAGATTGATTGCGGTAGTCGATCGGCGGCGAATTCCCATGGGAAGCGGAGTCGAGCCAACTGGAAAATCTCCCAGCCGCAGCCGATATCGTCCGCCGCGTTTGTATTGATTGTCGTGCACTTCAATCACGTAAGCGCCGTCGGCAGGAAGCGTAAAGGCGAGTTGACAGTCGGCACCAAGACCGGCCGTGTCGTCAGCCGCAGCAACCTCGGCGCCGCCCGGCCCTAGGACTCGGAGCACCGGATCGAAGGCCGAGCCCAAGCGAAGGGCAACGACGTCGAGCGAGACGTTCTGTCCCTTCTTGCCGTCAAATTTATAAAAGTCGAAGTTGACGCCATCGCCGGTTCCATCGACGGCGCTCGGGAAGGGAAGCGCTTGGGCGGCGGCAGCCGTATGGTTCTTACCGTTGTCCGCGAGATTTGGCAGATCGTCGACCATGATGAGGTAGGTGTTCGCCACGCCGGCTGCGTTGCCAACAATCAGGCCTCCGATCTGAGGCGCGACGTCGCTGGGCAGTTTCATTTTGACGACGGCGGACTTCCCGTCCTTGGCGGCTGTGATCGATGCGAACTCACATGGAAAACTGGCCCACACGGTCAGCGGGCCTGTGAGTTTCGATCCGCCCAACTTGACGTCAACGGTCGCTCCCGGCGCAACAGCGGCTGGAGTCGCCGAAGTTATGGCTGGCTGAGCGAAAGCGGACGCTGGCACCAACAGTAGTAGACAGACAGTGGCGATCGATTGGGTAGGTCGCATAGGAGAGGGCAAATGGGCAGAGGGAAGGTGGGCGAGAACTCGCTCATTTTGCTCCATCGCGTACCTACAGTCAACAAAACGCCTGATGTGCGAGTCGCCGAACAGGGGGGGATTCTCCGCAAACGCGCCAAACTCGCAGAGAATCCAAGAATTCGGCACAAACTGACGCCGGTTGGTGAATCGGGTTCTACTTCTCGCCCGTTTTTTTCCGATTTTGCTAGTTGAAGGTCTCATTTTGTGTAGGCCCTTAGAGACAGATTGATAGATCGCCTGATGACCATAAACTCTCGAACTCCGACGTGGCCCTATATCGCCATGGTGGCCGCCCTTTTTCTGGGTAGTGTGCTCGCAACACAAACGTATCGCAGTCGCGAGTCGAAACCGGTCTCAATTAATATCGTAGGGCCGGGCGAACCCTCGGCTGAGCCCGCGCTCGAGGTTCCTCGCGCGGTGCCGTACGCGCCGACACCCAACCGCGAACCGCTAGGACCGCCGCTCGCCAACCTGGCCGCGCCGGCCGCTGTGGCTCGAATCGCTCCTCCGGTTGCCGACCGTGTGGAAGCTGAGGCCGCCCATGTCGCCCCCGAGCGAATCATGGACGCACCGACCGAGCCGCACGCATCGTCTCCGACGATCTTGGTGGCCCAGCGTGCTCGCGAATTCCCCAGGCTGAATCAACTGCCACTCCTCCGACGCCGGCGAATGTCCAATGGTCCGCGAGAAAAATCAGCATGGCCCTACCCCCGCTCACTTGCCGAGCAACTGGAAAGCCTCGGCCAAATGGAAGTGGCCAAAGCCTGGTCGGCGGAATGCCTCACCGCGATCAACGAATTGCATCGAGTCAAATCGCATCACTCGCCTGACGCTATGCCGATTCTGGACAACCTGAAACGCCTTGTGCTGGAAAGCAGAGACGTCGCGAAACAAACGGCTGACCCGACGACACACAGCGAGATTCTTCGGGCAGGTTACGCACTGCAGCGCCGAGAGACGGTCTGGCGAGCCGTTCACGGGATTGCCCGCAGCGCATCAACGCGACTGCATGTTAGCGATTCGTCCGACAACATGGCCACGGCTGTCGGTGCCGCGAAACGGCGGTTGCTGGAGAGACAATCGCAAAGCTGGATCACCTTTCTTGGGCTGAACGAAGCGAGCGGCGTGGTCAACTCGCCTCAAGCTAACTCCAGCGACATGCGTCGTCACGCCAAGAAAATTCTCGAACGAATCAAGAACACGCGCTTCACCGACGCGCAACGAGCGGTCCTCGAAGACAGTACGCTCGTCGCCTACACAAGACAACTCCACCGTTGGGCGTCGGAGCCGATCGACTATCGCCGACTGTTGGCCGAAGTCGAAGACTTTGAGCAATCGCGAAGCGAGAAAACGGCGGAGACGTTCGCAACTCGCATGACAGCGATGCAGTGGAGCGAAGACGAGTCGGAGCGGCAACTTGCCCACCATCTCGCTACCTACTACCGCAATGCGAATCTGCGTTTCTCCTTGTCGGAAAAGTTCGTGAATCGGCTGCTCCCATCACCGAGTCGCTTTTACCACGATGTTGATGACTACGTCGTTCGCGCCCGTGTGACAGGTGTAGCTCAGACATCCGCGGACCTGATGTTGAAGTGCATCCCTTCGCCGAGCCGCTGGCAACTTACGCTAGAAGCCCGAGGCTTTGTCGCCTCCGAAACCGCGTCGACTCGCGGCCCTGTCACCACGTTCCAAGATGGACTCTCGGAATATCTTGTCCGCAAGCATTTGACCGTTGATCCCGTCGATGGCGTTTTGACGTCGCCTTCCGAGTCCGCCGCCGCCAGCGAGTCGGACCTTGTCGGTTTGCGAACCGATTTTGACGGCGTGCCGCTGCTCAACCTGCTAGTTCGTTCACTAGCGCGTTCGCAATACGACAGCACAGCCGGAGAGGCGCGCTATGTGGTCGAGGGTCGCGTCGCCTCACAGGCAAGCAACCGAGTCGACGAAGAAATCGACCTACGTTTGGACGAGATCAAGACGCGATTGGAGACGGCCGTGCTCGGTCCGTTACGCGAATTGAATCTCAATCCGACCGCGACGGACATGCAGACGACGGATGACGGTCTGGTCGGTCGTTTTCGGTTGGCGGATAAAGACCAGCTTGGCGCCTTCACCCCCCGACCGCGAGCACCGGGGGATTCCATGATCAGCGTCCAACTGCACGAATCGGCAATCAATAACGCGGCCGAAGGGTTGCAGCTTGCAGGCCAACGCATCGAGCTGACCGAACTCTTTCTGAAGATCAGTCGCTTGGCCAACGCGGCGAAACAACCGATTGCGATTCCCGACGAACTTCCCCGCAATGTCTACGTCACCTTCGTGGACGAAGATCCTCTGCGAGTTCGCTTTGCCGACGGACGCATGCACCTCTCGATCGATGTCAAAGCGCTGGAGACCGAGGACCGCACGTGGGGGCGATTTGGAGTCGATGTCTACTACCAGCCCGATCCAGAGCAAGTCGAAGCCAATTTGGTGCGAGACGGCGTCATCGAGGTTCGAGGCGAGATGAGTTTCCGCGAACGGATCCCGCTGCGAGCGGTGTTTGGAAAGGTCTTCGCCAAGAGCCGGTCGATCACGCTGCTTAACGACCACCTCCGCGACAGCGCCAGGTTGCAAGGTTTGATGGTAAGCCAATTCGTGTTGCAAGACGGTTGGCTCGGCTTGGCCATCAGTCCTCAACTCGTCGCCGAAAAGCCGGGCGAGATCGTTCGCTAGCCGGCACAATCGTTAAGTCTGGCACCTGCGACTTGGTTCGATAGCTGATAGTTTTGACGAGCTATACTCTCGCATCATGGTCCGCGCGATCGGAATTGCGATATGAGCGATCTTGTACTTATCGTCGATGCGAACAAGCCAGAGCGAAGCCGGATTAAGGCGGCGCTCGAAGCGGCTGGGCGGGTCGAGGTTCGCGATACCGGAGACATAGAATCGGCTCGAGCGATTCTGGCCAACGAGTCAATCGACGTGCTCATCGTCGACTTGGTCGCCCACGGTGGCAACGGCTGGCTGCTCGCCATCGAGTCGCTTGCCAACCAGGAGGACCTGATCGTCTTTGCGATGTCCGTTCAGATCGATCTGAAACTCGGCCGTGAAATGCTCAAACGCGGAGTCCGCGAAATCTTCTTCAAGGCATTGGGCCACGAAACGGCCGCTAGAAAGGTCAAAGCCGCGTTGCGCGCGAAAGCCCGTAAAACGACAACGGCGTAGACATCGTCCAGTCTACTTTCGCGCCGGTACTCGTGCGACGCGCTGGGAAAGCACCAAAGGGCGTTTCCCTTAATGGAGCACCACTAAGCTGACTCGGCCGGAGGGACTTGCGAGACGTATTGCCGCCAGCTGTCGAGTTGATCCTTCGTCAGACTGTTCTCTCGAGTGATCTCGTGCTTGAGTTTCTTGTCGGCGCCTTCAACGGACACAACGACCGTCAGTCGCCCGTTCTCTTCGTAGCGAAAACAGACCTGGATTGGTGTTTGAGCTGGAAGGTTTTCAGGCAAGTGACGAACAGAGCACTTTCCAATCTGTGAACAGTCCTCGGGCGAAGCGCTCTCGCCCTCGACGATCTGAACGAGAATGGACTTCTGGTTAGCCTTTTGAGTCTTGAAGACGCGTTTCGCCATCACCGGCAACGGCGTGTTTCTCGGTACGAGAATCGCATTTCGCTTGCGTCGGGTCGTAGCATCTGTTGCGACGACGCCCAAGCTGTGCGAATTGACATTCTTAATGCGAAACCGAGGTGAGCGGCCGTGATATTTCGCCAACAGGATTCCTGCGTGAAGCGCGGCGCCATGGGCAACGGCTTCGTCTGGCGAAATGGAGCAATTCGGTTCGATGCCGGATAGCTCATGCAGCATTCGCGGCACCGAGGGCATCCGAGTTGATCCACCGACGAGCAAGACGGTGTCGATGTCGCTCCATTCCAAGCCGGCGGCTTGCAGCGTCTGTCGCGTCGTAAATGTTGTTCGGTCCAAGAGGTCTCGCGTCAGTTCTTCAAACTTGTCTCGAGTCAGCTCGACGCGAATGGCTTGGCCCTTGTAGTCACAGGTAATGCTCGCCTTCGATCGCGCCGAAAGAGTGCGTTTGGCGTCCTCGGCTTCGCGCCACAGCCGACCGGACACATTGGGATCGTCGCGCGGGTCAAGTCCGAACTTACGAATGAATTCTTCCGCGACATAATCGATTAATCGCTGGTCCCAATCGCGGCCGCCCAATTGAACGTCGCCATCGGTGGCCAGTGTCACAAAATCAACTCCGCCAACCTGCATCACCGTGACGTCGAACGTGCCTCCGCCCAAGTCATAAACCAGAATTTTCTTGTCTTCCGCCTCATGCTCGCCGTCGCCCTCAAGAAAACCTTGCTGAAAGCCGTAAGCGACTGCGGCGGCCGTCGGCTCGTTGATGATATCCATCACGTGGAACCCGGCGATGTAGCCGGCGTCTTGAGTCGCCTTGCGGCGGACTTCGTCGAAATAGGCGGGAACGGTGATGACGACTTTTTGGAAAGGCCCGATCTGCCGCTGCGAATCGACGCGGAGCTTGTTGAGAATCCACGCTTGCAGCGCTTCCGGCGGATACTGTCTTCCGCCGAGCACCTTGTTGAACATACGATGACCTAAATCTCGTTTGGCGCATTCGGCAACACTCTCGTTCTCGGTCGCCATCGCCTTGACCGCCTCTTTGCCAACAACGACATCCACGCCATCGATGAGCACGACGCTCGGAGTGATCGTGTCACCTTCGGCGTTGATCAGAGTTTGGGGGCGTCCGAGATCGTCGAGGTGAGCAACGGCGGAGAAAGTTGTGCCGAGGTCAATGCCGACCGCCAATTCTTGTTCGTTCATTCCGCCAACCTGATTGTCTGTTCACAAACAACGCGTCTGTATCATCTTAACAAGAGCTATCGTACCAAGGCAGCGAAATCGGCAACACCGAGCCACCCTCACCAATCGGCAGCGTCGAGGCGACTCGCTTACGCAGATTTATGTCGCCGAGCCGCTCCGGTTTTCAGGACCGACCGGGTTGATTGTTCCGATTGTGACGACCCGAAGAAAATTGCCCGATCTTGAGCGCGCGGCGAGACGATAACGGACAAGCCATGGAACGGGCATCGTACAACGCCACGGATGTGTGCTTGTCATCACCGAGGTCTCTTATGTCCGTAGAACTCGTGCAATTCGTCACTGGCTTTCTCTTCCTAGCCGTCTGGGCCATGATTGGCCAGTTCGTCGTCAGCCAACCGTAAGCCGTTGGGCTCCCTAGCGCCATCGGCAAAGGCAAACCAGAGCGACGTTAGCCCTCGCGGCACAACGCTGCGGAGATCCCTCCAGCATCTCCTTGCGGTACAGCCGCGCAGAGACTCTTGCCTGAGTCGCCGATCGGATTCTTTGGCTTGCGCTGGAAGTGTCGATCTGGACGATAAGAAGATTTCTCAGCGTTTAAAATCGAGCCCCGTCCCCCCCCGAAATCGCTGGCGCCCCCTCGCACGACGTAGAGTAGCAAGACGCGAACCGGGTTGATCTTTCCGGAAGCGACCTGTTCCTCCCATTCAAGGGGCTGCCGATGTCGGAGTCCAACCCGCAAGTTCTCCTCGTTGAAGACGATCTGGCCATGCAACGCCTGATCGCCAAATGGCTCGTCAGCGCCGGATACGAAGTTTCCAGCGTACGCAACGGTCGCGACGCGATGACGATGATCGAGACATGCTGTCCGAACATTGTCTTGACCGACTGGGACATGCCCGACGTCGATGGACTGGCGCTCTGCAAGTGGATCCGCAGCCAACAACTTCCTCGCTATGTGTACACCATTGTGTCGACGGTCCGCAGCGGCACGCCGGATGTCATCCGCTGTTTGGAATCGGGCGCCGATGATTTCTTGCGCAAGCCGATCGACCGCGGCGAACTGCTGGCTCGATTCATGGCGGGCATGCGGGTTAGCGAACTCGAAAAACGACTCAACGAACTCGCCAATCTCGATAGCCTCACCGGGCTCGCCTCGCAACGGCTGTTCTATGAACGGATGCAAGTCGAATGGACTCGAGCTCAACGTTACGGCTTGCCGCTTTCCTGCGTTATGATCGATATCGATTACTTCAAACGCGTCAACGATTGCTACGGACATCCCGTGGGCGACGTGGTGATTCGAACGATGGCCGAGACGCTTCGCGAAAACTGCCGCTCGTGCGATGTCATTAGCCGGTACGGCGGCGAAGAGTTCTGCGCTCTGTTGCCGGAGACCGACGAGTTTCACGCGGCTGCTTGGGCGGAGCGAATTCGCAAAGAAGTCGCCCGCCGTTGCATCACCGTCAAGGGCCGTGAGATTACGATTACCGCCAGCTTCGGCGTCGCTCAACAGCTTGCCGACACAAGTTTCCCTTCGGCGCTTGTCGACTTGGCCGACCAATCTCTCCTCGTCGCAAAACGATCCGGTCGAGACCGAGTTGTCAGCTATGGAGCGCTTAACGCGATCGACGGATTCAGCAACGTCGGCGGAGCGACCGACATGTTGGCGTCGGTTCCCGCAGAGCAAGTCATGACGAGCTTGCTGACCGGACTTTCGCAAAACGCCATGGTCGGCAAGGCCGCTCGATACTTCCTCGCGAACGGCATCAGCTCGGCGCCCGTCGTGAATGAGGAAGGGAAACTGGTCGGCAATCTTACCGAGTCTGACTTGATGTCGGTGATGCTCTGCCCCGGTTGGTGGAAGGTGCCGATCAACGAAGTGATGAAGACGGACTATGTGAGCTTCGATCAAGAGAGCCCTGCTCTGGCCGTGTATGAATTCCTCTGCCGAGTCTCCTTGAGAAACGCGATCATCGTCAAGGACGGCTGCCCGACCGGCGTGATCAGCCGCCTTGGAATTCTTCGTTGGTTCACAAATTGCCTGGCCGTCGGAATGATCCCCTCTGTCGACTCGCACGACCTTCAACAGTTTCACACCGACACGGCCGTCACCGCGCCGTTTGAACCGGAGTCCAAGTTGCAGGCGACGCTGGAAGCCATCGGCGGCGAAGTGAACAGTCTTCGAGATCAAGTTGCCCTCGATTCGCTGGAGTTAGTCCCGAGCATCGTTGGCGGCGCCTCGCGCATGCAAGAGCTGGTCGGCGATCTGCTCTCTTGTTCTCGGGCGATCCAAATGCCCGACAGCCACTTGGCGCCGGAAAACGCCACCATCGGCATTGCGGCAAATCTAAATGAAGCTCAGTGCTAAGTGATGTCAGTAGCCGACGACGACGCTCTCGATACCAGAAGCGCCGAGCGACTCTGCGGGCCGTGACTTTCTGAACTTGCGCGTTGGCCCTATGATACTTGTCGAACAATCGCATCCGCTATGACGAGCGAACGCGATTTGGCGAATCGACTCGGTCCTTGTCATCCCCCTAGAGCTGTTGGTACATGCCCGACTCACCGCGAGATTCTTCCGATGTGAGAATGCGAGGGTTTACCCATCGCACTTCCGTCGTCGATGCGCAGGCTTGGATTGACTCTTTGGACGCCCCTTTAGGCGAGCAGCAAGAGCCGTTGCGTTGTGTGGCGGACCGGGTGTTGTCATCGCCGATAGCCAGCGACGTCAACGTGCCCGCCTTCGCTCGCTCGATGATGGACGGTTACGCCGTGCTCGCTGCCGACACGACCGGCGCGACGGCGTACAACCCGCTTCGATTGAAGCAAGACGGAACGGTGTTGCCGGGCGAAGAGTCGCAATTCGAGGTCACGTCCGGGACTTGCGTGAAGATCATGACAGGGGCCGCGCTGCCGCGCTGCGCCGACGCCGTCTTGCCGGCGGAGCGAACTCAACAGCCGCCAAACAGCGAGGCCGGCGCGTCAGAGCCGTTTGTGCTGGCCGTGGGTGAGGTGTCGCCAGGAAAGAATGTCGGGTTGCCCGGCGAGGACATCGAAGCGGGCGAGATCGTGGCGCCGGCTGGGAGGCGAATGCGTCCGCAGGACATTGGCGTACTGGCTTCGGTCGGTGTCGCCAACTGCGGTGTCGTTCGGCAACCTACCGTGCGGATCGTGGTCACCGGCAACGAGCTGCTTCCTCCCGGCTCGAAACCTTCCGGCGTGCGGATCGTCGACGCCAACAGTTTGATGTTAGAGGCCTGTATTCGGCGCGACGGCGGCCTGCCCACCTGTCCTGGCATCACGCCGGACGATCGGCAACACATCTTGAACGCCATGCGCGATGACGCCGACGTGATTCTGGTTTCCGGCGGGTCGAGCGTCGGGCAGGAGGATCACGCGCCGACCTTGCTGGCGGAGCATGGCGAGCTGACGATTCACGGCATCTCGATCCGACCGAGCAGTCCGGCCGGCATGGGCCGTCTGGGCGATCGGCTCGTCTTTTTACTGCCCGGTAATCCCGTCTCCTGTCTGTGTGCATACGACATGTTCGCGGGCCGCGCGATCCGCCGCCTGGCCGGCCTGCCGCGTCAGTTTCCCTATCGCAAAATTCAGAGACCGCTTCGCCGAAAAATTGTCTCGCAAATTGGTCGAGTCGACTACGCTCGCGTGCGATTTGTCGACGACCTGGTTGAGCCGATTGCCATTAGCGGATCTTCCGTTTTGTCGTCGACGACCCGAGCGGCGGGCTTCGTTCTGGTTCCCGCGGACTGCGAAGGCTACGCCGACAACTCCGAAGTCGATGTGTGGCTTTACGACGGCTATTTTTCGCACCCGCCCGAGTCGCAATGGACCGCACAATGACTCGGCAATACCAATTTCTTCACGTCGTCGACCGCGACACGGCCGATCGAAGGTTTCGCGCCGCGATCGAGACCGAGCCGTTAGGCGAAGAACACGTCTCACTCGACGCGTCGCTTGGGCGAGTTCTCTCGAGAGACGTGGTCGCGTCAGTCAACGTCCCTTCCTTTGATCGCTCCAACTTCGACGGCTACGCGGTGCGTGCGGAAGACACCTACGGCGCCCGGGAAGAATCGCCTCGTCGCCTGACCTTGCTCGACGAAGTAATCGCGACCGGCGTGGCACCGTCTTGTCAGGTTGGCGAGCAACAGGCGGCTGCGATCGCAACGGGCGGAATGATTCCAAGAGGCGCCGATTCGATTGTCATGATCGAGCACACCGAGCCGGATGGTGCTGGCGGACTGCTCGTCAATCGGGCCGTGACTCCCGGCCGCGGGATCGCGTTTGCGGGCGGTGATATTGCTGCGGGAGAAACAGTCCTCCGACGCGGCGAGCTGTTGACGAGTCGCGAAACCGGTTTGTTGGCCGCGATCGGCGAGCCTCAAATCGCCGTTTGGCGGTGCCCCGTTGTCGGTGTCATCTCGACGGGAGACGAGATCATTCCGCCAGGCGAGACGATGTCGCCCGGCTTAGTTTACGATTCCAACGCGCGCATTCTCTGCGACGCGATTCGTGAGGCGGGTGGCGAACCCAAGTCGCTGGGCATCGTTCGCGACGACTTGTCGGCGCTCCGCGAAACACTTCACAAAGCCATCGAGGAGTGCGACCTTGTGTTGCTGTCCGGAGGCACAAGCAAGGGTGAAGGCGATTTGTGTTACCACGTCGTCGCCGAGCTGGCGAACCCTGGCATTGTCGCTCACGGCGTTGCGCTCAAGCCGGGGAAGCCGATCTGCCTGGCAGCCGAAAATGGCAAGGGTGTTGTGGTCCTGCCCGGGTTTCCAACCAGCGCCATTTTCACTTTTCACGAGTTTGTCTCGCCAGTCATTCGCGAACTCGCGGGAACAACCGTTCGAGACCACGGCGTCATGCCAGCGACCATGGCTGTCTCCGTCAACTCGGAAATCGGCCGCACCGAGTTCATGCTTGTCGGTCTGGCTCGCTCTGCCCGCGCTGACGACAAACAGGGCAACCTCGACGCCGAGCCGAGCGCTTACCCGATGGGCCAAGGCTCCGGCTCGATCACGACGTTCAGCAAGGCGGACGGAATTGTCGTCATCCCTCGCGAGCAAGAGATTCTCGAGGCCGGCTCGCGAGTCGAAGTTAGGCTACTCGGACGCGACCTCGCTTTGGCCGACCTCAGCGTGATCGGCAGCCATTGCGTCGGGCTCGATCTTTTGCTGGGCATGATTGAGCGACAGGGGTACCGCTGCAAGAACATGAACGTCGGTTCGACCGCTGGCCTGCTCGCCGCACAACGAGCTGAATGCGACGTCGCGGGAATCCATCTCTTTGATTCGGAATCTGGGCAATACAACAAACCTCTCCTCGGTCCCGATGTCGTCTTGCTGCCAGGGTATGGCCGGATGCAGACGATTGTCTTTCGCGAAGACGACGAACGATTCTCTGGCCTCGACCTGGCGGAAATCAAGAACATGGTTCAATGCGACTGCTCGCTGCTGATGGTCAATCGAAATCAAGGTAGCGGAACTCGAGTGCTGCTCGACCAATGGCTCGACGGCGCTCGTCCCAATGGATACGCAAATCAATCGAAAAGCCACAATGCGGTCGCCGCCGCGGTGGCGCAAGGTCGAGCGGATTGGGGCGTGGCCATACAGATCTCCGCCATCCGAGCCGGCTTGAGTTCGATTCCGCTCGCCGAAGAGCGTTTCGACTTCGCTGTCCCAGCCGGGCGTCTTGAGCGGGTGCCGGTGCAGGCCTTTCGGCGACTGCTTGAAGACAAACAAGTTCGCCAGGAGTTCGAGTCGCTAGGGTTCACTGCCGACAGAGAATCCAAGAGCCGACTTTCATCCGACTCGTGAGTTTTGCGCCTTGTAGAAAACGTGCTCGAGCCTATTTTTTTGTGTGCACTAGTGGCGCCCAATGTGAGTAACGACGCCTATCCGGATCGCATCAGGATTTCGCCGCGGCCGCCTTCGAGCAAATCGCCGTTGTACAGATCGTACGGCGAATCGAAGACGGCGCCGTCGAGCGGAAACCCGTCGAGCTGCAATTGCATTAACAACATCGACATGGCTTCGGGTTGGTATCGGCACGCCCTGCGAAACGTAGGGAGGACGCTCGGAATGGGGCCCAAGAACGCGAGCGTACCTCGTTTCATACCGGCACCGTGGCGGATTCCGGATTCACCGCCGACGATTATCGTGCCGGCCAGCATATTAAATCCGATCAGATCGCCCACATTGCCCGCAACGGCGATCAAACCTCGCCTCATCGTATGCCCAATCTCGTTACCGGCATTGCCGTCGATCAAAATCGAACCGCCGGTCATTCCTCTGGCGCTGCCGCGATAGGCCGAACCGATCAAATGGCCCGCGTCGCCATGCACGTGGATGGTGCCGCCCCGCATCTCGGCGCCGACCCAGTCTCCGGCGCTGCCCTGAACGACGATCGAACCGCCAGTCATCTCGCTGCCCAAATGCCGGCCAGCTGGGCCCTCGACGACAATTTCACCAGACGACATCTTCGCACCGATCCAGTGCACGCCGCTCAGATCGCCGACCCAGTGAATCACGTCATCCGGCTCGCCGCTCAAGTCAAAGAAGTCGTCGACGACCGACTTTCGATTGCCGTGGAAGATCGGCAATTTGCGAATCTCATCCAGCGATAACCCCGACACTCCGTCCGGCGTCAAACTCTCGACCTCAAGGGGCGCTTCCGCTTCGCCTCGATACTCCACCTTTAATGCCATCGTCTTCCGCCAACAATCGATTCGCAACGTCAATTCGCCAAAACGCGAGACAACAACGACTAGCCTATCATGAATTTCTCTTGAGGACTGCCACGGTCCACGGACGAAAGACGCTCGATCCTTGAGGCAACACCGGCAACGTCTTTTGAACGCTGCTATGCTAAGTTCCAATGAGTTGGGGCTTGAACTAGCACAGACAATCAGCGAGTCAGAACGTTGACGAGCATCACCGAATCGGCGCAAGTCACGGGCGTTGTCCTTTGTGGCGGCGAGAGTAGCCGGATGGGGATGGCGAAAGCGAATCTTCCTTTCGGGGATGAAACTCTCTTGGCTCGCGTGGTCGGGCGATTGAGACGAGCTGGACTCGAGCAAATCATTGTCACCGCATCGGCTGGCCAAGTGATCCCGGACGACTTGCCGGGGCCGATCGCGGTCGCCCGGGACGCGAGAGAGAAACGGGGCCCGCTGGAGGCGATTCGAGCGGCGTTGTCGGCGTTGCCCGAGTCGGCTGAAGCGGCCTTCATCACCAGCTGCGACGCGCCGTTTCTGGCGCCCGAATTGATCCGCCGACTAATCGCACTCTTGGGCCAAAACGATCTTGTGGCCCCGGTCGAGGGACGGCATCACCACCCTCTAGTCGCGGTCTATCGACGCCGGTTGCTATCGAAAATCGAGATGTTGATTGCTGAAGACCGGATGCGGCCGTTCTTCTTGATCGACGAATCGTCAAGTCTTCGCGTCGATGTGGAATCGCTGCGAGACGTCGACCCCGACCTTCAGTCGTTTGCTAATTTGAACCAGCCCAGCGACTACTTTGCGGCGATGGATCAAGCCAGACTTGAAGTGCCAGCGGCGGTGCGCGAGCGCTTGCTCGGACGAGGCAAGTCGAGTTGATCGCAAGTGCTGAAACCTGTTCGACCTGACAACGGCGCGCGACGCTAATCCGAGCGGTCGCAAGTCACTTGTTCCGAGTCTTGCAGGTAGTGATCGGAGACGGGGTAGTTTCGAAAACGGACTGAATAGTAGTCTTCGAACCAATCGCTAATCTTGTCTTCGACAGACGGGTCGTAGTCGGGCGCGACGTGAAGCGTTTTGCCGAGATGCGATTGGCGGATCTCGCCATCATCAACGAGTTCTTTGCCAGCCTTGATCACGTATCGCGGCATCTGAAACATGACTTCCTTGTTTTCGTTCGGTGAATAGATCGTCACATCCCCATCGGCGCCTGGCCCCAGATGCCCTTTGTTCTTGAGACCGAGAACTTTGGCCGGCGCAGCTCGCGTGATGATGCAGATTTCATTCAACGTGTATTCGCGTTTCAGATCGGGCAACAGGCAGCGTTTGCGAACGTCCGGATGCACAGTCTTCAATGTTTCCTGCCGGTAGGCGCTGTCCATCAGCAGTCGAATGATTTGAGGATACGCGAGAAACGAACCGCCGTTGGGATGGTCCGTACTCATCACGACTTTCCACGGATCGTCGATCAACAAATACCACTCCAAGCCGATTGCCCACTGCAGCGTGTGGACGAGGCTTTTGTTTCGATACTTGATCGGAGCGATTCCACAACCAGATTCCATTTCCGTATCGCCGCTGAACCACTTGCCGCCGTATACGTTGTGAAGGAAATAACCGAGCGGACCGTCGCCCGTCATGCTGGTTGTCTCGCCAAACAGAACTTGGCCCACGTCAACCGTGACGTTGTCGTGCGAATTGATGTAGTCCGCGAGAGGCTGAACTTTCGAGTTGAATGTGTTCTCGTCGGCCTCGCCTCCGCCGTAGCTGTGAAACTGAATATGGGTGATGTGCCCGCGGCGCCCTTCCAGCGCTTGCATCGTTTCCAGCGTCGTTGTCCAGTTGCCCGGCATGCCCAAATTGTTGCAGTGAATGTGGACAGGGTGAGGCAGCCCAATATCGTTCGCTGCGGCGGTCACTTGACTGATGATTTGCCGAGGTGTTACGTCGTAGAAATCGACCGGTTGGTCGAGACCGCTGACATTGCCCGACGCGTGATGCTTCCAGACTTCGACGCCGCCAGGATTAACAAGCTTAGGCGCATAACCCTTCGCCGCCCCAAGCAACCATGCGACAAAGGCTTTAAGCCGCTCCGGCTCGTTCTCCTTGATGCAGTTCATAGCAAAGTGATTGTTGCCCATCAAGACATAGAACCCCTTGTCGATGCAAGGCGTGTCTTCGAACTCCTCGTGAGCATGCCGAGCCGACAGAGGCGGAACGGCGGCGTCGAACGCGGTTGTGTAACCGAGTCCGATGTACTTGTAGCCGGTGGCGAACGTACTCGGCACGCTACCCATGGTGCCGCTATGAGTGATCGCCGTCCGCGGAATCACATCTGCATTCCGCTTCTCTTCCGGGCGCATCTTTCTGGCCGTGTTCACCTTGGGGCCGGCGATATGGCAATGCATATCGACTCCTCCCGGCATCACAACCAATCCCGCCGCATTCAGCGTGCGAGTCGGACGATCTTGCGGATTGGAGGGCGCTGAGACAACCACGCCATCGCGAATCCAAATGTCGCGCACTTGTCCGACGATCCCATGCAGCGGGTCGTAGACATAGCCGCCAGTTATGCGAAGCAATTCGGACATGAAGTTTTTGTTCTCGATGTAACCGGTAGCGCGTTTCTCGCGCGACCGGCATTTGGTATTGCGATCGGTTCTAAATCATCGCGTCATCAACGATCCGCATCCGCTCGCCGCGGTCGACTCTGGCGAACAAGGAACTCCTGCACGACTTGCGATGCCGAGACTTGCAAGGGCATCGGACCTCCGCGTTCAATCGTCTATGATGGGCGGCGACAGGCTCCCCGACAAGGGCCAGTTGACTACCGTCGCTCGGTGCCTTGCGAACTTTTTGAGTGTGCGCGGAGCCGCGCGCAAGTACGCTGCGCGACACATCCTGCCCAACAACTGAGAGCTCGACCGATCATGGACTCCCGCCTGGAAATCGCACAAAAGCAGATTGATTTCGCCAGAAACTATACGCTCAAGCTGATCGGAGACATCGACTTTGAGCAGTGGTTTGAGATGACGGCAAACGCTCCCACCCACGTCGCCTGGCAAGTCGGGCACCTGGCGATGGCCGAGTATGGATTGGTGCTCTTCCGGCAACGAGGCCGCCAGGCAGTCGATGCGGAACTTATGAATTCGGCATTCCGGAAACGATTCAGTCGCGGCTCGACCGTCTCGCCCGACGCAACAAGCTACCCGGAACCGCCAGCCATTCTGGAAGTGCTTAACAAGGTCCACGCCCAAGCGATGAAGGAACTGCCGACCTTGGATCCGAGCGACTTGGACAACGAGGTCGATATGCCCTATGCGGGTTATGCCACCAATTACGGTGCCCTGCTCTTCTGCTCTCATCACGAAATGATTCACGCGGGGCAGATCGCGTTGCTCCGCAGACTGCTCGGTAAAGACCCTCTCTAGCCGCGCTGTCGTGCTCAAACGCCCGCATGGATCCCGCACGCGGCGACAACGGCAACGGAAATCATGAAGCGATTCAAACGCGGTCGATTCGATTACGTTGGCGACAAGTTGGCGACGCGTTCCGGTCGTGAAGAATCGGCGATACCGTTACATTCGTGCGCAGTGTGATGAGAGGTTGAGATCCAGTCGATGTTCGGCCGCGCTACTCGATTCGATATGGCCTAGGCTTTTTCTGTATGTACTACGGTTACATGAATACTTGAGGCAGAACTATGCGCCGGGTGGGCGGTCGCCGGACGCCGGTGCGAGCTGACTTGGTTACGGGATTCTTGGCATGCAACAATTGACGCGACGATTCATCGTCCTGTCTAGCGGCGCCCTACAGGCCGTCCTGCTATTGATGTGTGTCTGGATCTGGAGCGTCTGGATGGAAGGACGGCTGACCGACAGTTTGGTCGACGCCGCGGCGGTCCAAAGCCAGCGCACCGTCGACCAATTGGCCAATGAGATCGCCGATTATCCCGATGTTGCCAACATCGGTAGCGACGACTGGAATCGAATCGACGAGCGAGTTCGAGTGGGCAGCGGCGTTGGCGGTTCGTCCTTTGCCGTGTTCGACACCGCCTCTAAGCGTTTGCTACACCACCCCGACTTGAGTAAAGACATCCGCAGCGACATTGTGGTCGAGGCGATTAGTCTCTTGCGGCCGCCAACGCTCGATTCAGATCAATGGCGTTCTTCGAATGGGAACGCCACTGTCGTGGGTCGGCGAGTTCCGGGTTCGAGTCTGGCCGTGGTGAGCTATCAACCTCGCTCGATTTTCGTCGCCGAAGCGCGACGTATGCTCGGTCCGCTCGGTCCGCTCGGTCCGCTCCAGCAGCTCGGTCTGCTCGCCGCGATGTTAACGGCCGTGAGCTCTGGCGTCATGCTCTCGTCCGTGTCGAAACGTTACGAGAATAAAATCAACAATGTGAACGAAGAGCTCGACGCGCTCGTGGCCGTTCAGATGCAGGAATTCACTCGGACTCGAGACGCAATCATTTATGGGCTGGCGCGTCTAGCCGAATCGCGTGACACGGACACGGGCGAACACCTCGACCGAATTCAGTATTACTCGTGCCTGTTGGCGGAAAAACTCTCCAAGCGACACACGTTTATCGACCGCGAGTACATTCAGAAACTCCGTTTGGCCAGCACGCTGCACGACATTGGAAAGGTCGGCATTCCGGACGAAATTCTACTGAAACCAGGCCGGTTGACCGACAAAGAACGCAAGATCATGCAACAGCATGCGATCATCGGCGGCCAGTGCTTGAAAGAGATTCGCGACCGGCTAGGCAACGACGGATTCCTGGAAATGGGCCACAACATCGCGGTCGGCCACCACGAGCATTGGGACGGCAACGGCTATCCGTTCGGCGTCTCGGGCGAAGACATTCCTTTTGAAGCTCGAATTGTTGCGCTCGCCGACGTTTACGACGCTTTGCGAAGCCGTCGCGTCTACAAGGACGCTATGAGCCATGGGCGTGCTTCGCAGATTATTCGCGAAGGAGCCGGAACGCAATTCGATCCCGAATTGGTGCAAATCTTCGAGCGTTGCAGCGACGAGTTTGAAACCCAATCGGAGATATTCGCAAGAGTCGTGATTTGATATTTTCGGTTAGGCGGCGTCCTGCAACTCTCCGTTGACGAATTTCTTTCCTTCCAAGAGCGAGATGATTCGCTCGTGCCCGTTAAGCCGCCGCCATCTCTTCTCGGCGGACTTGGCCAACTTGGACATCATCGTGAGGCTGGCTCGCCTGGTTCCGCATCCCTTCGTGCGTCGGTGGCGGAGACGAATCGTGGCGAAGGTTGACTCGATCGGGTTGGTCGTTCGCAAGTGCTTCCAATGTTCGGCTGGGAAGTCATAGAGTGTGAGAAGGACATCGCGATCCTGCTTGAGACATTCGCACGCCTTTGGATACTTCGCTCCGTATTTCTCAATGAAGGTATCGAACGCTTTGTAAGCGTCTTCGCGCGTCTCGGCCATCCAAATCTGATGGATGTCCGATTTCGCTTTCGCATGAACGCTCTTGGGCATGCGATTGAGGATGTTGCCCGTCTTGTGGAACCAACATCGTTGCTCACAAGTTTCTCCGAAGACTTCGCGCAGCGCCGCCCCAAAGCCCAGCGCGCCGTCGCCAACCGCGACTCTCGGCGCGGTGGCCAGGCCTCGTTGCTTGATATCGACAAGCAACTCGCGCCAGCTCTGCTTGCTCTCGCGAAATCCGTCGACGACAGCCACCAATTCCTTGCGACCATCAGGCGTCGCCCCCATGAGAACGAGCATGCATTGCCGCTTATTTGCCTCATCTTCGAGTCGAACGTTGGCGTGAATCCCGTCGGCCCAGAGATAGACGTACTCCTTTCCGTGAAGGTCGCGACGGTTCCATTCATCGTATTCGCGCCCCCAAATTTCCTTGAGACGAACGACAACATTCGCGCTGACTCCCTTCGCTGCCTCTCCTAGCAACGACTGAAACGCCTCACGAAAATCTCCGGTCGAAATCCCTTTGGGATAGAGCCAGGGAATCAAGGAGATATAACCGAATCGCAGCAAGCTTCTATGGAGCCGGAAGTTTGCCTGCTCGAAAAAATCCGCGAGTGCCTGCACGAATCGTCCGACGTCGACGATGTCGAGGCGAGCCTCAAGTGCTTGCAGGACGCAAAGACGGGCGAGCAGGCGAGGGAAGCGATTCCGACTTAAGCTCCTTCACGCGTTTCTCGATCCTCTTCAAGATCTCGAAGTCGCTCGGGAGCGGCGAATCAAACGCCGGACGCAGCGGAATCGGAACATCGTCCATTCGATAGACCGTCCCCGGTACGTTGATACCATAGGTCGCTACGTTGAACGCCACCGTGGCCGCCCTTGTCGTCGGAGTCTCTTTCGGGTCAAACGCGATGTAAGGTATGGAACGCAGGTGATCGCGCGCCGGCTGACTGAAGTTCGCCATGGGATCGCTGGCGATGATCATGGCCGCATCGGCTTCTTTTCGAGCCAGCACGTCCGATGCGGTGTATTCGCCCGGATTGAATCGCGGATAACCTCGCGCCGTGTTCACGCCAAATGGGTAACCGGTCCTCCACGTCACGACATTGTCGGCACCGGAGACGTTTCCGTGTCCGCGATTCGCGCGGCAAACGAACCGAGTGTGCTTGTTCATATCGCGAGTCAATGCCAACAACGCCTCGGTATTAGCGTGCTTCCCGCGAGTCATCGTCAGGCCCATGCCGAAGAACATGACGCCAAACTTGGCCGCCTTCATTCGCTCCATCAAGTCGGTCCAAACCGACAGCGGTTGGCCCGTCTCTCGTTGGACAACGACTGGGTCGAGTTCAATCCCGCTGGCGAGAGCTCGAAGCGTCCAGATCGATTCAAAGTCTTTCTTCGGCTTGATCTGAATGAAAAGATCCGCGGCGTTGGCGGACTTTGTCTTTCGCACATCGACAACGACGCACGTTCGGTCCTTGCGGCCGTTGGGAACGAACATCCCTTTCGGCATCAGGCTGTATCGCGTGAAGTGGCGAGGATGACTTTCGGCCGGGTTGGCGCCCCAAAAGATAATCAAGTCACCACGATTTCGCACTTCTCCTAGCGAACAGGTGACTTCGCCGACCGACTGAAACGCCATGCCCGACGGTCCGTGACAAACGCTGGTGGTCGTGTCAATGTTGGCGCCGACCCAATCTCCAATCGCCACAGCAACTCGCTGCGATTCCGTCGTTGTGTCACTCAAGCCGTAGAGCAATGGGTATCGCGAATTGGACAGAATCTGAGCGGCCCGCTCAATTCCGTCGGACAAAGCCGCTGGTTGGCCGTCGATCGTGCACGACGCTCGATCCTCGATCTCGTGATTCAAGAACCACGCCGACCCCAACACGCACGCTCGCTTCGCTTTGACAATCGAGTGGTCCTTCACCTGAAGTTCAATGTCGTCACAGACGCAACCACAAAACGTACACGTGGCGTCCTCAACGATCCGCAGATCATCTTTTTCGTTGACAGTTCCCTGCGGCGACATGGGCAAGCTCGTGGTTTCTGGGTGTGGGTTTCAGGTAGGTGGGTTTTTAGGAAAGTGGCTCGCCGACGAGCAGTGTATCTTGCTCGCCTCAACTTCAGCCGTTGACAGACGGTTCGATCCGCTCCACCTCGACATCAAAACCTTTGCTCGTCGGCATGCCCGATCCGTGGGTGTCTCCGCCCATTAGCTGGCTGGAAATATCGCCGTAGGCAATGAACAACAAACCTGAGGGTAATTCATCTTTCTTCGACGGGTAGACCTGCACATTGGCGCTGCCCGACTCGCTCGACATCTGCACCCAATCGGCTTTGGCCAGTCCCAATCGCTCCATGTCCTCGGGCGCCATCATCAAACTCGTCGTCTCGCGGACATAGTTTTCCTGAAACTTGCCCTCACTGATCCCGGCACCCTGCGCGCTAGTTCGACCTGGTATCAGTACGAAAACTTCGGCCATGACCGGCGAGTCCAATAGTGAAATCGGCAGGAAACTCGAAACTATCCACCAACGCATTGTGATCGGCCGGCCGCCATTCTGGAAGGGCGCGGGCCAGAATCGACGGATTCGCCATAGCCCGATGCCGCAGGCGAGGCACCGGAATAAAACCTGAAAATATTGAATATCGGACCAGCAATGAGGCAGGTGGAAAGGGCGGGTTGAGATTAAATGCCGGGGTCGGATCGAGTTCGAACTCGTCCATTTTGTGTTTTTGACTCGACGCTCTCTCTAGCCGCCCGCGTCTGCGGAAAGGACCATCAAGTGTTGACCCGGCCGAACTATCGTCGCCGCGTCGCGCACAAATCGTTCGCCGTCCAAGTTGGCGACAAACGAATCTCCCAACTTTCCGTCGGCGATACAATCGCCCAAGAGAGGCGGACAGGCTTTGGCAAGTTCACAGAGAACCCTGCCGAGCGAGACCGATTCGTCGTGCTCGCCAACCGTCAAGTCGACCACGCCCACGCCAGCTAGATGACGAGCAACCCCATACAGTTCGACTCGGATCTTCATGATTGCGTAAATCAACCCGCGCGAAGGAACTCTTACTCTTACTCTTACTCTTACTCCCTTGCTCTTACTCCCGTCCGAGCAACCAGAGGCGCGGTCACCGATTCTCCCACGCTCTGGCGAGCTCAGCTACCACAACCGCAGAGCGTAGCTGCGTCGATGGCGATGTTACTGCAGGGGGAATACCGAAGCCAACAAGATCGTCACGATCAAGCCAACGAGTCCCATTAAGATGCTCATAGGCGTGATGTACTTGAGCCCCTCTTGTTCGGTCATGCCGCTCATTTTGCAAATGACCCAGAAGCCGCTGTCGTTCATCCACGCGATCGGTTTCGATCCGCAACCAATGGCGAGCGCCAGATAGACGGGATGGCATTGCAGCGCGCCTTCGGATGCAAACCCGGACAGCACGCCAACCGCTGTGATCATGGCGACCGTCGCCGAACCTTGCGCCGTGCGAATCGCCGTCGTAATCAAGAACGCGAGGACGAGGACGAGCCAAGTCGCCACGACAGGCAAGCCGCGGATGAGTCCCGCAACTCCGGTCTGCTGCATCACTCCGCCAAACGCACCGCCCGCCGCCGTGATCAGAATAATGACGCCACCACTGGCGAGCGCCGCGCCGGTTGTCTCGGCCATCTCGACAAAACCGAGTTTACGTTTCCAGGCCAACATGGCCATCGCGATGGCCGCGGCGACGGTTAGGGCAATGTTCTTGTTGCCGATCGTCGCAGCGAACGTCATCAACGAATCGTTCGAGCTGAAGCCGATCGATTTGAGCACGGTGTAGCCTGAGATCATCAACACAGGTAACACAATCGGGAGCAAGGATAGGCTGAGCGGCGGAAGACTGGCCGAATCCTGTTGCGATAGCGCCTCTAAATCTTCCAGCGACATGTCGGGCGATTCGCGGAGCGGAACTTCGTTGTTTGCGTTTCGCCAATAAGCGTAAACCATCGCGGCACCGCTCGAGCAAAGTCCGACCAGGACTCCCAGCACGATCATTAGGCCAAGGTCGACGTTCAGCTCTTCCGCCACCATGAGCGGACCTGGAGTTGGAGGGACCAGCGAGTGGGCCATCGTGCCGCCAGCGACAATGGTCAGAATGTAGAGTAAGTAATTGCGTTTTGTCCTCATCCGCAACGCTTTGCCAAGCGGCATCATCAGATAGAAAACGGTGTCGAAGAAGACAGGCACTCCCAGCACAAAGCCGCTTCCCACGAAGGCGAAGGGCGCTCCTCGTTCACCCACGACGCCGAGCGCCGAGCGGACGATTCGGTCAGCCGCTCCGCTATCGAGCAGGCACTTGCCGATGATCGCCGCCATGGCGATCAGGATCCCAATCTTGCCGCAGGTCGTGCCGAAGGCCGCGGCCACGCGCTCGCCCACGGTCATGCCCGAGAGCTTCGCAGCTGCGACCACCGTCGACTCGCGGCACATTAAGTCGCCTTTTTGCGGAGTCTTGGAGCCGCCTGAGACGATGGCGGCGAGGGTCTTCGCAGTGCCGCTCGACGGAACAACTGACGCTCGGCCAATACGTTCTATCTCGCCCGAATCCAGCCGAAGCACGACCATTGGCGTGCCAGCAGGGATCGCCTTCCCAGAGGAAAACTCAACCTGAAGATTCGGCGTTTCGGTGACCTGAGCAACAGGCCAGCCTTCCTTTTCGAGCAAATACTGTTCGACAGATGCGCTAGGCGTCAGAGCGCCAACCGCGAGCGCGCCAAGCGTCAGGGCCAGGAACGCGTGAAGCCGCAAAACCAGGACGCCGCCGATCACGATCGCGACGCCGGCGCACAAAATCAGTATCGATTGCAAGGCAAGCTCCTCGACTTCTCGGGCGGACTAAGCGAGTCTTTGCGATGGATGTGCGGTTTGTGCTTCTAGATCGCCAGAAAACCTAGTAGAGTTGACTTGGCGTCTCGGCGATCAAGCGGAAACTCCGTCTACGTGTCGAGTACTTTAACGCGTGTTGCGTTCGGGCGCCACAAATCGCTCACAGCCGAAATCGACTCGGCGTCTGTCACGAATCTTGATCCAACCAGGCGAACGACAAGATGCCCGGTCTCCATGTCGAAATGCCGGATCCAGACATCCACCATCTTTGCACGCGATGCTGTCGATGGTTTGATGAGAAGAATGGCGAACACCGCCTGCCCGAATCGGCTGGCCCAATCACGGGACTGATGCGAGCGAAAGCGATCTTTGATGGCGAGTCGGCGCGAAAGTTCATCTGCCATCGATGCATCCGCGCGCGACTAACCACGAAGATCGTCATTTGGAGCGCGCTGGCCAGTGTCATTGTGGCCGCGCTGCTGAGCGGATGGATTCAACGAGAACTCTGACACAGTCTATGACCTTGCGTGCCCGATCTCGTTTAACCCGCCGCCGCAGGCAAGGCCGACCAAAAACCATCGCCATCAAGAGCGCACCTGGCCTGCAAAAACTCGTTTAACCCTACTAGGAGATGACCGACTTGGCTTCGCTGACGACTTGCTCGCTCGTGATGCCAAAGTGTTCGTAGAGAGTTTGGAATGGAGCTGAGGCACCGAAGGTGGACATGCCGACGAAGCGACCGTCGATGCCCAAGTATTGATCCCAGCCTTGGCGGATGCCAGCTTCAACGCCAACGCGAGCTCGGATGGCGTTCGGGAGCACGCTCTCTCGGTACTCGGCCGATTGTTCGTTGAACATCTCAAAACAGGGCATACTGACAACGCGAACGTTCACGCCCTCGGCGGTGAGCGTTTCGCAGGCTTCGATGCAAAGCAGCAACTCGCTTCCAGTGCCGATCAAGATCACGTCCGGCTCGCCGCCCTCGGCGTCGATCAACACGTAGCCCCCGCGCTCAACTCCGCCGACATTGCTATACTTCGTTCGGTCCAGCGTCGGCAGGTTTTGGCGAGTTAGAACCATCGCCGTGGGTTGCCGTTGATTGGAAATCGCAGCTCGATAACAGGCTGCCACTTCGTTCGCATCGCCGGGCCGCATGACCATCAAGCCCGGAATCGCTCGACAAGCCGCCAACTGCTCAACGGGCTGGTGGGTCGGGCCATCCTCACCCAAGCCAATCGAGTCGTGGGTCAAAATGTACAGCACCGGTTGATGCATCAAGCAAGCGAGTCGCATCGACGGGCGCATGTAGTCGGTGAACACGAAAAACGTTCCGCCGTAAGGACGCAATCCGCTCAGCGACATCCCGTTGCAGATGGCCGCCATGCTATGCTCGCGGATGCCAAAGTGAAACACTCGGCCGCCGTAGTTGCTCGGACCAAACTCGCCCGCGTTGGGGTCGCTCATGTCCGTGACGTTGGACGGCGATAGATCCGCTGAACCACCGACCATCCAGGGGAAATTCGGCGCGATGGCATTGATCAGTTTTCCCGATGTCGCTCGAGTCGCCATGCCTTTGGCGTCGGCGTCGAAGGTCGGAATGTCTTGATCCCAACCTTGCGGAAGCTCACCCTTCCAGAGACTTTCGAGCTCACTTGCCGATGCCGAGTTGTTCTCTCGATAGGCTGACCAGACCGCTTGCCAGTTGCTATACGCCTCGCGTCCTCTCGCTCCAATTCCCTCTTGAAAATGGGCCAGCACGTCGTCTGGGACGAGGAAATCTTCGTCCGGCCAGCCATAGGCCTCTTTGGTCAGCTTGATCTCGTCAGCTCCGAGTGGGGTGCCGTGCGCACCGTGTGTATTGGCTTTGTTTGGCGAGCCGTATCCGATGACGCTGCGAAGCACAATAATCGTCGGCCGATCCGTGGTCGCCTGGAATTGGCGCAAAGCGTCGTCGATTGCGTCGAGGTCGTTCGCGTCGCCAACTCGCAACACGTTCCAACCGAGCGCGTCAAAACGTTTGGCGACGTCCTCACTGAAAGTAAGATCCGTGTCGCCTTCGATGGTGATGTGATTGTCGTCGTAAATCCAACAGAGATTCGACAGCTTTAAGTGACCTGCGATCGACGCGGCTTCGTAGCCAATGCCTTCCATGACGTCGCCGTCGCCGCATAGAGCGTAGGTGTTGTACCCGGCCACGTCCTCGTCGTATCGGGCGGAAAGCCACTTCGACGCGATCGCCATGCCGACGCTGTTCGCTATGCCTTGGCCGAGCGGGCCTGTCGTCGTTTCGATGCCAGCCGCTTCGCCGTACTCGGGGTGACCAGCGCAGGGGCTGCCCATTTGCCGGAAGTTGCGAATGTTATCGAGCGTAATGGAGGGTTGATCTAACGCTTCGCCTTGGTCATCGACGGCTCGAACGCCCGAGAGGAACAAGGACGAGTAGAGCAGCATCGACGCGTGTCCGCAGGAGAGAACGAATCGATCTCGCGCGTGCCAGTTCGGGCGGACCGGATCGTACTTCAGAAAACGGTTCCAGATGACGTAGGCGACCGGCGCGAGCGCCATTGGCGTGCCGGGGTGTCCGCTGTTCGCCTTCTGCACAGCGTCCATCGACAACGTGCGAATCGTGTTGATGGCCAGCTGCTCAATCGTGTCTGACGATACCGACATTCGTGCAAGTCCTCTCAAGACTCAATGACAACGTGTCCGGCAACTCACTCAAGGCTTCTCATTCGCCTCGCCGCTGCCAGAACGGAAAAACAGGGCGTTGGACGCCGTTTTCTTTAGATGAGAGTCGCAACTTATGCGTAAACGCAAAAAAACTCTAGATGGGGGTGATCTTCGTAGCCACATCACAACGCTGTAAGTCGAGTAGCCAAAAGGGGAAATGTCGTCTTGCCGGCCTCTTTCGAAAACCCGAAATGACATCCACGATTTTCAAAATCCGACCGCCGATAGGCGATAGCGCAAGCCGACCCTCGCTGACGTCTCGACGGCGCAGCGCGATTCACTGACAAGTCTGACTCGCGTTTAGGGGCGCCGCCAACGTCACGATTGTCGCGCGAGATCATTATCCGCATTCGACAATCGCGACCAAGGACTTGCCGCCGCCGGCACAAGCTATTTCTCGACGACCCAAATGTTCCGGTATCGAACCGGGTTGCCATGGTGCTGCAAATAGATCGGGCCGTTCTCCGGCCCCGCTTTGACTCGAGACGCTCGAGTTGTCTTGGGAAGTTCGACGTCGCGATGCACAACAACGCCGTTATGGCGAACGGTGATACGGGGCTTCTTGACTTCCTTGCCGTCTTCGTAAACCGCCGCCGTGAAGTCGATGTCGTACGTCTGCCAAGTCAACGGAGGAAAGCACATGTTGACGTTAGGATCACGCGTCTCGTAGATCCCGCCGCACTCGTTATTCTTGCCGGCCAAGCCAAACGAGTCGAGCATTTGCACTTCGTAGCGTCCCTGGACATAGATCCCACTGTTGCCTCGACCTTGCCCGCGAGCTTCCGGTTGATACGGCAAGCGAAATTCAATATGGATCGAGTGGTCGCCGAATGTTTGTTTGCTTTCGACGCCCGCCATCAGCAACTTGTCCTCGGTAACTTTGCCCTTTTTCCATTGCTTGATGTCTTTGCCGTCAAAGAGCACGATGGCGCCGGCCGGTGGTTTCTTGCCAAGCGTCGGACTCTTGCGATTTTGCTTCTTCAGTTCGCCTCGAGCCATAGCGGCTTTAGCTTCGACGACGAGCACGCCATTGCGGATGACGCCGATCACATCGTTGTTTTCAAATTCCACGGCATCGCCATCCCGCTGACCGTCGGTCATCTCGTTTGTCTCGCCATTCCAACCGGCACCTGGCAGCCCGCCGACGAACGCGGCAGCTTGAAACTTTCCTTTGCCCCGCGCGATGACTTGAACGGCGAACGTGATCTCCTCGTCCTGCACTTTCAGCTTCCCTAGATACTCGCCTTGCACGGCAAAGTCCTTATCGGACTTCGCTTTGGAGGGATCGTCGAACACGGGTGCCTGAGCCGCCGCCATAGAAGCAGAGGTCAGCAATAGCAGGCAAGCGATAAGCCGAGGCAAGTGAGTCATCGATAGGATTCTCCTGTTTTGGTTCATGCAATTTCGCTGGCCATTGTTGCCGCTGCTTACAACAGATTCAATATCTTGAGTGGCCAAGACGGCGAATTGCAGCCTCAAAATTACAGCCGACGAATTCGGACTGGCGACTGCGCGATGGCAAGACGGTGCACCGCCTTCAGTCGTCGATCGAGCGAATCCGCCCGTCGGGCGACCAACCGCGAAGTGCATAATAGTCGGATATGGCCGACTGAAGTTTGCGAGAATCGATGATGGCTTCGGAATCGTCCGGCAGCGGCGTGTCGAGAAATCGGCCGGGCAGCGTGTCTTCCTCGCGAGTCCAACCGACGCGTTGGTTGAACTGCTTTTTTGCACTGACAATGCGATTGGCGGCTTCTTGCAATTCCTCCGCCGAGTAGTCGAAGCCGGTCGCCAGACGCAACATGGTTGCCGCCTCGGCGTAAAAGTCGTTCATCGCGCGGCGAATGAACTTGCAGAGAATGAGCGAATCCATGATGGCGGATCGATCTTCCGATTCGACAGCCCATCGCGCGGATTCGGCGCCAAGGTTGCGGCGATCGCCGACCTCGGAAAAATCGACCTCATAGGCGCCGCTGCGATTGTGGTCCGCCCCGCGAGCGCCGACGGCCATCCCCAAGGCCAAAGTCTGTACGCCTCGAGGTTCATAGCCCGGCATCTCAAGTCCTTTGACATGCGCCGCAAAACTCGCTGAGTCGCCTCCAATCTCGTTCACCATCTGCCGAACTCCGCCGGCCATCAAAGCCCCGACGCCGTCTTTTGCGGCAATCAATTCGATCGCCCGCAGCAAGGCTTGGCTGTCGCCAAACTGAAGCCACGGCTCATCGAGAAAGCCTCGCTGCACGCACTCCATCGCGAAGGCGATAGACCCGCCGGTGCTGATGGTATCCATCCCCAACGCGTCGCAACGACTTGACGCTTCCAAAACCGTCGCGGAATCGGTGATCCCACAAAGCGGCCCGAGCGCGAAGAGGTTTTCGTATTCCACGCGGACGCTTCGCTCTTTGTCGAGTCGATAGATATGTTCGCATCCGATCGTGCATGCGGCGCAAGATGCCCGAGTTCTGTCGTGGGCCTCCGACATCGATTCCGGTGCGAGAGCCTCCACGCCGGCGATCGAAGCCCGCTGAAAGTTAGCGGTGGGAAGGCAGTTGAGTCGATTGAATGTGAGCAGGTTTGCGGCGGTTCCGAGTTCACGATACTTGGCCGTCGCCGGGCCGAACGACCGCTCCGAAAAATCCTTGGCCAATTCGACGAGGTCTTGCGGCGAGGCCCAATCGACGGTCTTGTCGCCCCGCACTCCAATCGCCTTAATGTTCTTGGAACCGAGAAGCGCTCCGTGACCGCCTCGACCAGCGTGTCTTCCGTCGTGAGAGATCGACGCGAAACGGACCTGGTTTTCTCCCGCAGGACCGATCACGGCGAACCGCCAATGCGAACCGTAGCGGGCTTTCAACTCAGCCTCAGCCTGCGGGCAATCGCGGCCCCACAAATCACCGGCATCCTCTAGGCGGTATTCTCCGTTTTCGATCAACAGCACGGAAGGCTTGGCCGCCTTTCCGAGAATAGCGAGAGCGTCAGCGCCTGTCCGCTTTCCCGACAGTGCGAATCCACTGCTGACGAGCGAATCGTTAAAACGGCCGGTCAAAGGGCTTCGAGCGACGATGGCGAATTTGGCGGAAGTCGTCATCGGGCTGCCGACAAGCGGACTGAAGGCGATCACCAATGGCGCTTGCGGGGATAGCGGATCCGATTCGATGTCTTCATCCAGAAGCAGCCGCGCCGCGAGACCGACTCCGCCGATATGCCGACGCAGGTCGTCCAGGCCAATCGAACGCGTTTGCAAACGCTCTTGTCCTAAGTCGATTCGATAGTATTGTCCGTGGTACGCCTTCATGCTGGCTTGCCGCCTAGGACAGGTCCGATTCGATCGTTTCCACTCGCAATCGAAGCGCCGCCAATTCCGCCGCGAGTGCGGCAACCGTCGCTTCCAGATCCGGTTTTCGCGGCGCGGCCGACGTCGATGAAGCGGCCGTTGATATAGCCGACGGCGGGGGCATCTGGCCGATCTGATCTCGAATTCGTTTGAGTTCAGGCTCTTGATAAAGATTATGGGTAACGATCTGACCTCGGCCGGCCAGAGTCAACTCGACCATCAGTTTTCTTTCGAGCAAGCCGTCGACGATCGGTCGAAGAGCGGTCAAGTCCGCGATGGTTTCCATTCTCGACGCCCGCCCACGCAACTCGCCAAGCGTCTGCTGACCGCGCAGAAGCAGTTCTGCCATCACCGCAATTTCATATTTGTTCACTCCAAGCCATTCGTACATCAAATGTTTGTACTTGGCCGCCCGTCCACCGCCCTGCACTTCAACAACCGCGCCCATCTCGCGAAGTTCGTCGAGCACCAGCAACACATCGTCCGCTTCAATCTTCATTTGCGGCGAACGATTGCTCTTCTGATTCGAAGCCGTCGTGATGGCGTTGAGCGTCATCGGATAGCTGTCAGGAGTCGTCTTTGCCTTTTCCACCAAAACGCCGATGACTCTTCGCTGGCGAAAATCGAGCGGACGCCAGGAAGCTCGTTCAGGTTGCTCGATCGGATCAGAATTCGTGGCGTCAAAACTCATATTTCAATCGTCTCGCAGATCAGTTGACGTCGTTTGAAAGGGGCGTGCATTGTGACGGTCGCCATCACTGCAGATCAAGCACCCCCCTCAAGATCGGCCCGCTAGGGCAGTTCGAAAGCACGGGCAAGCCAGCGGCCCATCAAAACGTTCGAAGATCAGTCGACCAAGTCCAGCAGAGCTCGCAATTCGGCGAAATAGGCTGGGTAGTTCATGGCCATGATGGCATTGTGTCCGCCAGAATCGAAGCGACAGAGCGTCTTCTTTTGACTCGATGCGCCGGCCCAGCGAAAATTGCGCTCGGCGTGGCTTATGTGAATCAGCGTGTCGTCGGACGCGTGAAGAATGAGCAGCGGGTTGATGTACTGTTTGAGCTTCGCCTCATGATCGAAGTATTGGCGAGCTTCGGCCTCGACGCTCGATTCATCGACGCCGAGCGACCGCAAGTCGGCGTAGGTCAAGAATCGTTCCGCCGGATCGGCAATCCCGCTTTCGAGAACTAGACCGCCCAATTTGGGTCGCCTCGCACAAAGCTCCACCGCGTAAAGCGATCCGATGGATCGGCCAAATGCAATCGCGCGCTCGTCGGCAATGCCCAGCGAGTCGAGTATGGCTTCACAGTCGTCGAGCTGAGCGACCAAGCCGGGCGAACCGCTCGATCCGCCATATCCGCGATATTCGGCGAACAACACATTCACGCCCAATTCGAGAAAACCCGCGCCGGCGCCTCGCCTAACATAGTCGCCAACCGTCTCTCCATTGCCGTGAAAATGGATCAACGTGAGCGCGTCATCTGCGACTTGGTGAAGATGACAGTGCAATTCCGCACCGTCGACGCTGACGATATGCGGATCGGCAAGCGGATCGAGTCGCGGAAAAAAGTAAGCGCCGCTGACTTGAGGCGTGTCGAGAAGAAGCATCTGCGGAAGAGCCTTTGAGGACGGGTGTTTATCGCCCGCCATCATGATCTTGGTCGCGCCGCCGTGCAACCGGCGGCTGTTTCGCGTCGAGCTCTGTTTCGCGATTGAGATGGTAGATCCGCTTCAGTAACGATTGGCGAATCGACGTGCTTCGCGTGTCTTGGAGAGTTTTTTGAAGGAGCTTGATTTCTGCCGCGATCATCCGACTATTCCTTTATGGTTAGGGTATTGCTACCCGGCTGCTGCCTGTATTGGGTTGGCTGTTTCGGTGTTACTCAGAATCATGTCGAGCAGTTCCCGCCGACGTAATTCGCCGACTTGCTTGCGCCATTGCCTTTCGGCATAGGACCAACCGTCTCGAATTCGGACGACCGTGCTTGTAATATCTCGGTTCGTTGGGTTTGCGTTCATGGCATTGCCTTTCTTGGTCACTTGTTTCAACTCGTTTTTCTTGCCAACGGTTTTGGCTGCCGTGGCTGCCGAGGACTGTCCTATCGTGCATCGTCCTGGCTGATGACTGAGCGTCTAAATTGCAAGCGTGGTGCCAAAACCGTGTCACCTCGAGGCAGAAAACGACTCAAGGTTTTTTGGGATAGTCACTTAGGTTGCCTAAGCAGATGGGCACACAATTGCGAGCCCAAGCAAATGCGTGATCGATTCTGAGACATTCGTCCCAAAACGAGACACTCCAAACGAGCGTATCAACGGAGTAGGATGAGGGCGTCTCCGGACGTTGACCTAAATTGCCGAACCAACTTGCTGAGTACCGAATCGAATTCCGCTGAACGGGGGGCGTGTTTTGGCAAACGACCCTGAACCAGTTGGCCATTCGCCCTCGCCAGCGACACTGCCCAGCGTCTTTCCGACCACGACGCCGAACGAAGAAGTCGAGTCCGGTGGTCAAGTGGCGAAGAAGACGCAGGGTCCGCGTCAGGTGCGTCGGTTAACCTGGCTGTTTGTGATGCTGTTCTGCCCGTTGTTCTTGCATAGTTGCTCGATCAGCAAAGTGACAACGAGCCTAGGTCCAGCCGCGCCCATCATCGTGCTTGATCCCGACCCGCCGAATCGGGCAGAGCATCAGCCGTTTCAACCGATCGGTCTCGCGGCCAATGTGTGCTTCTTGCTGGGCCTGGTTTGGGTTTTGCAACTGGCGGTGCCGCGCCGGTTTGTGCTGTCCAACAAATTTCTGATTCCGCTCGGTGCATTCATTCTGTTTTCGTACTCTCTTCTGCTTGCTGATTTGCTTCCCGCTGCCGGGACGGTCTGGGCATGGACGATTGCGATACCGAGCCTCAAGATCAGTGAGTTCCTGCGGCCGATCGTGTCTCGTCTGCTGATTGCGTCGAGCGAAGTTGGGTCGCAAATCGAAGACAGGGTCGACGTGGCCTCGCTGGCGATTGGCGCTCGGATCTACTTCGTGCTCTTTCTCGCAGTTGGGTCACTGATCCCCTGGGCCATGCGTTGGTTTCGTCGCCACGTGCTGCAAACGACGCCCGATCGATGGTGGCAGTTCACTCTGCGGGGTTGGCTTATCTTAACCGTGTTCGTCAGCATCATTGTGGGCGTGATTTGCAAGCTATTTCTCCTCGACGGTTGACGTCCAGACCGATGGTTTTCCCACACGACCGAAACTGATCCGAGCCTAAGAAAGCAGATCTTTGCGAAATTGTGGGTACCCACATCCGCGAGTTTCTTGACAAATACAAGTCGTGACCTATTTATTTAATTGGGTGATCAAGGCGCGGCGAGTTAGCTCGCCAGGGAACTCAGGCGGAGTTCTTGAAACGGCAAACCGGTCGCGAGGCTGGGGCGCAAAGCCATGGGTCTCGTATGAGATCGCCAGGCTGCCAATGGAACTTTTTGTGGTTAGACGCCAGGCGTCGTGTAGTACGGCGCCGACAACCCCTCTCTCCCGAAGCCTGAGGTCAGTCTCATGTCGAATCATCTGTCTAGCTACGCGCACCGAGGCGATGCGCATCAAACGCGCGATGTCGGCTCAGCCCGACAAAGCAGCCCTCTCAAAGCCAAGACTGCCAGAACACGTCGCGTGAAGCGACGAAACGCCGCGCAACGTCGAGGCACTGCCGCTGTCGAATTTGCGGTTGTCGCGCCGGTCTTCATTGCATTGGTGTTTGGCATCTTAGAGATCGGTCGTCTCGTCATGGTGCAACAGATGCTGACGACAGCATCCCGTGAAGGCGCTCGGTTGGCGGTCACAGAGAGCGCCACTCTCACGAGCGTGCAGTCGGCCGTCGACACGTATCTCACCAACGGCACCGTGACGGGGGCAACGACAACCGTCACGCCTACTCTTTCGAGTGCGCAACCGGGCGATACGATCATCGTTCAAGTTCAAATGCCCTTCGACGATGCAAGCTGGCTCCCCACACCGTGGTTTGTCCACAACACCACGCTCACCGCAACCTCGGCAATGCGCCGCGAAGGAATTCCATAAACCGATAACGAACTCCTAGACGCGCGATCATCTTGAAATCAACGCTCTAGCGAAAGACACAGTCATGCGAGTCAACAACGAAATCAAATGCCGAGATTCGATCGGGAGCCTCGTGACGAGGCTAACCTTATTCGCCGCAGTTGCCAGCTCAATCGCTGGCGCCGAGGCATTTGCAGCCGAACCGCAGACAATTGTGCGAGTCGAAGAGGATTGGGTGCTCGTGGTGGGAGCCCCGGACGCGAACAGCATAGCCCCTCAAATATGCTGCACCATCTCGCCGACCATTGAAACTGACGCGCCTCACGCCACACTCGAACTCAATCACCACAGCCGACCCGACTTTGTGGTCGGCGGCATTCAACTTCAAACTTGGAATGACGAGTGGCCGTTGACGTACAACAGCATTCCTTCGCACAACATCTTGGAAGACGACGGTGAAGTGATTTCCTGGACGCAGACCATGGCGATCGAGGACGGGGCGCTCAAGTTTGAAGTCGTCAATGGAGCGTCCAAGACTTGGGGAGGATTCGGCGGCGCCGGTCATCTCCGAGCCTCAGTCGCATCAGGCTTGTCCAACCTTAATGGCTATTCGCCCGACGCGACCGTTCAAAACTCGGGCGTCTCACTTGCGACTCACCGAGTTAGGTCGCTCATGCTCAAACAAGTCAGACTGATTACATCGACAGGCGAAGTTGTCGTCGACGACACACCACGAGTTGTCCACGCGAGCAACTAGCGGGGATCGTAGCAATGGCGGCGAGCGAATCAGCTCGAACGCCACGCGAGAGTTGCTGCATCGGGGACAGATGAAGGTCAAGCAGAAAACTAAAACTGATAATCACCCGATTCAATCATCGGGTTCTAAGAGGACGATAACGATGAACACTAAACCCTATCGCCGTCGAAACAAAAATCGAAACGGCAACATCACCGTTCTCACCGCGATCTTAATGCTGCCGCTATTGGCAATGTTGGCCTTCGCCATCGACCTGGGCTACTTGCAGTTGGCTCGGGAAGAGCTGCAACGCTCGGCGGATTCGGCCGCCATGGCCGCAGCATGGGAACTGGTCGACGAAGAGGCGCTTACGGGTGAGAGCAACTACGATCTGCTCGACGCAGACGCACGTGATGCGGCTGGTGTATACGCAAGCGAAAATACAATCCTTCGGCAAGGACCCTCGCTGGGCGTCAGTGATATTGCGGTTGGCTATCTCAGCAGCTTTACCGATCCCAACGTCGCGATCACTCCAGCAGTGTACGAAGCACCGAATGCGGTGACGGTCACGGTTCGACGCGATTCCGCCCAAAACGGTCGAGTCCGTTTCTTTCTAGCTCAATTGCTTGGCGTCGAAGATGCGGCGGCCGAAGCGGAAGCAACGGCCGCGATACTGACGAATGTCGGCGGTTTTGGGACGCCGAGCAACGGCGGCAATGTTGAACTGTTGCCCTTCGCCATGGATCTCACAACATGGAACGACCTACTGGCCGGAAACACGGACGACGACTGGACGTGGGACGCCGCAAACGGCCAAGTTGTTGCTGGTTCCGACGGCATTCTGGAAGTCAACTTGTTCCCGCAAGGTACGGGCTCGCCGGGCAATCGAGGCACTGTCGATGTCGGCAGCAACAATAACAGCACGGCCGATATCGCTCGCCAAATCGTCTACGGTATTTCCGCCGCCGACTTGGCTCATCACGGCGGATCGCTCGTCTTCGACGAGAACGGCGAGCTGTTGCTCAACGGCGATACTGGCATCAGCGCGGGCGTGAAAGACGAATTGGCGTCGATCAAAGGCGACCCGCGCATCATCCCGATATTTAGTCAAGTGACCGGTCCGGGGAACAACGCACAATACACGATTGTGCAGTTCGCCGGCGTGCGGATCGTCGACGTCAAGCTGACTGGCAAGATGTCAGGCAAGCACGTGACGATTCAGCCCGCCAATCTCACTGCCAACGGCGGCATCCCCAGCTCGGTCACCGGCACATCGCATTTCGTCTACTCGCCAGTGTGGCTTGTCCGATGAGATTGCAGGTCGGCGATGTTCCGCTCGAACGGTAGCCGCGCAGTCGCTGGGACCTCATGAACCAGTCGTCGTCGGTTGACGGACGTACGGCGCGACAAGTCGCGAAGAGAACTACGACGAGGAAATGGAAAACAATGCTTAGTCTTCCATTTCCTCTTTTTCGCAACCCTCTCCGTAGATTGATGTTCGACCTGCCGACACATCCATTCACTTTCTTGCCTGCGGCGACGGGTTTAAACGAACTCGCCTTAGCAGCTTCTTTACGTTCGTGGCGAGGTGCGGTTATTTATCTTGCCGAAACGGATCGCCTGCCCGCAAAACCTGACCGCTGCCGGAGAGAAGCTGAATTTCCGCGGAGTGAAACACGACTCGGTTGCCGTCCATTGATCCGATGGCAATTCCACTGGCCGAGCCTCGTTTCATCAACGGGTCGTCGAGCGCGGTCAAATCGCCGTGCCATGAAAAGTAGTGGTTCTTGTCGAGGTGAACCGTAATCCGACCGTGCCCGATGGAATGTTCGAATCGCACGACGAGCGAATGGCGACTGCCGCGTTTGATTCGCAACGGCGCCGCCACACGGCTCTTGGGAACGGCGTACCCAGCGATCGTTTGTATCCCGGCGACTTGGCTGGCCGGATTGACGCCCAACACGACTTGGAATCCACGGCCCGCCGCAGGCAACGCCAGGAACACGGAGCGGCCGTCGATCGCGGTAAAGTCGACTTGGAGCGCGTACCCGCCTTGCACGTCGATGGGCAAACGCAGTCTCGCGTCAGTCTCTGGCGGATCCGCTTGCAAGCTCTCGTAGCTCCGCCTCCAGCGTGCCGACAAAGCGTCTAAACTTGGGTCGGACAGCGCGAGAAGGTTGACCGTTCGCCGCAACACGACGTCGGTTCCGGACCGGCGCGAGGGGTCGTAGTCAGGCAGAATCCGTATCGACGCGAGCCGTTTCCCTAGTTTCTCTTTGGTCTTAACGTCGGCGGACGGCAGCGCTCGCTCGTACCAATATCCGGCCCGGCCCAGCATGACCGACTTGGTCTCCTTGTCCTTTCGCAGACCGATGTCCCACCACTGGTCACCGACCGCGATCGCGTCGCCGGTCGGCCCGCTTTCCGTCGCCGCAAGCTTCTTCCATTGCGCGTCCGAGCTCTTGGCATAGTGATCTAGGCCTGCTTTCAAGTCCCTTTGATAAATCGCCTGCCAAGCCCCGAGCGTCGAGTGGGCCGCCGCGTCTGCTGGATCTTTCTTGAGCGTTTCCAGCGCGCGCTGCATTAATTCTTCAGCTCTCACGACGCGTCGCACATACTTGCGAAGTTCGCCGATCGACTTTTCGTGCAGGTCACTGTCCGCCGCCTGAAAACAAGCGTAGGTGTCGTCGAGCAATTCCGCGCAGTCCGAGAAACGGCTGGCGGCGAGTAAATCGAATGCGACTCCCTTGGCCGCCGCAAGCAGCGAATCGAGTTCGACGTCCGACTTTGCTTTGGATGCAATATTTCGTAGCACCTTAACCCGTTCGTCGACGACGGAAGTTTGAAAATTCTTGGCCATCAGATCGATCGTCCGAAAGGCGACTCGCGCGTCGGCGGCAAGTTCAGCGGCTTTGAGAGCTTCGGAGAACAGAGCGTACTTCTCCGCCACGTCCTCGGCCGACCTGTCGGCATTCATGAGCAGTCTGTGCCAGGCGAGCAGGTCCTCCGGTGCGAGACCGGCGGGCGGCGGAACGGCTTGTCGAACCAGCGCGCGTGCCGCTGCAAGCTCGGTTGCGCCGGGCACCGCCTCCAATCCGTTTGCTGATCCCGACTTCGCATTATCAGATGCACCGCTGGAAGTCTCGCCGCTGTTCGACCCATTTGTCGTTTCACTCACAACCAACGGCGGGCGGTCCGTCTCGGCGGAGGCGGAGAGTCGGAAACGTCCGATGTGGGCCGTGCAGCCGTCTCGGCTCTGGTGGTGAAACAAGAGCTCAATCCGCAGCGGGATCCCTTTCGGCACCGTCGAGCTCAGTGCAAAAATCGCCTGATGGGGTTTCGCTAGTTCGGGGAAGATTCCCCAGCCCGATTGCCTGCCCGTGTTAAACGTGTCGGTGATCGGCATTCCCTCTTGAGCAAAACTGGCCGTCGGCCGCTCGAGCCCAATCGGACGCCATTGATTCTGGCCAGCGGGCAACGTCGATACACGAACTTGAGAGAGGATGAAGTTGCCGTCTCGATTCCAACCGGGTCCGCTTGCCGGAAGACGATCGTCCGGAATCGTTTCGAGTCGCAGCCATCTGACGTCGTCCGGGGCCAGGACTTCGAATGAATAGGTGCGAACGCCCGCTTTTTCGATCGTGACAAAGTAAGAACCGTCCGACTCGCGCTCAATCGCATCGTCGAGCGTCGTCGAGACGTTAGTTCCCTCTAGCACCAGCCATGGCGACTTCGTAATCGCTTTCGCCGTCGTGGGCAGATCCGAATTTGCCGAGCCGTCAGCGCCGTCGGTGTTTGTGCCGGATCGCCCGTCGCCACCGTCCGTTGAATTCGTTTCCGAGTCACTCCCCTTCGATCCGCTTCCCTCTGTTTCGTCGCTTGCGCCATCACGTTTATCGTTGTCTGTGTCGCCCTGCTCCTCATTCGACCCGTCGTTTTCGAGTTGCTCTTCTCGGGCAGTAACGCCATCGCCGGCATCAACGCCATCGCGTTGCATGAGCCAGTAAGCCGCAGCGAAGAACAAAATGCCCGACACGGCGATGCCGATGAATACGGGACTGAGCAGCCAAGCCGCCGGGTTCTTCTTCTTTCTCGAAACGTGTTTTAGCGAGGGCACCGCGTGGGTTGGTTGCCCGCCCGGCAAATCTGCTTGTAGCGGAATCGCCTGCGATGCACCGGCAACCGTCGACGATGGGGCGCCCGACAGCGGCCGGGGCGAATTCGATGCCGGCGGCACCGTTTGAGGGGGCGCGGTTTGAGGCAGCGCCTGCTGAAGTGGATTTGTTGGCAAGGGCCCTGACGTGAGAGCTCCCGCTTGCGGAGAGCCCGTGTACAAAGGCCCTGGCGAATCGGTCAGTTGCGCTCCCGGCGATGGATCGGTGCCCGATCTGGCCGACAACCTTGACCTCAGCTGCCCGTCATAGGCAATTCGAGTTGCCTGGTCCAGCAAACAGCGCTGGGCGCCTGAAACTTCGTTGAGCAGTCGCTGGGAATCGGCGGAATTCGGACCGGACTGACGGCTTCGCAATAGCGCCATGCGGCCCTCGGCGGCCGATTCGATCACATCGGGGTCCGCCTCGTACAACGTAACGCCAAGCAGCCGATAATGATTCGGCGGCTGCTCGTCAGGCGGAATGCCGAGCCATTTGTGGTAGGGATCGAACGCGCCTGACACGGCGGCCTCGCTTCAGGGTCTCAGACGGGGAATCTCGTCCCATGATTAGCGACATGGGGCAACTTTGCAAGAACCTAATCTTCGCTGGTTGTTGCACTTGATTGGGTATCGCGATTCACGCCCCTCTCCTAAAATGACGTGTTTGCCCTCTGTCAGCCGCAAAGCTGTGCGAAAAGTCCATTCGGACCAAAACGCCGGTGAAAGAGGGTGAGGCAGATACTCCCGGACCTCGCGAATTCCGACCGCGTTTGCATATATGCCAGCCTCCGACATCGTTATCAAAGGCGCAAGAGAGCACAATCTGCAGTCGGTGGATTTGGTGCTCCCGCGCAATCAATTGATCTGCCTCACCGGCGTCAGCGGATCGGGAAAGAGCTCGCTGGCGTTCGACACTTTGTACGCCGAAGGCCAGCGGCGGTACGTCGAGAGCCTGTCGAGTTTCGCGCGACAGTTCCTCGGGCAAATGCCCAAACCGGACGTCGATTTTATCAGCGGGCTCAGCCCATCGATTTCGATTTCGCAGAAATCGACCGGCAATAATCCTCGCTCAACTGTCGGCACAATCACCGAAATCTACGACTACCTGCGTGTGCTGTTCGCGCGAGTCGGCAATGGCTGCTGTCCTCAGTGCAAACGCCCTATCACCGCTCAATCTCGCGAGCAAATCGTTGAGTCAGTGCTTCAGTTTCCTGCCGATACGCAGCTGACGTTGCTCGCGCCCGCCATTCGAGGTCAAAAGGGAGAGCACCGCGACCTGTTCGATGACTTGCTCAAACAGGGTTTTGTCCGAGCTCGAGTTGACGGCGACATCCATTCGCTCTCTTCAGACCTCAACCTCGATCGCCAGATGCGGCACAACATCGAAGTGGTCGTCGACCGCATCGCCATTCGGCCCTCGGCCCGCGCGCGAGTTGCCGAGTCGGTGGAGCTTGCGCTCAAGATCGGCAAGGGCCACATGATTGCGATGAGCAATCCGCTGGACGACGCGAACTTGAAGGGCGTCGACGAGGAAGCCGGAGCAACCAATCAGGCCCGCGATACGCTCTATTCGATGGACTTCGCGTGCACTCATTGCGGGTTAAGTTTCGAACCGCCAAGCCCTCAGCTGTTCAGCTTCAATAGCCCTCAAGGAATGTGCATCGAATGCGATGGGTTGGGTGAGGCATACTCGTTCTCGCCAAAGCTGCTCATCCCCGACCACAGCCGATCGTTCAAACAAGGAGGTATTGAACTGCTCGGTCCGATGAGCGCGATGGGGCGATGGCGCCGGCACATTTACAACGGCGTCGCCGAGACGATGGAGAGATTGCTCGACCTTGATGACGGGCACTTGATCAACACAGCGTGGGGAGATCTCGATCCGGCTCATCAGGAACTTTGGCTCTGGGGAACGGGCGATCAACATATCACCTTCACGTGGCGTGGCGGCAAGTCGCCGATCAAGTACGGAGGGCGGTTCGACGGCGTCATCCCGGAACTCATCAGCAAGTACAAGACGAACAAGAACTCAGTTCACTCGCGCAAGTTGGAAGAGTACATGCGGACGATGCCCTGCCCCGATTGCCATGGCGATCGATTGCGGGCCCAGGCGCGCAATGTGTTCATCGACACGCGAAACGAATCGTTCGAACAAAAATCGCACTCGCTGTCGGCCGTGTGCCGCCTCTCGGTGAAACGCGCCGCCGAGTTCTTCGAAGCAATCGAGCTCGACGGAACACGGGAGATCGTTGCCGCTGAGGTGCTCAAGGAAATTCGCGGCCGGCTTGGGTTCTTGATCAACGTGGGCCTTGAGTATCTCTCGCTCGACCGCATTGCTCCAACTCTTTCCGGCGGTGAAGCTCAACGCATTCGCTTGGCTGGCCAAATCGGTTCTGGGTTGGTCGGCGTTCTGTACATTCTCGATGAGCCCTCGATCGGGCTCCACCCGCGCGACAACTCTCGACTGCTCGACACCCTGCAGCGGCTGCGCGACATGGGCAACACGGTTGTCGTGGTCGAGCACGATGAAGAGACGATGTTGGCCTCGGACCACATTATCGACTTTGGTCCCGGTCCTGGAGTTCGCGGCGGCGAAGTCGTAGTCGAGGGTGATGTCGGCAAAGTCCTCAGGTCGCGCAAGAGCATCACGGGCCAGTTTCTTTCCGGCAAGCGAAAGATCGCTATCCCGGAACAGCGGCGTCCAATCGACCCGACGAAGCAGCTCATCATTCGGGGCGCGACGCAGAACAACCTCAAGGATGTTACCGCCGAGATTCCTCTGGGCACCTTTGTCTGCGTCACTGGCGTTTCAGGATCCGGAAAGAGTTCGCTAGTCAATGACATTTTGGTCGAAGCGTTGCGGCGAGATCTGAATGGAGGCGAAGGCGTCCCCGGCGACCACAAGTCGATCGAGGGACTTGAGCATCTCGACAAGCTGATTGCGATCGATCAGAGCCCCATCGGACGCACCCCGCGTTCGAACCCGGCGACATACATCAAGGTGTTCGACGAAATTCGCCGGCTGTTCACTCAGCTTCCGGAATCAAAACAACGCGGATTCAAGCCAGGCCGATTCAGTTTCAATGTGAAAGCCGGACGTTGTGAAGCGTGCGAGGGCAACGGTTCCAATCGACTGGAAATGGACTTTCTCGCCGATGTTTGGGTGACTTGCCCCGTCTGCGAGGGCCGTCGGTTTAATCGCGAAACGCTCCAAGTGCTATTCAAGGGTAAATCGATCGCCGACGTGCTCAACATGGACGTTCAGCAAGCGATTGAGCTGTTCGAGAACCAACCGAAGATTCTCGCCAAACTGCAAACGCTTCACGATGTCGGACTCGACTACGTCAAGCTTGGCCAACCGTCGCCGACGCTTTCGGGCGGCGAGGCTCAACGTATCAAGTTGGCTCGAGAGCTGAGCAAAAAGAACACCGGCGAGACGATCTACCTGCTCGACGAGCCGACGACCGGATTGCATTTCGCCGATATCGAATTGCTGCTCAAAGTTCTGCACGGATTTGTCGACACCGGCAACACGGTAATCGTCGTTGAGCACAATCTGGATGTGATCAAGACCGCGGATTGGTTGATCGATTTGGGTCCCGAGGGCGGTGCGGCGGGCGGACGAATCATCGCTGCCGGTCGGCCAGAGGAATTAGTCGAAAGTCAGGACTCGCACACCGGCAAGGCTTTGGCGAGCGTCCTGTCGACATCGACCGAGAAGAAGATCACGGCAAAGAACGGTTCGGAGAAGGAATCCAAACGCAAAACCAAGCCGACGATCGTCAAAGAGATCCAGGTCCGCGGCGCTCAGCAGCATAATCTGCGGCATGTCGACGCGAAAATTCAGCGCGATCAGATGACCGTATTTTGCGGGCCCAGCGGTTCGGGCAAGAGCTCCATGGCAATGGACACGGTCTATGCCGAAGGACAGCGCCGTTACGTCGAGAGCTTAAGCTCGTACGCTCGACAATTCGTCAGCCAAATGGAGAAGCCTAAAGTCGAGCATATCGACGGCCTTTCGCCCGCGATTGCCATCGAGCAAAAAAATCTCGGCAACACGCCTCGTTCGACGGTCGGCACGGTCACGGAGGTCTATGACTATCTGCGTGTTCTCATGGCTCGACTGGCGACGCCCCATTGTCCTGATTGCGACATCGCGATCGGCACACAGACGGCGGACCAAGTGATCGACAAGATCATGGACCACGAAGATGGAACTCGCCTTTTTCTGATGGCGCCGGTGGAGGTCGAAGTCGGACGCACCTACGAGTCGCTTTGGGAAGAGACGCGGGCGTCCGGTTTTATTCGCGTTCGAATCGACGGCAAGGTGTACAACTTGGACGAGACGCCTGCGCTCGATCGTCGCCGACGCCACCGTGTTGAAATCGTCGTCGATCGAGTGATTGTGCGACCCGGAAATCGATCGAGAATTGCGGACAGCGTCGAGGCGGCTCTTTCGTTTGGGCAGGGCGTTTTGAGCGTCGCCTATCCGCGAGACGACGCGCCCGACACGCGGTGGGATACGGTGACCCACAATCAGCACTTGGCTTGCCACGAATGCGGGCGCAGTTTTGAAACGCTCACGCCGCACAGTTTTTCCTTCAACAGCCCGCTCGGCTGGTGCGAGTCGTGCGAGGGGCTGGGTCTACAGGTTGGCGCCAACCCGTCGGCGCTGCTTCGAGGCGGCAAGTTGACGCTGCGCGAGGGCGTTTTGCTGCTTTGGCCCGATCTGAGCAAGCCGATTTCGATGATGATGTTGGAGTCGCTTTCGAACTCGACCAACGTCGGTCTCGATGTGCCTTTCGACGAGTTGAGCACTCGCGATCGTCGGCTGATGTTGCACGGCGCCGGCGATCGTTGGTTCGAAGTTCGCGCGCCAGCCAAGAAGAACTCGTTGATGTTTCGATTTCAATACAAAGGACTCTATCCTTCGCTCGAAGAAGCCTCGCGTTTGTCGCCCGCGTTTCGTCGACGGCTAGAACATCTTGTCGACGAGGTGGAATGCTCTTCTTGCGGCGGCTCGCGACTGCGCGACGATGCCTCTTCGGCGAAGTTTTTCAAGCTGACCATCGAACAACTCTGCCGCATGCCGTTGGGCAAGCTGGATGATACTGTGCGGAATTGGAAGCTGTCAGCGAGACAACGAAAAGTGGCTGGCGAGCTGTTGCGCGAGGTGAAGAACCGCGTGCAGTTTCTCAACGACGTCGGCTTGGCCTACCTGACTCTCGGACGTCCGGCAACGACGTTATCGAATGGCGAAGCTCAACGGATTCGCTTGGCCAGCCAGCTCGGGAGCGGACTTTGCGGCGTGTTGTACGTATTGGACGAGCCGACGATCGGTCTGCATCCACGCGACAATCGCCGCTTGCTTGGTGCCTTGCACCGACTTCGCGATCTCGGCAACACACTAATCGTTGTCGAACACGATCGCGATGTGATCGATGGAAGCGATTTTATTTGCGACTTTGGGCCGGCTGCCGGCAAAGGTGGCGGACAGATCGTTGCTCGAGGCACTCCCAAGCAGCTGGCAACGAAAACACGGTCCGTGACCGGGCCATACCTTGTCGGCAGGAAAGGAATCGGCATACCGACAAACCGCCGAGTCAAACAGCTCAATAAGAAGAACGGGCCACGCGCCGAACACGCCGTCACCGGCGAACCGATCGAATGGCTTTCCGTTCGCGGCGCCAGGCACAACAACTTAAATAACGTCGACGCCGATTTTCCGCTCAACGCTTTGACGGCAGTTACGGGACCGAGCGGAAGCGGAAAGAGTTCTCTGATCAACGAGATTCTCTACGCTCGGCTCGCCAAGACGCTGCACCGCGCCAATCTGGTGCCGGGTGCCCACGAAGGGCTCGACGGCGGCGAGCATATCAACAAAGTGATTCGCGTCGATCAACAACCGCTTGGCAACTCGCCGACATCCAACCCGGCCACTTACACCGGTCTGTTCGACCTGATACGCAATCTGTTCTCGCAACTGCCGGAAGCCAAGTTGCGAGGCTACACGGCTCGGCGATTCAGCTTCAACGTTGCTGGCGGGCGTTGCGATGAATGCGAAGGCAATGGGCAGATTTGCATTGAGATGCACTTTCTTCCCGACGTCTGGGTGACGTGCGAATCGTGCCGCGGCCAGCGCTACAACGCAGAGACGCTCAACGTCAAATACCATGGTCGATCGATCAGCGGCATTCTGCACCTCACCTGCGGCGAAGCGCTCGACGTCTTTCAAAACATTCCCAAGATACGCCGAATCCTGCAGACCCTCTGCGATGTCGGACTCGACTACTTGACGTTGGGCCAAGCCGCGCCGACTCTGTCCGGCGGTGAAGCTCAGCGAGTCAAGTTGGCGGCGGAACTGTCGCGGCCCGACACAGGCCGTACGCTATACCTGCTCGACGAACCGACGACTGGATTGCACTTTGACGACTTGGCGAAGCTGCTCGAGGTGATGCAACGCTTGGTTGATATTGGCAACACGGTCGTTGTCATCGAGCACAACCTGGACATCATCAAGTCGGCGGACTGGGTCATCGACTTGGGCCCGGAAGCCGGGATCGGCGGCGGCGAGATCGTCAAAGCTGGCACGCCGGAAGATCTGGTCGCGCATGCGACGAAGGCAATCCGCAAATCCAAAACCAACGGAGCTCTTCGGTCCCATACCGGCGAGGCGCTGGCACCTGTGCTCAAAGAGGGCCCGTTCGTCGAGCGAGTTCCGTACGACGCGAGAGACGCCGACAAGACTCAAACTAGCGACCTGGAAATCCACGAAGTCGGCCGCGACGCAAAAATGCCGTGGGAAACCGACGGTCCGCAGTGGCACATTCACGACCGAGTCGGCCGCAATGGCGACCCCTGTCGCTGGGACGGTCGAGTTTTGGAACACATCGAGCAGCGTATCCACGAACTCGGTCCGTTTGCGGACACCGATTGGAATGCTCGCAGCGTTGTTGAGATCTCCGCCGAAACAAAATCGAACGGATGGTTTTTCCACGCCATCACTGGAGAAACCTGGCTGCTCAAGATGAAGTTCCGTGTTAAACGCGGCGTCTTCAAACGCGATGAGTTGCAGAAGAAGATTGCGCTGCGAACGCTCAACCAGATGGAAAAAATCCCACAGTACAGCAATGACCCTCGGGTCAAATGCAAGACGCTGCGAGGTCCGTGGCAAGAAGTCGAACTCCGCATCCACGAGTGGACGGAGATCGATACGCCGGAGTTTCAGGAATTTCTCGAACAGGCGGTCGAGGGCTTTTTGGCGGCGACTGAAAAAGTCTCCGAGAGCCCCGACAATTGGAAGCCGTGGAAGAAGCTCGGAAAGAAATGGCACTTCCTCCGCAAAGGCTTTCCGCCTGGGCGAAAAATCCAATGGGAGGCCGCGGTCTTGGAAGAACTGATCGAGATGATTTCAGAGAAGTCGCCGGCAGGCCAGTTTCTCTGGAACAATCAGCAGATCGTCCACCATTACTTGCCGGGCAAAAAAGAGCCATGGGTCAGTGTCAATACAAAACGGCCGCAAGCTGCGACGCTTTGGCTGCTCTGCCCCAAGAACAAGATTGGCTATGGCCGGATTGCCGAATTGGGGATGGAGAGCGAAGCCGACACGGCACCGGAGGACAAGGATATTTACCGCATCCACTTGAAGACGCTCGACCACCTGCACCAGTCCGGGCTCGATACGCTGCTGGACGAACTGATCGAAGCCTCGTCACCCTCTTGAGAGTCGACGAAGTTTTGAGCCAAGCACGATAGAGAAAAGCAGACTCGCTCATGGCCAGGAAACGCAAAACAACTCCGCCGCCACTACCGGACAAGGCGCAGTCCGCCAAGCCGCAGCCAGGCGACGAGCCGCTGTTGGCGCCAACGTTGCTGTTTCGTTTTGAGTCGCCCTGCCATTACAAGAAAACCAACTGGACCAGCAAAGGCGTTCAGCTTCCCAAGTCATGTATGCTCCCAAGTTTTGGCGAGCTGGAAGGGAAGTCGGTGTTTGCGGATGTCCGTGCCGCTTGGTGCGACGAAGGTCTTGCCTTTAACGTCCGAGTCGTCGGCAAGAAGCAATCGCCCTGGTGTCGGATCACGCGAGTCGAGGACAGCGACGGGTTTCAAGTCTGGATCGATACGCGCAACACCCACACCGTCCACCGAGCTCGACGGTTTTGCCATCGGTTCTGTTTTCTGCCGACGGGAGACGGGCGTAAGCTGGAGGATCCGATTTGCAGTTTACTGCCGATAAACCGAGCTCAAGAGTCGCCCAAGCCAGTTGACGGCGGGCTGCTGAAAGTCAGAAGTGAACAGCGGATCGACGGCTATGTTCTTGAGGCGTTTATCCCTGGCGAGGCGTTGACAGGATTCGACATGAGCGAGCATTCAAAGCTCGGGTTCACCTACGCCGTTGTCGATCGCGAATTGGGTTGGCAAACTTATTCTGTCGGCCCCGAGTTTCCCTTTGTCGAGGATCCCAGTTTGTGGGGCACTCTCGACTGCGTCAAAGATTGACCCAAACACAAAGGGACAGTCAGCGTGTTCAGAGCTGTTTGCAATCTGGTCGGCCAGACGTTCGCCGACGCGCAAGCTGAACAGCACCGTTCGCTCAATGATGAATCACAGAGATTCGATTGGGAGACAGCGGCGGTGCTCATTACCGCGGCTTTTGCTTTGACGTGGCGCGAGTACAGCACAAACGCTGGACTCTGGTCGATACCGAATCTCGTGTTGCCATCCGCGATGGCCGATTCGCTCAAGGCCTGGACGGCCGCTGCGGAGAATCGTGAAGTCGTCAGGCTCAGCGGCTGGGTCTTCGCGCAAACGCTCGCCTATCTGGCGGCGCCAATGATCTGCTGCCTGCTGATTCGCAAATCTCCTGCCAACTACGGATGGAAACTACAAGGTGCCACTCAGCTCTGGCCTTTCTACGCCTTACTATTCGGCTTGATCTTGCCAGTCATCGTTTTCGTGTCGCAAACGCCAATGTTCCAAAGAACGTATCCTTTCTACGGGCTCCGAGAAGGCGAAAGCGTGTGGCCAAGGCTGATCGTTTGGGAGCTGCTTTACGCTTGGCAATTCATTGTGCTCGAATTCTTCTTTCGCGGATTTCTCGTGCACGGGCTCAAGCGCCGTTTCGGCTTCTACTCTGTTTTCGTAATGATGGTTCCTTACTGCATGATCCACTTCGGCAAGCCATACCCCGAGACGGTCGGTGCCATCATCGCTGGAATCGCGCTCGGCATCATGAGCCTTCGCACAGGCTCGATCTGGCTTGGCGCCGCACTGCATATCGCAGTTGCCTGGAGCATGGACTTTGCGGCGCTCTACACGTCGAGTCGACTTTAGCAATGCAAGCGTTGCATTGCCCTGCGTACATGGCCGTCTCTGCGGCCAAGATAAACCAGTAGGGCAAGGTCACGCGAGGCCCGGCGATTCTCGAGTGCAAAAAGCAAAGTGAAAAGTGCAACGTCAAAGTGACGGAACGATCCCAACGAACGAGCTCGTTGGGCTTGGGCGCTGCCTAGTCGGCCATGTCGCGAGCGTGATAGCTGCTGCGGACGAAGGGGCCGCTGGCGACTTTTTGAAAGCCCATGGATTCGGCGATCTGGCCCAGTTCGGTGAATTCGGCCGGGGGCACGTATCGCACGACGGGAAGATATTTCGGCGAGGGCTGAAGGTATTGACCCAACGTCAATAGATCGCAGCCGGCGTCGAGCAAGTCGGCGAGCACGTCGAGCAATTCATCGCGGGTCTCGCCCAACCCCAACATCAATCCGCTCTTTGTTTTGATTTCGGGTCGACGACGCTTGATGTGCCGGATCAGTTCCAGCGTCCAGCGGTAGTCGGACTTGGGTCCGCGGACTTTGCGATAGAGTCGAGGAACGGTCTCGGTGTTGTGATTGAATACGTCGGGCGTCGCGTCGATAACGAGATCGAGCGCCGCGTAGTCGTGCAAGAAATCGGGAGTCAAGACTTCAACCGCCGCGCCGGTCTCGTTGCGAACGGCTTCCACGCATTCGGCGAAGTGGGCCGCGCCGCCGTCGGGCAAATCGTCTCGCGTGACCGATGTGATCACGACATGACTCAACTCGAGCCTTCGAGCCGCTTCGGCGACCCGCTGAGGCTCGTCCAACTCAAGCGCCTCGGGCTTGCCTCGTGAGACCGAACAGAATCCGCAGGGTCGAGTGCAAACGTCGCCCAACACCATGAAGGTCGCGGTCTTCTGCGAATAGCACTCCATACGGTTCGGACACTTAGCGCTCTCGCAGACTGTCTCCAGTTTCAACTCATCCAGCAATCGTGCCGTAAAGTGATTGGCGTTGCCCTTGGGGACTTGGCGTTTGAGCCACCGAGGCAATCTGGCCGGGCGCGTGGGAGGAGACGGAGACTGTCCGAGAATCGGCAGGTCTGTTGTGCTTGAATTCAATCGACTAGCAACTGCGGGAAAGGAGCGGGTGCCCGGTCGTCAAATGGTACCGCGGCGCGCCAAGGGCTTCGGAGATCGACTCGATGATCGCCGATCTGACTTTGCTCATTCTACCCGCCGACCGCGTTTCCGCTATCAGGCTGCCCATCGATGTTTGCTCAAACTCGTCCGACTCGGCCGTGTCGACGTAAGCGTAATCGGACATGTCAGGATTGACGTTCAGGTAGGCGCCAAAGCCGGTCACGCCGTCTTGAGCCGTCACGCCGAGGGATGCTAGGACTCCGGTCCGCCCCCAAAGGGCGCCGCCAACCAAGTCGGTCTTGGCCGATACGCCGAGTTGGCTGAGCGCCGCCATCAAGCTCTGACGAAACGTCCGAGCCAGCTCGTTGCACGCGAGTTCGAGCGGCTCCAACGGCGCGATGACGTAAATCCCCAGTTGACCTGGGCCGTGAGGTACGCACCCTCCGCGGCGAGCGGCCCAGCGGACGTCGAGTCGCATGCGATTGAGGTGTTTCTGAGTCAGACGAATGTGCGACCGCGAACCGTCTCGACCAACCGTCAGCAGACGAGGGTGCTCGCACAACAAGACGGTCACCTGAGGCGTCACGGCGCGGTACGCGTCACGTTGAATCCGTGATTGAAGCTTGAGAAGCGAGTCAAAGTCGACCTGCCCCAACAGGCGAAACTCAAGCGGCAGTTGGGCAGGAGCGGTGGACATGTGTTGGGGAGCCGTTTATGCGTAGAATAGGAATCTTGATTTGGCGAGGAGCCACCATAGCAGGATCAATCCGAAGCACCTAGACAGAACTCGTCCGGTCGCGGGCGCGACGAGAAGTCTCACAAAGCGAATTTGGCGATGGGTAAGAAGAAGTCGGGAAAAAAAGGCAAAGCGGCCAAAGACAGCGGTCCGCCAATCAAGCACGTCAGCGAAAACCGCAAGGCTCGCCACCGTTTTCAAGTGCTCGAAACATTGGAATGCGGCATGGTGCTGATGGGCAGCGAAGTGAAGAGCTTGCGCGAGGGCAAAGTCTCGCTGGACGAAGCCTATGGCCGTGTGCGAGATGGTGAATTCTGGTTGCTCGGCTGCGACATCCCCGAATACAAGCAGGCGTCGATTTGGAACCATGAACCCAAGCGACCTCGCAAACTGCTCGTTCACCGGCGCGAACTGACTCGGTTCGCCAACAAAGCCCATGAGAAGGGTCTCACCCTCGTTCCGCTCAAGATCTACTTCAACGAGCGCGGCGTCGCCAAGGTGCTGTTCGGACTCTGCCGAGGAAAAAAACTTCACGACAAGAGAGATAACCTCAAGAAAGCCGACGTCAAACGCGACTTGCAGCGAGCCATGCGGCGATGAGCGCTGGCGATGAGCGATGAGCGCTGGCGGAGCGAGCGCGATTCGAACAAAATGAGCCCGAGATGCGAATAACGGAAAGCCCGCCTTTTCGCTGCAAGCTAGACTCGCTAGGTTGCTGGCACGAAACGAGGAGGTGGATTAGGTCGACTCGGTTAGCAGCCCCAAGCACTGGCAAGCAAGTATCGCGCATTTTCAATCACTGGCAACCCAGTGACACCCTTATATTGACGGCAGTTTCGATTGAATAAGACCCCCATCCTACTGCTGGAGGAAGTCCGAAAGTCGTTCGTCGAGGCGAATGGGGGACGGCTTCCGATACTCGACATACCCAGGTTTGAGATCGAGCGTGCGAGTCAGCAAGTCATCATGGGTCGAAGCGGGTGCGGCAAGACTACCTTGCTGCACGTCATTGCCGGCATCTCTCGCCCCGATTCAGGACAGGTGATTGTGGACGGCGTGGCGACGAATCGGCTCTCCGAAGCGGGCCGAGATCGATTCCGAGCCAATAAGATCGGCTACGTCTTTCAGACATTCAATTTGCTCGACGGATTCACGGCTCTGGAAAACGTCCAATTGGGGATGACCTTCGCCAAGAATCGATCCGACACCAGTCGAGCTCGGCGGCTACTCGATCGAGTCGGCTTGACCCACCGAAGCCATCACACGCCAACGAAGATGTCGGTTGGCGAACAACAACGCGTCGCCGTCGCCAGGGCGCTGGCCAATGGGCCGCGTTTGCTGCTGGCCGACGAACCGACGGCGAATGTCGATCCCGCGAACCAACAGATGGTTGTCGACTTGATTCGCGAGTCGTGCGCGGAAGAAAAAATCGCTTTGCTCATCGTGACCCACTCCATGGAGGTCTCGAATCAGTTCGAGCATATCATTCGACTCGAGGACGTGAATCAGGTCGCGCCGGCTAAGAGCAACATGCCCCAAACAACAGCGGAAGATTCACTGTCATGAGTCTGTGGAAAATCGCCTGGAGAAGCGTGCAGCAACGAGGCGTCGCGTCGTGTCTAACGACGTTCTCGATGGCGCTCGGCGTGATGATGGTCGTCTGCGTGCTCTCGATTTACGGAATCGTTTCCGAGCAATTCAAGAGTAGTTCCAACTTGGGCTACAACATGCTTGTCGGCGCGAAAGGCGGCAAGCTTCAGTTGACGCTCAATTCCGTTTACTACTTGAGCGAGCCGGTAGAGAACATTTCTTACGAGTACTACCTCGAATTCTTCGACAAGGAAGTTCGCGACAAACATTTGAAAGAGAGTTTTCGTTACCAGGCGCACGAAGCCGTTTGGGAAACGATGGCGCTTTCCAACGACAAGGGGCTCGACCCCTTGGGCCTGGGTGCGATTGCCGAGCAAGCCGCTATGGAGGCACTGGACAACTCGCAGCAACAGTTTGACTTGCAGCTCAATCGCGAGGGCCAATTCGGGCAGTTTATCGACTTTGCGATTCCAGTCTGCCTGGGCGATTATTTTGGCCGCTTTCGCGTTGTCGGTACAACTCCTGAGTTCTTCGAGCGGTTGGTGACCGATCCGGCGCTCGATCGTAAATACGGTTTTGCCCAGGGCCGCAATTTCAAGGTCTGGTCACCAGAGCATCAGTACTTTGAAGCGGTCGTCGGCGCGACGGTGGCAAGGGAAATGGACGTCAGTTTGGGTCAGGTCATCAACCCAGCACATGGCGATCCCGAAGGACATGGACACGCCCAAGGCTTCACCGTCGTCGGCATCTTGGAACCGTCGGGCAAGCCGAATGATCGAGCCGTGTTCATCAACATGGAAGGCTTCTTCCTGATGGCCGATCACGCCAAACCGATCGACCCGCCGGACGTGCTCGACGGGGAACTCGAGGGCGAACTGCTCGACGAACCTCCGCCGGAATCGTCTGCAATCGAGCAAGCGACCGCGAACAGCAGGCCTGAATTGCTGCCGCTGGAGCAGCGTGAGGTCACGGCGATGTTGGTTCGCACTGTCTCGCCTTTCGTCACGCCTGCCATGCAGAACCTGATCAACGAAGACAAAGAGGCTCAGGCGGTGCTGCCGGTTAAGGAGATTTACGACTTGATGGACCTAATTGTCCAGCCAGTTCAGCAGCTTCTTCTGGCGATGACAGCGATGATTTGCCTGGTCTCAGGCGTCGGCATTTTGGTCAGTATTTATAACTCGATGAGCGACCGAAAACATGAAATCGCGGTAATGAGGGCGCTCGGTGCGAGCCGCAACGCGGTGATGTCGATCATCCTGCTGGAAGCGGTCTTCTTGGCGCTCGGAGGCGGAGGCCTCGGCTGGCTGATGGGTCACTCGCTGAACTACGCCTTGGCTCCGCGGATCGAGGCACAGACGGGCGTCCAACTGACATTCCTCAGCTTGGCACCGCCGATCGACATATTCGAGCCACTGGGAATCCAGCCCAAACAGTGGGGCGTCAACGTCCCTGTGCTGGCGCTGCTAGCTTGGGTTGTTGGCGGAGTCCTGTTTGGCTATTCCGGGTTTGTTCTGTCGCTGGGCGCCTTAAAACGGGGTGGAGAGCGGTTTTGGTCAGCGATTCTGGCCCGTCGAGCCGTTCTTTTCTGGTGGTTTTTCGGTCTGGTCCTTATAATCGCTGGCACGCTAGGATACGTGTTGGGCGTTGGCGATGCTGTCTCCAGCGAGCTATTGTTGATTCCCGCCCTGATGGTGCTCGCCATTTTGGTTGGCTTTTTCCCGGCCATTGAGGGATACCGGACCGACGTTTCCCAATCGCTCGGCAAATAGAGCTCCTTAGCAACTGAGCTGTAAGATGCGGCCGATTCAAGCCGAATTCGCGGGCGTGTGAGAGCGCCGCGAGCCGTGCGGATTGATCGGAAAACACGATTCGGGTTTTGGATACTGAAGCGGTCACAACACACGCGCTGCACGAGCGCGAGAATCCCTGAGGGTCGTTTTGATGTCACGTCAAACCATTGCCATATCGATGACATTCGTCTTTGCGGCGATCCTTACGCAAACCGCCTTGGCTTGTCCATTTTGTTCTGCGGTGTCGCAGACGTTTACCGAAGAGATCCAATCGATGGACGCGGTGGTGATCGCCAAGCTGGTGCAGCCGCCGACGCCAATCGACAAAGACGACGCTCAGTCTGTGCCGAAGGCGCGTTTCGAAATCCTGCAAGTCATTCGCGGGGCCGATGCCGTCGCAAAGCAAACCGGGACGATCGAGACGGTTTACTTCGGCCGAGAAAAAGTTGGTAAGCGTTTTCTGCTGATGGCGGTCGACCCGCCTCGACTGATGTGGTCGACTCCGCTTCCATTGAGTGATCGAGCGGAGAAGTATGTCGCCAAGATCGTCACTCTTCCGGAAAAAGGCACGCAGCGATTGAAGTTTTTCCTCGATCACCTGGAAGACAAAGACGAGATGCTGGCTCGCGACGCCTACGATGAATTCGCCAAGACTCCCTACGACGACGTCAAAGCAATTCGCAGTTCCATGGACCACGACCAACTCGTCAAGTGGGTTTCGGACCCCAACATTCCGGCCAGTCGCCGCCGACTCTACTTTACGATGCTCGGCGTCTGCGGAGGCAAGGAGGACGTTGAGTTGCTCGAGACGATGTTGCAGTCAAGCGATCGCAAGACAAAAGCTGGCCTCGATTCCATGATTGCCTGCTACCTGACTCTTCGCGGCGAAGACGGCTTGCCGCTGATCGTCGATCTATTTCTGAAGAACAAGAAGGCCGAGTACGCCGACACGTATGCTGCAATCATGGCTCTCCGGTTCCACGGCGGCCAAGCCGACGTCGTGCCGCGAGAGAAGATTCTCAAGGCGCTGCATCACATGTTAGAGCGGCCGCAACTGGCCGACCTTGTTATTCCCGACCTTGCGGGCTGGGAAGATTGGTCGCAGATCGAACGGTTGGTGAAACTGTTCAAGGAAGCTGACGAGAAGTCGAGTTGGGTCAAAGTTCCGGTGATCAACTACTTGCGCGCCTGCCCGTCGCCCGAAGCGAAGAAGCAGTTGGAGTTGCTCAAAAAGATCGACCCCGCCGCGGTCAAGCGAGCCAACACGTTCTTCCCGCTCGGCACCCCTAAGAAAACGGCCAAACCGGAAAGCGTTAAATCGTCGCAAGTCACGCCGAAACTCCCGGCGTCGCTCGATACCGAGTCGGTTCAGACACTGCCCGTTGCGACGAGTCTGGCCTCAACGGACGATACGCTGGAATGCACGTCGGCGAACGAGGACGCTCTCGCAGAACCTAAGTCGCGTCAACCGGAAACGGATCGCACGGAGACTGCAGCCTTCCCGGCCGGCACCCCGACGTCAATTCCCGCTACCCATGGCGTCGAAGTCGCCCATCCCGGCTCGCCCATATTGGCTCAGGCATCGCCGAACCATTGGCTGATGGGCGCCGTAGCACTTTCTATTGGCACGGTCATGCTGTGGGTGATGTGGACGATTCTCTCCGGCGCAGGCCAACGTTCGCCCTATTGAGAATGCCACGCAACCCGCGTTCGTTTCTCAATTTATAGTGAACTGATTGCCGGACCAATTTGGCCTCCGGTGGCTTTCAATGGCTGGCGCTCTGGCCCCATCCGGCTCGACTCGCCGCTTGTCGGCTGCGGCTAAACCACCGTGGACAGGCCAGTTCAATGCTATTATTGAGAAACCGAGTCCCTCCATGCACGCGATATCACTCAAAGATTCCATGACAGAGAAAAAGCCAATCAGTTCCTTTGCCTCGGGTGCTGAAGATTTCGAGCCGTATCGATCCGTCAGCAAAGCAGCAGTGATTTCCGTGCTGCTTGGCGCGATGGGCGTGCTTGGTTTGATGTTTCCAGTCATGCTGGCTCTGCCGATGATGGGGGCGATTTTCGGCCTCCTGTCAATTCACACGCTTCGCCAATATCCAAACGAAGTGACCGGATGGATACCGGCCGTCTTGGGCTCGTTTCTAGGCCTAGCGTTGAGCTTTGGCGGGGTCGGACTGCACACGTACATCTACCTGACCGAGGTGCCCGACGGCTTCGAGCGAATCACGTTCTACGAACTCCAGCCGCAACTGCGAAGCCAACGCATTCCGCCCGAAGCCACTCAACTCGACAAACAAAAAATCTTCATCAAGGGCTACATGCATCCGTCCGGCACGCAAGGCATGGGCGAAGTTGAAAAGTTCGTGCTCGTACCCGATATGGGAACATGTTGCTTCGGCGGCCAGCCCAAGTTGACCGACATGATCGAAGTCACTCTGCAGGGCGGCTTGAAGACTCGATACTCCCGCACCAAGAAAAAACTGGCCGGCGTCTTTAGCGTCGACAGCAAGCTCAAACCGGTCAGCGGACTCGATGGCGTCTACTACCAACTCGATGCGAGTTACGTTCGATAGACCGGTAGCCCTAAAACCATTGCAACAGGCTCGACTACGCGTCGGAGCACCAGCCTTTTTGCGGGGCGTTGTGGATTGTGGCTGAGCCAGACAGCATGGCGATTCGCTGTTCCGCCTCTGCGATATCATCGGGCTCGGTGTGAATCTGAACTTGCACATCGAATTCGACAGAGCCGCGGCCCTTCAACTTGGCGACTCGCCCCTGCTCACCTTCGTAGCTTCTTGGGTTGGGATAGTTCGTTCCCGGCTCAAGCCCCGTCACGTAGCCGTCGTGCATGCTTGTCGTGTTTTTCCAGACAGTGAAGCAGGGAAGCTGCTCGGTCTTGAAATGTAAACTGACTCCGCGAGTGCCATGCGCATTCTTGAGCAGCGTTTCGGTTTTACCTTCGTTGTCGCCTCTCAGCGTGGCGAAATAGACCTGCTCTTCATACCCGGCCGTCTCAGCTTGATACTCATTCCACGATCCGATGCCCGAGGCGGCGTGATCGTTCCGCGGGACCAACTCTTTGAGCGGCACCGCCAGTTGAGAACCGCCATCGAGCAGCGGGTGACCAAAATTGATGTGATAGATCAATTGAATCTCAGCCGCAGACGCGCTCAGGTTTTCGATCGAATCATGAATGCGAAAGCCCTGTTCACCGGCGCGAACTTTCAGAGTGGACGTCAACTGCACCTTGAGAAAGTGAAAGCGGATCTCGTCGACGACTCCGGTCACCGCGACCTCGCCGCTTTCATCGTCAATTTCCAAGGTCACGTCATGAGCCGGACGATTGCCGATGCGTCCATGCAGCGGATACTGCAAAACTCCATCGTCGTTGAACTCCGGAGCGCCGTTGCTCTCGAGTCCGCAGCGAACGAGCAGTTCGTCGAAGCCGTCGAGCCAACCCAAACCGGAGGGCTCGGAAATCGGGACAAAGGACGGGAGGATGGGACCTTGAACGGGCGACCGCCAACCGATCTCGTCGTCGCCGACCCATGCTTTCCAGACAGACATTCCACGAGACGGCAGGACCTCAACGGCCGCGACTCCGTTCTCGATTCGAATCACGTCGACGCCCCGACTCATTCCCTCGCTCAGAGTTCGCAGCTTGACCGCGAGCGGCGCGGCGGCCCGACCCAAGTCGCTTCCCGAAATCGTCTTTGCATTTTCAAAATCTCGGCTGCCGAGAGCCCAGCTTTTCTTGCTCATCAATCATTCTCCATCTTCGGGCATTTCACGATATCGGGTCACCGACTCGGATGATCGATTAATCTACGAACTTTGAGACTGCTCTGCCAGCAAGCTGAGCCGCAAGTTAAGATTCTCAGGCGCAAACTCTAGCGCGGGCAATTCAGTCGATTCGACAAGCGACCCGGTGTTCGCTATTCTCAACCCACTTCGTCGCGACCGGCGACTTGCAAATGATGACGATTGACTGGATTGGCCGCGGTCGATGATTCAAGTTTCCAATCTCAGCAATACCTACGGCGATAATGAAGCTCTCAAGTCGATCTCGTTCGAGATCCCAGTCGGGCAGGTCTGCCGGCTATCTCGGCCCCAACGACGCAGGGAAATCGACCACCGTGCGCATCCTCACCGGAGTGATGCCGGCGACCTCAGGAGAGGCAAGTGTCGCCGGATTCGACGTCAAAGAGCAGTCGCTCGAAGTCAAAAAACGGATCGGCTACGTGCCTGAATCGGGCGCGGTCAATCGACCAAATGTACGGCGGATGGATAGATTGTCGCGCGCGATCGAGCCGAGACCAGTTGCTCAATCGCTAATCCGATAAAGAACCACACGGAAAACCATGTGGCGAGCACGGTCAGTATGGCGTACCAACGATCAGCCACAAAAAGCAACAGCGAACCCAAGGTCATCATCAGAAAGAACAGCACGCCCAGTTGCAATAGCGTTCGAGCCAATCGGCGCTCGCGAGGCGCTTCGTTGAGCGCGCCATCCGGCGCCGATCGCATCAAGGGCAATTGAAGGACGAACGCAATGAGCAAGGGGCAAGCGAGTGCGTAGCCAAATTCATCTGGATAGAGCACGGACGAGTGCAGCCCCGGCATGCGCACTCCGACGCCTTGGACCGAGCTGAACAGCAAGTTGGACGCGGCGACAATACAAACCAAACTCGCCATCACGCCGCCGACTCCGGCCAACGTCGATCGCCGGCCCAGGACTTCCAATGCCGCTCCGTCCTTCACGTTCACTTTGCAGGCGACGTTGTGTCCAACGACGAGCAGAGTTTGACCGAGCCAGAGTACGGCCATCTCCCAGACTCGATCACGCGGAAGCCCGCTCACTTGGGGCATGAAGGGAACGAAGACGAGCAAGCTCAGCAGGCCGCCGAGACTGCTCAGCGGGCCAAGAATCAACCGCATCGACACAACTCGTCTCCTTGATCTTCTGTCATCCTGTCAATCGTGTAGATCCTGTCTCGCCATTTTTGGCCGGTCGCCGCTCGATGCCGCTACTTGCCTCGAAACAGCTCCAATAGCTTAAAGACCGTGTTGTGATTTCTCACGGTCACATCGCGGTACAGGCGAGACTTGCCGAGCTTCATGATCGTCGTCTTCACAATCTGTTCTTTCGACGCAGACCAAAAGATGACGCCGGGCCCGATGGTCACCGTCTCGAGTTGTGGGTCAGGCGCATCGAGCTGAGCCATCAGTTTCTTGGGCGTTATGTCTCCCATCGTGAAAATCGCGTTGTGCTTTCGATCGTCGTCGGCACCCCAGTCGTCAGGCGCCGACCGAACGGCCGACGCGTACTTGCGTTGTGGAATCACGACCGCTTTCGCATCGTAGTCGAACCGCTCAGCCAGTCCCGCTTCGATCGATTCCGTCAGCTCTTTGACTCGAGTCTCCTCGGTGAAGAACAAGATATTGCCGCTCTGAATGTAAGTCCGCACGTTGTCGAATCCGAGCTGTTCAAAACAACGGCGCAGATCGTCTTTGGCAATGATATTGTTCCCGCCAACATTGATCCCGCGGAGAAGCGCGAGAAACTGATTCTTGTTCTGCTTTCCTGACATGGCGCTATTCTAACGCATTGCCGATGTGTCGATTCGAGCGACAACGTTATGGACCAAGAGCGGCTCGGAATCCGCTCTTGCAGCGTCGGAAGTTGAAGCAGCTTGACTCGATTCTGACTGGCGATCGGTCGAATTGCCGGACACTGAGTCGACGAGCCCACCCGCGCTCGACGCTTGTCAGGCGCCCGGGCAGGCGATAAAACGGAGTGCTTCCGGACAGGCGACAGCTCATTGGCCCGCCTCGCCAATCCCGCCGGGAAATTGTCCGTTTTCGCACGCTTGTTCGGGTGGCCATTCTTGGTCGACCTCGCTCAAGCCCTGAGAAAATATATCTCTGTTTGCTATTTGAGGATGAAGATGAACTCGCCAAACGTCGTCAAGGGTGACAGTGTTGCCTCCTTACTCAGCAGCGCGCTCGACGCCGGCGAAGGGCTGTTGCGATTGACGCCCACCTGGGTCCCGCGAAGTTTTCTTCACCCGGGACGACGCCTCAAACTTCACCCCAACGACCTTTACGCCTATGGCGCTGATCGAGGCGGCATTGATGAACGCTGGTTCGCCAGCACGACTGAAGCCGCGAACGATGGCCGAGTTTGGCATGAAGGGCTCAGCTTCGTATCGTTCGAGGGACAGCAGTTCACGCTGAAGGACGCCGTGGAAGAGTCCGGCTCGCAATTGATCGGCGACTGCCTCTATGGCAAGTACTCCCGCTGGCCCATCTACTCGAAGTTCTTCGACAACATGGGTCCCATTCCACACCATATGCACCAGCGTTTTGAAGACGCCAAATTGGTTGGGCAAGAAGGAAAACCGGAAAGCTATTACTTCTCGCCTCAATACAATAATGTCGACAACAATTTCGCCTACACCTTCATGGGACTTGAACCCGGCACGACCAAAGCCGACGTTCGCAAGTGTCTGGAGAATTGGAATCGCGGCGACAACGGCATTCTCGACCTGTCAAAGGCATATCGCCTGAAGCGAGGGTCGGGCTGGCTGATCCCGCCGGGCGTCTTGCACGCGCCGGGTTCGCTCTGCACTTACGAGCCGCAATGGGGCAGCGACGTTTTTGGAATGTATCAATCGCTTGTCGAAGGCCGATCGGTGCCTTGGGCGCTCTTGGTCAAAGACATGCCCGAGGACAAGCATCAGGATCTCGACTTCATCGTCGAGCAGCTCGACTGGGAAAAGAACGTCGATCCAAACTTCAAGGACAACAACTATCTCGAACCCATCGTGGCCGCCGAAGGCGAAGGTTGGGTCGACAAATGGATTGTCTACGGTACGGTTGACGGCGACCAACTTTTCTCGGCCCGCGAATTGACCGTTCAACCCGGCGCAGAATGCACATTGCAGGATCCGGGCGCCAGCGGTTGGATCACGGTGCAAGGCAAAGGTTCGATTGGCAAACTCGCCTTGCAAACACCCGCCCTGATCCGCTTCGGCGAAGAGACGGAAGACGAAGTCTTCATCTCGCATGAAGCTGCAGCTCGCGGCGTCGAAGTCAAAAATACAGGAAGCGAAGCGTTGGTTAGCCTGAGGTATTTTGGTCCCGACGTATTCGATTCGGTGCCCGCCATCGGCGACTACAAGTAACACGACAGGTAAAACGGGCCACGCGTAACGCGACCGACATCCAGGAATCACTTCAACGAATATCAATCAGGGACCAACGGCATGAGCAATACGTATCCCAAACTTCACAACGCAATGTGGCCCGGCTTGGTTGGCAAGGAGCCCGACACCGATCAGCCGCCGATCAGCTTGGATCGCATGCTTGAGCTAACGGTGAACGCCGAGGTCGACGGTCAGAAGTTCGACGGCGTCGACATCTTTCTCTTTCATCCGCACACCGATCCCGACGGCACGGACGACGAAATTCGCGCGATAGGCGAAAAGGTCGCCTCGAAAGGACTCAAGATTGGCTCGGTCGTGGCGCCTATTTGGCCGCCGACTGGAGGCGGTAGCGCGATGGGGTCGGACGAGGATCGTCAGAACTTCGTCGGCGCCGTGAAGAAGGCCTGCCGAATCACCAACATTCTTCGCGAGCAAGGAGTTCGCGATTACGGAGTGATTCGAATCGATTCGGCTGAGAGCCCGGAGAACTGGGCCGCTGATCCCGCTGGCAACACAAAGAAAATTGCCGAGACGTTTCGAGAGGCTGCCAAGGTCGCGGCGGACAATGGCGAACGTCTGGCCGCTGAAGGCGAGATTTGCTGGGCCGGCATGCACTCCTGGAAGGACATGATCGACCTGCTCGAAGAAGTCGGCATGCCGGAAACGGTCGGTTTTCAAGCCGACCAGGCACACACCTATCTTTACCTTTTGGGAGTCAACGCCGAGCAACACGCGCTGCTGGGCTCCGACTACAGCCAAGAGGAATTTGACGCCGCGTATACGAAAATGACAGACGCCTTGCGGCCCTGGACGATCGATTTCCATGTCGCCCAGAACGATGGCTCAGTTCACGGCACCGGCTCGCACGACAAGACCGGGCGACACTGCCAGGCCGACGACCCGAACGGCAAACTCGACATTACGAAGACCTCCGCCTACTGGCTCCAAGGCGCGGCAGACCGGGGCATTAAGCACATTTGTTGGGACGGCTGCATGTTCCCCAACTCGGTGTTGGAAACTCAAGAAACTTGGAACACGATTCTCGCCGCGATGATCAAGGTCCGCGACGCGAACGGTTGGAACTGAAACTGACGGATTGTCGACTCGAGCGACAAGCGTCGAAGCTTTTTCACAAGCGAACAGAATGCGGTAGGTCCGACTTGGCACGCGTCTCGCGCGAACAACAATGCGCAATAGATCGGCGAGCTGATTCGCCGTCCGCAAAGAAACCAAAGTAAGAAACCAAAGCAGCATCCAAAAGGAAGGCGTCAATGGCCAAGCCACTGAATATCGGCATGATCGGTTACGGGTTTATGGGACGAGCCCACTCGAACGCTTACAACCGAGTCAGTGATTTTTTTGACCTGGAATACGAACCGGTTTTGAAAGCCGCTTGTGCTCGCAATGCCGAGGCGGCTCAAGCCTTTGCGGACAATTGGGGCTACGAGTCGATCGAGACGGATTGGCGCAAGTTGCTCGAGCGGGACGATATCGACGCGGTCGACATTTGCACTCCCAACAACCTGCACAAAGAAATCGCGATCGCCGCCGCCAAAGCGGGCAAGATGATCCTGTGCGAAAAACCGCTGGCAATGGACACGGCGGAAGGCGAAGAGATGTGCGAAGCCGTCGAAGCGGCGGGCGTCCAGAACATCGTTTGGTACAACTACCGTCGAGTGCCGGCCGTTACGCTGGCGAAGCAGTTGATTGACGAAGGAAGGCTGGGGCGGATTTTCCACTACCGCGCCGTCTTCCTGCAAGATTGGACGATCTCCGAAGACTTGCCGCAGGGCGGTGAGGCGCTCTGGCGTCTCGATGCGGCCGCAGCCGGAAGCGGAGTGACCGGCGATCTGCTGGCTCACTGCATCGACACGGCAATTTGGCTCAACGGCGGAATCAAAGACGTGTCGGCGATGACCGAGACATTCATCAAGGAGCGAAAGCACAGTCTGACCGGCGAAGTTCAGCCCGTCACGATCGACGACGCCTGTGCTTTTCTCGCCCACTTCGACAATGGTTCGCTGGCGACATTCGAGTCGACGCGTTACGCCCGAGGCCACAAGGCTCTCTATACTTTTGAGATCAACGGCGAGAACGCGTCCATCTCATGGGACCTCCACGATCTGCACCGGCTAAATTACTTCGACCACGCGGACGATTCACTCGTTCGCGGCTGGCGTTCGGTTCACGTCACCGATGGCGACATGCCCTACATGGACAAATGGTGGGTCCCCGGTTTGCAGATTGGCTACGAACATTCGTTCGTGCATCAAGTCGCCGATTTCCTCGAAGGACTCTCCACCGGCAAGCCGGCAGGGCCGACTTTCCGCGACGCGCTGGAGACTCAAAAGGTCTGCGACGCCGTGCTCATGAGCGCTGAGAACGGCAAATGGGAAGACGTTCAGGGGTCTTGAGGTGAACTTTTTCGCCCATGGTCGATCGATCATCGATCAGCCCTACCAACTTGCCGGGGTCGCGACGCCCGATTGGCTAAGCGTCTTGGATCGCCGCACCCGCGCTCGGTCGAAGTACGCCGCGCCGCATCTGGATGACCCCGACCCGAGAATTGCCCAACTGGCAAAAGGAATCACGAAGCATCACGACGATGATCGGTGGTTTCATCAATCGCGAACGTTCGTGGAGATGAACCTCGAATTCACCGTCGAAATCAGGGAACTCATCGGAGACGAGGATGGATTTCGGCCTCGATTCCTTGGTCACATCCTGATCGAACTCATCCTCGACTCGACACTGATCAACGATGAGCCAGAATTGCTCGACGCCTACTACGAGTCCATTCGGTCGCTCGATTACGCCTTTGTCGAGGCGGGCGTCTCGCGGATGACGAACAAGCCGGCGACCCGCTTGCAGGAATTGATCCCTCGATTCTGCGATGAGCGTTTCCTTTACGACTATCAAGATGATGACAAGCTGCTTGTCCGCCTGAATCAGGTGATGCGACGAGTAAAACTGAGCCCATTGCCCGAGCGAGTGAAGGATTTCTTTCCACACGCGAGACGGGAAGTGCGGCAACGCCGAGGGGCGCTTCTAGACAACGCAGATAGCAACGAGGCGGAGAACCACGGCACAGATAACTACAGCACACAGAATCACGAAGCCAACTGACGAGATTGCAAGTCGTAGCGTGGACGAGTAGAGCGGAGGGCAAAGTTTTCACGACGTGGTAAACTGTCGGTCCTCTGGCATTCAAGTTTTGCTGAGTCAATACAACCGCCGCGATTGGCGATCCATAGAGGAGTTTGAAATGAAATTTGGCATGAACCTGCTGTTGTGGTCCGGTGAACTCAGCGACGATCTGATTCCCGTCTTGGAGTCGCTTAAGGAGATGGGTTACGACGGCGTTGAGCTGCCGTTGTTCAACCTCGATCTGGACTACGCCGCCTGGGGAAAACGCCTTGACGACTTGGGATTGGAGCGAACGGCGGTGACAGTGCGGGGGGTCGAGGACAATCCGATTGACGCCGACGCGGCCGTTCGCGCGAAGGGAATCGAAGCGACGAACCGCGCGCTCGACTGCTGCCAGGCCGTTGGTGCCACGACACTCGTCGGTCCGTATCACTCTGCGCTCGGCCATTTCACCGGGGCGGGTCCCAGCGAAGACGAGTGGCGAAGGGGCGTCGACAGTATGCGCAAGGTCGCCGAGCACGCGGCCGAGGCGAACGTCATTCTGGGAGTCGAATGCCTGAACCGATTCGAGTGCTATTTGCTTAACACCCACGCCGATTCGGCTCGTTTCGCCCGCGAGGTCGATCACCCCAATTGCCGTATGATGTACGACACGTTTCACGCCAACATCGAAGAGAAGTCGATCCCTGAGGCGATTCGATGCTGCCAGGACGTGCTGGCCCACGTTCACATTTCTGAGAATGATCGAAGCACGCCCGGAACAGGAAACGTCCGCTGGGCGGAGAACTTCGACACGCTCAAAGAGATCAACTACAACGGATGGCTGATGATCGAAGCGTTCGGGCTCGCTTTGCCGGAGCTCGTCGCCGCGACAAAAATCTGGCGGAGAATGTACGAGAGTGAAGAGCAGTTGGCCCGAGATGGGCTGGCATTCATGAAAGCCGAGCATGCGAAACGCTGGAGCTGAGCGAGCATGGGCGAGCAGGAATCAAGCAAGCCGACTGAAGATGAAGAAGAATCTGACATTCTTCAATTCGGCGATCGGATCGACGATGGCGGACTCTCGCTCGATGACCTGAGCGAAACCTTCGCCGACATGATCAACTCGGGGGACGATCCCTACGAGGAGTCGCCTCGCAAGCAGCAGGATGCCGCTCCCGCACTTCCGTTGGACGATGACGAAGTTCAGCCCGAGGACGAAGTCGAGGTTTCGCCGCGGAGCATTCTTGAGGCGATGCTGTTTGTCGGGCATCCGGACAACCGGCCGATCACCTCGCGCGAAGTCGCCGCCTTGATGCGCGGAGTCAGGCCGCAGGAGATCGATGACCTTGTGATGGAACTCAACGCCCACTACGACGAGACCGCTGCGACCTATCACGTCGTATCTCGAGATGAAGGGTATGTGTTGGAGTTGCGGCCTGAATTCGACTCGATCCGAGAGCGATTCTACGGCAAGGTCAAGTCGGCCAAGCTGACTCCAGCTGCTGTCGATGTGTTAGCCATCGTCGCCTACAACCAACCCTTGACAAAGAAGGACGTCAACGATGCGAGGAACAAGTCGAGCGGCGCCCTTCTCAATCAACTCGTCAAACGCGAACTGCTGCGAATCGAGCGGACGGACACCAAGCCGCGCGTGACGACCTATCACACCACCGATCGCTTCTTAGAAATCTTCGGCATCGGCAACTTGGACGAGTTGCCGTCGGACATGACGTAGACTCGTCTAGCCCGTGGTAATACGGTGACAGAGCAAGGCGAGGCCATTGGCTGTGATGATTACGCCACTAAGCCAATCGACCGGACCAAGCTCGTTGCCATCGTCGCCAAGCACGCAGCGAAGCAGCAGGCAATCGAAGTCGCGGACGCTCCTAGCTACTCAAACTGAGAGTTTGTAGGCACGCGACCGGCCCCGGTTTTCCCCGTTAGCGGTTTGACAGCGAACTCATTGGAAGTCAACCTGCATCAGTCAGCGGTGATTGACCGAGAAATCGGAGCGATAACAATGAGCCAGTTGAGGCTATCAGTCGGCAGCATGCTCTCGATTCTGATTTGCCTTGTCGCGACTTCGACAGGATCGGCCGCGAAGCCAAATGTCTTGATGATTGCTGTCGACGACCTGCGTCCCATGCTCGGCTGTTTTGGCGATGCTCATATCCAAACGCCGAACATTGATCGGCTGGCAAAGCGCGGCGTGGTGTTCGAGAGGGCGTATTGCCAATACGCCAAGTGTGGAACATCGCGTCTTTCACTGATGACAGGATTGCGACCGGACTCTATCGGCGTGTTCAACAATAGAACGAAGGATGCGATCGCTTTTCGCAAACGACGCCCGGACGCGATTTCGTTGGCTGCCTGGTTAAAACGACACGGTTATCACACTCAGAGTTTTGGCAAGATTTACCACGATGGTTGCGACCGTGTCGAGGACTGGTCCGTTCCCTCAACGCCAGGGCGGGAAAGGGAAATGTGGGAAATTGTCGATGACTCGGTGCCGCATAAAGCGACGATCATCGCGGACCGGCTAACCTGTCCCGTGATGCAACATCCCGATGTGCCGGACAATCATCTCTTCGCGGGCCGGATGACGGAGCAAGTGCTGCGCGCGATGCGCAAGGACAGAGACCAACCGTCACTGTTCGCTGTTGGCTTTCGTAGACCGCATCTACCTTTTGTCGCACCGCAGCGATACTTCGACATGTATCGACCGGGTGCGACATGGTTGGCGAAAAACCCTCAACCGCCACTCGCCGCTTCCATCCTCGCGTGGTTCAATTCTGATGGTTACGTCGGAACAGCTAGGCGAATCGGTTTAACGATGCCTAATCCGCCAAATCACGAGCAGGCCATCGCCTGGAACGGTTACGAATTGCGAAGCTATTTGGGCATCCCCAATCAGGGCGCCATCGATCGGTCTCAACAGCTTAAGATCCTGCAGGCGTACGCCGCTTGCGTTAGCTTCGTCGACGCTCAAATCGGTAAGTTGATCGATGTTCTGCAGACGACAGGACGTCTTGACAACACCGTGATCATCCTTTGGTCCGACCATGGCTGGCATCTCGGCGAACAGAGCGCGTGGGCAAAGATGACCAACTACGAAATTGCCACGCGTGTTCCTCTAATCATCTGTGCTCCTGGCATCAAGCCAGGGCGCACTCGAACGATCACTGAGTTGGTCGATCTCTATCCGACGATTTGCGAGTTGACTGGTGTTGACGCGCCGGAGCACATCGAGGGCGAACGCTTGACGCCACAACTCCGAAATCCGAACAGTATTATTAAGCGAATCGCGTTGAGTCAGCATGCGAGATTTGGCGAACGATACATGGGCCGAGCCATTCGCACGCACCGATTTCGCTATGTCCTTTGGACGGAAGAAAAAACAAACCGCCCGGTCCACAGAGAACTGTATGACCACGATTCCGATCCCCATGAAACGATCAACGCGGCCAGCCGCCCGCAAAATTCAGAGCGAGTCAAGAAATTGGAGCAACAGCTTAAAGACGCTTTTCGCGGTCGGCACAATTCAGCGCCATGAGCAAGAGAAATCCTCCGTCTTGACTGGCCTTGTGGCCGGCGTGGGACGACTAAGGTTTGCGCTCAAATGTTGGCCGTAGCACCTCCAGGAATCGTGGCGGGATCTTTGACGTCTCGGCCGATTCGCTTTGTGTCTCTTTGACGTCTTTCGGTTTCGAAAAGTCGAAGCTGCGAAGCTTGCCCGCCTCGCCGATCCATAGTGTCGTCGCACCCGATTTCCAGGCAATCGCCTAGGCGCCGCGTTGATTCGGCAACTTGATCTGGTAAGACGCTATGGGATCGTCTTTGGAGGAGAACTCAAGCTTCGCGTCCATGACGTGGCCGACGACGACGATCACGAGCCGCTCGTTGCTGCCCAACTGATAGCGGCCAGGGCCGATCGCGAGCCGAGGTCGATGCTTCGCTTCCGGACCGATCGGGAGGATTCGGAATTTAGTAGGCCCGGACCGTAGCATTCCAAACGTCGCCACCGAGCGTTCGCCTGCCACAGTTTGAAGAGCGCCTGCGCGCTTGCATGTTTTGGCACCGGGTCGGCGGCCGCTTCGTCTTTCTCTGGATTGTCATCCTTTGCGGCTTCTGGTTGAGACGGCGAGGTCGGCGATTGCTTGGCGGGACTCTTTTCCGCTGCGCGCATCATGGCGACGAGAATGACAGCGCCGGCTCCAAACAAAATTGAAATCGCGGCAACGGTTGAAGTCACGCTCTTGCGGTTGCAGTTCTTGCAGAGCACAGCGCGGACGCGTCCGTCCAGCGATGAACTGCGAGCCATTGCCAGACCGCAGGCTTGAGTCCACGATGGTGGCGACAGCGGCGTCGCCACATCGAGCAAGTGCTTAGCATACGCGGACGCTCGTACGCCATTGCCGAGGACAAGATCATCGCACGCCCGTTCTCGCTCCACGTGCAATCGCCACGCAGTGAACCAGATGAGCGGATTGAACCAATGCAGAACGCAGGCGAGTTGCGAGAGCACCGATCGCAGTTTGTTCGCCGCTCCATTGTCGAGCCGCATCGGGAAGCAACAGCCGCAACCGAATGACACCCCACACAACCGGAATAGAGTGTTCCGAGTGAAGCAAAGCGTGACCTGTCGACGAATGCCGAGCTCTCGATGCGCGGTGTTGAATGACGCGATGATCGATGCATCGGCTTCCTCTGCCGTATCAACATCGATTTGATACACGTCGGCCCGACGTTCCTCGACCCCCCCCGACAGACGGGGCATGTTTCATCAACTTGAGAATCGCCCACATCACCTAACTCACGCCTATGCCGGTTCTTGTGGCGGACCACAAGCCGTATCTTGCAGTAAATCAGATGTTGCCACTGACGATCTGCCGAATCGTAGTTACAATCGCCTTCTTGCAAATCGAGGTTGTTTAACACCATCGGAACTCGCGACGAACCCACTCATTTCTTTCACGGCGGGCGAAATATAAATCGCCCGATGCTTATCGCCGTCAGGAATTCGTCACCCATCTGGTTGAGAGCGTTTAATCAAACGCGCGCCTATGTCGTCACCCATCCTGGAAAAATTGCGCAATCGTGCGCCCGTGATATTGCCATCCATGTTGCTTTGCGACTTTGGCAACCTGGAGCGCGAAGTCCGGATGCTGGAGGACGCTGGCGTCGAGGCGTTGCATCTTGACGTCATGGATGGGCAATTCGTGCCCAATTTTACCTATGGCATGACGATCGTCGAAGCTTTCCGCCAACTCACCGAATTGCCGCTAGACGTCCATTTGATGATGGTCGACCCGTTGCCATACTTGAGCCAATTCAAAAGCGCGGGTGCCGACTTGATCACGGTGCATGCGGAGGCGGTCGAGTCGCCGAAAGAAGTGGTCGCGGAGATCAAGAAGTTGGGCGCGGCGGCCGGCATCGCGATCAACCCGGACACGCCCGTATCGGCAATCGAAGACACGATCGACGACTGCGACCTCGCGCTGGTCATGAGCGTGCCCGCCGGTTTTGGCGGGCAGCCATTTCACGAAGTCGCGCTCGAGAAATTGAAACAGATACGGGAGCTGGCTTCACACGACATCGTTTTGGAAGTCGATGGCGGAGTCAACGTCGAGACGATCGGAAGATGCGCCGACGCCGGCGCGGCCTGGTTCGTTGTCGGCTCCGCCATGTTCCGTCGTGACGACTACGCTTTGGCAATCGCGGAACTATCTCATGCGGCGCAATAATTACCTATTCGGAAATTCAATAATGCTCAACATCCTTATCGTCCGACCAGGCTGCACCGAGTTTGACGCTCAGGGCCGTATCAAGGGATCGCTTGATATTCCCTTGAATGCCGAAGGCCAGCATCAAGTAGCGCAAACGGTGGACGAGCTGTCCGACAAGGACATCACTGCGATCTATCAAGCGCCATGCCAATCGGCCGCTCAAACGGCGAAAGCGCTGCACGAAGCGACCGGCGCGAAGATTCGAGAGCTCGACGCGCTGGCCAACCTCGACCATGGGCTCTGGCACGGCAAGCTGATTGACGATGTCAAACGGAGTCAGCCCAAGGTCTACAAGCGATGGCGAGAGAATCCCGAATCGGTCTGTCCGCCGGAAGGCGAAACGATCGGCGAGGCGGCTTCGCGAGCGCACAAGGCGATTCGAAAGATCGTAAAACGGCACAAGCACGGAGTCGTTGCGGTGGTCGCCAGCGAGCCGATTGCCAGCGTCATGGCGAGTTTGCTCAACGATTCGGATTTGGGTAACCTCTGGCACTCGGAATGCGACTGCGGAAACTGGGAGACGATCGACGTTGAGCCTGAAAGCGTGCTGGCCGCAAGAACATAGCTCCTCGGGACTCCGCCAATCGACGGACCGGCCGAAATCGGAAGGCATAAACTCCATCTGGAATCATGACTAGGATAGAAGCTGTCGCGAGCGGCCTTGGCGATCGAAACGCCCAGGCGATAGTCGATTGACGACGGCTCGCGGAAGTCGACTGAGATATTTATGATGAACGACTCCAGCCCACCTGCCCCGTCCTCCGAAACAGCGTCAATGAAGCGACCGAAACGAGGCGTACCGGAAGGCCTATGGCAGCGATGCCCAGGTTGCCAGCAGGCGATCTTTCGCCAAGAGGCGGAAAAGCGGAACAACGTATGCCCTCAATGCGACCACCATTTCTACGTCTCCGCGCCCGATCGTATCGGACAAGTGCTCGACGAGGGGACGTTTGAAGAATGGGATGCGGGCATCCTGCCGGCCGACCCGCTGGAATTCGCCGATAAGAAACGATACGCGGAACGATTGTCGGCCGAGCAGAAGCGGACGGGTCTCTCGGACGCGGCGATTACCGGCTGCGGCATGATTCGAGCGCGGCGCGTCGCCGTCGGCATCACCGACTCGGCTTTCATCATGGGCAGCATGGGCTCGGTGGTTGGAGAGCGACTGACACGTTTGATCGAACGAGCCACTGAGCAGCAGCTTCCGCTGATCGTGATTAGCGGATCCGGCGGCGGGGCTCGCATGCACGAGGGAATCCTCTCACTGATGCAGATGGCCAAAGTGTCCGCCGCGCTGGCTCGCTACGATCGCGCGGGCGGACTTTTTATCTCGGTGCTGACCAACCCGACGATGGGTGGGGTCGCCGCCAGTTTCGCGGCGCTCGGAGACGTCTGCTTCGCCGAACCCAAAGCCCTGATCGGATTCGCCGGCCCTCGCACGATTAAGGCCACGATTCGAATTGAATTGCCCAAGGGTTTTCAGACGAGCGAGTTTCTTTTGGAACACGGATATGTCGACCGAATTGTTCCTCGGTCCAAGCTCAAGAGCGAGATCGCACGTACAATCGATTATTGCGGCAAGTGATCTTGGAATTCGGGTATGAGCTATGGGCGTATTTGACAAATTATTCAAGTCGGGCAAGGAGCCGCCGTCTAAAGGCACAGCGAAACTGAACCCTCGCAAAGTCGATATCAGCCGGCGGTTTGAATTGCTGCGAAAAGCCATCTCGGGCACGATGTCCAAGTTTTATTTGGCGCGAGATCGCGACTCGGACTCCCTAGTTGGGCTGAAGGTTGGCGATCGAGAGAAAGTCGAACTCTTCGAGGCGCGTTTTGTCGGACTCAGCAAACCACCGGAAGGCGAGATCGCGGCTCAGATCCGTCACCCCCGAATCGTCGAGACGTACGAATACGGGAAGACGACTCAAAACCTGCCCTACGTCGTCATGGAGTTTATTGACGGGCCGGGGCTGCAAGAGACTATCAACAAAAAGGACAAACGGTTGATCGGCAACCGAGTCGAGCTGATTCGGCAAATGGGCGAGTCGCTTGATGCGGTTCACACGGCTGGATTCATTCACCGCGACGTCTGCCCGCGAAACTTCATTTGCGCTGCGGACTGCCTGTCGGTCAAACTAATCGACTTCGGGCTCACGCTTCCCGCCAAGAAAGAGTACATGCAGCCCGGCAACCGGACGGGAACGCCGCTGTACATGTCGCCTGAAGTGATCCGTCGGCGCTGGACCGATCAGCGACTCGATATCTTCTCGTTTGGCGTCGCGGCCTACCACCTGCTCGTATTTGACTTGCCTTGGCCCGTCTCCGATACGACCGGCTTGGCCGCCCTGGTTCACGACACCAAGGCCCCGACCGAGCTGACAGAAGCTTTCCCCAACATCAACAAGACGTTGGCTCGGGCCGTGATGATGTGTATGCAACCGGACCCCAAAGACCGCTTGCAGGAGATGGCACTATTCTTGAAGCAGATCCGAGACGTCGAAACCGAGGAAGAATAGCCGCGAACCGCTGTTTTTCCGGAGACGAAAGGGCTGCCTAGAAAGAGTTGCTTAGGGGTTAGTTCGTTTAACCCGCCGCCGCAGGCAAGGCCGCCGATAGAGGCGTCGTATCGTGTCAATCCTGTTGATCCCGTCTCCTTATTTTGTCCGTCCTGCGCGCTCGCAAGAGGAAAGGATTGGCATGATCGACAGGATGAAGAAGGGAGAGAATCGCATTCTGGCTTTCTTTTCGTGTCTTTTGCGGCCCAGTTCCCGACGCTCGGGAGAGGATGGCCACAAAAAGCACGAGAAGGCAGGAAGAAAACGAAGACACTCTCATTGGAATCGAGAATGCCCTCGGCCGCCCCGAAATCGCCGCCTCTGCAACTCAAGTTCACGGTTGTGGGAAGCCGATCGGAACTCTATACTCGACGGTTTGCGACTGTGTTCAAATGGTGAAGCGGTAGAGAACTAACGATGGCAATTGACAAGAGTCTCAAGGTCAAATCGGGCGGCAAGCGTAGCCGAAACGTGCTAAATCGCGCTGAACGTCTTGAAAAACTGAAAGAATCGGATCGCTGGACCGAAGGCGATCCCGTGCTCGGCATCCCCAAAGTTCGCGTACTCAAGGTCTCGCTTCGAAAGAAGAAGAAAGTGAAGACCGACGAAGAAGAAGGTGGCGGCGAAGAGGCCACGGCGGCGGAATAGAACATCGGCCTCGCCCGTCTGCGGTGAGCCATGATGCATTGAGCGTAAGATACAAAGCCGGTCTTTTTGGGCCGGCTTGTTTCGTTCCCGCTTGATTCGTTCCGAGCGACCTCCGTCAGGTTGGCTCATTTTACGCAAAGCCGAAGCCGATTTGACAGGACGCTTCGATCCATCTTCGGATTTTTGCCGGACGAAGACAGCCAAGACGTAGACGCCCAGGACGTAAGCAGCATGCAGATTCGGCTCGATTATGGCCGCGACGGCTTGAATGTCGAGATTCCGGACGGGCCGACCATTCACACCTTGGCCTGCAAGGACGCGACGCCTCTCGCCGACCCGCTGGCATCGGTCGAACGAGTACTGAAGCAGCCGACAGGTTCGCCCCCTTTGGCGGAGCTCGCCCAGGGCCGAGCGTCAGTTTGCATTTTGATCTGCGACATTACCCGGCCTGTTCCCAACGAAATCATCCTGACCCCGCTGCTCGATACGCTCGAGCAAGCTGGCATCGCTCGGCAGGACATTCTGATTCTCGTCGCCACGGGACTGCACCGACCGAGTTCGCTTGACGAAATTCGTGAGATGGTCGGCGAACGGATTGCGGCGGAGTATGTCATTGCGAACCACGATGGGATGGACCGAGACCAGCATATCGACCTGGGCGCCAGCCCGAATGGCGTCCCGATCCTGATCGATCGACGCTACATCGAGGCCGATCTCAAAATAACAGTGGGATTGATTGAGCCTCATTTCATGGCCGGCTTTTCCGGCGGCCGCAAACTGATTTGTCCTGGGATCGCCGGTTTGGAGACGATTCGCGCCTGGCACAGTCCGCGATTCTTGGAGAGTCCCAATGCGACGAGCGGAAAACTGTTGAACAATCCAGTTCACGAAGAAAACACATGGATTGCCTGTAAGGCTGGATGCGACTTCATCGTCAACGTAATCATAGACGCTCAGCGACAACCGCTCTGCTTTGTGGCGGGCGACATGGTCGATGCGTTCGAGGAGGGTGTCGAGTTCGTCCGCGAAGTCGTGCTCGACACAATCGACGAGCCAGCCGATATCGTGGTTGCCAGCAGCGCCGGCTATCCGCTCGATATGACTTTCTATCAGTCGGTCAAAGGGATGGTCGCCGCGGCGGCGCTCGTGAAGGATGGCGGCTCAATTATCATCGCCGCCAGCCTCAGCGAGGGAATTGGCAGCGACTCGTTCGCCAGCCTGTTTGAAACTCACAACGACCTTGACGGCTTCATGGAGGAGATTCATGACGAGAACTATTTTGTGATGGACCAATGGCAACTCGAGAAGATGGCGGTCGTTTGCCGCAAAGCCGAGGTCACCGTTGTCAGCCAAGGCATACCGAGTGAACGCCTGGAGCAGCTATTTGTGAGTTCGGCGCCCACGGTCGAAGAGGCGATCACTCGGGCGATGAAGAAACACGGAGAGGATTGCTCGATCGCTGTCATTCCCAAAGGACCGTACGTGCTCGCCGAAGTGGCCGTCGACAAGGCGAACTGACCGCACGCTGCTCTCTTCGAACGGTTCGTCATCGAGCCCGAATGTTGAGGCCTGCATCCACAATTGAATCAAGACACTTCCATTCGAGATCAACTCAAATGACTACCCCAACGATTTACCACAATCCGCGATGCAGCAAGAGTCGCCAGACTCTGACGTTGCTGCAGGAGCAAGGATTGGAGCCGAACGTCGTCGAGTACCTGCAGGACCCATTGGATTCGGAAACGATCCGAGGCCTACTGAAGAAGCTCCAACTGTCCGCTGCCGAGTTGATTCGGAAGAAAGACCACGCCGCGCTTGGTTTGGAAGCGACCGATGACGAAGCGACATTGATTCAGCGAATGGCGGACAACCCAAAAATCATCGAACGCCCGATCGTTGTGGTCGGAAAAAGAGCTCGCATCGGACGCCCGCCGGAGCAAGTTCTCGAGATTCTTTGAGTGAGCGGAGTGCGATCGCCGCCGCCTGTCGACGAGTCCCGATGCGGGCCATTCGAGGCGGTGGTGCTCATTGACACTTTTGACGGGGCAGCGATACAATCCACGACTACGTTGAACCGACAGGAGAGAAAACGCGATGAGTAATGAGCATGTGATCGAATTCACCGACGGCAATTTTGATTCCGACGTGTTGCAATCCGACCAGGCGGTCCTCGTTGATTTTTGGGCGCCTTGGTGCATGCCTTGCCGTCAGATCGCTCCGATGATCGATGCCTTGGCCGAAGAAAACGCCGGTGCCGTCAAGATTGGCAAAGTCAACATTGACGACAGCCCCGGCGTCGCTCAAAAATTCGGCGTCTCCAGCATTCCCACGCTGATGGTCTTTAAGAACGGCGAAGTCACCGAACGATTCGTCGGTGCCCAATCGAAAGCTCGTCTGCAAGACGCGCTCGACGCCGCCGCCGAGTAGCTTCGGATTAGCGACTGTCGTGCAAGATGATGAAGTCGTTCCACCCGTTGTCGTCTTTGCCGTCCAGTTCGATATACCAAAGAACATTGGCGTTGATGTCGGTTTGAAGCGGACCGAACTCCCACTCCGCTCCGACTGGCAATCCGGTCTTGATCTTTCCGGTGTAGTGCACGGTTCGTTGCCAATTGGTGTTGAGCGACACGAGCTTGAACGAGCGATCGCTCAGCGTGGTGAACGGGCCTCGGTTTTCGAACGTGACCGCGTAGGAAATGTAGAAGTCCAGAAACCGTGCTCTCCTGAGGACTCGGCGTTGAGCTGCCAACTGGCAGCGACGCGACGGCGATCATCGGTCGCACGCGTTACGAGATTCAAAACGAGGCCGTGCACCTGACGCCATTCGTCGCCCTGATGCAGACGCCGAATGAGCTTGAGTTTCGACACGCGTTTCTCCAGCTCGATGCACCAATGGGAGGCAATCGTGTCAGCTTCACTGGCCTGGAGCCGGGCGGCGCGGTGGGATCCTACGGCCGGTACAACGAGCAAACACTTTTGCACGCCAACCTGGGGAGCGGAGTTTGGCTCTATCGAGACGAATGCGCTTCGGCCTGCACGGCGACGGCGGCGCTCGCGAAACTTCACTTCACCACAACACTATAGATCGGGACGTTGTCACTGGCGGCCGCGTTTTTGGACCTGACACCGCGACAATGTCCTTTGGCAGCCGCACGGTCGATCTCAATGTGTTGAACCTCGTTACCGGATTGCACTTTGAATTGGCCAATGACAGCAATCTGAGAATCGCCGGGGCCATTCCGCTTACCTCAAGCCGAAATCGGTTCTTCGACTCCGAACTCTCCTTGCAGATCAGTCGCAAATACTAGCGTCCAGATCTGCTCGCCCCGATCCGAACGCGCCCTTGCTTAGTGGGTGTCGAGGATCGCCAAGTCGGGCGAGATGCGGGCGACTTCTTCGGCTAGATACCGCTTGATGTTGGCGGTCGTTCGCAGACTCATCGCTTTGCTGAGAATGCGTTTCGCGTCGGCGTTGTTAAGGTGAGATGCGAGGTTCTTGATTGTTGGTATGAACGAAGGGCTCATACTGAAGCTGCGCAGTCCCATGGCGTACAACAGGATGAAGGCTCTCGGCTGACCCGCCATCTCGCCGCACAACGTAAGCGGTTTCTTGGCTCGACGACAGGCTCGAATAACGCTGGCCAAGATCCTCAAGACGGGCGGTGCCAAAGGCTGGCAGAGGTGGCTGACTTTGGGGTTGTCGCGATCGGCGGCCATCAGGTATTGGACCAGGTCGTTGGATCCGATCGAGACAAAATCGACGACGTGGAGCATGTTGTCAATGGTGATCGCCGCCGCCGGCACCTCCAGCATCATACCGACGGAAACACGACCGAACGCATGGTTCTCTTTCTTGAGCTGCCGTTGCACTCGGGTGACGATCCGGTGCACTCGATTCATTTCCTCGAGCGTGGTGATCATCGGGAACATCATCTTCACGGCACCGTTTTCGACATCGGCGGCAACCCGCATGATTGCGCGCAGCTGAGTGGTGAAGAACTCGGGCAGTTCGAACGACAGCCGAATGCTTCGCCAGCCCATAAATGGATTGGCTTCGCGAATCGTGCGGCCCAGGTAAGGCACAGTCTTGTCGCCGCCGATGTCCAGTGTGCGAATCACGATCGGACGGCCGGGGCTCGACTTGATGATCGCCCGATAGTTTTCGATCTGTTCGTCTTCGTCGGGCACGGTCGGGTGGTCGAGAAACAGATACTCGGTGCGGTAGAGGCCGATACCGGTCGCCCCCATCGCTTCCGCCGCCTCGCAGTCGCTGGCGTTGTTGACATTCGCGAGCAGTTCGATCGGCTCGCCATCGGCGGACACGGCCGGGAGATCGCGATTCTCCGCTAGCTGATCCTTGAGATGAAAGAACTCGCGTTCGAGCTTGCGGTAGGCCGCCAACGACTCGGCGTCCGGGTTGATGATGACGTGCCCTTGGCGACCGTCCACGACGATGTCGTCGCCGTTCTTGACTTGTCGGAGCAGTCCGCGAACTCCAGAAACCGCCGGGATGCCTCGGCTTCTGGCGATGATGGCGGCGTGACTGGTCTGGCTGCCAGCCTGGGTCACAATTCCCTTGACCTCGACATCGCCGAGTACGACGACGTGCGAGGGGAGCAGTTCCTCGGCAATCACGATCAAGGGTCCCTGCATGGCACCCGAGTCGGGTTGGAGCACGTCGGAGAGGTGGGAACTCAAACGAATCGCCACGTCGCGGACGTCATTCAGCCGCTCCTTGAGGTATTCGTCCTTGGTCTTGGAGAAGATCGTTGTGTAGTCGTTGAGCAACCGATGCATGGCGGAGGCGGCGGTCTGTCGCTCGTCGGCCACCCAGCGGCGGACTTTGTCCTTGAAGGCGGGGTCGTTGAGAATCGCCTCGTGAACGGCGAAGATCTGAGCTTCGGCGGCGCCGACTTGGCGTTCGACCTTGGCTCGCAAGGCGCGCAGATCCTTGGCGGTTTTCTCCCGAGCGTGCTCGTACCTCGCGAGCTCGTCGGTAACTTCCGCGTCGGCAAGTTGCTTGGTGTCGGGATTTACGAATATCTCTTGAATGCAGTAGGCTCGCCCAACGGAAACACCCGGAGATACGCCAATGCCTTTGAACATAGGTGGAAATGTATCAGGCCCGCTGGCTACCCAAAAGGGCAGCGCAAAGCATTTCACCGATCCGACTTAGCATGCCTCGCTAACGACCCCTAAGCCTCGGTTGTGGCAATCTGGGGTGGTGACTATACTAGTTCGCTTGCCTGCATGAATGGGGCCGGCATGAACAAACGTAAACATCGGCCTGCATGGATCGGGCTGTGTGATCTCGGCCGGTTTGAGTTTTGGTGCCATCCGCGGGGACTCCAGGATTGGAGGACCGCTAATTAGGGGGCTTGGTTGCATCTGGCGGCCCATGGACGCCGGACGTTTTTTCGCTGATAGCCCGACCCCGTCCGGAATCGCTTCCCAACTCATTCCATGCACGCGGCCTACCCTTTGTGAGCGGCCCGTCGCGATTCCTGTCCGGCTGGGTTACATCCGTTTTCCTGAGATTCGTTTTCCAAACTATGTCGATGCGTTTTCGTCAAATCGATCGAATTACTGCGATTCAGCCAGGCGAGTCGATTTGTGCGGCCAAAGAACTGCATGCCGACGAGACCTACCTCAAAGACCACTTCCCCCATTTTGCGGTCATGCCGGGGGTATTGATGCTGGAGGCGATGTTTCAAACCAGCGCATTCCTGGTTCGCAAGAGTGAAGACTTCGCCCATGCGATGGTTGTTCTCAAGGAAGCTCGCAACGTGAAATACAAGGATTTTGTGCAACCGGGGCAAAAGCTCATCGTGACCGCCAAGATCATGAAAGAAGATGGACCGCTGACGACGCTGAAAACCGAAGGGACGGTGGACGGCTCGGTGGCCGTGACGGCGCGATTGATTCTAGAGCGTTTCAACCTGTCGGACGCCAATCCCCAAATGGCGCCGATGGATGTGCGTATGCGACGTAACTTTCGACAGTTTTATGAAGAGATTCAGCCTGAGCCGGCTGAAGCGATTTAGTGCGGCCAGGAGATGCGGCCGTCCCCGACGCTGCACCAAGGCGAATTGAGACCATACGAGCGGAGCACGCTCGAAAACAGCAACCGTCGTCGACGCGGGCGCGTCGACAACCGATACATTTTGCCGATTTGGAGAAGCGACAATGCCGACGAAAGAGGAAGTCTTTGAGAAGGTTCGTGAAGCGCTAGTGGAAGCCCTTGGCGTGGATGACGACGAGGTCACGGCGGATGCGACTATGGTGGGCGATCTCGGCGCCGAATCGATCGATTTCCTGGATATCGTGTTTCGATTGGAAAAGGCTTTCGAAATCGAAATCCCGCGAGCTGAATTGTTCCCCGAGGACATCCTCACCAACGCGGAATACGTTGAGAACGGCAAGGTCACCAGCGCCGGCGTGGAAGAACTGAAGATGCGCATGCCGTTCGCCGACCTGACCAAATTCGAAGAGAATCCGGCCGTTCAAGAATTCGGCAATCTGCTGACTGTCAGCGATCTCTGCCGCTATATCGAAACGAAAGTTGGCACCTAAGCCAGCTTATGCTTTGGCGCTGAGTCCGCCAGCGGATGACAGGCGTCGAGGTTGTACTGCTGTCAGCATGCGTCTTGCGATTGGGACCGCTGCCACCAACAGCGGGCCCCTGCCGCAGCCCTCGACCAACCGCTGTTGCCTTTCCAACGGCCGAGCGTCGTACTCGACCGATTACGTTTGCCAGACGAGACCGCAGCCGTGATGCGTTGGTTTTGGATCGACCGCTTCCTCGAATTTGAAAGCGGCAGTCGAGCGGTCGCGACGAAGAACGTCACGCGAGCCGAATATCACCTGGACGACTATACGCCCGGGCTGCCGACCTACCCGACGTCGCTGATCGTCGAAGGGCTCGCCCAGACGAGCGGCCTGCTCGTGGGTGAACACAACCAGTTTCTGGAGCGAGTCGTTTTAGCCAAAATCGGCAAGGCGACGTTTCACTTTCCAGTCACCATGGGCGATCAACTTCGGTACGAGACGACGATTCAGAACTTGCAATCGGATGGAGCGATCGTGCAGTCCACCAGTCACGTCGACGACCGGTTGCAGGCCGAAGTTCAGCTTGTCTTTGCCCACCTGGATGATCGCTTCCCGAGCGAGCTCTTTGACAACGCTGATTTTCTCTACATGCTGCGTTGTTTTCGTCTGTACGATGTCGGCGTCGACGCGGATGGGCAACCGCTCAAGGCACCCCCGCATCTGCTTCAAGCCGAATCCGAATATTGCAATTCATAACTGACGAGCGCCTCGACCTCCGCCAGCGTTTCCGGCGGCGAACGCGACTCACCGTTTGAGCTGGGACGCGGAGCGATTCCGCCCAAAAAAAAACGAACTGATTTGGCGGCGGCCTCATGCAACTGAAGACTCAATCGACGTAGAATGGGCGGACGAGCTCTCGCCATTTAACGAAGTCAACCGCAGCAACCACCAAAGGTCCACAGTCCATGAGAAGACGAGTCGTCATCACCGGGATCGGTTCAATCAACCCGATGGGACACGATATGGAAACGGTGTGGAGCGGATTGAAAGAGGGCGAGTCGGGTGTCGACTACACGACCATCTTCGACGCCAGCCGCTTCAAGACCAAGATCGCTGCAGAGATTAAGGACTGGCAATCGGTAACCGATGGCGAGGACCTTGAGTATTGGGCGCCTCGAGCGAGGCATACCCGTTTCGCGGCGGCCGCGGCGCGACAAGCCGTCGACGGCTCAGGGATTTTGGGATGCCAGCTGGTGCCGACTCGACTTGGAATCTATCTGGGCAGCGGCGAGGGCAACCAGGACTTTGACTCGTTTTCCAAGATGATGTCCGCGGCCACGGTAGGCGACGGGCTAGACCTGGCCGAATTCACTCGGGTCGGCCTCGATATTCTCGACCCCATGATCGAGCTCGACCAAGAACCAAACATGCCAGCTGGGCATTTGGCGAGCATGTTTGACGCGCAGGGGCCCAATGCCAACTGCCTCACTGCCTGTGCGGCCAGCAGCCAGGCGATCGGCGAGGCGACAGAGATCATCCGTCGAGGCGACGCGGATGCGATGATTTCGGGCGGCACCCACAGCATGATTCACCCGTTGGGCGTCACCGGATTCAATCTGCTCACCGCGCTCTCGACCAGCAACGACGATCCCAAGCGAGCGTCGCGACCGTTCGACCGATTGCGAAACGGCTTTGTCCTGGGCGAAGGTGCCGCCATGGTTGTGCTCGAAGAATACGAACACGCTCGACAACGGGGCGCGCACATTTACGGTGAGATTCTGGGATATGGCGCAACAGCGGACGCGTACCGAATCACCGATATTCACCCGGAAGGTCGAGGCGCGATCGCCTGCATGAACCGCGCCCTGCAAGATGCTCAATTAAGCTCGGAAGCGATCGACTATGTCAACGCTCACGGTACGAGCACGACGGTCAACGACCGTGTGGAAACGCGAGCTTGTCGTGAAGTGTTTGGAGAGCGAGCGGAGCAACTTCCGATTTCGAGCACGAAGAGCATGATGGGTCACTTGATCGCGGCTGCGGGCGTGACCGAGTTGATCGTTTGCTTGATGGCAATGCGGGACAACGTAATGCCGCCGACGATCAACTACGAAAATCCCGATCCGGAATGCGATCTGAATTACATTCCCAACGTTGCCCGGGAAGCCGAATGCAAAGTCGCATTGAACAATAGCTTCGGCTTCGGCGGGCAGAATATCACGCTGGTCGTCGGGCAAGTCTAGCTGGCGAGCTCGCGCCTGACTCAGAGCGTTAGTTGCCGATTGACGGCGGCTTGTCCATCAGGAAATCCCTGGGACCGCGCGTCGTGTAGTACGGATAGCCGACGGCGGCTGAGCTGGGGCCGGCCGGGCCGACGCCGCCAGGATACTGACCGTGGGGAATCCGCGGCACCGCTTGAGGGTTGCCGAGTCCTGCGAAGCCGACGCCATGTCCGCCCCAGGCGTGGCCGCCTGTGCCGGGATCGCCATGACCAACGTGGCCGCCGCCGTGTCCGCAGCTGCTGCAGCCGCCCGCCGAACTGACGTGGCTGGCCAGTTGGACTCCGCCGCAGTTCGAGCATTCAGCGACTTTGGAGCCTTTGTCGCACCCAGAACACCCGCTCTTGGCCAAGTTGTGGTGGTGGCACCCGACTGAGGAGAACGCGCAAACCGCAATCGCGGCGAATAGCAATCGTGTCATTTCACTTTTTCCTTCCACGGTCGAGTTTCGACAACCGCGATTTCGCTACGCCGCTGCGGGGCGGCCTGGGTCCGAAAAAACGCCTGTGCCGAGTTCGAGACAGGCGAATCAGCATCTGCCTTCATCATCGGCGTCAAATGCCGAATAGTTGAACAATTCGGACTGATCAGCATTATTGCAACCGTCGGAACAACCGCTGTCGTCCCTAGAAACCTCGGCCAAGACTCGCTTGCAAGTCTGGCAGGTGCCGCGTTTCACTATCGTTTGGAGAACGCCCTGACAATGCTGACGATGACCATCAGCAGGACAGGCGAGCACATCAACATCAGCATGAAGATGAGCGGGGAGACTTCCGATCGGCCCGAGACGAGCTGCCCGATGGCCGCCGCCACGACGCAGAAAACGAGCATGACGAGCATCATCTGCATGATCGAGAACCGTTTGCCACTCATTCAGCCGGCCTCATTGCCTGAGGAGTTCTCATTCACATCGGACGCCTCGTACAGCGGTCGCACACAATCCAACACGTCATTCAATGTGAGCTGTCCGGCCAGCGGCAAGATCGCGATTCGAGCGTGATCGCCGCAGCTGTCGAGAATGACCTGGCGATTGTTCGGAGCGTAAACGCCTTCGGGGCACGGCTCGTGGCCATGCACCAAGATGTCGGCACCGACCAATTCGCAGAATGCATCTGCGTTCTCCTGACGAAAGTCGCGGCCCCAAACCAAACGAAACGCTGGGCCTCCCGTGTCCAAATCGCCAGAGTGCAGACGGCGGTCGAAAATGGTCGCATCAAACCCCATTTCATCGACACTCGCCGGCGCGCTGTGGCAAATGAATACGCCGTTATCGAGTTGAAGGGCGAGGGGACATGAACGCAAAAAGCCAGTCATCGCCAAACGTACATCTTCGCAGGCATCGCCGTACATTTCCCGTTGGCCGTTGCGAAAATGGAGATTCAGCATGCGGTTCGACTTTGTTATTGGAAAGTCCATCAGCTCGGCGAGCTCGTGGTTGCTGAGCAAGAAATGGAAATGGTTGGGCCGCTGGGCCTTTAACGCCGCAATGTCCTCAAGCAACAGATGCGACATGCATCCACCATGCGGATAGTGGGGACCGCCATGACAGACCTCCTGCATCACAAGGTGTCGATCGGGATGGTTGGCCCAATCGGTTAGCTCGAGAACTCGACGGTAATTCAATCGCTGACCATGGAGATCAGTCGAAACAACGATGTCCGCCCCGTCCGACTCACCGAGCTGCACCAAGCACGTCTCGCGATGACGCGACGCATCGGTAGCGCGTCGATACGTCCGGATTACGTCGTCAATCGTTGAATCTGATGCAACCATTTACAATTTCGCCGCCCGATGGGTGGGCGGCAGCCAAGTCTCCGATTTGGTCAATCTTGCCAACCGACGGGTATTCTATGCTTTTCTTGCGGCCAGCGGCGATTCGCCTGAATAACACGGTCACGCAACAATGAACATGAAAAACCGACGTAACGCCTACCGATTCAGCACAAGCCCGAATCTGAACGGGCTTGGCTCATTCAAGCAGATGGCAGCGAGTTTGAAGTTCGGCTGGTCAACGAATCCGCCACGGGGTTTCTCATTGAGTTTTCCGGCCCCATTCCCATCGGCCCCGGCGATTCCAACCAATTAGAAACTCATCAAGGAAAATTTCGCGTTGAGGTCCTGCGGCTCGAGCCGGCAACGGGTCAGGTAGGCCTGGCCTCGAGGCGCGAAATCCTGGACGAAACCGAAATTGCCGCCGAGGACGAACAGCGAGTCCCGTCAGGTGCGACCTTATTGACGTTGACAGCTTGGGCCCATGGATTGGCCTTTGTCGCCGTGACCGTGCTTGGTATCGCCGGTTTTTTTGCCTTCCTTCGCTACCTCGCTGGCAGCGACTTGGTGCCAAGATCTTTGCCAGTCTAATTCGCGTCAGTCGGAACAAGCGGCCCGCAATCGCTTCTGAAGACAAGGAAGACTGCTCCAGGCCGACTGCCAACCAGCTCCGGCGGCGACGCTCAGACAGGCTCGGCTTTTTCACCAAGTCGTCGTAGTCCGAATAGCCAGCAAATCGGAACCTCGCCCGCTGCAAGTTCAGCAACTCGCAGCCCGGCATCAACGCCTCCTCGCTCCGTTACCTCCTCCGCTCCGATCAATCGATTCCTTCAGCGCAAACTGGCTGACTTGGCGACGATTCGAAGAATGGCCTCCGCTGGCAAGATGAAGCTGTCCCCAGACCAGGTCAAATTGCTGGAGGCCGTTGAGGCTCGGGCGACCGCGTCGAACACCCTGACCGCGATCCAAGATTCTCACCGAACAATGTTCGAGACGTTAAGCGACAGCCAGCGGCAACAGTTCAAGGCCTACGTTTCCAGTGCGGCAAAACCCTGATCGTGATTCGCTGAGCGAGTTTTGGCACGCCAATTGCATGATGTAAGACCGCATCAGTTGCTAACAAGTCGCAAGTGGCGAGGCCGGAGCAGAGAAGCGCATTCCGATTTTCGGGGCCGGCTAGGCAAGAGGCGATTTGGGAACGAGTTGGGCTTGGAACACTCGACTTTGTTTCCTTTCAAACGACTTGGAACAAAGTGGAGCATTAGGAATTCAGAGAAGAGGCGCTCGGAATTCCTGAGAAGTGGCACTCAGTTTCCAGAGAAGAGGCGCTCGTGGAAGCGAGTCGTAGGAGGGTTTGACGGGGAAGCGATGCACCCCCTGTCGAAATCGAAGGCGAGTTGGGAATGCGACCTTTCAAGGTTGTTTCTCAACTCGCCTGTTTTTATGCGCGCATCAAAACGCAACACTTGTATCGAAATGATACATGCAGAATCAAACAATCGTGTTTGAGATTCTCGCATACTGGTGGCCAATCCGGTAGAATTCTAGGAATTGTCTACTCCGGTTCTTCGACAACCGTCAATTTGGGCGTAAACCGAATCTACAGAACGCCTTACGCCTTGAATACCCGGTTCCTGCGATACGCCCCCCAGCAGTCATGTGGTGGTTGGGGAACTTCGAGGCGAAATCGAGGCCGATTGAGTGAGACGAATTTGCTGGGTATGCGAGTACAATTGGGTAGCGCCTGCGTTTTCATCAAGTCGATCAGCGCACGACGTTGATTTAGACCAATCGAGTCAAAATTAGTAACGAGAGGTTCGTCCTTATGCACGTTTCCAGTCCACTTCCAATTCAGCAAGCGATGCGGACGGTGAAAATGAAAACTGCGATCACTCGAGCAGGCATTTTGGCAGCGTTTCTGTTGACGTTCTGTGGTGCTCGCGGTGCCTTGGGCGCGGACGACAAGAAGGGCGGCGTGCAAGATTACGGCATGCCTCAAGTGGCCAAAATCAACGAAGAGATCCGCGCTGTCTGGTCGGACTACCAAATCAAAGCCTCCACTCCGGCAGCGGATGGCGAATGGTGTCGACGAGTCTACTTAGACGTGCTCGGCCGCGTGCCGTCCGTTGAAGAGCTTCGCACCTTCTTGGCGAGCAAGGACGAGCGAAAAAAGTCGAAACTCGTTTCGTCACTGCTTTACGATGACAAGTACACCGAAGAGTATGCTCGCAACTGGACGACGATCTGGACCAACATTTTGATCGGCCGCAGTGGCGGAACGGAACGGCGTACGTTGACGAGCCGAGCCGGGATGCAAAAGTATTTGCGCGATACGTTCGCCCGAAACAAGCCATACGACCGAATGGTGCTCGACCTGGTTACGGCCACCGGTACAAACGCACCCGGTTCCGAAGATTTCAACGGTGCCGTCAACTTCCTGGCGATGAAGGTTAACGAAGAGAAAGGCACCTTGGCGACCGCGGCAACGGCGAAGATCTTCCTCGGTTTGCAGGTGCAATGCACCCAGTGCCACAACCATCCATTCAACGACTGGAGGCAACGCAAGTTTTGGGAGATGAATGCCTTCTTCCGACAGACTCGCATGCTTCGCACGTTCGTCGAAGGAACTCGCGACATTGAATCGGCCGAGTTGGTTAACGAGGACTTCGGCGGCGAAGGCGGCAACCCTGAAGAAGCCGAGATCTATTTCGAGCTCCGCAACGGTCTGCTCAAGGTCGCTTATCCCGTTTTTGTTTCGGGCGAAGAGGTTGGCAAGAGTGGATTCGTTGACGAAGTCAATCGTCGGGACGAGCTCGGCGATCTGATCGTCAAATCGCCCTACTTGGCCAAGACGGTCGTCAATCGATACTGGGGCCACTTCCTTGGATATGGATTCACCAAGCCGATCGACGACATGGGCAGCCATAATTCGCCGACCCACCCTGCTCTGCTGGATTACATGGCTGAGCAACTGCGGGAGCAGAGTTATGACCTCAAAGAGCTGGTTCGCTGGATCACTCTTAGTGAAGCCTATTCGCTGTCGAGTCGCGTGACGAGCTCCAACAGTCAGGACGATCCGCTGTTGGGCGAAACTCCCAAGTTCTCTCACTTCTATGTTCGCCAAATGCGAGCGGAAGAGCTCTACGAATCACTGATCGTGGCGACACAAGCCCACAAAACTCAAGGTTCGTATGAAGAGCAAGAGAAGACCAAGGCCGATTGGCTTCGCCAGTTCACAGTTGCCTTTGGAAACGATGAAGGCGAAGAGGCGACCACGTTCAATGGGACGATCACCCAAGCTCTGATGATGTTCAATGGCGATCTGGTCAAGCAAGCCACGAGCAAGGGCAAGGGAAGTTTCCTTTACCAAATCGCCAACGACGGCGAGATGCGAAACTCGGCGAAGATTAACTACTTGTTCCAAGCGGGTCTTGGTCGAAACGCCAACGCTCGCGAGACCACGGTTGCGAACCGTCTGCTCGCCGCTCGGCGAGGCGACGCGGAAGCCGCCATGCAAGATTTGTGGTGGGCAATCCTCAACAGCAATGAGTTCATTTTGAACCACTAAAACATTGCCACCATCTTTACAATGCCAATGGCCAACTGATCATTCAGTTGTTTGAAATACATCAAAGACAATTATCTGAATTAAACGCGGTGTCGCGCCGCCATCATTGGAGAAACAGAATGACTATCACGCCCCAAGGTATGAATCGACGCCATTTCATGAGTCATTTGGCCGGCGCGTCGGCGATGGCCGTTCCGGCAATGACGCTCGGCCACACGCTGAACGTGCACGCCGCGACGATGCAGAAGAAACGCAAGTCGGCGATCATGATGTGGATGGGCGGCGGCCCTTCCACGATGGATATTTGGGATCTGAAACCGGGCGCCGCCACGGGCGGTCCCTTCAAGCAGATTGCCACGAGCGGCGACGTTCAAATTTGCGAGCACATGCCGCAAATGGCCAAGCAAATGCACAACATGGCGATCATTCGATCGATGAGCACACGGGAAGCGGATCACAATCGCGGTCGCTATTACATGCACACCGGCTATGTTCCCAATCCGAATGTCGAGCACCCAAGCTACGGCGCCGTGCTGTCTCATGAACTTATCTCGCAGCGTGAGGAGCTCGAGATTCCGCCGTTTGTCTCCGTCGGCGGAGGCAGCGTCGGGCCCGGATTCCTAGGCATGTCCTGGGCGCCGTTCTCGGTCAGCAGCAACGGCCGCATCCGCAACCTCGACATGGGACTTGACGATCAACGGTTGGTGCAGCGAATGGCTACGCTCGACCTGATCGAGAAGGGCTTCGTTTCGCAAAAGCGAGGTTCAGCCGCTTCTGACCACCAGAAGATCCTCCGTAAAACGCTGAATCTGATGACCAGCGAGCAGATGGAAGCCTTCAAGGTTGATAAAGAGCCCGACGCTGTCAAAGAGCGTTACGGCGACAACAACTTTGGCCGCGGCTGCCTGCTCGCTCGACGACTCGTCGAAGCCGGCGTACCGTTTGTGGAAGTCGGTAACGGCGGTTGGGATATGCACCAGAATATCCACACCACACTGTCGGACACGAAGCTGCCTGAATTGGATCAAGCGATGAGTGCTCTCGCGGAAGACCTTGAGCAACGAGGGCTTATCGACGATACCGCTCTGATCTGGATGGGCGAATTCTCGCGAACTCCGCGCATCAACGGCAACGCCGGACGCGATCACTGGGCGAGAGCCTGGAGCGTTGTGGTTGGCGGCGCCGGCATGAACGGCGGCATCGCGGTCGGCGAGACCAATGGCGATGGAACTCGAGTCGAGACGGAGCCCTACACGGCTCAAGACGTGATGGCCAGCGTTTGCAAAGCGCTCGGTATTTCGCTCGAGACAACATTTACCAGCCGTAGCGGCCGACCGATGAAGATCGCCAACAGCGGCAAAGTCATCCGAGAACTGTTTGCCTAGTTCAGCCTTTCAGGTCCGTTCAGTTCGCCTTGGTCGACTGATTCGCACCCGACGGCAACAACCAGCAGATCAAAGGCCCGACGGCAATCGTCGGGCCTTTTTTCGGTTTTTTCGCCGCTCTTGCCACGGCGACTACAATTTCCCATGGACGTGGGAATCAAACCCCCAAATCGACTCGAATTAACATCTACGCGAATTGCCGAGACTAATTTGGAGCCTACTATGTTACCGTGGTAGTAGCTGCCGTAGGTATTGACGAAATTTCCGATAGCAACGCTATTCGTCGTAAACCTCAGCGAATCGCCCCCTTACGGGCTGAGTCTCCCGAGTACATTTCTAATCCCTGAGCGTTTGTATTGCAGATGACTTCCGCCTCGACGCCTAAGCTTCATGCCGACGAAGTCAGACAGCTCGTCGAAGAACACCAGGCGGGCGTCTGGCGATACCTTCGGTCTCTGGGCTGCGAGGCGAATCTGGCAGAGGACATCACCCAAGACACATTTTTGTCGGTCTTGGAGAAACCTTTCCAGCAGTACAGTCCGGCCGCCACGGCTGCGTGGCTTCGCCGGGTGGCCTACAATCGTTTCATCACGATTCGGCGCCGAGCTGGCAAGGTCACGGCGGTGGAGGACATTGAGTCACTCAACGCGGAGTGGTCAAACTTCGCGGAAGACGACGGCGGAGAAGAGCTCCTAGTTGCTCTTCGCGAATGTTTGCGAGGATTGTCCGAGCGAGCGAGACGAGCGTTGCGGATGCGGTTTGGCGACAAGGCGTCGCGGGCCAGCATCGCAGCCGATTTAGAGATTACAGAACACGGCGCAAAAAACCTGATGCAGCGGGCCAAGAAACGCCTGCGTGAATGTATGGAGTCGAAACTGAAATCGTGAATTCAGAAGAACGAGATCCGATACTCGATGTCTTCCTTGAGGAAGTCTTCGCTGACGCTGCGCCGCCCGACCTGTCGGATCGCATCGTCGACGCATGGGCCGCGCGCGATCAACACAAGCAAGTCGACTCGCCAAACGAAGTTTCTCAAGACCTGCCCCCTGAGGAGCCCGCCGCACCGCCTCGCACCGTCAAGCCTCCCACCACGCCGGTAACAGAACCCGTCTCCATCAATGCCAGTTCGACGGGCGAGAACAGCGGTTGGGCGCGTCTCGCCATTGGCATGGCCCTCACTTTGGTCACCGTCGCGGCGATCGTTGTCGCTACGCAAAACGGCAATCAGATCGCTAACCAAGACCCACGACACAATTCGGGCGATTCAACCGAGCAACCGAACGATGGCGAGCGGCTGGCGAACGCCGGTTCCGAGCGAGGCGCGGACTCGAAGGGCGCGAATCAGAACGGAGCCCAAACGCCGACTACGTCCAACGGCGAAGGCCTTGCGGCAACTTCTGCAAGCGGCGACAAGTCGAAAGACAAGAAGCCCAGCGCGTTCGATGAGCCCGCTCCGTTTGAGCGAGTGGCCAAGAATAAGCCGGCCCAGTCGACTGAGAGAGAACGCGTTGACGTCGAACCTTTGGACGACGCCAAGGTGTTGGCGGAATTGAACCTTCAGCTCAACAACCTGTGGCAAGTCAACTCGGTGCAACCTGCCGCACGGGCGACTGACGCTGAGTATTGTCGTCGAGTGTTTGTCGCCTTGATCGGGCGTATCCCCACGGTCTCGGAGCTTGAGGCGTTTCTCGCCAGGGAAGAGAGCCCCGGCGGCGAAGACAAGCGTGCCTGGCTCGTCAATCGACTGCAAAATCACCCGGCGTACCGTCCGACGTATGTCGCCAACTGGACGAATTTTTGGACCAACGTTCTGATTGGACGCACCGGCGGTCAACGACCTGACGGACTCGCAAATCGCGAAGGGCTTGCGATCTACTTGAGCAAGTCTCTTCTGAAACGCCAGCCTTACGATGAAATGGTCGCCGAGCTCATCACGGCGGAAGGCGTCAACGAACCCGGACAACAAGGGTTCAACGGCGCCGTCAATTTCCTCTTGGACGGCTACTCGAGAGACTCCGCTTTGGCGACAGCCAGAACGGCGCGAGTTTTTCATGGCAAGCAGATCCAATGCGTGCAATGCCACAACCATCCGACGAACGAGACCTGGACGCAGAACAACTTCTGGGAGTTCAACGCGTTCTTTCGCCAGATGAAGGCGAATAAGCCGAAAGGGGGCGGGCCCGTTCGTCTTGTGGATGAGGACTTTCGCGGCGAATCGGGCGGCAGCGTCGACGAAGCCGAGATTTACTTTGAACGATTGGATGGGGTTAAGCGAGTTGCTTATCCGGTCTTCTTTGACGGTCGTGCGATTTCCAAGCGAGGCGACGTCGCGTCGGTAAATCGTCGTCAAGAACTTGCACAGTTGGTGATCGATTCGCCTGATCTAAGTCGCGCTGCTGTCAATCGGCTATGGACCCGAGTCTTTCACTATGGCTTGACGAACCCGGTCGACGACATGGGCGATCACAACCCGCCCGATCATCCTCAAATGCTTGAGTTGCTCGCCAAACAGTTTAGCGCCAACAAATACGACCTAGACCAGCTCATTCAATGGATGGTTACCTCCGACGCATTTCAGTTGAGCAGTCGAGCGCCGAGTGAAGACTACGCGGACAAGCCGGAGACGGGCAAGCCGCCTCTATTTAGCCGCTACTATACTCGCCAGCTTTCTCCCGAGGCCGTTTATGATTCGTTGTTGCTGGCTGCGAACGAGCAGAAGAGCGGCAGCAGCGCGATCGTGGGCGGGGAGTACATTCGGGCGCAGCGCGCATGGCTTGGCCAGTTTTCCAAGGACATGAATACGGATGAAGGTCAGGAAACAAACACGTTCGCTGGCGACATTCGTCAGTCGGTGATTGTCATGACGAGCCCGGTCATGAAACGGGCGGTCAGTAACGAGTTGGGTGGAGTGCTGCAGCAGGTCACGCAAAGCAACATGAGTCTCACCGAGAAGATTGATCATCTGTTTCTCGCCGCCCTTTCGCGCAAGCCAACGCCAAAAGAACTCAAAGCCGTTCGCAATCTCATTGAGGCGCGAAGCAGCGGAGGACGAACGCGAAATGATGCTGCCGGCCTGCAGGATATCTGGTGGGCCTTGCTCAACAGCAACGAGTTTATCTTGAATCATTGACGTGTCTTCCACTTTTTCTGTTGTCAATTCGGACGGCGTGCTGAAGCCGCTATTTCGCCTGGCTACGCCCGTTCTAATTGAGCAGGTGCTTGTGGTCTTGGTCGCGTTCGTTGATCAATGGTTGGCAGGCCGATTTCTTCGCGCGCCGCACTTGGCCGCAATCTCGCTTGTCTGGTATGTGATGTGGGTTATCCCATCTGTCTTTGGCCTGGTCGCCATCGGCGCAGGTGCGCTGACGGCAAGGATGACCGGCGCCGGACAATGGAAAGACGCTCGGCGTCTCGTGAACCAAGCCTACGCCGCCGGCGCTATTCTCTGCGTGGCGACAATGATTGCCTCGTGGATCTTCGCCAAACCGTTTGTCGCCGCAATGCAGCTTGAACCCGAGGCCGCCAGCTTGGCGCTTCGCTACTTCTATTTTCTGATCCCGCTCTATCCCGCAATCATGCTCGAGCAAATCGGCATTGCGGCGCTTCGGGGCGCGGGCGACACGATTAGCGGCTTCATCGCTATGAGCGTCGTCAACCTGATCAACACGACCGTTGGCATCGTGCTTGTTACAGGCGCAGGTCCTTTTCCTGAGCTGGGTTGGGACGGGCTGGCGATTGGCACCGCACTTGGATACTTGGTCGGCGCGACGATCGTTGTCAGTTTCTTGCTTCGAGGTCGCGCCGGACTTCAGCTAACTCGGCAATGTCTGAAGCCCGACTGGGAGATGATCCGGCGAATCCTGAGAATCGGCGTGCCCGGCGGCATCGACGTCGTTTCCCTGACGTTTTGCCATTTGTGGTTCTTGGCCATCATCAACTCGCTCGGCACGATCGAAGCGGCGGCGCACGGTCTGAGCGTGCGAATCGAATCGATTGCCTACTTGCCCGGCACGGCGTTCCAAGTTGCCGCGGCGACCATGGCCGGGCAATTTGTCGGCGCGCGCGATTGGCGGAGGGCCACCCGTTCGGTTTGGACAACCTGCCTCGTCGGAGGCACCATCATGACGAGCGCCGGGGCGGCGATGTTCGTATTCGCAGAACCGATGACGCTTTTCTTTCTCGGCAAGCAAACGCAGGCTGTCGCGACCTTGGCGGCGCCGCTGCTGCAGATTGTCGCCTATTCGATGCCCTTTCTCGCCGCCTTGATGATCGTTTCCGGAGCGCTTCGCGGAGTCGGCGATACCCGCACGATGCTCGCCGTCACTCTCTTTGGCTTGCTCATGATTCGCATTCCCTTGGCCTATTGGTTTGCGATGGAACGAGTTCAGATTCCGTGGCTGGGACTCGACTTCCAAGGACTTGGCTACGGAGTCCAAGGCGCTTGGTGGGCCATGGTGTTCGATGTCGTCATCCGCAGCCTGCTCGTCGGCGCCAGGTTTGTTTGCGGCGGCTGGCGTCGAGTGACCGCGTAGCAACCAATGAGGCGATGCTCAAGGCCGAAACAAGAAATGAGCCGCCATTCCAGCTCTTGAATGCCTGCGCTTTGCGCTTGTGGTTTTGACAATCGCCGTGCGTTACCCCGAAGGGACGAAACATAGCAGCCCAGGGGAAGTCTTGGGGCGAAGCCGCAAGCGCCGCCCTGGGTTGGTCGTCGCCCTGAACGCAGCCCTGAAAGGGCGAAACAACCGCGCATCGCGAAGACCCGATGACGTCAACGCTGGCGAGGCTGTCGTTGTCACGCCCTTTCAGGACTAGTGGAAACATCACCATTTAACCCAGGGCGGCGCACTACGGCTTCGCCGGTAGTGCTTCCCCTGGGCTGTTATGTTTCACCCCTTCGGGGCTTCGGGGCAACGCACGGCAACCGATTCACCAAACGGCGCACAAGGTGGACGATCTCCGGCATCGTTCGGTTGACAAGACCCCGACTAATCGCGATTCGCGGCGGCTTTCCATTCGGCCAGCGAATGGGACGCCTCGCATTCGGTGCAAATTGCGTTGAGCACTCGCGCGTCGCACCCCGGGCAGACTCCGCCGGTCGCGAAAAGATCGAACCGCGCGTCGCAGCGTCCGCAACCCCAGACTGGTCCAGCGGGCGGCGATTGCCGGCACGACGGACAAGCGGCGTCTGTGTTGCGAGGGCTGTTGAGTAGTTTGACCAAGAGCTTGGACTGCTGAAGCCCTTTCCAAGCTGTGATCGCCACGAAGACCGCCAGTACGACAAGCCACCAATCCCCGAGGACGGCCGCGAAACCGATGAAGGCGACGCCGATCACGAGGCTGACGGCGGTGACCAGCATGAGACTTCGGGCACGACCAATCACAAACCACAACAGTGCCTGAACGATCTGCCCGCCGTCCAACGGATAGACCGGCAGCATGTTGAAAACGAGCAGAACCAAATTGATCATCGCCAGCACATTGAGAAACTTGTGCAAGTCGGACATCTTAGCCAGATCGACGAGTTCGAGATTGCCTGCTTCGTTGCCGCCATTTTCGGGTGCGGCTTGTTCACGAGCGTTGTTGTCGTCGGCGTTTTCGTCACCCGCGTCAGCCGGTCTCTCAACGCCAGCCGGCGCTGCTGGCGCTCTCTGGTCCAATCCCGCCTGACCGCCAAACAACACACTCAGCGCGACCAGTCCGATCGTGATCGGCAGCAGCACAACATTGACGAGCGGACCGGCGACGAGACTCCAGAGCACGGCACCAGGTCGAGGCGGAGGCGAAACGTAGGCGACGCCGCCTAGCGGCCAAAGGATGATTCTCTTGGCCGTGCCGCCGACCGACTTGCAGGCCAAGGCATGCCCGAATTCGTGTAGCAGCACGATTCCGAACAAAGATAGATACTCGGCGATAGCCCAGACCTGCGAGTCGTACTGGACGATTGGATTCTTGATTCGGAAGTAGGCGATGATCAGCCATGACCAGTGCAGGAACACATCAATGCCAAAGAGGCGAAAGAGAAGCAGGGAGCCGTTCTGAATTCGCGTGTTCGCATTCGGCAAGATCGCTGCTCCTGTCACATGCACAACTGTCGATTGACGAACTGACGCGACGGACTCACGATTTCGGATCGAAAAGCACGTCAAGGAAGAGGCCCCGTTCAGCCGCCACCCTACACTGGCTCACATGCCATGTTCAATCAGACACCCCCAACAATGGCCATCACGCCGACGATTCTCGTCGGGCGCGGGGGGGGAATCCTACGAAAGTGGCCTGCTTGCGGCAACCCCCGCCGGTTCCCAAGCCTTGCGGCCTGGGACCTGGGGCCTGTTGATTTAACCCCCCGCAGTCACTAAGCCGCCTCTCCCGCCGACCCGTGAGAAGGGCTCGGGAGAGGCCGAAGCGCGCAGAGTGCAAAGTGCAAAGTATCAAAATGAAAGACCCCAACGAGCAAGCAAGCCCCGTGCCGGTGAATCAGGTTCACAAGCTACCCACCAGGCCTGCCTCTATCCGCAGACCCCCACGGGCTCGTCTCGTCCTGTGGGCGTTTCGTCCGAACATATTGCTGGCCTCGAGCGTAACGCGTGGACAACCGCTATCCGCCGTTTTAGTCCATGCGCGAGACATTGATGTCGAAAAGGGCGCCAGAGAAGAGGCCGAAGCCGATCGGGCCGTCGCGAAGCCGTTCCAAGGACAGCAGTTAGCGAAAATCACGCCACGGTCGCTCGAGCGTAAAACGTGAAGGTATGTGTCGCGGAATACCGCCTGACCCATTACAATCGACGGGGTGGACCTCCGCGCGCCAATGGTCCTTATCGGCTCCCGAGAACAGCAATTCCCCCAACCATAAGTGTCGATGATTTTGAAAATTTACGCTCGTCCACTCCAACTCCTCGCCAGCTGCCTATTGATCACGATCACCGTCGGTTGCGGCCCCGCGTCTTCGACGATGAGCGGCTCAGTGAAGTATGCGGGACAGGCGGTTGTGGACGGAAACATTATTCTCCAGGCGATCGATCGATCAGGTGGCGTCGCCAAAGGCAAGATTGTTGACGGCAAATACAACCTAGACGAATCCGCCGGACTCACCGCTGGCGAATACCGCGTGCAGATTCATGGCTACAAGAAGTCGACGACCCCCATCGCAAATCCCGGCGAAAATATTTCGACCAGCGAAGATGTTGACGTCAAGAATTCGGGCGCCACGACGTCAAGCGGCGATCTGACTCTCGTCCCCTACATCCCGTCGGTTTACAACCAAGCAACCGAACTGACTACGACAATAAAAGCCGGCGCCAATGACGGTGTCGACTTCGACCTCAAAGCGGTTGCCGAGAAACATATCCTGCGGTAGCACTCGCGAAATACATTGCCGAGACGCAACGCGTCGTCTGAGCCCCAGCAGTAAACAAGACAACAGCGATATCACATCCCGTTCGCGACGATCTGTCGCGTCACCGTTTTCATATCGACCGTGATAGAGGGAGAGGCTCATGCATGCCAGAAAACAGAGAGTTGGTTTCACGTTGGTGGAACTGCTCGTCGTCATCGCCATCATTGGCGTCTTAGTGGCTCTTTTGCTACCTGCCGTCCAGGCGGCTCGCGAAGCAGCTCGACGCATGACCTGCGGCAACAATCTCAAACAACTTGGGCTGGCCGTTCACAACTACCACGACACCTTCGACAAGTTTCCTTTCGGTGTCGGGCGAGATTTTCAGTTCCCCAACGGTCAGCCGTCGTGGAACACGAACATGCTGACCTGGATGGTTCGCGTACTGCCCTACATGGAAAACAAGAAGCTACACAACAAAGTCGACTATACGATCCATCCCGGAAATGGCGGGCCCAATCGCGAAGTACGAGCGACGTTTATGGCTTCGCATCATTGCCCGAGCGATAAGGTGGATTTCCGAGTCACCCAGTCGTATGCTCCCACGAACTATGTGGCTTGCGTCGGCTGGCGGCAAGACACGATTTGGAATCCGGCAGACCGGCGTCGAGGCATTTTCGGCATCAACAATCGGATTTCGATCAACGGAATTAAGGATGGCAGTTCGACCACGTTGATGCTCTCGGAATGCAAAATCAATGAACCCTGGGTTCGTCGATACGAGGGCAATACAACGGACTACAACAAGTGCCTCGCTGGCACGGCGACTGACATCGACAGTAATGTCAGCGGCGACAGCACGTCGCGCGGGTGGTCCTGGGCCTTCGGTCAGCGAAATCAGTCGTGGTCGTTCAACACCTTGTTCACGCCGAACGATGAGATTCGCGGCAATCACGAATGCGAACAATGGACGACTCGAGGCGTCTTCGGCGCACGCAGCAACCATCCGGGCGGCGTCGAAGCAACCAACGGCGACGCCTCGGTGCGGTTCTATAGCGAACTCATCGATCGCAAAGTCTGGCTCGACCTTGGCACTTCAAACGGAAAAGAAGTGATTCGCGCTATCGACTAGCTCCGCTGCTGCGGCAACGGGTTTAGCGAGATTGCGTTTCGCTTACCGAATCCAATGGTCAGTGAAGGTCAAGTGAGGCTGCGTTTCGCGCCGTTTCATATGGCAGGAAACACAGTTCTCGCTTTTCGGTTCGCGCGAACACTGGGCAATCTCATCGCGGTCGTGGCATGCTCGACATTTCGAGCTGTAAAACGCTGCATCTCGACTCGCGGCTCGATGCGGATCGTGGCACGTCATGCAATCGAGCCGCAGCGAATCGCTCGACTCAGTCGCTAGAAAGCAGGCGCTCTGCACCAACCCGACCGGAGCGAATCGCACGATGTGCTCCGCGGACGTCGTGATTTCGTCGTGCGGCGTCTGGTCGGCGCGGCGGTGACATTCACCACACTGATTAACCGCTTCGCGCTGAGTTAGCTGGCTCCAGGAACCCATCCTCACACCTTGGGAATTCAGGCCCTCTTGCTCGTCCGCATGTGAATCCGCATCGGCATGACAACGACGGCAGGCAAGCCCAGGCGAAACGCCCATCGCTCGATCCAGATGTCGAGGATCTAGCTTGGAGGAGTGACAAGCGAAGCAGTTGAGTGTTGTTGCCGAGTCATGCGCCGTGCCGTGGTATTCCAATGCGATCCTGGATCGTTTCGCTTCGTCACGCGGCGAGCCATTGTTCTGACCTAGCGTCAAACCAAGGCCAACTCCGCCAGGATACCATGAGACTCGGTGTTCGATCATTTCAAACTCGCCGCGAGCGTTTCGCTGCAGCGCGACGGGAGTTTGTGCGAGACGGCCAGATCCGAAGACCCAGTGAAGCTGTACGTCGAATTCGGCTTTGCTTGAGCGGCACCACAGTTGACCGTCTCGCTCCGAGAATTCGTAGGTCGTTTCGTCACCGTCGCCTTCGTCGGCTATGAATGTCTGACCCGCGAAATGGTCTAGCGACGTTTTTGAGCTGCCAGGATCGAGCGCATTCCAATGCGGCGCAGACTGAACTATCTCGACGATTTCAGCATGACATGCGATGCAACGCGACGCCTGAGAGCCGCTAGTGTTCGAGATCGACGACGTGACGGCCGGCTCAATCGGCGAATCGCGATGCGCACAGACCACAACGGTGCAAGCGGCGAAAACACCGATGCTCCAAGTCAGCCATACCATGGCCCTAGTACGATCGAAGGACATCGCGAGCTCCATGAACGTGTCGGTTGTCGGGATGCTCCGCTATCAGACGCCTCAGCTCATCCACTGCCATCCCGGACTCTCCCGCCTCGAGATAAAGCCGAGCTCGGGCAAATTGAGACACCGCAGACGAGTCGTTTTCGAGCAGCTTCAGCGCGCTCTGGCAATCGGTCCCTATGTAAAGTCTCGCCGCTTCATTCAGTCGTTTGTTCTGTTGACGAGGCGCCGGAGAATCGACACTTCGCCCTAACTCAGCGAGCACGGCCAGGCTCCAATCACTCGGCTGCCCAGCGACTCGCCGCTCTTGGTCCGCCAGGTCGAGGTAGCACTCCACTCGTTCGCGATCCAGCGCCCAATTCCTCGCCGAAAGGCAGCGGAGGGCCGCAGTTGTCAGGCCCATTGCGCGAAAGACTCGTGCTTGCCTCAGCCGAATTCGCGTGTCACCGCCCGCAATGTAGGCCGCGTCAAACAGGAGCCCGGCATGAATGGGCGGCTGATAGAACCATCGCCCTCGGTCGACGATGCCTCGTGTTTCAGCACCGTCGACGATCGCTTTCGCCATGTCAGGCACATAGGACGACGCATAAGGGATCACGGGCGAGTCGATGGAGCCTGGCCGAAACCCCGTTTCCTCCATCGACTGAATTGTGCGCACGTCATCCGCCGATACGGCGATCCAATTCACGGGCGCCGGTTTGCCGCGAAGCCAAACCCACCAGCCGCCCCAAGATCCGTCCGACCGCTGGTATCGGTTCCGCCGACGGTGACTCACGTCATCCACCGCAAGACGAAACTCGCGTAGCCGTCCACCGACCAACGCGCGTTGATTGGTGTCGACGCCGTGAAGATCAGACCATGCGGCCACGCCCGCAGTCGCCTCGTCCAACGCAAACACCGAACCAGACGGTAGTCCCGCAGTGGCCTGCTGAAACAACCGCGGTTCCAGTCGGGCTTCAACGCCCCAACCCAACCGTGGCTGCCCGCCAACACCGCCGGCGGCAAGCAATGCTACGGCACAAGCGGCCGACGTCATTGCGACATCGCTCACTCGGCGCCGAACCGGCTCGGCCGCTTCGTCTGAGTTCTTGACCGACTTGCCTGCTGCTCGAGCCGAGTCGCGATGTCCGCACGAGAGAAGGACGAGCAAGGTCGCCATCATGGGTGTCGCAAACTCCGTCGCTAAGCCGATGGCAACAGCGCCTATCCAAGTGGCGATGTTGATGGGATTTCGAATTCGATAGACGCTGGGCAAAGCGAGCCCTGCCAAGACAATGAAAGCCACCGTCGGTGCCGCAGTTAGGTCAGCGGGCCCCCAAGGCGTTTCGGCCAAAATGCTTGTCGACTCGGACATCCACGGTGCCATCAGCTGAATAGCATCGAATAGCGTGCGCCAGCCGCGAGGCGTGGCCGAAAAGGCGACCGTCGCAACCGCGAGCTCGATCGCCGTTGTGTGACGGCGCTCTCTGGCAGTGAGCGCCACGATCAATAAACCGCAAAGACTCAACGGCCCCAGGTTTGCCCAAAGGACCGACACGAGCACAATTCCGATCAGCCGTTCGCGCATTTGCTCGAAGCGATGAAGGACAATCCACAACAGAACGGCAAAGGCCAAGTCAAGTCCTCGACCGGCCAACATCATCACCGGTTCGCAGCTCACCAAAAGCAACACACCGAGCAATAGAGGCCAGCCCGTTCTCTTGGCAGATCTAGACCAACCGACGTATCCAACGAGTACGCCACCCAAGACGATCTTGCCGAGGAAGAGACCGTAGAAACCGAAGCTAGAGAAAAGAAGATAGTTGCCAACACCCCCCAACCAATCCGCCTCAGTCTGCGAATCGTCGACAAGCATCGCGCGGCTCGGCGCAATTGCTCCTCGCTCGATCACCTCGCGACCTCGGGCGGTGTGCCACCAAACGTCATCGCAACTCACAGGCCTAGCCAAAGGCGCTAAGAAAACAAGAATGGCGGCGACAGACATCAAATCGAGACGGAAACGCCTGGGCTCGATCGACGGCGACCGCTTCGGCTCATCTTTTTTTCTGGATCGGACTTGGCGTTTAGGGCGCGACAAAGTCTCTCTCTGCGCTACGCGAGAATGTCACGGATGACTCGACCGTGTACGTCCGTTAGCCGGAAATCACGACCTTGAAATCGCAGGGTCAGTTTTGTGTGCTCGATGCCCAACAGATGCAACATGGTGGCGTGAAAATCGTGTACATGAACCACATTCTCGACCGCGTTGTAACCGAGATCATCGGTGTTGCCGTAGGAGGTTCCGCCGCGAATGCCGCCCCCCGCCATCCACATCGAGAATCCCTTGATGTGATGATCTCGGCCATTGCCCTGGGCCATCGGAGTGCGACCAAACTCGCCAGCCCAGACGATCAGCGTGTCCTTGAGCATGTCGCGTTGGCGGAGGTCCTTGATGAGCGCCGCGGCGCCTTGATCGACCTCGGTTGCACTCACCTTGGAACTGTTCTTGATGCCGCCGTGATGATCCCACGCTCGATGGTACAACTGAATGAACCGTACGCCCCGCTCGGCAAGCCGTCGAGCCAAGAGACAGTTGGAGGCGAACGAACCGTCGCCCGCCTTGCAACCGTACAGGTCGAGCGTCTCTTTCGACTCTTTGGACACGTCCATCAACTCGGGCACGGACGTCTGCATCCGAAACGCCATTTCGTATTGGGCGATGCGAGTCGCAATCTCTGGATCTCGTGCTTGCTGATCGTAGAGTTTGTTGAGTTGTTGCACGGCAGACACAACGTCCCGTTGTTTCTTCAAGTCGACACCGTTCGGGTTGCTCACGTAGTGAACCGGATCGCCCTTCGAACGAAACTCAACACCTTGGAAACGACTCGAGAGAAATCCGCTGTGCCACTGCCGAGCCGCGATCGGCTGAGCTTGCCCGGCGCGGCCGAGTGACGTGAGCACGACGAAGCCGGGAAGGTTGTCCGATTCGCTTCCCAGACCGTACAGCAACCAGCTGCCCATCGCCGGACGACCTGGCACCGTGGATCCCGTGTTCATGAAGGTGTGGGCCGGATCGTGATTGATCGCTTCGGTATGCAATGAGCGAACAATACACAACTCGTCAGCGACCGAGCCGAGGTGCGGAAAAACGGATGCGATCGATTGCCCCGATTCGCCAAACCGCTTGAATTCATGCTGCGGGGCCAAGCAAGTCAGCTTCTTGCCTTGAAGCTGCGCGATGGGCTGGCCTTTGGTGAAGGATTCCGGCATCGGCTTGCCATGCATTTCGGCCAATTTTGGTTTTTCGTCCAGCGTCTCCAAGTGCGACGGCCCGCCCGCCATGCAAAGGAAGATAACTCGCTTCGCTCGCACGGGGACGTGAGGCGTCTCGACCACGCCTCGCCACTTCGGCAGCTCAATGCCCTCATCGCCACGAAGATTGGGTGAGTCGATCGCGGCAAGCGCAGCGGCGCCGATCCCGATTGAGGAACGCTGCAAGAAAGTACGCCGACTGGATTCAATCTGAAATGGATTCATTGCAATCAAGCCATTCGTGGTTAAGAGTGCCGTCGTCTCTTCGTTATGCCGAAATCGCTTTTTCATCATTGCGTTTTCGACTGCGATTGTGCCGAAGCCTTAGTTACGATAAACGAACTCGTGGAGGTTAAACACAACTCGGCAAACCGAAGTCCATGCCGCCATTTGAGCCGCATCGAGCGGCTCGGCCTTCTTTCGAAATCCGTTTTTCTGAATGCCTTCGGCCTGCTCTTGATCCGCCTGATAATCGGACAAGTGCCGAGCGAACAAGGCCATGATAATCTTGGCTTCCGCTGGTTTCGGCTCCCGATTCAACGCCTGCTGATAAAGGAAGTTCAGTCGCTCGCCATCGTTCTCCGCAGGGGACGTCAAGACTCGCTCGGCCATCGCCCGGGCCGCCTCGACATAAGTCGGATCGTTGAGCAGAACCAACGCGGCCAATGGCGTATTCGAACGCGCGCGGTGCACTGTGCACTCCTCGCGTGACGGAGCATCAAAGGCAACCATACTCGGATGCAAGAACGTGCGGCACCAGTATGTGTACAACCCTCGACGATATTGGTCCGAGCCCTCGTCCGGCTTGTAGATCCGCTTGGGGAAATTCAAGTGCGACCAATAGCCGAACGGTTGATAAGGCTTCACGCTCGGCCCGCCCACACGGTGGACGATTAAACCGCTGACGCTCAACGCATTGTCTCGAATCATCTCTGCGGGAAGCCGATAACGGTTCTGCCGTGCAAGCAATCGATTGTAGGGATCCTTCTCAACCATTTCAGCTGAGGCCTCTGAACTCTGGCGATACGCCTGCGACATCACAATCTGCTTGACGATGGCCTTCACATCCCAATTCGATTCTTGAAAATCGACAGCGAGATTGTCGAGCAAGGCCGGGTGAGTCGGCCATTCGCCTTGAGCGCCGAAGTCACCCATCGAGCGGACGATGCCCTCACCAAACGCGAGGCCCCACAGACGATTGACAAACACCCGAGCTGTCAAAGGATTCTCTTTGGCAACGATCCATTCGGCCAACTCGGCTCGCGAGGCCGATTTGCCTGAATTCGGCTTGTCCGAGTTGGCCTCATCAGAGTTCGGCAGGCGAGGAAGGAACGACGGCGTATCGGGCGAGACGACCGGCCCGGAATCGTCTAACCAATTCCCGCGAGGAAGCACTCGCATGACGCGTGGCTTGATCGACTTGGTGACAAGCAACAGCGGTGCGGAGTCCGCAATCGACTTGCGCTGTTGATTCAGTTTCTTTAGTTGATCGCGGACGCCCTGTAGCGCCGGCGCCACGGAACGATAATGAGCGGCGATCTGATTTTGTTGCTTTTGAGTTCGATCTTTGGCCACTAACGCCAGAATGGCTTCGATGCCGGCGGGCAGCCCATGGGCGCTGGCGACGACGGGTCGGGGGCGATTCGTCGTCGCCAAGCGGAATCGCGCCAGCGTGTGGGTGCCGCGACCGTGGTTCTGGTGGATGACAACTCGCACTTCGCCGGCCGGTGAGTCGGCCTTGGCTTCGAGCACCAGCGAGTTCAGCTTGCCGACGCGAGGCAACACAGCCCAGCCGGTGTCGTTGTTGCCATCGGCAGCCGCCTTGGCTGGCCAACCCTGCTGCGAGTGCTCGCTGCTGGCGACCGCCAACTCGACTCGCTTGTCGTTGACATGAACTTCGACTTCGGTGACGACGAAATTGCCGTTGCCGGCTCGACCTGGTCCCTTCGCCGGTGCCGACGGATCCGGAATCGCCTCGAGTCGCAAGGCCGTAAAGGCCTCCTCGGCTTGAAACGAGACTGTGTAAACATCGCGGTCCGGCTTGGCACCTGTGACTAGAACTGAATGGTCCTTCTGCGGCTCGAGCTTGGCGCCGCCCTTGGATTCAAACGCAAGCGGCTCAACCAAAGTCCACTCCGTACGATTCGTACGCAACTCGGCCTCCCACGCCTCTTGAGCTTTCGCTAATACAGGCGTGGCGGTATTGAGCTTCTCAGTGAGTGGCGGAATCGCCGCGTCAAGCTCAGCCAGCTTCTTCAGCTGCTCGGGAGTCGGAATGCGCTCGGGTCTTTGAGCGCCAACAGCAATTTCGTCGACGTCGGCGAAAAACGCTGCAAAGGAATAGAAATCTCGCTGCGAAAAAGGATCGAATTTGTGGTCGTGACATTCGGCGCAGCCCATTGTCGAACCCAACCATACCGTCGCGGCGTTTCGCACTCGGTCAGCAGCGTACTTGGCGCGATACTCTTTGGCTTGCGCGCCGCCCTCCCGCGTTGTCATGTTCAGTCGGTTGTAGCCGGATCCGATCCGCTGTTCGCGAGTGGGGTTGTCACCCAGATCGCCCGCCAATTGCTCTCGAGTGAATACGTCGAATGGCTTGTTGGCGTTGAATGAGCGGATCACGTAGTCTCGATACAGCCAATGTTCACGGTGATTATCGCCGTGAATTCCGTTCGTGTCGGCGTACCGTACGGCATCGAGCCAAAGTTCCGCCAGCCGCTCGCCATAGTGTTCCGAGGCAAGCAACTCGTCGACGAGCTCTTCGTAGGCGCGTTTCGATTTGCTGTTAGCGAACGCCTCGACGCGCTCGGCGGTCGGAGGCAGCCCAGTAAGATCGAACGTGATTCGTCGGATCAAGGTGCGTCGATCGGCTTCGGGCGACAGGCGCCAACCGGCTCGCTTCAACCGATCGATCACGAATGCATCAATCGGCGTGACCTTGCTCGTGCCGATGCTCGGCGGTTTGACTCGCGCTGGACGAGTGTACGACCAGTGGTCTTCATATTCCGCGCCCTCCTCAATCCACCTCCGCAACGTGGCCCGCTCGGAATTCGAAAGAGATCGTCCCGAATCGCCAGGCGGCATTCGTTCGTCTTCGTCGGCAGCGGCGATACGGCGGATCAGTTCGCTCTTGCTCGCGTTGCCCGGCGCGACAGCGGGCGTTCCATCGCGATCGGCTGTGGCGTCCTCGCGAACATCGAGCCTAAGATCGGCTTGCCGTTCGTTCTCGTCCGGGCCGTGACAAACGAAACACTTGTCCGCCAGGATCGGGCGGATGTCTCGGTTGAAACGAACGCGGCTCCCACTCGCCGCCGCGGGCTTGCCGGACGCTTTTTTCGATTCCGCGTCCTCAGCGACGACGCCGCCAGCGAGTCCTCCGACGATCAACAAGAAAAGCAGTGACCGCAAAAAATGGGCGTGCGAACTGTGCAGCATTACGACGCTCCGGAGAATGCCTCGAACTTGCCATAAGTGAATCGTCATAGCCTACTCGGGCTGACTCACGGCCTCAAGCAAATCCAGACTTCAGCGGTCGAGTCGCTGGAAATAGCGGTCGAGAACAAGCAACGGTTGTTGCGGATGCTTGTCCTGCACAATGTAATCCCAGGCCTCATCTATACTGGCCTTCTGGCTTGGCGTCAGCTTCCAGGATAGAGGGATCGCAACTGGCAACGGCAACTGAAAATCAACCGTCACGGCCTCAACGGTCAATTGGTCCAGGCGGCGAGCCTTCTGCCGCATCTCGTCAATCAAGTCTCGCTTTTGCTTGATATCATCGTCCGCTTCAAGTTGCTGACGAACCACATCGGCGACCGACTGGCCTTCCGGCGCAGCGCCGGCGTCGAGCAGTTGATCCCGCAAACGCTGAGTTTTCTCGAGCGCTGCGACTTTCCCTTCCAGGCCCTGAATGTCCGACTCGTAACTCTGTTGCATCGTCCTCATCTGTGCGCGAGTTGCCTGGGTGAGCAGACTGATCTCCAAGTCGCCTCGTTCCGTTTGCGATGCGCGACGGACTTTGAGCATCGCGTCGAGCGGACCTGTCAACGCCGCTCGCCAACCCTTGAGCGGCTTGGGCGACTCGACCTCGCCCGTTTGAGGGAAGGCCTGAATTCGGATCAAGAGAATGCGGTCGAACGGCCGACTATCGAGCTTCCCTTCCTGTCGATAGTGGTTCAACATCTTGCTGATCCAATCGACCGAGGTCACGGCACCCTCGTTGTCGACGTAGGCACCGTCAACGATGTGGTAAGGCGCGACCGGCGACGTCTCCCCGTCTTCGCCTGTCGAAGTCGTTTGCGTCTCATAGTCTGCGCGAGCGGCCGGAACGACATAGGGGAAGGTCGCGGAGAGCCGCGCGGCGGTGGCCACGTAGGATTGACCGCGAGGGAACTCCTTCATCCATTCAACCGCCCCGTGACTCGACTGCGGCTGATCGGAGCGAGGTCCCAAGACGGGCGAGATAAGCAGGCGCTGACCGGTCTCGACTATCGTGGCGTTGAAGACAGCGATCGGAAGTTGGCGGTCGATCGAGGCGCGACCCAAATCGGTGATGCGCCAATCCGACATCCTCGGCCCCACTCGGCTCCCCATTCGCTGTCGCCAGACTCGTTCGATCGCCCAACCGCGATCGATTTCGCCCCGCACCGCTGGCGGAAATACGGCTCGCATCGAATCCGCATAGGCGAGCCCCCAAGCACTCGCTTCCATCGCCGACGAGCGCGACAGAAAACGAATCTTCGCTATCGACTCGGCGTCAAGCGACGCCTCTGAAGGTCCCGCCATCGGCCGCGATTCCGCTCGATTGGCCAAATAGAACATTGTTCCGACGCTGCCGCCCGACACGCTGCTGATCAACCCAACCGATCGTGTAAACGAATTGCCGTACTGTTCGTGAAGTCCGGTAAGAACTTGCGCCGTCCAGGCTGACGCTTGAATGCCGCCGCCCGAAGCGTCGACCACAACCAGCGTTCTCTTCTTGTCGCGATCGAGCGGCAGCCACCAGTCACTCAGTACACTCGTAACCTCCGGCGCCTCGTACGTGTCCGTTCTCGCTGGCTCAGGGTTCAACTGGTAATAGTGGTCTGTGTCGAACCAGTTGTAAAAGAGCATCATCGCCAAGACAGGCGTGAGCGCCGTCGGAACTCGGTACCGATCGAGAAAGAAAGCCACGCCCGGCAGCAAATAGATCAACAACAACAGGGAAAGCAGAAAATAGAACAATGCCGGATAAGTCGAATCCTCGGTCGGCATCGGCTGAGAACCCGTCGCCGAAGCGTAGTTGGCGGCGTACCAAACCAAGAATGCGACGGTGTAGCAGAGCACGCTAAAGTGACCTGGTGCCAGACGCAATCGCTCGCCGTGCTCGTCCTCGCGAAAATAGCCGGGGCCGAGAAACAGATGCAACCAACGATAGAGTCTCGTCAGCGGCGGGCGTTGACCGCGCAGCCAACGGCGATTGGAAACTTCGTGCAGAACAATTGCCAAGGCAGTCAGAGCGAGCCAACTACAAATGGCGATCGTCAGGCCTTGATACGCGAACGTCCAAGCTCGATCGGCAATGGCTTCGCTGGTCACCGCGCCGGGAACGCTGGTCCAGGCGCTCGCCGGATCTCTCGATGTGCTTGTCACGCAGGCGTCGACCACCACATACCAAACGCTAAGCGCCGCCACGAATCCGAATACAAACGTCAACCAACCGTCACTGCGCCGATACCAATCCTTCGATGGATCGCCTGGCGAGCTGCCCCACGCACGATGAAACCGCTTGGCCGCGTCATAGTAATCGTCAAACCTCGCGTCGGCATTGAGAGTCGTGACGCGCATCGTCTCCATCACGGTGGCCGCAGCCCACATCGAGATCCAGGACACGTGGACCAACTGATGCGGTTGATCGAGCACAAACAGATTGGCCAACAACTTGGGCGCGACGGCCAAACAGATGGGGGCGGCGCCGAGCAACAACACGCCAGACATCCACGAAAAACGAGTCAGATAGATGTAGCGCAAGGCCAACACGATGGCCGTCTTTGCTCGATCCAAACTCACGGTCGACCTGCTCTCTTCGTTCGCTTGTCGATGTCCCGCACATCGTAATTGTCGCCATTGGCGTGCGATCTTATCACGGGAGGCTCGTTTGAGGCTGCGCCAGTCTGACATAAAGACTCTGCCGATTATCGCGTCTCGTCGATTGCCGGAGCGACGCGGCAATTCGCCAATCGTCACAAGACTTCCAATCGTCGTGGTCAACGCCGAAGACTAGGAAAACTTTGCGGCCTGTTGAGACGACTCCAGACTGCCGGCAAGACAGGACGATGTGATCCCTGTTCGCGGCAACTCCAACTGCAATTATGCATTTGCCGTGTGACGGATCACGGCATGTGTCTCCAAATTCTCTCCCCTTCCGGTTCACGAGGTTTTGTCATGAAAACGACAATTCAAGCCACGATGTCGACGCTGGCCTTGGCTGGCGTCTGTCTGTTCAGCGCCGACGCGCACGCATTGGACCTGCTCAACTTGATGGGCGGCCCGCAAGTGCAACACTCTGGCGGCTGCTGCAACGGTTCGACGCAAAAAGGCGGATGCGCGAAAGGCGCGGCGCAAAAGGGCGGTTGCGCGAAAGGCGCGACTCAAAAAGGCGGATACTTCAGCCGAGGCCTGTTCGGCGCCGCGATGCAAAAAGGCGGATGCGCGAAAGGCGCGGCGCAAAAGGGCGGTTGCGCGAAAGGC
>CAZMNY010000027.1:2943-3517 GCA_964567745.1 uncultured Pirellulaceae bacterium | reverse complement strand
GCGACTCAAAAAGGCTGCAGCATGCAAAAGAGCGGATGCAACAGCTGTGGCAAAGGTGCCACGCAAAAGGGCAGTTACTTCGGCCGCAGCCTGTTCGGCTCGCACATGCAGAAAGCCGGATGCTCGAAGGGTGGATGCAGCACGCAAAAGAGCTGCGGCAAAGGCGCTGCTCAAAAAGGCAGCTGGTTCAGCGGTGCGATGCAGAAGGGTGGCCTGCTCAGCAGCCACATGCAAAAAAGCAGCTGCAATAGCTGTGGCAAGGTTGGTCGTTCGTGGAACTTGTTCTCCCGCTCCTGCGGTTGCTCGTCCAAGGGCGGTTGCGCAACGCAAAAAGGCGGATGCTCGAAGGGTGGATGCGCTTCGCAAAAAGGTCACGGCGCGATTCAAGGTGGCGGCAAAGCCGTTGTCGTTCCAATCGCTCCGGCGCCATTGATAATCGGCTAAGTCACGATTCGGGGTTGAGAGAGTACAGCCGGTCGCTATCCGGCTAATGCGTTTGAAAGAAGAAGCCGCCCCTGGTTCGCCCCGCCGCGGGGTGTGGGTTTGGTGGGCCTGCGCGCCAAAAAATGGAGCC
>CAZMNY010000027.1:0-2933 GCA_964567745.1 uncultured Pirellulaceae bacterium | reverse complement strand
TTTTGTTTTTCTATCTCGCCCGGGGGGGGGGGCCGCCGCCGCCCCCGCTTCTGTGTTTCTTGGCCCTCGTCGCAAACTATGGCAGACGTTGCTAGCCTGTCTCCGGCTTGGGTTGGTTGTCCTTCGCTGGCGGGTCGGGTTGCTTGTCCTTCGCTGACGCGTCTGGTTGATTGGCCTTGGCTGGCGGCACCGGTTGCTTGTCCTTCGCTGACGCATCGGGTTGGCTGGCTGGGTTGATCTCTTGGAGGGCGAGCACCATTCGGGGCGCGGCGTTGGGGCTGCGTCCCAAAACCTCCGCCGCCGACTGAACCACTTTCTCGGCAAGCTGAATGTACTCCGCCTTCGGAATCGTACGGCCGAGATAGACGAGGTTCTCGGCCGAAACAGAATTACCGCTCGGCTGAGCTCCGTCGTAGTATTTCTTTGACCTCGCCAGAAGGGCTTCGTGGTCGCCGGAGGTGAAGTAGAATCCGCCGTTGCGCTCGTCCTGGTGCAGTTTGATTTGAGTTGCTTGCATTGCCGCGGCCTCGTCGAGCCAACGATGTTCGCCGGTCGCTCGATGCAAAGCGATCAAGCCGTCTATCATGAAAGCGTAGTCAGGCAAATAGGCGTTTAACTTCGCCTCGCCATTTCCATAGGTTCGAAGCAGCCGGCCGTCGTCACTCCGCAATTTAGTCAGCACAAAACCAGCCGCTTTCTCGGCCGCCTGAACATACTTTTTGTTTTCGAAAACTCGTCCAGCGTCGGCGAATCCTCGGATCATCAGGCCGTTCCAACCTGTCAGAATCTTACTGTCGGTCAACGGCCGCTTTCGCTTGTCGCGCAACGCCAGCAGCTTTTGACGAATCGGAGCCAATAGCGACTCCAGTTCAGCCGGTGCCTTACCCATTTTCTTGGCAATTGCGGTCAGCGGCTCTTCGAACTGTGGAGCATAATACTCGTCTTCAAAGTTGGGCGGCGAGTCCAATCCGTAGACCTCAGCGAACAGCTTGTACTCGTCATCGCTGACAGCCGACTTCACTTGCTCCCGTTCCCAACGATAGAACTTGCCTTCCTCTCCCTCCGACTCGGCGTCCAATGCTGAATGAAACCCGCCCTCGGCAGTTGTCATCTCACGCAGCACAAACGCCAACATCTCGTCCGTAATTCTTCGATACTGCTCGTCCTTCGTCAGAGCAAACGCTTCGGCATAGACGCTTGCGAGCTGTCCGTTGTCATAGAGCATCTTCTCAAAGTGCGGGATGTGCCAAAATCGATCAACGCTGTAACGGTGAAACCCGCCGCCAAGGTGATCGCGGATCCCTCCCATCGCCAATCGGTCCAGCGTCGCGGTGAGCATTTGCGCTTCGGGCGAATTCAAATCTCCCGATCGAGAAACTTGAGCCAGCAAAAAAAACAAATTCGATGGCTCGGGAAACTTCGGCCGATTGGGATTGGACAGGTTGTACCCAAAACCGCCGTACTCTTTGTCGAACTCCGACGACAGATTGTCTCTCACTCGCTGAACGATCGAAATGTCGACCGGCTCCACATCGATAAGTGAACGCCCCTCGAGTTGCTGTTTGACGAGTCGCGTCAAAGTCTTGGCGTCTTGCTGAAGTCGATCGGGTTGCTTCTCCCAAACATCCGACACCTTTTGAAGGACAGTCAAGAAACCAATCATGGGACCGCGGTCGCCGTCTCGAGCCGGAAAGTACGATCCGCCAAAGAAGGGCTCGCCCTCCGGCGTCAAAAACATCGAGAGCGGCCAGCCGCCGCTTTGAGGCGATCCGGCCAATTGAAAATAGACTTGCAGCGCCGTCATGTAGATCGTGTCGATGTCGGGCCGCTCTTCACGATCGACTTTGATGCAAACGAAGTTCTTGTTCATCAACTTGGCGATCTCCGGATCCAAGAACGACTCGCGCTCCATCACGTGACACCAGTGACAGCTTGAATAACCGATCGACAAGAAAATGAGTTTCTTTTCATCCTTTGCTTTCTTCAAAGCCTCGGGGCCCCACGGATACCAATCGACCGGGTTGTGAGCGTGCAACAACAAGTATGGACTTGTTTCCTTGGCGAGACGATTCGTGTGCTCAGTTGGCTTTGAGTCCTTCGGCTTCGAGTCCTGTGACGAAACAGCCTCCTGCGGGCCGGCCGGCTCGTTCGTCGCGGAACGATTCTCAGCGGGACCACTCGTGGCTTCCTGGTTCGCCGGATCAACTTCGGGGTTTTCCGCCTCCGCGTCAGTTGCCTGAGACGTTGGATTCTGCGGCGACACGCTCGTCAGTGAATCACTTGAAGCCGCTTGCTGATCGCCGCTACATCCGAAGCAACAAACCGCTGCCGCTAACAGGGCGAGGCGAGCCAAGAGGGTGAATCGACTTTGTATTTGGATCATGGAGACACTCGCGCCTAAGGACTAAAGGATCGGACGTGCCCACATGAGAGCGTATGCGTCGCCGTGAATCGAGCAAACCACCGAGAAACTGCGGCGATTTATCTCTGCCCGAATTTATGCCTGCCCTCGACGTCTTCCAAGGCGAAAGCCGTTGCTCGCAAAGTCGTCACTTCTTGTGGCGCTTAAAAAAATTGCCAAGCTCTTTGTCGTCGTTTGGAGGAGAGTTGCCGACGGGCGGCTCGCTTGGCGGCTGCGAGAAATCGATCGGAGTTGGCGGTTGCGCCGCCCCGCCGGACGGAACGATCGGCTTGGCCATCGGCAGAGCCATCGGAGCGGGAGAGGAAGACGCTGGCGTCGTCGAGGCGGGCGGCTCGCTTGGCGGCTGCGAGAAATCGATCGGAGTTGGCGGTTGCGCCGCCCCGCCGGACGGAACGATCGGCTTGGCCATCGGCAGAGCCATCGGAGCGGGAGAGGAAGACGCTGGCGTCGTCGAGGCGGGCGGCTCGCTTGGCGGCTGCGAGAAATCGATCGGAGTTGGCGGTTGCGCCGC
>CAZMNY010000026.1:0-122451 GCA_964567745.1 uncultured Pirellulaceae bacterium | reverse complement strand
TCTTTGGACAACACGACAGGTCGTCGAGCCCGCATGCCTGTTTGCCCAGCCAGGCATGATAGCGCGATCTCGACATGCCGATAAGTTTCAGCACACCACGAAGTGGTAGATGCGTTCGTGTACGATCAATGGCCCGCAGTAATCTTTGCTTCCTGGCTCCCTCGGGAATCCGAACTCGATCGAAGGAGAACTCGGCCACCTTAATTGCCACAACCACGAGATGAAGAAGAGCCAGCAGTCGGGTGACACGACGTCGCAAAAAGATGACCTCTCGCTGAAGGGCTTCGGCGTCCATATCGAGTACGTCGATGGAGACCACGTCAGTCTTGGTTTGTTTGAGCCAACCCCGAGCTGTCGAACGTGGGACGCCATGTCGAGCGGCAAGGTCGAGGTCACCGGTATTCTGGATCAGACGACGCAGTCGGTGATCGTACTGTTTCTGGGTGTGGGTATTCTCTGGCATGCGTGCATGGTCATGCCTGTATCGGTTCGGGAAAAATCAAAAGTGGCATCGGGCCGCTGGCAACGACGAGAACTCGGGCAGTAAAATCCCGAATGTCCTGGAAAACAGCACTCAAAAATCTCACGGCTGAGGGCCCGGTCAATCAGGGAGACATAAAAGGGGGCAGGTGCAGGTCTCTTTTATGCGTAACCGCATCCTGGGGTGACGAATCGCTTGGTTGCCTGAAAATTTGGCCGCAGCCCCGTTTCCGTCTCTCTTTTTCTTCACGCTGTGGCTGAGGATTCTCAAAATTTCTTGAATATCTCCGTTGCGCTATTCAAAGCGCGCGTAAGTGAAAGTGTACCGACAAACAAACCACTCCACATCAGAAGGAAAAACGACATGGCACGCTACATCGCAATCTTGACTTTGGCCCTGACCGCTGCCCTGAGTGCTGACCAGGCAGTTGCTGCGGACGTCACTCAAGACACATACATCATCAGAAATCTCACAGCTGAGGGCCCGGTCAATCAGACAATCGAGCCGGAATTTCTCTTCGTCATGATGGAATTCGAACGCGAGTACGAGTTCCTGGTGGAGCTGGGATTCAGGCCTTACGAAGCGGTTAAGATCATTCTTAGCTGGCAGGACGGCGGCGTAACCGCCGAAGATGACTGGGAAACGCCCGTAGCCTAAGTGAGACCCGTTGCGAGTCCTGGTGGCCGCCTCCATTTTTACAGCCACTTGCGATATTTCGCAAGTGGCTGTTTTCATTGAACTTATGAAACATCCCCTCTTCTGATTTCTTGTGGTCATGTCGTAGGGTCAAAAAACGGAACCGACCGCAAAGCTCTTTGACAATCAGGTTTTAGAAATAGAAATCGTTCGCGATTTCGGCCGTGCGTCGGCCAGAGATAGCGGCCGCTGAACGAGGAATTGGCGTCGTTTCGCGGTGAGCGCGTACCGTCATCGCAGATCGTGCATGTTCCAGTCGTTGAGAAGTAACATCAGGCAGCGCGCCGGTGGTAGTACTTCAGCATGCCACCGAGTCGTTCTCGGCACTCGATCTTACCAGCGACGGCACCAACATCCTGATCAGGCTCGATGAGATGGTTGCTCAGGCCCTGATGATTTCTCTCGCCATGATAATGCTGGACGTATTCATGAACGGCGTTCTCAAGTGATTTCCGTCCGAAGAAGATCATGCGGTCGAGACATTCTGATTTAAGACTTCGAAACCATCGCTCCATGAAGGCGTTAAGGTTGGGACTCTTCGGTGGAAGCAGGGCAACTTCAGTGTCCGTGTTCTGCTCGAGAAATTCCCGCAATGCGATGAAGCTGGCGTCTCGATCCATGATGAGGTGGCTGGCGTCTTTCAGGAATCCGTCTTCACTGTCTGTGAGATTCCTGCAGACCTGTTTCATCCACGCCGCATTCGGACTCGGCGTGATCCCGGCAATGTGGACGCGACGGGTTTTCAGATGCATCACAGCGAGAACGTAGAACGTCACCAGTCCGTTCCGCGTCCAGACTTCCACAGTCGTGAAGTCCGTGGCGAAGATGGAATCCCAGTGAGCTTTCAGGAACGTGGACCACGCCGGTGTTCGCTGCCGATCAGGTGCTGGCTCGATGCCATGCGCCTTCAGTACGTTGGCGACGGTGGAATCGGCGATGTGATATCCGACGTTCTTAAGTGCTCCCTGAATGCGATCGTAGCCCCACGTGGGATTCTCCCTGGCAAAGCGAACGATAGCATCCACGACTTCCTGGCGAATGCGTGGTCGACCAGGTTGGCGTTTATTGCTGGAGTCGAACTTCTTCGCGACCAGTTTCCGGTGCCAGCGGAGAATCGTGTCTGGCGTCAAGATGGTCGTCAGTTCCAGCAGAGCCTTGCGACCGACGGCGTGAGCCTTTACGGCGAGCAATCGACGCTGATCGTCATTGAGCAGCAGACGCTTCTTTCCGAGCTTCTTCAGCAGTGTTTCGATCTGCGCATTCTGGAATTCGATGATCTGTTGCTGTCGCTGGTTCACCATGCCGCAGAGTGCGGCGAGCAGAATGTGCCAAGTCTGGAGCAGGAAGGGCATGTTCGGCGCCGAAAATCGTCAGTTTCCGATGCCGACAGGTGAATTCAAGCGGCCGAGATGCAAGACTCTGGTGAGCCATAAGTCCCGTATTTCACGGCCTTTTGAATTCGGCGGAGTTTTTTGACCCTACGGTAACGCCGGTGTTCGTGAGGTCGGCGTCTCCCGACCCGAGTAATCGATTCCGATATGGAGGTCGAACTCTGCTTTGCTCACAGCTTAACCATCCGTCTTCTTGTATCCATCGGCTGGGTTTCATCATCAAACATCAAATCTCAAGATCCCCACGGTGATGACATTCCCTATCCGAAAGTCTCTGGGTGCGGCAACGTCATAAGTACGGGACTAAAAAAACCACGTGAAATCTGAGAGAATTGGACCAGTCGACGAATTGTGAAACACATCCGCGTAGGTGGAGGGGAGTCGAGAAGTAGCGTCGGGCTGTCCCGACAGGAACGAATGCAAGTCGCTCCGGACTCCGGTCCGCGGTCACCAGCTGAAATGAGCTTCGTGAGCCATCCGTCAAGAGGATACAAGGAGTGAGTAGAATGCGAACCAGACTGTTGTTTTACTTTGTCCTGCTGTTAATGGCGGCCCATTCTCTTCTGATGATCGAGGAAGCTTATGCTCAGCGGCCCGCAGGGAAGCGCGGGGAGCAAACGAAAATCGGCAGCGCGACCGTCGCGTCGATTCTGTCGCGGCTCGGCGCAGAACTGGAACACGGCGTAACGCGGAACCAACTCGGCGACTACTACCGGCAATTCGATCTTGCCGACCTCGATGGCGACGGACGGCACTCCAAGACGGAATACATCGAAAAGGGGAACTATCTGACGCCGCAGGCGCGACGCGGAATCTTCAATGCGGCCGACAATGACAGCGACGGCTTTGTCACGAAATCTGAATACACCTTGAATCGGATCATTACCGATGAAGCCAAGGCCATCGTGCAAGCGATGGATGACGACAAAGACTGGTCCGTCGAACGTGCGGAGTTCATCAAGCATGCCACCACGAAGCTCTCCGACGCGGAACTCAGTCGGCAAGTCTTCGACGCTTTGGACACCGACGGCAACGGTGACATCCCCGTGCCAGAGTATTTGCGCGTCTGGGGCAAGTGGGCCCGAGCCGGTCGCAATCCGCCCAGGCAACGCATTGCCGCTCGGGAGGAGCAACTTCGTGCGCCGGACAAGAAGGCCACTGGCGATACGCGGCCCGGACGAGGACGGCCCGGCGGACCACCGAGTGTTGCTGAAGTGTTTCAACGATTCGATGCGAACAACGACGGCAAGCTGCAAAAGAAGGAAATCCCGGAGTTCGTCCGTCAGTTTATTCTGCCAGCCGACACGAATAAGGACGGGTTCGTCACGAAGCAGGAGCTTGAGAAATACCGGGCGAATCGGGGTGGCGGTCGTCCGCAAGGTCGCCGAGGCCCTCCCGTCGGTGCCGGTCGTCCCGGCCCTCAGGCCAAGTCCAAGGACGACTGGCAGCCGACCGAAGAGATGATCAAATTGGCCCGCGGTAATAATCCGCGATTCAACGTCGGTGCGCGAGTTCTCTCGCCGGATTACACAGGGCTCAGTCGAGCAGAGCTTGGGCGGGCTCGACGTGATGGTACGCCGTTAGCCGATTTGATCAAGAAGAACGGCAAGTCGGTGGAAGAGTACCTGGAGCGAACCCTCAAAATCGCGGATGGCGTTTTGCGTCTGAATGTCGCTGAGGGATTGATGAGTCAAAGTCGAGCAGACGCCGTTCGAGGATTCATGCGCGGCAATATTACTGCAATGGTCTACGGCCGCGTGGACCGCAGCGAGCGGAATTTGGCCCAGCCGCTTCTGGATTTCGAATGGCCTGTCGCCGGTTTGCGTCCCGAAACCGAAAAGCTGTTCACGCTGGGCAAGGCGATCTTCAAACGCAACTGGGTCGAGTCCCCGTCAAAGCTGACGGACCGCGACGGTCTGGGACCGTTGTTCAATGCAAATTCGTGCAATGCCTGTCATTTCCGCGATGGGCGCGGACGCCCGGAAACCGGCGGCAAACCGGGCGCAGGACTGCTTGTGCGTCTCAGCATTCGCGGTTCGAAGGACAAGCCGCAAGCCGAGCCGAATTATGGAATCCAATTCCACGACCTTGCGGTGCCGGGCCAGCAAGCCGAAGGGAAACTGACCGTTCGCTACGAAACCGTTCGCGGCAAGTTTGCCGACGGGGAAACGTACGAACTCCGAAAACCGACCTACGATTTCCACCAACTCAGTTCCGGACCGATGCACTCCGACGTGATGCTGTCGGCTCGAGTCGCTCCCCACCTTATTGGGATGGGGCTGCTCGAGGCCGTTCCGGAAAGCGCGATCCGTTCGCTGGCCGACCCCAACGACGACAATCGCGATGGAATCTCAGGGCGAGTGAACTTTGTGTTTGATCTGGTGAAGAAGGAAAAGGTGCTCGGCCGTTTCGGTTGGAAAGCGGGCGCGCCCAACGTTCTTCAGCAGACGGCTGCCGCTTTTGTGGGGCACATGGGAATCACCAGCAGTCTGTTTCCCAGCGAACCTTTCTCCGCGAGCCAGCAACGGGTGCGTGCTGCGGCCCACGGCGGTCGCCCGGAGATTTCGGATGAACACCTTTGCGCGGTCGCTGCGTATTCCAGCTTGCTGTCGGTCCCCATTCCAAGAGACAGGCAGAATCGGGTCGTCAAACAGGGTGAACAACTCTTTTACTCGATGCAGTGTGCCGCTTGTCACGTTCCCTCCCTTCCGACACAAGACCATCCGGAATTCCGCGAACTGAAAAAGAGCGAGATTGAGCCCTACACCGACTTGCTTCTGCACGACATGGGAAAAGGCCTCGCCGATGGTCGGCCCGACGGCCTCGCCCATGGCAACGAATGGCGTACGCCGCCGCTGTGGGGCATCGGGCTGTTTCAGAAAGTTAACGGCCACACATTTTTTCTGCACGACGGCCGGGCACGCAACCTGACGGAAGCCATCCTGTGGCACGGCGGCGAAGCGGAAGCCGCGCGTGAGGCGTTTCGAAAGGCCCGTGGGCAGGATCGCATCGCTCTGCTTCGGTTCCTTGAGTCACTCTAGCATTCACTAGGTTTCACGTTGCAGCCGCTTGCCGGACAATGTGAAACCTCGCATGCCGACGCAGGAAATCAACCGGATTGCGGGAAATTCATCAAACGACCTTGCGGACTGATACGCGGTAGACGGGGGGAGCAGCCGATGTGTTAGAATTGCGACCCTGCGATCGGGAGTCAGTCTTGAGCTGAACCCGAGTGGGAAATAACGGTTGAGAATACGGCCCCGTTCTGTTGAGGAGCAACCATGCGAAAAAATATTCTCTTCGTAGCAGTCCTGCTCGCATCAAGCACGGCTGCGGCGCAGGATGAGCAAGCTGACAGGGTCTTGTCGAAGTATTTAAAGATTCGTCCCAGCGAAAGAGAAATGGCCATGTACCAGCTTGACTGGGCCGACTCGTTAGGAGACGCACAAAAGCGGGCGGCACGCGAAGACCGCCCAATTGTGTTGATTATCATCCATGCGAAGTACGGCGATATCCACTCGGGACACTGCTGAGCAACCGCAACGCAGGTCCGGGGGACCTCTCTGATCAACGCTGCGGTCATCGAGCAACTTCAACCGTTCATTGTCACCTCGTGGCACGGTCATCGAAACGACGTGGAGATCCCGAGGGCCGTGCGGGATGTCTGGCGGGAAAAATTCGGCCGTCAACGTGGGCCTGGGCCGCAACAAGGGATGCAAAGTAACGTCGATTTTGCGGTCCTTGATTCCAAGGGACGACTCATCCATTGGTTCGACGCAATGCCGCGTACTCGTCTTGGACCGCGTAACTCGCTGGCTCAATACACGGCTCGGGAACTGCAACGAACCGCCCGTTGGCTCAAGGTGGACGAACTACGAACAAAGAAACGCTCGGTGCAACTTCCGGATCTCAAGAAGTCGCGGGGTATTCGCGTCTTTGTGAGCCTGAAGGATGACCGCATGACGGCATATCGGGCACCGATCATCGAAGTCGTGCGGCTGAAGGAGCAAGATTGGAAGCGAATGAGCTATACCTACCAGCGCCAAAGTGTCGAAGCTGCCACACTCAAGCCCTGGCTTTCTCAGGTCTATCCCGGGGGAGTGATGGAACGGACGAATCCACGAACCAAAACCGCCTACAAGATCAAATCAGTCGAAGGAAAACTGTCACTGGCCCCGGTCGGTGCAGACGACAAGCACCGGTATGCGCTGCTTAGTGGGAGAATCCGTCTGATCGATGAAGGTAAGGACGAGTTCAGTTACGAGGGCAAGCTGGAAATCGTACTGACATACGAGTTGGACGACCCCAGCGTAAAAACATTGCGGGGCGTCTTTGAAGGAACCTACCCGCGTTTCGACCGCATGCGCAACCGAACCCGTAACTTGCCGCTGCAGGCTGCCTTTGAATCGCGACCAGAGTAACGCGGTCCTTTCCGCGGCGTTCACCTCGGCAACTCTTAACGCAATCTGACATCTTCTCTGGCAAGGTGAAGACCGTCGTGTTGTGGAAGCTGGATCGGCTTGTTGATGGCGTGAGAATTCTCTCAGACTGGGCAGAGCGAGGGTTAAAGATTGTTGTTGTGACCCAACAACTTGAATTCAATGGAGCGGTTGGACGTTTGGTTGCGGCCTTGCTGATGGGCTTGGCTGAGATCGAATGGGAATACCGCAAGGAACGTCAGGCCGCCGGTATTGAGGTCGCTAAGAAGCGACGTGTCTACAAGGGGAGCAAGCCGGGCACCACGAAGAAGAAGCCACAGCGGGCCATCCAGCTTCGTGAGAAGGGCCTGACGGCTCCTGAGATCGCCACGGCCCTTGGAGTGAGTGAACGAACCGTGTTTCGTTACCTCGGTTCTGAGACGGCTCTAGCCGGTCAAGAGTGACAAGCGGGTGTTGTTTTGACAGGTAACATCCTCGTTGATTCTGACCACGCTCGAATGTTGACTTGGCCGGTCGGAATGTTGATTTTCAGGCTCAGCCAAGAGACCAACAATCACGCAAACCCCTGTTTTTTCGATGTTTTTGATGACCCAGAAGATCGCCTGCCAAGCCCCGCCGCATCCACTCAAGCACGCTTGCAAGGAAGCTTGTAAGCGGCCTTTTTCTCTGGGCTTACAGTGATTCCTTTGTTTTGTCGGGCGTTCAGCGTCAAATGAGGTCCAATCAGACGCTGGTGGACCACGATCAGCCAGGTCAAAGTCGTGTTGCGAAGGGCAAGCGATTCTTGCGACGACCACTGGCTCCTCAGTCGATGACGATGAGATGCCACTGGAAGGAACATGGCCCGTGTCTGGAAGCAACGGTGGCGTCACCGATTGTATCGCTGGTGCTGAAAGAATGAGTATCTCCTCCAGTGATCTGATAGATTCAAATCGCCCGCCAATAACTGGTTCCATTCGCGGGGAGGTCAGAGATGCACATGAGAACTGTACTGGCTTGTTTATTCCTGTTGCCGGTTGCCGAGTGTGCGAAGGGTCAGACACAGTCATGCCGGGTACTGCATACGCTCACAGGCCACACTCATTATGTCTCCAGCCTGGACTTCAGTCCGGATGGACGGCGAATTGTCAGCGGTAGCGGGGACGACACATGTAAGATCTGGGATGCCAGCACCGGCAAGGTATTGCAGACGTTCGATGGACACTCGAAAACGATCACCAGCGTCGCCTTCCATCCCGATGGGACACGAATTGTCAGCAGCAGTTACGACCAGACACTGAAAATCTGGGATGCCGATACGCTGCAGACGCAGACGGTGGGCCAGATCAAAGGATACATGCATCATGTCAAGAGCGTCGCTTTCAGGCTGGATGGAAAGCGAATTGTCAGCGGCAGCAGTTACATGAAGCTGAAAAGCTGGGGTGGAAAATTACAGATCTGGGATTCCGGCACCGGCACGGCAATCACGACACTTGCAGGGACAGAACCCAGCACTGTCCGTAGTGTCGCCTTCAATTCCGATGGGAAGCGAATCGTCGGTTGTAGCTACAGGACATTGAAAATCTGGGATGCGGAAACCGGTGAGACACTGCAGACGTTCAAAGGACACACGGACTTCGTCCTGAGCGTTGCCTACAGCCCGGATGAGAAGCGACTGGTCAGTGGCAGCAGTGACGGTACATGTAAGACCTGGGATGCCGCGACAGGCAAGGTGCTGCAGACGTTCAAAGGGCACTCCAAATCGGTTATGAGCGTCGCCTTCAGCGCCGACGGGAAGCGAATTGTCAGTGGTAGCAGCGACACGACCGTGAGAATCTGGGATGCCGAGACAGGCAAGGTGCTGCAGACGCTCACAGGACACACGGGCAAGGTCCTGTGTGTCGCCTTCAGTCCGGATGGAAAGCGAATTGTCAGCGGAAGCTTTGACCGAACACTGAAGATCTGGGATGCCAGCTGATAAAGAGTCCTCTCTGTCATCAATGACACCCATGGCAAAAACATGGCCTGCGTGCACGTCTCTCCACGGCTCGTGGTGGCCGCCTCCCTCGCAGCCAGCCCGCGTCTGGACTTCGGTGTCAGCCCGAACTGTCGCACGAGTTTCTGACTGAGTCTTGCGGTCAACCACATCGGTACGCGCCCGGCCTAGAAGGAACGTCATCTAGTCGTAATGGCTGCCCGCGCTTCTCAGGCAGTTATGACCGAATTGAGACGACCTGCCCTTGAATTTTGCACTCCACCTTGCCAGCACCAAATCGTTTCGAAATTGCTGCTGTTGCGACTGTGGTCGCCTCCTTTAGATTCGAACCTTCTCGGCTCTCGATTTCATTGCGAAGCGGCGTTCCTTGGCAATACGCTATGGCCGGAATTGACGGGCTTGATGCTTTGCTTCGTTCAGCAATAGTCTCAACGTCAGGATCTGCACTAAAGCCACCTTCGAATAGATCTGCAGCAATTTCATCAATGTTGAAGTATCCGTGCGGAATCCGCGCCAGGAAGCGTGGCGGGTCTGTTGGAAACAAGTGGCAAAGTGACTCGGTGACCGTATCCGCAAACTCGTTTTCTTTGATATGGTCCCACACGTTAAAGAGAAATCGACCGCCTGGCTTGAGCACTCGCAGCGCCTCGGAATATGCCTTGGCTCGATCGGGAAAAAACATCACGGCGAACTGACAAACCACCGTGTCGAAGCTGGCGTCCGCAAAGGGCAGGTTCGAAGCGTCAGCTTGCTGCCAAGTTACCTTGTCGTCCGCGCGGATCGACTTGCCATGGTCCAGCATCGATTGATTTAGATCGGTAGCGATGATGCGGACGTTGGGCTTCAACGCGTCTGCCATCGCGCGAGTCACGACGCCGGTTCCCGCCGCAATCTCGAGCACTTGCTCAGCTGGCGAGTCGGCCACTCGGCTCGCCATGTCTTGCGCATACGGTTCGAAGATCAGTGGAACCAGGTAAGACTCGTAGAACTCTGGAATGGAGCCTGAAAAAATCTTGTCCGAATCAGGTTTGTTCATCGGGCTGGAAAACTCTCTGGGTATTCTTATGGCTCAGCGGGAGCAGTCCCGCACACGACAGATTCTAAACGAAACCCCTCACTTCGATGTTCGCTTCTTTGCTCGCCGAAGCGGTGCGTTCCATATGTAGATCTTGTGGTTTTGGAAGCGACTTGCCACCGGCGTCAACTGCCAATTCTGAACTGACGTCACCGGTTTTTGTGGGATCGATGCAGCATAGTCCGCCAGGTCCTTCACCATGGTTAGGCTGTTGTCCTGAAGCGAGGTAGACTCGGCCTTTGTAATACACAGGCGTGGCAAGTAGGTTGTTGCGAGCATCTGGAGCCTTTCGCCCAAATGTGAATGGCATTCTAAAAGTGCAGCGCCTGGCGCCTTGGATACGATCGTAGCCCCAGGTTGAGTTCTCTTGGGCGAATTTCAGAACCAAGTCAACGATAACTTTGCGCACTCTCGGTCGCCCCACCCTGATCTTCCTGCGATCGTTGTAGTCCCATTTGTTTGCCACGAGTTGGCGATGCCAACGAAGGATCGTGTCCGGCGTGAACAACGTTCCGAACTCTCGAAGCAGCCTGCGCCCGAGTATCTTGCCCTTGACCGCCAATCGACGGCGCTGTTCATCGTTGAGCAGGATTCGTCCCTTACCGAGTTTTTCTTTGAGGACTCGATTCTCGGTCATCAGATGCTCGATGACATTCTGTTGTTCGCGGTTGATCCAACTCGCGAGAATGATGAGACAGAGTTGCCAGGGCTGAAGAACAAATGCCATGATCGCGCCACCGAAGAGAGGAGATATCTCCCTCAACGCTGAATGGAAGCGAAGTTACGGTCAAACCGAACGGAAATGATCGGCTAGGTTGGTTTCGCCTCACGACTGGTCGTAACGGTTGCGACGAGTCTTCGGTGCCCGAACTCGACCGACTTCGCCAGTCACTCAATCGAATTGCACCGCGCAAAACGCTGGAGAGACAGCTCGGCTGAGTTTTTTGACCACACGAGATACACGGGACAATTGCATGCGCAGCGGTAAATGCGACAATGTCGGATCCGAAGTCCGGTTGAGCCCCGGGCAACCCAAAACTCCCAGCCAGAATCAGACAGACAGGCAGGAGTTTCGTTCCGGTCCGTTCTGCAGAAGATGGTGGAGACGCGGTATGAGCAAAGCGAATTTCAGACCCCGCTGGATGCGCGACCTGGAAAGGTTTCTGCCACTGAAGCCAAGTTTTCTGCTCAGTGGCAATGTGACCGATTATCAGGTTGTCGATCTTGATGGTGTCACGATGCCGTTGATCATGACGGAAACGTTGATGGAGGTGCTGAACCGCAACGGCTATGGGGCAGTCCTGGTCTACGACCCGGCGAATGGATTTCAATCGGATTCCGATGACGTCACCGCTGTCGTTCAGAAACTCGGAGGGGCCATCGAAAACGGCTGCGCAAGAATGGGTACCGCAGCGCTGGCAGCGGCATTGGCGAGGTTTTATGACCTGCGGGAGCCGTTGCCTGTCGCGCTCATCGTCAATTTCGCGGGCCGCACTATGTTGCAGCCTGACAGACTGGACCGAGCAGAGAACGATCTATTCACAAGAGCACTGGTGGGCAGTTATGCGGCACAGCGCAATCTTTACCCGGATCGTGAAGGGCCATTCTTCAACACTGTCATCTGGATCGTCGACAGGGAAGGCGACGTACCCGACTGGATGGTGGTCAATAATGCGTGTCTGCGCCACATCCCCGTGGCAAGACCTGACGCTCAGGCGCGGAGAGCGATCGCCCCGAACCTGCTGCGGGCTCTCGGTGGTGAGTGCGACATCGAGGTTGTCGATCATTTTGTAGACGGTACGGAAGGGATGCTGCTGCGTGACATGCAGTCCATCGTTCAGCTGGGGCTCAATGAGAGCGTCGGCCACGACCGAATCCGCGATGCCGTCCGACACTTCAAGGTTGGTGTTGTCGACGATCCCTGGAAGAAGATTGATCGCCGGAAGATTTCCAACGCAGAGGAGTTCATCCGGCGACGGGTGAAAGGACAGGATGGCGCTGTCACTCATATTCTCGATGTTGTCAAACGGGCAATGACCGGCGTCGGTCGCGCCAAACGCGGCCGTCGCCCCAGGGGGTTTGCGATGTTCGCCGGGCCAACAGGGGTCGGTAAAACAGAGCTGGCCAAAACAGTGACAGAACTTCTGTTTGGTGACGAGAATTCCTACATCCGGTTCGACATGTCGGAATTCGGAACAGAACATTCTGACCAGCGTCTGGTCGGTGCCCCGCCAGGTTACGTCGGCTACGACCAGGGAGGACAGCTGACCAACGCCATCCGTGAGAAGCCACATGCTGTCGTTCTGTTTGATGAAATTGAAAAAGCACATCCAAAACTGCTGAACCTGTTCCTGCAGATCCTGGATGACGGCGTGCTGACAAGTGGTCGTGGCGATCGTGTGTATTTCTCTGAAGCCCTCATTATTTTCACTTCCAACCTGGGGATCACGAAAACGGGCCGCGATGGGGAGCGGATTGAAAACGTCACGCTCGAAGACGACTACGCAACAGTTGAAAAAAATGTCCGGTCCGAGATCGACAGGCACTTCAAATTCACTCTGGGACGTCCCGAGATCCTGAACCGTTTCGGCGAGAATATCATCGTCTTTGATTTCATCCGCGAAAAAGTGGGGGGGCAGATCTTCGAATCGATGTTCGAAAGTCTCCTGGGCGGAATGGCAGATGACGGTATCGGTATCGAGGTTGCAGAAGATGTCCGAGCGGCTCTCAGACAGGTCTGCCTGCTGGATCTGTCGAACGGAGGACGTGGAATCCGCAATCAGCTGGAAGCCCACTTCGTTAACCCGCTGTCGCGTGCTGTATTCGACAGCGGCTATTCAGCCGGTGCATCCGTGCGCGTTACCGCAATTGATCTGGCGGATGTCACGTCCATAACGCTGGAGAGCGCGGAATGAATGGTGCGCCAGACACGAAAATCGCACTGTCACGAGTCCACTTTCCGGTGACGGCACTCGGGCCAGGCCGGCGTATCGGCATCTGGTTTCAGGGATGCTCTCTTCAGTGCCCCGGGTGCATTTCGGTCGACACCTGGGCAGTCCGCGATCCCGTAACGGCGGTGTCAGATCTGCTGGAGACAATGGGCCCGTGGCTCGATCAGGCGGACGGAATCACGATAACCGGTGGCGAACCCTTCGAGCAGCCGGAAGGCCTGCGATGGCTGTTGTCCAGCATCAGACAGAGAACACCAATCGATATTCTGGTCTTTACAGGTTACCGTTTGGAAGACATCGGCCAGTGGGTCTCTAGCATGCAGGGATTGATCGATGCGCTGCTGGCAGGGCCATATCAGTCGGAATCCGGTCAGACAAAAGCCCTACGAGGATCGGACAATCAACAGCTCCATCTCCTGACCGCACTGGGGCGCAGAATGTTTGGCGAACTCGAAACGCAAGGTCCGTCCAATCGTCTCGACATGATGATGAGCCGCCATGGAGATGTTTATTTTGCCGGAATACCGTCCCCGGGAGATTTTTCAGCACTGCAAGAGCTGCTCAAGCAGGCGGGGCATATGGTCTCAACCTCCGTAGACAGGAGGCCCGCATGACACGAGTCAAGGTGTGCCCTCGATGCCGCAGTCCCAGGCCCCTGAATGAAGTGTTGTGTCTGAATGAAGTGGATGATGTGGCCTGCGGATGGGACATGGTTCTTGTTCGAGCCACCCGCCTGGACGAGACACCGGAAGTGGACCAGGTACCGGAACAGGAAGGATCGGGAGCACCGGTGACCCAGACGCTGTGCCCTGACGGCCACGTTGTGGATGAGTACGACATCCTGTGCCCGAAGTGCGGGCAGTCGGTCGGGCCACCCGGCCAGGCGGATACGGCGGGCGGGGACCCGGTCGTTGAAGAACGAATTCTGACGGACTGGATCGTCGTTCGCGATGCGCCGCATGTTGCAGGTGCGCAGCGGCGCGTTGTAGTCCGCAACGCAGACAACGACCGTGTTGCGGTGGTTACATTCTTTCGTGATGGAACCGAACCCGATCCGGATGTGTACGGTGTGCTGAAGAACGTGGATGTCGACCATGTCGCCAAAGTGTTTGAAACCGGTCGCCAGGCAGATCAGGCCTACGAGATTAGCGAGTTTATTGCCGGCAGCACGCTGGGCGAATTCCCGGTGCGGCCGGACGATCAGGCTACTGTTGAGCGGATTGTCGACGAGATTGCCCGGGCGCTGCACGACCTTCATTCAGTGGGACTACGACACAGAGACCTGACTCCCGATTCAATCACCATCCGCACGGAGGATCCCCTCGATCTCGTGATGCAGGGGTTTGGCTCAGCCTGCCTCTCGGAATTCGATCTGGACGTGGTGTCTCCGCTGGAGACCAGCCTCTACATGGCTCCGGAGGCCGTTGCTGGCGGGGTCACCGCCGCCAGTGACTGGTGGTCGCTGGGCATGATTCTGCTGCGGAAACTCTCCCCGGGCACCTTCGAGGGAATCAATGAGAAGGCGTTCCTGATTCAGGCGCTGACAGCGGGGGTTCGCATCCCGCCAGAGATGCCCCACAGATTCGGGCCGCTGCTGGCTGGGCTACTGGTCCGAAATCGCGAAGACCGCTTCGGCTACACAGAAGTTCAGGCGTGGTTGAACGGGGAGGACGTTTCTGCTCCGGTGTCCGAGTTCCATGAACAACTCCCGGCAGGAGTAACGATTGAGCTGGGTGACCGGACAATTGGCCATGTCACGCAGTACGCACTGCAGGCGGCGGGGCTGGAGTACTGGGAAGACGCCAAGGCCCATCTGCTCAGCGGCGAACTGATCACCTGGGCTGCAGAGGCGGGGCTCGACAGCCGGGCCCTGGCGCAGCTGCGAACGGTTGTCCGCCGCGACATCGATGAGGATCTGAAGCTGGGAATTGCACTGAAGATCCTCAATCCGGACATGCCTCTGGTTCACACAGGCGAGATTGTCAACCCGGGATGGCTGCTGGCGGATCCCGATGCAGGCTACCGGCTGGTGATGGAGGATGCTTCCCGTCTGCTTGACGATTTTGAGATGGAGCCCTGGATCGGATCTCTGCGCGATCGCGCCGATTCGTCCGTGTCGCGGGCAAGGTCCCATCAGATCGATCTCGATCAGGAAATGTTCCGCATTAACCTGCTGTCGACATCCAGAAGCCGCTTGCTGGCTCTGTGGGAAGAACGGAGAGCACACTTTCCTGATAGCGATCACCCTGGCTTGGCTTCGATCATCGACCGGAGACAAAGGACAGAAGAGGACCTGATCATTCTGTTGTCGGCTGACATCGGGCTGTTCCGATCCCTCACGGATGTGCTGGAAAGCGCACTAGCAGAAGCAGAGAAAGTCGGGCTGTCAGCTGGTTCCGTCGACGTGTTTTCAACGCTGCTGAAGGAGAAGAGCCGTCGGGAACTGTTTCAGGCCGTAGCGGAGCGGGTCGCGGACTTTGCCCGCTGCGAGATTGAAGAAATCAATGCCTGGGCCGACCAGTTCCGTTTGGAACGACGGACAAGCGTAGATCGCGCGTTGGTCATCCTGGCTGTTCCGGAAGAGGAGTGGAAGCAGCCGGAGGACCAGCTCTATGTCTCACAGATTCTGCAACACTATGCGGCAAGGGTTGAACTGCAGATCAGACGTGGCCCCCTCTCACGCATGAGAATTGGAACTTCCTCATCCCTGATCGATGCGGTGGAACTGGATCCCGACAGTGATCTGCCTCATTCGATTGTCAACCGGGTTGTGGACCGTTCGGGTACCGCCGTTGACATCGCAACCCGACGCGTTGTGGAAGAGCCTAGCTTTGCCAGCAGGATTCGCAGGCTTGTGAACCGCGCCAGTCTCTTCAAGCGCGACACCGGGATCGACGGGCTGTACATGGGGTTCCCGTTTGCGGTCTTCAGGACCAGATCCCGAATAACGCGACCAAGAATTGCTCCGATTCTGTTGTGGCCGGTGAAACTCACTGCCGAAGTCGGTGGTGCGCGGTTCCGGGTCTCATTCGATGTGGACCGGGATGAAGTCCGGCTCAATCCGGCGCTGGAAGGGTATCTGGGCCCCGAAGAGACCGCGCGATGGAGTGAGGCAGCAGACGAACTGCTGGCCACTTCGGTGACCGTTGAATCGGCGATGGCCGAACTGGGCCGTTTTGGAAACCCCATGGGAGACACGCTCGCGCGTCTCCCTCCGGACACAGTGGAACCCCAGGCAGGTGAAGTCCGGATCTACTCATCTGCGGTGTTCTTCCTCGTTCGCTTTATGGGCCAGGAAGTCATCGAGAATCTGCGGCATCTGAGCCAGATTCCGCCCACAGGAACGGCTCTGGAAACGCTGTTGCGGCTGCGGACAGGAACGGAAGCCGGGGAGATGGGAACTACCAGTGAGGACGAGAACTACTTCGTCTCTGCGAGCGATCCCAGCCAGGAAGCAGCCGTCGTGGCAGCTCGACAACCGCCCGGGATCGTTCTGTCCGGACCGCCTGGAACCGGGAAGTCTCAGTCACTGGTCAATATCGTCTCCGACTGTCTGGGGCGCGGAGAAAGTATTCTGATCTGCTGTGCCAAGCAGGCCGCTCTTGATGTTGTCCAGAAGCGGATCGAAACCGAACGACTAGGCGATCGCGTCATGATGGTGACGGACGTCAACCGGGACAGGCGCAACGTCCTGGAAACAGTTCGGTCGCTTCTGGAAACGGTGGCGGAAAGAGACAGCAGGTACGACCGCCTTCTGGTCGAGAGATCGGAAACGGCCGCCAGAATAAAGATGCAAGAGGACGAACTGAATGCCTGCCACACTGCGCTGTATTCCCAGATCGGCAGCACCGGCAGAACTTATCGGGATGTCATCGCCGAGCTAGTGGTGATCGAAGATGCCGCCGGCCCCGGTCTCATCGACGTACCCGGCATCAGACCGATCCTGGCGAAACGGGACCTTCTCCAACTGGCCGAACTGGAAGAGCAAACCGGATCGCTCGCCTCCGACTGGTTGAAAGCCCGTCCCGCAGGCAGCCGAAACCACGCGCTCAAACAAGTCAGCTGGGATACCACTGTGTGCGGGAGGTATCGGTCGGACCTCGATCGCCTGAGGAGCCTTGAGGATGAGCGAGCCAATCTGATCCTGTCGAGTGAGGTCTGTTTCGACATCGACGATCTGCCGGCAGCAGAACAGATTTCCTCCGAAATCCTGGACGCCTACCCGGACGCGGAGGCTGCGGCTAGTCTGCAGGGGTGCGTGAACTGGTTCACATCCAGTCCGGACTGTAGAGGCCGCCAGTGCCTGCGTGACCTGGACGAAGTGCTACAGACACTCTGTCAATGCGAAGGGGACCGCGTCAGCGACCGGTTTTCTAATTACCTTGCCCGTGAGAAGAAGGCCCTGCTGGTCTACCTCCGGGATCAGGCTCTCATCGCGTTGAATCCATCCATTCTCCGCTTTATCAATCCCCAGTGGTATCTGACCCGCTCTCGCCTGAAGCGGTTCATCACTCGCCACACCGACCAATTCGCGCCTCCACTGATCAGCGAACTGCGGGACGCGTGTGAATTGGAGTTGGAGATTCGCGACTGCCGCAGGCAACTGGCCTCGATCAGCCAGGCCGCAAACCATCATGTCGAAGTCAACAGACTCAACGTACAGAGCCTGGTGGCGCTGACGCAGACGCTCACCGCACAACTCCAGGCTATCGAACGTTTTTCAGTCGTAACGGCAGGCTGTCCTGGCCGCGAGTTCCTCATGCATAGGCTGCATGAGGGTGGGATCGCACCCGTCAGACAGTACAGGGATGCACTAAACCATTCCATACAGGTGCAAAAACAGACGCAGCATGTTTTGACCAGACTGGCTTCCATGGAGACATGGTGGGACGAGGCCACCATGGACGAGGTGGCCCGGTCGATTCATCAGCGTGAGAACATCCGGGAACCTCTGGCATCGTTTGCCTCCGATGCGGAGCACGCTGAAGAATTCCTGCTGTTTCGACGACGGCTGGAAGACGCTACACCGCAGACAGCCGAAGTGCTGCAGCAACTGGAGTCCGTCCGGACTCACATCGAGCGACTGGACCGGAATGCGGTGGATGATGCCGTTCGCGCGATCGTAGCCCGGGAAGCCCGACTGGCATGGCGACAGATGGCCGAGGAAGCATCTCCGGTGCTGGTCTCCCGGGAAAATGACACGGCCGCCCGAGTTGACACGCTGTCGAACCTGGACCGGGACATGAAAGAGTGCAATCGGCGGCTGTTGGGCCGGTCCGTTGTCAGAAACGAAATCGGCACCGCCGCGCAGTGGGCGGACATCACCCGGTACACGGGCAGGCGCGCCAGACGACTGCGTGAATTCATGGATCAGGGAACCGAACGCGGGCTGCTGAAACTGTTTCCCGTGTGGATGATGAATCCGAGCGTCGCGGCGCAGCTTCTGCCTCTGAAACGCGGCATGTTCGACGTCGTCGTGTTTGACGAATCCAGCCAGCTGCCCATCGAATTCGCGCTGCATGTCCTAGCCCGTGCAAAACGGGTCGTCGTTGCAGGCGACGAGAAACAGATGCCTCCCTCTGGATTCTTCCAGAAACAGCAGGAATCCGAAGACGACGACCTGGAATCTGAGATGCGGGAGGCAGGAGCATCCGACAGCGAACTGGAAGCCCTGGAGCGGAGAGAAAACCGTCGCGACATCACTCAGTGTGACAGTCTGCTGAAGCTCGCCAAGCTGGCACTGCCCAGACACAAACTGCAGATCCACTACAGGAGCCGGTTTCGGGAACTGATCGAATTTTCCAATGCGGCTTTCTATCTGAATGACCTGCATATCCCTGTGAGACACCCGGAGTCGCTGGTCAGAACGCGCCGGCCGATTGAGGTCGTGCAGGTGGACGGCTGTTACAGAAATCGGCAGAACGAGTCGGAAGCGAAAGCAATCGTCGAGCGACTGGCGGAAATCTGGCGGGCCGCGGAGTATCGACCGAGTGTGGGTGTGATCACGTTCAACACTGTGCAGTCAGATCTGATCAACAGCGTCGTCGAAGAGCGGGCGGAGTGTGATGTCGAGTTCCGCAAGGCCCTGGCACGGGAATCCGCGCGTGTCGAACACGGTGAAGATATGGCGTTCTTTGTGATGAGCGTCGAAAACTGTCAGGGTGTGGAGCGCGACGTCATCCTTTTCAGTACCACGTTCGGACGCAATGAACAGGGCTCGTTTCGCCGCGGATTTGGCGTGCTCGGGGAAAACGCGAAGAGCCGAGGTAAACGCCGGCTGAACGTCGCCGTCACGCGGGCCAGACAGAAAAATGTGTTCTTCAACTCGATGCCGATCAGGGAAATCTCTGACTTCCTGATTGGACAACACTCACCGAATACCGCCAGAGATCATCTTCAGGCCTACCTGGATTACGCCCGCAGGATTTCCGGTGGCGAACTCGAATCGGCAAAGAGACTGCTGCGGCAGATCAGCCAGACCGGGACTAGTCAGGCAGCGCGTGCGGTGCAGCCGGACGGCTTTGGCAGAATCGTCGAGACATTTCTGCGAGAGATGGGATACACACCGGTGTCCCAGCGAGACGGGAGCGTGTTTTCCGTCGATTATGCACTGGAACATCCGGATACCGGACAGTTCTTCCTGGGAATTGAATGCGATGCGCCAGGCCATCCCTTGCTGATCAAGCCACGGTATCGTGAGATCTGGCGACCGTCCGTCCTGCAGATGGGGATCCCCCGGATTCATCGTGTTTCGTCCGTGAACTGGTACACGGATCGTGAACGAGAGCAGACGCTGCTGCGGAAAGCGATTGACCAGGCTTGTGCAAAGGAAAACGAGAGATGAGTGGTCCGAAGTGTGCCCGTTTTGTAAGTATGGAGGAACTGCTGGCCAATTGTCGTTCGCAACTGGAACGTTACAGATCACTCGGGGCTGCCTGGAAGAAGCGCCTGCGGCGGGCAGAACTGGACGAAGGAACCGATGAGGAATTCATTCAGCGAGTTCTCCAGCAGTTTGAAGCGATGATCGCCGCATCACAGCCCCAGGAGTTTCAGAGCCGGATGGATCGTGAAATCCGATGGCTGGAACAGGACTTCGACCGCCGGGTGAATGCGAGAGTGGAACAGGTCCGGCAGGAACAGCGGTCGACCCGACGTCGCGTCAGTGCGGCATCCACCGTGCTGGCAGCAGCCGCAAAGCAGCCGGGAAAAGTTTCTGACGAGGTCCTGTCCGTCCTGAAACACGCTCAAAACGGCGCTGAGACGGATCGGGCAACGATTAACAGAGCCGTAAGTGCAGCCTTTGATGCGCTCGCGCAGGTCGAAGAGAAAACCGTTTCTGAAGCGCAGAGTGAACTTGCTGCTCGACTTGGCGCTGGCCAGGAACGCCGGTCCATCCACGACTGGATTGAAGAAACTGCGCCGCCAGATCATGACTCGGGCGAGCGACTGGACCGGATGTTGTCAGAAATGTCCTTGCGTTTCGGCGGGAAGGCGATCCGGCCTTTCCAGGATCGTGCCACCGAACTGGCCAGAGAAGGGGATCCCCATCACCGAAAACTGTTGATCGACAGTCTGACGATCGAAATGGCCGAGTTTGCCCGCACCACCGCCGCGCGGGAACGACTGATCGAGGCAGGGGAATCCGTTCTCGCCGGTCTTCAGTCGCAATCCGGTACCTCTGCGGTGATTGAAACACTGCAGGCCGCACTCAAAAACGAAACGGGACAGGCTCTGGAGGATGCGATTGAACAGGCCAGGCAGGATCACGAACAGCACATCGCCGCGCAGGGACTCAAACACCGTCGGAAAGCACTGCTGGAAGCACTGGATTCGCTGGGTTATGAAGTCCAGGAAGGCATGGAGACGGTCCTGGTCCAGGAGGGCAGAGTGGTCATCGAACACGCTGCGCGAGAGGGCTACGGTGTGGAGCTCGCAGGACTTGTTGCGAACGATCGTTTTCAGGTCCGCGCCATGCGGTTCGACGACACCAACGGTGTGCGGGCCGACGAACTCGCACACGAAACCGAATGGTGTTCGACATTCTCTGATCTGCGCACCATCCTCGGGAAAGCCGGTGACGAAGTCGTCATCGAACAGGCGATCGGCGTCGGACAGCGACCTCTGAAAGTCGTTCCCAGGCGGGACTCCCGGCGACGCGGCGGCGATCAACTCCGGCAGAGAAGATCTGACGGACCGTGAAGAGTTGACTGAGTAGGTGCACAACGTGAGCAGGACGGACCTCCTCGCCTGGGCGAGAACTCATGTACGAGGTAGGGTCGGCAGTTTCCAACCGCGTAGTATCCAAGAACTCGTCCAACGGTCAACTTTGCTGATAATAGGTGTTCTGCAGCTAAGAAATCGCTAGATGCAATTCGCGGTAGGCTAGCGAGTTGACATCCCTTTGCCGATCGCAGACGTTGAGTGGATGCCGTTTCCGTTTCAACCTTGGAAGATCGTTCTCGCTGCATTCAGCGAGTTCGTGCGCAGGGAGCAAGAGAAGGTAATCGAGTACCTTCAGCTAGAGAATCAGATACTTCGCGAGAAGATCGGCGGCAAGCGAGTTTTGCGTAGCGATGATCAGCGGCACCGCTTAGCGGTCAAAGGAAAGTCGCTCGGTCGACAGCAGCTAAGGAAGCTTGCAACCGTAGCTCAAGCCGATACGATCCTTCGCTGGCATCAGGAATTTGTCGAACTCAACACCTCCTCGCAACCGAGACAAGAGGTCGGGCGGCCAGCGCGGATCAGGAAATCGTAGATCTGGTTCTGCGCATGGCCCGCGAAAACGAGAGCTGGGGCTACAAGCGAAATCTGTGAATGGCATTCACAATGTTGTACAGAAGTCGTCCGGTGAAGTCGGACCAATCGACGATACCATCCGACAACGTGACCAACTTCACGCCAGCAGCACGTAGCGGGTGAATCCAGAAACCCGCCTCGACTGAATCGAACCGCCCGAATCGGTCTTGGTCCCAAACGAGAATCGCTTGCCACTTGCCGTTGGACGCGTTCGCAATCATCTGTTGGAACGCGAGCCGTTTATCGGTGGCGTCGCCAGATATTCCTTCGTCAGCGTATTCCTTGACGATGTGGTATCCGTTTTGCTTCGCGAACTTCTGGACCGCTTTACGCTGTTCAGGAATGGACGCTTCCTGTTTGTCGGAAGACATTCGGTAGTACGCGACTGCTGCAACGATAGAGCCATTGCGATTAGAATTGGCGTTAGCCATGGCGTGTCCTTCTGAATCAAGGATGCGTTGTGGTTAGAGCCGCTTGGGTGTTAGCGCACCTTGGCGGCTTGCTTCTTATAAGCGACCGCCGCCGATATGTCGAACTTTTGTAGCCTCTGTTCTTGTAAGATGACCGAACCAATCGGGTCCAAATCACTGTATCTTGGCGGATGAAGCATGTCCTTTACAATCTCATGCGGTTCGATGTAGTCGTTTGCCTCTTCGATTTCTTCTGGCGTGAACTCTTGTTCGTTGTCGTTCGGTTTCATCGTTGGTTCCTTTTGGAAGTAGGTAAATTTGCGAAAAAACGTAGAAGCCTGCGAGCCGGTCTACATGAGTCATTTTCGGGGAAATATTTGCCGTGGGAGAATGTTGGGTGGACCAGAAGGGGATTGCAACTATTGGCTGCTGACTCATAATCTGGGCGGTCAAGGTGTTTCCCCTTCAAGGAGCCTGAACGTGGTATTTCTTCGCTTCGTTACGCTTGCCGCATGCCTTTGCTTTCTGGGTTGCGATACCGGTAACCCTGAGATTGATTACAACGTTGGTGCTGCTGAAGTAGGTGTTGGCACAACGATGGAAGTAGGCGGTAGTGCTGTGGCGACAGGCGCACCTCATCCAGTGGCAAAGGGCGCGGGCGTTGGCGTCGCGGCCGGCGGCGCCGTAATCAGGGCCGACGGCGAAGCACGAATGCAGCGTGCTTCCGACAGGATGAGTCGGAAGAAGGACGCGGAAGGCGTTGAGTAGACATGGCCGGGACACTTTCTTTGGTAGCGTTTCGTTGGAGACCGTATGCAATTACGCTCGTGGTTCTCCAGAATTGGCTGTTTAGTCTGGCTCGCAGTCGCGACATAGAATCCGCTGGTCTTCAGCGTCAAGCCGAGTCGCGCCGCAGCTCCAGCAAGTCAACGCGAACCGCTTGATTACCGAATCGAGCTCTTCTTTGGACGCCGTCGAACTATGCTGAGTCCCAGCAGCGCCCAGTAAACTGTAGCCACCTCAATCATGGGCTTTGGCAAGTCGGAACTCGATTCACCGGAGACGATCGCGAAATTGAAAACGGTGCTGGATTAACCGCACTGAGCGTCTCTACCCTCGAAGCGTTCGGCAAACGTGAGGCCGTCGAGATTATCGATGTGAGCGGCATCGTTGCTGCGCAAAGAGAACGCGTCAGCGATTGGAAGTCCGGCACTCTATGCACGCCGACTGAACGAGTCTACGTTCCAGCCGACAGCAGCACATCTCGGGCTCAATTCGCGCGACCCGGGGCAGGGACGTGAGTAGAAGGCTCGAACGATTTACAACTCGATCCCAATCAGCGGCCAGATGCACCCTCGTAGAAACGGTTGATGAAAGAGGATCGGCAGTGGAATCACGATCCAGGAAACCGTCCATAATCGACCTATCAACGGCCGCGTATTAATCAACTCGGCTAACGCGATCCAACGGCTCTCGATCAACATTCCGATGCCGTGCAGAGCAAAGTAAAGAAGGGGCCAGCCGAAGCCGGCGCGCACGGGAAAGCTGATGGCCAGTTCATGAAGAAGGCCAGAGAACAGGAAGGCCATGACCGTAGCGAGTGCATTCCCGCACACACCGCGCAGTGGTCGAAAGACGGCCAGGGTGGTCATCTCCGAAAATGCGATATTCCACCGTTTTCCCCAGAACTCCGCCAGGCTCTTCGACCGTAGCGGTGCGCGAAATACCGAGTCGCATTCCACGCCCAGCCAACGCCAGCAACTCGTCAGTAGATTAAAAGCGCCGAAGTGCAGAGTCAGACTGAGACCCGGCAAGAGAATCACCGTGGACAAAAACAATCGCCACGAAAGATTCCAATCGGCCGTCGCGAGCCATGCGGCACGCGCCGCCATCACGAGCGTCAGGCCGAGCGCCAGATTTGTTGCGCCTCGCCAAAAGTAGGACGCGGCGTTGGGGCGTGGAGCACGCGGCAAATCGGCAAACAACGCTGGTCGCATTCCGACCCATAAACCGGCAAAGCCGATCCATTGCCAGAAACCTAGGTGAGCTTTGCCGGCCAGACGAACTTCCGTGGTGACGACGATCTTCAGGGTGTAGAGCAGGATGCCGACGATCGTTAACATGCGAAAGCCAGCAGGCTGCGAGACAGTACACAGTTCCATTCCGCCAACGCCCACGATCACCATCAACCAGGCAATGCTTCGCGCCAGGATCACTGACGGAACGCGCGTCACGAAGTGCCCAACGAGCAACACGATCGGCAATGACGCCAACGCGATTATCGCTCCACGCACATCACTGGGTATGTACGCGCTCACTGAAGTCCTCCTCCGATATTCATCCACGCAGCGTAACCATAGACTGCGGTCAACACGATGAAGAGTCCCACCAATAGCCACTCAGCAACGGCGAAGATGAATCCCTTGGGCGCATCACTTCGATCGAAATAGGCGAATTGAATGCCTAAGCGTGCTCCCCAATAAAGTGCGATGAATACGGACAGAGCCGTCGACACCGGACCACCGGCAACCAAGTTCGCTGGCATCGTGACGGAAACGACGCCGAAGAAAAGATTCGTGCTCCAAATGTAGGCTGCGTAAGTCCAGAACACCTGCCGCGTCAACGGTCGAAGCTGCGCGACGTCTTCACTCCAACGCAAGACTCGAGGAATTATCAAACTTGCGGCAACGAGACACAATTGGGCCGCTCCCGCGAAAAACACCAACGTCGTCAGGTTGATCATCTCACTTTCCGATGCTGCTGATAAGCGATCGCCCAATGAGTCAACCGCACCGCGAGACGTGTCTTAACACTGATTGCGGGTGACAACTCCTTGCCGTGAACGACGGCCTCTAGAATACCTTCGGATTGAAGAACAAGTTGTTGAATACATCGCGCTCGGTATTGCGCAGCGCTCTCGCTCCGAGTCCAAACGCGGCGATGCGGTTGTGGTGAATGTAAATCGTATGCCAGCGGAGTTTCGCGCCGCACTCTAATCCGTCGTCATTGAAATTATCCACGAAGTTGTGGTGGAATCGCAGGTTCTTCGTATAACGGAAGAAGGCGAAGTCGTGGTCATCGGTGAACTCGCAATTCGCGAACTCGATGTTCTCGTTGTAGGGCTGGCCATTGATTTTAGCGTGCCCGCCCCGGTGCCGCGACGTTCTAATTGCGATGGAGGCATGGAGTTCAACTGCTTGCCGGCTGTATTACGCGAAGAACAAAGGCAAAGTAGTGTGTGCAAAGTGCCAGACCGCAGACCCCAAAGAGCCTTGCTGGTTCGGTGAATAAGATTAACCGCTAACCTCGTCCGACCATGCGCGCCGGCCCCAACGAGCTTGCTCGTTCGGTGAGAAAGACTTGCAACTACCCCAGGACGCCGCCCAGCGTTCGTGTCTACACCGCCGCTGTACTTCGGTGACGACTCCGAGTGCACTTGCCCGATTCGGTCTCTCCCAGACCATCACGCGTCGGGCGCGTCGGGGGAGAGACGGTTTGTGGTGGACTTACGACTAAATCAACAAACGGCTTGCTCGTTGGGGTCTTGCGTTTTGCACTTTGCACTGACCACCAACCAACTGGTATGTTCCACGGAATGCAACGAGCGAAAACTGTCGTGGGAATCCGCACAGATTCGCAACTTGGCCATCTTGTTGGTCATCGACTCTACGGCGCATGGATGCCGACTTGTACTCGTTCCAACTCAATGAGTGACCATCGTCAACATAGACAGGACCACGCCTTCGATGACACGAAACATACTCCGCGGCAGTTTGTTTTCCGTTTTACTGACTCTGGGCGCCATGCCGTGTGCCTCGGGCGACGAGCGTGCTCCGGAAGTCAAAGCGTTGCAACCAGGCGTCAAATTGACGCTTGTCGCAGAACATCCTGATGTGGTGACTCCCACGGGAATCGATGTGGACGAAGAGGGGCGCATCTGGGTCGTCTCAAGCCATACCCACTTCCCAACGGATGACTACAAAGGCCCAAAGTTTGATGAGATTTTGGTCTTTGATCAAAAAGGGAATCGGTCTGTCTTTTATAACGCGACACATCACACGATGGATCTGGAGTTGGGTGATGATGGGTGGGTCTATCTGGCTGAGCGTAGCCGCATTCTGCGAATCAAGGATAGCACCAACGATGGCAAGGCTGACCTGATTGAAGACCTCGCCGTTCTGAAGACCGATGCGGTCTATCCTCACAATGGCCTCGCCGGTTTGACCTGGGACAAAAACGGTGACGTCATCTTCTGCCTCGGCGAGAATTTTTCTAACCCGTGGACACTCACCGGTGCCGACACGAAACAACTCAACGGAAGCAGCGAAGGTGCGGTTTTTCGAATGAAGTCGGATGGCTCTGGTTTGTCGAGAATAGCTCGCGGCTTATGGAATCCGTTTGGGATCTGTGTTCGAAGAAACGGTGAGGTCTTCGCCGTTGATAATGATCCGGGCGAGCGACCGCCTTGTCGTCTGCTCCAAATCGTTCCCGGCGGCGATTATGGTTTTCAACGGAAGTACGGATCTGAGGCCCATCACCCGTTCGTCTGTTGGAACGGGGAACTCTCCGCCACGCTTCCGATGGTTCATCCAGTGGGCGAAGCGCCGTGTGGCGTCGTGCCGTTCGGAAGAGGTCTATTGTCCCCTTCCTGGGGCGAACATCACATCCGCTTTTACGAGCTGATTCCGAATGCGGCAGGGTATGAAGCGAAACCGATTGAGCTCGTTAAGGGAAGCCGTTATTTTCGACCTGCCTGCATTGCTGCTAACCGAGCTGAGAAACGCGAGAAGGTTCGATCCTGGTATGTCACCGATTGGGTTGACGGTCGTTACAACGTGCACGGTTATGGTCGTGTCTGGAAACTTGAGATCGACCTTTCGAAAGCAACATGGACAGGCCCGCTGGATCTCGTTCCCGCAAACGGAGAATTGTTAGCGACACAAAGAATTCGTTCTGGGAAGCACGAACATCACCCGGATGAACTGTTCGAGTTTTCGCAATCCGAAGATCCATACCTCGCTCAGGCATCACTGTTTGCGCTGTCAAGACTTGCGCCTGACTGGAAGGTGTCCGAAGCTCAAGAAAGTCGCGCGAACATACAGTTGCAAATGTTGCTCGCATTACGAATGGCGGTTTTGGACAACCAAAAGTCTGTCGATATCCATCTGTGGATCAAGTATTTCCTGAGCGTCCCGAATGAGAATATTCGTTTTGAGGCTCTTCGTTTGATTTCCGATCTCGATTTCAAACAATATCTGCCCACCGTTGAGGACATGCTCAGCCAATCGGATTTGCCCTACAAACTGTTTGAAGCGGCGGTTGCCACATTAAACACGTTGAACGGTAAACCCGACATTGGAATCCGAAACGAAGAATTGCTACTCCAAAGAATTCAGGATCCGTCGAGTTCTCCGAGATTGCGCGCTTATGCTTTACGCCTACTACCCGCACGTAATAAAAAGGCGACGGATGAAAAGAATGCGCCGCGAACCAGTTTCCCCAAAGGGCTATCATTGAAACTGTTGCGTGACTTGCTCGACGTTGAGGACGTCGACTTATCGCTAGAAGCGATGCGTACACTCGCGGGAAACGCTCAGCTGGGCGAGAAGTTGCTCGTCTCGGTAGCGACGGACAAGAAGGCGAATGTTCAGGTCCGTGTCGAAGCAATCGCGGGGCTCACGACACTCGCGCAAGAGCAGGCGGGGTTACTGCTGGAACTCGCCAAGAGCGGTCGACGACCAATTCGGGAAGAGGCGCTGCGGTCACTCCGCGGAACTCAACTGAACCTGGAGCAACTTGAAGGTCTGAGAAAAATCGCCTTAGCGTTCCCAGACTCCGGCGATCTTGTTCAGGCAGCCATTGATCCCGAAGGGCTAAAGTCGAATCGACCGGCGTTAACTGATATCTCGGGCTGGGCGGCCCGATTGAAAAAGATCGATGGAACTGCGGACATCGAAACGGGTCGCCGATTGTTCCATCATTCCAACGCGGGACTCTGCTCCAACTGTCATCGGCATACAGGACGCGGTAACACCGTCGGTCCCGATTTGAGTTCAGTCAGTAAGAACTCCGATCTGAAATCGCTCTTGGAATCGATCCTTCAGCCCAGCCTGAAGATGGCGCCTGAATACCGCCCGACAATGCTCCAGTTGAAAGACGGCCGAACGTTTACCGGGCTACGGCTTCAAGCTTACACCAAGGAAGCTATTCGCGACGCAGAGGGACGCAAGCGAGTCTTCGACCGTTCCGAAATCGAGCGCATCAAGGATCTCGACACATCCTTCATGCCGACCGGTTTGGTCTACACCATGACTGACCGAGAGTTGCGAGATATGATCGTATTCTTGAGGACCCGTTCGGCGCAACGGTAGGAGGGACGATGTCTTGTCCGCACGTCGTGTCATTCACGCCGCTCTGAGAGTTCCAAACGCAACCCAAGAAACAGAATCTCGCGAACAGCTCATTTCAGCAGTTCATCTACGGTATCCAGAGAAACTCGAAACACCTCGATCTGCAGCTTACAGCGTGATAACGCGATCCAGAGATGGCCGTCGTGTTCAATGACATGTGGGTATTGCAGGCTGGCGATTCCATAGGAAAACTTTTTCCAAATCGTCTCAAAGCCTGTCGGAGCAGGCGGTGCCGGAACATCGATTCGAGCCATGCGGGTAAAGTGCTTTCCGTCTTTGCTGACGGACAGGTGTAGTTCGCGCCGGCCCCATTTCGGATTCGCGTTGGAGACCATGATGCGGTAACCACGACTTGTGACCGCGGAGTAAATCTTGCTCGTCGAGTTTGGAAAGTTTGTTAGGACAGGTGCCGTCCATGTTCTGCCGAGATCGCGTGACGTCGAGTGGAACAGTCGCCGCGATCCGCCGTTGTCTCGAAAGAGCGCGTTCAGGCTGTTGTCCGGCATCGGCCAGAAGATCGGTTCGTCCGGTCGGAAGCCTTTCACTTCATTCAGATCGACCACACGATGCTCCCGCCAGTTGTCGAGCCGGGCTTTGCCTCCGATAAGAATCGTGACGTTGAAACGGGCGTCGCGCCGAGTCAGTATCCAGTTGCCGTCCGAGAGCTTCTGCGGCGCGAAGTTGTTGATCGCGTTGTCATAGACTTTTGATGCAAACTTCCATTTCTTCGCCTGCGGGTCCCAGGCATACGCCCAGAGTGCGAGTTCCTTGTTGGCGCCGAATGCACCCTTGTCGCGATAATGGGCTGCCAGTGTGAGCAGTTTTCCGTCGCGAACCCACAGCCCGCGCGCAATAAAGGCGTAGGGTTCTTCCGGTGTGCCGGTGACCGATTTGGCCTTGCTCCAATGAAGACCGTCTTCGCTCGTTGCATACTTCACTTCCTGTGTTGGCCAATCCTCGACCTGGGGACCATCGCTCCAGATGCACCAGAACCTGCCATCGTAGTGAGTCAGGTAGTTGTGCAGGTTGAGCCGCATCCGGTTCATTTCCAGCTTCTCGCCAGACTTGTAGTCGGGCGAGTATGCGACTTGATTGATGACGGCGTGCCTGCCCTTCAGTCGCGGCAGGTTTTCGAAATCAATCGCATTGGGGTCCGTTCCGGAATTCGGCAGGTTGAGGATTGCGAGCGGTTGGGCGAACGCGCAGTTGGAAAGTACGAGGACACCAGAGAAGATCAATATGATGAGCTTGATTGGATTCATCGTTTGTCGCTCAGTCATTGTTACGGGCATTGTCTAGACCAATCGCAGCGCTTGCCTCGGCGATCCGGCGCGCGCCGCAACCATGCAAACTCATGAGCCATGACGCTCATGGTCGAACCGGCCGAGGAATCTTCGGCAACTCTCTAGCCGACATTCCAGTCGTTCGTAAACCACTCGACTCGGTCGGCGGGTCGAGGGCTGTAGTTCTTGTCGCCCTGAAACTTGTTCTCGTGCAAGAATTTTCGGAGGAGATCAAACGGGGCGTATACGTGTTGCGCTAGCACATCGATTTTGTCGCTATCGGGTTTCCAGTCACATAGCAAGGAATTGTCTCGCTCGAACCAATCGTCCAAGTATTTCGCATCCGATGGGCTGACTAACAAGAAACCGCACCGGTGCTTACAAAGAAACCCCACGAATTTGCTCGCAAGAGATCATGTTCGTATTGCGTTACCGCTCACTGTCGATTCTGCCACATTCCAGAGGCTAACAAAATTATTCTCGTCAACGTCGGACGGTTTTGAGGTAATTTCGAGGTGTGCAAAGTCAATCGTTTCCATAAGTCTCAATTTCGGTAGTAGGTCGTAACGACAACGGATCGGTTTCGCATCAGCCGCGGCAAAACGCGTCACGCCGGGTCGAAACGGACATGGTCGCTATTTTTTCCGATTTGTGAAAGGTGTCGGTTCCCTCGACGCGATGTTGACGTAGCAGTGTCGGAGAATTCGCGAACGATCTCGACGCCATTTTTTCGCCCATCTGAGATGGGTGCCGAGTCACAAATAGCTGAGCCGCGTATGAGTTTGAGCAACAGGCCACTAGCAAGCCACGTTCGGTGAATCAGATTGGTCGGCAACTCGTCGGCATGTTGCCGGCCCACAAGGGACAGGCCCAACATTGGATCGCAGGCCTAGGAAAGAGCCGCCTTCTTTTCGCGGTTTCTTGTGTTTTTTGTGGCTCGACTTTTTGCCACGAAGAAGTACAAAAAGGCACGAAGAAAGTGTGAGACTAGTGTGAGACTAGGGGGCGGCATTCAACCAAGATCAGTGGCAGCCCGGGCGTGCGGGGATTTCAGGCCACTAGCACCGACAACACGTCACAACGTAAGAGTCGTCGCGTCGTGATTGAGCGAAAGTGACGATCTCGCCGCACTTGAAGGCGTCTCACAACCCAAGTTTTTTCTTCGCGTAATCGCTCGTAAGGTTCTTGGCCACATCGAACGGATCACATGATTCGCTATGCGTGATCGGCCCAATCGCCCTGGCGACTTTTAATGCTGCCTTGTTGAGTTTCTTCGACCGCATTCCAATGCCCATCAGCGCGCCTGACATTGACATCAAGCTTGGAATCGAGGCTCCATCGCGTTTCTTGTCAATGTCCGCTATATGCGCCAGGTAATAAGTCTCGTCCGGCGCGCTTTTCTTTTTGCTCTTTGAGATTTCGTAGAGCAGTCCGTATCCACAACGGCGGCGGACTGCGTCATCGCTGTCGATCCAAGAGTCAGCGAGCTCTACGACGAACGGCGCTTTTGCGAGCGGCGCGTCGCAGGAGGAGAAGACGTGCGCGAGGTACCCGCCTTCGATCTCTTCGACCTGCGATTCCGCCTGATCTATGGTCATTGTCTTCGGATCATCGATGAGGATCGAAATGATCTTCATCTCGTGAATGTTCGAATTCCACAGTGACTTGGCGAGCTTTGCATTTCGTCCAATCGACTTTGCGTATTTGCGGAGTATTGTCAGGCCGATGCCGTAGCTTCTAAGGGTGCCTTCGTCCCGTTTCTTCCATTTCTCAATTCCCTTTTCGTCTTTGTTCTTCTTCAGAAACGCGAGCACGGTTGATTTGTTCATGCGTCGATTATAGAGCTGTCGACTCGCAAAACGCACCAAGAAAATGGGCATGAATGTTCGCGCGTACCACTCGGCTTCCTCATCCGGGTGGCTGATCTGCGGGGGCTCGCTTGTCGCCAGCTTTGTGTTTGGCGCGATGGCGATTGGTGTCAGGAAATTACTTCCAATCGCCTTGAACTGTCCATCCTGCGAGATTCGCTTGGACGAGTTGGGCAAGACGGGCAAGCAATGTCCTTACTGCGACGCGCGACTTAATACGTAATCGGACCTGACGCTTCACCCCTGGCGCGCAAACCGTGTGGATTTCCTCGACCGCTATTTGCAGTCACTCGACGAGCGCCTTGGCTGCGGCGAGGCTGAGCGCTTCGAGGTCGGCTTTTTCCCATGCTTCGATTTAGTCGCGAGCCACCCAGGTTTCCATGCCGTTGCGGCACGCGTCCACGGCGAGCGTTTCTAGCTCGGCGATGCCCCAGATCCACGCTAGGAGTCCTCGCGACCGAATTTTAGACGTATTCCACAATCTGTCGCGATTTGAACAAGGCCCGTCAGGACATTCTGGCGGGCCTTGTGCGTTTCTTGCAATCATATACCGCTGGGCGTCCCATCTGTTCTACAATTAGTACTGTGCTACGGTGTTCGACGCGGAGGCCCACCTCATGACACCATCCCAAAACTGCGAAACGACATGATGTCCAATACCAACCCCCGACCGCCGAGATCGTTGGATCTAGAGATTAAAGACGCCCAACTGATTCTTGACGCCGTTTGGGAAAAGCTCGACGAGGAAGTTGGTCACGAGAACCTGAGATTCCCCAAGGAAATCATCCTGCTCGGAGGAGCGCCTGGAGCGGGCAAGGGTACTCAAACTGAATTCCTCATGAACGCGCGCGGCCTGACCTGCCGACCGATTGTGGTGAGCGAACTATTGGTCACGCCGGAAGCGCAGAAGATCAAAGATCAGGGACGAATGGTCGGCGACAAGGAAGTGGTCGGCATTCTTTTGCGCAAGTTGCTTGACGATGACTTTCGTGATGGAGCGGTCCTCGATGGTTTCCCGCGAACAAGGGTGCAAGTCGAGTGCCTCAAGATGTTCGTCGACAAGATCAACCAACTTCACGATGAATTCGAAAACACGCCTCTCGCGACCAGCTTCCGACGACCCACCATTCACGCCATGGTCCTGTTTATTAGCGAACGGACGAGCATCAAACGGCAATTAAGACGCGGGCGTGAGATTGCCGCGAAGAATAAGGAAGTGGAAGAGACGGGGCTGGGCCAGTTATCCGAAGAACGTGTTACCGACTTGAGCGAAGAGACGGCGCGACGAAGATACCTCGTCTTCAAGGAACAGACGTGGGACGCCCTGACCTCGCTAAAAGAAATCTATCACTACCACTACATCAACGCGGAAGGCTCAATCGACGAAGTTGAGAACAATATCCTCAACGAGCTGCAGTACCAAAGCTCGTTGGAGTTAGAGCCACGAACGGTTGATCGGCTGCGTCCGTTGCCGCTGGCCGAAGAAATCGTTCGTCACGCTCGACAGGAACTAGTTCGCCGCCTCGATAGTTACGAGCTGGAGCACACGGAATTGTTCGCCCGCACGGTCGACATTATCAATCGGAAATTCATGCCGATCATCCAACGTCACGCGCTGTCCGGAATTTCAATTGTCAACACGGAAAACGCGCTGTTCGAAGATCCCTTGGCGCTGTTCATGCTGATCGACATCTTTTCCGAAAGAGGATTCCACGCCACGGTTGATAAACGGGTCCAGCGAGTCGCCGAGCGCGTCGATCTCGAGACTGGCGAGATTCAGGGACCCATGAAGTCGATCTATCGAATCCAAATCCACTTCAAGGGATCCGAGATCCGTAAACGGTGACGCAGCTCTTCGCCGCTACGGCGTCTCCACCTCTATTTCAAGAACGATCTCGCCATTGCGTCGAACCGTGTGGGTCAAAGTTGACGAGAACAACGACTTCGCCTCGACCTCCAATCGTAAACGCAATCTTCACCGGCCTCGACGCCCCGGAAGCCTCCCTCATTCAAATAACTTGGATCGGTGATTTCGGTGACGGCTTGACTATCGTGCTGGATTTCGAGTCCATCGTCGTGAAGATCGATCTCGATCTTGTGACCGTTGCTGTTGAATCAGTATCGAGGCATTTGTCTGTCCGAAAAAAGTCTCACCCGTCGCGGGCAGTATCGACATGACCTACACATCAAGGACGATCGGCTTCGACGATCAAAGCATCCATCTGCGATTGCGACAGTTGTATTGTATTGAGTCGCCAACGATTTCGTACACGACGAATGGCGAAACATCAATTAACGAAAGGCAAGCAACTTCGTTCTTGAACGAGTTGACGACATTAGCGAGAATGGCACTGCCCGCCGCGAACTACTGAACGTTCGCCCGCCCTCACATCGACTTGGCCGCCTGTGATGAATCTTAGAGCTCGAATCGCAATCCTGTTGATGCTGGGGCTCGCGATCGGCGACGCCATGAACGCGCGCCCTGGTCTAGCGGCTCCGCCGAGTAAGAACAGCAAGTCGGCATTCAAGCGCGAAGTTCTGCCGATTCTGAAAAAGTACTGTGTTCGTTGCCATGGACGCAAAAAACAGGAATCGCGATTGCGGCTAGATACTCTTTCAATCGATTTGGTCAATGATCGGGCCGCAGGCGAGTATTGGCGCGAAGTGCTCAACGTCTTGAACGCGGGCGAGATGCCGCCGAAAGACGAAGCTCAACTTTCCACCGCCCAACGCAAGGTGCTTACGACGTGGGTTTCCGGCGCGATTCAAGCTGCGATCGACGCCCAGCGTTCAAGCTCAGGACGCGCGGTGCTGCGACGGCTCAACCGCCTGGAATATCAGAACACGATGCGCGATCTATTGGGCTTGGACATGGACTATTCGCGCGACTTGCCGCCTGACCCAGCTTCTTCGGACGGATTTCGCAACAATGGCCTTTCGCTGCAGATGTCGGCTATCCAGCTTGAATACTATCTGCAGACCGCCCGCCGAGCGCTGCAGCGCGTGATCGTCGAAGGCCCGCCGCCAAAGGTTTCTAATCACGAGTTCAGTCAGAGCAACGTGAAGAACTGGCTAGGCGGAGCAGAGCGCAGCAATAGCTTGGGACGATATCAAGAATTCCTCGGCAAGATGGTCAAGGACTATCCGGAGACTGGCGAGTTTCTCGTTAAGGTGACCTTGAAAGCCGAGTTGAAGCCCAACGTCGGTTTCCCGTTGATGGAGGTAGCCGTTGGATATCGCCCTGATACCAAGATTCTCTTCCACGAAGCGGGCGTCGTCGAGATCACCAGCGCCGACGAGCAAACACTCGAATTCCGCGGTCGCATCGAAAACCATCCTTTGCCTGTTCGAGGGCAAGGCAAATACCCTGGGCTTGTTGTCCGCATTCGCAACATTTACGACGACGGTTCGCCCAGGCAAAAAGGCAAGAAGGACAAACAGAAGGGAATGTCATTTCCCGATGAACCTGATCTGCCGAAGATTCTCATTCAGAAAGTTGAGTTTCACGGGCCGGTCTTCGACAAGTGGCCGCCCGCTTCTCACCGCAATTTGCTATTCGACTCGCCTCTTCGCGAAAGCGACGAAAGCGCCTACGTTTCCGAGGTCGTCCAACGATTCATGCTGCGCGCTTTTCGTCGACCATCGACCGCTGCCGAGGTCAAGCGGATGGTGGAATTCTACGAGTCCATTCGTCCCGAGTTCCCAAGCTTCGAAGAAGCGATACGGGAAACGCTGGCGATGGTCTTAATCAGTCCTGACTTTCTCTATCTGGTCGAACCCGCTGGCGAAGCGAAACGCAGTATCAATGCATGGGAGCTCGCCTCGCGTCTCTCCTACTTCCTATGGGCAACGACGCCGGACGACGAACTACTGAGACTTGCCGAGTCCGAAGAGTTGCAGAAGCCCGCAGTACTTTCTGCGCAAGTCGAGCGGATGCTGAAGGACACTCGCTCCGAGACCTTCTTCAAGCAATTCAGCAACCAGTGGCTGAATCTAAACGTGATCGAGCAAGTCGCCGTCGATCGCGACTACTATCCGAAATTCGATGATTCGCTGAAGTTGGATATGCGAGCCGAGACGCAGCAGTTCTTTGGCGAACTCGTCAAGAACAACCGCAATGCGCTCAACTTCCTGAATTCCGATTTCACGATGCTCAATGAGAGCCTGGCGCGTCATTACGGCATCGCTGATGTTTATGGCAGAGAGTTTCGGCGTGTCGCCGTCACTGAGGATCAACATCGCGGTGGGCTTTTAAGTCAGGCCGGGATCTTGCTTGCCAATTCCACGGGAGCGGATTCGCATGCGGTGCGTCGTGCGGTTTGGATTCGCGACCGGTTGCTCAACGATCCGCCCGCGCCTCCGCCGCCCGATGTTCCCTCTTTGAAGGAAGCCGATAAGAAATTTCAAAAGCTTTCGATTCGCGAACAGCTGGAGATCCATCGGCAGACCGAAGCATGTGGAAGTTGCCACAAGAACATCGACCCATGGGGCATCGCTTTGGAAAACTATGACGCCCTCGGTTTGTGGCGCGACGAAGTGCGGCGTAAACAGGGCAAGAAATTTGAGACTCTCCCGGTGGTTGCGCGCGACGTGTTGCCTGATGGCACCGAATTGCACAGCGCCCAACAACTGAAAGACTACTTGTCGGAAAAACGCCGAGGCCAATTCGCGCGAGCTTTAGTAACTCGTCTTACGACTTATGCGCTGGGCCGCCGATTGGAGTTGAGCGATCAAGTTGAAATTGACGATCTGAGCAAAGCGTTCAGCAAAGATGGATACCGTATGCGAGGTCTCGTCCAGCGAATCGTGGCGAGTTCGTTGTTTCAAACCAAATAACCGTAACGGTCAACGTCTCTTCTTCCCTTGCCGCAGTGGAACGCAGTTGCTCGTTTTTTTTTCGGTTTTCGCGGCGGAATTTGGTAAGCTGATCTGTTGCAATTTTGGCGTCATTAATCAAAAAAGAACTGGCCATGCCCGCAAAATCCTGGCGTCTCGATCGACGGACATTTCTGTTGGGAACCGGCGTCTCGCTGGGACTCCCCTACTTGGAATGCATGGGCGCCGACAACAAGACGCCCGCGGACAGCAAGGCTCGGCGCATCTGCGCTATGTACTTCGGATTTGGAGTTAGCCTGCCAAAGGAAGATAGCGAGCAAGCGAAGTGGCGCTGGTTCCCGAATGGCGAGGGTCGCGACTACACGTATAACGAGAGCCTCAAACCGCTCGAGTCGTTGCGGGAACAGCTGACTGTCTTGGGCGGTCTGTCTCATCCCAACGGCCGCAAGATGGGCGCCCATGATACGGGCGACACATTTCTCACTGGCGCCTTGTTGAACAGCAAGTATCTACGCAACACCGTTTCGCTCGACCAAGTGGTTGCCGGTCAGATCGGAGACAAGACTCGATTTCCCTCGTTGGTCATCTCCACCGACGGCGGCGTTGGCGAGCCGACTCGGTCGAGCACGCTTAGTTACAACGACAACGGTCGTCCCATCCCCGCCTTGAATCAGCCTCAACAAATCTTTGATCGCTTCTTTGGCGCAGGCGATCCAGATACGCTGGCCGACAAGCGTCGGCTAAAAAGCGCGTCCGGGATGTTGGATCGCGTGCTCGAGGATTCGCGTTCGCTACGGCGGCGGCTAGGCAAGCAAGATCAGGAAAAACTGGACGAGTTTCTCGCCTCGGTCAGGCAAATCGAACAACGCGTGAATCAGTCGCAGCGCTGGCTGGAGATTCCTCGACCCGAGTTGAGCGACGAAGATCGCGAAATCTTGCACTTGGACTCGGACGACAAGGCACCCAAGAATTTCATACGCACGATGTACGACTTGATCTACCTGGCGTTTCGCACCGATTCAACTCGAGTCGCCACGTATCAAGTGACCAACATGGCCGATGCCTCATCAAAGGCCGGCAAGTTTCCTCAGCTGGAAGGGTTTAAGGGCAACCTACATGGATTGGCCCACGGTTGGAACAAAGCGGAAGGTGCCGAGAACCTGGGGAAATGGGACCGATTCATGGCGGAGCAGCTCGGCTATTTTATTCAGCGGTTAGCCAGCGCCGACGAGCAAGACGGCTCTGTGCTCGATAACTCGCTCGTGCTTTACGGAAGCAGCAACAGTCAAACTCACAATAACAACAACTACCCGCTCATTCTGGCTGGCGGAAAACAGCTTGGCTTACAACACGGCCGCTTTCTCAAATACGGTCCTGAAGTGCCGATGTCCAACCTGCTGCTCACCATGCTGAATTGCCTAAATGTCGAACGCCCCGCTTTCGCCGACAGCACGGCTGACTTGAGCGACCTGCTGAGCGCCTAACGGAGAGACTGACTCCGGACGACACCCGCCCCGGTTGCCGAGCCGATCGCGAGTGCAACGTGACGAGTGCGACGTGCAAGATGGAAGACAACTCGTTCGGTGACTCAGAGTCACAGCTGCAGTGGAGGTTTCTTTATCGGGGCCTCGTTAGGCGCGATCGGCGAGCGGCGTGTTGAGTTGGGTTATACTGCACGTGTTGTTGGCGCTTCAGCCGAGTGATTGAGAAGTGGAATGATCGTTTCGAGGACAACTGTCTGCAAACTTGTGTTGGGTTGCATCTTCGCCTCAACCAGCGTCGCGAATTGCGCGGAGCCTGTCGACTTCGAGCGCGATGTGGCGCCGATCCTCCAGCAGCGGTGTTTGAGTTGCCACAACGATCGGGACCGACGGGGCGGGTTGTCGCTTCAGTCGGCTGAGATGGCTAACCAAGGCGGAGAGAGCGGAAAAATCCTCACTGCGGGAGACCCCGAGTCGAGTTACCTGGTCGACGTGCTGCTGCCCTCCGATGGCGAAGCGGAGATGCCGAAAGGCGAAACGCCGCTCGCTGCGAACGAGATCAACACGATTCGCCGCTGGATCGCGGAAGGCGCGGCGTGGCCCAAAGATTTTGCGCTCAAGCCGCCGCTGTTGTGGTCGCTGAAGCCGATCGGCCAGCCACCGATTCCAACGGTCGATTCCGAATCAGATGCGTTTCCAATCCGTAATCCCATCGATACGTTTGTGGTGCACAGGCATCTTGAGGCGGGATTGAAAGCGGCCCCGCCTGCGGATCGTCGGATGCTCAGTCGAAGACTGTACTTGGACATTACAGGACTCCCTCCAACACCAATGGCCGTCGAGGCGTTTGTCGCCGATTCGTCGCCGCAGGCCTATGAACAGCTCGTCGACTCATTGCTGAAATCTCCGCATTACGGCGAACGTTGGGGACGTTACTGGCTGGACCTCGCACGCTATGCCGACAGCGAAGGCTACTTGGGAGACGCCCTCCGGCCTCATGCTTGGGTCTATCGCGAGTGGGTTATTGACGCGATCAACCGCGACCTGCCGTTCGATCAATTCACGATCGAGCAGCTCGCCGGCGACTTGTTGGAGAACCCCACGCTTGAACAGAAGATCGCGACCGGCTTCCACCGAAACACGTTGCGGAATACCGAGGCCGGCGTCGACTTGGAGTTGTATCGAACGAAAGAAATCGTCGACCGAGTCAACACGACCGGTATGGTTTGGCTCGGACTGACCCTCGGCTGCGCAGAATGTCACGAACATAAGAACGATCCGATCAGCCAGACCGAGTTCTATCAGCTCTACGCGTTCTTTAACAACGCCAACGAGGTCGGCGTGCCTGCGACGAAGCCATGGGAAATCGCCGAGCATGAACAACGCATGGCCGACTGGCAAATCGGTTGGACGGAACTGGCGGACAAGTTGCCGAGTTTTGAAAAAGACGACTTGAACGCTGAACAAAAGGCGACCGTTTCCGCTTTGCTTTCAGGCGCCGCCAAGCAACTTGACTGGAAGAAAGTCGCTGAATCTTACCGTACTGAAGAACCCGGCTGGGACGAATTGAAGGCCGCAGCCGATGCAGAGTGGAAGAAGAGGCCGTCGGCTCCGGCAACCAAGGCCCGCGCCTTTGCGGAACGCACAAAGGATCGCCGCGAAACTTTTGTCCACGTCCGCGGCATCTACGCGCGGCGCGGAGCGAAAGTAAATCCCTCGACGCCGGCTGTCCTGCCGCCGCTTGACGCTCGGGGCGACGAGCCTGATCGACTCGACCTGGCGAGCTGGCTCTTTCATCGAGACAATCCGTTGGCTGCGCGTGTAGCTGTCAATCGAATCTGGCAGCACTTGTTCGGCCAAGGACTGGTGTCAACACCGAACGACTTCGGCACTCAAGGCGCCAGGCCCACTCATCCTCGTCTGCTCGACTGGCTGGCGACGAAGTACCGAGAGACAGGTTGGAGTCGCAAGGCGATGATCCGATTGATTGTCAACTCTTCGACCTACCGGATGTCGTCGGCCGCCAATGCCGTGTCGACTCAGTCGCGAGTCGGCAATCAGCTGCTGTGGCGCCAGAACAGCTATCGAGTCGGTGCCGAAACTGTTCGCGACTTACATCTGACGGCCAGCGGGTTGCTCGAACGGACGATCGGGCGCCGCGGCATACGCCCGCCACTGCCGGCTTTCGTGACTGAAGTCGGACGCAGCGTGAAGTGGCCGGTCACTCAAGGCAAGGAGCGGTATCGCCGAGGCATGTACATCTTCTTCAAGCGGACGGTGCCCTATCCAATGCTGATGACATTTGACGCTCCGGACTCAACCGTCTCGTGTAGCCGCCGAGAGCGAACAAACACGCCGCTGCAAGCTCTGACGCTTTTGAATGATCCCGTGTTTTACGAGTGCGCTCAAACGCTTGGCCGACGAATCTACATACAACACACGGATCATCTTCCAGCGGCCCTCGACGACATCTTTCTGAACTGTTTGGGGAGGAAGCCGACGACGCAGGAACGGGCCGTGCTCGCTGCGGCATATCGAGACGTACTTCGTCTGCTGGAGAATGAGCAGCCAACGAAACGTAGCGACGAGCCGAAAGTTGCAGCACTAATCGCGGTAGCGAGGATGGTAATGAATCTGGACGAGTTTGTGACGCGAAACTGATTTTATGAGTCCTAGCGACCAACACCGACAGAAACTTGATCTCGACGCCGTCGATCGGCGTCGTTTCTTCGCAACCAGCGCCGGCGGTCTCGGCACGTTGGCGTTGTCGTCCTTGCTAGAGCAAGACGGCGCGCTGGCCGCCGATGTTCCCCCATCGCTCGCGCATTTCGCGCCGAAGGCAAAACGCTGCATCTACCTCTTCATGGAGGGCGGACCGAGTCAGATGGATCTGTTCGATCAGAAGCCGAAGCTCGCCGAACTCGACGGCCAGCCGATGCCCGAGTCGGTCCTCAAAGAAATCAAATTCGCGTTCATTCAGAAGGAAACGGCCCGGCTCAGGGGGAGCCCTCGGACGTTTCGTCGGTACGGCGAGTGCGGCATGGAGCTGTCGGACTTGTTGCCTCACCTGAGCACCTGCGTGGACGACATTGCACTCGTACGTTCGATGCACTGCGAACAGTTTAATCACCTGCCTGGCCAATTAATGATGCTCTCCGGCTCCGCCTTGCAGGGCCGACCCTCGCTTGGTTCGTGGTTGCAATATGGACTTGGCAGCGAGTCACAAGATCTTCCAAGTTACGTTGTCCTTGCCACGCTGGGCCGAGGCCTTCCGGGCGGTGCCTCGAGCTGGTCGAGCGGCTTTTTGCCGTCACAGTATTCAGGCACCCTGTTTCGAAACCAGGGAAGCCCCGTCCTGAACCTCGCCAATCCCGACGGCATTTCCAACGATGTTCAGGCGCGAAGTCTCAAGGCCATCAACGCCCTCAATCAAATTCGTTTCGACAATCTGGAAAACCCGGAAGTGGCCAGTCGCATCAAGGCCTACGAACTCGCTTTCCGAATGCAACGAACCGCGCCCGAGCTACTCGACCTATCCGGCGAAACAAAAACCACGCTCGACGAATACGGCGTCACGCGCGAAGAAGCGTCAGACAAATCCGGCTTCCTCGGATCGTACGCGAGGAACTGCCTACTCGCTCGACGAATGATTGAACGGGGAGTCCGCTTTGTCACGCTCTTCCTCTCGACGTGGGATCATCACAGCAATTTAGATAGCGGCCTGAAACGCTACACAAAGATCTCCGATCAGCCGGTCGCCGCCTTATTGAAGGATCTTAAGCGTCGCGGTCTGCTCGAAGAAACACTCGTCGTCTGGGGCGGTGAGTTCGGACGCACTCCACTCGGAGAAAACCGAGTCAATTTCAAGAAGGTTACCGGACGAGATCATCATCCGTATTCGTTCAGCATGTGGCTCGCCGGAGGCGGAGTTAAGCGCGGCCAGACGATCGGTGAGACCGATGAGATTGGTTGGGGCGTCGCGAAAGATCCTATCCACGTGCACGATCTGCACGCGACAATCTTGCATCTATTCGGGCTCGACCATGAGCGGCTGACGTACCGATTCCAAGGTCGCGATTTCCGCTTGACTGATGTCGCCGGCAACATCGTCAAACAACTCGTCGCGGCCCCATGAGTTAGCTAAGCTGATAGTTGAATGATTGAGTTTAAATAAAGAACTGCCGCGATCCGCAAACGTGCAATAGACGACGACAGGAAACAACATGAGATTATCCCTTCTATCGGTTACCGCGTTACTTTTGAGTCTCACAACGACGGTCAACTCGCAAGTCAGCGGGCAAGACAAGGCGAAGTTGTTGCCGCCGACGCATGCCAACGTTTCCTATGGAGACCACAAGTCGAAAGTGATCGACATCTGGATCGCCAAGGGCGAAGGACCGCGACCATTGCTGGTCTATATCCATGGAGGCGGCTGGATTGGCGGAACTAAGAAACGCAATGCGGCGCAGGTTCGACCGTTTCTTGAAAAAGGCGTCTCGTACGCCGCGGTCGAATACCGGTTGACCGGCGTTGCGCCGCTGCCCGCTCCCGTCCACGACGCCGCTCGCGCGATTCAGTTTATTCGTTCGAAGGCCAAAGAGTGGAATATCAAGTCGAATCGTATTGCTCTCACCGGAGGCAGCGCCGGCGCCTGCACGTCGATGTGGATTCTGTGTCACGATGACATGGCGGATCCCAAGTCCAGCGACCTCATTGCACGTCAGTCAACGCGAGTGACTGCGGCCGCCGTGGCCGGAGGGCAGACGTCGATCGATCCCAAAGTCATTGAAGGGTGGTTGGGTCCGAATGTGCTGAAACACAACATGATTAACCGAGCTGTTGGTGAAAAGACGATCGATGGAGCTCTCAAGAACTATGAGAAACACCGGGAGCTTTACGTCGAGTTCTCTCCGTACAACCATCTGAGCAAAGACGATCCGCCCTTGTTGATGACGTATGGCAACAACATGAAATTGCCGTCTCAAAACGCGGGGCACGGCATTCACCATCCGGTTTACGGCGTCAAGATGAAGGAGAAAGCCGATCGTGTTGGGAGCGAATGCCACTTGCTGATCAAGGGCGTCTCCAAGTCGGCCAAGTACGCCAACACCAACGAGTTTCTGCTCGACAAACTACTTGCCCCGTAGAGATCGGCTCCGGCTCTAGATCGCTAAACTGATCTCCGGCGCGAGGACGACGAGCTGGAATTAGGGATGACCAGACACTTCAAGTGATTTCGTCGGATTCGCCAAGCACTTCAGCAAGTAGCGATATGGGCTCGAGCTGTTCCGCCAGTTGCTCAATCGATAACCGGTCAGCATCAGAAGCACATCGGAAGAGTTGGCGCAAGTCTCTGCGGCTCTTGTGGCTTCCCTTGTTGATCCGTACTAATTCAGATGCCCCGACATCCGCACATGAAGTCAGTGGCAACTCTAGGTCCTGCGCCATGCGCGGCTCACCATAATAAACGGATGCAATTCCTCCAGTCAGATGGAATCTGATGCTGTGTTGATGGAACACTCGAACTGCCTTGTCGAGGGTTGCGCGAAATGCATCAATCGGAAGTATCGGCAAGCTTTTTCTCGATCATCCGCCGCGTCGCGGGATCGGTGCCATACAGTCGGGGAGCAACTTCCTATTTGAGACGTTCCTCGGAAATCCCCGATTCCTGGGCGACAATCTGTCGCGCAATCATCTCCCGCGTCCATTTTAGCATTGCTTGTGATCGAGTCACTCGTTCTCGACCTGACAACGCATTCATGCGGGCTTGGTATTCGAGATGGATTCGGGACATTTCGAGCAGTCAAATGCAAAGGTATCTTTTCGCGTCATTTTAGCTGAGTCCCAACCAATGCAAAACACGCGATGTCGTTAAACAATCGGGAGCACCTTGCCGTGGGAGATTGGAAACGGGCGCTGGAGAGGATCATGGAGTTCGGTGTGCGGCGCCAGTCCAAGTAGGTGGAAGATTGTCGCTGTGACATCCGCAGGGCTGACTCGGTTTTCGGCGGGGTAAGCGGCAACTTTGTCCGACGCGCCATAAACCTGACCGCCTTCAATTCCCGCACCGGCGAACCAAATCGTGTTGACCGGCGCCCAGTGACCGGAATGTTGGCCAGTCGGACTGCGCCCAAACTCACTCATCCAGACCACCAGCGTCTCGTCCAGAAGGCCGCGATCTTTCAGCTCGTCCAAAAACACCGCCACGGGTCGGTCGGCCCATGGAATCAACTGATTCTTTAAAACGTTGAATCCATTGCTATGGGTGTCCCAGTGTTTAAAGATCCGCGGATCTTTGTGACGAGGCCAACTGACCGTGACCAACGGCACGTCGGCTTCCACTAGCCGGCGAGTGAGCAACAAGCTTTGGCCGAACGCCCAATCGCCATACTGCTCGCGTATCCGGTCCGGCTCGAGCCGCAGATCAAACGCTCGATGGGCCTTTTCCGAGTTGAGCAGGTCCAAGGCTTGGTCGAGAAACTGATCTGTCCCGCGAACATCCTGGGTCCATGACAATCTTGGGCGATCAACATCAAACTGTCGAAGCAATTCGGACCGTTGTCGCATGCGAGTCTTCGACACTCGCTCGTCAAGCTTCAAGCTAGGGACTTGGAAGTTCTCTTGGTGCGGATGGCCTTCAATCCAAAACGGGTCGAAGGCGGCGCCCAAGAATCCTCCGTCCTGACCGGGCGTGAGCGCCCCGTTATCGTTGTGAGAACGCTCGGGCAAGTTGACGTACTTGGGCAGAGCCGAACGGCCGGGCCGTAACTTGCTCAATACCGAACCTAAATGAGGGTGATCGCGACGCGAGGCGACAAAGTTCTCTTGAGACACGCGGTGGGAATACCCGGTCGACATCCAGTGCGCGGCGGTGGAATGATTGTTGTCTTTGTGAGTGACCGACCGCACCAGCGCGATCTTGTCCATGTGGTTGGCGAGGTGGTGAAAGTGCTCGCAGACGTCGATGCCGGGCACATTGGTCTTGATCGGCTGGAACGCACTGCGGTAATCCGAAGGCGCGTCGGGCTTCAAATCGAATGTGTCTTGCTGAGCGGGACCTCCGCCCATCCACAGAATGACACACCGTTTGGCGCGGCCGAAGCTGCCCGACTTGCTCAGGCCAGTTGTGCCGCCAGCCGCTTGATGCGCCGCCAAAGTGGGCAGGCTGAGCGCCAAAGGAGAAAGCGCGCCCATACGCAGCCACTCGCGGCGAGTGATTCCGTCACACAGTTGATGCGATTTCGTCGTGAGATCTAACATGAGCTCGAACTGATTGTTGGTTGCCCGCAACGGAGATTATCTTACCGAAGCAAAATCGCCGCAACATGGATTGTCGCCAATTCTTTGCGCCTCGCAAACTTTCAACGGCGAACATTGATCGGCTGGATCGCAATGTTCGTCGAGTTGCCTCATGTTGAGGGGGCTCAATCGACGAGTGAAATCAATCCGCCAGCCTGGCCATCTCGATCGCGATCTCCTTTAAGCTCTTTGGCCACTGTTCGAACGCCACGTTCTTTGCGCCAGGAATGGTTGGCGTCGTGATTCCCTCGACCAGTGAAGTCGCAGGTTGCGCGTAGAGAAACTGCACTCGTTTTTGACCGTACGTATTCGGCAGGCTGCCTGCGAAAATCTCCATTTCGGCGCCGTAAACTTCGGGCTCGTATCCAATGTTGTTTTCGGACGGGACCCAGATCACGCCGGCGACGGCCATCGGCGTCATGGGACTAACACACCAGTTGTACGCGTAGGTTGGAATCGTGTCCGACTTGATCTCGCTGTTCTTTCCCGCTTCCGGAAATGGCGGGCCGGCGAGCGGCGCTGCGCTTGACAGATCCGCGCCTCTCTTTTTCGCATCGACAATTGTTTTGACAAAATGTTTCACTTCGCTGAGATGATCGGCAACGGACTTTTTTGCGATGTCCGTGCTTGGATACTGCATCAGTAGTTCGTTTAGCCGCGCGCGAAGAGCCGGTTGGTCGATGTCTCTGACTCCGTCGAAGGAAGTCCAGGAAAGGGGCGACGCCATTTGTTGAGCTCGCCCGCCCTGCCCCGACGACATGGTAATGAAGCCCTGCGGAATCCCTTTGCGGCCCAGCGTCTTCGCGAAGTGATATGCGAACATCGTCACGCCTCGGTCACCTTCCCACAAATTCGCGGTCATCCATGACGAACGGTATTTGCCGCCGCCCGTTTCGAACTTCCGTTTCCGCGGCGTCGGGAATGTGCTGGCCTTCGTCTTTCGTCTGAATTCGCGAACGAGCGTCATGGCGTCGGGGACCTTCGCTTCTTTGTTGCGCGCGTCGTACGCCATTTCTCTGTTCAGCGTCGGCGAGCCGGTTATGTACCAAACATCGCCAACGAGAATGTCTTTCACGGTTCGGCTGTGACCGTGACTCGAATTGACCGACAGTGTGATCGGATTCGTGGAAGCCTCCAAGGCCGGGAACTCAAGCGACCATTGTTGAAGATCATTGGCGACAGTCGTCTTGGTAACGTCGCCCAAGGTGACGGTCACCTTGACGCCTCGATTGGCGTGCCCCCAGACCGGAATCGGCCTATTCCGCTGGATAATCGCGCCGTCGCGAAAGTACTCGACAACTTGCAGGATGGGGTAATTCGGGTCGGTATATTGAGCGTACCTTGCTTTGAGCGCTGCCACTTTTTCCAAATCGTCTTCTTCAAAAATCAGTTTTCCCTTGATCGCGGCAAAAGGCGTCGCGGGCAGACCGGCTTGGTTATACAGGTTCGAGTTTTCTGGGACTCCGCTGTAGGCGTATTGGACGCCGATGGGCTTGCGCACACTCGCGGAAGTCACAACGATCGTGTCGCCGACAATGACTGCGTTTGCGGGGCGCCATTTTTTATCTTCGCCGCACAAACGAAAATGATTCAGTTTGACGCCCGGAGTCGGCTTCGCCGGTTCAACGTACTTGCCCTCTTCCCGGTAGTCCTTGGCCATCCCTTTGCTGCCAACAATGAGTCCGCCAAACAGGCTGTCACGCTCGAACGAGACGATAACCTTGTTGGCTTTGACTTCGTAGCCGGCATAGATCGGACCGGTGAAAGCGATGTCTTTGCCATACTGCTTTGCCAATGCCCAGCGAGCCATCCTCATGCCCGGGTGAAGCTTGTTGTAGTAATGGATGCCTTGCGGTCGAGCTGAGTTGAGATCGGACTGGACGACCATGCCGACGTTAGTTCGGTTGTTCATGAAGAACATGTGTTGGGCCTGGCGGATGTCGGCGAATCCGACTGAGTCGGGATCGGGCGAACCGTAGCATTGCATTTGAGTGAAATAGAACGGCATCTCGGGCATGCTCCATGCGTCTCTCCAACCCTTCACAAGGGCCTCCATTCGCGCCGCGTAGACTCGGCCGTCTCCCGAGTTGCTCGTGCCCTGACACCAGATAGCCCCGCGGATCGCATAGGGGATGACCGGGTTGATCTTGCCGTTGAAGAACTGCGATGGGCCTCTCCACATTCCGGCGATGCCCGGCAAGTTGGGACGGGCTGGAATTCTGGCGCCCGCGTTAGCAGCATCGCCTGCCACTGTTTGCCATGAGCGCAAGTCTTCGTAGTACTTGTCAAACGCCTTACGTCCCTGCTCGATGAGCGGGTCCGCATCGTGAATCAGCTCGGCGTCTTTCGCGAGCTTGGCGTGAGTCTCAATCGCCTCGCGCTGGGTAAACGCTTCGATTCTCGTGTTGCTATGGGCGCTCAGCAGAATGCCGATAGGCATATCGAGTTCGCGGTATAGTTGGTGGGCGAATGCTAGTGACAGAGCCGAGAAATTGCCAGCGTTTTTGTGAGTCTTCCATCCGCCGTCTGATGTCGCGTTTTTTTGAGGATAGAGCGCGGACACCGTATTTATATTGATCTCGCGAATTGGAATGTCGGTCGGCGAGCCGGCGATTTCGCGGGCGAGATTGCTGCACATGCTCTTATTGGCGATCCAAACCATGTTGGATTGACCTGACGAAAACCAGACTTCGCCAACTAACACGTGATTGAGAACGAGTGACTCACGTCGATCGTTGCTGATGGATAAGCTGCGTTCCTCCCGCGACGCCTCAAGTGGATCAAGCTTGACCATCCAGTCGCCAGATTGGTCGACGACGGCAGTCTTCGTCTGGCCGGCAAATTCGACAGTGACTCTGCCGCCCGGCGCATCGACCCCCCACACCGGCACCTCGCACTGCCGTTGCAAGATCATGTTGTCCGTAAATGGCGCCGCAACCTTGAGGCCTTCCGCGGCGTCGGCCGCCGCGGAAAGCGATAACAAAAGGGTCAAGGCAACAACGTTCAGAGTCTTACCAAGCATGAGTTTCACACCGCGTTGACGATAGGAAGTGGATAGAGATGAGGCTTCGGCGCATTTGCCGTTATTGCGTAAACGCGCTAAGCCAGCTCGCGTTGGCCCCATTCTGATAGTTGCAAGCGGACAAAAGAAGTAGTGCTCGGCCAGATTTTGAAAAGCCTTGCCTGCGGCGGCGGGTTAAACGATCGTAGAGCAGCACTGAAATCTCGCGCTGGTGATCTCGAGCGGTCACTGCCTATTTTATTCCCAGCATCCGATCCAATGAGTCGGCGGTTTGATAGATGAGCGCTTCGGGATAGTGCATGAAGGGATGGAAATACTCAAACGTCAAGTAGCCTTCATAGCCGATTCCGTCAAACGCCTCGATGACGGCGGGCCAGTTGGTTGTTCCATCGAGTAGCGGACGAAAAGCTTCGAGCGAATGATCGGTGCTCTTCTTCGAGTACTCCTTGAGGTGCACATTCTTGATTCGCTTGCCGAGGATCGGAATCCAATGTTCCGGAAATTGGTACTCCATGATGTTGCCCGTATCGAAGTGTACTTGGACAAACTCGCTGTCGAAACTGTCGACAAAGTCGTTCATTTCGCCCGGCGTCATCAAGTAGCCGTTGAAGAAAATGTTCTCCATATTCAAGTGGACTTTGAGCTTCTCCGCCTGGGGAACCAGCCGCGCAATCGATTCGCGTGCCCGCTTGTCGCAGACATCGTTCGGAGTTGGATCGTGGTCGGCGCGCCAGGGCATGTGAACGGCGCCGGGAACGACGAGCAGGTTTTCGGTTCCCAGATCGTGGGCAGCTTGGGTCATCAGGCTTGCCAATTCCATGCCGCGCTTCCGCTCAGCCGGGTCGTTGCTTGTCAGCGGATAGGGCCAAAACAAAAATGAACAAACGCCGCTAATGGCGATCCCGATCTCATCCGCCATCTTGCGAATTTCGAGATAGTCGTTGGTCGTTGCCTTTGGGGAGAGGTCGTTCTCCAAATCGTAGTTGAGTTCGATGCCATCGAAACCGGCGTCCTTTGCCAGCTGCATACACCGCTTCAAATTCATCTTGTCGGGATACGGAAACGCCCACTGGTTGATCGACTTCTTCATCTTGTATTTCTTGCCGACGTTGGCTCGAGACGTCTCGGATCCAACTGCCTGCGACACGCCCCCGGCCGTGGCGAGAACGCCAGCGCCAAACGCGGCATACGAGAGAAGCTCGCGTCGGCCGACGGTTGGCTTTGAAGACTCGGAATTCAACGGCTCATTCTGCTTGCTCATCTTGAGGCCTCCGATGGAATCGATATGCGACGATTTTACCCGCGCCGCGCACCGCGAGCCATAAGAAAGACGTGAGCATGACGTCAGGCGTCTGCCGATGTGAGGAGCTCAATGTCAGCTCACTCATCGCGTTCGACTCGCCAGACCTCCATTTGGCTCTCGTTACATATCCAGATATTTGATCCTTTCACTCGGAACTTATCGACGTCTTCGTGGCACCAGAGTTTCGTTCCGCTCGCGACTGAATACGCGATCAACGGTCCGTTGTGGAGCAGCACTAATCCCTTGTCGCCGAATGACGCGAGATAATCGCCAGGCTTCGTCCAGGCTGGCCTCTCTTCGCCCACTTTCCAACAACTCGTCGCGTCCCTGGTTCTGACAATAAAATGTTGACGGTCGGGGGCAACCGCAATCCCTTTGATCCAAGTATGCCGCGTCACAGTACGAACTTTCGGTTTGTCCGAAGCGAGCGATACGAGGAAGACGAGCTTTCGGCCGTAGGTGTACGGCCTCCTTTGCCCTGGCGTCTTGACATCGGCCACGACGAGAAGATGAGCATCGTCGATCCAGATTGCCTGTCTCGCATGAGCCGGCAGGCGAACACGCTCGGTCTCGGTGAACGTCTTCCCCGATCGCAGGACCAACTCGCAGCGCCAGTCGTCTTCGTTCCTATCGTTGTTTTCGAATGTTGCGAGTTGCCCCGTGATGGACGAATGCGCACTGCTCGATATGTCGTTCTTCAGCGGCCCAGCCACCAAAGTGCCGTTTTCCGCTTCCCAGATCGACAGGCTCCTATTGGCCATTGAGAAGAACCGCTTTCCATCGGTGGAGAATTCCAGGCGATAAACGATACCCGCTTGCTTGATTTCTTCCGTGATCGGTTTCCGTTTTTCAATGTCCCAAAACTGCACGTGGTCTAACTGGCTTCGAGTGACCATAACCTCTCCGCTAGGGCTGACTGCGGGACCCATGGTTGTATCTTCGCGAAGTTTATGAGGAACATATTCGCCCGAAACTTCGTGTGTCCGAGTGTCTCGGAATTGCACGCCGCGGTTCCAGTGCACTTGGTAAGCCAACGTACTGTTGGGAACGAATCCGAAAGTCGTTGAGTCGGGCAACTTCGTGCGTTTCGGCTCGTGAGGATCGAGGCTCCACAGGTAAGCGCCGATGCGGTCGTAAACATCTTCGCCCGTTGAGACAAGATAGTTGCGCGAGACGACAGCCTTTTGATCGAAGCTGACAGCAATAGCTGCGTACTTGAAGTCATCATTGTTTTTCGTAGGCAAGCTTGCCACCTTGCGGAACTTGAACGAGCCGTCGGTCTTTGCGGCAGTCGAGTTCGCTTTCGACGCTTGTTGAGACTCAGCGCGCGTGGCCATGCCTAGTGTCGCGGCTGAGACGATGCAAACGCATAAGAACAACTTCATTGGTATTCCTTGTGTTTGAGCTGTTAGCGTTGAATCTGATTCACCGAACGAGCAAGCTCGTTGGGGGCTGGTTGCTGGACTACAGCTATGATTCTTGAACGCGCTACCGTTCGACAATCGATTTTGGCTTGCCTCTTGGCCCTGATTCTACCAAACTGGCATGCTGTCTCCTTCGCATTTCTTTTAGTGAATGATGTGGGAGACGAGTCGAATGTGCGGCATCGAGTTCTTACGGGCACAACGATGAAACTTTGGAAGGCGATTCGAAATTCGAGCCGATCACGCGCCGCGCGTCGTTCGGTGCGCCGCGGGCGGAGCTTGCGATTCGAATCGCTTGAGCCGCGTCGGGTGCTGGCCGCGGGCGTAACCATCATCACCCACGGCTGGCAGCCATCGTTCGGGCCTCAAACCGCGCCGCCCGGTTGGACGCTTGAAATGGCGCGTGAGATTGGCGCGCGTGGGACGGACGCGAACATCTACACGCACAATGCGGACCCCAATTCGGCCGGCTACGGCGGATGGACGCCGCTGACGAACAGTTGGTCGAATTCGGGAGACTTGGGCGACGAGCTGATTTTGGTTTTCGACTGGCAGTGGGAGTCGGACGATACGGAAGAGGGTTGGATGCACGGCGCTGCCGACAACCTGTTCGCCGGACTCATGGAAGCGCCGGTCGATGTGCTTTCGCGTCCGATCCACTTCATTGGACACAGCCGCGGCGCAGTGCTGAACTCGCTGACGGTCGCCCAGTTCGGGGAACGTCATCCCGCCATGACGATCGACCATGTGACGTCGCTCGATCCGCATCCAATCCTGGCGTCGGGGCTGGCCGGCAGTCAATACGAAGCGGATGACCCGGCCGTTCTCATCTATGAAAATGTCGCATATGCCGACACGTATTTTCGGCGCGATAGTACTGACGCGTCATCGTACCAGGACGACTTCGACTTCGATGGCGTGTCCGTTCTCGGCGCCGGCTTGAATCTCGAGCTCGACGAGTTTCTGCTGACCGAACCAGGCTACAACTCTTTGACCGCGAGAGAACACCTGGACGTGCATCTCTGGTACATGGCGACCATCAACACGACGGCTAACACGCTCGAAGGCCAACCGATCACGCAGGTGATGGAGGACACGTGGTGGCTATCCGGTCAGACCTATGCAAGCAACCTCGAAGCGAATAGCGGGCGAGAAAACGTCGGCTTCGCCCGTAGCCGTATCGGTCAGTTGAGTCGTGCTCCGCTTGCCGTCACAGACGGTCGGCCGCTGAGTGAGGCGCCCATCGATTTGCCAGTCTTATTCAATGGCGATTTTGAATTTGGCGACGCGTTCAACAACGAACTCCCAGGTTGGGAGCGGCATGGCGGTTTGCACAGCGGCGACCTCACGAGCGACAGGCTGCATCTGGGCGAGTCGGGGCTAGCCAACTATGTACAGGCGACGCACAACCCGTTTTTCATTCCCGAGAACGCCAAGTTCCTTCAGTTCGAATACGAAGTCACCGACACCAGCACCGACGATGTCCTCGAGGTGCGGATCGGCCAGACGCAACTCGCCACCATTTCTCTAGAGAACGCGGGGTCCTCTATCACGAAGCCCATTTGGGTCGGCGATTTCGCGGATTCCGTGAATACCCTCGACCTGCAATTGAACGCTGGGCTTCTCATCGGATCCGATGTGCACATCGACAACGTGGCGATCGCGACAAGCGACCATGACTGGCAGAATCCGATTGATTTCTTTGACGTGAACGCCAATGGCAACGTCAACGTTCAAGACGGGTTTCTTGTGATCAACGAACTACGTAGCCGCGGTGTCAACGTTCCATTGCCGGACGGCGGGCCCGGCGGCGGCGGGCCGTTTGTCGACACGAATGGGAATGACCGCATCGACCTGCCGGACGCGTTTTCCGTGATCGCTCAAGTGAGGGCAAACCAAGGTTCGAGAGGCGGCGAGGGCGAGGCGGCTAGCGGCTGGATTGAACAGCGATTCCAATACGCACCCGCGTCGCGACGCTCGATTGCGCGTGACGTTCAACACTCCACGGAGCCCGAGTCGCTGATTCTGCCTATCACTGCAAAAACGTCGTACGACATGGCGCGGCATGACGCGGACGCGATCGATGCCGTTTGGGCAGAGCATGATACGTATTGGGACGAGCACGTGTTTATCGACAAGTCGGTAAACGATGCATCGAGCGTGAATTAGTTGAGCTGGCTGCGGATCCGCTATTTGCCGAATGGAACCAGGCGATATTCAATTTCGACATCGGCAGCGGACGTGCGCTGAGCGACAAGCTCGATCATAATGGTGTTGTTCTGCCCGCGCGACACGTTGCGTTCGCCATCCAATTCGATGCGCACTCCAAACCCGCCGCGATCAATGACCATTCGTCTGCAAATACCCCTTGCCCGTGTCGCCGGAAAAAGAACCGTTCCGTCCTCGGCGGTGATCTTGAAACTTCGCGTTCGCGGCTTGTCCCACTCGCCGGCAACGATATGCAGTCCAGTCGCGCCATTGGGACGTAAATGAAACTTTGCCGAAACAACTCGCCCTGTCCGTGTAAGAAAGTCGGGTGACCACTGACTCCGCTGGCGAGTTCCGGGTCGATGTTCAGCGTCACGTAGTGGTCCGTCGATCCGGCCAGGAGCACTCGTTAGACTCCCGCCTTACCTGCGTGGACTGTGTATTTGAAGGTGCGTTTGGCGAGCGTCGCCAGTCGTTGGGTTCGGAAAATGAGCTCCACCTGACCATCGACGCGGCACCGTGTTGCCGACAGAAAATGTAGTAACACGCTTCGTGATCAAACGCGCCGCTGGCGCGTGAGATGGCACCGACTTGATGGTTACCGGATTCAGGTCCTTAGCCTCCCAGGGCTGAGCTGCCTGAGTAGACGAAGCGATTAGGAGAAACAATCCGCAAAGAGCCACGAACGAATGTCGAATCATGACAACATTCCTTTCACGTGTGATCAAAACAGCTCGTCGACTACGGCGCCTTCTGGCAGAATCGTCATCGCGCGTCCCATCGCGTTAAACTCCGCCTTGGCATTGAGACCGAGCGCGTGATAGACCGTCGCCACAAAATCGGCAACAGAGACAGGTCTCTCTTCTGGAACGGCACCATATTTGTCGCTCGCTCCAATAACGCGCCCGGTTTTGACGCCGCCGCCGCCGATTGTCAGGCTGAAACATCGTCCCCAATGGTCGCGTCCAGGACCGCGGTTATTCGTGTTGATCTTTGGTGTTCGACCGAATTCGCCCGCCGTGATAACGAGTGTCGTTTCGAGAAGGCCGCGATCGTCGAGGTCTTGCAGCAGTGCCGAATAACTGTTGTCGTAGATTGCCAGTTGGCGGTCCAAATGAGGGTAGATGCCCCAGTGATGGTCCCAAGCGTAAATCCCCGTGTCGACGTAACCTTGAATGGTCACGAATCTCACGCCCGCTTCAACGAGCCTGCGCGCCAATAGCATGCCTTGGCCAACTCGGTTGCGACCGTAGCCGTCACGAAGTTTGTCCGACTCTCGTGAAAGATCGAACGCTTCCTTGGCCTGGCGCGATGTCGCGAGGTCCAGCGCCCTCTGCGTAAACGCGTCCTGCGATTGTGCAAACTCGAGTTGTCTTTCACGCTGGGATTGAAATTGATCCAGCGATCGAAGCAGCTTCCTGCGTCCGGCCAGTCGATTCACGTCAACTCCGTCGGCCGCATCGAATTCTTTGACTGAGAAACTGGGCGAGTTTGGGTCCTGTTTGATCAGATAGGGGTTGTAGGTGCGGCCGAGATATCCGCCATAGCCGGGTGCGCTGTACGCCGGGTGCTTCATGTCTCCCACGTGTACGAACGGCGGCACTGGGGCCTGCTGTCTCTGCTGTAGACTGAGAACGGCGCCGATGCCCGGAGCTTGCAAGTTCTTGTCGACGGGGCTGCCGCACATGATGTGAACATCGCCTTCCCCGTGCTTCGATGTATAGGAATGCATCGAGCGAATCAGAGAGAACTTGTCGGCACAGGCGCCTAGCTTCGGCAACTGGTCGCTCAACTGCAAACCGGGCAGATTCGTGCTAACCGGGTCGTACTTCCCCCGAATCTCAGCAGACATATCGGGCTTCATGTCATACATATCGATATGACTGGCGCCGCCTTGGAGGAACATGAAGATCACATTGATCTGCTTCGTGTCTCCGCTGGCCGATTCATTTGCCAGCAGGTTCGGCAGAGAGAGTCCCAAAGGGGAAATGGTGCCGATGGACAGGCCGCCCATGGTGAATAAATGGCGGCGATTGAAGGTAGGAGAAATCAATTTCAACTGCTCTCAGTTAGTCGCTTCGTTGCTGCTTATCGTACCGCCTCGACGCCTCGCGTACTACTGAGAAAGTGCATCCATCCGCAGTGGCCGAAGCTTTGCTCCAAGATGACGTCTATGGTGAGGCGCCTCGCCAGCTGAATAACTTGCCAGTTAGCGATGCCGCCTAACACAACTCACTTGATGCTGGATTCATGCAGCTCACGGAATTCGGAGGGCATGTTGCTGTAGGCCTGAAGAATCGTCTTGTTTTGCTCGTTTGGGACTTGCGGGTCAGCTCCTGCGGCCAACAAGACTTTGAACCGATCCAAACCAAACTTTCGCTCACATCCGCATCGCTTCGCGGACTTTTGTCGCTGTCATGCGGCAATGCACTTTTGCCTAATGTATCTTTTCCAAGCTCATGCGCTGCGGCGAATCGTGGCCAAGTTGGGATTGGCGAGTCGATTGATATTCATCAGTCAGTCTCGGGAGCCTGTCTCGCCTGCTCGGTATGACTTGGCTGCAACGTACATGAGCGGAGAGAGTCGAATTGTGGCGTTTCATTACTTAGTGACGGGTTGACATCGGCGTTATTAGGCTTGCCAGAGGAGCTTCCCTTGAAGCTGCAATCAAAACTTTTCTTGATACTCGGCTTGGTGTTTGTCGTAGCTTTTGGCTGGGTAATAACACGCGCCGAAGCGAAGGGCTTGAATCTGGACGTTCGAAATGACGGCCCAATTCCCGAGACGATTCAATCCGACCCGACGCGCCTGCGGCAAATACTTATTAATCTGGTCGGCAACGCCCTGAAATTCACCGAAGTCGGTGCCGTCCGCGTGACGGCTTGACTGTTTCACGGCGATTCAGACGATCCCGAGTTGGAGTTCGAAGTGGCCGACACCGGCATCGGCATGACCGAAGAGCAAGTCTCGATGCTCTTTACACCATTCCATCAAGCCGACAGTTCCACAACTCGAAAGTATGGCGAAACTGGGCTGGGATTGGTGATTAGCAAGCGGCTATCCGAAGCGCTCGGCGACATCAACGCCCGAAGCGTCTGCGGTGAGGGCTCGACGTTCACTGTGACGCTCAAGACCGGACCGTTGAACGACGCGGATCTTATCCATGAACTGACAGACGAATCGCGCCCGAAAGAGAATGATGAATCGAATTGCGGGATAACAGAATTCGACTGTCGCTTGCTTCTCGCCGAAGATGGGCCGGACAATCAACGGCTGATTTCATTCCTGCTCAAGCGAGCCGGCGCGCAAGTGACTGTGGCCGAAAACGGGCAAGTCGCCTACGATCTGGCTCTCGAGGCAAAAGACAAAGATGAACCGTTTGATGTCATCTTGATGGACATGCAGATGCCCGTCCTCGACGGTTACGACGCGACAGGCAAACTCCGCCTGGATATGAGGCCCGATTATTGCCCTCACCGCCCACGCCATGAGTACCGACCGCGATGCGCGTCTCGACGCCGGTTGCAATGACTATGCAACAAAACCGATTGACCGTGAGAAACTCGTTTGTGTGGTCGCGAAATACGCCGCTCCGCAAGACTACGTTTCGCAATAGTGACTCCCGCCGCTCGGTCGCTTCGCTCGCCTTGGCGAACGTAGCGACCATTGACGGCATTTGTTAACCTTTCCAGTTCAGTCGTGACTATCGATGTCGGAGTTGCATGTACGCTTGTTGCGACCTGCCGACTCCACAGTTACTTGTCGGTGATGACCATGAGTTCGCAACATGCGGCGGAAGTCGAGGATGGAACTCGCTTTGCTTTTGGAGCGAACTGGTCTCGATTTCTCGGCGAGTTGACGGACGACCGAATTCGGCAAGCGGAACTGTCGCTTTGCGACATGCTTAAGGTGAGCGACCTTGAAGGGAAGCGGTTTCTTGACGTGGGGTCCGGAAGCGGCTTGTTCAGCCTTGCCGCGCGTCGACTTGGCGCCGACGTCTATTCGTTCGATTTTGACCCGCAGTCGGTTGCCTGCACTGATGAGTTGAAGCGACGATATTCTCCGGACGATTCGAACTGGATCGTCGAGCAGGGTTCGGTGCTCGATAACGCCTATCTGGAATCGATTGGGCTATGCGACGTCGTCTATTCATGGGGAGTTTTGCATCACACTGGGAGCATGTGGCAAGCTCTTGAGAACGTATCATCTCTCGTTGCTGCCGGTGGCCAGCTCTTCATTGCGATCTACAACAATCAGGGACGAGCAAGCCGTCGCTGGTTGCGAGTCAAAGAGACCTACAATCGACTGCCGCTTGGTTTTCGCTGGTTGATTTTGTGGCCCGCCGCTTTCCGGCTCTGGGCGCCGACCATGCTTGCCGATCTCTTGAGAGGAAAGCCGTTTCAAACCTGGCGGGGCTACTCCAAGGAGAACATGCGCGGCATGTCGCCATGGCGAGACGTCGTCGACTGGGTTGGCGGTCTCCCATTTGAAGTGGCGACGCCCGACGAGATCTTTCGTTTCTATCGCGATCGAGGCTATCGGCTCGACGAACAAAAGACTTGCGCGGGCGGACTTGGCTGTAACGAATTTGTTTTTCGAAAAGCCTGACGCCCTACGCTGATTGCCGCATCATCGCGGCGGGCGGCTGATTTGACGTTGAGAGTCCAATCGGTCTGCCGGGGCAAGTTCGAGCCATTCCAGCAGATCGACGCGCCGCTTCGGTGTGAATGCTCCTACAATGGAGGCGGTTTGTGAGGTTGATCGAATTCATTGTTCTGGCTCTGCAGTTGAGAATCATGATGTCGTTTCATAGACAACAACTCACTCTTCCTTTTGTCGCTGTCTCCTTTGTTGTGTTGTGCGTCGTCGCTCGAGCTCAACCGTTGTCACAGATAAGTTGCTGCAGACGCTGCGGAAGAACAATCAATTGCACCTGCTCTCTCAGGCGACGACCGACAAGCAACACCACCGCCCTCGCTCGCCCGACGAAGTTGCCCGACTCCATTATTGGTGCGCTACGTTTACCGATTCTGGATTGAAGGAAGTCGCGGAGTTCAAGAACGTCACCATCATCGACTTGGGCCGAATGAGGATCACCGACGCAGGGATCGAACATTTGACGAAGTTTAAGAAGCTGAAGTTTGCCTTGCTGCACGAAACAAACATTTCCAAGGAGGGGTTCGCGAAACTACGCAAAGCCCTTCCGCGTTGCCGCGTCGAAGTTCGATAGTAATGCGGACGCTCGCGCGACGGTTTTTCGTTCGCGTCGAAGAGTCACTGAGAGTCACGGAAGTCGTTCGTGAAGCGGAATCGGCCGCAAAGATCTCACCACATATAGCCCCCTCTCGGCCCTCTTCAGATTCGCGATTAGCCCCTGTTGGCCTTGTTAGTTTGACATGTACGACGGTTTACCGTACATATACGACTATCAATCGTACTTTGTTGTGAGAATGAGTGGAAATGGGAATCGAACGACTCACGAATGCTGAATTGGCGGTGATGGAGTTGCTTTGGGAGTCAGCGCGGCGCACTGCTCGGCAGATCCGGGAGCAACTTTATGGCGACTCGGACAAGGCGCAGCATGGAACGGTTCAGCGTCTGCTTCAGAACCTGGAAGAGAAGGGTTTCGTCCATCGCGATCGAAGCATGGGCGTCCATCTTTTTTCCGCGAAAGTTGGTCGTGAGGCGTACGGTGGTTTGCAGCTGGAAAGCTTGGCTGAGAAGCTGACGGGCGGATCGATCGCTCCGCTTCTCACCCACTTATTGGATGAAAAGAAACTGGCTCAAGCCGAGATCAAACGCCTCAGAAAACTCCTCGATGAGGCTCAGAAACGTGGCTGACTTTCTGATTCAAGCAACGCTCAGCAATCTTTTCGTCTCGACGCTCCTTGCGGTCGTCGCTTGGTTCGTTCAACGTCGTGTTCGCTCGGCGTCGCTAGCCAATCTGCTTTGGGCCATCGTTTTGGTGAAGATGGTCACGCCGCCGTTGTTTTCATTGCCGGTTTTCGAAGTGCCGAGCATCGCTCGTTTCGAAACGCATGCCGATACATCAGCGAGTTCTTCTCCTCCTGTCGCCGCCGAGTCAGATTCGTCCGTCAACAATTTCGCCTCGGCAATTCCGTTGGACTCGGACTCGAGCCTCAATTCATCGAAGACGTACGCGAGTCTTTGGTCTCGCGGTTACGGACTAGCGATCTTCACATGGATCGCTGTCAGCTCGTTGCTATTTCTCGTTTCCGCATTTCGCATCGCGCGATTTCACGGGTTACTTAAAGCGAACTCGCGCGAGCACTCGGAACTAACAACAGGACTAGGCGAGGACGTTGCCAGGAAGCTCGAAATCGGTCGGCGTCCGAAAGTGTTCGTCTCCAGCGCTCACGTCGCCCCGTTTGTGTGGTGGAAGGCGGGTCGGGCGATTATTGTCGTATCCGAACAGGCCATTCGACGACTGGACGACGACGATCTTCGGCTCGTCATCACTCATGAGATGGCTCACATCAAGCGGCGCGATCACTGGTTCCGCTGGCTCGAATGGTTCACCGTTCTTGGCCTCTGGTGGAATCCCGTCACGTGGTGGGCGCGAGCTCAGTTGCGAATCTCGGAGGAGATGGCTTGTGATGACCTGGTGCTGAGAACAACTCGCCTGAAAGTTCACCAATACGCGAACGCTCTGCTGAATATGGCCGAGCTGCTTTGCTCGCCGGCGATCCGCCCGCCGGCTGTGGCAAGTGCAATCAACAGTGGCGGCAACCTGGAGAAGAGGCTGACTATGATGATCGCCGACAAGAGCTGGCCGGTTCCCGCCTCGCTGCGGATGGGAATTGTGGTCATAGCATTTTGCATTTTACCGCTGGGCTTCGTTAACGCTCAGGATTTTGAAGCGGTCGAACGACGGCTGGGCGGCGCCGTTGAAGCCGGCGAAATCACTCTACAACAAGCCAGCACGATGATAGAGGCGTTAAAGCGGTCCTCCGGTTTCGCGAACAATCGCGATGGCGAGATGGAAGCAAAGAAGCGCCGCTACATGGCTTTCGCCAAGGAATTGGAGCAAGCGGTTGAAGCCGGCAAGATCTCCAAGAAGGATGCTGAGACAAAGCTGATCGACGTTCGCCAAGATATGTTCGGCGACAAGGCTCGCGACAAGGCTAGCAACAAGGAAGCTCAGCGAGAAAAGGACAAAGACCGAGAAATGGCGGCGCGCAGGCAACGCTACGTGGAACTTGCCAAATTCGTTGAGACGGCGGTCAAGGCTGGCAAGCTATCGAAAGAAGATGCCGAGAAGAAGATGAATGCTGTTCGCCAACAGCTGTTCGGCGACGCCGACCCAAAGAGAGAGTCTCGACGTCGAGGCCGATACGTTGAAAGACAAAAAGACCTTGAAATGGACGTTCTCAAAGAACGCTACATGAATTACGTCGAGGAGATCAAAGCGGCCGTTGAGGCCGGCAAGTTATCGGCCGAAGCCGCCGAGAAGAAGATAGGCGCCGTTCGAAAAGACATGTTCGGCGGTGGAGAGCGAAAGAATGAGCCGCGGCGACGCAGTGACAAAGATCTTGAAACGAATGTTCGCAAGCAACGTTACATGGCGTTTGTCGAGGAGATCAAGGCAGCCGTTGCAGCAGGTAAGCTATCCGAGGAAGAAGCCAAGGAAAAGCTGAACGCAATTCGTCAAGATCTGGTCGGCGGCGCGGATCGGAAAAAGAAAACTCAAGGCGGCGAAGACGATTACACGGCAATGGAAGTACGCAAACGTCGCTATTTGCAGTACGCAAACGAGATCAAAAAGGCACTCGATGCGGGCAAGATTTCAAAAGAGGCCGCGGAGAAGGAGTTGATTGGGCTCCGTCGAAAGATGTTCGACGAGTCGAGCCAGAAACGGGAGTCACGTAAAAGGAATGCTGACGAGAGCACGGACAACCAGAGCAAGCGCAGCGATCGCGAAGTCGAGTTTCGCAAGGAGTTGTTCGGACGATAGGTCCGTGAGAGACCAACGTCCCTTGTTGCGATCCTAGAATTAACCAGCACAACGATGCCCGTCAGCGAAAGTTGGCGGGCAATTTTTGTCGCACACTATGCGTCCGATTGCCAATACTTTTCCATCCTTTTGAGATTACCGGCGTCGAGGCTGATCTTTGCGCCGAGCTTCGCCATGCACGCGACGCGGCGCGATGCGCCGGTATCGATAATATCTCCGCGAAAAGTGCGGTAGATGTGCTTAGCGCGACAGAACATCACGTATTCTCTTCGGCGCGGGTCGTAGACGATCGCATTTTGAGTGTCGCTGTGCATTTTGGTGACCGTTGTGTCGCTTTCACGATCCCAATGGACTCCATCCCGCGAGCCGATGAGGTGGCTCCCGCCGCTTCCGCCGTAGAGCATGACAAAGCGAAAACCGCGCCGCTCATTTTCGGGAAGATCGAGCATGTAAACTTGACTGCCGCGTTTTCCTCGCAGCCCGGTCCAGACAATGTTGTTTTCTTTTGTGCCCTTCCACTGAAACAGTCCCAGCTTGGGTAGAGTCCAAGCGAGGCCGTCTTTTGACTCGGCATAAGCAATCGCGTAGCGGCCCGTCTTTCCTTCGATCGGAGAAGCGACCCAAGTCTGATACCACATTCGAAATAGGCCATTCGCCTCGTCTCGAATGACAGTCGTATATCCTCCCTCGCCGCGAATGATCGGATTGCCCTCAAACTTCTTCGGCTGGTGAAAGACTCGCCGAACCGACTCGCGTTTGTATTTGATCGCCCAGTGGTTATCGACGATGAAATTGTCGAAAACAAGTTGCGGCGTTGTACCGATCTGAACTGGTTCGTCGGGAAGAGCATCGTCGTCGTCTTCGCGATTGGGACAGTCAGCGGAGTGCGCGACTTGCTCCGCAATTATTTCGGACTGGCCGTTCGCAGGTTGTGCGGGCCTTTCTTGCGCAGGAAGCGTCGCCGTCGCGAAAACAACGAGCAGCCATGACAGTCGATTCATTTCTCGATCCCCCTGCTCGAACTACTTTCCTTGGATCGCTGCGATCGTCAGCCGCGATTCGGGTAGAGTGCGCGTTGGATGCAGGACACAAGCTCGCTGCTGTCGAACGGTTTCCGCAAGCAGAGGGCTACGCCTTTTCGCTCGGCCGTGACGAGCATGTCTTCGTCGCCATGACCGGTAATCATGAAGACCGGTATGTGTTCGCGATCGGGAATTCGATCCAGCAGCTCAAGTCCTGTCATGCCTGGAAGTCTTTCGTCGAGCACAAGGCAGCACTTTCTCGACAAATCACAATTATCCAAGAACTCCCGCGGCGTAGCGAACACTTGTGACGGAATGTCGTTTGCGCTTAAGAGAAGCGAAAGGGACTCGCGGATCGCAAGATCGTCATCGACGACATAAGCAATCGCCTCAGCAGGGTTGGACATTGGGTTCACTCTTGTAAATTGGCAGGGTGCATGCGCAAGTTACCCCTTCGTTCTGGTCCGCCACCATCTCAATTCGGCCCCCATGCGATTCGACGATTGTTCGACAGATCGCCAGCCCCATCCCCATACCGTTTGACGTGGTCGAATAGAACGCGTCAAAGGCCTTGGCCGCAACCTCATCTGTCATGCCAGGACCGAAATCTCGCACGGCTACTTCCACAAAGCCATCCTCTTTCTCCCTCGCTGTGAATTCCAAGCGGCGTATGGCCGATTCGCATTTGCTGATCGCGTCCACAGAGTTGTGAACTAGATTCACGAAAACTTGTTCAATCTGGACTCGGTCAACGTAGACTTCGTCAAGCGAGTCCGGGAGTCGAACATCAACTGAGATTTCGCGTTCCATTAGTTCTGAGTTGAGCAGAGAGAGCACGTCGTCGAACAGATTCTCGACACGGCATGGCGTCTGCATAAACTCCTTCTTGCCAACGAACTTCCTGATCCGATCCACGATGGAGCCGGCTCGAAGCGACTGTTCGGAAAGGCTCTTGAGGATTGGCAACACGCTTTCTGCATCGGACGGACTCGACTTGAGTTTGACGAGACAAGTGTCCGCGTACATCGATATTGCCGCGAGCGGCTGATTTAGTTCATGTGTGAATCCGGTCGCCATCTCGCCAATAGTGGCGACGCGATTGGTATGCGCGAGCAATCTGTGGTGCTGTCGAGCTTCAGCCTCCAACGCTTTGCGGCGCGTGATGTCGGTGATGCTGCCTCGGACCAGGTGTCCCTTTCCCGATGGCAAACTTGTTAGGCACACTTCGCAGGGGATCTCTCGACCGTCCGAATCGTAAAATACCCATTCAAACTCAGGATCTTCACCCGCCAAAGCCCGCTCCGTTTGAAGGCGAGCGAATTGTCCCGGGGGAAGCGAATGAGGCTGTTCGGCCGCGCTGACATCTTGCGGTGCTAGTTTCGCCAGGTCTTCCGCTTCGATTTTTAGCATTTCGAGAGCGTTCTTGTTCCAGTCGACAAACCGATTTGTCTCGATGTCATGAACGAGGATCGCTTCCGGCGCGTGCTCGAAAAGTGTTCGATATCGATCCTCGCTGACTCGTAACTCTCGAAGCGATAGCAGACTCGTTAAAGCGTCTTCGATTCGGCGTCCGATATCCTTGACCAAACGTTTGTCGTCATCAGTCCATACTTGTTCGTACGAAGCAAAAGATAGAGAAGCATCAGACCGCCGCCAAACCAATACGCGAAGAACAAATTCTTCAGCATCGAGCGAATTTCGCTGCGCCAGCCTATGATTGGAATCTCGTTCCAAGCATCGATCCTGCCCGTAACGCTGAGAATCAGTTCGGTGCAGATAGCCAGCAGGAGGAACAGAAGGGCGATCCGAATTGTGCGCGAATTGACGACTCGTATACAGCCGAAAACGGTCAGAGTTAACGCCGTGACACAGGCTAGGAATATTAACGAGCTCTCGACGAGGTGCGAGATCAAGTACCGATCTTCAGCGACTCGTAATACGAAGAGAAAAACGCCGAGTAGGATAAACCCGGAAATTGCGTAGCGGCCAGTTGGAGCTCTCGAATCCATCGAGGCATTGTCCGAAGATTCCATATCCCCGGCAAGCCACTTGATACGGAAAAACGCAAGAACACACGACGACTGTACGAATCGTCTCGCCATGTCGTCCGAGCCAAGGGCAGGAAGTTCGGCGGAGGCGGCCGGGAAGCAGCGAGCGACAAGATGGCGGCGATGCGCCAGTTACTCGAGACTCGCCGTATCACCACCGGCAAGCGAAACGAGTTCTTCGTCATCCTTGTCCCCCTTTCTTACGAACGTCTCAATGGTTTGAAGCATCCGTCGAGGATTCAACCGCTTGGTCGCGTAGTCGTCGCACCCGGCATCGAGACACTTTTACGATCGCTGGCCATCGCATGCGCTGTCAAGGCGATAATGGGTCGCCCGTACCCGTCCGCTCGCAGTTGCCTCGCGGCTTCATAGCCGTCCATGACCGGCATTTGCATATCCATGAGTATGATATCGAACGGATGGCCGTCGGACAGCGCGCTGGTCGCCAAATCGACGCCGATCTTTCCGTTCTCGGCAATGGTAACGTCGGTGCCTGCTCGTTTCAGGATGAAGCCAATCAGGCGTTGATTGTCCGGGCCGTCCTCGGCAATCAAGATAGATCGGCCTTGGAGCGTGAGCTTGGGCTGTTATGTCGCGCCCCTTCGGGGCAACGTCAGTACCCGATTCGCCAAACGGCGCACAAGAGCTGGACGATCTCCTCGCCCCGTGCCGGTGATCAGATTCAACGCTAAGGAAACTTCCACTGCCTCAGCCACGAGTTGTCATCAGACTTGGTCTGGAATGACGAACGGCTTGCGATATGTTCCTCGCAATAGCCGATTAGCGCGGCCCACTACATCGGAACTACCGATGAATTCCTCTCGCGTGGCGTCCATCTCGAGCCAGGGGCCGAGGGTCATTTGCGATTTAGAGAAGTCGACGCCGTTCCCGGCCAGGTGCTGTTGGAATCTTTCGAGCGTCGCCGTTGCTTCGGCGCCTCGATCGCGAATGGCGTCGCGCACCTCATCGACCGAATGAGACGTGCCGACACGGTAGGAGGCGTTGGCCATGTGAACCAGGGCAGTCGACAAATGACCTTCCAGGATATCGGCTCGCAGGTCGCTCGTCTTCCTGCTGCGCACGGCCGAAATGAAATTGTAAAGGTGACCTTTGTGAGCGGGAAAGCCGCCGGTGTCGCCCGCCTTGCCTGTGAGTCGAGGAAGGCCGCTTTCACCGCGTTCACATTTGATGCGTCTGCCGATCGTCTTGGGCCCTTTGTTCGAGGGCAAGTTTCGCAATTCAAAGATGACTAGCGGGCCCGGATCGTATTGGAAAAGGGCCAACTGCGAGTTGGGCGTATTTCCGTCGTCGTCGAAGGTGAATCGCCCGCCCAAGCTCATCACCCGGCTCGGCAACGTACTTTGGCCGATCGCCAGGCGAACTTCCGTTAGCGGGTAGATGCCGTTGTTGCCCATCTCGCCCGTGCCGGTATCCCAGTCCCAATGCCAATCGTAGTGAAATCGTTTTCGCATTAACGGTTTCATCGGCGCCGGCCCCGTATACAGATCGTAGTTCACCGACTTGGGAACCGTTTGCGGACCGTCAACCTTGCCAATGCTCGTCCGACCCCGATTGAGTGATGACCAAACGACTTGAATCTTGCCGAGCTTGTCGGTCTCTAGTTGCATATCTCCAGTGGCGTGAGGGTGATTGTGGTTGCCATACTGGACGATGCGGTTGTATTTACGAGCGGCCTCGACCATCTTGCGACCCTCCCACAAGTTGTGCGAGATCGGCTTTTCGACATAGACGTCCTTGCCAGCTTGGCATCCCCAAACGGTCACCAGGGCGTGCCAGTGGTCGGGGGTAGCGGTCGTGATGGCGTCTATGTTTTTGTCTTCGAGCAGCTTGCGTACGTCGCTGTAGCCCGTGATCTTTTCGTTGCGCTTGCGCGACGCCGTCAGTTCGCGATTCAATACCGACTCGTCAACATCGCAAACCGCGACGACTCGCACGCCCTCGAGTTCTCTTAGTTTCCGCAAGTGGAGTCCGCCCTGCCCTCGAAACCCCACCACGGCGACGCGAATATCATCGTTGGCACCCTTGGCTCGCGCGAAAGGCGCGGTCGCTACGGTGGCACCCGCTGCGGTGGCCAGCATCGACTTCTTGAAGAATTGGCGACGTGTCGTCATTGGTATCTTCCTTTCAACGGCTGATGAATCGTACTCGGTGCCAACAAATGATGTGCATCGAGGATGCCGCAACATCGCGTGATGCCTCATTCTGAAATGTTAAGGTGCCTTGCTCGCGTTTGACATTCTCGCGCTGGCTGTCTTCCTCGCTTTGGCGATCACGCTTTCGAGCGAAACAGGCTTGCCTCCTTGCTTCTCCGATTCGTCGGCGGCGCTCATGAAGGCGTAGATTTCAATCGTCTCTTCAGCGGAGACAGGCGGCGTTTTGGTCTTAAAGAATTTGACAATCTCAACCAACAGCGGCGTGTATCCCGACGATTTTCCCGTCGACATGCCGCCCTTGCCATAGATGATCGTCTTGAAGTCCGTATTGCCTCCCCGCAAATCGCGAAACGTGCCGATGCGTCCGCCTTTCCACGTTCCGACGGCCATGTCGACCCCGTCCGTCTTGATGCGTCGAACACTCAAGCAACCGGGCCCCATCACAGTAAACAAGGGTTCAACCGCATGGATGCCGTACAGATACAACGACGGATGATGTTCCGCCCAAGAACTCGATCCGAACACATCGCAGCCGACGATCTCTCCGATTTTCTTATCAACGCGAGCCCCCGCAACTCCTTCGCCATAACGCATCGCTGAACTGGACCAACAGGGAACATTGTTCTTCTTGGCCAACGCAAACAACTCGATCACATCGGCCAAATCGTCGGCCACAGGCTTGTCGACCCAAAGCGGCTTTCCCGAGTCAATTACGATCTTCGCTTGAGCCAAATGGGGGCGTCCGTCGACGCTTTCCAACATGACGGCATCCACCTTCTCACACAGCTCCTTGATGCTGTCGACAATCTGCAATCCGAACTTGTCCCGCAACTGCTCGGTAAACTTGTCGACGCGATTGGCCGAGGCGGGGAAGTCGGGCGATCCGCCCGGATAGCCGGCGACCACTCGGCAGCCAGTCTTGTTCTTCGGATTATTCAGGTAGCTCGTAAACGCGATGACATGCGATGTATCGAGTCCAATCATTCCCAATCGAATGACGTCCTCTTCTTCGCCACGAGCGACGGCAGGGAGTGACGCGAGCGTGATGGCTGAGAGGAAGAGAGTCATTGAGATGCGATTTGCGATGCAAATAAACATGCGAATAGTCTCTGCCAAAGGAGTGGAGTCGAAGCAGGCATCAACGTATCACCGAGCGCGTTGTTGGTCCAATGAAAACTGTGTGCGTCGCAGATTCTGACTTCGCTGTCCGTAGAGAGTTTGGCGCTAAGTATTCGTTTGACCCGTGTGCCGCAGGCTAGGCGCGCCGTTATAGACGCCGCTTCCGACGGGAGGCAGCATCGCCTTGAGGCAAGGTTCAACCACACCGCGCGAGAGGCGCGGCGCTGAGGCAACAAGAAAGAGCCAGCGTCTGGGGCGGACGCTGGCCCTATCGACTTCGGGCGGACTCAGAGCGGCGTTGGGCGTCGCCGAGCGGATCGAGTCTCACTCCGAAGCAATGGTTGCCCGCCTTCACGGATGGAACCGCCTTTGCTCGCTTCAAAAGCAGTCAGCTTTCACGAACACGTGGGCTCGGCAACTCATGATTTAATTTTGTCGTAATAGCGTTGGCTACTGACCGTGTCCGAACGGTCCCGAGATCATTGAGGGACCGCCTGCGCCGTAGCGGCGTTGTAATCGCGGCCAAACCGTACTGCGATACTCGCGAGTTGGGTTCCCTTCCAAACGACCGTGATAATAGAACTCCTTGTTCGTCGGCTCGGTAACATCGAAACCAGGAAGCGGCGGGACTGCTTCCGGATCCATCGGATGTATCAACTCGGGAGTGACGAGAATGATCAACTCGGTCTCCTCTCGCGATGTGTCTCGTTTGCCTACGATGCGTTCGAGCCAAGGAAGGTTGGCCTGTCCGCTCGCCTTCATCGACTCGTCTAACAAGCCTGCGACGGCCAGCGTTTGACCCTCGCGCATTTCGACCGTCGTTGTGACCGAGCGGACTTTGAGGCCAGGCGTGCCGTTGACCGCGAGACTCGAATCGATTTGGCTGAATTCAGGCGAGACTTGCAATCGAATGCGATCTTTGTCGACCACGGTGGGAAGGAAACTGATTATCGCTCCAAAGGCGCGGAAGTCGGTCGTGACGGCGCTCAGCCCGCCTGTCCCGACCACGGTTGGAACGGCGAACTCGCCGCCCGCCACAAAGGTCGCCGCGGTGCCGCTTAGGGTCACAAGTGTCGGCTCGGACACCATCCGAATGACGCCATGTTGCTGCAGCCATCGCAGGCCGACTTCGATATCGCCGTTTTCCGCCAGGCCAAGTAACGCAGGCGCGGCACCCGTTGTGTTGAGAATGGAGTTGAGTAGCAGGGCACCTTGATTGCCGTTAATTTTAATATTGGCTTCGAGGTTCAGGCCGATTCCCCGAGCGGCGCTGCGGTTGAGCTCAGCGATCTTGACTCGCAGTGCGACTTGCTGCACGCCCGGGATGTTGAGCAAGTTGACCAGTTGCAATTGAGTCGCGCCGTTCGCGCCGGTTTCATCTCGCAAGCGAGCTTGAGCCGCTTGACCTTGGGCGAGGCCCATTTGTCCGCCGTTGCCTTGCCCTGACCCGGCCCGGATGATCGACATGATCTGTGCCGCTTCCGCCGCGCCCTTCGCTTGGCCGCGGACAATCAACTTGTCGGCCACCACGGTCAGCCGAATCTTGCTGTCTGGAAACAGGTCGGCCAGCAGTTTTTCTAGATCGCCGTACTGCCGCTGAACGTCTTCACGAGCCGACTCGTCCGGCGTGACTTGGATGAGATATGTCATTGGGTCGCGGTTGCCGTCTTCAAACCAGAAGGTGACGTGCGTCGCACCGACACGACGGCCGATGATGGACAATTCTTGAGGAGTGTATTGCACGACATCGCAGATAGTGGGATCGACAATCGCAGTCCGGAACACTCGAGCCTTCGTTTTCAGGAGGCGGCTGCGACGCATCTGGATGTTGAGCGAACCTGCCTCTTCGATGATTTCGAAAGGTCCATTGGCTGGCTGTTGCTGAGCGACAGCCTGCACGACTGGGCCAGTCGGTTGCTGGGTTGCGGCGGCTTGACGCGTCTTGCTCTTGGCGGCCGCGAGTCGTTTCGCGATGTGTTCACTCAGCGAGTCGCGTGAAACGGGTTGTTCTGCTCGCGTGCTCGGTCGAAGTGGAGGAAGTGAGATCCGGCGGGGCTGGACCTCAGCGCGTTGTTTCATCGGTTGATTCCGCGTAGCGGCTTGGTGACTCTGCGTGGCAGGCTGATGATTCTGCGCGGCGGGGGCCGTTGGCTTCGGCAGCTCGGACGGCGGGCTCAGTTTTCTCTTGACGGAGCGAGCTGGGATTCGAATAAGACTGGGCGTTTTGACAACGGGCGCAACGGAGCCCGATTTGGCACCGCCTGGCGCTTTGAATGGGATCGATTTGGCGCCGACGTAGGGTGCCCATCCAGGGGGCTTGGCCGATTGGTCCAATCGCTCCAAGCGTACGGCAGCCTGCCCGCTGCGTGACGCTCTGACTGGAGAAGTTCCAGTGGGTTTGTTGGCTCGCGCGTCGTCGCTTGCGGTCGTCGCCTTGGGTGCCTTCGTCGTTGTCGAAACAGGACGTTGACTCGACTTGGCGTTGATGTACTTTGCCAATCCGCTCGGCGAGTCGGCGAGGGCAATCTGACACGATAGTACCGACGTACCTAGGGCCAAATTCCGCAACAAGTTTTGGAAGCGGGAACGAGCGGAAGTGTGAGATGGGTTGAGTGGGCAGGCCATCGAGGGCTCCATCAACGCGAGGTCCCGGGCGAGTGAGGGCCGCGTGCGTTTCGTGAAGTTTGTTGATCGGTGGGATAGCGGCGTCGCGCTGGTGGGATATGTCGCGCAACGGATAGGTTTAAAGAATATCGGGGATCTTGTCGCGCCGGATTCAACAATAATGAGGACTTTGCCTGTTCGAACGCGTCTTCGGAATGTCGTGATCCATCGAAAGAATCCGCTTGTGCCGGATGTGACGTTTGGCAATTCCAGTTGCGTTGACTCTTGCGGTTGCGAAGTTTGCGTTGCCGCCACGCAACTTGTTCCTGGCACGCAGCGTGACGCAACGAAAAACGCCGAGCCCATGAAGGCTCGGCGTTCTTGTATTAATCGACGGACTGGTGCCGATTGGATCTAATCGCGTCAGCGGATGAAATTTCGCAACGGCACTCGCGAAATCTTGATCCTTGTCGACGTCGACTTGCGCTTGCCCGGTTCATCGGCTTTGTCGCTGCTGGACGAGCTGCTGACCAACGTCTGCTCCAACGCAGCTCGCTTGACGCCCGATTCGGCTGGCTGTTTGGCCGGCTCTTTCGCAGGCGCGGAAGCGACTTTCTCGAGTAAGTTGGGATTCAAGCGAATTCGTCGAGGCGGCTTGGGCGCGCTGTTTTGACGCGATGCATTGCGATACTTCGGCGGCGCATCAAGTTGAATCGTGTCGTCGGCCGTGTCTTCGTCCTCAAACGGCTTGATCGCCGGAAAACGATAGGGCGAATGGTAGTTTGTCATCAGTCGCTGCGACGCCATGCCGCGCCAATGGTAAGTGTACAGTGGCGGGACGGGATACTTGTAACTCCCGTTGCATCCGCAGTTCGCCCATGGCTCCTGACCGTCGTAAAGTCGATGGTGTTTGCCGCGGCGACAACCGGGGCCGGTGCAACCGCGGCCGCAGGACGAACAACCGTCTCCGCACTTGCTGCAGGAATGGGCTTTGCCTTTTCCCTGGGACTTCTGGCGCGGCTCGCTGGCCATTACTGTGCCGGCCACAAGCAAGATGACTGCGAGACTCGCGAGAACGGTGGGGATGCGAGGCATGATTTAACTCCTGAACTTGGTTGGTCCGCCGTCGGCGCAAACCACACGCGTGTTATTTTCGATTCAATAGTCATCGGCGCAATCGTGGTCAGATCGCCAACAAGAAACTGATCCAACTTGGCAATGCCGCGCCGCACAGACGCGACTGCGGACTGTCCTGGCACAATAGGAAGACTTTGCGGGCGGTTCACCCGAATCGGCGCATAACTGTCCGACGCCGTTTGGCGGATGGCGCTGCCTAGCGTCAACTTACCTGGAGTGCACTTGCCGAAGCTGATTTGCCAGGAGCCAGGGCTTGCCGGGGAGTTAGGGCTGTGCCTAGAGCAGGCTTTCGAGCAGCAGTCGGATCTTTCGCATCTCGGCTTCGTGTTCGACATCGTCTTGTTCCACAATGTCGACCGTGAGAGCTCGGTCGTAATCGAACTGCCTCAGCTGACCGACGAGCCGGCCGTAGTCGACTTCGCCTTGCCCAACTCGAACTTGAAACTGGTCTGGCGAGGTGTCTCGGAGCCGCACGCCGTAGACGTATTTCATGATCTTGTCGATCGGCCGTCCGGAGTGGGGGCCGCAGATGTAGTGGCTGGGGTCGAGCGTTAGGCCGAGTCCCTTGACGTTGTCGCAGAGCACGGCGACCGTGTCTGGGTCTTCGGAGAGTCTTCCAACTTGGCTCTTGATGCTGACTCGCGCGCCCTGCATTTCGGCAAAGGCGACGAGCTTTCTCAGCTTTTCAACTTCTTCGTTAAACGGCGTGCCAAGTTCGCCCGATGGGACGGTAATTTGAACGACCTTCACCGCCTTGGCGAGTTTGCAAATCGCGCCAAACTGGGCGTAGTAGTCGTCGCCTTCGGCTTCGATTTCGGTGTCGAAACCGACGATATCCAATCGCCGCGTGTTGCGGCAGAGATCGACCGCACGCTCGAAATTGGCCAGCACTTCTGACGGTTTGAACTGCCCTTGTTCCTTGATCGCGAGCTCAATGCATGTGAACTCGAGGTGGGCGAGACGGCCAACAACCTCATTGAGGGGCAGGTCGTTTAAGCACTCCGTGTGAGCCGCAACCAACACGAGCAGTCTCCTTTCCTATCGCAACGACATCCTCTCAACCCAAGGGTTGGTCGTTCGATTCGCTGATTCCACTGACTTCCAAATGACTGTCCAAGGCGGTACTTTAGCGGCAGACGCGGCGAGTTGGCAACACCAACGGGGGCTCGGTAAGCAACAATGACGTACAATTGTGGAAACTCTGGCCATTGATCCGATCGTTTTTGGGAGAAGTTTCATGCCGGACCAGAATCAATCAACGACAAACGGCCTCAGCCACCTCTTGTTCCGCATCGGCTGGTCGGGATTCATCATTTGCGCCGCCCTGAGCTCCGCCCTCGTATACGGCTATTATCGCGCCAGGCTGGTCTACTTCGACACGTCCAACGGAATCACCGAGCGATACCACTCCGGCAACAAAAAGGCCTCAGATCGAGTTGCCATCATCACGCTGTCGGGTGTGATCATGGAAGGCGATGGGTATATCAAGAACCAGATCGATCGCGTGGCCGCGGATCAGAATGTCAAGGCCGTGGTGCTGCGAATCAATTCGCCGGGCGGCGCTGTTTACGGGTCGGATTTCATTTATCACCATCTGAAGAAGCTCAGAGACAAGCGAGAGATTCCGATTGTCGTTAGCATGGGCGCGGTCGCGGCCAGCGGCGGCTATTACGTGGCGATGGCCGTAGGCGAGCAAGAAGACTCGATATTCGCCGAGCCGACCACGGTGACGGGCTCCATCGGCGTCATCATCCCCCATTACGACATCAGCGGTCTGCTCAAGCGATACGACATCAAGAATGATTCGATCGCCAGCCACCCGCGAAAACAAATGCTTTCGATGACGAGGGAGATTCCCGAAGAGCATCGCAAGATTCTCGACGGACAGGTCCGCGAATATTTCGAACGCTTCAAGCAGATTATTCAAGATGGCCGCCCGAAGCTCAGAAATGACTCCAACGAACTGAAACATGGCGACATCGACCTGGCGACCGGCGAAGTCTTTTCCGGTTTGAGAGCCAAGGAATTGGGTTTGGTCGATCGGGTTGGCTTCATCGAAGACGCCATTGATCGCGCGATGGAATTGGCCGATCTCAACAAAGACAGCGCCCGGGTTGTGAGATATCGCGCGCAGACCAGCTTAATTTCGCTTCCGTTGATGCAATCGCGGAGCGACCTTCGCAGCGAGCTGTTTCAATCGTTGCTCGAGTTCACCACGCCTCGAGCGTATTATCTCGCTTCCGATCTTCCTCTCAGCCCGATTGCCGAGTGACTCTGTGCGTTGATGACGCATGGTGTTTGCACAGCACCGTGCATTCGACGATCTGATGACGTCATCGCTGTCGAGGGTGTAGGTGTTAGGCTCTTTCAGGGCGTGTGGTTAGACAAACACCCAACCCAGGGCGGCGCACTACGGCTTCGCCGGTCGTGCTTCCCCTAGGCTGTTATGTTGCGCCCCTTCGGGCCTTCGGGGAAACGGTAGGTGGGACCTGATCACCGAACGACAAAAGCTCGTTGGGTCTGGTCTTAGGCGCCAGACTATTTCACTCCGGCCGCGAGCCCGCCGCGACGCCAATCGGCGACTCCGACTTGTTGACCCGATTCCGGATCGATCCAAACGGAGTGGGCGGAGCCTTGGCTGCTGCGACTGCGCACTTGATGGCCCATCTCTTTGAGGCGTCTGACGGTGTCGGCCAAGCGGGGGTCGTCACCCGCCTCGATGACAAGCTGGTCTGGCAGCCATTGGTGGTGAGTACGGCGAATGCTGATTGCCTCCTCGATCGGCATCTCGAATTCCAGCACGTTGAGCAAGATGTTGACGACGGTATTGATGATCGTTCGTCCGCCCGGGCTTCCGGTCACCAGCATCGGTTTGCCATGCTTGCTGACGATTGTCGGGGATTGCGAGCTCAGCATGCGTTTGTGCGGCTGAATCTGATTCGGCCCAGTCCCGATTCGGCCTCGGCGATTTGTCACGCCGGGCAACCAATTGAAATCGCCCATCTCATTGTTGAGCACGAAGCCCGCGCCTTTGACGACGACTCGCGAACCCCAACTCGCTTCGAGCGTGTAGGTGTTGGCGACGGCGTTTCCATCGGCGTCAACGACGGAAAAGTGGGTGGTTTGAGAGCTCTCGTCAGCGATTCGAATCTCCGTTGCGAGCGATTCACTCGGCGTCGCTCGGTTCGGCTCAATGTCGCTCGCAAGCCGATGGGCGAATGGTTTGTCGTTGAGATGGTTGGGCATCTCGACGAAATCTGGATCGGCAAGATGTCGAGCTCGCTCCAAGAACGCTCGCCGCATCGCCTCCGCGGTCAAATGCAACGTCCGCGGCGAGAAGCGACCGTGATCGCGCAGCTTCATGGGCTCGAGCATGTGCATCATCAGGATGGAGCAGAGTCCGCCGGAGGCCGGAGGCGGGGCGCCGTAGATGTCCCAACCTCGATAGACGCCGTGGGCCGGCGTGCGAACCTTGGCTCGGTAAGCGGCGAGGTCATTGTGCGAGATCCAACCTCCTCCTCGCTTCATTTCGGCAACCAGCAAATCGGCGACGGGACCTCGATAGAAACCGTCGGCGCCATCTTCGGCGATCCGTTCAAGCGTCTTGGCCAGGTCAGGCAGCACCAGTTTCTGACCCGCTTTCCAAGGCGTCTTGTCCGCGCGACCGTACACCCGGCGGAGCTCGGCGAAGCGTTCATGCGAACCCGATCGAGTCATGATGGAGTTGATCGACCTCGCCAGGAACTCGTCCACGATAAACCCCTCGCTGGCCAGCTTGACCGAGGGTCGGACGAGCCGCTTCCACTTGAGTCGTCCGTATTCTTTATGGGCAAGCGCCATGCCGGCAACGGTCCCGGGGACGCCGACTGCCAAGGGGTGGTAGGTAGAGCTGTCGGCGGAAAACATCCGGGCGTGAGCTTTGCCGGTCGCCATCTCGCGATAGTCGATGCATTTCGGATCGCCGCCGTTCGGGTGGACCAGCATGAAGCCGCCCCCGCCAATGTTTCCGGCTTCCGGCCAAGTCACCGCCATTGCAAACGCTGTGGCGACGGCCGCATCGACGGCACTGCCGCCATCCGTCAGCACACTGGCGCCGACTCGGCTGGCTAGAGGCGAATTGCATACGACCATTCCCTTTGTCGAACGATCGACGTGAACGCGCCGCGTTTTGTCTTCCGCGCCGAGCGCTTGTTGTCGGAAGATGGGTGCCACGGCGAGCAGCATGGTGGCGACGACGACCAGCCATGATCGGAAATCGACGCGAGTTCTGCCGCGACGGGTTGAGCATGATAGAGAGTCAGGCATCGTTTTCAATTCTCGTTCGTGAAGCGGCGATGGCGACCAAATCAACAGCGTTGCGTTTTCGCCCCAACTCGTCAATCGCCGTGGTTGTTTTTCATCATTGATCCGAATGAGCTGGAAATAGCCGCGACCGCCTCATCTTGCGTCAAGCACTTGTCTGAAAGGCAGTTACGCGTCGCGATGCAAAGTGAGTTTCGAGTTTTGGCACCCTCTTTGCTTTAGAGAGAACCATCTAGCAAGCGAATCTTCTCCTCACTTACTAGACTCCGCGAGCCTTGGTCCCCTCAGGCTCTCGGACCGCGCCGCTTTTTCATTTCTCTCGGAACATATACTCGTCGGGCAATCGCATATGCATCCGCGTCAAATCGTTGAGGCCGCAGCACTCACGGCAGCACATGGCAAAGTCTTCATTCGTTCAACCGACCGGATCTCGCTGTCTGGAATGGAACGCTATTGGTCCACCAGCAAATGCCGACTCGACAACTGGATTCGGCGCCTCAAGGATTCCGCCGACGATATCCAAACGGTGACGCCTGAGGAAAAGCAGATCGTCTGGGTCATGCTTCGGCCCGTCATCGAAGAAATTCTCACGAGCGAGATACTAACTCGAGTCTGGACGGCGGTGACGTCGCAGTACGATCGACTGCGCGGAATTAACGAAGCCGAGCCGATGACGCGGAGCATCATGATCGGTCACATGGAGGCTCGCAATCGAGCATTGGCCCTGATGGTCAGCCGGCAGGGAATGGATGTGGAAGACGCCGTGATGATTGATCGCTTGCGAAGGCGATGCGAAAAATGGAACGACATGCTGCTCGGCTACCTTCAAGCCGACTTTGATGTTGCTGAATTTGCCGTCGAATATGAACGCGTCTGCGAATACGGCGCCGACTACCGAGCCGAGATGCGTCGAACTCAGCAACCGATCATTTGGCCCGTCGTGTTGGCGTCGCTCAGGACTGCGTTCCATCACGGTCTTTCAAACGACACTCCCAACGCCGACTTGAACGAACGGATTACGAGCAGCGTGCTGTCGTGTTTTCAGGCCGAAATGTTCGACTCGACCGGCATCATCAAGTCGCATTGGATGGACCGCATGAACGACGCCTCAACCGACACTGTCGGGCTCGTCGAAATGCTGCTCGATGAACCATCCGATCTTCCGTCGCCCGGCGGCAAACGACTCCCGCCGCTCAATCGAAAACGCTTCTAGACAGCGACGACTCCGCCCCTTCCGTCCGCGCCTCGTTACTCCGCCTGCGCGGCTCTGTTCTTTTCACGCTTGGCCACGCGGGCTCGAATTGCGTCGAGGTCATCGTTCGGCGTCGCGTCGATCAGGCGCCGAGTGTACTCTTGTTTCGGTGCCGCGTAGATGGCTTCAGAAGGACCATACTCGACAATCTTGCCTTCGTTCATGACCGCCATCATATCGGACATGAATTTGACGACGCTCATGTCGTGGCTGATGAAGACGTAGGTCAAGCCGCGGCGTCGTTGCAAGTCGTTGAGCAAGTTGAGCACTTGGGCTTGGACGGAGACATCCAAGGCCGAGACGGACTCGTCACAGATTAGGAACTCCGGCTCGACCGTCAGTGCGCGAGCGATGCAGATTCGTTGCCGCTGACCGCCGGAAAACTCGTGCGGATAGCGCCGCAAATGGCTGGCGTCGAGTCCAACTTCTTCAAGCAACGCAGCCGCTCTCTCGCGTCGATCTTTGGCGTTCGCGCCAATCCGATGAATCTTCATCGGCTCGAGCAACGTCGACTCGACCGTCATTCTGGGATTCAGCGAGCCGTAGGGATCTTGGAAGATGATCTGAAGATGGCGATGCAAGGTCTGGCGTGACAACGGCGCCGATTCACCCTTGTGATTTTGAAATTGGCCCTGGCCCGTGCGGCGCACCTGCTCCAAGTCGCAACCATAGAACAACGTCTCGCCGCCGGTGGCGTGGATCAATTGCAGGATCGCGCGGCCAGTGGTCGTTTTACCGCATCCGGATTCGCCGACGAGCCCCAACGTCTGGCCGCGATAAACGCGAAATGAAATGTCATCAACGGCTTTCACGTCGCCCACGTGGCGCAGCAACAAGCCGCGTCGAATCGGAAAATGAACTTTTAGATTCTTGACTTCGAGAATCGGCAACTCGCCCTCGTCCACAAATTCCGATTCGGCAAACAAGCTCGAGTCGTCGTAGCCGAGTTCGGCGAGTTCGGATTGCGGATGAAGTTTTCGAGGCCGTCCGTCGGTGAGAAACCGTTCTTGTTCGCGCTCTCCAACCTCTTTCTCATGTACGACGATTTCACCTTCGATTTTGTCGATGTCCATGAAGTCATCGATCGTCGGAAGCCGTTTGAACTTGGTTTCCAGACGAGGTCGACAGGCAAGCAAGCCTTTGGTGTACGCGTGTTGAGGATCGGAAAAGAGTTCGAGTGTGGGGCCGTATTCGACTAGCTTGCCAGCAAACATCACCGCCACGTCGTCGGCAATTTCGGAGATGACTCCGAGATCGTGCGTGATAAACACAATCGCCATGCCTCGCTTGTCTCGCATGTCGCGAATAAGTTCGAGGATTTGAGCTTGGATGGTGACGTCGAGCGCAGTGGTTGGTTCATCGGCGATCAGCAGTTGTGGATTGCAAGCGAGCGCCATGGCGATCATAACTCGCTGCTTTTGGCCTCCGGACATCTGGTGCGGGTAAGACTTGTACCGCATCTCCGGCTCGGGAATGCCGACTTCTCGAAACAAGTCGAGCGTTCGCTTTTCCGCTTCGGCTCGCGAAACCTTCTCATGGGTCGTGATGGCCTCTGCGACTTGAAAGCCGACCTGATAGACCGGATTCAGCGATGTCATCGGCTCCTGAAAAATCATGCTGACGTCTTTGCCTCGAAGATTCCTCATTTTCGGTTCCGCGATCCCGACGAGTTCCTGGCCGAGAAAGGAAATCGAACCGCCTTCGATTGAGGCTGCGTCGGCAAGTAGTCCCATCACGGTGAGCGACGTCACGGACTTTCCCGATCCGGATTCGCCAACGATGCCGAGCGTTCGCCCTTTTTCAACTTGCAGTGAGACGTCGTCGACAGCGCGGACGATGCCGCGTTCGCTATGGAAGAACGTCTTGAGGTGTTCGATCGTGAGGATAGCTTCGTTGCTCATCGGTCTCTCGCGGCCCTTGCTCCGTCAATTCGGCTCAGTCGTCAACACACTGCTCTGTAAACTCTGCATGGGCGATACTCAATGCGAACTAGGTTGCGTCGTGCAATCGCGGATCGGTTGCTTCTTGCAGCCCTTCGCCGATCAAGTTGTAGGCCATGACTGTCAGGAAAATGGCGGTGCCGGGGAAGAACACTAACCACCACATGGCCAAGTTGCCTCGGCCCGCGTTTAAGAGTGCGCCCCAGCTGGGCGTGGGCGGCGGCGCGCCGAAGCCGAGGAAACTGAGTGCGCTCTCGATGAGGATGGCCGAGGCGATGCCGAACGTGATCGGCACCAGGATCGGCGCCAAGGCGTTTCGAAGAATGTGCCAGAACATGATCCGGGGACTGCTGACGCCTAAAGCTCGAGCGGCCATGACAAAATCAGACTGTTTCAGTTTCATGAATTCGCCGCGAGTCAGCCGAGCAATGTCGGTCCAACGGGTCAGCCCCAAGACGGCCATGATGTGCCAGACCGTAGGTTTCTCGACGATGGCCATCAGCGCGAGGATCAGCACGAGCGAGGGAATGCACATCACGATCTCGATGAGACGACTGAGCAAGATGTCGACGAGACCGCCAAAGTAGCCGGCGATTGCACCGAGCGTAATTCCGATCACGCTGGCCAAGCCCATCGAAACAAAGCCGACCATTAACGCTGTGCGGGCGCCGTGGACCATGATCGCGAAGACGTCGTAACCGGCTCGCGTCGTGCCGAATAGGTTGATCCCGTTGGGAACGCCTTTGCTTTGAGTCGGGTTCGACGGAAGGTCCGGCCACTCGTTCTTGCGGACACGACGAATCGGGTCCTGGTACAGCAGCGGCCAGATCGCCCAGCTGTCGGGGTCTTTCTTTTGCAGTTTTTGGGCGTAGACCTTTCGGAATTTGTCTTTCAGGAAAATGCCGTTTTCCCATTTGGGATTGTAATATCCCATCGCCGGAAAATAGAGGTTCCCTTTGTATTTGCAGACGATAGGCTTCGTGCCGACGATCAGCGGAGAGAGAAGCGAAATGAGTCCCAGCAGAACGACGTAGATGAGTGCGGCCATGGCAAGTTTTCGACGTCGAAACCGTTGCCAGGCTTCGCGCCAAAATCCGCGACTCGACTCGTCAGCGTTGTTCATGTGCGTTCACTTCTGCGAAATCATCGCCGCGGCAAGACGGCATCGCGCTCGTCGTTGCTTAGTGGTAGGTGATGCGAGGATCTACAAAGGCGTAGAGCATATCTGCGATCAATTGTCCGATCAGAGTGATCACCGAAAACATCAGAGTCAACGCCATGATGGTCGGGTAGTCTCGCTCGGTTAGCGATTCGATAAACAGCTTGCCCATCCCCGGCCAACTGAATATCTGCTCGAGGATCACGGACCCGCCAAGAATGATTGGCAGCGTCAATCCGATCATTGTCACCAGCGGGATCAGGGTGTTTCGAAAAGCATGGACAACCAAAACCCGCATCGGCCCAAGCCCTTTGGCTCGAGCCGTGCGGATGTAGTCCTGACGGATGACCTCTTGCATATTGGCTCGAATGAATCGGCTGTAGTACGCCAGGCTTCCATACGTAAAACAAGTCACGGGCAGGATGGCGTGCTTGATCACGTCCAACCACTGTTGTCCGGCGCTCATCTTGTCGTGATCGTCCGCCACTCGGCCGAACAGCGGCAATTCGAAGATCGTGTCTTGAAGATGCAAGGCGAAAACGACTTGCAAAACCAAGGCCGCGACGTACGAGGGAAGCGAATAGAGCGAATAAAGTGCAACCGCCGTTCCTCGCTCGTCCAGCCGTCCGCTGCGAACCGTCGAGTAGAGCCCGAGCGGGACCGCGATGAGATAGGTCAACAGCAGCGAGGTCCCAGTCAGTGTGATCGTTGGACCAATTCGTTCGCGAATCGTTGTCGCAATATCGACATTGCGAGTCCACGATTGCCCCAGATCGCCCGTCGCAATTCGACTCAGCCACTTGCCGTAAGCCTGGTACCACGGCTTGTCCAAGTCGTATTCGCGACGCTGCCGATCAATGTCTTCTTGACTGGGCGTCTTGTCCGGCGACATGGCCGCCATTTGCATCATCAACGGATCGCCGGGCATGCTTCGAATCAATCCGTAGATCAGAAACGTCACCATCCAAAGCGTGAACAGCCCCAGTAGCAATCGTCGCACGAGATAGCTAACCATTTCTTCCGCCGAAAGAGACAGATTTCTCACGTGGCGATTCGCGCCCAAACGCGAATCACCCGAATAGCTCGTCCTATTGCGCCCAGAGGGCTTTCATGCCGGGGCCGTATGAATAGGGCCCTCGCGGGCTAAAGTTGTAGCCCCTCAGACGCTTATTGAATCCATAAAACGAACTCATCGTATAGAGAAACGTGTACGGTTGGTCTTCGTAGACGAGCTCTTGAATTCGGCCGTAGAGTTCGCCGCGAGCTTCTCGAGTCGGTGCGACCATCGCATCGACGAACAGTTGGTCGACTTCCTTGTTTGAGTAGAGGCCGTAGTTACGTTGCTTGCCGGTGCCAAAGATATTGTCGTTGGTATAGGGGTCCGCGCCGCTGCTCCAGCCCATAAACGTCGCTTGGAATTTCTTCTCAAACGTGTTCTCCATCAACGCCGCTGACTCCATCGGGCGAACGGTGCAGCGAATACCGATTTGTTCAAGGCACTCGCGGTAAAGATTACAAATCCGAATCCGGTCAGCTGCGTTCTTCACCGACATCGTAAACTCGAATTGTGTGAGCCTTCCATTGATCACTTTGTCGAGTGTTCCGTCGCTATCCGAGTCGGTCCAACCCGCCTCTTCCAGCAATTCTTCGGCCTTGTCCAAGTCTTGCTTATTGAATCGGTCGAGCGGCTTTTCCGGCGACTTGGGATACATCCACGAATCCTTGTGGAACATTCCGCTCGAGGCGTCATAGAGACCGTAGCAAAGTTCGTTCAGCATCTCCTCATGATCCATGGTCAATGACATGGCTCGGCGGACGCGCTTGTCGGCGAAAAACGGCGACTGCAGATTCCAAGCGACGAAGAAATACGTCCACTCCTTGCCTCGTACCTTTGTGTTGTGCTTGTAGAAGTCCTCGCCTGTCGTCTTCTCTCGCCAGTCCTCGGCTTCCAATTTGGACGTATCGAGTGCACCCGCTTTGAGCGCGAGCAATCGCGTGTTGGGGTCGGCCAAAATCTTAAATCGAATCTGTTTGAAATGCGGTTTGTGACGTATCTGCTTGCCGTCTTTTTCGTACCAGGCTTCGCGTCGCTCCAAGAGAAGCGACTGGCCAATCTCTCGTTTGACCAACCGGTAAGGTCCCGCCGTTACCGGAGAAGCCTCTTGGCCGACGTGATATTTCGATTTTCGCATCGTGTAGTCGTCGAGCAGCGACTCTTCGAAAACATGTTTGGCGATGATTGGAAAATTCAGATTCCAAACTGCGACGACTGAAGGCTTTTTATGCCAATAGACAAGTGTGTGATCGTCGTACGCCTCGATCCAGCGAATCTCGTCCGTGCCCTGACGAACAGCCTTGATCGGCACTTTCGGATTCATGATTGTCTGGAACGCAAAAACCACGTCGTGAGCAGTGAGCGGTTTGCCGTCGGACCAAGTCAAGTCGTCTCGCAAAATGACCTTTTCCATCTTTCCGTCTTCGCTGCTGTACCACTTCGAAACAAAATCGCCATCAGCGTAGGGGACCATATCCCAATCGAAACTGAAGAGGTTCGCCGCCGTCAGAACGTTGTACTGAGCTTCGATGATCGAACTGGTTAACAGCGGATTCAGCGAGCTGACGTCCATCTCCGCCGCGTGATTCAATGTCGCGTCGTAGTTGATATTCGAGCCGTTCGCGGCCGGGAATTGCGACATCGCCGAGAGAATCTTTTCGTTAATTGCACTCGACGTGTTGCGCAGCTTGAACGCATTCGCAACCGAAGTCGTCGGTGGCGACTTTTGCTTCCACTCGCGCATCCGATCGATCGAATCGACAACCAATCCCTCCTTCCATTTGACGCTGTTCTCCACCTCTTCCAGCGTCGCAGGCGCGTCGAATGGTTCGAGCAAAGGTGCGTCCAGGTCGACCTCCGGCGTCGCGCCGTTGGTTCCCTCGACCACGTTGGTCCCGTCGCCGATTGTTGTGGGAGTTCCGGCCGGGCCATAACTCGTGGGCGGAGTGTCTCCGCCGCCGCAGCCGAGTAGGGAAGCGAGCACAAGTAGGGCCAGCGCGTTGGTTATGATGGGGCGTTTGTTCATTTTTCCGGCGTCTTCAAGTGTTGGGCGAATTGGAGGATCTGCACCGCTGCTCTATGAGATGGGCCAACCAAGAATTCGTCAAGACTATTTCAATCCACGACAGGGTGCCGTCGCGGCCGACCTTCTTTTGCTCCCAGCTCACGGCAGTACGGCATTGCTAGCATTGCGCCGTCGCTGTTGGGGCTGCCTGCAATCGACATTGCCAAAAACCCCAATTTGGTGGTAAGGTCGGCGCTTGCTCGGTTTGCGCATTGCGCGAACCTGAATTGATGAAAGGATTCCATCTATTTCTTTAGGGATGAAGCGAGGAGCGGAGTATGAGACACCGCATCGGGAACCGGTCGGGATGCATCGCATTGGCAGGGTGCCTGCTGATGTTGAGTTTGTTGGCGAGTCGCGCGAACTCACAGGAAGCCGAATGGATCTGGAGCCCTCAGCACGAGAAGAACGACGTTCCGCAGGTCTCGTGTCATTTCCGTAAAACAATTCGACTGACCAATCCTGAGTCGGCCGAGATCACGATCGGCGCGGATGATCGTTACGAGTTGTACGTCAACGGTCGCCGAGTTGGTGCGGGCAACTCCGCTCGCGAATTGGATGAGTACGACATCATTCGCTTTTTGGGTCGCGGCTCGAATACGATCGCGGTTCACGTGTCGAATCGAAACGGCTCGACCGCCGCGTTAGCAGTTCGCGTGGCGATCAAGGAGCGCGGCGGCGAATGGGTCAGCTACTCGACTGATGAAACCTGGTTGACTCAGCTCAATCCGCTGCCTCTCTGGAACACAAGTCTCTATAACGATCGCCGCTGGCCCAAAGCGCAAAGTTTCGGTCGCCTCGGCGACACGGCGCCGTGGGATATTGAAGAGGGCATCGCTGCGGAAGAGCGAACCAACGCGACGCGATTCAACGTGGCCAAGGGATTTCGCGTTCAGCGATTGCTCGACGAATCCGTGACCGGGTCGTTGATTGCTATGACGTTCAATGAATTCGGGCACATCATCGCGTCCAAGGGCGGCGGGCCTTTGCTGTTGATTTTCGACAGTGACGGCGACAGCCTGCCGGACAAGGTGAAAACGTACTGCGACAAGGTAAAGAACTGCCAAGGAATCTTGGCGCTGAACGGCGACGTCTATGTGACCGCTGACGGGCCTGATGGTCCAGCGCTTTATCGGCTGAGAGACGACGACCGAGACGGTTCGTTGGAGTCGATCACGACATTGGTCAAATTCACCGGCGACGCCATGGGCGAGCACGGTCCGCACGGTCTGACTTTGGGTCCCGATGGATTGCTCTACATTGTCTTGGGCAACCATTCAAGCATTGAGGGCGAGTTCGACGAAGCGAGTCCGCACCGCAATTTCTACGCCGGCGACTTGGTCCGACCTCGATACGAAGATCCGGGCGGACATGCCCGAGGTGTCAAAGCGCCGGGCGGCGTCGTCATCCGAACTGACATTCGCGGCAAGTCGGTGCACTTGGTTGCTGGCGGACTTCGAAACGCCTACGACTTGGCGTTCAATCAGGAAGGCGACCTGTTCACGTTTGATTCCGATATGGAATCGGACATCGGCACTTCCTGGTACCGCCCGACGAACGTCTATCAAATCGTTGATGGCGGCGAGTATGGTTGGCGTAGCGGCTGGGCGAAGTGGCCTACGTACTACATCGATTCGCTGCCGCCTATTGCCGAGGCCGGGCGAGGTTCGCCGACTGGCATGACCTCTTACAACCACGTGATGTTCCCGACGCGATACCACAACGCGATGTTCATGGCCGATTGGTCTGAGGGTCGCATTCTCGTTATGCGAAGCAAGCGGCAAGGCGCTTCTTACACCGCCAACGTGGAAGAGTTCCTCAGCGGGCAGCCATTGAACGTAACCGATCTGGAAGTCGGTCCCGACGGCGCTCTGTACTTTGTGACTGGCGGCCGCACGACTCGCGGGGGCGTCTATCGCGTCTCCTGGACGGGTAACGTTCCGGACAAGTTTCAAGATTTTGGCGAGGGGATCACGGCCGTGATTCGATCACCTCAATTGCAGAGCGCATGGACTCGTCAAAAAATCGCCGGACTCAAACGCGAGCTCGGCAAGGACTGGACCAAGTTGCTCAACGGAGTAGCTCGCAACGACACGAATCCTTCGCATTACCGCACTCGCGCGCTCGACGTGCTGCAGTTGTTCGGGCCTCCGCCGCAAACGGATCTGCTGATCGATTTGTCGAAGGAGAAGAGTGAGTCGATTCGCTCCAAGGCGGCGGAACTGATGGGAGTGCAATCCAACTCGAAGACGGGCGCCGCCCTGATCGCATTGCTCGATGACAGCGATCGTACGGTTCGGCGAAAAGCGTGCGAAGCCTTGGCTCGCGCCGGTCAGACGGTGCCAGTCGCCAAGATTCTCAAACTGCTCGACTCCGATGATCGAGCCGAATCGTGGGCTGGTCGTCAATTGCTCGCGCGGGCGGAAGTCGAAACGTGGCGAGACCAGATTTTGGCGAGTGAAAGCAATCGCGTGTTCGTGCAAGGTTCGTTGGCGCTGATTGTCAATCATCCGAGTCGACTGAATGCCGCTAAGATTACGGACCGATTCCACGAACAGGTGGAGGGCTTCGTCAGCGATCGCGACTTTGTCGACATGCTTCGAATGATGCAAGTCGTGCTGGAGAATGGTGGCCTGGAGTTGGCCGAACTATCCGAACTGAAAGACTCGCTGGCGGAAGAGTTTCCGGCGGGCGACGGCGAAATGAACCGCGAACTCATTCGCTTGTTGGCCTACCTGCAAGCCGACTCGATTCTTCCTCGCGTTCTCGACTATCTCGACACGGACGCGCCTGCGGTCGACCGACTGCACGTCGCTCTACATTTGCGATTCATCGAGAACGGTTGGACCAGCGAGCAGAAACTACGACTGATCGAGTTTCTGGAGGAGACGAAGACTGAGGGCGCTGGAAACAGCACACCATTGTATATCCGTAATGTCGTCAGCGACTTCTCAAAAAGCCTGTCGGCCGAGGATGCGAGGCTCGTTCTGGCTAAAGGCCACCGCTGGCCCGCCGCCGCAGTCGGTTCGCTCTACCGCCTACCGGAGGAACTCGATGAAGCTCTGATTCAAGAGCTGATCGAACTCGACAACAAGCTTGTCGAAAAGAACGACGTCCATTTCACTCGTCTCAAAGTCGGTATCGTCGCTGTGTTGGCGCGAAACGGCGACGACGAGTCGATGAAGCATCTGCGGCGAATCTGGATGAACGATCCCGAGCGACGAAACGTCGTGGCTGTCGGTCTGGCCCAACATCCAAACGACGAGAACTGGAGTTACCTCGTTCGCAGCATTGACAAGCTGCAAGGATCGGTTGCCAAGGAAGTGTTGATCAAATTGCTGGAAATTGAGAAGGCACCAGCCGAAGCGGAGTATTATCGACAAGTGATTTTGGCCGGTTTGCGATTGAAAGAGCATGGCGCGATTCACGCCGCGAATCTGCTGGAATACTGGACGGGCGAATCGTTTGTGACGCCCGACGAAAACTGGGAGACCTCGATCGAAGCCTGCAAAGCCTGGTTCCACGAGACCCACCCAGACGAGTTGGAGGCTAAACTGCCGACCGTTTCCGCCGACGCCAAGTACAAACTTGACGAGCTGCTCAAACACCTCTCGAGCGCCAAAGCGGCGAAGTCATCGCCCGACCGAGGGCACGGCGTTTTTGCCAAGGCGGAATGCGCGAAGTGCCACCGCTTCGGCAACGAAGGCGAGGCGCTCGGGCCCGACCTGACCGGCTTGCGTAAACGGTTCACGCGACGCGAAGTACTTGAGTCGGTGCTCTTCCCGTCCCATGCCATTTCGGATCAATACGCTGCCAAGAACGTGATCCTCAATGACGGACAGAAGTTCACCGGGTTGGTCACAAACGGCGGTCAAGGCGAATTGATTCTGCTGACGGCCAAGGGCGAGAAGTTGTCGATCTTGGAGAAGGATGTCGATGAAATGACGCCCAGCCTAGTGTCGTCGATGCCGACCGGCCTGCTCGACAAGCTCACGCTCGAGGAGATCGCCGAGCTCATGGCGTACCTGCTGAAAACGCCAAATCCAGAAGTCGCCAGACGGATCAGCGACGAGTAAAACTCAACACGCCCCTTCGGGACAACGAAGCATCAGGCCGCTCGCTCGTTTGGTGAATCAGGTCTCAGCTCGAAGGCTAGAGAATCCTCGCCTTCGGGGCGCGTTCTTTCAACTGCTCGGCGGCTTCTGAGCTGATCTTGGTTCCGATCACCCAGATTTCTTTGAGCAGCGGCAGGCCGTGAATTTGAGCGGCGTCGGAGTCGGTGTGGCCTTCGTAAAAGATGACTCGGAATGCCCGGCCTGTTTCGGTCTGGTCGACTCTCGCCCCAAGGTCTCGAAGAGCGGCAATCGCATCGGGGTTGTCGGGGTCGGCCGTCGCCTCTTCATCTTCCTCGGGCTCTTCTTCAGCAGGCTTCTCTTCGTCGGCGTCCGAGTCCGAGTTAGCTTCGCTGTCCGAAGGCTTTTCCTCGTTCGAGCCGCGTCGTGATTCCTTACGACTCTTCGCCGGTTTCGCTTCCTCCGACCGTTCCTCGTCGGCGTCATCATCGACGTTGTCGGATTCGGCCTCTTCGACGTCACGATCCTTGGCTGGCTTCTTTTGCGAGAGAGAACGCTTGCGGCGAGGCTTGGGAGGCCGTTTTTCCTTTACCGGCTCGTCTTCGTCTTCATCGCCCAAATCGATGTCGTCGATGTCCAATTCGCCTTCCAAGAACTCATCCGGTTCTTTTTCGACCTTTTTACGGCGAACTGCTTTTTTCTTCTTCTTGGCCACCGACCGCTCCAGACAATGCTCGAAAACTGAACCAATTCGCCAATGTATCAGATCGCCAGCAACGGCGACAGTATGTGAATTTGGCGAGTCGGCCCGCTATTTGTTGCGCAATTGGACTTCGACGCCCGTCTCGACCGACTCTTGCGAGGCGAGGCAGAGCAGCGTGGACCAACGTCCGTCTTGGCCTGTGCAAGGCGGCGCAGAGCCCTTCTGAACGGCTTGCGCAAACGCCGTGATCTCGTCGGCCAATTCCAGCAGCTCGCCCGCCGGCTTGTCGAACGCTAACTCGGTCACGTCGTCTCCCAGACCGTATCGCAATCCAAATTCCGGCTTGTCCGAGCGCGCGTCCGCGGCGCTCCACCAAGCCCAAATCGTCCCTTTGGCACCAGTAATCTTGGCCGTCTGATGGTGACCAAATGCGGCCAGCGTCTGCGATACCACGGCGTAGGCGCCGTCAAAGTTGACTATGGCGGAAAAGTTGTCGCGCAGCTGAGGGTTTTGCGGGTGCCGGGAATTGGCTCGGGCGTAAACAGAAACCGGATTGCCGCGACTCGACAGATACCAGCGAGCCAAATCAAAGAAGTGAATCGGCTCTTCCAGAATCCAACTGCCCACTCGATCGATATCGTATCGCCATCCGTCCGAACCCTGGCGGTAGGGAAACCGAGACAGCTCGACTAACACGTGCAACGGATCGCCGATGGTGCCTTCGTCGATCAGCTCCTTGGCCTTGCCCCAAAGTGAGGACAAACGCAATTCATGACCCACGCCCAGCACCAGATCTTTCGACGCGGCAATTGCATTCAACTCATCACAATCCGCCACCTCGAGCGCCATCGGTTTTTCCAGCAACAAATGCTTGCCCGATTCGAGGGCCGCTTTGCCGATCTCGTGATGCAGTCGATTTGGCACCACCACGGAGACGACGTCGATATCGTCTCGAGCCAAAAGCTCCCGGTAGTCGCCGCAAACCTGGCAATCCGGATGGGTCTCGCGCGCTGCCGTCTGACTGCCTTCGGACCGCACGGCGATCCCCGCCAAATCGGCGATCTCACACTTTTCAATCGCCGCGGCGTGGTGGGTGCCAAACAGGCCGTATCCAACCAAGCCAAATCTTACTCTTCCGTCGTCCATGCGTTGCGTTCCTGTTTGGTTGCCTCACGCGACTTCTGCTGACAAACCGATCTGCCGTTAAAAAGAAAAGACGAATACGATGCGATGCTCGGACATAACTCAGTCAGGCAGGTCTTCGCCACGCGTTTCTCGGCCAAGCATTGTGACGATGATGCCGATGCCATAAAGCGACGCGAAGTAGAGCGCTGTTTGCTCCGGTTTCCAGTCCATTCTCGCCGCGACCACCATCGCGGCCGCAGTGCCGAACCGCCCTGCATTGAAGCAGAATCCAGTTCCCGTGCCTCGCAATCGCGTGGGGAACAGTTCGGGGAAATAGACGGCGTAGCCAGCGTGCATTCCCAGTGTGAGGAATCCGAAAATCGGCAGCGTAATCCAGAGCACGGGGGGCGGCACGTTTTGCGGAATCAGATATAGAAACATCAGCAGCGCCATCGCCAGACCGCCAGCGTGATAGAACACAAACGCCCCTTTTCGGCCAAGCATGTTCGAGATCCAGCCGAACAACACCAGCCCCAATCCGCCACCGACGGTGTTCAAGCCCATGCTGATCATCTCGGCGCGCTTTATCTCCGATTCATGGCTCTTCAAGGCCGCAGTTCTTGCCGCCTTGTCCGCGCCCGGAGCGACTCCTTCTTCCGCCATCGCCGCCGCCTGGGCTGATCGCAGCAGGGCATTCTTGCCGTAAATATGACATCCCCAAAACGTCACCAGGCCAACTGTGGCGAGGGCCACGCCAACAAGTGTATTGCGGATGGTGTCTGCCTTGAACAGATCCGGAAGTGATCCGGTGACTTGCGTCGCATCCTCTTTTTCACGCTCCTTGGCTTCACGCCACTGCTTTGGCTCCGACATCTTCCATCGAATAACGACGACAAGCAGCGCCGGCAAGATGCCGATCAGAAAACCGAGTCGCCAAGTGTTGTCCCCCCAAACCTTTGTGCTGATAATGAAATACCCAACGGCGACGGCCAGCAAGGTTCCGAACACGCTGGATGCGTGAAAAATGGAACTCATCACAGGCCGCGACCGTTTCGGCATGACCTCCGCGACCATCGCGCTTGCGACCGCCCATTCTCCGCCAACTCCCATCGCAACCAAGAATCGCAGGACAACCATTTGCCACGGCGCGTTCGCGAACGCGGTGATGCATGTAAAAACCGAATAGAACAAGATCGTGACGATCATTGTTTTCGACCGTCCGATCTTGTCGCTGAGGATTCCGAACAGGATTCCGCCAAATGCTCCGCCAAGTAAAAACGAAGCGAGCGCCCAATTGTTCCACGACGCGACCAAAGAATTGTCGGACGAATCAACGTTCAGTAGTTGAGGCATGGCTTCGCGCATGCTGGCGACGAATATCTGGCCCTCAAAAACGTCGAACACCCATCCGAGTGAGGCGACAACCAGAACTAGCCATTGGTATTTCGAGATGCCCTCATTCCATTTCAGCTCCGGCACGTCGGGCTTATCGGTAGATTGATTCACAACGTCTTCTTCTCAGAGGTTCGCGCGAGTTTGAATATCGTGCGGCCATTCTAGCCCGAATATCAGGCCCGTGCTGCACCCCGGCGCACGCTTCCGCTCGGCAGTGCGACATTGCGAATCGGCGATCGGCTATGCGCCGTCTGCGGCAAAATCAGTCGCCAGAGGCATTCAAGACGAGCTCGGCCAAGCGATCGTACCCTCGGCGAAGCATCGTCGCCGGATCTTCCGCCCAAAGCTCGGCGTTGAAGAGCTCTAAACTGATGGCCCCTCGATAGCCTATCTCGCTCAGTACTTTCAGTTCGGCCGCCAAGTCGATAACGCCCTCGCCCAGCATCACGCGATCCGGGTCTTTCTGCTGGCCGGCCGCAATGGTCGGCGACGCGTCATCAATATGGTAGTGGCTTATCCGATCGGCCGGGATGGCGCGAAGTTGCTCGAGCGTCGAGCCGGTATTCCAAGAGTGGAAGGCGTCGACAATGACCGTTGCGTCGTCGTCGCCCGTCGCTTGGACAATCTCCCAAGCGTGAGAAAGCGACGAGGCGGAATGGAAGAAACTGATGTACTCGAACGTCGGCCGCACGCCGAGCTCTCGTCCGAGCGACAGCAGATCTCGATAACGATGGGCGAGTTGCTCGAAAGAACAGGGGTCTCTCGGCGGCGAGCAGACAAGGTAGGGACATTGAAATCTCGCGGCAAGCTCCATGCGCCTTCGCGATTCGTCCAACATCAACGGGTACTCGAGCTCGCTCGCCTCGCCCCACGCTCGCAGTGCGATCATGCTTGGCACAATCAGTCCGGCGTCGGAAATCGCCTTCTCGACATCTCCAACTTCGCCGCCGCGACCAATGTGCTCGTAGATGTCATTGATCCATAGCTCAATTCCGTCAAAGCCCGCCTCCGCCGCCAAGCGAACTTTCTCAAGCAGCGGCTGAGGCTTAATCGTGCTCGTGTTCAGGCACAAAGCATAGGTCATGCGTCCGATCGCTCCGCTGATGTTTCTCGATGTTGCCTATCTTGGATTCGATAAATCGGCTGCGACACCCCCGCGCGTCGCTATTCGATTCGGTATTTGCGCCGCAGCTCGTTTTGGAGTTGTACTAGCCGTTTGTTTTTCGGCTCTTCCGCCGCAGACTGTTCATGCAATACGGCGTGCACCATGTTGTAGCGTTCGCTGTCCGCCGTTTCCTTGTTCTCAATGGTATCGATGATGTCGGCGTAGTCGTTCGCGTATATTTGCTCTTGCCATTTGAGATATTCGATGTACTCGTCGCTCAGTTTGGCGCCGATATCGGAGCTCGGCGGCGTTGCATCGGCCCATTCGGATTGCAGCTTTCGAATGAGTTGAAGAGTCGCCGCGTGGGTCTCGCGCACTGGTTGAGGCTTCCTGTTTTCGGCGTCGAGCGCGTCCTGGATGGCAGACCCAAAATCGGCGCTGCTATCTTGCATACGAGAATTGGCCGAGTTGATTCGATTGAGCAAGTCGACGGCTTCGGTTCTCTCAGATTGAGTCGACGCTTCGTGCTTCTCCATTCGTTGCTCAAACGTCGGACCCTTCGGCGGCTGGCGCGAGGCCCAATAGCCCACGGCGAGAAGCAGGACGACGACCGATGCGATCTTCCAAGGCGTAATGGTCACTGGCGAATCGCTTTCTATTCTCGCTTCTGCTTGAACAGCCAGTCGAGCACGTCGCGATTGGCGTAGGTGGCCGCCCAACTGTTGTGGCCGACTCCTTCATACTCGGTGTATTTTGGCTTGCCGCCCGACGCTTTCAAGGCGTCGATCATCTGCCTCGACCGGGTGACCTTAACCGCCGTGTCAGCGCTGCCGTGGAAACACCAGATCGGAATGTGGTTGAACGATTGGGCCATCTTCGGGTCCCCGCCGCCGCAGACGGGAATGGCGGCTGCAAAGGTCACCGGGCGACGTTGCAGCGCATCCCAAGTTCCGAACCCGCCCATCGATAGCCCGGTCACATAGACTCGCTTCGCGTCGATCGAGAACTCAGTCTGCAAGGCGTCGAGCAGGTCGAGCGACAGCTTCATGGCCTTGGATGGCACGCCAGGCATGTCGTGCGCATCGGCACCCCAGTCGACTTCGACCCACCTTTGCCCGGTCGGACATTGAGGTGCGATGACGAATGCCGGATGCTTTTGCATCACATCATCGCTCGCGAAATCCGTCATCGCATGCACGAGCTGTTTCTTGTTGTCGTCACCCCGTTCGCCCGCTCCATGAAGGAACAGCACCAAAGGATACTGCTTCGACTTGTCGTAGTCTTTGGGCTTGAGGATGCGATACTTCAACACACCCCGCTCGCCGCCGTTGTACTCGCGAGCTTCGTATCGATCCAGCGGTTCGTCCGCGCTCGCAAATGCTGCTGTCGAAGCGAGAAAAACAAACATCATGAAGATTTTCCAAGGCATTAGAGATCGAGTCATTGGTGATTGGGCAAGAGTCGGATCGCTGGGTTGGTTTATGAAACAAGACATCGGTGTTCTCCTCTAGCATAGACGCTGTTCGCTGCGTACCACGTTTCTGATGTTGCGCGTCTCATCCGCACGTCGCAAACGTATCGCCAAGCGGCAACCTCCGTTAGCAGACAAGTAACGCCGCGCTCCATCCCAACACGAACCTCGTGTTAAACTCTAGGTTTCGCTAGCGATTGGGGATGTGTTCGCCTCGTACAAGATCATCAAACGTTTGTCGTTCTCGGATTAGGTGTCGTTTTCCGTCCTCGAGTAAAACTTCAGCGGCAAATGGTTTGGAGTTGTAGTTAGACGACATCACGGCACCATATGCGCCGGCGCACTCGATCACGAGATAATCGCCAACTTGGGCTCGAGGCAGTGATCTCTTGCAGACAAAACCGCCATCTTCTTGCGTGAAGATGTCGCCCGACTCGCACAATGGTCCGCCGACGACGACTTCACACTCGGCCGGTGACGATCCATCACGAGTGGCGATCGACATGGGATGATAGGCGCCGTAAAGGATCGGACGAGCGAGATTGTTGAAACCGGCGTCGACTAAGTAGAACAGGTTGTCGCCCATTGTCTTGACCGCTCGAATCTCGGCGATCAAGTAGCCCGACTCGGCCGTGAGGTAACGTCCCGGTTCGATTTCGAGCGAGACGTCGTGCCCAAACTGATCTTGGAGTCGGCAGCGAGTCGCATCCCAAAGTTGGAAGTATTGTTCCAAGTCGATTGGTTCATCCGACTCTTGATAACGTGTCGGCAAGCCGCCGCCCGCGCTGATTGAAGTGATGCTGGGCCCGATTCTCAAAGCGGCGTTCTCGAGCGAGCCGCAAACTTGTGAGAGATGTTGCAAGTCGGTTCCCGAGCCGATGTGCATGTGCACTCCGCTAACGACAAGATTCCGCTTGTCGGCTTGCAGCAGACACTCTCCCAACTGTTCATGCCAAATGCCATGTTTTGACTGTGGGCCGCCGGTATTTGTCTTCTGGCTGTGACCGTGGCCGAACCCGGGATTGAGCCGCAACGTGATATCACGTCCCGATGCTCGCTCGCTGAGTTGATCGATCATGTCCGGCGATCCGACGTTGACGTGAATGCCATGTTCAACGACTAAATCGAGTGCTTGTTGATCGAAAATGTCCGCGGTGTAAACGATCGGAGGCGGCGTTTCTTGAGTCGAATAGCCAGCCGCTTTGGCTCGGAGAATTTCGCCTGCGCTGACGGAGTCGACGAGCGCGCCGCAACGCCGAGCGAGATCGACAATCGCCAGATTCGAGCAGGCTTTCTGGGCGAATCGTACGACATCGAAAGCGGCCAAGTCGGCCACCCGACGGCGAATCGTCTCAGCATCGTAAACAAACGTCGGCGTGCCATATTCCGCGACGAGCTCGTCAATCGCGTGGCCCGCGACCTCTCGTCGAATCGTGCTGAATGTTCCTGTCGTTGACATATGAGCGTCTTTCAAGCAATTGTCTTTGTCTTTTGAACTGGCATTTGCCGGTTCCCCTTATTCAACACGACTTTACCTGTCGGCGAAAGGGTTTTCCCGTCAGTTGATCCGCGGATTCGAACTTATGGCTGAGTCCTTCTCGCTGTTCGGCGGAAGAAAGATGGCACGCGGAGCCGCGAAGAAAGGCGAAACACCGCCCGTTTCCTTGAATCGACGAGAAGAGTTGGTTCTTCCGTCAATGTTTCTTTGCGCGATATGTTCGATCGAGTCGGTCTTCGTGTTCTTGGCGTTTTCGCGTGAGCTCTTTTTGTGTTCGACGGAGACGCAAAAAAGACAGCGTGGAGACGTTAGCATCCACGCTGTCTTTGAAATCGATATGGTTCCCCAAATGGGGCCGAAATCAACTCTTAAAATCCGTCGTCGATAACGCTGTCGCCACCATTGGCTGCTTTAGCGCCCAATTCGATAACGCCTTCTTCAACCTTGATTTGGTAGGAGACGCCACGAGGGATCACTTTGACGACCACCGAGACTTGGTCACGGCCCTGGGCGGAGCCGACGGCTGCCGCAACGGCCTTGAGCTGCTCGTTGTCGGGATCCATCTTGGCGGCGAAGGCCAAGATCGGGCCAAGCGAAACCGTCATGTTAACGGGATTGACGTTCTTCGCGCCAGAGGCGGCAGAGTCGTCGATGACCTTCTTGATCAGGTCCATTGCCGAGCCGCCGAATCCAATGAAGGCGCTCTTGTCGCCCGTGCCAAGCACGACTTCGATCTTGTCACCCAAAGCTTGACGCGTTTCGTCTTCGCCTTCGGGAATGGGCATCGAAAGCGTGTGGAACGTCACGCCAGCGTGCGAGCCGGCGTTGAACTGGACTTCGGGGAAGTCGGGTTCGTTTTTGGCGAGTTCGACGAGTTCTTTAAAGGCTGCGTCGACATCTTTGCCATCTGCAATGTAACCGCCGGCTGCGAAGGCAACGCCATCGTTCAGCATCAGAACGGCGCCGCCGTCCATTTTGCCCGAGGCAATCGTCTTCTTCATGACGCCCATGAAGGAACCGAGGACCTTCTTGACGGCCGCTTTCGCGTTGTCGTCGTCCAGGTTGCCGTCTTTTTCAATTTCAGCGGCAGCTTGCTTTTCGACAACGGCGAGCCAATCGTTGGTTTGCTTGATGTCATCTTCGGTGAGCACCGAGGCGATCGTCATGACCGCTGCGGCGTTCGGTTGCGAGAAGCCAGAGAAGCTGCTCGTGATGGCGTCCATCGCGGCGATTTGCTTGGCCAGCTTGGAGCCTTCAATCGCGGTCAACGACATGTCCAAGTGGATATTCTTGTTGGTCTGGTCGATGGCCAAACCGAAGACGATTTCGTCGAGTTCTTCAAACGCTCGAACCATTTCCTTCATGGCTGCTTCGCTCATCTTCCGTTGAGCTTCCGCTTCTTCTTCGGTTTCAGCTTGAGCAGCTTGCATCTCCATCTGTCGCTCAAACGCGCCCTGCATTTCCTTCAGCGCCGTTTGTCGCAGCGGCTCAGGGATAGCTCGGATGTTTGCTCGAATACCGATGTCATACTTGGCGACCAAGTCGGCGATTGCGGCGTCGGGGTTTGCAATGCCGGCGGTGCCAGCGATGCTGTTCGAAAGGAAGACCCAGGCGCCGTCTTCTTTAAAGTAGACCGGTTGGCCAAGACCAATTTTCTTGACTCCATTGCCGGCGTCTTCCGCTTTGCCAACTTGCTGTTCGACGATCTGCAAAAGGGCGTCAAGATCCTTGATGGGCATGAATCCAGTCACGACTGGCTCAGCGCCATTGAAATTGACCACCACGCCAGCCGGCTTGGTCGTATCCAAGTGCTGGGTGTATTGCTGAGCCATGAAGGTCACAACACCTCCAGCGTCTCCTTGGCCAGCGATTTTCGTGATGTACTGAATGTCCGAGATGATCTCGTTCGTGCTGGCGATGGAGATCGTCAACGCCGGTGTCTGCTGGGCTCGAACGGCTGGCGCCAATGCAATAACCAAGGCCATGGCGGCAAGCCAACCCATCGATTGTTTGATCCGGGTTCTCACAAAGATGCTCCTAAAAAATTTGAATGGAAGGCGTCCCCGGAGAGAAACCGGCAGCGCACGTTTTGGGGTAGTCGATACTCACCCGTAACCACGGTTGTTTCGCAATTCGACCGGTTCGAGCAAGAAAGGCAAGAACGACGAGAAATCGAGGGATTCTAGCCCTGCGGCAGTGTAGTATCTACACGATTCCAGGAAAAGTACCTGCGCGCAGCGGTATAGCTGGAACATTCGAAGTCAGCGACGAGTCGAGGAGGACCCGGCTGAAGCGGGGAGATTGCATGCCCGCTAACGCTCTCGATAGACGATACGGCCCTTGGTCAGGTCGTAAGGTGAGAGTTCGACGCGTACCTTGTCGCCCGGCACGATCCGAATGAAGTGCTTGCGCATACGTCCGGCCACATGGGCCAGGACTTCCGAACCCGTCTCCAGCTGAACACGAAAACGTGTGTTCGCCAGGGCTTGGGTTACGGTCCCATCAACTTCAAGTGCTTCTTCTTTTGACATAAACGCTCCTAGGGAATCTGATAAACAATGCCGATCTCGACGGTTGGATTTCGGCAGGCGGCGCTGAGCCCGCCCCCGAAAGGACGTCCAGACATCACCTCAGATTCGCCAGTTTACTATATCGCCCCTTCCTGGCCAACTCAGTCTTTGGGCGGAAAGTAGCCGTATTTTTCGCCCGTAGCGACCCTCGAAACGGAACGCCGCCCACCGATTTCTCGCCTTGCCCAAATGCCCCGAAGAGATCGTTGTTCGAGCCAAGAATCGAGGCGCATTGACGGCCTCGTTCGAGGGCCTTGTCTGACAGCTGCGAGGCTGGGAGCGCTGGGCCCCCAGCTACGGCTCGGGTCAGACGATCGCGGCCAGGCCGGCTTTGAGCGATTCGATCACGTAGTCGGCCGATTCCACTCCCACCGACAAGCGAATCGTACCGTCATCGAACCCCAGGCTGAGCCGATCGTCCGCACCCATTCCGCGATGGCTGGTGCTGGCCGGATGGCTGAGCGTCGTACAAATCTCGCCCAACGATGGGGCGAAAGGAATTCGGTCGACCACGGCCGAGATAAATCGGTCGACACTCGGACGGCCGCCGCTGAGGTGAAAGGTGACGACGTTTCCGCCGGCCGAAAGTAAGCGGCCGGCGATCTCGGAGTCCGGGTGATTCGGCAGGCCAGGGTAGTCTGTCGAAACAACCGTCGTTTGCTCGCTCAACCAAGTCGCCGCCGCCAATGCGGTCTCGTTGGCCCGCGCCATCCTCAGCGGCAAAGTGGCTAATCCTCGCGAGGCCAAGAAACAGTCAAACGGCGGAGAGGACAATCCCCAAATGGAAACGACGCTCGGCACCCGTTCCCATAACCGATCCGAGCCACAAAGGAAGCCGAGCATCGCGTCGCTGTGCCCGTTGATCATCTTGCTCACGCTTTCGAGCACCAAGTCGGCGCCGTGCTCGATTGGTCGGCAGTGAATCGGAGTTGCAAACGTGTTGTCGACAAGCAAGGCGGCACCGCAATCGTGGGCCAATTCGGCCAGCTTGGGGAGGTCGGCAACTCGCAAGTTTGGATTGCTCACCGTTTCAACGACTAGCAACTCGGTCTCATCCGAAACCGCTTTGGCGAAAGCGGACAAGTCACAGGGATCGGCCACGTCAGTGCGAACGCCGAACCGAGCCGACTCGCGTTCAAGCAAAGTCAGGCTGGCGCCGTAGAGCCGGTTGCTCGCGACCACGTGCGAGCCCTGTTTCAAGAGGGCCAGTAAGGCGGCCGCCATCGCGGCCATCCCCGATGACGTCATGATGGCGCGTTCCGCTCCGTGCAATTCGCGCAGCTTTTCGGCCAGAGGGTCCTCGTTAGGGTGGCGTTCCCGCTGGTAGACATACCCCTCTTCGTCGCCGTCGAGCAATCGAGTCGCCTGCTGAGTCGACTGACAACTCCAAACGGAAGCGGGATGGATTGCGGGCGACATGGCGCGCGTACCCGAGTTAACCGACCGTTCAGGTCGCGGGCAGATATCATCCGGTTTGGGCATCTGTTTTCACCTTGGAGCTGTTCGCCGCTAAACGAGGCCGGTCGCTTCCCTCGATTCGCGTCCTCATCGTAATCACTTCCAACGCGACCGGCTACGATGCCGCGATGGCGTCGAATAAGGCCTGCGGGCGACCGAATCATAGGAATCGTTCGTATTGGCGACCGCCCTCGCCCGAATCATTGGCGTCTGTCCGTCGCATCGCCTGTGCTACAATTGCCAAATGAACCGACTCTCGTCTGGCCGCGTGGAGAACAAAGATGAAGAAGACGCTGGGAAATAACGTACCTACATTGCTCATTGTCTGTCTTGTATCAATTGTCGGAGTCACGACGTGGCTGGCCGCGGTCGTCGCAGATGATCACAACGACGATCGAGTCGAGAAGCATCGCGATCCCGACTTTGATCGCGAAGAATCGGACCGAGACCGAGCCATCAGTCGCCTACGCCATCTGCGCGAAGAAATCGAATTGCGTGAACGTGATTTGGTCGAGCACGAACGCCGACGCAACGATCGCGCTCAGCGACGCAACGACGATGACCGCGACGATCACGCTCGCCGCGACCATGACGACCACGCTGATCGCGACCACGCGCGTCACGATCACGATGATCATGCTCACGAGCATGACGACCACGGTCATCACGCCGACGATGACCACGCACACGACGGCCATGAGCATGGTAGGCACGATGACGACCCGCGCCATCATCACGACGGTATCGACGACGATGATTTTGAGCATCATCAACATGGCGACCACGACGGCCACGAGCATGACGACCATGCACATCACGACCACGATGACCACGCACACGAGCATCATGCCCGACTGATGCTCGAACTCAACCGGCGGCGCACGGAGATGGAGCTTGGCGAGATGGAAATGCACTTGCATGCTCGCGAGCGTGACATGTTGATGCATCGAGCCGAGATTGCCGAGAACGGGATGTTGGCCAGCGTTATCGCTGTGAAGATGATTGCGGAAAGCGAAGACATTGAAGTGGCGATCGAGTCGCTTGTTCATCTCGCCAATTCGGTCGAGGAACCGGCGCTGCGGCGTCACATTCAATTCCAATTAGCCGAGCTTTGGCAGCGCGCCGATCGTCAAAACAACGCGGTCGAAGTCCTCAGCCAGATCGTGCTCGAGGCGACTCGCTCAGGCGGCTTCGCAGAAGAAGCCAGAGCAAGAGCGGCGGAAGAGCGCGAAGAGGCTGAAGAACGAGAGGAAGCTGAAGCGCGAGAGGAAGCGGAAGAGGCTGAATCGCGAGAAGAAGCGGAGGCGCGAGAAGAAGCAGAAGAGGCCGAAGCGCTTGACCCCGCCGAGTTGTAGAGAGCTCGATCTCACATTGGCACTGGAAGCCAGTGGCACACAAGTGTGATCTCGCTCACCGAACGAGCAAGACTTTGCTCATTCGGTCACCAGGACGAGGCAAGCGGCCTGTTGATTAATCGCCGACCGCAAACCGCCTTTCTACTGACTATCCGCGTCGCCCCGCGCACCTGTTGGCAGGGCGGCCTACCTCAACGTAGCCTACGGGCAACGCCCTCGGAGCTCTTGCTTTTGTGCGGCGTTTGGTGAATCGGGTACCGACGTTGTCCCGAAGGGGCGCAACATACCAGCCCAGGGGAAGCACTACCGGCGAAGCCGTAGTGCGCCGCCCTGGGTTGGGGGGTTATGAGACCACTAGCCCTACAAGGGCGTTACAACGACAACTCGCAAGCGATGACGTCGCCGGATCGCGCGATGCGCGGTTGTTTCGCCCTTTCAGGGCTGCGTTTAGCACGACGACCAACCCAGGGCGGCGCTTGCGGCTTCGCCTCAAGACTTCCCCTGGGCTGGCATGTCGCGTCCCTTCGGGGCAACGCGCAGGCACCCGTCAAGACTCACAGCTAAAGCGCCGTCATTTGAAAGCTGGACGATCTTCTAGCCTCGTGGGGGTCTTGGTGACTATCCGCGTCGCCCCGCGCACCTGTTGGCAGGGCGGCCTACCTCAACGTAGCCTACGGGCAACGCCCTAGTGCTGCGTTACAGCTTGGAATTGGGATCGACAATTCGTTTGGTCAACGCCCGCCACGGCGAATCGGGTGCGCCACCCTAAAACTAAGGCGTAACGCAGCACTAGGATTTCTTTCGTACATTTTGCACTGGTCACTTTGCACTGAAGAGCTCGATGCATCAGCACTGGCAAGCCAGCGCTAGAACCTGGCAAAAAGGAATGCCTCAGTCACGCCCTTTCTCACTCGTTTTAGTGCCGGTTGAGGAAGTGGGCTATTCGATCGGGAAAGTCGGTGAAGGCGCCGTCCGCATCGCCACGGCTTAGCACGACGTTGAGGAGTTCTTCGAATTCGTCGACGAATGGAGGCAGGGCGTCGGTTCGCAAGGTGTGGGGATAGACCTTCAGCTTTTGCTTGTGCGCCAAGTCGATTAGATCCGTAAACACGAATCGACCCTCCTTGTCTCGGCACTTCACAACTTGCTCAATCGTCGGTGCAATCGAATCGGCATACTTGGCAATAGCTCGAAGGCCTTCCGCCCTGGTCATCAACTGGCTGCTGTTCTCGTCGATGCGTGACACAAGGGAAGCTGACAAGAGCTCTTGCGAATTCGCTTTAGCGCGTCGGCGTCGTTGCACTGCAAAATCGCCGAGTCGTCGCGTTTCGAATAACCATGTTGTTTGAGTACGTCGACGACTCGGTCTATGATGTCGCGCCCTTGTTGCTCATGCCAGACGGGCGATGCGATTCCGACCAGAAGCCCGACGTTTCGATTCCGGCTGTGGTTCAATCCTTGGACGAATTCGATCTCTTCCTCCAGCGTGTTGCGGCGAAGTTGCCCGAGGCGAACGGGGAACCGTCGAGCATAAACCGCCTTGCTGGTTTCCAGATCAATCCGCTCGTGAGCTCGCAGCGTGCTGATTTCCTCCCAAGTAAAATCGAGCGCGTAATATCTTCCATCTTCGCGAGCTCGATCGGGGAACTTTCGCTTTACGTTGGTGACTGTGTCAAGGAACAGATCGTGGTTGACAAGCAAGCGGTCATCCTTCGTCAGCACGACTTCTAGTTCGAGATAGTCGGCGCCCATGCCGTACGCCAGCGCCTTGGCTTCCAACGTATTCTCCGGCAAATAGCCGCTGGCGCCTCGGTGTGCGATGATCATTTTGTCCGGAGTGGCGAACGTCGAACTGGAGTGAATCGGGGCCATCAGTTCTCAACTCCGATGATAGGAGACTCGTGTCGATTCAGTGGCTTTTCGTTTCTCACGATAGGGCGTTAGGAGCGAGCTGAATTGACGCTGTGCGTTGCGGCGATGCAGGGCGCCGAATCGATCCAGCCGCCGCCCAACACTCGGTCGCCTTCGTAACAAACAACCGCTTGTCCCGGTGCGACTCCAAATCCGGGCTCGTCAAGCTCGACGTACAGCTCGTCAGCCGAAGGCCGAGTCGCGACGGCGGCCGCGGGCGGCGTGTTGTAGCGAAATTTCGCCTGGCATTTCAGCGGTTTGCCAATCGGCATATCGGTCAACCAGTTGGTATTGGAAGCGGTCAGTTGTCGCGACCCTGTCTCTTCCCGCCGGCCAATAACAACTCGCCGTGTGTCGGGTTCAATGCGAACCACGAAATAGGGTTCGCCCATGGCGACGCCAAGTCCTTTGCGTTGCCCGACTGTGAACCGCTCGATGCCCGGATGTTCGCCAACGACTTCACCCGTTGTCGTTACGAGCTCGCCCGACATATCTTCTTCACGTCGCTCACGAACAAATTCATCGTGGTGCCCGGAGGTCACGAAGCAAATCTCTTGGCTGTCCTTTTTGTCGTGGACTCGCAGGTCGATTTGTTCGGCAAGTTCTCGGATCTTCGATTTCTGAAACCCGCCGATCGGCAACATCATTCGGCCGAGCAACTCGCGTTCGATGCCGAACAACACATATGCCTGATCCTTGCCGTCATCGACGCCGCGGAGCAGAGCCACTTGATCGTCGATTGTCTCGAGTCTGGCGTAATGTCCGGTGGCGACGAACTGAGCGTTGATGCTGTCGGCGTAGTCGAAAAGTTTGCCGAACTTGATCCAGTTGTTGCACATGACGCAAGGGTTCGGCGTTCTGCCTCGACTGTATTCATCGACGAAGTAATCGATGATGCGGCGGAAGTCGGCTTCGAGGTTGAGCGCGTAGAACGGGATGTTCAAACGGTCGGAAACTCGGCGAGCATCTTCGGCGTCGGAGGCGCTGCAGCAGCCTTGCTTGTGGTCGCGGCGCCCATCGAGGATTGGCAGCAGCGGCGAGCTCGCAACGGCACCATCGGTTGAGCAAACAGCGGCCGATGACTCGCCGTGCCGCATAAACACGCCAACCACCTCGTGCCCTTGCTCAAGCAATAGATGGGCCGCGACGCTGCTGTCGACGCCGCCGGACATTGCTAGTACTACTTTGGCCATCGCGTTCTCGTGACGTTTCCGTGTTGAATTCTTTTCCGCTTACCGCAATCGCCGCCGGCTCCACTACGTGCCGTTTGCGCCGCGCAGTCTTCTCGCTATATTCGAGTCTGCTCATTGTAGACTTGGTTCCTGAGCGGCCAAGCTCCCCTCGCTCGCTGGAGAATACGCTGATGGACATCGCAATTACCAACCGCGCAGCGGCAATTCGCCAGCGATTGACTCAGCTCCGAGACAGTCTTTGACTACGACAACCGAGTGGAACAGGTCAAGAAGATCGAGCTGAAGATGGCGGCCGCGGGGTTCTGGGATAACCAGGAGCGAGCCCAAGAGACCGTCGGCGAACTCAAGTCGCTCAAGTCCATCGTCGATCCGTTGGCCACGAATCTGTCGGCCATCGACGATCTTGACGCCCTGATTGAAATGGCCGAGGAAGAGCCGGCAATGGAGGACGAATTGCTTGGCGAGCTGGCTCTGCTCGAAAAAGCGACCCAAGGTCTGGAGCTCAAGTCGCTGCTCAGCGGCGAGTACGATGGTTGCGGCGCCATCCTCAATCTCAACGCGCGCGACGGAGGCACCGACGCCAACGACTGGGCGGAGATGCTCATGCGGATGTACATCCAATGGGCGCAGAAGAATGAGTACAACGTCACTTTGCTCGATCGAAATGATAACGCCGAGGCGGGAATCAACAGCGCGTCGATTGCGATTCGAGGCCCGATGGCGTACGGCTATCTGAAAGGCGAGCATGGCATTCATCGCCTTGTTCGAATCAGCCCGTTCAATTCCGAGGGAAAACGCCAAACCAGTTTTGCCTCCGTTGACGTCTCGCCTGAAATTGCCGAGTCGGTCGATGTGGAGATCGATGAGAGCGATGTTCGAGTCGACACGTATCGGGCGAGCGGAGCAGGCGGCCAGCATGTCAACAAGACGGACAGCGCCATCCGCCTGACCCACCTGCCGACCAACACGGTCGTTCAATGCCAGGGCGAGCGGAGTCAACACAAGAACCGAGCGGCGGCTTGGAAGATGCTCCGTTCTCGAATCGCAAGGATCGATTCGGAGAAACGCGAAGCGGAACAAGCCGAGAAGTACTCGCAAAAAGCTCGCGTTGGTTTCGGCGCGCAGATTCGCAACTACTTTTTGCATCCTGATCAACGCGTCAAAGACGCTCGCACAAACACGAGCATCGGAAACTTTCACAGCGTGCTCGATGGCAACATTCAGGAATTCCTCGATTCCTACTTGCGTTGGCGAGCTGGCGAAGACTTGAAGTAACTCTTGTTGGACAGACGCGAAACCATGGTTAGCGCAGAACTGGGAACGAGTCGCGACAATCTGGCGGTTCGGTTCGAACGTCAAGGCGATCGTCACGCGCATGTATTAATCGCTGCTCAAACAATGATCGGCCAGTCGATCGAAGGTCGCAACGACGAATCCTGGCCTTCCAGCCCGCCGCTTCAACAGCTCAGTATCGAAGACTTCGGCACCGGCCCCGTCGCACTGCTCGTCGGGATGGCCGGGCGAAGTCATTGGTCGATGAGTGTTGAGACCGGCGAGGACGGCTCCGTCTTCGACGTGGCTTGCCGAGTCAAAGGCGCCCCAGAACAACTCGGCTCAACCTACCGCCTCGACGGCTTCCGCCTCGAATCGCCTGAAGCCATCTGTTTGCGATCGATTGCGCTCACGAACGAGCGAGGCGAGTTATCGATTTCTTGGGACGACGACGAGACATTGGAGAAATGCCAGCTGCGTTGGGATGCCGAGAATCATCGACTGCAGATCGCCGCCGTCGACTTTTCGGACGACGCCGAGACTCTGCGCTGGCGATATCGTATTCGTTGGACAAGCCAAAACAGCTCCTGACCACGTCAGGGCCGCGTTCATGGCGACGACCAACCCAGGGCGGCACTTGCGGCTTCGCCTCAAGACTTCCTCTGGGCTGTTATGTGGTGCCCCTTCGGGGCAACGCGCGTGAAGAACTTCTAGGCGAGTCATTGACGGTCGAGAAATCGCTTGCGCGTGATCGAAAAAAAGGGGAGCCGTCCATTTTAAGGATGGAAAGGGGCTCGCAGGTTAAGCGTCTGGAGCTTCGCTCGGTTTTGTTATTCGTGAAAAGACCCCACGAGCTTGCCTCGTGTCGGTGAATCAGGTTCATGAGCTACTTTATGTAACCACTAGCCCTGAAAGCGCGTGACACCTATACCGACACGAGCGACGACGTCTTCGGATCGCCGCAATGCACGGTTGTTTCGCCCTTTCAGGACCCTTCGGGGCAACGCGCAGGCACCCGTCAAGACTCACGAGCCAAGAACGCCGGTAACTGAAAGCTGGACGATCTCCGATCCCATGGGGCTCCGATTCGGTGGTCGAAGACTTACAACGAGCCGACCAACATGATTCACTGCACGAGGCAAGCTCGTTGGGGTCGGTGTTAGAGGCGCGACGTTCTTACCAGGTAATCTCACTCACCGAACGAGCAAGCTCGTTGGGGTCGAGAGGTGGGAGTGTGCAGCCGCGCTAGCGTTGAATCTCGCTCACCGAAAGAGCAAGCTCGTTGGGGTCTCACACACCGTCGTTACTCGCGTTGAGTTGGCGCGCAAAAGCGTTATCGACATAACGCGCTACCGACGGTCGATCTTGAAACGGAGAGGGACGTTGATTCGCATTGTCGAATCAGCGGGCACGTCGGGATCGGCGTCGAAACGCCATCGAGCGACGGCTGTCAGAGCAGCTTGATCAAATGCGGGATAGCCGCTGCCGCGAAACATCGTGACCCTTGAAACCTCGCCATCACCACGCACGGTCGCTTTCACCGTAACACGCCCTTCAACTCCGGCGGCCAACAGTGCCGGCGGGAAGACGGGCTGCGGGTTGTGAAGCGGCCGTGGCGCTTTGCTCCGCACGCCTCGACGCCTGGGCGATGGGGCTGCCGATTGCCTCGATACCAAGGTCGGCTCGGCGGTCGGGCGTTTTCGTTCTAACTGAACCGGCTTGGATTGCAGCGTCGGCTCTGGTTCCGTCTCGGTTCTCACGAACACTCGCGAGGCGACTGGAGACGAGGCGGTTTTTTCGGCTGACTCGGTTGCCACTCGCGCTCCCAACGGCGTCCTTTGACCCGAGACTGAAACTGGCAGGAGCGCGGCATCTAATTGTCCGACTCCAAGCGGTTCAAGAGTTTCCGTCGCCTCGATAATTGCGACGGGCATCGTCGCTGTTTCAATCGGCTCTGCCTCTTGAGTTGCAATGGAGGCCGTCAGCAGGATCGAGTTGACGCCTTGCTTCGGCGGATTGAACTGCGGCGTCCAGCCTGTCTTGACGGCGGCGAATAGCAGAGCGCCGCCCGAGAACCAGATAGCCGCAGTAATCAGTAAGGCTTTGGAAACAGGCGTCGTTCGACTGTGTTCGTAAACGCTGTCGCTCGTCCGTTGATACTTGGCCGGTATGAACGCGGGCCGCGGCCGACGAGATCGCACAATCAAGGTCTTTGGACGTGGCATGAGGTTATTGAATATCGATCTTCTTTAGTTCACCGCGAGGGCCGCCGACAGCAAATGATTTTCCATCAGGAGCGGCGGCAAGTGAATAGGCCCAAGAGGCAACAGCGGGTTGATCTTGCAAGATTTCCACAGTTTCTGGGTCGATTACGCGGACATGACCGTCCACGCAAGCTGCGCCCAGGCGGCTCCCGTCCGGCGTCCAGCGAATCGCGAGCGGTCGGCTCGATAGTCGAGCAAAGCGGACCAGCCTCCCAATCGTCGGCTGCCAGAGTCGCACGGTGAGGTCTTTGCCCGCCGTCGCCGCCATGGGAAAACGCGCCTCGCCCGGTCGGATCGCAATGTCGACGACCTCACCCGTGTGATTGTTGAGCGTCTGCCTCGGACTCTCGTTCTCGTCGCTCTCGCCAATGCCCTTCCACCACCTGACGCTTCGATCGGCGCCGGCTGAGATCCAACCCGACTCGTCCGGCAATGAACCGACTGCGAAAACCGATTTCGAATGACCGGCCACGTCAATCCGCTTTCCATCACCCAGACGAACGACGGTGAGTTGATGGTCGCTTCGTCCGCAAATGAACTCGGTCGAGTCGTGCTTCCATGCGGCCGCGTAGGCTACGTCTTCACTCACTTGAAATTGCTTGACTCGTTTTCGCTCATTCCAATCCCACAGCTCGACCGAACCCGACTCGCCTGGATCGCCGCCAACGACCAGCAGCAGATTTCCGTTTGGCGAAAAGGCAAGGTCGTGTACTTTCTGCATTTCAACGGAGAACTGACTGAGCCGTTTCAATTGCGGCCAGCGATGAACCGCCACGCTCCCCTGCCCCGCAGCCAAGACTGAATTGCCGTCGGGAGAAAAGGCCAACGCCGTGACGGGCGGCTCGACCGCGACTGCCGGGCTTGCCATCGCGGCCAAACACAACACGACGCATTGCGCTGCGAGCCAGCTGGGAAAGCGAACCTGCGAACGGTTCGCGCGTTGTTGAATCATCCGACCAGCTCTCGGATCTCTTTGCCTTCGGCGCTCAGCTTGACGGGCCGGCCATCGGTGGTGTGAAGTAGATGTTTGGGGCTGATGCCAAGCAGGCGATACGTTGTCGCAGCAAGATCGGCTGGCGTCACGGGCTGATCCTTCGGTCCCTCGCCAACAGCATCGCTGGAGCCAACGACTTGTCCGCCCGGCACGCCGCCGCCGGCGAACAAGACGCTAAACACTCGAGGCCAATGGTCGCGTCCGCCCGATGTGTTCAGCTTGGGCGTGCGTCCGAATTCACCCATCACCATGATCAAGGTGTCGTCGAGCAATCGTCGGTCACGCAGGTCGTCGATCAATCCGCTCACTGCCAAATCGAGCGAGGGAACCAAGCCGACCGGAACTCGCGCGCCGGCAAAGCCTTCCTTGAGTCGCGTGTAAGCGTCCTGGTGTGTGTCCCAACCAGGATTGGTCACTGTGACAAACGGCACTCCTCGTTCCACCAGTCGTCGCGCGAGCAAGCAACACTGACCGATCGACTTGCGGCCGTAACGGTTTCGAGTCGCGTCGGTCTCTTCGCTCAAATCAAATGCGGCTTTCGCTTTGGGCGATGTGACCAGCCGGAACGCCTGTTCGAAGTGCGGATCATCGGGCATTGATCCGCTTTCGCTTCCCCGCTCAAAGGCTTCGATCGACTTGACGAAGCGCCGGCGACGTTCGAGCCGGTCCTGATCGAGACCGGGATAAAAGTCGAGGTCGGCCACGCCGAATCCAGGCTTGGCCGGGTCGGCGCCAACCGAAAATGGCCGAGCGGCGGGGCCGAGGAAGCCCTGCCCGTCAAAGCGACCGCCGCCAACACGAAATCGCGGCGCGGCGATGTGAGCCGGCAATACGGCGTCATTCTGCTGACGTAAATGAGCGACCACGGCGCCGACCGCGGGGTAGACGAGCGCCGGCGTCGGCTTGTAACCAGTCAACAGGTAATGGGTGCCGAAGTTGTGTTCGCCGAGCGGCGAGGTCACCGAACGCACGATGGCCAAATCGTTGCTGCGCTTGGCAAGTTCCGGCAAGAGCTCACAGATTCTTATTCCAGCGTTCGCGGTGGCGATCGATTGAAACGGCCCTCGCACCTCCGACGGCGCATCCGGTTTAACGTCGAACGTCTCGAGATGGGTCGGACCTCCGTCGAGCCAGATCAGCACACAACGTTTGGTCGAAGAGATCGAAGTCTCCGCAGCGCATGCCGCCCGCATCCGCAACAGCTCGGGTAAGCCGACGCCTAGTGCGCTCAGTCCGCCGACCCGTACAAAATCGCGACGCGACAATCCATTCGACATTCGTCGTTCCACGTTACATCTCCAAAAAAATGACTCTCAGCGATTGTTCGAGAAGGCTGAACTGCTCAGCAGACTCCAAACGAAGTCCTCAAACGCAGCCTTCCGATCCGGCCCTTTTGGAATCTCGTGGTTCCAATACGACAGTTCTGATTCGCTCGGCGGCCGCGATAGCGCTTGCCAATAGAACGCCTCAATGATCGAGCGATTATCGTCGCCCTGTTTCAGCATTTTTTGCAAACGACCGCTCGGCGAAGCAATTTTTTCGTTGAGAAGCTTGCCGTTGAGCAGGTGCAGACGAGCCGACAGGCCGCCTCCTACTTCCGCTCCGGCGGCGACCTCGCACGATTCCTCACGTGAACATCGCCCCAATACATCCAGAGATTTGGACGGTGTCTTGGGATCGAAAAGTTGCACCGCGCGGGTCTGCTCGGGGAGAAGCCCAAAAGTCTCGGCTACGCCGGAGACATCCGATATCGCATCCACTAACACTTCGGCCTCAAGCGTTTTCGGTCGGCGGTGCGAGTAGAAGCGGTCGTCATTTTCGTTGCCCGGACGCGTTCGGCTGCTTCTCCGGTAGGCCGCCGAGAGAACAATGGTCTTTAGCGTCGGACGCAACCGAGCTCCCTCTGTCCAGAATTCGCGCTCAAGGCGAGTGAGCAGTTCTGGGTGAGAAGCGGGATTGGTGGCGCGGATATCGTCCGCCGGCTCAACGAGCCCGCGTCCCATCAACGACTTCCAAAGCCGATTGACCATCGCCTTGCCAAAGAAAGCGTTATCCGGTTTGGTAAGCCACTTGGCAAAGTCGACTCGGCCGTCGCCATCCGGTTCGATAAACTGCTCGCCCGGAATCTTGGGAATCGCATCCAAGCCGGTCTTCGGGTTCTTAACGTGTCGACCCTTGAGCAGTCGAACAGTTTGACCGGCTTCGACATTGGCGAGCAAGGCCGACAGCCCGTGATAGTCATCCTGCTTCCAGCGATCGAGCGGGTGATTGTGGCAATTCGCGCAGCGCAGCCGAACGCCCATCAACGCCTCGCTGATGAACTCGGCCTGCTTGCGAGCACCGGCGCCCGTTCGATAGAAATTTGCCGGGCCGTTTTCATGCGTGTCGCCAACCGCCACCAACAAATCGGTGGCGACCTCCGTCAGTGCGCGACGGTCCGTAATCTGCTTGCGAATCCAATTGGCGTATGTGCTGTTGGCCTGCTCGTCGCGAACGGATCCGCCAACGCGAAGAAGCGACATCAGCCTAAAGCACCAGTAATCGTCAAACGCGTCGGACTGCATCAATCGCTCAACCAACGCTTCGTATTTACCTGAGGATTTGTCATTGGCAAAACGTTCCGCCTCGTCGGGCGTCGGCAAGCGACCGGTCAAGTCTAACGTCAATCGGCGAATCAATTCGGCGTCGGTCGCTTGGGGGCTCAGTGGAATCCGCAATTGTTTGAGTGTCGTTAGAACCTCATCATCGATCCAATTGACTCGAATCGCGTCGCGGCTTTCGATTGGGGCGTCCGCCAACGGGGCGCTCACTTGGACCGTCAGCACACGAGACAAGAAACGGACGACCAAGACGCTGCGCCCTCTTCGTTTCAAGCTGACGACGCCATTCTCCGCGACATCCAACGCCGACGTGTCGCTCGATTCATAGACGGCGATCCGGGTGACGTCGCGCGTAATCGATCGACCTGTTTGCGATCGAAAGCGAGCGGTCACCTTGATTGGAAACTCAGCTGGCGCGGATGTAATGTGATGGCTTGGCGTGACCGATACGTCTTCCAATTCAAAACGCATGTGACGATCTGCGCCCTGCGCGATCCAGCGAGCAATGAGTCCAGCAAACTCGCTGTCGGCTTCCATGCGAAAACCGCCTTCATGCTCAAGCATTCCTGTCGGCTTGGCCAACAGCAGACTGTCTTCCGGTTTGTCAAACCGCAGCAGCCGACCCTCGCGGTCTCGCACAATCGCCTCGAAGTCCATCGCCGCATCGCCGCCAAACAACGACAACTTGAACCCGCCTCGCCCGGATGCGGAACCGTGACAAGCCGCCGCGTTGCATCCCGCTTTCGAGAGAATCGGGGCCACTTCCGTGTCGAAATCAACCAAATCAGCCTGGCGCGGCGGCGCGGCTGAGATGACGGCGAAAATGAGAATCACACTGTTCATGGTTGTTTGGATTCGCTTGGTTGATGGCTCGCCAGTCTGAGTTGGCGGCATTCATTGTATCTTGGTTTGAGAAGGCAAAAACCGTGATTTTGGATAATCCGATTTGGCAGGCGCATTGATTTCTACGTCCAGACCGATTCGCCACACGCTAAAAACAAAGTGTCTCGACAAGTGTTGTCGCTTCAGGTTCATGTTTCTTCCGTGTTTGCCGGGGATTGCCCCAAGCCATTCGGCAATTCTGCCGATAAGTGGTGACTAATGGACGCCTGATGCCCTTTTGGGGATTAGAATACCAAGGAGCAACCTCACTTCGGTCGTCACTACGGCAGAGGGACCATTTTTTTGCGTTGGCCAAGATCACCAAACGGCTCGTGCAACAGCACGCCAGATCTCCGCCAGTCTCGCAGCGACTCCACTCGTCGCACTTTCGGCCGGAGGTTGCTTACATAACCGCCAGGCGCCAAATTTGGTGCCTGGCGGTTTTTTCTTTTCTTGTCGCTTACGTCCTTGCCCCAGTCACCGGGCTTCGCTTGCGCCGGTCGTAGCGAATATTCAGAATCCGGCAGCTGAAATGTGAGCTAGTGTTGAAATCATCGCGCGCCCTTTTTCCAGCTCGCGAGCAAGTCGATTGCTCAACCTCTGAGCTACTCAACGCTGGATTACGGAAATGGAAGAAGAGCGAACTTGGCGATATCACTCGTTGGTCGCCGTCGCTATTGCCTTTAGCTTTATCGTCGGCAGCGTCGTCACCGCTCTGCTTGCTCAGAATATGCGCTTCGACGGCGCAGATCGCGACGCGAGCGAGGTCATCGTTATCGACGAGCCGGCTGAAGCCGACATCTTGAGCGACACTGTTTCGCGATAGCATCCCACGTCGTGTTCTTCTCCCGTCACTCGACGACACGCATGGAAAGCTGCAAGAGCGTAATGAGATCGAGCGCGTTGTGATGGAGTATCGAACGTATTTCCCAGGCGTCGCCCGTGCGAACGAATTGATGATAGGCGGCGGGAATCGCCGATCCGGGAATGTCGTCGTAACGTCGCCGGCCGCAAATGTATCTTTCGAGCGTCTGCAAGCGGCAATTGGGGAGAGCGTCCTTCCATTTGCGTCGCGAATGATGCAGTAGATCGCAATGCACCAAGTCCGGGCGCGTCGCGTCGGTTCGCATCGGTTCATCGAGCGAGACGGATTCAACTCGAGCGTCATCTTTCGCCGTATGTTCTTGCGGCTTGCCTAACGATGACAAGTGACGATCGTCTCGTCCCAAATGGTGAAGCGTCGAGCGATCGTGAACACAGGGCCAGTCGAAGCTCTTTCCGTTGAACGTGGAGAGTACGTTCGACTGACCGGCGATCGCCCAGAGTCCGTGCAAGACGGCTTTTTCTTCCGCGTAGTTCCGCGCCAATAGCTGGCTCAGCTTGAGCTGTCCGTCTTCAAAATGAAGAAGGCCGACAAGGAAGACAATCGAGCCGGCAAATCCGCACGTTTCCAAATCGAGAAATAGAGTTCGATCGGGGAAATCGCTGGCCAGCGCCGCCAACTCAGGATGCGGATCTTCTTGAGTCTGAACCGCCACCCGCAGAAACTCGGTGCCGCGTCTCACATGCCCCTTCCCGCCTCGCCACAATTGCTCGATCGGCGTGTCAATTCGCCAAAACGAACCGCTCGCAGTGTGCACTTCACGGCCCGCCGGCAATTCGCGAGTCGACGTCCGATCGTCGGGCGAAGCTTTGTCGGCATGGGCTGGCGAGTCCGAGTCCTTGTTGCTCGCCGCTTCACTTTCCTCGCCCGTTTTTCGCTCGGCTTTTCTTGCTGCACGTTGATTTGCGGTGCTGGTTTTTGCGGTGGCGGTTTTCGGCTCGTCGAGTTCTAAGGGGGTTAGTGCGGACTGAATCGCTTGGGCGACGGGAGTCGTCGTCGCCAGCATCGTCTCGGGCAATTCGCCTTTCTGTTCGTCGGGATCGCGCGGCACCGCGGGAGCTCGATTGAGCTTGCTGATGCGCGCGAGTGTTTTGGCGGTTAGCGTCATTCAAGTGTCAGGCGATAGCGGTCGAATCGTTCAGTGTATCTTCTTTGCTCGCTTCAGCGTTGTGTGCATGGTCGTTGTGTCCAGGGTCGTTTTGTGCGTGGTCGTTTTGTGCATGGTCGTTTTGTGCATGGTCGCTCAATTCACCGTCGTCGAGAGGCGTCTGGATCGGCTCGACGTCCGACTGAACTAGCAGCTCGAGCAGCCGGATGGCGGCGGCCTTGTCAGGAATCGGATAACCCCGAGTCAGGTCGGGATCGGAGTGAATAGCTGGGCGCAGATTGGGCAGCCCGACACAGCTGGGGCAACCGTCTTCGCAGGGGCACGCCGTCACCATCTCCTGGCACAACGCCAATAACTCGTTGATGTGTTGGAAGCCTTTTTCGCAGTAGCCAAGACCGCCCGGATAGCGATCGTAAAGAATCACCGTCGTGCGGCCGAGGTTCTTGCTGTCGACAACGCCGCTGATGTCTCGACTGTCGCACATCGCGATCATTGGCAAAGCGACGACGGCTAGGTTTCTCAGGCCGCACATGCCTTCGCTCGTACGCATCTTGCTGGCTTTCATCTCAGCTCGAACGTGGCCGCTCGGCGCCAACCAGAATGCGGTGGTCGGCAACTGCTGGGCCGGAATATCAACGGAGCCGAATCCGACGTTCTCTTTCGTCTCAAACTTGATCTTCTTGAACGCCACCGTTTTCCAACTGACCTCGACGTCTCCGTACGCCAAGAACGCTTGAGGCACCGTGCGCCGCGCTTCTCGTTCGGCTTCGATTTTGACGCTGCTCTCCAGAACCGCCTGAGTGTAATAGTCCATTTCGTGTCGTTCGACGTAGGCCACACGGCCCTCGAGGTCGAGTTCGCGGACGAAGAACGAGACGCCATTGTGGAGGTAAACCGCTTCCGGATAGATCAATTCGGGCGCACTGATGGCGTCGACGTTAGCGATGACCTCATTGGTTTGAGCACCGGGTGAGTCTGGATTTCTTGCGCTGAGGTTGTTCGTTTGAGTTCGATTGCCATTACGTATTTTGTCGGCGCCGCGCCCTTTTTCGTCTTTGACCAACACGATGCTGAACGTATTGTCGCTCATGTGGCGGAGGCTGATTGTTTGAGACGGGTTTTGCGGCGAGGTGCTATAAAACGAGCCAGCGACGTGAGAAAGTTCGTCAGCGTCGCAAAGCATGTCGGCGAGCTGCGGCGCCCTTTCGCCGAACAGGTGAGCATCCTTGGTGGCGAGCGGCAATTCGAACGCGGCAGCTTTGAGATGACTGGCCAATACGTACGGGTTCTCTGGATCGACCACCGCATGCTCGGGCGTCTGCTGAAAGAAGTAGTCGGGTCGTCGCAGGAGGTACTGATCGATCGGGTCATTCCCTGCTATAAGCACGGCAAGACTCTCATCGCTCCGCCGGCCGCTGCGGCCAGCCTGTTGCCAGACGCTGGCGAACGTGCCTGGATAATGAACCATCAACACGACGTCCAACGAACCGATGTCGACGCCCAACTCAAGCGCGTTTGTGGCGGCCACTCCACGCAACTCGCCGCCAAACAAAGCCTGTTCGATGCCGCGACGCTCCTCCGGCAAATAGCCTCCGCGGTAAGCTCGCATCTGACGAGCAAGAGGCGAGCCCGATTTGCGGAATTCATCCTGAACGTAACGATTTACCAACTCGGCCGCTTGTCGAGTACGAGTGAAAGTCAAGGACTGAGCGCCTTGCTCCATCGTCTCACACATCAGCCAAACGGCATCGTCGTTTGCACTTCGTCTGGCCAACGAGTCTTGCCCGTCCGGTGATGGATTCCAGAGAACAAAGTACTTCTCACCTCGCGGCGAACCATCGTTGTCGATCACCTTAGCCGGCCGACCGATAAGACGTGAAGTCAATTCGCCTGGGTTGGCGATCGTCGCCGACGCGGCCAGAAAGATCGGATCGGCGCCATAGTGTCGGCAAACGCGTTGCAGCCGTCTGAGCACACACGACACATGGGCGCCCAAGATGCCTCGATACGTGTGGACTTCGTCCAGCACCACATATCGCAGCTCACTGAAAAATCGACTCCACTTCGTATGGTAGGGCAAGATGCTGGCGTGCAGCATGTCGGGATTGGACAGAACAAGATTCGCCTCGGCTTTGATTCGCCGGCGCTGCGGTTGAGGCGTGTCGCCATCGAACACGCCGGGCCGCGCCAGCGCTGCTGCTTCCGGATCTTGTGAGAGCAGTTCGAGGAGTCCTTTGAGCTGATCTTGGGCGAGTGCCTTCGTCGGATAGAGATAGAGCGCCCGCGCGTCTGGATCGGCGAAGCAAGTCTCGAGAATCGGCAGGTTGTAGCAAAGCGTCTTGCCGCTGGCCGTTCCGGTCACCGTGACGCAGTCGTGACCAGCCCGAGCTGTATCGAGCGCCTCGGCTTGATGCGAGTAAAGGCTCTCGACTCCAGAATCGGTGAGAACTCGGTGAAGCGTCTCGGGAAGAGGTTCTTGCGGCGTTTGAAAGACCCCGTCGCGAACTCCCATTTTTCTCACGTGGGCAATTTGCCCCGCGTACCGATCATCCCGCCCCAACGAATCCAAGAACTGGGCGACTTCCATGTCAGTGCTCCAAAACGACCAGCATCGCTCCAGGAGACCACTTTTTGCCGCCGGGAGGCGGCAAATCAAGCGGGTGGAAACGACGCCTTAATAGCTAGACAAACGTCGACACATAAACAAATGTATACTATATCGGACGTATTTGCCTGCGACTATGCGGATTTGTTGAATTCCGCGGCAAATGGCCGTTGTTTATGAACTCTGGCGCCCTGCGATGATCAGTTCCGCGGGGTGATCATTCCGTATTTCTTCATTTTCTTGTAGAGACCGACTCGGCTGATTCCCAGCGATCTGGCGGTCGCAGTGCGGTTGGCGCCGTTCGCTCGGAGGGCGTCTTCCAGAATCTCGCGCTCGGTGGTGGCGACTTTCTCGGAAAGCGTGGACGACCCTTTCGCCAGCGAATGAGGAGCCTGCGGATGCAGCAGCGAAATCGCCAAGTCTTGCGGCGACAACTCGCCCGTCTGACAAAACAGCACCGCTCGGCGGATGTGGTTCTTCAGTTCGCGAATATTTCCCGGCCAATGGTAGCTCTTGAGCACCTCAAGGAATTCGGGATGCACGCGGCGAATGGCTATCTTGTGCTGAGAACAAAACTCTTGAACAAACGCCAACGTCATCGGCACGATATCAAGCGGGCGTTCTCGCAGCGGCGGAATAACAAATTCGAGGACGTTGAGTCGAAAATAGAGGTCGGCGCGGAATTCGTTTTGATCCATCAGCTGCTTAAGGTCGACGTTGGAGGCGACGATTAGACGCGTCCGGCTGCGCCGAGTTTCATTGGATCCGACCGGTTCGAACTCACCCGTCTCGATGACTCGCAACAGTTTGGCTTGCTGCTCGGATTCAATCGCATCGATTTCGTCCAGCAACAGCGAGCCGTCGTTGGCCGCTTCGAACTTTCCGATCTTATTGCGATCGGCACCGGTAAACGCTCCTTTGACATGCCCGAACAGTTCGCTCTCAATCAGGTTTTTTGGCAACGCGCCGCAGGCGACTGTCATCAACGTCTCATTCCGACGCTCGGACAACTCATGAATCATTCTCGCGACGGTCGTCTTGCCCGTACCAGTTTCACCGACCAATAAGAGCGCCACATCGTGTGTCGCCATGCGCACCATCTGGTCGGCCATGGCGTACATGTTTGGCGTATAAGTTCGAAACGACACCGACTCAGTCTGCACCGTACGCGGCGTTTCGGACCGTGACATCCTCGGCCCGCGATTCAACTGAAACAGCATCTGGCGGTCGAGCGGCAGACCGACATGCCCGTGCACGGCCGAGTCGGCGAGCTGAGCCCATTCGCGTCCGTAACCCTTGTCTGATATCGCAACCACCGGCGGCGTTCGACCGTCGCGAGTGGAGAGCATTTTGAGCAACGGCACCGGGCTCTCCTCGGCTGCATCCATGCGGAAGTCGAGAAACACCGAGCTCGATCGATTCTCCTGAATCTCACGCTGGGCGTCGTGAAATGACTCCACCATTCGTCCTTGGCACGCGTGGTCTTCGCGAAGCAGTCCTTGCAGTCGGCTGACCATCGGAGCGTCTCGGCTGACGATCAGAGCGGTTTCGCCAAAGTTGACCGAGGATGACCTGCTCGAGCCGTTCGACGCCGTCTCGAATCCACCGTCCTGACCGCCGACGCTCGGGTTGCCGTCGCCATGGTCGCGGTCGCCTTGATATGGAAGTTGATTCACGGCCTCTCCAACGCTGTTTCGAGCTGTCAGGAAGCGGGGGATGCACAGTCTTCTTATTTTCCCCTACCTACCCTGTCTACGGTAGTTAACAGTTTTCGAAACTCAAGTTTTGTCTCGACAAATCGAGCCTGACCGTGATCTTGACCGCTTGTTTGATTTTTTTGTTTTCATGTAACTCTTTGTTATGTATTGTTTTACGTCTGTCTTAGTGGGCGTGTCTGGAAATGCCATTTACGAAGTTGACTTTTGGCGGGGCTGAACGATTCGTCCGCCTCGACCAGAATGCGCAAGCTATAGTTGGCAACCTGTTAACCCGTAAGGTACGACAAATGCCATCGATAGAACTGCCAGCCGAACCGACACTTTCCGCCGATACGGACCGCGAAATCGACGGCCCGTTGACCGAATTCTTCGACGCAAATGGGACGCCAAACGGCCCCGCCGCGCCCACCTCAACTGGCTTTAAGCCAACGGGAGAAGCTGCTCGAGGAGGCGACTCGAAGCCCGCGCGGCGAGCTTGGTATTGGCGATGGATTGACAACCGAGTCGCCCTGTTGGCGATTCTGTTTCTCGTCACCGGCGCCTTCGGACTGCCGTTGCTCTACCACAGTCGAGCATTCTCGACACGGATGAAGTGGGCCATCGCGATTGCGAACGTCGTCTACACGGTGGTCAGCTGCTATTGGGCCTATTTGGAGATCGCCAAATCGGTGGCGATCATTCAAGCGGTCCTCGCGTAGTTGCCGAAACGGTCGATCGATCACCGCTATTTGAACAGCTTCTTCAGGCCGCGTTCGATTTGGTCTTTCAAGAGTTGCTCGGTGGCGCCTTTGGCTGAGTCGCGGGCAAGTTGTCTCAAGACGCTTTCATCGACGTTGGGTTTGGCGAACGATCCTCGAACCCGAAACGGAATCGATTTGCCTCGCAACGACTCGAGGAAGCGGTTGTTCTTGATCCAGCGGTCGAGTACCGGTACTTCAGCGACCAAGTCAAGCGACTGATCGAAGCCGACAGAGCCGGTCGTGCGAATCTCGACGTCGCGATGGCGAAGCACCAACTGCTTGTGATAGACTCGGCCCTGTTGCACCTGAAACTCGACATCTTGTTTTGGGATTTGGATCCAATTTGGACGAGCCAGATCGGCCGCCGATTGAGGGTCGACGACGGAGAGAATCTGCGTGATGGGCCCGGTCAGTTTTGTAATGAGCGAACCTGGTCCGACTTGGGCTTCGTGAATAACGAGTACGCCCTTTGACGAGAGTGCGCTGAAGTCGTAGATCGGAGCGGCCGCCTGCTCCAATTCCAGCGAGAGATTTCCCTGGGCTCGCGTTGAGTCGGCGAGGAGCGGGGCGACGTACTTGAGCCAGCCGCGGCACATCTCGGCGGTCAGATTAATCTGGCGGATCCCGTCGCCCCGTTTTAGATTCACGGCACCGGGCGATTGGCTGAGGTCGATCGTCGGTGTCAAAGTTGCTTTGCCGTCATTCACGTCGACATGGACCGGGTCGAAGATGAGCAAGCGGTCTCGTAACTGCGAGCGAAGCGTGGCGGGGCCGATTCGGAATCCATAAGCTTCCGCCCGATCCCAGCCAATGGCCGATGTCGCGGTCAACCCGAGCGGCGCAGGGCCGGCCCGTTTTAGTTGGAGCCCCTCATTCGGTCTCAGAATGGCGGCTCGGTTCGAGGAATCATTCGCGCCACCGTCTGTTGAACTTGTAAGAGGGCCGCGAATCGCAAACGTCTGCGACTGCTGTCCGTAGACCTTGATCTGACCGTTTTGAGTCAGCGCGAGACGGTCCATCGCTGTGGGCCAATCGTAAGTCATCGCGCCCTTCACATCGATTTGCGATGCGCCTTCGCGAACCGTCAGATCGCCTTGAGTCGCCACGGCCAACCAATCGGTGTTGCATTCGGCTTGCTCGATTCGGATGTCTCGCGTTTTCAAATTCATTGCGATCTTGCCAACCGTCCGCAGATTGGGTTCTTGCCAGACCGCGATCGCCTGTTGGCGTCCGACTGGCGCGATCCGCGGCTGCCCCGGATGAGGCGTCTTGGTCGCACTGAATCGCTCGGCGCCCACTTCCCATTGCAGTGAAAGCAGGTCGCCTTGAGCTGATAGATCGCATTTGCCAACGACGGTCCCCGCCAGCGCGTATGGCGCCAGCGTCGTTCCCAGCACATCGCCTATTCGCTGCAAGTCGCCGCGAAGGCTGAGCGCCGCGTCGGCCTCGAGGTTGGGCGAAACCGCTAGGGTCAAATTGGTCGTCGCCAAGGACAGCGTCGAACTTCGCAGTTCGGCCTCGCGCGTTGTCCATCGCGGCGGTTCGAATTGCCACCGACCACTCACACTGGCGGCGACATTCGGTTCGCGAATGACCAGGCTATTCGCGTCGCTCCGGTAGACCAGGTCCTGAACCTCCGCCGCCGCCGATCGGACTTCAAGTGCATCGACGCCAGGCAGGACGAGCGCCTGAGCGTCGATGCGACCCGCGATCTCATGGTTGTGAAGTTGGGATAAGCCGACCGCCTCCGCGACTCGCAACCATCGCTTCGCATCGCCAACAAGATGAACGAGGTAACCATCAGCTTGCGGCTCAACGCCAAGCGAGTCGTTATCGATGGCGAGTTCGCCGCGCCAATTGTCAACTCCCCAGCGGTTTGATTGGTCGCGACGCAGCGTTGTCGTCGCCGACACCGCGACGTTTGGCTCCTCCCAACGTCGGTCGTCGTCGAGTTTCAATGAGAAACGATTGATCTTGAGTTCGCCGCCGATGTTCATCGACTCGGCCGTTCGAATCCAACTGCCTTGCCCCTGCACGGCGCCATCCAACTCGATGCCCTGCAGATCGATGAACTGTTCCAGTCGTTTGCGAAGTTGGCCGAGGTCGCCGTGAAGCGTCAACTTGCCTCGGTCCGGAGGTCCGGCGCCTTCGACGGTCAAAAAGTCGGAGCGACATGTCAATTGGTTGATCGTCCAGCCACGGTTGTTGAGCGTTGCTGAAGCGACGACCTGAATGGGATCTCGCCACTGAATGGTTTGTCCAGCCGTTTGTGCGACGATCGGACGAGTGTCCAACTGCAAGTCGATCGTGCGAGTGACTGCGGCTGAAGCGTCGCGGGCGGAATCGCGATTGGCGTCGACGTTGGCGATCCGGAAGGTCAAACCACCCTCGCTGATGATCGTGTCCTTTCGTAGCCTCGTGGCGCGCGGCAGCGTTTGAGTAAGCTGAGCCAAGTCGACCCAGCCTCTCGCATCTCCTCGCACCACCGAAACCAAATCAGTCCAAGATTGTTCGTTCATCACGCGGCGGATCTCCGCCGTTTGGAGATCGCAGGACAGCGTCAGCTGCCCCCAATCCGCACTCAGCGCGAGGCCTCGACACCGAATATCTTCCGCGCCGGCATAGATCGTTCCAATCGCGCTGAACTGGTTTGTTCGAAGCCGATCGCCCTCGAGCACGGCTGCGCCAGCCAGTTCTAATTCTTGGACTTCAAACTCGCTAAGCGTCGCGAGGCACCCGGCGGAGTCCCACTGCAATTCGCCGTCGGATGTCAAGGCGCCGCCGCAATGAAGTTGAGGGTCGACTCGTGACAATGCAATCTTCAGTCCCGCCAGTGGTGCCCCCTTTGATTGCCAGACCAGCTTGCCCGTAGACGATTCGCCAAAACGAGTTTCACCCTCACACGAAAGCGTTCCCGAATTTCGTCCTTCGACCAGTTCCGCCGCCGCTTTCCACTCGATCGACTTCTCTCCGGTCCGGCAGTCCAATTCCGCTTGAATGGCCCGGACCTCTCCAGTGTTCTCGCCCCGTTCGTCCGCCCAACGAACGGCACCATCGACGACAACGACTTTCACATTGAGCGGCACGCCATCGGTCGTGTCGTCCAGTATGGGGCGGAGCAGGTCTTCGATGTTTGAGTCGTCTCGCCTGATCACGGCGTTCAGCACAGGCGTTTGCAGCGTGATCTGACCGGGATAGGAGGATTCATTGAGCAGTTGGAGAAGCGACGCTGAGGTCGTCAGTTTGGAGATGGACGCGACGAGTTGCTCTTCGTCATCCACGATGGTTACGCCGGAAACGGTGACCGGGGCGAACCAACCGACGGTCGCGGATTCATAGCGCAGCTTGCCATTAATCTTGGCGTCGATCGGATCGAGCACCAAGCGATTCAACGGCGAGTTGGCGACGATGCTTGGCAGGAAATAGGCGCCGATCAGAGCGACCAGCAAGCCTCCCAGCAAAACCCACTTAAGACGGATGCGGGTCCGGCGATTGCGCCTTCGTCGTCGCCGTGGCTCGCGTTCGTTGTCGTCTCCATACGAACTTTCATCCGCCATGTTGCGCTCCTTGCAACTCGCCTTCGCAGCCTAAACCCCGCGCTCGCTTAACCACTCAGCGCGGCGGATCGCGATTGTAGTGCTTCGCTCCACGATCACCCAATACAAGATGTGGCAGCTAGCAGTGATGGCATTCCTCCAGTCACGGACGGCCCGGCGCATCAAGATCGTTTAACCTGCCGCCGCAGGCAAGGACCTGAAAGGGCGCAACACCACGCCCTCGCCAGCGACGACGTCATCGGATCGTCGCGACGCACGGTTGTTTCGCCCTTTCAGGCTTTCTGGGCTGCGTTCATGGCGGCGACCAACCCAGCACGGCGCTTGCGGCTTCGCCTCAAGGATGGGGCCCGACAGAGTTTGCAGGAGTTGGTTCAGTTCGGCACACGATCCGTGCGTGTGGTGCGAAGAGCCACGATTCTGCTGAAATCCGATGAAGGTTTCACGGACGATGAGATTGCCGAACACGTTGGCTGCTCAGATCGAACAGTTCGCAGTGTGCGCAAGAATTTTTGCACCGAGGGTGTGGCCCGAGCATTGTACGACGCACCACGATCTGGTGCGCCGCCGACGTTTACGCCGAGACAGCAGCAACAAGTGATTGCTTTGGCTTGTGTCGATCCACCGGAGGGCCGCGCACGCTGGACGCTGGAATTGCTTTGTGAGCATGCTGTCAAACGAGGCTTCGTCACGTCGCTCAGCAAGAGCGAGGTGGCGTTGTGGCTGAAGGAGCACGACATGAAACCCTGACGAAAAAACTTGGTACATTCCCAAA
>CAZMNY010000025.1:106706-125197 GCA_964567745.1 uncultured Pirellulaceae bacterium | reverse complement strand
AGTGGAGGCGGCGGGAATCGAACCCGCGTCCCGCGACATTTCCATGAAAGCGTCTACGTGTGTAGTCGACTCTTTGGGGTTTCGCCCGCTTGGACCCCTGTCGACCAGGTTCCAAGAAGACTAGCTGAGAACGGTTTTTAACCTCGAGCGTACTCGGCGTGACTCAAGGCGATTCGGATTTGGTGACCAGCTTTTGAAGCCCTCCGATTAGACTTCGCAGCCGGGGCAGCCTTTACTAGGCAGCCAAGACGAGGTTTTCGTCTGCAATTAAGGTTTTGGTCAGCTTTTAACGTGGCCAACTGACCAACCACGACACGCGACCTTCACTTCCAACTATCCGGTCGAATCCAATTCGCCCCCAAAAATGAAACTCGTGACTAAAAACAAACGACCGTCTCTCAACACACTATTCTACCCCAAATCGACAACGGGGAAAGCCAACCTCAAACCACTCCCGCCATCAAGCCGTCGCCTCAATCCCAACTCTACCAGCAAACCACACGGCATGATCGAGAGCATTCACTTGCGCGTTGGCTCGTCTCGAGACGACTCAGTCAATGGCGGCTCGCTAATAGTAAATTCGTCAGGCGTTGGACCCGACTTGAGTATCGAAATCCATTCCTCTTCGGTACGCATCGGATAGGATCCGCTCAGCGTAATCGGACGCTCGAAATCGAAATTCTTCGCCCCTTCAATCTGACCTGTCCCGCACACCTTGCCATCAATAATCAGGCCGACTCGCAACGTTTGTTTCGCCTCTTTCGCTCGATCCTCCAACGCACCACGCCACTTCTCTAACAGACTGCCGCGACCCTCATCGGTCAACTCAAAACGCACGGTCTGATTCCGACCCGAGGATTTGTCCGGAGTGTCGACATCATCAATGGCCGGCTCAGACATGGTCCAACGTGTCGATGAGAGTATGGCAATCCGCAAACCGGCAACCGTGTAGTCGGGATCTCCCGCGGCGTACTCAAGATCAGTCGTCTCGCCGTCAGTTGAGTCACCGGCGTCGCTTAAGTCCTCGTCCGCGAGAATCGCCAGCTCAATCTGACCTCGGATCCGGCAAATCCGAACGGCCCGCTGAATCTCAGCCTCGCTCATGAACATCGACCAGGCGACGCGACGATACGCCGGGTCCTGCAAACCGACTTGTCCCTTGAGGTTCAAATCGTCGAGCCTCGACTGCAACACTCGACTGGCAGCCTTCCAGTCGACTTCGGCTTGTACTTCATCCGGCGACTTGCGCACCAATTGATCGACCACGACGTAGCGGTCGCGAACCGTTTTGTTTGAACGTTGCCACACCGTCTGAATGACGAAGGCGGGAACGGTCGCAACGATGAGAGCCAAAAAGAACGCTCGCATCGCCCGAGGAGTGGTCGTGTGAGGCAATGCGGCGCGACTCTGCAATTCCATCACATCCGGGTCGTGCAGAACGCTCAGCGTCCACACCGAAAAGCAAACCGACAATGGCCAAACCAAACTGATTGGCAACAATCCGAGGATCGACAGTCCAAGCAGCCGACGACGCGGCAAGTTGGTCTGGGTTCGCATGAGGAAACATCCTGGAAAGGCGCCCGCAATGATTGCCAACCCGAGTTGCTGGCGCCATGCGAGCCCAGTCGGCCACAGACCGACACTGATGTTCGTGAGCATCAGCGCGACGCCCGTCGCCAACAATAACATACTCGCGCATCCGCAAAGCCTCAGCGCCGCCGTTGAGAACCGCAAACGACTCGCCGCCTCCAGTCGAATCTCCGCATCGCCCGACGGTTTGCCCGGTCGCCGCTCACGCGCTTCCTCATCGATTCCGGCGTTGCCTACGCGAGCGAAGTACTCGACCACGTCGTCTCGCCTGAGCGCGATGAGCGACCAAACACCCATCCCAATCCCCAACACGCTCCACGGCGAAAGCGGAACCAAGCTGGCTATCGAAGCAGCTTGAGCCAGTTTGCGATGCCGCCCGTGATACATCTCCAGAGCGCCCCAGAGAATGAAACACTGGAACGCGACGAAGACGAACGAGCCGGCGCCTAGCCAAGCATACTCAAATGCACCAATGCCGATGAACGTATTTCTAACCGCGAATGAGCCGCCGAGACCGAGTAGAGATAGGATCGATAGAATCGCGTAGGCGGCCAGCCCAATCGCCGGCATCCGAATCGCTTGCCGCGTCTCGCGCTCGCTGGGCGGATCGGGCACAAGACATCGAACGGAACTGATATTGCCGCACTGGCGGATGATCGTTTCCGCCGCCTCACGATCCGCTCGCGCGATCAAGATCTGAATCCGCCCTCGTTCAAACCCAGGCAGTCCTGTCACGCAATTCAAGTCGAGTGGCGTCACGTAGACCTTGTGCCATCGGACGCCGCGTGTGAATTGGATCGAATCGATCTGGTCCAAGTTAAGGACGACCTCTTTCGTCCCCATCGGGCTGGATCCAAAAAACGCCTCCTGACCTCGATACTGAAGCGTCAGCTGTTCGCCCTCCAAGCGAAGGATGCCGACGTAGTCATAAATGCCTTCGAGAGTCGTGGGCAACGAACAAGGTACGGTTAGTATGGAAGCTCGACGCGCTCGCTGAGCTTCGCCCGCGTCCGCCGCGCCGTGTGCCGCCGGCTCCGGCGTACGCTGGGGCTGAGTGGCATGTTCCAGCGAAGATGCTCGATCGCAATCCGTCTTCAAATCGTCGGCGTGTTGATATCGCTCCTCAGGATCCTTCTCGAGCGAACGCATGACCACATCATCGAGCTCGCTGTGAACGCCCGATCGTTTTGATGGCGGGGCGAACCGGCCAAGCGGCAGCTCGCCGGTCAGCAGTTCATAGAAGACGACGCCGAGCGAGTAGATGTCGGCGCGATGATCGACGTCCGCGGGCCGCTCGCGCTGTTCGGGCGCCATGTAGTTCAGCGTGCCGACGACTTGATGGGCACCGGTTAGAGTCATGTCGAGCGCGGGCTTCTCGAGAATCTTCGCCAACCCGAAATCGGCGATCTTGACCGAACCGCGTTGATCGATGAGCACGTTCTCTGGCTTGATGTCACGATGCACGATCGCCATCTCATGCGCGTACTGAAGTGCATCGCAGATCTGCCCGACAATCGACAGCGCCTCCGAACCGCTCAGCGACCCGTCGCTCATCAAACTGCGAAGGTTTACGCCGTCGACATATTCCATCAGAAAGAAATAGAGCCCATCTTGCTCGCCGAACTCAAACACGGTGACGATGTTCGGATGCCCGAGCTTGGCAAGCGTGCGCGCTTCGCGAACGAATCGTTCTTCAAAGGAAGCGTCGCCGCTGGCTCGCGCCGGGAGCACTTTCAGGGCGGCGATTCGGTCGAGCGCCTTCTGCCGCACTTTGTACACGGTGCCCATCCCGCCTTTGCCAATCAACCCCAGAAACTCGAGCTGCGGGAATCTCGCCTCCAATTCAGCAACCGACCAACCATCGCCGCTTTGCGCCTCAGGCCGCACATGCGGGCTCGTCGTCACATTGGCTCGGCCATCCGCGCGCTGCCCGCCCAGCGCCAAGCCCAACAGGCACTTCGGGCATGTCTGGTGCTTCGAATTGGCCGGCATCGCCGTGCCGCACGTTGGACAAGGCCGAGCGCCGCTCGACTGGCCCGTGTTTGGCTGGCCCCTGTTTGGTTGGCCCGTGTTTGATGGACTCTGCGTCATTGGGTGCTCCACATTTCATTGTAGCCGAGCCGTCCTGTGCTGCTCGGCTGCCGCCCAGCACGAGACCACCGTTTTCGGCCCTCTATTCCTATCTAAACCGAGGGACGGCGAAGGTTACCGAAAAAAGTGTGGATCCGATCGCAATCATGCGTGGAACGTGAATATCTGAACCAAGCATTGTTTGGCAGCGTTGAATCTTGCTCACCGAACGAGCAAGCGCGTTTTGAGAGCAAGACTCTCCGTACAAAGTGAAGAATGCAAATGTAGCTAGACGCGCCGCCCAACAATCCCGGCGAAGCCGTAGTGCGCCGCCCCGGGTGGGATGGTCATTTAGACGCTAGTCCTGCAAGGGCGCTACAACTCGACGGCGATGACGTCATCGGGAATCGTCGCGATGCACGGTTGTTTCGCCCTTTCAGGGCTGCGTTTAGGGCGACGACCAACCCAGGCCGGCGCTTGCGGCTTCGCCTCAAGACTTCCCCTGGGCTGTTATGTGGTGCCCCTTCGGGGCAACGCGCAAACGATTCCCGTTCCGTCAATGACTCGCCTACGACGACTGAAACGTAGAAAACAATCGAAGTAATTCGTCGTCGACATCGTCCGAGTCGCCGATGGTCTGCCGCACTTCGTCGCGCACTAACTCGCGAAAACGAGCTCGCATTCGGTGTACGGCAACCTTTAATGCGGTCGGCATCATCCCGAGCCGTTCCGCGATTTCGGTATACGTTTCTTCTCCAGGAGCGCCGGCGAGCCGGTGTCGAACGGCGTCAAAAAGATTCTTGCGGCCCGCCTCCGAAAACTCGGCTTCCAATCGATCGTAAACTCGGTCAATCAACGTCAACGCCCACTCGCGTTCGAACTGAGCTTCCGCGGTGGCGTCGTCCGATGGATGGCTGCCATACTTCGACTCACCATCATCGACGTCGAACGAAACGATGGAGACATCACCGCCTCGCTTCTTCGCCGATGCGTCACGATGGTCGTTGATGCAGTAGTTTCGAAACGATGCGAGCAGAAAAGTTCGAAACCGACCACGGCTCGGATCAGCTGCATCCAACGCGCCGCAGCTCAACAAGTGAAGAAAAAATCCTTGAGTCAAGTCGGCCGAATCTTGCGCCGAGTTGCCTTGTCGGCGAGCGAACGCGTAGATCGGAAACCAGTACGCCTGACACAATTTTTCGAGCGCCACGCGACTCGATTCCGTTTCGCCCGACGCCGCGTCGGTCACGATGCTCCAGCGAGTTGTATGGAATCGCCGCGATGCGTCTTGAGGTAGGCCGATGTCGTTAGAAGATCCCATTGGCTAGCTTCTGCCGATGCGCCTGTCTTGCAAGACCGATGTGCGAAGGTGACCGAACAACATCACGTTGTCATATTCATTGTAACCAGTTGCCAGATGATAACGCTCACACCAAACGGAATGCACCACCAGGCGAACCAACTGAGCCGGCCCTTTTCAAGGAGTCGAACCAGCCAGTTGAGCGATGCGAGGCCAACAATAAAGGAGACCACGGCACCGACAGCCAACAGCCAGAGGTCGGTGCCGGTCTTCACACCGCCAGCATCGAGGTCGCCGATCAGGTCTTTCACTTCAAGCAATCCGGCGCCCCCGATCACCGGAATGGCGAGTAGAAATGAAAATGTGGCGGCGGACTGGGGCGACAGGCCTAGTTTCAATCCGGCAGAAATGGTCGAGCCGCTGCGGGAGATGCCGGGAAGAATGGCGATGGCTTGAGCCAACCCAATCAGACACGACTGGCCGTACGTCAGCTGATCGTACGACGTCTTTCCCTGCTTGTTGCTCGCCGCCCACACCAGCATGATTCCGGTGAAGGGCAACATGCAGCCGGCAAGTAACGGACTCTCAAGGATCTCGGGTATGGAAGCTTTGAGCGTGACGCCGATTACGACGGCCGGCACGGTGCCGACGATCAACAGAGCGATCACTTTGCGATCTTCATTGATCAGTCGCCAGATTCTGTGCCAGTAGAAAACGAGGATGGAAAACAGAGTGCCAACGTGCAGCACAATATTGACCTCGACGATGTTGTCCTTAACACCGGTCAGGGCGGCGACGATGACCAAATGGCCGCTTGAGCTGATAGGAAGAAACTCGGTGACGCCCTGGATCGTCGCGAGAATCAGAACTTGCCACAATTCCACATGGGTCCCCTTGGTTGGCATTTTCGGTGAGCAGGCGGGCCATTGTGCGCTTTTTGAGCGAAAGCGAGCAAGATTGGAATTGGGTGATTTGGCCAAACGGCGTTCGATTGTCGCCCACGTTGGGGGGAACGTCGTTTGGCGGCAGGCCCACCTTGGAGCGATCGTGGTGATCTGACATAATGGGTCCTTCTCGCGTCCGCTCTTTAGCGCGACCGGAGCCAGCACCGCGGATTTGAGGCAGTTCGCTCCCTCCGCCGGCTTCCATAACCAATGCATTAAGCAGAAGGAACAGATACGCCATGGTTGAAACAGAACCGGTCTCCATCTCCATCCATAAGAACCTGAACGCATCCAAGCTCGGCATCGTCGCTCGCCAAAGCGAATTGAATGAATTGGCTTTGACCTACGGATTCCAATGTTTGGACATCGATATGACTGAAGTGATTCAGCGTTCGGCCAAACACGGACTGACGGAAGCCACTCAGTTTTTGCATCTTCCCGTCGGCCAATTCGAATTGCCCATTTCGCTAGCCGGCAACGACGCTCAATTCGCCAAGAGCCTCGAAACGCTGAAGTCCGCCTTGGAAGTGGCGAAGTCCGCCAAAGCTCTGCGGTGCGTTCACACGCTTGAAGCCACTTCCGACGAGATGCCCTACCACGAGAATTTCGAGCGTCACCGTACGCGAATCGCGCAGGTCGCGACGTTGCTCAGCGAACACGGCATGCAGCTTGGACTCGGTGTCCGCGGCGCGGCGGCGGAGCGAGGCGACGGGCAATTCCAATTCATCCAACAGGCCGACGACCTGCTGGCGTTCATCGAGACGCTTGCAGCTGACAACATCGGGCTCGCTCTCGACACCTGGCATTGGCAGCTGGCGGGCGGTTCGATCGAGCAAGTCGCCAACCTCGGCGCCGCGAAGATTGTCGCCATCTTTGTCGCCGACATTTCGCCCGAAGCCGATTTCGATACAATCGATTCATCGCAGCGTGAGTTTCCCAGAGAAGATGGTTTAGCGAAGATCGCCGACCTGTTCAAAGCGCTCGTCGCCATGGAATACCAAGGGCCGATCACACTGGCCCCATCGCCCCTGAAATCGACCGGCTCGAAAGACAACATCGTTCGCAACGCAGCCAAAGTCTTGAACGAACTTTGGGATCCGCCGGCGCCTGTCGAAGAAGAAGCGGGCGACGAACAGAGTGAACAAGATGCCGAGGTGGCTAGCGTCTAACCGGGCATAAGTCGCACTAGCCGTCTTTGTAATAGTCGCCTTTCGAAACCGTCTACTTTCGCGGAGCGAAAGGCGACTGTGTTCCACTACGACCGTGGCCTGAAGATTACGAGCATCGATTTGGGCGTCGACATTTGTCGACGTCAACCTCGTGGTTTCGTGTCACATGCTCACGCGGATCATATGGGGCCGCACGAGCTCGCCTACGCCACGGCGCCAACGTGTGCGCTCTATCGTCATCGAATGGGCGAGCATCGCCAAGTGAAGACGATGGCGGTGGGCGAGTTCATCGAGCTGGACGATACGCGTTTTGCGGCGCTGCCGGCGGGCCACATTTTGGGTGCCGCGATGTTGTTCGTCGAAGACCTGCATCAAAGCCTGCTCTACACCGGTGACTTTCGGCTCCACGAATCCTTGACGGCGGGAAAGGCCGAGCTGCGAACCGCCGACGTACTGGTTATGGAAACCACGTTTGGACAAGCCAAGTACCGATTCCCGCCGAGAGACGAGACGTGGCAACGGCTGGTCGACTCGATCGAGTCCGCCTGGAAAGACGATCGCACGCCGATCATTCGAGCTTATTCGCTAGGCAAGAGCCAAGAGGTGACGAAGGCACTCACCGACCGAGGCATGCGAGTGCTGCAGCATCCGAAGACGTTCGCGATCAGTCAAATCTATAACCAGTTCGGCTGTGACTTGGGCGATGTCCGCGAATTCCGGCACGCGAGCGACAAGCACGATGAAGATATCAATACGCAAACCGGAGTGAAAGAGTCCGGCGCCGATCAACCCTGTGCCGATCAACCCTGTGCCGATCAACCCTGTGCCGATCAACCCTGTGCCGATCAACCCAGTGTCATCGTCACACCGCCGAAAGGGCAACGCGGCAGCTATCTCGAATTACCGGCTCGTCGTGTTGAAATCGCCGTCACGGGTTGGGCGCTTGACCCGCGCACCAAATATCGGCTTGGAGTCGACGAAGCGATTCCGCTGAGCGATCACGCTGACTTTGACGAGCTGATCGAGTGCGTCGAGCGAGTTGAACCGCGGCGGATCTATTGCACTCACGGCGATGCGAGCTTCTGCAACTTTCTCAACGAGCTGGGGCACGACGCCCGGATCCTCGGCGACGAAACGCATCAGAAACGGCTCTTCTAAGCTGCAAACAAGGACGATGTGGGCGCCGTTATGGTCGGTCAGCACTGGCAAGCCAGTGGCTCGCTAGAGTGAGTCTCATTCACCGAACGAGCAAGCTCGTTGGGGTCTTGGTGTGACGAGACGTTGCTGTTAGCCGATACGTATGGAGGCAATTTCCCGGCTCGCGCGAATTTCGATGAGGACGGCAATCCGCTGCTCAGTTGGCGAGTCCACATTCTGCCGTATATGGATTATGGCCAACTCTACGACCAGTTCCATTTGGACGAGCCGTGGGACAGCGAGCACAACAAGAAGCTGATTCCCATGATGCCTCAGTTCTATCGCAACCCGAGCGGGAACTCGCCACCCACCCATTCGAATTACCTGGTCCCGACCGGACCTGGCGCGATCGTTGCGGGCAATGAGAAGGCGTCATTCGCCAAGATTACCGACGGCACTTCGAACACAATCCTTGCGCTCGAAGTCAACGACGAAGCCTCAGTCATCTGGACGAAACCGGACGACTTGAAATTCGATCCCGACAAGCCGCTGATGGGACTCGGGACCGCTTATCCAGGCGGATTCAGCGCAGCGCTCGCCGACGGTTCGGTCCGATTCATTTCGGCCACATCGACATCGGCGTGTTCCTTAGTTTGGTGACCAAAGCGGACGGCGAAACGGTGAGGCTGCCGTAACCTGCAGACGTTTGTGCAGCACCGACCGCGCAACACAACAGCCCAGGGGCGTCATGAGGCGAAGCCGCAAGCGCCGCCCTGGGTTGGTTGCGGCGTATGCGCAGTCGCGGACGCAGGGCGCCACGGCGCACTCGACCAAAATAAAGATTTGCGTGCCAGTGCCGAACGGTCAAAGCCGCGGGTGCCAATGGCTTGCCAGTGCCAAATTGCCGAAGCCGCAACGTATCAAAGTGCTTACCGACCAGCCAAACCGGATGATTGGAGGAGACATAAACGGCAAACTGCGGCTGGAAACCTGGAAGACCCGGCCACGGACACCCATCGCGATGTTGATCGGGTTATAATCGGAATCGGCTCGACGACCATATCGCTGTGTTGCGAGCCTCTGGCATCGATCGGCAAATTGACCCTTTGGAGAAGGATGATGTATCGCGCAATTCGACTTGCAGCCATCGCGTCGGTTCTAATCGCGTTCCCGACTTCCGTGCTGACCGCGGCCGACCCGCCAGCCAAGTCGACATTGGCGACTCATGATCGTTGGGTGACCAGCGTTTGCTTCTCCGCGGACGGCGCGACGATGGCGACCGCGGGCGGTCAAAGCTTGTTGTATCGGCCGGGCGATGTCATCGTCTGGGACGCCAAGAGCGGAGCTCAAAAAGCGAAGCTCGAAGGACACAGTTCCTGTGTTTGGTCGGTCGCGATTTCTGACGATGCATCGACGCTTGTCAGCGCGAGTTACAGCGGAGAAATCATTGTCTGGGATGTCGCCAAGAAGATCGCACGCAAAAAATTGAAACACAAGGGATGGGTTCGCAGCGTCGACATCTTGCCAGACGGTTCACAGTTCGCTTTCGCTGGCGAGGACGGAACGGTCTCGATTCGTAAGACGGCCGACGGATCGGAAGTAAAGAACATCAAGGCTCACGAATCGACGATCTTTCAAGTCACGTTTTCGCCCGACGGCCAGCACATCGCTACGGCCTCGGCGGACAAGACGGCCAAAGCGTTCGCAGTCGCCGACGGCACCGAAAAAGCAAAACTCGAAGGCCACGGCGACGCCGTTTGGTCTGTCGCCTATTCGCCCGATGGCAAGCAACTGGCAACAGCCGGCGCCGATCGAAAGATCCGGATCTTCGACGAGAAATGGAAAGAAGCAAAAGTCTTGGAAGGGCACCGAGACTGGGTCAGCCAAGTCGCTTTTTCCGCCGACGGAGCGAGTCTCGTGAGCGTCGATCAAGGCAACGCGATTCGCTTTTGGAAACTCGCCGACAAATCACTCGTGAAAGACGTTAGCGGAAAGAGCAGCGTGTGGTGCGTCGCCATTTCGCCGCAAGGCACCGTCGTCGCCGGCAGCCATAAAGACTCCATTCGACTCTGGAACCTGGCTAGCGGCACCGAGCTGATGCGAGACGCCAAGGACCACGCTCCCAAAACACCTCCGCCGCCGCCTCGCCCCAAACCGATCAAAGTCGAACCCGAAAAGAAAGAGCCAGCCAAGAAAGACGCGCCGAAAAAAGACGCCAAGAAACCGGAACCAAAAAAAGAGCCCGCTAAGAAACCGGCACCCAAAAAGGAAGCGGCTAAGAAGCCTGCGCCGAAGAAGGACGCTGCTAAGAAACCAGCAGCGAAGAAAGACGCTGCCAAGAAGCCCGCGCCGAAAAAGGAAGCTGCTAAGAAAGACGCTGCCAAGAAGGATGAGCCGAAGAAGAAGTGACTTCGATAGCCAATCCTTTCGACCATTGAACCATGCGTTCGTGGCTGTGGCTTCCAGTCGCAGTGGTCGAAGCTGTGCTTCAAATTGACGGTTTGTCCGGGAGTTTTTGTCCACCGGTCAGTGAATTGGCAGCGATTTGACAACGGCGTGCTGAGGTTGAAGCGGCTACAAAACTCGACTGCGGCAGGATGCCCCAGCCACGGTCGAGAGGAGTGGCACAAGTGGCCACACGATCCATTCCGTGCGCTAGAACATCGCGATCACGTAGATCAGATAGCCGATCCAGATAGCAAAGACGACGAGCAGGCCGTAGAAAACGGCTGGTCGCTTGACCTCGGGTGCACTTTCCCTGGCATCTTGTTTTTGCGACTTCTCAGATTTTCGCGTTGGCACCGCAACTCGCTCTGCGGCCGCCGCCGCTCAGGACATCACTGGGCTAGTAGATCAAGTGGTAGTCAGGTCGCGCGCTGTGAATCATTCGCCGCCCGAATCATTCGGGAGGCGTGATTTCAAACTGGCGCTGAAAGGCTTCTTCGAAGTCGAAACAGTCGTCAAAATCTTCTCGCCGATCTGACTTCGATTTTTTCATCAGCCCGATCGTGATCAGATTGTAGACGACGTCGCCGAAGTCTCCCGTCGATCGCACTCCCCAACTGTTGAGCACGACTTTGGCCATGTAGCCGTATTGTTCGATGCCATATTGGCGAATGGACTCGCACAACTGCTGACCGGACAAATGCGATTCGCCTGGTGAGCCGAGCGATTCACCGAGCCCCAATTCCTCTTGAGCGAACTCGAGCGCGTCGCGCACAAATTCATAGGCCTCGATGGAAAATCGAGGGTCATGTTCGAGGAGCTGTTGGGCGAATTCGTTTTGATGCGACATCGGCTCAAGACCGTTTGGGTTTTCGAGACCTGGATCGTGATTGGCGACGTGACTTTTTCGATTTCTTGCCGTCCGGCTTGGCTTGCCCCTGTTGCGGTTCGCCATCTTCCGCCGCGTCGCTCGGCGCCGCAGCAACGTTCGACTCGCTGTCGTTCAAATCTGAGTCGACCGGCTGAGTCACATTGGGGTCGGCGTCGTTCGGCTTGTCGACAGGCGTTGCCTGCGGCTGTTCGGCCTGTTCGGCCTGTTCAGCCTGTTCGGCATTCTCGGCCTTCTCGGCACCAGACTTGCCTTCGCGCGACCGACGTTGCCTTGACTTGCCTTGCTTTGTCTTGCCCTGATTCGACTGGCCCTGATTCGACTGGCCGTCGTTCGATTTGCCGTCGCCAGACGTAGCTTGACTCGGCTTCTCTTCGTTTTCGTTTGGAGCGTCGCTCTGTTGTTTGCCTTTGGGACGACGGCCGCGTTTGCCGAGCCCGCGGCGAGTGATCGAGAGGACTTCGTTGGCGTCGATGACCATTCGCCGATGGTCTTCGGTTTGAATCAACAGCTGTTGCGACAGCACTTCTTGGCTGAGCACTCGCGCCGCACCGTGGTCGGTGACAATATCGGAACCGACGGGAGGAAGGTCCTTCTGCAATTCTTCGTACGTATCGTATTCGTAACGTAGGCAGCACTTGAGACGTCCGCAACGTCCCGAGATCTTGGTCGGATCGAGCGTCGCTTTCTGTAGCTTGGCCATCCGCATCGAAACGGGCGGCATCGCGTCGAGGTGAGTATTGCAGCAAACCGGCTTGCCGCAATCGCCGTAGTCCGCGAGCAATTTCGCTTCGTCACGGACCCCGATCTGTCTCATCTCGATGCGAGTCTGAAACTCCGAGGCGAGCTGCCGAACCAACTCGCGAAAATCGACTCGTTTCTCCGCAACATAGTAGATCACAATCCGTTCACCGCCGAAGACATGTTCGATATCGACAAGCTCCATTTGCAGCTTGAGATCGCGAACGTATCGCTTGCAGGTCTCGAATTCTGAACCGAGCTTCGTTTCGATGTGCGACAGCTCGTTGTCGTCTTCCATCGTCATCGAACGCAGAATTTGCCCATGGGCTGGATCCTTCAAGCCGGCGACGGCTCGATCGTTCGCCTCCGTGAGCACCTCACCCGACTCCAGGCCGCGAGTGGTTCTGGCAATCACGCGATCACCCCGCGCGAATCGGTCGCCTCCACGGGTGCTGAGCACCCCGAGAGCGCGCATCGCACCATATCGGACTATGTATTTGGGCATTGGCAAACAGCAATTCAAGCTGAACGAAGACGGGAAACTCAGGCAGGAAATCGAGCGAGCGGTAGCGTCGACAACTAATTCGATCAGTATACCGCGCCAGGAGGGGGCCGAACATCCAGCGACCATTCGCTCGGTCCGCTCGTTCTTTTCGGCCAACGGGAGCCGAAATGTGTTGCGGACGTCCAGCGAATCCTTCATTCGCCGTGTGGTTTGGCGTACATTGGACGGCAATCGATTCGCCTCGCCTCCCCCCACCACTGTCCCGCCGCCGGAGAAACCGACCCATGTCAATCATCGAAGCATCCGCTCACCGCACATCAAACTCAGCGGTCGATCCCAAACTGCTTTCCGGTCGCCGTGCGAAATCGCTCCGCGCGTTTTTCGCAATTCCCGTTCTCGCCTTGATCGCGGTCGCCTTTCTACTCACGGCGGCGGCCGAAGCTCAGGAATCGAAAACGCTTCGCATAGGGATCATCGGTCTCGATACGTCTCACGTCGGCGCGTTCACGAACGTTCTGAACGATCCGAAGGCGGAAGCGGATGTCGCCGGTTGCCGAGTTGTTGCGGCGTATCCCAAAGGGAGCCCCGATATCGAGTCGAGCACGAAGCGAGTGCCGGGATACACGGCGGACATGAAGAAACGCGGCGTCAAGATCGTCGATTCGATCGAAGACTTGATTGGCCAAGTCGACGCGGTGCTGTTGGAAACGAACGACGGCCGCCCGCACCTTGAACAAGTCCTCCCTGTCTTGAAGGCGGGTAAGCCGGTCTTCATCGACAAACCAATCGCCGGTTCGCTGGAAGACGCGATCGCCATCTTTGCAGCATCAAAGCACTACAAGACGCCAGTCTTTTCGTCGTCATCACTGCGTTATGCAGAACATGTCAGCGACATTCGCGACGGTAAGATCGGCGACGTGTTAGGCGCCCACGCCTACAGCCCCGCCCACCTCGAGAAGACTCATCCCGATCTTTACTGGTATGGGATCCATGGCGTCGAGCTACTCTATTCGGTCATGGGCGAAGGATGCCAAAGTGTCGTACGTTCGACGTCAAATGACTTCGACGTCGTCACGGGCACATGGGACAACGGACGCATCGGCGTGTTCCGAGGCATTCGCAAAGGCAAATCGGGTTACGGCGGCACGGCGTTCGGCGCCAAGGGCATTCACCCCGTCGGACCCTACCGAGGCTACCGACCGCTGGTCGTCGAGATCGTCAAGTTCTTCAAGACAGGCAAGCAGCCCGTCCCGGACGCTGAGACGCTGGAGATCTACACTTTCATGGAAGCCGCGGACGAAAGCAAACGTCGCGACGGCGCACCCGTGTCGATGAAAACAACGCTAGAAACTGCCAAGCTCCGCGCCGACGCAAAACTCAAGTCGCTGCTCGACTAGCGGCAGTGAGCCAGTGTGAGCAACGAATATGCGGTGACGAGATTCGCATCGCTTTCGAGCCATCGTTCGTTCGAATTGGCGTAGGAGCCGTCCGCTCGTTGCCGCTTCGCCATTTCGGCAATCAACTCGGCTCGCCAATCGTGCTCAACTCCGTCGGGCGATTTGATTTTGTCGACGCCCATCACTTTCAGAGCTTTGGCGAACGTGTGGTAATAGTAATACAAACCAGCGTCGCCGAGTCCTGGGTTCATCTTTAAGTTGTAGTTCTTTTCGATCCATTCCGTCGCCGCTTTGACTCGAGGATCTTCTGGGCCAACGCCGGCATAGATCATGCTCTTGAGGCCTTGGTAGGTCATCGAACCGTAACTGCGAAGCCCGCCGTTGGGCGTCTTCCCCGCTTGGCTCGTGCCACCCGCAGCGGGCGTGTAATAAAATCCGCCATTGGGATTTTTGGGAGCGAAAGGAGTTGTGTTGTGCTCCGACTCGAGGTTCTGACATCGCGAGACAAACAGCAACGCCTTCTTAATCGCCTCGCTATCTTTGTCGTTACCCGTTGCGGTTAGCGCTTCGATCATGAAGCCGGTGTTCGACAGATCGGGCCGTTTGTGTTTGCCGTAGCCGCCGCCGCCATAGCCTGGATTCGCTCGATCAATGCTTTCGTCCTCATCCCACTGCAGGCCCTTGAGGAACTTGTCGGCCTTCTTGACGTGCTTGTCGAATCGGCCGTCGGTGTTCGCCTTGACCAAGCACAACACGCCGAGGCTGGTCTCGTAGTTGCGATACAGCGACTGGGGATGGTGGATCCCGCCAGTTGGCTGGACGAATCGCAACACATACTTCAGCCCTCGAGCCACACTGGGGTCGCTCGCGGGCGCGCCATTCTCCATCAGTGCGCTCAGGCAAAGCGCGGTAACCGCCGGCCCATTGGCCGAACTCCACGAACCATCGCTCGATTGCGACGCCTTCAAGTACTGAATCGACTTGGCAGTCACTTGGTTCAACTTGGCTGACGTGGGCCTATCAGCGGCGTTGGCCGTGGCGGAAATCAAGAGGCCGAGAATGAGTGTTGCGCAGATTTGGCGATACATGTGGAGACTCCACAGTCGAATTGAACAGTTACTTGAGAAGGCAGGACGTCCATAGTTTTCGCAGCGACTGCAAGGACGTATTCCAACTCTGTCGAGTCGCCCAGACGGATTACCGCCGCCGCGAGAACATTGCCATTATACGCCGGAAGATCAGCAAACGGCCAACATGCACCACGCAGGGAAGCCATTGCTCAGTCTATCGCCCTCCATCGAGGGATTTAGTCGAGAATCGCGAGAATTTCGTCTTCGCTCATGATCAATAACGTTTCATCGTTGACGATGACTTCCGAGCCGGAATAGCTCGAAAAAAGCACCCGATCGCCGTCACTTACTTGATTCTGGGCCCGGGTTCCGTCCGGCATGAGCAGACCGTCACCGACAGAGAGGACTCGGCCCTGCTGAGGCTTTTCGCGCGCCGAATCCGGCAACACGATTCCACCGGCTGTCACTTCCTCTGCTTCCATCCTCCGGACTACGACTTTGTCGCCTAACGGCACCACGCGCATGTTTGAATCTCAGATTAACAACAAGGAAATCCGCAACACAGCGTTGCGGGAAGCAGGCGATTGTCGCACGGGACGAGTCCGGCATCAACCGAAAACAACCGCCAGCAGGCCCGAAAACGGTACTGAAACTCGGCATGTTTCCGTTGTTTTGTTGAGGAATCAAGTTAGCTCGGCCGATGTCATGACAATAGGGATTGTGCCAATTGCGCCATTGGTGCGCATGACACACACCCACCTTGGGTGGGGTTCATTTTCAGGATTCTGGCTTTCGCGCGGCAATGCGACACGATCAAACCAACACAACCACGCCCGCTTCCCAGTCCGGACCGGTCCGCAACCAGCCAGCTGGCGCCAGTCCGCTTGACGCTCCTCGAGTCGACGCCGCCCACGACGCGCGGCTAGCAAGTCGGCAGAGTACGGCAGCCAACCCCGAGCTCGATAACGATCCTGCGCCCTGGACGGAGGATGCCTTCCTGAACCCCGGCCTCGAACGGCAAGCGGCCGAATTGGCCGAGCGTCTCGGCGAAGTGCAACAACGACTCGACGAACGCGAATCAGCTCTCAACTCAAGGCAAGCTCAACTCGATTCCGAAATCCGCCGGGCCCGTTTGGAAGAGCAGGAACGTCAGGTCGAACTCGATGACCTTAAATCGACTCGCGCACGATTGGTCAAGGAATTGGATGACCGCACGCGAGCCATGGCGGCGGCCGAGCATTCCACCTCTCATGACCTTGAACAAGCCGATCTTCAGCAGAGGCGCGAGAAGGCTCGACTCGACCGCGAAAAGGAAGCGCTGCAAACCGAGCAACGGCGCCTGAGTAAGCAAGCCGAGTTGATCCACGACTCGCAACAAGGCCTCGACGCCACGCGTTGCGCTAACGAGGCCCAGTGGCGGAAACTCAAACAGGAAATTCAACTCGAGTCGGCAGCCGCCGAAGTCCAACGCGCTCGCCTAGTCCAACAAGCGGAACGGGCAGCCGAAAATGTCCACAACAAACAGCGCGTGTTGGACATGCGAATCAAAGATCTGATTCGGCATGAAGGCGAGTTGCGTCGGCGCGACGAACGGCTACGAGCACAAGAGAGTCAGTTTGAGGAGCGCGAACAGAGAATAGAACGCGATCGCCGCAAGGCCGAAAAGGCACGGGTTGCAAACGATGATTTGGCGAGCAGCCTGAGGCAACGCTCGGCTGAGCTGCGAGACGAGCGTCAGAAGATCGGCCGAGACGCGCAGTCGGTCGGGCGCCTCGACGAAAAACTTCGAGACCAGCAGCGCGAACTGCTCGAGCAACGACAGAGTTGGGCAAGCATCGCAGATCAGCTCGACGAGCATCGAGAGACTCTTTCCGACGAGCATCAGGAGCGAGAATCTGACTTAAGCGCGGGCTGGACGAAGCTTCGAGCGAAGTTGAAACACCTACAACAAGAGCAACAGCAATGGCAAGAAGAGCGCGACCGCTTGAAAGCCGAGTTTGCTCGGCGCGAGCGAGTTCTCGCTGAGCGTCATCAGGTACTCGAGAAAATGCGCACTGAGTTGCGGCAGCTCCATCGCGAGACACTCGAGATGCGACTCGCAGCGTCCGAGCTCGCTGCGGAACTTCGCGCCGGGACATCGTCCCCGATCGCGTTGGACGAGTTGATCCCGAAGCTTCGACGGAAGATCGCGGAGCATTTTCAGGAAGATCGAGACGCGCTCGCCGCCCAGCGCGAGAACATTGTCGGATTGTTGCAAAAACTGCAAGCGCAGCGCCATGACGCCGATCGAGCTCGAAAGAGCGTACACCAATGGTTCGTTCGTCGGCAGCGTCAAATCGAAGAAGACTCCGCCCGTCTCATCGCCCGACAATACGAACTCGATCGCGAAGCCGCACAAGATCAGCTGCGCGCACGCGAGTGGGAGCAGGAGCGGCTCGACCTGCAAGAGAGGGTCAGGCAACTCGGAAAGCAAGTTGCCGGCACGAGCCCGCTTGTGGTTGAAGAAGCGTGACGGGAATTGAATCTGGCCATCAGCGTTCGTAGGGCGTTGTCCGTAGGCTACGTTGAGGTAGGCCGCCCTGCCAACAGGTGCGTGGGGCGACGCGGATAGCTACCCAAGCCCCCTACGAGCAAGCTCGTTCGGTGAATCAGATTTAACGCCAAGCACACAGCCAGCGCACAAAAAAACGCCCGAGCCAAAACGGCTTCGGGCGTTTTTGTTTCTGTTTCAACCGCAAGCGGTTCGGATTTACTCTTCGCCAACGGGTTGGTTGCTGAGCGAATTGCTCTTGCTGGCGGGCTGGTATTGCTTGGCCGCGCTAGCTCGACGATTCGCTTCTTGAGTAAGCCGAATCGCAAAGGCCAGTTCTTGTGGTGAGAAGAACTTTTGGGTGTAGCCATTGCGAAGCCTGATGCGATCCTTCTGAGCCAGCTTGGCCCAGCTCATGTTGTCCGTCAGGTGCCATGCAGCTGCTTGAGCAGCGTTTTGGCTGATCTTGCCACTGCCGACCATCTTGCAGACTTCGATCACTTCCGGGTTCTTCGTGAATTTTTCGATCGGCATGATCGTGTATTGCATTTTCGGAGTTGGGTCAGGTCGTCCGTGCTCAAGGCAGACGGTTACGACTTCGATCTTGCCGATCTTGTCGGGTGCGACGTTAAAGAAACCGCCACCGCCACCGCCGCCCATGCCGCCCATGCCGCCCATGCCGCCGCCGCCCATGCCGCCCATGC
>CAZMNY010000025.1:0-106606 GCA_964567745.1 uncultured Pirellulaceae bacterium | reverse complement strand
CCGCCGCCCATGCCGCCCATGCCGCCCATGCCGCCGCCGCCCATGCCGCCCATGCCACCGCCGCCCATGCCACCGCCCATACCTTGGCCACCGCCCATGCCGCCGCCGCCCATGCCGCCCATGCCGCCCATGCCGCCGCCGCCCATGCCGCCCATGCCGCCGCCGAATTGACGGTGAACTGGGACGCCGGCGAAAGCAGCTGGCAAAGCGATTCGAACAGGCTTGCCGGTCTTGTTCTTAATCAGAACATTGGCACCTTCAGGACCCTTGGGAATAAAGCTGACATCGAGCTTGCCCGATTTCATTCCAGCGAATAGATCGACCACGGGCGTGCCTGCGGGCACTTTCACCGAAGCCTTGGTGATTCTCTCGCGCTTCGCCGCATCTGCAGAGATGGGTGCGAGCAACATACATACGACCAGGGCGCAACCTGTGGTCAAGCGAACGAACGATGCGACTTTCATCAAGAAAACTCCTTGTGCCATCCTTTGTTCCGAGACGAACGGAATGTCCGCCGTAGCCGCCTAGCGCCACAATCGGACGCCGCCTTCATGCACCTGGCCCGGTGCGATCATGAGTTGACTCTCACCATAGGATAATCGGCTAACCGCCGGTTTCCAAGGATAATTTTTGGCGAGCAGGCCCAATTGCCGCCTGATCATTAACTGCCTAACCGCAGACAGCCTAACCCCGTCGGGGGGTATGGTCCGATATTCACTCCATCCCGGCTCGCTCAACCGGCTCAGGCCTTCACAAGCTCATCGATATGCTTGGCGAAGATCTTCTGGGCACCGGCGCCTTTCCAGTTCAATTCGCCGTACCACCACCGACGCAAATAGCCGTCGGCATCGAGCAAATAGACGCTGGGCCACATTCGGTTGGCCCAGGCGTTCCAGGCCGCTTTGTCTCGATCGATAGCAATTGGGAATTCCAACCCTTCCTTTTTCGCAGCGGCTCGCACGTTCTCCGTCGACCTCTCATGTTGAGTCTCCGGCGTGTGGATACCCAGCACCATCAAACCACGTCCCGCAAATTGGTCGTGCCATTCCTTGTACCAAGGAAAGTTCCGTACGCAGTTGATTCAGGCGAACGCATAAAAATGAAGGGCGACCACTTTGCCTTTGAGCTTGTCGAGCGTCAGCGGTTCCGAATTGATCCAGGGCCCGGCCAGCGGCAACTTGGGCGGCTTGAAATGCGGCAGTGGATTTCGCACAACCTTGTAGGCGGCACCGAAGATCGAACGGAGCTGCGGCTTTTGGGTGACGCTGAGCGTTGCGACGAACTTTTTCTGCTCGTCTGTCATCAGTTCGGTGACTTCTCTCTGCGCGTCGCTACGTGAGCCGCCTTTCTTGACTTTCTCGCTGAGCTTTTGTTTCTCTTCTTCCGTCTCCTCGGCGACGTCGAGCAGTTCTTTCCTCTGCGACGCGGTCATTCTGAGCTGAGCCGCCAAGTCGTCGCGGAGCAATGCGCGATGGCCCTGGGTTTGAGCGACGATTTGCGCGAGGCGTTGTTGCTGCAGGCGAGTCAACGTCTGTTGCATTTTGTCGCGAACCTGTTTGGCCAGGGGCGCTGATTTCTGAGAACGCTGTTCCACCCCGAGGTCACGCAGCAAGAACAACGGGCCGTCGACTTCGTCCGTTGCGGCACGAATCGCCTCGATCTGTCTCTCGGTCAATCCTAGTTCCCTGTGAACTCGAGTCTGCCGAACCACCAACAGATAGGGATCTTCAATGTGGATCGCGTTTGGCTTTCTCTGCTGTGCGGATGCAGTGTTGCCGCCAATCGCCGCGCCACCTGCCGCCGCACCACCTGCCGCCGCACCACCCGCCGCCGCGCCGCAGGCGGCGACAAACCGGCGGCGATTTATCGCAGTGTCGCGGTATGAATCGTTACTCAATGAGGTCTCCTTGCCTTGTCTCAATCGGACTAGCGGGCCTGGTGTCGGGGCCGGTGTGAATCGTTCTTCGAGTTTCTGCGCGACGCTAGCTCGCCGCTACACAAGTGTTGCTTACTTCACTCTGATTGTGTGTTCAAGATCGAGTTGTTTCGCGGCATTGGCGGTGACATCGACTTGGCCGATCCAGTGCACTTCGCCGATTCTGCACACCGATTCGCGCCCCTCTTGGCAGTAGAAAAACGTCGCGGCAACTCGAATTCGATCGCTTCCCGACTGCGCGGCCAAGGGCGCTTCCAAGACAATCGCTTGTGTCGGGTCGATATCCTTTTCGGAGATGTCAGCCAAACGTTTCTTGTCGAACAACGGCTCGTCGCCGGCGACATCCAAGCGACATTGGAACCCGGCTTCGCGATTCCACTTGAACCCCAACGGCAACGTCAACTTCAAGTGGATTTTGACGACGTCATCGCTCGGCGTCACTTGCATCGTGTCGAACTTGACGACGGTCGCGCCGGGCAAGGGCTTCCATTTTTCTGGAGTCGGCGACGGAGGCTTGAGGCCGTTTAGGTCGAGAGTCGTGATGGAGTCGCCGGGGCTCTTTAAGTCGAGTACGCGAATGCGATGTGAGTTGGTGTCCGCGATGTACAACTTGCCTGCGGCAACGCTGACGCCCGACGGTTCATTTAAGACTTGATTCTCCGAACCATCTTCTGCCGGATTAAGCGCCCGCTCGCCGGCGAGCGTCTTGACGCTCCCTTTGGTGATGTCGATCGCTCGAACCTTGTCGTTATACGTATCGGCGACGTAGATCACGCCGTCCGCAAAGGTCAGCCCGACAGGGTGCTGCAGCATCGCCGTGCGGAGGTTGCCGTCGCGGTCGCCGAATGTAAACAGCCGGTTCTCTTTGAGGCGTGAAGTGCCGAGCACTGTGACGACATCTTTCATGGGATCGATCGGAACGGCTCGAATGGAACTCCCTTCGCTGTCAGCGACAAACACCCAGGTTCCGTCCGTTCCGAGACCGCTTGGCTGAGCGAACTCGGAGGCGCCTTTGGCGTATGGTTTTCGAGCGAGCCGAGCTCCGTCGACAATATCCTCGCCGCCGCTTCCCGCGTACGGCCCGATGCGCGATTCATCGAGCGGCATCTTCCAGATTTGATGCGAACCGGCCATCGCGATAAACAGATCATTCCCGACAACGAGCAGGTCCCAAGGACTGGCGAGCATCATGCCTTTGGGTCGCGAGCTGCCTCGCACCTCTTGCCTCTTACGCTGCACTCCCGTTCCCGCCACCGTGGTGACAGTTTCCGCCTTCAGATCGGCCTTCCGAATCAAGTGGTTCTCGGTATCCGCGATATAGAGCGAGTCGCCGTTCAGCGCCATGCCTTGCGGATGATCAAACGTTGAATCTGCAAACGAGCCATCGTCGCGGCCCGTGGCTCCGCTGCCAATCTGCCCGGCAAGTGTTCCGTCGAGTTGAGTTATCACGATCCGATTGTGGTAAGTGTCCGCGATGAAGACTCGATCGGAGGCGGCGTCCGCGAGTACTTTGCCAGGGTAACGCAGTGGCGTCGCCTTTCGTTTTGCCGACTCTTGAGCGAAGTGAAGGGGTGTTTCGTCGAGCACGCGTTTGCGACGATATTTCGATACAAGGGGCTTCATCAGTTTGTCGAGTTCGCGAAATGTGGTCTCGCCTTCATGCACGGCGACCACATAGCCCTCGGGGTCGATTACTCGCAGGCTGGGCCAGACATCGACCTCAAATCGCTGCCAGAGAACGCGCCGCGGATCATTGAAGACTGGATGAACAATCTTCTCGCGCACGACAGCCTCGCGAACGTTTTCCGTATCGCGCTCGGTGACGAACTTGGGCGAGTGGACTCCGATGACAACGATCGAATCGGGGTAGGCGTCTTCGAGCTTCTTGAGCTCGGGGAGGATATGCATGCAGTTGATGCAGCAATATGTCCAGAAGTCGAGGATGACGAACTTGCCGCGAAGATCCGCCAGCCGCAACGGTCCATTCGTATTGATCCAATCGCCCGGCGCGTCGATCGATGGCGAGCGAATCCGTTTCGATAGGGGGCGAATTGTCTGAGCGCTGATCGTCGTCGTCGCGCTCAAAAAGCACGCGGTCGTCAGCAGACAAATCGCCGTTCGAGTTAGTACGCCCGCCATTGTTGGGACCTTTTGAATTCCAACCAATGTTCCGCCAACTCCAGCTCGAGGATCGGGTGACCCAACCGAACCACCATCCTGACAACAAGACGACCAATACATTGTGAATTGGATCACAAAACGCAGTTGTCGATCGCCTTGCCACTCGTCGCCATTCCAGCGTATCGTCCGCTCGCCATCAGATGCAAGCAGATCCTGTGCGAGCAGTGCCGCCTTTCGCTCCGCGAAAGGCGACTAGTGCTGCGTTACGCCTTAGTTTTAGGGTGGCGCACCCGATTCGCCGTGGCGGGCGTTGACCAAACGAATTGTCGATCCCAATTCCAAGCTGTAACACAGCACTAGGGTCGCTCGACGAGAGGCACCCTGACACAGACGATTTGCTTGTCGTCGCGGGCGAAGACGCAGTTGGAGGCGTAGGCTGGGTGGGCCCACGTCTCGCCGACGACGGAAGCTCGAGCAAACTCGCGATAGCCGCTGGGCGTCAGTTTGGCGTGAATAAGCTCGCCGACCGAGTTCAGCGCCAAGATGCGATTCGTATCGCCGAGCCATATCATTGTCGCTTGCGGGTTTCTGGCTCGAGGAGTCAATCGGTTTCGATCGTTCCAGACCATCTTGCCCGTCGCCAACTCGAAACAGACCAGACCCCTCGCCTTGTCGAGCAGATACGCGTGCTTGCCTCGGGTCAAAGGCTGGGCCATCAGGCCTCGCAAGTTACGATTCTCTTCCCAAACCAGTTTGGCCTGATTTGGCTGTTGTCCTAATTGGAAAGCCTTACTTCCCTCCCAATAGCCGCAAACGACGACCAAACCGTCGACGACGATGGGTGTGGCGATCGAGACGCCATAGGTGACTTTGTACGGTTGCTGCCAGAGCACCTGGTGGTTTTCGAGCGAAATGGCAAGGACATTTTTTGGCGTCCATCCGATAAGCAAGTCGCGTTCCTGGTGGCGAGTGACGACGGGAGCTGCGTAGCCGATGGGATCGTCGCCGGCACGCCAACGCTCGGCGCCCGTTTGCAGGTCAAAACCGACATAACAGCCTCCAGGCTGTAGTCCGGCGTGCACGATCAGCTCGCTTTTGTAAACAGCCGGTGACGAGGCAAACCCCCAGGTTGGCTGCTTGGCTTTGTGATCCTTGACGAGATCCTTGCTCCAGATCGGCTTGCCGGTTTTTGCGTCCAGACAGTGCAGGTGCCCGACGGCACCCAGCGTGTAGACTCGGCCGTCGTGAACGGTTGGCGTGGCTCGAGGGCCTTTTCCGTAGTCGAGATCGCCATAGGGCGCTGAATAAACGTGCTCCCAAACAAGTTTTCCTGACGTACGGTTGAGGCAGAAGACGCGTTCCCGTTTGGACTCTGTGTCGGCGTCCATCGAATAGACGAGATCGCCTTTGACCGAGATGCCGGAGAAGCCGGGTCCGACGGTCGAACGCCAGACGACATCGAGTTTCTTTGGCCAAGATTCGGCGACTGGAGGCGGGTTAATCCAGCGTCCCTCGCCATCGATTCCGCGCCACCGGGGCCAATCGTCGGCGCGTCCTGGAGAAAACACAAGAATAACAGTCGAAAGGCCTACGATCGCGGTTGTCAAACCGGCCCTAACTGAGTTAAAAATAGCAAATCTGGGGCACATAGATTGGGCGATCCTGCTGGGTTTTTACACGCAATTTAGCTTCCAGTGGGGCGGCCCACCATCCCTTCCTCAATCCTCTGCGTCGTCCCTCCCGGACATTCCGCTTTTTCAGGACGACGACTTTGCACGATCATTTAGCACAACGATTTTCGAAACGGCATATCGTACCTATTTCGTAGTGACTTAAGTCACTGTAACTCGAGCCTAATACGCTCTTTACATCAGAGGATTTGGAAACAATGGACAGTGGTTTGTCTATGGGATTTGACTTGGCGATGCCGATGATGATGGCCCAGAGCGACGCAGGCGGTGCGACAAGTGATTCCACGGCCATGATGGTCTGGGGATTAGCTTTTGTCATGTCGATCGTCGCGCTCGTGCAAGCATGGATGTTCTTCAAGTCGATGATGTCGGCTGATGAAGGCAACGAACGAATGATTGAGATTGCTGGATACGTGCGTGAAGGTGCCAACACGTATCTCTTTCAACAGTACAAAGTCGTGGGCGTCTTCTTCGCGGTGATTTTTGTATTGCTCGCGATCGCTTCATTCGTCCTTGATGTGCAGAGCAATTTTGTGCCGTTTGCCTTCCTTACGGGAGGCTTCTTCTCTGGTCTTGCCGGCTGGTTTGGCATGAAAACGGCCACATGGGCCAGCAGCCGTACTGCGGCCGGTGCCCAAAAGTCGCTCAACCAAGGCCTTCAAGTCGCTTTCCGTAGTGGTGCCGTCATGGGTCTGACTGTTGTCGGACTTGGCCTGCTCGACATCGCCATCTGGTTCGGTTTCCTGTACTGGATCTGGCCGATGATTGACCAACCATTGGACCTAGAAGATATCACGGTCACGATGCTTTGCTTCGGCATGGGTGCCAGTGCTCAAGCGCTGTTCGCTCGGGTGGGCGGAGGTATTTTCACCAAAGCCGCCGACGTCGGCGCCGACTTGGTGGGTAAGGTCGAACAAGGCATTCCGGAAGACGATCCTCGCAACCCGGCCACGATCGCTGACAACGTCGGCGACAATGTCGGAGACGTTGCGGGTATGGGCGCCGACCTTTACGAGTCGTATTGCGGTTCGATCCTGGCAACGGCCGCGCTGGGCGTCGCTGCGTTTTCTGGATCGACCAACGATCAATTGCAGGCGTTGCTGCTTCCGATGGCCATCGCGGGCGTTGGAATCATTCTCTCGATCATCGGCATCTACCTGGTTCGAACCAGCGAAGAAGCGACACAAAAGAACCTGCTCAAGGCACTCAGCCGCGGCATTAACTTAAGCACCATCCTCGTGATCGTCGCTTCCGTGGGCCTCTCCATTTGGCTGATGCCGGAAGTGAAAACTGAGGGTGGAGCGCTCTTTTTTGGTCTGCCTGGCGTTTCGATGAGTATTGCAGTCGGCTTGATCGCTGGCTGGCTGATCGGGAAATGGACGGAGTACGCCACGAGCGACGAATTCACGCCGACTCGCAACTTGGCGGAACAAGCCAAGACGGGCCCGGCGACAATTATTATCGGCGGCGTTGCCGACGGAATGGCGAGCGTTTGGGTTCCCGTGCTGGTTGTCTGCGTTGGAACTCTCTCGGCATTTGGATTCGCCAACGGCTGGCAGTTTAACGACGTGAGCCTATTCGCCTTGGGTCTGTACGGTGTCGGCATCGCCGCCGTCGGCATGCTCAGTACGCTCGGCATCACGCTGGCGACCGACGCTTATGGCCCGATCGCCGACAATGCTGGCGGTAACGCCGAAATGGCCGGACTCGAACCGATTGTTCGCGAACGAACGGACGCGCTCGACAGCCTCGGCAACACGACAGCAGCGACCGGTAAAGGATTCGCGATCGGCTCGGCTGCGTTGACGGCCTTGGCTTTGATGGCTGCTTACGTCGAAGAAGTACGAATCGGCTTTGACCGCTGGGGCGAATCGGTCGCGGAAGAGTTGACTGAAGACGGTTTCTATAAGCTGTCGAACGGGTTCGTGATCGAGAAGAAAGGCGAAGAGGTCCATCAATATTTGGCCATGCCGAGAATGACTCGCGACGAAGCAGTCGCTGCGGACTGGGCGGCCGTTTCCTTTAGCAGCGGTCCCGCTCGTGTGGAACGACTGATTGTTGACGACGAGGAGCGGGGCGTCAGTTTCGCCGCCACAGGAGACAGGTTGATTGAGGTTGGCGCGGCGACGCTGCCCGATTTCACGACATACTATGACGCTTCGCTGATGAACCCCAAGGTTCTCGTTGGCGTGTTCATCGGAGCGATGGCGACGTTTGTTTTCTGCGCCATGACGATGAAAGCTGTCGGTCGCGCCGCCCAGGGCATGGTCGAGGAGGTTCGACGTCAGTTCAAGGAAAACAAAGGCATTATGGATGGCTCGGTGAAACCAGATTATCGAGCCCCAGTTGGAATTAGTACTCAGGCGGCCCAAAGGGAAATGGTCCTGCCATCGTTGCTAGGCCTTCTAACTCCGCTGATCGTTGGCGGAATCCTCGGGGTCGGCGGCGTGCTTGGCCTGCTGGTCGGCACGTTGACGGCTGGTTTCTGTGTCGCCATTTTCATGTCCAACGCGGGCGGATCGTGGGATAACGCGAAGAAGTACATCGAAGCCGGAAACTTCGGCGGCAAGGGCTCCGAAGCCCACAAAGCCGGTGTCGTCGGCGATACGGTGGGCGATCCCTTCAAGGACACCAGTGGTCCTAGCCTCAACATTCTCATCAAACTGATGAGCATGGTTAGCGTCGTCGTCGCAGGACTCGTCGTGCGATACAGCCTGATGGCGATGGGTATCTTCTAGAACCCGCTAACGAATCGTCGCGATGGCGATGGAATAAGTTCATGGCTGGCGTCCCGCATGGGGTGCCAGCCTTTTTTAGTCTCGGCGAGAGCTTGCTGCCGAGGCTTGCCTGCGAACCTGCCCGCTGGCCCAGGGGTCGTTGATGGGTAGAATGGTGTCCCGAAGTTGTTAATCGAGGAATCACTGTGGCCATCGCGACTATGTCAAATCCTGTTCCTGAAGATAGCCGAATCCATCGTAGCTTCGAGCTGGCATTAGCGTCTGCTCGAACCGCAGCGGAAAATCGAGGAAGCGATATCGCGATTCTCGACATGCAGGGCCACACGGCGTTGTTCGACTATTTCGTGATCGCGACGGGAACGAGCCGCCGTCAGCTGCACGCGATCAGCGAGGAGATTGATCACAAGCTAGAGGACGAGCTCAAAGACAAACGAATGGGGATCGAGGGCTACGACGAGAGCAAGTGGATCGTGCTCGACTACGGTTCCGTCGTCATTCATTTGTTCGACGAGGAGACTCGGCAGTTCTACGGCCTGGAAGCCCTCTGGGGCGACGCGCCGATCGTCGATCTGAGCGAGAGCTTAAGCGACTTCGAATCACAACTGTTGCCGCCGCGCGCCGGAAGCAAAGGCAGTGGAGAGGAAGTCGATTCTGACGAAGGTGATCCTGACGAAAATGATCCTGAAGAAGGTGGCGCCGAGCCGAGCGACGAGGACTGAAATACGTACGTGTGACCGGGCGCCACTGGCTTGCCGGCGCCAAAGAACGAGATAGCAAGGAAGTGACCGGGTGCCGCTGGCTTGCCAGTGTTTGACGATGCACATGGGTTGCTGACAACAATCCAAGCTGGAGCAACATGGATCTTCTAGCGGAAATTAAGGGCCGATTCGCAACGGCGCTCGAGGGGATGGTTGAGGACTCGAGTGATTTGTTGGAGATGATCCGGCCGACTGCGGATCCCAAGTTTGGCGATTATCAAGCTAACTGCGCCATGCCGCTCAAGGCGAAGCTAGGCAAGTCGCCCCGGGATATTGCCAGCGACATCGTCGAACGACTGGACGTTGCCGACATTTGCGAAGCACCCGAGATCGCAGGCCCGGGTTTCATCAACCTCAAGGTCCGCGACGGTTGGATCCTAAACCGAGTGGAGCTGGCCTGCGCCGATCCGCGAGTTGGCGTGGCCGAGTCGGCTGATCCCAAAACGGTTGTCGTCGATTTCTCGTCGCCCAACGTCGCCAAGCCGATGCATGTGGGACACATTCGTTCCACGGTCATCGGCGATGCACTCTGTCGAGTGCTTCGATTCCTCGGCCATCGTGTGATTAGCGACAATCACTTGGGCGACTGGGGCACTCAGTTCGGCATGATCATTTACGGCTACAAGCACTTTGTCGTCGACGCCGATTTCCAGAAGCAACCGGTCGCCGAACTGACTCGCCTGTACCGGCTTGTCAATCAACTGATTGAATACCATAAGATTCGCACCCGATCGCTGGCCGCAGTTCAAACCGAAATCGGCAACGCAGAGAAGCAGATCGAGACGCTGGAATCGACGCCTGCGACGGGCGACAAAAAGCAAGACAAGAAGAATGCCAAGCAGCTAAAGACGCTTCGAGTCAAACGGGGCCAATTGGGCGAAGACCTCGACGCGCTGCAGCGCAAAATCGCTCGAGTCGAGGCGGATTCTGAACTGGCGGCGTTGGCTGCCGAACACGCCGATATCGGCGACGCCGTATTGCAAGAAACCGCCAAGCTGCACGCGGGCGATGCCGAGAACAATGAACTTTGGAATCAGTTCCTTCCGCACTGCCAAGAAGAGATCCAGCGAATCTACGATCGGCTCGACATTCAATTCGATTACGCTTACGGCGAGAGCCACTACCACGATCAGCTGCCCGCTGTCGTCGAAGAATTACAGACCAAGGGCATGGCTCAGGAGAGCGACGGAGCTCAATGCGTCTTCCTCGACGAATTCGACGCCCCGATGATCATTCAGAAAAAGGATGGTGCCTTTCTGTACGCGACGTCGGATCTGGCGACAATTCGCTTCCGAGCGGAAACGTGGAATCCCGACACCGTGCTTTACGTGGTCGATCAGCGGCAACACGAACACTTCATAAAGCTGTTCGTCGTGGCCAAGGCTTGGGGCTACGACTCGATGGACTTGCGACACGTCGCCTTCGGCACGGTGCTCGGCGAAGACGGCAAGCCACTCAAGACTCGCGATGGCGACCTGGTTGAACTCGGCGACCTGCTCGATCAAGCGGTCGCCGCAGCTTACGCGACGGTCAATGAAGCTAGTCGCGACCTCGACGAGCAAGCTCGACGCGAAGTGGCCGAGATGGTCGGTATCGGCGCGACTAAGTACAACGACCTGAGCCACAATCGTTCGAGCGACTACAAGTTCGACTTGAAGAAAATGGTTCAGCTCAACGGTGATACGGCGACCTACATCCAATACTCCTACGCGCGATGTTGCGGGATTTTCGCAAAAGGCGACATCGATCGCGAGGCGCTGCGAGCGTCTCAGCCCAAGATCATCATCGGCGACGCCGTTGAACGATCTCTCGCGCTCGAGATTAGTCGTTTTCAAAGCGCGCTTGAAGAGGTCGGCGTCGACTACCGCCCGAATCAACTCACGACCTACCTCTACAAGCTGGCCGATACGTATTCGAAATTCTTTGAGAAGTGTCCTGTGCTGAAGGCGGAATCGGAAGAGCTTAAGGCGAGCCGGCTGATGTTGTGCGACGTGACCGCTCGAGTGCTGAAGACCGGACTCGGACTGCTGGGGATTGGCGTGCGAGATCGAATGTAGCCAACCGCCACGAGCGTGGCGACAAAACAGGACCAACATGATCGATGGCCGCAACCTCGTTTACCTCGCTCGATTCGATTCTCTGCGGCGACTGTGTCACGGTGCTGAAGTCGATTCCCGACGAGTCGGTCGACACGATCGTCACGAGCCCACCCTACTACAAACAGCGGAAGTACTCTGGCGACGGCGAAATCGGTCGCGAAAAGACTCCGACTGAATATGTCGAGCGACTCGTGGCTGTGTTCGCCGAATGTCGTCGAGTGCTCAAACCGGAAGGATCGATGTGGATTGTCATCGGCGACAAATACGACCGAGGCAATTTGCTGGGGATGCCTTGGCGGGTCGCACTCGCTCTGAAAGACGACGGTTGGATTCTGCGAAGCGATGTCATCTGGCACAAGCCGAACGCCATGCCGTCAGCCGTGAAGACTCGCCCCACGACCGACCATGAAAACATTTTCTTCTTCGCCAAATCGTCTTCGTATTTTTACGACGCCGACGCGATCCGCGAACCGCATGTGACGTTCAGCGAGAACAGCAAGATGCGAGGCGGTCGAAACCACTTTCATAAGCGAGGCAGCACGCCGGAGCAAGGAAAGAATGGCGGCAAGATCAACATGCACGATGGACGATGGGACCAGGCGTTCCATCCCAAAGGTCGCAACAAGCGCACTGTCTGGTCGATACCACTTTCGAAATTTCGCGACGCCCACTTTGCCGTCTTTCCCGCGTCGCTGGTAAGCACTTGCATCCAAGCTTCCTGCCCGCCGAGCGGCGTTGTGCTCGACCCCTTTATCGGCAGCGGCACGACCGCGATTGTCGCCAAGCAGCTCGGACATCATTACTTGGGAATCGACTGCGTACCCGAATACGCCGCAATGGCGGAGGCTCGTTTGGCGGAAACAGAGAAGTGACTCGTGGCCCACAGACACCACGCAAGAGCCACGTGGCTGGGGCATCCTGCCGCAGTTGGGTTTTCCTTAGCGCCAAAATCTGATTCACCGAACGAGCAAACTCGTTGGGGTCTTGGTGCGTAAGGCCGACAACATCACCCGATGACGAGGTCGTCATCATCGTCCGAAAAATCTGAAAGAACTTCATCGAGCACTTCCGGCTTGAGCTCAAGCCTCACAGCCGCGATCGCGAGCAACTGAGTTTCGAATTCCGAAAACTTGCCGTCGGCAGCCATCATCAGAGCCATATCGGCGAGCATGTCGTAGCGTTGACTGGCGGATTCAGGAATACGAAGGTCGGCCGATGGAGACTCAGTCTCCTCCAAAATCCGCTCAAACTCTTCGAGCGAAATGTTCCACTCGTTGCGTCGAACGTGCAACAGCTCCAATTCCTCCTTGGAAATCTCGCCATCGGCGCGCGCCATCAACATGAGATTGTGCAGCAAATCGATCGATTCCATCTCACTCTCCCTATCCACACCAGTCCAACCGTCTATCCATCATCCAATCATAATCGTAATCTTATTCGTATTCCGGGTCGTCCGAAGCATGGCGACGTTTGCGTAACGTGACGAGAGCCGCGACAAATCATGAACGGGCCTACCACGAAAGACTTTGGAATCATCCTCGTCGATCACGGCTCACGTCGCGCTGAAAGCAACTCGATGTTGCCGCAAGTTGCGAATCAGCTGAAAGCCGACACGGGTTGGTCAATTGTCGAGCCGGCGCACATGGAGATCGCCGAGCCGTCAATCGAACAAGCGTTCGACCGATGCGTGGAGCAGGGCGCCGAATTGATTGTCGTTCATCCCTTTTTCGTCGGTCCGGGACGGCACAGCACCGAGCACATTCCGGAAATAGTTGAGCAGGCCGCATCGCGCCACAACGAGATCGACTACCGCATCACTCCGCCGCTCGGGCCGGACTCGCTGTTAATTGAAATCGTCAAACAGCGAGTCGACTCCGCCCTCGATCAGTGACTCATGGTCTTGGTGCCAGGACAGACCTAAAACGAGCTTGCTCGTTCGGTGAATCAGATTTTGGCGCTAAGGAAAACTCAACTGCGGCAGGATGCCCCAGCCACGACTTACGGCTTTAAGACTTCTTTGAGTGCTTTGCGGATTTGAGCTTCGGATCCTGGACCGGCCCAGAGCCAGCTATCGGTAAAATTGTCGTCGAACGCTGCCTTGGTCGGAACGTAACCTGGCCAACACTCGCCGTACCCGATGGACATGACAAAAGAGTCGGGCGCCATCTCTTGGGCAATGAGTTGGTAGCCGACAAACGACTCACCGGGGAACAGGACGATTTGCGCACCGCCGAGATCGATGCATGGAAAATCGATCGCCTGGCCTCGGGCAACTCGGTGACGGCTAGCCAATCCCATGGCGGCCAAGATCCGGCTCTCCACTCGCAAGTCCTTATTGTTGACTTGAGCTTCCAGCGCATCGACTTTTAGCGACGCTTTGGGATGGAATGGCAAAGTCAGTTTCGTGCTGCGAAAGGCGACTTGCGTAAGTGGGATCGGCTTCGCGTCGGCTTCCGCTCGAACCATCGCGTCATACATACGATCGGTGAGCGCTTCGCGACTGTCCTGAGATCCATCGTTGTATTTGCCGGCCGTCACATCGCCGCTGCATCCCGAAACATATATCTGTCTCACCGACGCATCGTCGCGCATTCGCCGTTCTCTCGCCAACCCAACGAAGTCGCTCGTCACTCCGCCTCGACCGTAATAACTCATCGGATGAGTCGCATATGCATGGAGAGAAAGTAGCGGCTTATCGCCTGAGTAGAAACGTATTGCGCGAATGTAGGGATCGATCAGTCCATCGGGTGCCTTGCTGTGAAACTCGGAGGAACCGCTGCGGCTTCCGCGACTGAAACTGACTCGACCGTCCGGATGCACGACGCGGCGATTCGAAGCAATTCGCTTCACCTTGGCCTTGCCTAGGCCGAAGTGGGTGATGGGCTGAGCATTCTCGAGGGCGTCCTCTAAAGCTTTGGTCGCTCGAGCCACGGTGGCGTCGTGAAAGGCGACATCGTACAGCTCGTTCTTGAGTCCGACTTTCTCCAAGATCTTCGCTGCATCGAAATCAGTAACCGGCGCGTCATGCTGATGTAGCGAGCAAACCAAGACGCGCTCGGAGGTCGTACCAGCCGCTTTGGCGAGCGCCGCTCGCCATTGATCGTAGGCGCCATTGCGGACTTCGCACCAATCAAGCGCGCAAATGACAACCGGCTTCTCGCCACCCAAGAGCGCCATACCGTGAACGTAGAGCGGGTCGACGATCTTTTTCGACTTGGTCGGCAACACGCCCATGCAACGATGATTCAGTGGAATCGTGGCGTCGATCGTAAACGTCGCCAGCCGAAACTCAGCTGCGGCAACCGAATTGCTTTGCGAGTTTGCGCTCGCGATCAAGGGGAGTGCAACCACAAAGGCCAAGAGTCGTCGAATCGAGCTCGTCATCATCGTTCCGCTCCAAGGTAACTCGGTGCTTTAATGAGATGAGAATAGACTTCTCGCTCGCCACTTTCAACTTTCCGTTGGCGGAAGCAAGAGTTAACTGGCAGGCCCATACTCCGGCGAGCGTAGCTGCCGAGCGACCGGAAATCGCCTACCGATTTTCCTTTGAGCGTATTTCTTTTAGCGGCTACCGATTTTCGCCCAAATCTTCTCGAGGCGCTTGCCGGAAACGGAAGCGTACGTCCCCAGTTCTTGCGCGAATAGCGAAACGCGAAATTCTTCGACCATCCAACGATATTCAATTTCATGAGGATCGATCCAGGCATAGCCGTGGGGGCCGTCATGGGTTTCGACTAGTTGCTCCAATCGCTCGAGAGGCCCCACCAATTCGTCGCTGCCTCGCGCATCTCTGCCGGCGGCGCCGCTCTTGAGCTTTTCCAAACGCGACGCGATTCCGAGCATGTATCGCGGCATTTGCTTGAGCCACTGCCACGGGGTGAGAACGAGAAAGCCCTTTGCGGTCAACCATTGCAATTGCTGTTTGATATCGGAAACAACATCTGCGTATTTCGGACTTGCATTTTCCAGCGCGAGCCGCGCCGTGTGATAGTTTTCGAGTAGCGGTTTGACAACGGACGACACGTCCTGCGTCGCAATGCCGATCTCCGCTCGGCCGTATTTTCTCCACGCTTGAAATTCAGCCTCGGTCCGCGGTTGGCCCTTCTGAGAAAAGAACGCGCGGTCACCAATCAGTTCCGCAACGTGTTCTCGGATCTCGCCGCCATCGGGCAGACTCGATGCATAGACAAAGAGCTTGTCGCTGCCGGGAAGCCAGTTGGCTTGCGAACGTAGCTCCTTCCTTTCGGCGATGCAAAATAGTCGCCGCAGGCCGCCTCGGTTCCAGGAATCGCTCGCCTCTTTCGACTCGAGCAACCGCAGATTGACGCAATCGCCCTGATCGATAAGCGTCGGGTAAAAGAGCATGTCGACCGAGCCGCGGCGGATCGAAACCTCGTCCGGCAACGACTCAAATTCCCATTTCGTCAGGCCGTCTCGTTGCCACCGTTCGTCGAGCTGGTCGTCTTCGAGCGGTGCGCCGCCGGCCGCAGGAGCGGCGCCGAATCGCTCCTGAATTTCGCCGAGATCGCGACTGGCGTGCAATCGCTTGCCTTGGCCGTCGACCACACGAATGTTCATGCGAAGATGTTGAGGCAGTTTGGATTCGTTAAGGTCCTCCGCACGAATCGGCTCGCCGCAGTATTCGGTCAACGCGCCTGCCAGCGCGACATGAAAGTCAACGTCCTCACGAACGCCAGCCAGCTTTCGACTTACCTTGGCGGCCACCTCGGGCGCGGGAACGAAGTTTCTTCGCAACGACTTGGGCAGTGTGCGAATTAACGTCAGCACTTTCTCTTCCAGCAGACCCGGCACGAGCCAGCCAATTTGACGGCGATCGAGACGGCCGAGCGCCTCCTTCGGAACATTCAGCGTAACACCATCGTCATCCGCGCCGGGCTCGAACTGGTAACTGAGATCAAGTGACATCGATTTGGTCGCGAGGGTCGGCGGAAACAACGCGTGATCGACCGCGTCGGGCTCGACAGGAATCAAGTCCTCGCGGCTCATGATCAGTCGATTCTCGGCGCCCCGTTCACGAATCCACTTGTGGAGCGTCGCCAGATCGACAACCGATTCGGGCAACCGCTGCTCATAGAACTGTTCTTGCACCCACGGCTCCACGACCAGATCTCGCTTACGCGACATGGCGCCTTCCTGCTCGATTTCTTCCAACAGTTTCTGATTGTGAAGAAAAAAACGAGCTCGCGTGCGGACTTGCCCTTCGACAAGACCTTCGCTTATCAACAGCTCCCGAGCTTGCTCGGGGTCAATCGGCGCCAGCGCCGTGGGGCGTTGCGTCGCGATCGGCATACCGAAAAGCGTGACCTTCTCATAAGTCATGGCCGCGCCGCGCTTGGCTCGCCAATGAGGATCGCTGTACGACCGCTTGATCAAATGGCTGGCCATCGGCTCGATCCAGGCGACGTCAACCTGAGCCGCCGTGCGAAGATATTGTCGAGTCGTCTCGAGCATTTCCGCGGCGACAACCCACTGAGGGCTCTTGCGATAAAGCGCCGACCCAGGCCACATATGAAGTTTCAAGCCGCCCGCGCCGGTGTATTCTCGCTTCTCCGTTCGCATCGCAACGCTCGACAACAAACCGGTTAGCAAAGCCCGATGGACGGCGGCGTAATCGTCAGCTCGGCGTCCAGGACGGAATCCCAGAGGTTCGATCAATTGCAGTAGCTGCCGATGCAGCTCAAGCCACTCACGCATCCGCTGATAGGAAAGAAAGTTCTGCTGGCACGCCTTGCGAAGACGGCTGTGGGACAAGCGTTCTCGCTGTTGGTGATAGAAGTCCCATATGTTGAGGTAGCTGAAAAAGTCAGACCGCTCATGCTCGAATTTGGCGTGTTGCTCGTCCGCCGCAGCTCGCTTGTCCACTGGCCGATCGCGCGGATCCTGGACCTCCAACGCGGCGGCGATAATCAACACCTCGTGTAAGCATCCCTCTTCCGCACCGGCTAGAATCATCCGGCCAATACGAGGATCGACGGGGAGGCGACTCAAACGGCGGCCAATTTCCGTCAGAAGGTTCTCGTGATCGATGGCGCCGATCTCGAACAACGTTTTGTAACCGTCGCGAATCTTCTCCGATCGCGGGGCGTCGAGAAAGGGGAACTTGTCGATAGCGCCTAATCGCAGCGACAGTGTTTGCAAAATGACGGAAGCCAAGTTCGTCCGCTGAATCTCAGGCGTTGTGTAGGCGTCGCGCCCGACATAGTCGTCCTCGCTGTAGAGCCGAATGCAAACGCCCGGGCCAACTCGACCGCAACGACCCTTCCGCTGATCGGCCGACGCCCTCGATATGGCCTCGATCGGCAATCGCTGCAGTTTGCTTCTCGGCGAGTAGCGACTGATGCGAGCCGTCCCGGCGTCAATCACGAACCGGATGTTCGGCACCGTGATCGACGACTCGGCCACATTTGTCGACAACACAATGCGTCGCTGTCCGCGCGGCTCAAAAATTCGACTCTGCTGCTGAGGAGACAGTCGCGAATAGAGAGGTAAGATCTCCGTCCCTCGCGCGTCATCGCCTTTGAAGCGTCTTCCCCTCAGCACGCGCGCCGCTTCGCGAATGTCGCGCTCCGTGGGAAGAAAGACAAGCATGTCGCCACGATCGATCGACGCCGCCTCCTCAGCTGCGTCTGCGATCGCACCGTAGACGTCCGACTCGCCAGATCCTTCATCGAGCGGACGATAAACAACCTCGACCGGGTACGTGCGCCCTTCGACCTGAATGATCGGCGCCGGCCCCTCGCTATCGGCGAAGTGTTTCGCAAATCGCTTCGCATCGATCGTCGCGGAAGTGATAATCACTTTCAACTCAGGACGACGAAGCAACAATCGCTTAAGCAGGCCGAGCAGAAAATCGATATTGAGCGAACGCTCGTGGGCTTCATCGATAATGATCGTGTCATACCGCTCCAAGAATCGATCGCGCTGAGTTTCGGCTAACAACATGCCGTCCGTCATCACTTTCACAAACGTCTTGGCGGAATCAGTCTTGTCGGTAAAGCGAACCTTGAAACCGACTGCCTCGCCCAGCGGCGATCCCAGCTCCGACGCAACTCGAGATGCGACGCTGCGCGCGGCAATGCGTCTTGGTTGAGTGTGGCCGATCAACCCAAACACGCCTCGCCCCATTTCCAAACAGATCTTGGGCAGCTGAGTCGACTTGCCAGAACCGGTCTCTCCGCAAACGACAACAACCTGCCTCGCCCGAATCGCCTCGGCAATCTCCTCACGGCGCTGGGTAACCGGCAAATCATTTGGATAGGTGACCGCAGGCAAGCGGCTCTGGCGCCGCTGGACTTGCTCGAGTGAGCGAGCCAGCTTTTTTTCCAATTGCTGTTCGCCTCGCTCGTCTCGACGCCCTTCCTTTAACGCATTGCGCACTCGCCGCAACCGTTGCTGAAGATCGAATCGATCCGACAGCATGGCTTGGGATATCTGTTGTTGAGCGTCTTCGAATGGAACAGTCATCTTGCTACGCAACCACCCAAACTACCTAGTCCGCCAAAGCAAAAGGATGCCTCACTACCTTGTGTATCAAATTGAGTACACACGATGTTAAATAAAGATGTCATTATTACATCAAGGCGCGACGTCAAATCGGTGTCGGACGCTGGGTGAATATTCTTTAAGTCATTTGAGGAAACAAGTTTGTCTAGGTGGCTTTAGGGTTTGAGCCCGTTTGTGGCCCGAGGTTCGCGTTGGTTGGTGCTGAACCATTAAGAAGGGACAAACACATGATGTTGACTACGAGCATTATTGGAATCGGATTGGTCATGAGCCTGATGGTAATCGCAACTGTTTATCCGCCCGCCCACGCAGGCGACGCGCCAAGTTTTTAGCAGGCCGTGCATTTTACCCAAGTCCACAAGCCGAACGAGCCGAAACAAATGGGTAAGGAGAATTACCCATGCCCGACGGCAAACGCAAGCGGCGTCATAGCGAGAACCCAGCCAAGCGACGATGGTACGCTATGCACCGCGCTCGAAGATTCCGACGCCGCTTCGGGCTGCTCGACGACTAGATCATTTACTTCTCGTCGGCAATCGAGAGCGATCGCACGCATCGCGGCCCCACTGCCAATGTCTCCGCATGTCGTTATTTCTGGCAGTCCTTGAGCAACGCTTCGAATCGAGCTTTCAGCGGGGTGTCCATTTTCGACGTCTGCTGCAGATAGCGGATGCGATCGGCAGCGTCTTTCTTTCTCCCCAAATCGAAATAGGCTCGGGCAAGATAATATTTCGCTCGATACCAGCGACTCGATTCCTTCTTGCTGCCCGCCGCGACGATTCGCCATTGGACCAGCGCCTCGTTCGCCGAAGTTCGCGACGCGGACAATGATTTGGCGTAGCCCTCTTGCACGGCACCCCGTTTGGGATGGGCCGCGACCAATTGGCGGAAGAGCGATTGTGACTCTTTTACCTGGCCGGTTCGCAACAACAGCTCGCCTTGAATGATCTGTAGGTTGAGTTGCGAGGGTTGATCGAGTTTGCCGGCGACAGGGGCCAGGATGGTCACGGCTTGTTGCTCGACGCTGAGCAGGGCTTTCACGGTCGCCTGATTCGCCTGACTTCCAAATTCGTGAAGCTGCACAACAACCTGAAACAGATCGTCTGGGTTGGCGCCGGCAAGAGAACTGATCCACTGAGACGCCTCGTTTGCGCGGCCTTGACCGCTGAGTGCGACAACGAGCCAAGCTCGGGCGTTGCGAGTCCAATCGATCTCGGCGTCTGGCGAAGCTTGCAGAGCCGCTTTGAGCAGCTGCTCGGCGGACGCCAACTCGCTGGGTCGATAGCGAATACGAATGCGAGCTGCGTTGAGCGCCGCAACTTGATCGAGCGCTGACCAAGTTTCCGGCGGATTGCCAGACTCGTCGACCAGAACCGATTCATAAAAACTTGCCGCGCGATCGGCCAGCTCCGCAACTTCGCCCCCTTGAGCGTGAACGGCCTTCAAGTGCGCTTGCCAGCAAGGTGCCAGATTGCGGATGGCGGCGCCGAAGTGATTCGATGATTGCCGAATGGAACTGTAAGCCGCAATCGCCTCGGGCCAATTCTTCTGAGCAGCTCGCATCCGGCCCAACCAGAGGCGAACCTGATCGGCGCTCTCGCTGCCGGGCCAGGAATCGAGATGCTCAAGCAGCAGCTCCTCATAGAGTTTGATCTTGGTGCGATCGGATCGAGCCATTTGGGTTGTGGCGGAGATCGCCGCAAGATGAGCATCACTGGCCTTCTTGTACTCGGCCAAACGCAACGCTGTTTCTCGCAGCCGCCGAACATATTCATCGGCGTGATCGCGTTTTTTCTCGATGAACGCAGCCGTCAGTCGATGCTTAAATGCGATATCCATCTGCCCCAGCGCCACGGCGCGATCGGACGCCTTCTCGTAGGCCCCAAGGGCGCGATCATAGTCACCCTTCAAATAAAGGGCTTCGGCAGTGCGTCCAAGAATTTCCAACCCCGCGCCGCCTTCCGCATCGCCGGCAATTCGAACCAGCAATTGACTCGATCGACGCCCCCAATAGGGACCGTGTCGATCTTCAATTTTCCCGACCAGGGCAATCGCCTCTTTGCGAAGCGGATCGGCGTCATGATCTTTGCTCGCCTTGATCAACGTCGCCAACGTTTCGAGGTAAGCGAAATCGAGCTCCGGGTGGCCGCTGCCTGCGCGTTTCAACACTTCCCGAGCCGTCGTCGCTTTATTCTGAGCGAGGCGGATTCTGACGAGTTCGGCGGTGGCCTGCTGCCGAATGCCGATCGGCGTCTCTGCATTGACGAGCGACGCGAGCAGCCTCTCGGAATGGTGAAGGTCGCCGCGCAGACGCATGCAAACAGCTTGTTGCAAACGAACGTCGAGCGTCAGCGGGTGACCCGCCGGGAGTTGCTTGATCGACTCCGCCAGGTGCTCGAGAGCGACGGTGAGTGACGCAATTCGATCGTCGCTTTGCGGTTTGTAGCAGAGCGATTGATTTTCGTACGCTTCGCCCAGTTGCAAGAGCACGTTGTTCTTAAGCGAAAACAGCTCGTCCGCGCTCAATTCACCCGCTTCGCCACTCGATTGGCGCCGCTGAGGGATCGCTCGCTCCACATCATTGAGCAACGTCTCAAATTCTCGAATCGCTCGGCGCGTCTGAGCTCGCGCGGCGTTCATTGCCTCGGTGTCGCTTCCGCCGACCTGAGCCTCCTGCCGGGCCAATTGCCCCTGAGCGAGCAGCCCGAGCGCCGCTTGAAACTGAACCAGAAAGACTCGCGGATTCGTTTTGTATTTTCGCCGAAACTCGGCAGATCGCCTCGCCGCCTCCGCCCACAACTGAGGGCGCTCGATGGGCGGCGAATGCAACGCGTGTTCGCCATACGTTCGCAACAGCTCGATGAGCAGTTCGGCTCGGTCCAATGGCGCAATGCCACTTGAGGCCAATCGTTCGCCAGCAAACGACTCGGCCAACACAAACAATCGTCGCTGCCGTAGTCCTTCGGTGAATTGTACGTCTTGCGTTTGAGCTTGTACGATTGACGGCGCGGCAACCACGGACAGCACGACCGTCAACAGCAGCGCGAGGGCTCTGCGCACGCCTTGCGCCGATGCGATGCCGAACGTGGATTGCACGGTCAGAGCGCTAATGAAACTTCGCGATGATAGTTCGCGAATTCGAATCGGCGGAACTCCTATTCTCGGTCGCGGATGGCGAGATTGACTTTAGGAAACTGCTCCAGCCGAGCCGCGTCGTAGACGTCGATGACGTGAAGCATCGGCGCGTCCTCATCGGGCAGTATGAAGATGGGAGCGTCGCGCTTGATTGAGCCAATCGTTTTCAGTCGATCGCGAACGTTGGCCAGCGAGTCGAGCGACGTGTCGTTGACTTCCCAGCTTGGCGTCTGCGATGCGGCATTCCAATGGACTTTAATGACGATGTCGTCAAAGTCGGATTCGGGCGGCGGCGGCTGACTGTCAACGGACGGTTGCGATCCGCTCGCGGCCGTCAGATTACTCGGCAAGACCTGCTCCACAATTTGAAAACTGGCGGTCCAGACGAAGAATATCAGCAGCAGGAATACGACATCGATCATGGGCGTCATTTTGACGTCCAATTCGCTATGCCTTCGCGCGAAGATCGAAGATCGTTTCACGATTCAGTTCCTGTTGCTTTTGTTTCAGCCCGCTTGGTGTTCATCTCTTGGGGCGTCAACGACCGACATCTTGTCGGCGATGAACGGCGATCTTGACGTTCCAGATGCCGGCTCGTGTGCAAGCCAACATAATCGGTTCAAATTGACGAAAGGGGACGGTTTGATCGGTCCGAATCCTGACTTCAAGATCGTCCCCTTCATCCTCTCTCTTTCGAGTTAGTCGCGCTTGCAGTTGGTTTGCTGGCGTCACTTTGCCCGCCAACTTAATCGTGCCGTCGGCAAGCACGTTAACGGTCACGCGCGGCGCGTTCGCTTCGACGGGCGTTTCGCCGCTGTCCGCCGTCGGCAACGGCAACTCAAGCTGCGCCTCTTGCTTGGCCAAATGGCTGGAGACAAGGAAGAAGATGATCAGCAAGAACACAACGTCAATCATGGGCGTCATGTTGAAGTCGACTTCGCCGCTGTTGAGTTGAGTTGGGACTTGCATGGCGAACGACGTAAGTTGAAGGAAGTTGAATCTTTGTGACGGCTCACAGGAAAACGGTAGTTCATTTTGAGGCAGAGCGTTAGCTTGGCGGCGGAGGCGGCGACGGACCTCGACTACTCGTTTTTCGAGTCGGCTGTTGTTGGCTGCGGCGTTTGAGCGGCGAGACGGCGTGCAGCGCCATGTAGGCGGCTTCGGCGACAAGTTGGTCGACGCGATTTCGAAAGATGGCAAAGGCGCCCAGTGATGGGATGGCGACAATCAGCCCTCCCACGGTCGTAACGAGCGCTTGATAAATGCCTTCCGCCAGGTCGCCGGCGCCCGCAGCGCCTTGGGTGCTGGCAACTTGCTGGAAGGCGAAGATCATGCCGGTGACCGTGCCCAAAAGGCCGACCATCGGCGCGATATTGCCGATCACCGAAAGGTATTCGATCTTGCGGAAGAGCCGAGCCGATTGTTCTGCAGACGCGTCCTCCAACGCTTTTTCGACAGCCGACCAGCCTCCATCCAATTCGGCCAGCGCATTGAGCAATACGAATGAGAGGAAACTCGGCTGAGCACGACAGGCTTGATCCGCTTCGGCGGCCCGACCGGCAAGCAACAGAGTGCGAACCTGATCGCCTAAACCGTCGGGCATGATTTCACTGCGGCGAAGCGTCATCACATGCTCGAAGACCAGATAAGCGGCTGTCAACGAGAGCGCGGCAAGTAAGAGAATAATCGAGAGGCCGACGATGCCGCCGGAGAAAATAATATCGAAGAAGCCCTGCGGCGCCTCGGTTGCTTCCGCTGCTTCTGCGGGCGCGCCTCCCTGAGCCGACGCGATCGAAACGGCACCGGCGACCATGCCGAATGACAGCAGGCAGGCGGCGACAATCGCCGCACGTCGCCAAGCTGCTCCAATCAATTGTGTCTCGCCGGGCAGTCGGTTCAGAAACAAATTATTCTCCTCAAGGGATGTTGCGGTCAGGCAATCGAATTTTGAAAAACGCCCGCGGACTCAACCGCCAAACGAGCGGAGCGCCGAATGGTCATCGTCGCTGCTTCTTGCGCTTTTCTTCCAGGTTTTGGTATCGCTCTTTAACTTCTTCTTCAAACAGCGAGCCGGGAAAGGTGCTTATGAACTCGCGGTAAACCAAGCGAGCTTCTTCGAGCCGGTTCATTGTTTCCAATTCACGCGCCGCAGCCAACAGCGACTGCTCGCACAGTGGACGCTGATGAGGAAACAGGACGGGAGTTCGCAGGAACGCCAACGACGCTCGTTCTGGTTTCTTCAGACGCGAATACAATTGCCCCAGCAAGTAGTACGGTCCGCCTCGAAGGTTTTCTGGGAGTCGGTCGATAGAGGCCTGCCAAACCGCCGCGTCCGTTTCTCTAGCGGTCACGAGTTTGGTTCGCCAGAGTTGAGCTTGTGCAAGTTTGGCGATGCGGGTGTCGTCGTTGTCCGTGAGTGCATTGAGCTTTTCGATCGCGGCCTGTCGGTTCGGCCCCGACAAAAGCCAACTCGCCGCCATCAATTGAGCCGCGCCGTTGTCGTCCTCCTTTAACCATTGCGACGCTTTGGCATGTAGCGCCGGCGTCGCTCGCTCAGATCGCCAGGCCAAAGGCGCAGCGTGGAGGTGTCGAGTGGAATTGTCGGCACCGTAAATAATTCGAAACGTTTCGCAGGCCACATCGGCTTGGCCCAAGTTGTAACGGCAGGCGACGATCTGGGCCAAGATGTCACGGCGGACCCAATTGCGGTCCTCCGCACTTGCTGCCTCCCGCAAGAGAGTTAGAGCGCCCTGATAATTGGCGGCCTTAAATTGTCGCTTGCCTTCGATATGAGGCGGCAAGTACTGGGTTTCAAAACGGATCACTTTGGCTTCATCGATCGTTTCGGTTCGCCCGTTTCTTAGCAAATGGACCTTGCCGCCGCGAATATCGGTAATCTCGCCGAACAACCGTCGCGTCGTCTCCTTGCCAGGTCGACCGCTGACGATCGTCACGATGTCTTCACTCAAAACCGTCGAGACGTCTGCGGCGAGAAGCGCGACCGCCGACAGAATGATGGCGAATAGAGATTGGCGAGCGGGAGCGTGCATGCCAGCTGCCAACGCCGATGCATTCGCCCTGGATGGCCGGCCGAGCGTGGAGGAATCGCAGTGTTGAGTTGCCGCGTGCATACAGACCGCTCGATACGAGGCCGCTTGGAAGGAGACCGCTTGGAAGGTGACCACTTGCATAGAGACAGGCCAATGGCGAATGCACCCTGGATAGGTTGGAAACCGCACCTCCGTGGCGATCAGCGGCCGTCTGTTCATTCTAGCAACCGTCGCAAGAACTGCCCAGTTCGACCTGTTCGGGCGATAGGTGCGGCTGAGTTTCGATTGGTCGCAAGTGGCGGCTGCTGAAAACGGCCTGCGGCGAGTATAATTCGTGCACTGAATTGCCCTTAGTTCGCTCGGAGACTGCTTTGCAAATCGTCCACTACCCCCATCCAACACTCCGTTTCAAGTCGCAAGCGTTGAAGCGAGTCGACGCCGAGCTGCGAGGAATTGCTCGAGAAATGCTCGATTTGATGTACGAAGCCAAGGGAGTTGGTCTCGCGGCGAATCAGGTCGATCTGCCGTTTCGCATGTTCGTGCTCAACCTCGCGACCGATCCCGATGAGGGAGAGGAGTTGGTGTTTGTTAACCCGGTGATCCGTCGCGCGAAGGGTTCGGTGGAGCAAGAGGAAGGCTGTTTGAGCCTGCCTGGAGTTTATGGCTCAGTGTGGCGGCCGAAGAAAGTCAATGTGCAAGCCTTTGGAATCGATGGCAAAGAGATCAACGCCACAATTGACGGCCTGCTCGCTCGCGTCGTCCAACACGAAACCGACCACCTCAACGGCGTGCTATTCACCGACCGAATGAGCGAGACTGGTCAAATCGCCGTCCGTGATTCGCTCGACGAATTTGAAGTCGACTACCAGAGCCGAGCGTCCACGGGCGAAACGCAAACCGACGAGCAGATCGAAGCGAGTCGCAAGCAGTGGTTGGATCGATACTGTTGAATTTCGTCTGGGATGCTCGGTATCCATCCCGGAGTTCCTTGTTCAATATTCAATATTCCTTCCGTCCGTCTTATCCTGCCGATTTTTCCGTACTTGTATTGGACAGGATTAACATGATGGACATGATGAAGAAAATACTTCCAGCCTAGGCTCTGTCCCTTAATACCAGTTGATGAGCATTCTTGCGATCGCGATGTAGATCATGGCGAGGTAGTGCTCGAGTTTTTTCTCGTAGCGGGTCGCGATTCGTCGAGCTTCCTTGATGTCAATTTCTATGCAATCCCAATTAAGGGACAGAGCCTTGGGTGTACCCCAGGCTACGATGAGGTTGACCTTCGGCCAACGGGTGCGTTGGTCTAGCTTTGTCCTGTTTCCTTCTTCATTCCTTGTTCAATATTCGATATTCCCTTCCGTCCGTCTTATCCTGTCGATCCTGTCCATTTTTCCGTGCTTGTTTTGGACAGGATCAACATGAGCACCTATTCCTCTCCATTGCGTTTTCGTTCGTTAGTCTTCCATTTGCAGATCGGCAACTTCGGACATCATGAAACTAGCCATAATGGGTACAGGGCCGTTCGCGGTACCGATGTTTGAGTCGCTTGCGACGGGGCCTGACGAGATCTGCGGTCTGATTACGCGGCCGGTGATTCAGGGTCGAGGCCGAACGGCGGTGGTCAATCCGATGGCGGATGCGGCCAAACGGCTGGGCGTTGAAGTCCACTCGCCGCAAAGCGCGAACTCATCACAAACACTTGACCTGCTAAGCGGCTGGGTGCCGGACGTGTTGGTCGTTTGCGATTACGGGCAGATTCTATCAGCCGAGACCTTGGCGGCAGCGAGACTGGGCTGCATCAATTTGCACGGCTCGCTTTTGCCGAAGTACCGAGGCGCAGCGCCCGTGCAATGGGCAATCCTTCAGGGCGATGAAGAGACGGGTGTTACCGTGATTCACATGAATCCTCGGCTGGACGCCGGGCCCATTCTGTCGTCGCGCCAGCTGGCAATCGGACCGGCCGAAACGCACGAGGAGTTAGAGCCTCGATTGGCCGCACTGGGCGTGGAGCCGGTCATCGAATCGCTCGAGATGTTGCGCAATTGGGACGGACAGTCTCCGATCGGAACACCGCAAGACGCGTCGCATGCGAGCAAGGCGCCAAGGTTGTCGAAATCGCAAGGCCGTATCGATTGGTGCAAGACGACGCAACAGATCATGAATCAAGTTCGAGCGTTCAAGCCTTGGCCCGGTTCTTACACCTTTGCACCACGGTCAAAAGGCGACCCTCAGAGACTATTGATCGATCTCGCCGAGGCGATTGAATTGTCAGAGGCCGATCAAGCTCGTGAGCCCGGCGAAGTCATTCGCAGTGACGCCGAACAACTTGCAGTGCGCACGGGCGACGGCGCCGTCTCGATCCTCCGGCTTCAGCCAGCCGGTAAGCGGCTCATGAATATCGACGAATTCTTACGAGGTCGCCCGCCTAAGCAGGGCGTGAAACTCGGTTGACGTGTTGTTGCTTCTGTCAATTCTGTTGTTTATGAGATGACGCTAGTGCAGCGTCAACACTAAGAATTAGGATCCCAGTGTTTGTATCGTACGCCGCCAAGTCAAGTTACGCCGAAGCCAACCCCCATTTTTAGAGTTGACGCGGCACTAGTTTTGTTTTTCTCTGAGGCCTCGCCTGCGGCAACGGGTTAAACGAGTTTCGCTTCTTCATTCTTCATCCTTCATCCTTTTTCAATATTCGAAATTCGATATTCGATATTCCCTCCTGTCCGTCGTATCCTGTCAATCCTGTTGATCCTGTCTCGTCTTTCCGTCCGTCTTTGGCGCCTGCGGTTTGGGCAGAATCGGCGAGACGATAGGCGGATTTGACGCGTTGGAGGTTCGGGGCGTTCGTGCTAGGATGGGGGGTTGTTATGCAGCGAGGAGAAAAGCTGCTGCTGATACAAACATGCGCCAGAAGCAGGTAGGCTGGGAGGCGTTTGATGAGGCAACTTGGCGTCCTGGAGTGGTTGTTACTCGCCTGTGCTGTCGTTGTTGCGATCAGTTTCTTGGTCGGTCGAATGAAAGTCTATCAGGACCGTTTGCTGACTGAGATTCGCGAGCACGTCAAGGGCTTGAAACTCCGCCATCAAGCCGCCGCGCAGTTGCAGGAACAGCGGGAACGACGTCGCAAACGGGTCGAGGACGAGCACATGGAGCGTGAGCTCCGGAACCGCAGAATGCTCGCGAGAGAACGAGCCGTGGAGCTCGAAGAGCAGACCGGTGGCGACGCATCGGTTTCCGCTCCCAGCGGCCGGTTGGCGGATTAGCCTCTATTGCGATTCTCCGAGTCACCTATGCCCAAGCTCTATATCGAGACCGTCGGCTGTCAGATGAACCTGCTCGACAGCGAGATGGTTGTCGCCAGTTTGCGAAAACACGGATATGAACTGACCGAATCGCTTGGCGACGCCGACACGGTCCTCTTCAACACTTGCAGTGTCCGCCAGCACGCTGAAGATAAAATCTACAGCCAGCTGGGCAAGTTAAAGCAGACCAAGCAGCAGTCGCCCGACAAGATCATCGGCGTCATGGGCTGTATGGCTCAGAAAGACCAACGGCTCATTTTCGAGCGGGCACCGTACGTCGACTTGATCGTCGGCCCGGGACAATTGCAGCAGATCGCTTCGCTCGTTGAGGAAGTGAAGCTCAAGGGCGAGCGACAAATGGCGGTTAGCATGAACCGCAAAGGCGGATCGCTCGAGCAAGTCAAACGCACTCATGAGACGTTCGATCCGCTGCGCGACCCGGCCATGCGGCCCACGCCATTTCAAGCCTATTTGCGAATCCAAATCGGCTGTGACAAGTTTTGCACGTATTGCATCGTGCCGATGACTCGCGGACCTGAACAGGGCCGACCACCCGAACAAATCTTGCATGAGGCTCGGGTCTTGGCCGACCAAGGTTGCATGGAGATCACACTGCTCGGGCAAACGGTCAACAGCTACAAGTATGTTGACGGTGATCGCACGACGCGGTTGTCCGACTTGCTCCACCAACTACACGAAATCGACGGCATCGAACGACTGAAGTTTGTGACGAGCTATCCCAAGGACATGACAAGCGATTTGCTCGAAGCCGTTCGCGATTTGCCCAAAGCGTCTCCTTATCTTCACGTGCCGCTTCAGAGCGGGTCCAACCGCGTGCTTGAGCGAATGAAGCGCGGTTATACGGTCGAAGAGTATCGCGACATGATGGAGCGAATTCGGACAACAGTTCCTAACGCTGCGATCTCAAGCGACTTTATTGTCGGCTTCTGCGGCGAAACCGAAGAGGATTTTCAGCAGACGGTCGAACTAGTCGAAGAATGCCGATTCAAGAACAGCTTCATTTTCAAGTATAGCGAGCGACCGGGAACCAAAGGCGCCGAGCGGCTTGAGGATGAAGTTCCGTACGAAGTGAAACAACGCCGGAACAATGAATTGCTGGCGATTCAAAACGCGATCAGCGAAGAAGACAATCAGAGATTCCTCGGCGATCAAGTTGACGTTCTCATTGAAGGGCCGAGCAAGAAGGCAGTTCGCCAAGGCCAAGAAGGACCTCTGCTGCAATTGGTCGGACGCACCCATTGCGATCGCATTGTCGTCTTTGAAGGCAACCAGAGGCAAGTCGGTCAAATCCTTCCCATCGCGATCTACGACGCCAACGCCCACACCCTATTCGGCAACGTCGTCACAAATCACGTCAGCCCCAGCGGCCTGCAAACCACCGTCAATCTTAAGAGCTAAGCGACGAAGGACGGAAAGAGGGAATATTGAATACTGAACAAGGAATGATGAAGGGAAAGAGGGAGAGGTGGATGAGAATCGCCAGCGCCAATTTGACTTGCAAGACCGACTCATCGACTTTGCGATTTCCGTGCTCAGCGTAGTCGACTCACTACCTGGTACGAAGACAGGGAACCATGTAGCAGGTCAGCTGGTTCGGTCCGGCACAGCGCCAGCGGCAAATTATGGAGAGGCGCAGAGCGCCGAATCTCGTCAGGACTTTGTCCACAAGATGAAGATTGCATTGAAAGAACTTCGAGAAACTCTCGTCTGGCTTCATATCGCCCAACGCAAACCACTCGTCGATCCGCCCAATCAACTTGACGCCATCATCCAAGAGTGCAACGAACTTATTTCCATCTTCGTAAAAAGCGTCGCGACCGCTCAAGAGAACATGAAAAAGCAATGAGCGACCGCTTCGTCGTCTTCTTTCTTCTTCGTCCTTCATCATTCCTTGTTCAGTATTCGATATTCCCTCTTCTTCGTCCTTCCCGTTCTATTTTTTAGGTGAGTGCCTGTTTTGCCGAACGATCAAGTGGCGCTGCAGACAACGGACGAGCGCGAGCGCAGATTGTTAGCGCCTTATGCGATGTTCAGTCGCGATTCACGGGGTCGAAAGCGAGCGGAGAGCGATCACCCGTATCGCGGTCCGTTCCAACGCGACCGCGACCGCATCGTGCACAGTTCGGCTTTTCGCCGGCTGAGCGGAAAGATGCAGGTGTTTACGGGCGATCATGGCGACTACCATCGCACGCGGCTGACTCATACGCAGGAGGTCGCATCGATTGCCCGCACCATCGGGCGAACTCTGCGACTCAACGAGGACTTGATTGAACCCTTGGCTTTGTTTCACGACATTGGCCATCCGCCGTTCGGGCATGCGGGCGAAGATGCGCTGCACGAATGTCTCAAGGACCACGCTGGTTTTTCGCACAATCAATACGCGCTCACGATCGCGGAAGAGCTTGAATCTCGTTATGAGCGTCATGCCGGTTTGAATTTGACTCAGGAGGTGCTCGACAGTCAGCATTGTCGAGCGAACAAGGAGGATGATTCACTCTGTCCGCTGCTCGAAGCCCAGGTTGTCGACGCGGCCGACAGCATTACCTACGACGCTCATGATACCGATGACGCCGTCAAACTGGGCCTTGTCACCATGGAAGAGCTCGAAGAGCTGACGATTGTCAGCCGAGTGCTTCGGACGGTGCGCGACCGATACGCGGAAATTGATGGTTACCGTCTTCGCAAGGCGTTAGTGCACGGCTTGATCGACCTGCAAGTGTCCGACCTGCTGCATACCATTGGCCCTCAGCTGATGAATGCTGGGTTCAGCAGTTCCCAGGAAGCTCGCGAATGCGAGGATTTTCGAGTCGATGTGAGCGACTCGCTGGGCTCGGACAAACGCGAGCTTGAGGCATTCCTTTACGACCGTGTCTATCGTCATCCCGAGTTGACCAAAATGCGCGAGGGCGCTCAGCGGCGACTCGCGGAACTCTTCGATGCATTCGTCGCCGCGCCCGATCAGTTGCCTGAACGGTTTCGGCAACGGGCCGAGGAAGTCGGTTTGCGCCGAGCGGTTGGGGACTATTTGGCTGGAATGACCGATCGCTTCTGCGATGAGACTCATCGCCGGATTTTGGCCGAGGGTAAGATCAATGACGCCGAGTCGGCCTGACTCTCGCCGGCTCTCTTGCTCATAGTCCTAATCTTCCATTTACCGTATCGCTGGCCTTGGCGAGCGGAACGAGATTAGGATGAAGATTACGAGGTAAGAAAGGGGAGCAGCCGCGCAAATACTGGGCCATTTCGAGTAGAGGCGGCGGCAACACGGGTAGTCCGCACAATTTGAGCTAGGTAAAATGGCGTTGGTTGCGGCCATTGGCTGATGGGGTCAAACCGCGTTCGGTCCGTACAATGTGAGAGAACGATTTCTCCCTCCTCTCCGGTTCTCCCGGGATAGCGGTTTTTCGATGGCGATATGGATATTACGCACTCTGTTCCTGGTTGCCGTTGCCGGTGCAAGTTTTGCATTTGTCAACACAGCGGCGTTCGAGGAAACGGGCAACAATAATGCCCTGACCGTGTTCACTTGCTTGCTGCTCGGTTCGCTCGCGCTGGTCGCCGCCGATGCCGCGATTCCCCGTAAACGGATCGACATGATCTCGTCGATCTACTTCGGGATTTTGGTCGGGCTATTTCTCACGTTCGTCCTCGGTTCGGCTTTGGCACCGGTTTTGGGCGACAGCGACTTGGTTCCCGGCCTGAGAGTGATCGTTTCTTTCGTGCTCTGTTACATCTGCATTAGCGTGCTGATTCAAACGAAAGACGATTTTCGCTTCGTCATCCCTTACGTCGAGTTTGCCAAAGAGATCAAGGGACTCAAACCGTACGTGCTCGACACCAGCGTCGTCATCGACGGCCGAATCGCCGATGTCGTCGAGACTCACATTCTCGACAATCAGCTGATCATGCCCCGCTTTGTACTGGGAGAATTGCAGGTTATCGCCGATAGCAGCGACAAGCTTCGACGTTCTCGCGGGCGGCGCGGATTGGATATTCTCAATCGACTGCGCAACAGCGAACATGTCGACTTGAAGATTTACGATCGAGAACACCCAGAGATGGCCGGGCAGCCGGTCGACATGAAGCTAGTCTTGCTCGCCAAACGACTCGACGGAAAAGTCGTCACCGGCGATTACAACTTGAACAAAGTCGCTCGACTGCACAACGTCCCCGTCATTAATCTCAACGATATCGCCAATGCGTTGAAGCCCGTGTTTCTTCCTGGAGAGCACGTCGCCGTGAAGATCGTCAAGGCGGGTGAAGAACCGGGACAAGGTGTTGGATATCTGGACGACGGCACAATGATCGTCGTCGAGGGCGGGCGGGATTTCCAAGGCCAAACCGTCAATATCGTCGTCACCAGCGTGTTGCAGACCAGTGCTGGCCGCATGATCTTCGGGCGATACGAAGGCAAGTAGTCCTACTCTTCCAGGGTGTTACGCCCGGGCTACGATGAGGTTGACCCTTGGCCAACGGCGCGTCGACAACGTTGGTCTTTGTTCCTTCGTTTCCTCCTTCATCATTCCTTGTTCAGTATTCGATATTCGATATTCCCTCCCTTTCTTTCCGTTCGTCGTATCCTGTCGATCGTGTCGATCATGTCCCTGTTTTCCGTCCGTCCTTGAACTGGACATGATCACGGAGAATGCACAAGGATTATCCAGTTTCTACCTAGTTCGGGCGATTCTTGGACATCGGGCCCTATCGGGCTTATGATGAGAGACCGCGCGGCGAAGCTCGTTCGAGTTGGGCTCTTTCGTCTGGCCCGCCGCGGGATCACATGGGCGCTTGCCAAGCACGTCAGATCCGTGGATTGTCCACGATCGGGTCAGCATTGCATCAGTTGGGATAGAGAACGTGGAAAATGCGATTGGCATCGATTTGGGAACGACGTTTTCCGTCGTGGCCCATTTCGACAAAGAAGGTCGCTGTCGAACTCTGGCGAACGCCGAGGGCGACCTGACGACGCCCAGTGTGGTTTATTTCGATTCGGATCAGCATATCGTCGGCAAAGAAGCGGTGAAGGCCGGCGCCTTTGAACCGGATCGGTGCGCCTATCTGGCCAAACGCGACATGGGAAAGAACAAGTACCATCGCGAGATTCTCGGACAATCGCTGCCTCCCGAAGTCATTCAAGCCATCGTACTAAAGAAGCTCCTTAACGACTCGCGGATGCAGCTCGGCGAAGTGACTCACGCCGTGATTACGGTTCCGGCCTACTTCAACGAGCCGCGTCGAAAAGCCACGCAAGACGCGGGCGCGCTGGCAGGTCTCGAAGTGCTGGACATTATCAATGAGCCGACCGCGGCGGCCATTGCCTTCGGAGTCCAAGAGGGGTTTCTCGATGTCGGAGGGAAGGTGGGCAAACGCGAGTTGGTGCTGGTCTACGATCTCGGCGGCGGGACATTCGACGCGACGCTGATGGAAATCGAAGGCGGCTCGTATCGCGCGTTGGCCACCGGTGGCGATGTTCACCTCGGCGGCGTCGACTGGGACCAACGGATCATCGACTTTGCAGCTCAACAATTCCAACAAGAGCACGGAACCGACCCGCGAGCGGACGATACAACACTTCAGGAACTTCGGCGCGAGGCGGAAGATGCGAAACGCGCGCTCACGGCGCGCTCCGTCGCCACGATGCACGTATCCCACCAAGGGAAGCGAATGCGTATCGAAATCGATCGCGACAAGCTCAAAGAACTCACGGACGACCTCACCTCGCGAACCATCTTCACCTGCAACAAGGTGTTGTCGGACGCCAAACGCAAGTGGGAAGACGTTACGCGAATTCTCGCTGTTGGCGGCAGCAGCAGAATGCCAATCGTGCAGGATGCGTTAGAGGCCGAATCGGGTAGGAAAGTCGATCGTTCGCTTTCACCTGACGAAGCCGTCGCGCATGGGGCCGCGATTCACGCGCGAATCAAGTCGGGCGGCGCCGTTTCGGCCGACTCGGTCGTCAACGTCACCAACGTCTCTTCCCATGACTTGGGAGTGCTTGGCGTGGAACGGGCTACCGGCATGCCTCGGCGAAAGGTCTTGATCCCGCGCAACACGCCTCTTCCAGCCAAAGGTGCCGGGCGGTTCGTAACTCGAGAAGATGGGCAAGCCGATATTGCCGTCCGAGTTGTCGAAGGCGGAGACGCTGGCGGAAACCACTCCACGCCCATTGGTCGCTTCCTCGTCGACAAGCTCCCGAAGGACTTGAAGAAAGGCACCCCAGTCGTCGTTCAGTTCTCCTATCGAGAGGACGGCCGTTTGGATGTGGCGGCGAAGGTCGCCGATGTCAATGGAGCCGGCACAATGACGGTCGAGCGAGCCGCCGGGTTGAGCGAGGCGGAAGTCGCGCTCTGGAAAGGCCGCATCGAACGCAACCAAGTGGTGAACCAACAAGCGGCGTCGACGTCGGCGTCGGCAACACCGACGGCGCCCGCGCCCGTGCCCACTCCGGTCGAAGCCAACGAGCCGGCGCCCGTGACGACTCCTATTCCGGCGCCGGTTGAGCCAATCGCGGCAACACCCGCGCCAGAAAGCGTCGTTGCTGAGACGGCCGCGCCGAACGAGAGCCAACCGGTAGTAAGCGATTCTGTCGCCGACGTTAGTCAAAGCGATGCGTTCGACGAACTGCTCAACTCGCCCGATTTCGATCCGCTTGGCGTTGTTGTCGACTTGCTAGGTGAAGATGAGAGCGACGCCGCGACGCCTGCTGCAGAACAGTCGGTGCCCACGCCCGGCTTTGTGCCCGAGCGGGAACCTGTTGCGGCTGAAGCGGGCCAAGCCGAGCCGGTCGCGGCTGCAACGGACCAACCCGATTTCAATGGCATCGGAGAGACGCCGACGGCGGACGCGGGTGACGTCGCAACGCAACTCGATATCCCCGACCAAAGGCCTCGCAATGACCCAAGTAGTTTCGATTTCCTGGCCGACCAAGAGACGCCGACCAAGACGGAAGACGACGGCGACCTGCAAGACTTCCTCAGCGGCCTAAACTAGGCGCCGCGATCGTCTCGATATCTTCCACGCTCTGGCAGCGTAGCTATCGCCAAGTTCACTCTGGCGACACGTCGACTCGGCCGATGGAATAGTAGCTGAAGCCCGTCTCCGCCATTAGTTTGGGGTCGTAAAGATTGCGACCGTCAAAGACCAACGGACAGGCCATCCGCGACTTCATTTGAGAGAAATCGGGATTGCGGAATTCGCTCCACTCGGTGTTGATCACAAGAGCGTCAGCGCCTTCCAGCACGTCCATGGGCTGAGTGGCGTAGCGGAGTTTGTCGCCGTAGAGCCGGCGAACATTTTCCATCGCCTCGGGGTCATGAACTGACACACTCGCGCCGCCTTCCAGCAAGCGATCGATCAGCACGAGCGCCGGGGCTTCGCGGATGTCGTCCGTCTTCGGCTTGAAAGCCAGTCCCCAGACCGCGATCGACTTGCCGCTCAGCTCATCACCAAAGTGGTTTTCCACTTTCTGAATCAAGACGTGTTTCTGGCATTGATTGACGGCGTCGACAGCCTCCATGATCTTTGGATCGACGCCAACATCTTTCGCCATGCTGGCCAGCGCGCGAACATCCTTGGGGAAGCAGCTGCCGCCGTAGCCCGCACCCGGAAAGAGGAATGCAAAACCGATTCGCTGATCGTGTCCGATACCGCGGCGGACGTCGTTGATGTCGCCCCCCATCCGTTCACACACGTTCGCCATCTCGTTGATGAAGCTGATCTTGGTCGAAAGCAATGCGTTGGCGACGTACTTTGTCAGCTCGGCGCTCTCAGGGGACATGACCAGGAAGGGGCGATCGGTGCGAAGAAACGGCGCGTAAAGTTCGCGTAGCGCCTCGGCCGCCCGCTCCGTGCGAACTCCGCCGACAACTCGATCCGGCATCGTAAAATCGTTGATCGCGGCGCCTTCTTTGAGAAACTCTGGGTTGCTGGCCACATCGCACTCACGCCCCGTCAATTCTCGCAACCGCTCATAGGTCCCGCGATTCGTGCCTACCGGAACGGTGCTCTTGATCACCACCACGACGTCTTCGCGAAGATGAGGGGCAATGGAGTCGACGACGGTCCACAACGCAGTCAAATCAGCCGAACCGTCTTCGGATGGAGGCGTGCCGACCGCCAGATAAACTAGCTCGGCTTGCTTTACGGTTTCGGCGAGCTCGGTCGTAAAATGGAGTCGCCCCGCCGACGCGTTGCGGAGCACCATTTCAGAAAGACCCGGCTCGTAAATCGGTATCTTGCCCTGCTCAAGCATTTCGATCTTGGCGGCATCGATGTCGATACAAGTCACATGGTTGCCGCTGTCGGCAAAGCATGTTCCGGTCACCAATCCAACGTAGCCCGTGCCAACCATGGCAATTCTCATTGACCCTGCTCCATCCAGTACTGCAACGTATCGTCGATTGTTTGTTCCAAAGTGATTTCCGGCCGCCAGTCAATAACCGATCTCATTCGAGTGATGTCAGCGATCGGCAGATGAGTTGTTCCAGGCGAGCGTTCGTGAATTTTCACATCCGCATCATAGCGACGAAGCAACAATTCGAGAACATCACCGCTGCGAATGCTCATTCCGCTGCCGACGTTGTAGGCCTGACCCGATTGGCCGCTCAGCGCAAGTGCTCGGTACGCGCGTACGATGTCGCGGACATCCGTCATGTCGAGATGACTGTCTCGCGAGATAATTCGCAGCGGTCCATCCAGCCCTCGAGCCAATTGGGCGGCCCATTCCGGCACCATCATCCGGGGTGCCTGACGCGGTCCCGTGTGGTTAAACGCGCGCAAAATGACGGCGTTAAGCGCGCCATCCCGGCCGTGCCGAATGACGAGATCCTCCGCGGCGACCTTGGTCATACCGTATCCTCGGCGGGGGGCGCGAACCGCCTCTTCGCGGACCATCCCCCTTGGCTGACCGACTGAATCGGGTTCGGCCGCCGATGCACGTTCCGGCGCCGGTCCATACACTTGGCAACTGCTGACGAACACGAGCCGCGGCTGTGGGTCGAGTTGCCGAGTCAATTCGATGACGTGCTCAACTCCGTCGACGTTAGCTCGGCAAGCTGCATCGGTTGGCGCTGATTCGCCGCAATCGCCGGGAACGCTGATGCCCGCGAGATGAAAGATGTGATCGGGCTGAAACGCGCGGACTCGTTCGACAAAGCTCGTCACGGGCGGTTCGGTAATGTCCCAAGCCAAAACTGGGGCCGCTTCGCGCACGGCCTGCGGAATTCCGCGGCCCCACGCGGCGCTTCTCGCCGACCCCATGACGGCGTCGCCTTGGGCAGCGAGGTGCTCAGCCAAATGGCCGCCCGCAAACCCCGTTATGCCGGTGATCAAGGCTCTCAATTCCGTCTCGCTTATGGCGGTCGATTCGGGCGTCACATGTTGGTTTGAGTCCGCTGGATCCGCTGCAAGTCGGCATCCACCATCAGCTGAACGAGCTCGGGAAAGGACACCTTAGGACGCCACCCTAGTACGCGATGCGCCTTCGACGCGTCTCCGCAAAGCGTGTTCACATCGGCAGGTCGATACAGCGCAGCGTCGATATTTACATAGTCGCTCGCCTTCAAACCGACGTGCTCGAATGCCAGTTCGGCAAAGTCGCTGACCGTATGTTTCGTCCCGGTCGCGATCACGAAGTCGTCGGGCTCTTCTTGCTGCAACATCAACCACATCGCCTCGACGTAGTCGCCCGCGAATCCCCAATCGCGTTGAGCCGCCATGTTGCCAAGATTCAATTCGTCCTGCAAACCAAATTTGATGCGAGCCACCGCGTCTGTGATCTTGCGGGTGACGAATTCCTTACCCCGCAATGGCGATTCATGATTGAAGAGGATGCCGCTTGCAGCAAATACGCCGTAGCTCTCGCGATAGTTGACGGTAATCCAATGACCATACGCCTTGGCGACGCCGTACGGGCTGCGCGGACGAAAATGAGTGGTTTCGGTCTGAGGCTCCTCGCACACGTCGCCAAACATCTCACTGCTGCTGGCTTGATAGAAACGAATCTCCGTGTTGACTTGGCGAATCGCCTCGAGCATTCGAGTGACCCCGAGCGCCGTAAACTCGCCCGTCAACAACGGCTGCTGGAAACTCGTCGGCACAAAACTCTGGGCAGCCAAGTTGTAAATTTCGTCCGGCTCGGTCGACTCGATTAGCCTCAAAATCGAAAGCTGGTCGAGCAAGTCAGCCTGATGCAATTCGATTTGCTCGCGGATGTCGTCGATTCGTTCGAAGTTCTCGGTGGACGAACGACGTACCATGCCGTGCACTTCGTAACCCTTCTCGAGCAGAAACCGAGCCAGATAGGCGCCGTCTTGCCCTGTGATTCCTGTGATCAGCGCGCAGCGAGTCATTGCCGGACCCCCAGTTCCCGCTTACCGCTCACTGTGGATTCACCACGCGGTCGATCAACCAACACCCACCCCCTATTCTTCATCCACAGAGGGCGTATCGTCGGAGTTGTCGTCGAGTCGATCTTCATCCGCCGAACTGCCCTCGTCGGCTGACAAGTCGGAGCCACTACTGTCGTCGGAGCCACTACTGTCGTCGGAGCCACTACTGTCGTCGGAGCCACTGTCAACGTCTGTGTCGCTGTCGAGTTCTGGCGCGTCGGCGTCGAGCTCGGTTGCTTCCGGATTGGGGACCGAACTTGACGCTTCGACCACTTCGGCCGTCTCTTCTCGAGGAACGCGAACGACGGCGGCAAGCGTGTCGCCTTTGTCGAGCCCCATGATTCGAACGCCTTGGGTGTTTCGTCCGATCACATTGACTTCTTTCGCGGCGACTCGTTGGATCTTGCCTCGCGCCGTCATCATCAACAATTCGTCGTCGTCGGTGACTCGAACAATCCCGACAACTGGACCATTGCGTTTGGTCGTCTTAATGTCGCGAATTCCCTTGCCGCCTCGACGCTGCTTGCGGTACCTGGCAGACGACGCCGTTTCTTCTTCATTCGACTCGTCGTCCGCATCGGAGTCAGCGAAACCGAACGTGGTTCTTTTGCCGAAGCCGTTTTCGCACGCGGTCAACAGAGTTGCGGTCGGTTCAGAGATCACCATGCCGACCAACTGATCGTTTTTGCCGAGCGAGACGCCTTTGACTCCAGATGTATTCCGACCGGTTGGCCGAGCATCCGCCTGGTCGAATCGAATGGCCATGCCGTTGGCGGTGGAGAGCAGGACATCGTCGCCCGGTTTGGTGACAATCACGTCGACCAATTCGTCGTCCTCTCGCAGTTTGATAGCGATGATTCCGTTCCGCTTAGGCCGACTGTAGGCTTCGAGCGGCGTCTTCTTCACCAGCCCTTGGCGTGTCGCCATCATCAGGAAGTGTCCGGGCAAGTTGAAATCACGCACCGCACGGCAGTCCGCGATCTTCTCGCCTTCGCCGAGCTGCAGCAGGTTGGCGATCGAACGCCCCCGAGCCTCGCGATTTCCTTCGGGAATCTCATAAACCTTGCGCCATTGAACCTGTCCACGGTTCGTAAAGAACAGCAAGTAGGCGTGGGTGGACGCGACGAACAGATGTTCGATCGGATCTTCATCTTCCGTCTTGGCGCCTTTGAGCCCTTTGCCGCCTCGACGTTGCGAGCGATACGTTCTGGAAGGCGTTCGCTTGATATAGCCGTTGTGGCTTATGGAGACGACCATGGTCTCTTCGGTAATCAGCTCTTCCAAATCGACGTCAGTCAGCTCTTCGCCGCTAATCTCGGTACGCCGTTTGTCCGCGTGTTTGCCGCGGATTTGCAGCAAGTCCTCGCGAATGATCTCGCGGATGTTTTGTTCGTCCGAGAGGATTCGCAGGTACTCGGTGATCTCTTCGAGCAGTTTGGCGTGTTCGCCGCCCAACTTCTCCTGTTCGAGATTGACCAATTGACCGAGCGTCATTCTCAGAATCGCGTCGGCTTGAACCGGCGTGAGCGTATACGCGTCGGCCTCGCCGCGCTCCTCTTGAAAGACCTTGTACCCGACCTCTCCCAACGCGCGTTTCATCATGGCCGCCGGGCACTCGACGCCCATCAACCCAATCTTAGCGTCGGCCTGAGTCCGCGAGCCGCGAATGATCTTGATGATCTCGTCGATATTGGCGAGGGCCAACAGCAGGCCTTCGACCGTGTGCTTTCTCTTTCGCGTGCGAGCCAGCAGGAACTGGGTTCGTCGGCGAATCACCGACACGCGATGACGAAGAAACTCCTGCAAGATCTCCTTGAAACTCAATTCGCGTGGCTTGCCATCGACCAACGCCAGGAAGATCAGCGAGAACGAATCTTGCAGCGGCGAGAAACGATAGAGTTGATTGAGCACGACCTCGGGATCGCCTTTGCGTTTGATGTCGATCACCAACCGCACGGGCTCTTTTAGATCGCTCTCGTCTCGGATCCCGGAAATGTCCTTGATGCGATCTTCGCGAACCAGCTGCGCGATCCGTTCGATAACTCGATCGCGGAATTGCTGATAGGGAATTTCGGTGACGACGATTCGACTGCCGCTCTTCTTCTCTTCAATGTGCGCGCGAGCTCGAATCACAATCGTGCTTCGACCGGTGTGATAACCACGGCGAATACCGTTGCGACCGCAGATAATACCGCCGGTGGGAAAGTCCGGACCAGGGACGATTTCCATCAACTCGTTGATCGTTACATTCGGCTCGTCGATCAACTTGATCATCGCATCGCAGATCTCCCCAAGGTTGTGCGGGGGGATCGAGGTCGCCATGCCGACCGCGATGCCTTGCGTTCCGTTGACGAGCAAGTTGGGGAATTTCGACGGAAGCACTGTCGGTTCGGTGCTACGCTCGTCATACGTCGGCGTGTAATCGACGGTGTCGAGCTTGAGGTCTTCGAGCATCATCGCCGAAATCGGCGAGAGCCGCGCCTCGGTGTATCGCATCGCAGCGGGAGGCAAGCCGGCGACGGAGCCGAAATTACCCTGTTTGTCGATCAGCACATGCCGCATGTTCCATTCTTGAGCCATCCGAACAAGCGTCGGATAGATCACGCTTTCACCGTGCGGGTGATAGTTACCGCTCGTATCGCCCGAGATCTTCGCGCATTTGACCCGCGATCCGCCGGGGTTCAAATTGAGATCGTTCATCGCGACCAAGATTCGCCGCTGCGACGGCTTGAGACCATCGCGAACATCGGGCAAAGCACGACTGACGATGACACTCATCGCATACGTCATGTAGCTCTGCTTCAGCTCGTCCTCGATCGGCAAATCGACAACGCGGTCGCCGTTGCCGTCTTCTGGCGTTTCCGGTCCGTTTGGTTCGTCAGTGGACAATGCGATACCTTTCCAATCTGCATCCGTGGGCCGAGCGTCTCATGCCGAACGGCCGTTTCAATGAAATGCTAACTATGAGCCAAACTTATCCCGTTCCGCTTGCTTGCTGCGAGTTTCCTGTGCGCTGGATCATGCGACTTGGATCCCAACGGTGCTGGACTCCTACGCTGAAAGATCCCACAGCTATCGCAAAAGATCGTTTCCTACGTCTAAATCGCGACTCAAAAAGCATCCTTGAACACGCCGCGAACGCCGGAATTCAGCGCCGGTGAATGGGCAAAAATCGAACGAACGCATGAGGTGAAAACCCGCAGGTCGAGCCGACTTTGCCGCTGATCAAAAAGCCTTCTCAAATAGAGACATAGAAGGAGTAGCGGCCGCAAGTTTCAACGACTCCTAATCTACCAATTTTGGCTGATTTTCACAACCGCCCGAGACCTGATCCGGCCCCCTAAATTTCAGCTTTTCCCCACGAAAAACAGCGCCGAATTTAAACCGTTGGCAAGTTCGATTTCCACGCCCGAATCAAGGTCGATTTCGAGAAGAACATTGGCTCTCAGATTGCCTCGCTCTCAAGCTCTTTTTCCATCTCGATCTCCTCGAACAGCGAGCTCAAATCGAGCTCCTGATCCTCGGACCAACGCAGCCAGTCCGAGCGATTCTGAATGGCGTCGTCTGCGCTCAAACGCTGCAACTCATCGCGGGCCTCCGACGCCAGAGTTTGAACGCGAGCAAACTCGGTCTCCCATGAGAGCGACCAAGCGAGTCGCCGCTTGACTTCCACCAACATCATACGCACCTCGACCCCTCGAGGCTGTCTTGCCGTCAAGCGATTAAGCAGATCCTCCAGTCGAGGCCGAGCCTGCTCGCTGTCACCCTGTTCCTCGGTGATGGAAGCGAGTCCGACTTGGGCTCGCAACTGCCAAATTTGCTCCGCCGTTTGCAGCTCAGGGCCGCCTAGTTCGCCGAGCACCTTGCGGTAGATTCCACGAGCCTGCTTGAACAACTCTAGGCTGCGAGCCACATCAGCAAACCTCAACTTGACGCTCAAGAGCTGTCTCGAGCGACGCGCGCGATCCTCGACGTGCTTGGCAGCAACTGCGGCATTCTTCGAAGTACCAGTTGAGCTTTCCGTCTCAGTGAGTCTGGGCGGCGATTCGGATGTCTTTAGCAATTGCGATAAACCGCGTCGAGCCGCATCGAGTTCCCAGTACTCTTGTTCCAAGTCACCGTCGCGAGCGGCCGAGTCGGCGCGGCGCAGCGACTTGTCGACGTCGGCTTGGATCGCGGCCAGATTGCCTCGTGGCGCCTCAAGTGTACGTGCGTCCTCGTTATCAATGTCATCGATGTCATCCAACTCATCTTGGCGACTGCGGCGGCTTGCCCGCTTGAACTCGCGAGCAAGCGAACGATTCACATCTTGCTCGAGAAAGACGTCATCGTCGTCAGGCAGTAGGTCGGCAAGCGAATCGAGCAGCGACGATGCTTCAGCCAGATTGGCTTGAGCCTGGCCGCCGCGCCCCATGTCGAATGCGTTTTCGGCCAGGTAATCGAGCGTTTGAGCTTTGAGCAATTGTGCTCGAGGATTGCCCGTGTGACTCTTCAGCAGCTGCTGGCACAAGCGCATCGCTTCATCGAGGTGTTTCTGCGACGCCGCCTCTTTCGCCAAATCCCAATCGATCCAAGCGAGATGCCACTGAACTTGAACCGCGACGCGACTCCACGCGAAGCTCCGCTTGTCCTCGTCGGTCAACGACTCAAGCCAAGTCAGCGACTGTTGCAGGTGGGTCTCGGCTTCCTCGATGTTTCCAACTCGCCAGAGCGTCGCTCCGAGCTGCAGTCGCCCCATCGCGGAGTGAATGTCGCCGGCTCGGCCGTGAGTCTCACTGGCGGCGATTTTCTCGAGCCCATCGACGGCGATTCGCGAAACGAGCGCCTCGACATCGCTTGTATCTGCGGGCACTTGCTCGAGTGACTTGGGCACATCGACGACGAGCTTTCTCAGCGTTCGCAGGGCGACATCCCGCTGTTGGCTCGCCGTGGCGGCGCTCTCACGGGCCCGTCGCTCGGCGTCTTGAACTGTGCTGCGGCTGGCCGCCAGCTGGACCGCGGCCGCTGTCGAAATCAATGTCGCCAAGCAGGCGATGACGATGACAGATATCCACAACGACGCCACTCGCGGGTTTCGGCGAGTCCACTTGGCGACGCGCTGACTGAGCCCGGCTGGGCGAGCTAGTACGGGGCGGCCGTCGAGGAAGCGTTGTAGGTCGTCGGCAAACTGGGCCGCAGTGGCATACCGAAGGCCCGGCTCCTTAGCGACGGCCTTGAGACAGATCGTCTCGAGCTCGCGGGGAATTCGATCATTCAACTGACTCGGCCGAGTTGGCTCGACATGCTGCGCCTGAATCAACGTCATTCGGGGCGAGCCTTGGAAAGGCAAGAGACCGGTCAGGCATTCGTAGAGCACCACGCCCAGGCTGTAGACGTCGCTGCGGCCGTCAACTCGCCGCGGGTCGGCAATCTGTTCGGGACTCATGTAGGCGGGAGTCCCGGCGATCGAGCCGACAATCGTCAATTGGCTGTCCGAGTCGGCGTCCCTGGCGAGGCCAAAATCGGTGATCTTCGCTCGGCCCGATTTGACGTCGAGCAAGATGTTGGACGACTTCACGTCTCGATGAACAACACCATTCTCGTGAGCCGCTTGCAATGCCGAGGCAGTCTCGGCGACAATCCGCGCCGCGTCCGCCGAACTCAATGCGCCGTCGCGTTCGATTCTCTCCTTGAGCGATTCCCCATCGACGTACTCCAAGACTAGATAGGGCGAGCCGCTTGGCGGCGTGGTGATTTCATGAAGAGTTACGATGTGGTCGTGAGAAATGCCCGCAGCGGCCTTCGCTTCGCGGTCGAGTCGACCGAGTGCCTGAGCGTCGCCGAGCAACGAATCTTGAAGCACTTTGAGCGCCACGATACGTCCGAGCTTTTTGTCTCGAGCGCGGAACAACCGCCCCGACGAACCTGAACCGATTTCTTCTAACACCTCGTAGTGGTCGAAACTCTCTGGCAACGGCCGCTGATTGCGATCGGCTGTTCGAGGACGGTCCGTCGAACCAACCGACGTGTCCATCGCAGCCTCGCACTCGCCGCCACGGATCGCTTGAAGACGACTGATCAACTCGTCCAATTCGGCGGAACTTTCCACCGCGACCGAATCTCGTGATCCGTCGGGCGACGTGAGTTGATCAAGCCGCTGGCGACACTCGCCACAGACTTCCAAATGCCGATCCAGTTTTGCGGTGGCCTGCGCGAGCAAGTTGCCCTCGATCAGTTCCACAAGCTCCGAATCGGCAGGACAAACTTCGCTCATTTGTCGTCCTCTCTCGCATTCCCATTCATCGAACCTGGATCCAACCGAGAAACTTCTTCACGCAGCAACTTGATGACTCGCGACTTGGCGACGTAGACGGCGGAAATCGTAATGCCCAATGAACGCGCGACTTCGGTTGACGCCAGCTGATCGATGGCAGTCATTCGATACGCCGTCCACGTCTCCGGCTTCACTCGCAATTTGACTCGGCTCTCCGCCTCCGCCAACAACTCAAACTCGTATTGCGATTCGATTTCTGACGCGAGTTCTGACAGCGGTTCCGGCCCGCTTATTTCGTTGAGAAAACGATTGCATTGCGTGTCGCCTGTTCCCACGCCGGCGCGCCATCGTCGCCCCAGGTCGCGGACCGCATTGCGCGTCACGGTCTTGAGCCAGCCGCGAAAACTCCCACGCCTCGGGTCGTATTCGAAACTACGCATGGCTGTGACCAACTTGGTCAAAACGTCTTGAGTGACGTCGCTGGCGTCCGACTCCTGCAAACCGTGCTCTCTGCACCATCGATAAAGATGACTCGTATAACGCAAAACAAATTCGTTCCAAGCCTCTTCATCGTCGAGATCGCGAAGGCGAAGAAGCAAGGTTGCGCTGGTCGCATTGTCTGAGCGGTACGCCATGGCACGAACACAGTTTGAGCAATAGGTGCGAGGAGATTGGAAAGCTTCCAGTCACGGCTGAAGGGCGTCTTTATTCTACTCTCTTGATGTTCGTATGAAGAAATCTGGCGAGCGCGGCCGCATAACGTTCGGTTCGTCATGAGAGCTGCGCCCGCCAGAATGTGAGGACAAGGCCGTCGATTAGCTGACCAACAGGTCGAGCAGCTCGTCGTCGACGTGGTGGTCCGCCCAGGTTGATTCAACTCGCATCATCCCGTCCACATCGTTAACCGGCGCCATCGCCACTGGCCGCGAACGCGGGGCCGCCGTCTCGAGCGAGTCGACAGATCCGGTGACAAGCGGCAGACTTCGAGCGTCAGCGGCTTGGGTCAGGTTCGACGGTTCGCCCGCCGTATCGATCGCCTCCCCTTCGGCGTCTCCAACCTCAAGCATCATTGATTGATCGACAAGGAAGTTGATCACTCGCATCGCGTCTTGCGGATTGATCCGACCATCGCCGGTGACATCCATCGATTGAGATTCGGCCGTCGCGTCAACGCTGAACCCTTCGCCCTCCAAGATGACGCTGAGGATGGAAAAGACGTCCATCGCGTTGACCGTCGAGTCGGAATTCACATCGCAATGTTCAAACGAGTCGGCCTCGGCCGACGGGTCGAGTTCCGTTTCCTCGATTGCGTCTTCAGCACCATCGCCCTCGTCCCAATCTTCTTCACTCCAGTCACCTTCACTCCAGTCACCTTCATCGCCGTTTTCTTCGCCCCAATCCTCTTCGCCCCAATCCTCTTCACCCCAATCCTCTTCACCCCAGTCTTCATCTCCCCAGTCTTCTTCGCCCCAGTCTTCTTCGCCCCAGTCGCAGCCAAGGCCGTCGCCGACGTAGATGTCTAGGCCGTATTCTCCATCCGACTGATCGTCGACGGCACCGGCAACGGCATAATAGAGCCCGGCATCGAGTTCGATTACGATCTGGCTGTCGCCGAGCTCCGCGTCTTCGGCAATCAATTCGCCATCTTCGTCGAACAGGGCCAGGTGGGTGTCGAGGTCGCCGTCCCAGCTGAACAGGTCGAGTTCAACGGTCTCGCTCTGATCGATACTGAATTGAAACGCGTCATGATCGCCGAGCGTTTCGAGCCAGGCGTCGATGAATCCGAATCCGTCTTCGATTGCGATCAGTGTCGCGTCGTCGCCAACTTGATCGACGTGATCGTCGCCTGACGGGTTTGTATCACCGGGATCAGGGTTTGGGTCGGGGTCGGGCGTCGGATCGGGGTCAGGATTCGGGTTCGGATTGGGGTCGCCGGAAAGGAAGGCGTCGATCCAGTCGGTGTAGACGTCAACTCGCGTATCGAACGAATGGTCGCCGATCCCGGCATCATCTTTGTCGCCGCCCGAAGTGACTCCAGCGACATAGAAGACGCCGTCGAGATCGATCAGCGCGGGTCCGCCCGAATCGCCTGGCGCGGTATTCGATTCGCTGTTGTTATCAAAGTTCCAAGAGACGAGCGTGCTCGAGACGAAATCGATCGGGGTCTCGCCGACTCGCTTCGTGCCGAAGTCGCCGTTATGTCCTGCATCGCCTGTTCCGCCGCCGCCGAAGCCGACAAGCGTCAACGTTTGGCCGACGTAAGGTACGGTGCGATTAATCTCAATCGGCTCGACGCCCGCGACGTTTTGGTCGAGAACCATGATGGCGATGTCGTTCGCATGGTCCGAGCCGATCGCGGCGCCGTCATAGTCGTGATGAGCAACGACCGAAGTCGTCGTATAGCTCTGGCCGTTCACCTCAAACGTGCCATCCTTGTCGCCCATGAATCCGCCATCGTAATTCTCAACGCAATGACCAGCGGTAAGAACAACGTTGGGAGCGATCAACGTGCCGGTGCAACCGTCGTTGACGATGCCGACCGCTTCGAACTTGTCGGTCTGCTGACCATTGACGATTCGCGCGAACACCGTGCGTTCCGCCTCCGACGCGTCCGTTTCAACAGGCCCCACTAGCGCCTCCCCGATGTCGCCGGCAAGTAACCGGCGTCCCTCCAACTTTTCCAGCCCTTGTCCGAGTCGACGGAAGACGGACGGGTGGCGGGACTTTCGACTTCGTCGAGCTTTGTGAGGCTTCATCTTCTTCTCCGAACCAAGAATAGGATCTGTTCCACATGACGTGACCGGCGCTAGGGAAAGCGGCCGATTCGAGATCAGGTACGCGTGGTCGGCTCGATCTTGCAGAAGAAATGGAGTTTTTTCAAGAAATTCGGCGGTTATTCGGATGCGGGTTAAATGACGTTGCTTGTCGTGGCTGGGGCTTCCAGCATTCCAGCCGCAATGGAATCGCGATTGAACTTTGATCACCTTGCCTGCGGCAGCGGGTTAAGCGACTTGGCATGTCGTTGCCCTTGCTCGTTGGGGTCGTACCGGTGAATCAGGCTCACAGCTACGTGCCGGCTCGCAACACCCGACACCATTGCCCTCGTGGCGAAACAGTGGCATCCGCCGTTCTGGCATGGCAAAATGAGCCTCCACAGCTGGGACTCATTCCGGCGAGCCGACACGCATCCCTCCCCACCGATGCTCAGACGTAAGGCGACATCGTGATGATGCAACACACGAGAATGCGTTTGGCCGCGATCTGCCTAACAACGTCGTCCGCGTTGTTCGCAAGTTGGAGCGGAGTGGTGTTGGCGGTTGAGCCGGAGAGCCGAACGAGCAAGCTCGATTTCAGCCGAGACATTCAGCCGATCCTGGCGGACGCGTGTTTCAAGTGCCATGGTCCTGACGAAACGAAGCGCGACTCGGATTTGCGACTGGACACGAAAGAAGGCGCGCTGGCTGATTTGGGCGGCCATCGGGCGATCGTGCCTGGCGACGTCAAGAGGAGTGAGCTTCTAGCGCGGATTGCTTCAACCGATGCGGACTCGGTGATGCCGCCACCCGAATCGGGCGCGCGACTTAGCAAGTCTCAGATGTCGAAACTGCGACGTTGGATTAAGCAGGGTGCGCCCTGGCGCCAACATTGGGCGTTTTCGCCGCCCGTCCGAACGACTCCGCCACGCGATCCGAAGTCCAACTGGCGCCGCAACGCAATCGACGATTTTGTGCTCGCCAGATTAAAGCGAGAAAGACTCGCACCGGAAGAGTCGGCCGGGCGAGCTGCGTTGATTCGCCGCTTGAGTTTAGATCTCACGGGACTTCCGCCAACATTAAAGCAAGTCGACGCCTTCCTAGCTGACGAATCACCCGACGCCTACGAGTCGCTCGTCACCCGCCTTCTCGACTCGCCTCACTATGGCGAGCACATGGCGCTCGCCTGGCTCGATGCATCTCGTTACGCCGACACCAGCGGATACCAGAATGACGGTCCGCGCAGCATGTGGCGTTGGCGCGATTGGGTCATTGAGTCGTTCAATAACAACATGCCATTTGATCAGTTCACGATTGAGCAAGTCGCGGGCGATCTGCTCGACAAACCGTCGCGGCAGACAAAAGGAGTCGACTACGAGTCGGCATGGCGAGGCCAATTGATTCGCAACGAGCGGCGGCTAAATCACCTGGTCGCTTCGGCGTTCAATCGAAACCACCGAGGCAATGCGGAAGGCGGAATCATCGCCGATGAATTTCAGGTCGAATACGTCGTCGATCGCGTCGACACGACGGCCACGGTTTGGCTGGGCCTAACGCTCAGTTGTTGCCGTTGCCACGATCACAAGTACGACCCGCTCAAGCAAAACGATTTTTACCGAGTCTTCGCCTACTTTAACAATGTCCCCGAGTTTGGGCGAGCGGTGAAGGAAGGCAATTCGCCGCCCTTTATTAAGGCACCGACTAAGAAGCAAATCACCAGCCTCGCCGAGTTAGATTTTCACCTCAAGCGAGCTCAAGACGCTGTGCTCAAAGCCGAACCGAGGTTGGCCCTCGAGCAGCAGGAATGGGAGTCGAAGGTTAGCCGTGGCGAAGGCAAAGACGACTTATCGAAAGCCCAAACGGTCGCGCGATACGGGCTCGTCGCTCAATTCGGCTTCGACAAGAATTTGAACTCAGCAAAACGTGAGACGCCCGCCAAGCCGGTCGGAGGCAAGGTCACTTTCGTTCCCGGTCAGATCGGCAGCGCCGCTCAATTCGATGGTTCGACGCACTTGGACGCGGGCGATTTCGCCGACTTCAGTTATTTCGAGCCGTTCACAATCTCGGCCTGGATACGACCCGAATCGGCGACAGGGACGATCGTCTCGAGAATGAAACCCGAATCGCAAGGCGACGGATACGCGCTCGAGTTGCATGAAGCCCGAGTTCAATTCAACTTGGTCAAACGCTGGCTCGACGATTCCATTCGAGTCGAGACGCAGTCCGCAATTCGCTTGAACGAGTGGACCCATGTCGCCGCAGTCTACGACGGTTCGCGAGAGCCGACCGGTTTACGAATCTATTTGAACGGCAAGCAAGCCAAGCTGGCCGTCAAGCAAGACTTCATCAACCAAACATTTGCCGCCAAAGATCAGCCTGTGCGCATCGGCGGCGGAAGTGCTGCATTTCGAGGTGCGATCGACGACGTGCGGATCTATTCGCGAAACGTCTCGCCGCGCGCGGTTTCGATCATTGCCGCGTCCGACTCGCTGAATTCGATTGTCGCGCTCGAGGCAAAGAAGCGGACCGAGGGTCAAGCTCATAAACTACGAACCTACTTTCTTCGGCGCCACGCTTCGAAAGAAATAAGGAAGCTGCACGCTGAGCTCAATTCATTGCGAGCCGACAAGAAGAAGTTGGTCGAATCCGTCCCGACGCTGATGGTGATGCAGGAGTCGCAGGAGGGTCGTGAGACCCGTATCTTGATCCGTGGGCAGTACGACAAGCCGGGCAAGGCGGTGAGTCCCGGGATTCCGGACGTGTTTCAGACGAGCGGCGTCGCAGCACCTCGCAACCGACTCGAATTCGCTCGCTGGCTCGTCAATCGCAAGAACCCATTGACCGCCCGCGTGACGGTCAACCGAATCTGGCAGATGTACTTTGGCGTCGGACTTGTAGAGACGAGCGAAGACTTTGGAATTCAAGGCGCTCGTCCGAGCCATCCCGAGTTGCTCGACTGGCTCGCGACCGAGTTCATTCGATCGGGTTGGGACGTGAAGCATCTACACAAGTTGATCGTGATGAGCGCGACCTATCGGCAGTCGTCTGTTGCATCGGCGGAGAAACGGGCGGCCGACCCCGACAACCGCCTGCTCTCTCGCGGCGCCCGCTTCCGACTCGCGGCCGAGTCGGTGCGTGATCAAGTGTTGGCGATTAGCGGTTTGCTGACCCGGCAAGTTGGAGGTCCTTCGGTTCGGCCGTACCAGCCAGACGGCCTTTGGAAAGAGATCGCGACAGACACCGAATACGACCAATCGCACGGCGAAGATTTGTATCGTCGCAGTATGTACACCTACTGGAAACGAACCGTGGCACCGCCGACCATGTCGACGCTCGACGCGCCGCCGCGCGAGGCGTGCACGGTCAAGCGCTCTCGAACAAACACGCCGCTTCAGGCGCTCGCACTGATGAATGAAGTTTCGTTTGTCGAGGCCGCCCGAGTGCTGGCCCAACGCACACATCATGTGGGAGGTGAAACGCCGAAAGATCGTTTGCGATTTATATTCCGAACGGTGACTTCGCGAGCGCCCACCAAGCGCGAGGCGACTCTGCTCGAGCGAAGCTGGAAGCGGTTCTTCGATGAGTTTGACGCCGATCGGAAAGCGGCCAAACAACTGATCGCCACGGGTGAGTTTCCGCTGGATGAAGGAATAGACGAAGCCGAGTTGGCTGCCTACACGCTGGCTGCGAGCCTGGTTCTGAATCTCGACGAAGTTATTAACAAGGAATAGCATGAGCAGTTCCGAAACCAGCCGACAGCTAGAACAGACTCGACGCCAGTTCTTTGGACACGGCGCCGCCGGCATCGGCGTCGCGGCCCTGGCAACTCTGTTGGGTCAGGAGTCCCAGGCAGCGCCATCGGCGGGCGGGCTCAGCGGACTCCCGCACTTTGGGCCCCGAGCCAAGAAGGTGATCTACCTGTTTCAGTCCGGCGCGCCGTCTCAGATGGACCTGTTCGACTACAAACCGGGGCTCGCCAACCGCCGGGCGACCGAATTACCCGACTCGATTCGGCAGGGACAACGCTTGACCGGCATGACGTCGAAACAGTCTAGTTTTCCCGTCGCGCCCTCTTCCTCCAAATTCGCTCAGCACGGTAAGAGCGGCGCCTGGGTCAGCAGTTTGTTACCGCACACGGCGAAAGTCGCCGACGAATTGTGTTTCATCAAGTCGATGCGAACCGACGCGATTAACCACGACCCGGCGATCACGTTTTTTCAAACGGGCACTCAACTCGCGGGACGACCGAGCATGGGAGCTTGGCTCTCATACGGGCTCGGCAATGCGAATAAAAACCTGCCTGCATTCGTCGCCATGGTTTCTGGCAGCGGCGGACAACCTCTTTATGACCGGCTGTGGGGAAGTGGTTTTCTGCCGACCCAATATGCGGGAGTGAAATTTCGCGGCGTTGGCGATCCTGTTCTGTTCCTCTCCAATCCATCCGGCGTCAGCCGCAAGCTGCGACGACGATTCTTGGATGATTTGGCCGAACTGAATCAAGCGAAACTCGACGCCACTGGCGATCCCGAAATTGCCTCGCGCATCGCTCAGTACGAAATGGCCTACCGAATGCAAGCCTCGGTCCCGGAATTGACCGACATCTCCAAGGAACCCGAGAGCGTCTTGAAGATGTACGGCGACGATGTCACGACGCCCGGGACGTTCGCCTACAACTGTCTGCTCGCACGCCGGCTGTGCGAACGAGACGTCCGCTTCGTCCAGCTGTTTCATCGCGGCTGGGATCAGCACTTGCAGCTACCGAAAAAAATCTCGATTCAGTGCCAAGACACCGACCGAGCCAGTGCGGCGCTGATTACGGACTTGCGGCAGCGAGGATTGCTCGATGACACGCTTGTCGTCTGGGGCGGTGAGTTTGGTCGAACGGTTTATTGCCAAGGCAAGTTGACTGCGGAAGACTACGGCCGCGATCATCATCCGCGATGCTTCACGATTTGGATGGCCGGTGCCGGAGTCAAGGCCGGGCTAACCTACGGCGAAACCGACGACTACAGTTACAATATCACTCGCGATCCCGTTGAAGTTTACGATCTCAACGCGACCATCCTGCACTGCTTGGGCATCGATCACAAACGACTCACATATAAGTATCAAGGACGGCGACATCGAATTACCGATGTTCACGGCGAAATTGTCAAAGGCGTGTTAAACTAACGCCCGCCGCGTGATACGGCCCGCTCACTGCTCACGGACCGAGCCCTTGCCCGAAATCGAGAATGGCAATGCGATCGACAATCGGCACAGCGAGTTTTCGCAGACAGTCGAAGGGGTTCTTTGCGACGCTGTGCCTTCTGACCTTGGTTTCGTTGACGGCGCCGATCGCGGGCGCAGAACCGTTCGAGCCACGCGCGGCGATTCGCAGCCCTGCGGCACTCGTCGCCTTGCCCGGTCGAGTCGTCGTCGCAAACCGCCGAAGCAATTCTCTATCGGTCATTGACGGCGAATCAAATCGTGTGATTGCCGAGCATCAGTTCGGGGCGAAACTGGTTTCGATTGCCCGACGTCCCGGGTCGCCCAATTTGTTCGCGCTGGATGGTGATCGTCATTCACTCTGCCTTGTTTCGCTTGAGGGCAAGAACTTGGCGACTCGGAAGATCACCGCTGTCGCAAAACACCCTAGCCATTTGATCGTCGCGGAAGCGCCGCCTCGAGTCATCGTCAGTTCAAAATGGTCGCGGCAAGTCACGATTGTCCACTTCGATGACAAGTTTGCACGCGCGATCCGAACGACTCATGTGTCGCTCAACTTCTCACCGGGTGAATTGCTCGCGCTGCCGCCGTCCGAAACAACTGTGTCGGTGCCAAGTGTCGTTGTTGCAAGCGCCTTTGGCGGGCGACTCGCCATCATTGAAACGGACAAGGGCGTTGTCAGAACGACGCGAAAACTGCCTCTGCATAACATACGCGGACTGGCTCTGTCGTCCGACAAATCGGAGGTTGTGCTAACTCACCAGTCGGTCGATGCGAAACTTTGGGGTGATCGCGACGCCGTTCACTGGGGCCTGTTGATGGCCAATTCGCTTCGGGGCGTCAAGATCTCGCGGCTGCTCGATGAATCACTCGACCCAATGAAGGAGAGCTGGCTCGACGCTCAAGGGCTTGTCGGCAACGGCGCGGGCGATCCCGGCGCGGTCGCGATCGACAGTGATGGTCGGATCGCCGTGCTACTGTCCGGAATCAACGAAGTGATGATTGAAGGAAGATCGTATCGGCATCGAGTGCGTGTCGGCCATCGACCGGCGTCTCTCATTAGCGTCGCCGAGGAGCTGTTTGTGGCGAACCAGTTCGACGATTCCGTTAGCGTCATCGATTGGAAAACCGGAACGGTCTCCTCAACCATTTCATTAGGTCCGCAGACTAAGCTCACCGCGCGAGATCGCGGCGAGCGACTTTTCTTTGACGCCAGGCTCTCTCACGACGGATGGATGAGTTGTCATAGTTGCCATACCGATGGACATTCTGCCGGAGTGCTCGCCGATACGTTGGGCGACAACGCGTACGGTGCCGCAAAACGAGCGCCTTCGCTGTTAGGCGTGAGCGAGACTGGGCCGTGGGGCTGGAACGGCCAAGCGGATTCGCTTCCCGCTCAAGTTCAAAAGTCGATTCGGACAACCATGCACGGCTCGGCTTTGAGACCGGAACGGCTCAATGAACTGGTCGTCTATTTGCGAAGCTTGAAGCCGCCGCCCAAGATGAAAAAAGCCGCGAACACAATCGTGCAAAAGGGACGAGAAATCTTTCTGAAACAGGGATGCGCCGAGTGTCACGCCGGGCCGCTCTACACGTCGGACGGGACCTTTGACGTGCAGCTTGTCGACAAGGCGGGCAACCGCAAGTTCAATCCGCCGTCGCTTCGCGGATTCGCCCACCGCGTCTCCTTCTTTCACGACGGACGGTTCGATCGAGGCGCCGATGTCGTGGAAGTCGCCAAGCACAAGTTGCAAAGCGAATTGACGGCTGAGGAGGTCGCGGCCCTGTTGGCGTTTCTCGATAGCCTCTGAGTAACTAATTGAGGGGCTCCTTCTAATGGTCCTTGCCTGCGGCGGCGGGTTAAACGAGTTTAGCGATCCGATTGACCTCGCATGAGAATGCGTCGGTCGGCGTTTTGGATTTCGGCGGGTCGAGTGTTGGCGGCCATGGTAGCGTTGGCGCGGACTTTGGAGCGGTCGACGGCTTGGCGAATCGAGGCGATCAAGTCATCGGTGGCGTTGTCGACCACGAGCACTTCGCTGGGACCCTGGGGGTTGTTTCGCTGTCGCATGATGACGATGACTTCCGTGTCGGCGTTTCGCTTCTGAAGCGCTTCGGCGATGGCCTTCGCCGGCTGTCGAATGTTGCCGACCTGAGTCAAATTAGGCGTAGGCGTTCGGCTAGTCTCTGCGAAGTCGAAAGGCGCTGAAGGCGCTTTCGAGGCAGGCAGACGCTTGGGGGCAGGATTGTCTGCCAATGTGTTGTTCAGCTGAGGCGCGGCGTTTCTCGCGTCAACCGCACCGCCGACCGGATTGTCCGGTGTTGAGCGAGGTGCGTAGACGTGGCTGAGGCCGGTCTTGTCGAGATGAAAGTGCACCGATTTGACCGATGCGTAAATGCCTTCTTTGTCGGTCGGGTTTGCGAGTTTGCAGACTCCGATCAGTTCGCCTTTCGCATTGAACAATCCGCCTCCGCTTCGTCCAAGAGCGGGCGTGCCCGAGACCTCGATGTTCGGCGAGCCCTCGAAGCGGTCCAGTCCAGTGATGGCGCCGCGGAGCAATGACGGGTCGGCGCCATGGTCGCAGCCGACACTGAACACTCGATCATTCGAGCGATAGGTCGGAGCGCTGGCGACAGGCACCGCAGTGACGAACGCACCGGGACGAATGGCGATGAGACCAATGTCGCGATAGTCGGGCTCCCAAGCGAGCAGCGTTCCCGGAACGGATTTGACTCCGCCCGGCGTGTAGATTTGAACTTCAATCTGCCCCTTGCCGGCCGAATCGCGAAAGATGTGTCCACAAGTCAAAACGAGCGCGTCCTGCCCATGTGTGTCGATAATCGTTCCGCTGCCAAACGAGAAGCCGGTGGCATCTTCAATGCGAAGCTTGACCGACGCCCGCATCGCCAGTTGTTCGGGCGACACTTGTTCGGCGGCGGGGCGACGGGCCGCGTTGCGTTGGGCTGCGTTGCGTTGGGCCGGCACTGCAGCAGCTGCAGGAGATTGAGCCGAAGCGACGGCCGTTCGCGCCGCGGTGGCTTGAGCTGGCGTTTGCTTTGTTTCGGCCGGCGGCGCTGCGTTGCCGCCGATCCCTTTGAATCGCTCCAGCGCGCTGCTCAAAATGCCATTCGACGATCCGTCCGGCGATTGAGCTCGAATGGTTGTCGAACTTGAGTCGGCGGGCTGAGGGCGATAGCCAGCTTGCTCCATCATTTGGCTTAGTTGGGTGTAGGTGACTTCGCCTTCGAGCCGCTTCTGCTCGCGACCATCCTTCATCAGGATGAAAGTCGGGAGAGCGCGAACCCGATGCGTCTTAATCAGCTCTTTTTGGTGATCGACGTTGACGTGTTTGATCGGGAAACCGTCCGCCTCAAGTCGGCGCACGGTAGAGCGCATTTTCTGGCAGTGTCCGCACCAGTCAGCCGAGAATTGAACGACGGTGACGTCTTCAGCTCCGAGAACCGAAGCCAGCATCAAGACCATTTTGGCAGCGCCCATCGTTTCCCTCCTTGGATTCGATGTAGGGGATTGGCTCGCATTCATTCATGACGCGAATTCTTCGGCATCCTGCCAAAATACGTCCGCGTCGAATGTGAAGCCTCACCTTTCTGTGTTTGCGGTCCAACAATGTGTTCCGCATTTGTAATTTCTACAAGATCAGTTTCCCCCCCGAACAAATCGAAGGGATTGCATCCGGTCTGAAAGCGTCGGTTTGCCACATTCCAGGACCAATCCGCCATCGGCTTGCGATTGTGGCGTTGTCATAATGCAGTTTGTGCGCCAAATTGCCTTTTCCGACAAAAAAGACTCAAGTTGGAAGACTGCTAGCGGATTCGCCAGAAACTGACGTCCAGGCTCATGCAAGAAACGACGTACGCCGCGTAGAATGCTCGGCTCCAACAACCAAATTCGAAAACGACCGTAAGAAAGAGACGGCTGATTCAACGATATGAGCAAACGCAAGATCTTGGTGACGGCCGCTTTGCCGTACGCCAACGGGCACATCCACATCGGCCATTTGTTGGAGTATGTGCAAACGGACGTCTGGGTCCGTTTCCAAAAGCTTCGAGGCCATCAATGCATCTACATTTGCGCCGATGACACCCACGGCACGCCGATCATGCTTCGCGCACGCCAGGAAAGCCGATCGGAAGTCGAGTTGATTTCCGAAATGCAGGAACATCACGAGCGAGACTTTGATCGCTTTGAGATTGAGTTCGACAACTACGGATCGACGAACAGTTCCGAAAACCGCGAGCTTGGTACTCGCATTTGGCAATCGCTGCGTGACGCCAATCTCGTTGTCGAACGACAAATCGAGCAGTTGTTCGACCCCGAAGCGGGGATCTTCCTCGCCGATCGATTCGTTTCCGGCACTTGCCCTCGCTGTGAGGCCGAGGATCAATACGGTGACAATTGCGAAAAGTGCGGACACACTTATGTCGCGACCGATTTGATCAATCCCGTCAGCACCTTGTCGGGAACGACACCCGAACTGCGAGAAACGACTCAACTGTTTGTGCAGATCGAACAGCTACACGAGTTCCTCGACGAGTGGACTCAGGGCGGCGATCATCTCCAAACGGAAATCGCAAACTACTTGAAGGGCCACTTTCTCAGCGAGCCGCTGCGAGACTGGGATGTGTCGCGACCAGCGCCCTACTTCGGATTCGAGATTCCGGATTCGCCGGGAAATTATTGGTACGTTTGGTTCGACGCGCCAATCGGATACATCGCGTCGACTCAGCAGTACTGCGACAAGCATCAACAGTCGCTCGAAGATTGGTGGAATAATGAATCGGCGGAGATCCACCACTTTATCGGCAAGGACATCGCCTACTTTCACACGCTGTTTTGGCCGGCGATGCTCAAGACCGCCGGCTTTCAACTCCCGACGAAAGTCCATATCCATGGCTTTCTGACGGTCAACGGCAGAAAGATGTCGAAGCGAGAGGGCACCGCTGTCACGGCGGCCACCTATCTCAATCATCTGAATCCGGCCTACTTCCGCTACTATTTAGCCAGCAAACTCTCCGCGCGCGTCGACGACCTCGACCTCAATTTGAGTGAGTTTGTCGACAAGGTGAATTCGGACTTGGTGAACAAGATCGTCAACCTCGCCAGCCGAACGTCTCGGTTTGTCGCGCAGACGGGTCTGTCGTCTTCCTATCCGGACGACGGCGGTTTGTTCGCCTATGGTGCCGAGCAAGGCGAATTGATCGCCGGTCACTATGAAGCCAATGATTATGCGAAAGCGATGCGAGCGATATTGGAGTTGGCTGACCGGGCAAATGTCTTTGTCGAAAATGCCACTCCCTGGCAGCTTAGGAAAGATGAAAGCAAAGCGAATGAGCTGCAGGACGTCTGCACGATCGCGCTGAATTTGTTCCGCCAGATCGTTGTCTACCTCTCCCCCGTGTTGCCTCGCTTAGCCGAACAGACTCGCGAACTACTCAACGCGCCGATCGCCTCTTGGGACGAAACCCAAACGCCTCAAGTCGGCTCGGCGGTGTCAAAATTCAAGCACTTATTGAAACGAATGGAACGAAAGGATGTCGACGCGATGATTGACGAGACACGTGAAGAGGCCGAGAAGGCGGAAGCCGCGCAATCCGCGCCTCAATTTGCCGACAGCGATGCGCCGCTGAAGGACGAGCCGCTGGCGGAACAATGCACGTACGATGACTTTGTCAAAGTCGATTTGCGCGTCGCTCGCGTCTTGCTTGCGGAAGAAGTCCCGGAGGCGCGCAAGTTGATCAAGTTGACGCTCGGTCTTGGCGGCGACGAAAAGCGCACCGTTTTTGCCGGCATCAAATCGGCCTATACGCCCGAGCAGCTGCAAGGCCGTTTGGTCGTCATGGTCGCCAATCTCGCGGCGCGCAAGATGAAATTCGGACTAAGCGAAGGGATGATCGTCGCAGCCGGACCGGGAGGAGAGGACGTCTTCCTGCTGAACATCGACGAAGGCGCCCAGCCAGGCCAGCGAGTGCACTAGGTGAGTCTACTGGGCAGAGTGCACTGATAGTTCGCTGGGGGTGTGAGCCGGCGCGGCGTGAGTTCCTGTTTGGCACTTCGAAAGCACTAACAAGCCGGTGGTGCCCAAAATTGTTCCCGCTACTCGGCGGCGGTCTTCGGTTTGCGGCCGATGAAGATGTAGTAGGGCGTTCGCACGAACGGAATGTACGGCACTTTCGCACGATTCTCTTCAAAGTGGATCGGCTCAAAGTGGCGATGCAGGAAAGGCATGTGATCGGCCGAGGGAAAGACATTGTCGTTGGCGAACCAGACAGGCCAAAAGCTGCGAGTAAACCAGCGGTGGCGTTTGAGACCGTCGAGTGGATGTTTGCGCGAAACATAAAAGTCGACGACACCAATCAGGCCGCCTTCTTTGAGCATCGCCATGGCGTTTTCGATCGCGGCGAACCAATCGGGAATCATCGTCAAAGAATAGGAGAACGTGACGACATCGACCTTGCCTTCCGGCGGCCGAAACGTCGTCGCATCGGCCTCGACCGTCTCGACGTTGTCCCAATTGTTCTCTTTGATTCGAGCGTCTGCGACTTCGAGCAGAGAATGTGAGAGATCGACGACGTAAGCTTTCTTGACGTCTTTGATGCGGTCGCCAAAGTAGTTCAAGTTCCCGCCGGTGCCGCCGCCCATGTCGACCCAGACAGCATCGGACTCGAAAGGCGTCGCGTCCCACATTTCTTGTCGGCCTTTGAGAAGCCGTTTGCGAAATGAGTCGTACGCTTCCGCTTGACCAGAATAGAAACTCTCCAATCGCTCGGCGTGATTGCCTCCGCGAATCGGCTTCATCGTCAAATGGTAGAGGACCTTGAGGTCAGACAAAAAACCCATGTGTATCTCGACGAGGGTGAAAACAGGCGGCGCGATAACTCTTCAACTCGCGGCAAACCTGAAAGCGGCTAGGCGGCGAAATCGGCGATGTAAAAACTACCGTACGTGTGGACTCGATCCTTCACATGCAGTTCGCTCGCCAGATCCTTGTGATACGTCAACATCTCACTGATGTTGCGCATGGCGCCGTCGACCTCGACTTGAACTTTGTTGATGTAATCCGTTCGCAGTCCGCCGCTACGCCAAATGATGCGAGCCGAATCGGATGCGCTGTCGGCGATGGCTTGCCACTCCGATTCGAGCAGCGGGAAGAACCGATCGGACAACCAATCCATGTGGTCCAACAGAACAAACCGAGTGACCGGCTCGTCGTGCTTCTCAAGAAAGCCCTGCACAGAATCCGTATGGACGTGCACCCGGTCGGCCAGCCCCTTCTTAAGCAGCTCGAAGTTCTCGGGCCGCAGGTATTCGGGGCAGCATTCGCGAGTGTATGAGCCCGTCATGTAGACTCGCCAGAAGTAGTTGTCGGCTAAAGGCAGCTCGCCAAACACAGCGTCCATGCAGTCTTCGACAAATTTGACGATGCCGCCATCGTACTGAGTCTCCACTTGCTTTCGCTGAGCAAGGGGAACGCCGACCATCGACCAAGTCGTATCACGATTCAAAACCGCTCGGAGCGTTCGTGTCCACAACCGCTTGCGCACTCGATTGTGGTAGATCTCTTTTTGCTCTTCCAGCGTCGGAGCGTCGAGTATCTCTTTGATTTCCGGTCGAAGCTTGACGACTCGGTCGGCGTAGATGTTGATCATTCGAGCAAACGCGCCCGAAGTGCCGCGAAAATAAAAGGGTTTTCGCCGGTTGTCGAAAAACTTGATTCGCTTGTCCCAGAAGTTCTTCGACCAACTACCGAGATTCGAACGGAGCTTGTCGGCATAGATATCGCGTACGCCCGACAATCGGCCATTGCCGAACATGTCGAAGAAATCCTCGAACTCCAAATTGCGGATTCCGGCAAGCTTGAGGTCCAACAGGGCGTTTTGACGAGGGTTCATGTCAACGGCATGAACCGACTTGGGCGATGTCAGAGCGTAATCGAGCGCGTTGCATCCAGCCGACGTGATGACGACGATCGAATCGTCGGGGCCCAGGTCGAGTGCGACGCGATCGAGCCGAGGATCCTCCCAACACGTGTTGTAAACCAAGTTGTTGCGGTGTACGAGGTTAAAGACTCGGCCGCTCGTCCACTCCATGAAAGACATTCGCGAGAGACCTCATCGAATATGGAAAAAGGCCGATGTTCTCATCCGAACAACAACAGCCGTTGGGGGCAAAAAGGCCAATCCCTGAAACGCCCACCCGGGTGAGGCGAACCCTCGATTGTACCGCAGGCACCCCCGCCCGCAACCGCTTAGATCGTGTGCGAAATCGCGCTGTTGTGAGGTCGATACCAGTCGCGAAACACTGGTTTTGAGGGGGAATCGTGGCGACGCGAAAGCGCGAAGCAAGGGTAAGCAATGTGGCAAGCGTTTGACGCTTGGCGGTAAGTCGAGCTGAGCGAACGTTGTCGCTGGACTTAAGAGAAGAGTGGGGATGGCCGGAACAGATCGCTCGGCGTCGTTAGTCGCTTGCGCGTGAGCCAGCTCCCAGTGCCGAGTGGGGGAAGCCTTTCCCCACTTTCACGCGTTCGCACGAAGTCGAACGATTCTGTTCCGAAACCATGACACCCATTGACCGGCGACCCACCAGCCCCCGGTCCGAATACGCCGGAAAAACGTCCTGTTTTCCCTTTGCTGTCTATTCATCGTATTCTTCCTGGTCATAGATCTTCCGGAATTCCTGGCCAGTCAGAATATTTCGCCCAGCGGTTCCGCTTGTAACGGTCAACCCAGTTAGCCGACCTTGCCAATAGGGAATCGCGATGTGACTTGGGCTCACCACCGAGCGGATCCACAACGGCTAGCCGTCTTCGGGTTCACAAACCGCTCTGCCGTTCGAGTGCCAAGTGCAGAGTGAGACGTGAAAATTGAAAAATGAAAGACCCCAACGAGCTTGGAGATCGTCGAGCTATTGTGCGCCGTTTGGTGATTCGGGTACCAACGTTGCCCCAAAGGGCCCGAAGGGGCAACGCGCGGGCGCTCGTTGAGATTCACAAGCCGCAAAGCGCCGACTCTCCTCACGAGCGCAAACCGCCGGTTTTGGTTGCAGGATGCTGCTGCTGGCTCAGCCGCCGCGATGTTTGGCGATGTCGACGGGATCTTGAAAATCAATTTGGGGGGGTCGGCCGAGCATTCCGCGCATGGCGGCCATGAGTGAGAAATAGAGTACCACTGCGGCAATCCAAACGGAGACTACACAAGTCCAATACATGTCCCGCATTAGAATCACTACGGGGGGTTCGGTTGCCTTGGGCTGTCGACGAGACACCGGTCCCCCGCTCTTGGCGGCTTCCCGCCTCCACTCGCTCCAACTATCACGACTGGCCTGCGAATTGAATTCACCGAGCGCCGATGTCCGCGCCTTGTCGAAACCGACGTAGATAAGCCCGGATAGCAGCAGGAAACCGGCGAGCCAGGCGATATCGTTGGCGATGGTTTTGGGGGGGCGTGTCATGTGAGCATCGCCTCATTTAAGGACTTGATACACATTGCCTAGTCGTTATACTTCAGCCATTCATTGTGGGCAGTTGCATCATTGGCGGCCTTGGGGTTCTCATTTCCCAAGTCCGCTTTTTTTGTTGCTCCTTCAACTACTCGACTCCCCAACGCCCCGCGTCGACGAGCTGGCGAATCTTGGGAGCAAGCAATCTCATCGCGCGACTGCGATGGCTGATGGCCGCCTTCACCGACACGCCGAGCTGGCCAAAACTCTTGTGGTATTCGGCGATCTCAAATAGCGGATCGTAGCCGAACCCGCCGTCGCCGTGGCGCTCGGATAATATCTTCCCATAGCAACGACCTTCGGCGCGCGCCATGATCTCGCCCTGCGGATTCGAAAGCGCCGCGTGGCAAACATAGTGCGCGCCCCGCTTCGAAGGCGGGATGTCGCCGAGCTCAGCAAGCAGTTTATCGTTGTTCGACTCGTCGTTGGCCCCGGCACCGCTAAAGCGAGCGGAGTAGATTCCCGGAGCGCCTCGTAAGGCGTCGACGCAAAGCCCCGAATCTTCTCCAAGCACCCACTGATCGAGATGCCGAGCTTGCTCGGTCGCTTTGAGCGCCGCGTTTTCCGCGAACGTTTCACCAGTCTCGTCGACATCGAGCGGGTTCGAGACATCGGCGAGAGTGGCGAGTTCGAATCCAAATGGCGATAGCAGCGCCAGCAGCTCGCGGCCCTTCTTCTTGTTGTGGGTGCCCAGCACCAGGGTGCGTTTCGCAACGTCTCGATCGGCCATTGAGGTCTCCTTCAGCAGACATCGGCTCAACAGCGAGCTCGATGGTTGCAGGTATGTTGTACGGCAAATTCCTCTACGCGGGCAGCGGCCATTAGGCGCCGACAAGCGGACTCAAATTCGGCCTAGCGGCGGTGAAGCCGGTTTGATACTCTCCCGCCCCAACGTTTGAATGGGTCCGAAGAATGGGATGAGGAGTTTCGAACATGAACCGCAAACTAAACTGGATTGTCGTGCTGGGATCGCTCATTGCCGGTCTATTTGCGGCACACGCTTTTGCGGGACCGAATTGGCGCAGTCTGATTCCGTTTGAAGCTCGCGTCGAGTACGACCCCAAGAAGGATTACTGGGTCCATCAAGGCAATGGACCTTGGATGATTCTCGCGGCAAGTTTCTCTGGGCCTCGGGGACTACCGCAGGCGAAGGAACTTCTGAAGGAACTCCGCACGCGATACAACTTGCAGGCCTACTTGCACCAACGCGGTTTCGACTTCAACGAAACTTTGGAAGGCAAAGGCTTTGCGAAAGGAACTCGACTGCCGCCCAAGATGAAGTACCGCCGGCACGGCATCAGCCGCCAGTACGTCGTTATGGTAGGCAATTTCCCTTCGGATAAGGATGCCGAGGTCACTCGCGTCTTGCAGAAGCTCAAATACGCTTGGCCGAAGAGCCTCGAGATCGGCAAGGAAACCGGGACCGCTCAAAACCTCGCCAAACTTCGCGAGCTCCAGCGAGAGTATCATTCCAGCGACGATCGCAGGCGACGCGGGCCGATGGTCGCTGCATTCCTGACGAAAAACCCGTTGCTGCCGAAAGAGTATTTCAACCCGAAGGGAATGGACTCTTTCGTCTATTCGCTGAACAAAGACATCGAGCACAGTCTGCTCAAGAACAAGGGCCGCTTCACGGTCAAAGTCGCTTCGTTCCGCGGCGCTTCGTCCTTATCGAGCACGCTGCTGGTCAGCGCGACCGCGACGGATAAGCTCGATCGAGCGGCCGATAAAGCTCACAGGCTGACGATGCAATTGCGATCCAAAGGCATGGACGCGTTTGAGTTTCACGATCGACATGAGAGTATCGTCACGATCGGTGCCTTTAACCGCATCGGCGACGTTATGCCCGACGGTCATACCGAACTGTTACCCGCCGTGTTCCAAATCATGAACCAATTCGGCGCCGACCGGCAGCAAATCCGCGGCGGCAAAGTTGGTCTCGTACAACGGTCGCTCGGCGGAGTTCCGTTCGACGTTCAGCCAATGCCGATCGAAGTACCCAAAGCATCGATCGCCAGAGACTACAGACAGAGCGGCGCGTTCGGATTCCTGCGATAACCGCGATTAGCGGATTAAGCTCGCGAGGCAACAAGACGGCCATCGCGATAGTCGCTGGGGACCACGTCCACAAGTCGTCCGACATCGGCTGACTCGCCAGGCAACTCAATCGGTGCGTAGCGGCACGATGTTCCCACTACGGTCTTCGCTTGGCCCTCAAGCTCCGCTTCGACCAACACGCGAAGCGAACGGCCAATCAAGCTGCGAAAGAAATGTTCGCGCATCTCCGACTCGATTTCGCCAAGCTGTCGGCCGCGCTCGCTCTTAATTCGTTTGGGAAGTTGGTCCGCCATTTCAGCGGCAGGCGTAGTGCGTCTGGCGCTGAAGGGGAAGATGTGGATCTTCGAAAAACCGACCTGACGCACGGTCTCGCAAGTCTCTTCGAATTCCTGATCCGTCTCGCCTGGGAACCCGACTATCACATCCGTCGTCAAAGCGGGCTCAGCAAGCTGTTCGCGAACAAGTCGACAGCGGTTGAGAAACGTTTGCACTCCCCAACGCCGACGCATTCGTCTCAAGACCGTGTTCGAACCGCTCTGCAAACAGATGTGCAAGTGCGGGCAGATCTTGTCTTGATGATCGGCCATCACTGCGATTAGCTCGCGCGTCACCTCAGTCGCTTCGATGCTCGAGAGGCGAATGCGAAAGTCGCCGTCGAGCTCGACAATCTGCTTCACGAGCGACGAGAGACGGACCCACTGTTCCTTGGGACGATTCCAATTCCAGTCGACGCCGTAATGCCCCAAGTGGACGCCGGTCAAGACGATTTCGCGGTAGCCGTTATCAACCAGCCGTCGCACTTCGTCGAGAATATGGTCCACCGGTCGGCTCGTCAGCTGAGGCCGAACTTTGGGAATGATGCAGTAACTGCAACGGAGCAAACAGCCGTCTTGCACCTTCACGTAGGCTCGGCTGCGATTGCCGAATTGAGAGATGCCCGTCGGAATATCGACAACGCCAAAACGGCCTAGCAAGTCCGGCAGCTCGCGCTTGTCCGTCACGACTTCGGCTACGCCGGGAAGCTGCTTTACTTCCTCGGGAGCTCGCGTCGCATAGCAACCCATAACGAGAATTCGAGCCGCCGGATTCTCGCGGGCCATCCTGCGAATCGCTTGTCGGCTCTTCGAATCACCTTCGTTCGTGACCGTGCAGGTGTTGATCACGCAGAAGTCGGCCGGCTCGCTCGGCGACGCGTCAACGTAGCCAATTCCCTGCAGTCCCTCTCGGACATACTGAGTCTCGTACTGATTGACCTTGCAGCCAAGTGTCAGCGTTTTGATTTTGGGAGACATGCAGACTAGTGAACAAAGTCGAGGTGGAGTTGGCCGATGTGGATTGTGGCGCAAGCCGCCCATCATACACCGCTCAGTCAACTTAGTCCCCCCCAGGCAACGCCGCCCCATCTCGAGATCAGCCCCCGCCGATTCGCGAGAAAACAATCAACGAGCCGCCCGACACGTGAGCGGGCAGAAACCACGAGCTGCCTCAAACCCGACGCTTGAAGATCGTCCAGCTCTTGTCCGCCGTTTGGTGAATCGTTGGCCCGAAGGGGCGCGGCATAACAGCCCAGGGGAAGCACAACCGGCCGGCAAGATTCACGAGCCTAGATCGCGAAATCGCAAGTCGAAACGTCGACCCAGATCGCCGCAGTTCAAGAGCAAGAGGTCGCTAACGAATGGGCTCGATGGTGGATGACATAGAACCTGCGCAGCGGCTTGATTGGGGATCTTTCCCGAAGGCGTGAATCTGATCCCGTTTGAGCTCAGCGTGCTCGCGAGTGGTGGTGAGGCAGATTGCTCGGCCGCCGGTATCGACTTCCACGGCAATCTCGACGCCGCGTTCAAGCGTGTGCCCGAAGAGCTTCCTCATCATCTTGATCACATAGTCGTAAGTGTGATCGTCGTCATCCCAAAGAATAACGTTGTAGGGCGGCTGCCTTTTGGGCCGACCGGCTTGCGGGTCATCGAGTTCAGCTTTGTCGAGCTCGGGCTCGGCCACCGCAGCAATACTTTTCGTCGACAAAATCTAACTCCTTTGAGTTTGCCGTCGTTCGTGAATCAAATGAGGATTTGCGACCATTTCGGCTTCGACAAGGAATGCCCGTCGCACGGTTGAAGGCGGCTAGGCCAGCGGACTCTCCAATGGTCCAGTTGGCCGACCGTCGGTATATTGTAGCGATCCGCCGAGCAGGAATCGAGCAATTTATCGCAGCAAGCCAGAATAGAGAGCACGTAAGCCATGGCCAGCCTGGACGAGTACTTACAAGCCAACCGAGAGTCTTTCGAGGACCAGTTGTGTGAGCTGTTGCGTATTCCGAGTGTCAGCACGGACAGTCAGTACGCCGGCGATGTGGCCACAGCGGGCCAATGGGTCGCTGACCAATTCAAGTCGATGGGCTTAAAGACCGAGCTTGTCGAGACCGAAGGGCATCCGATTATTTACGCCGAGTCGCCGGCCGTTGAAGGGGTGCCGACCGCTTTGGTCTACGGCCATTACGACGTCCAACCGCCGGATCCGCTCGACGAATGGATCTCTCCGCCCTTCGAACCGACTCGCCGCGACGGCAATGTGTATGCTCGCGGCGCGACAGACGACAAGGGCCAGATGTTGACCCATGTCTTCGCCGCCAAAGCGCTGATGGAGAACGATGGCAAACTGCCTCTTCAGTTGAAGTTCGTCATCGAGGGCGAAGAGGAGTGCGGCAGCGAGAGTTTCTATCCGTTCCTCGAGTCGTCGAAAGACCTGTTGGCTTGCGATGTGATTGTCATCAGCGACACGTCGCAATTCGCTAAGGGTCAGCCTGCCATTACATACGGCTTACGCGGGATTGCCTATTACGAATTGAATCTTGTCGGCCCCAAGCAGGACCTGCACTCAGGCACGTTTGGCGGCGCGGTCTCGAATCCGGTCAACGCCTTGGCCAAAATGCTGTCCGGGCTCGTGGACGACGACGGCCGTGTCTTGGTCCCTGGCTTCTATGACGATGTGGCCCCGCTGCGAGACGATGAGCGTGAGCAATTCGCCGCGTTGCCGTTTCAAGATGAGGCGTTCATGAATCAGGTCGGTGTGAAGGGGATGCACGGCGAGAAAGGTTATTCGACGTTGGAGCGAAGATGGGTCAGGCCCACGTACGACGTCAACGGAATTTGGGGCGGTTACCAAGGCGAGGGCGGTAAGACGGTTCTGCCGGCGAAGGCGGGAGCGAAGTTCAGTTTTCGGCTTGTGCCAAATCAAGATCCCGCGAAAATTACCGCCTCGTTGACGACCCTGCTCGAATCCCTCAAACCGGCCGGAATCGAAATGGAGTTGATCGAAATGCAGAGCGCCCCGGGCTTTTTGGCTTCGCTGGACAGTCCGTTTATTTCGGCGGCCGCCAATGCGATCGAAGTTGGCTTTGGCAAACGCCCCGTGCTGATTCGCGAAGGCGGCTCGATTCCTATCGTTACGGAAATGAGTCATCACTTGAACGCCGACTCGTTGTTGCTCGGCTGGGGACTGGACGACGACAACACTCACAGCCCCAACGAAAAGTTCTCGCTGGGCGATTTTCATCGCGGCATCAAATCGAGCGCATCCCTGTGGCGCGAGATGGCTCGCATCCAGCCCGCGTCATGAACGACTTGGATGATGGCTCGCTTTGAAGCCAGGCATGCGCCGGCCGTGAGGCGGTTTCGCCTGTCGCTAGCGCCGAAGCGTCGTTTGACTCCAAACCACCGCGTTCTAGAAAACAAACTCGATTAGCCACTGCACCGGAAACCCAATGCTCGACCGAAAGTACATTCTCGACAATGCCGAACTCGTAAAGCAGAACTGCCTCAATCGAGGTGCCTCGGCGGACGTCGACAAGCTCGTCGAACTGGAAACCAATCGACGAGACAAATTGCAAGAGGTGCAAGAATGGAATCGGCAAGCCAACGACGCGGCCAAACAGATCGGGAAAGAAAAGGACGCCGAGAAACGTCAAGGGCGAATCACGGCGGCGCGCGAACTCAACAACAAGAAAGATGAAGCTCAGAAGGAACACGACGATTTGGATTCGCAGGTTTGCGACCTACAATCCTGCATTCCCAACATGTCGCACCCCGACGCTCCGATCGGCAAAGATGACAAAGCGAATCTAGAAATCCGACGCGGCGCTCATGAACCTCGCTCGTTCGACTTCCCAGCGAAGGACCACGTCGAGCTCGGCGAATCGCTCGACATGATTGACTTTGAAGGCGGCGCTCGCGTGGCCGGCAACGGCTTCTACTTTCTCCGCAACGACGCGGTCCTGCTGGAATTGGCGCTGCAGCAATACGCTGTTGGGAAACTGGTTCAAGCCGGATTCACTCCCGTCATCACGCCGGACCTCGCCCAATCCGAGATCCTGGCCGGAACGGGCTATATCCCTCGCGGGCCAGAGACACAGATCTACAGCATCGAGAATTCCAACCTCAATCTGGTCGCAACGGCCGAGATCACTTTAGGCGGACTCATGGCCGGCGTGGTGCTCAACGCCGAAAAGCTGCCGGTCAAGATGTGCGGATTGAGTCACTGCTTTCGAACCGAAGCCGGCGCGGCCGGACGCGCATCGCGAGGACTCTACCGAGTTCACCAGTTCAGCAAAATTGAAATGTTCGCATTCACATTGCCAGATCAGAGCGAGGCAATATTGGAAGAGTTCTGCAAGTTAGAATGCGAGCTGTTCGATGGATTGGGCCTACCCTATCGCGTTGTCGATACGGCGACGGGCGACCTGGGAGGACCCGCCTATCGCAAGTATGACCTGGAGGCTTGGATGCCCGGCCGCGGTGAAAACGGCGAGTATGGCGAAGTGACGAGCACGTCGAATTGCACCGACTATCAAGCTCGCCGACTAAACGCTCGCTACAAGACCAAAGGCGAGAAGGGGACCCATTTCCTTCACACGCTCAACGGCACAGCGATCGCGATCAGCCGAGCACTGATTGCGGTAATGGAAAATTATCAGCAGGCGGACGGAACGATCGCCGTGCCCGAAGTTCTGCAAACCGCGATGGGCAAAGCCACGATGACGGCGCCCGAATCGTAAAGGAACTCGATGTTGCCAGATCGAGCGGCGAGTCAGGATGACAAGACGAAATGGGGTTGGCGATACTCTCCATTTTGGTGCGCGCTTGCCGGCGGTCTGCTCCTCTGGCTCTCTTTTCCTCCTTGCGGTCTTTGGCCGCTCGCCTTTGTCGCTCCTGTACCCTGGGTCTGGTTGATCAGACAGCCGAAGCTCGCTGGTCCCCGACCATATCGTTGGATCTGGCTCGGCGCCGCAATCGGTTGGCTCGTCTTGCTTCAAGGCATTCGACTGCCTCACTGGGTTCTCTATTTCGGCTGGATTGCACTTTCGTTCTATGCCGCCAGCTACGTGCCGATCTTTGTCGCCGTTGGGCGGGAAGGCGTCATCAAACGCAAGTTACCTCTGATCATTGTCGCGCCGGTCGTTTGGGTCGGATTGGAATACATGCGAGGTTTTTTTGCGACGGGCTTTTCGATCGGCATGGTAAGCCACCCCTTAGTCGCTTGGCCGGCGATCATTCAAATTGCGGGCATCTGCGGAGCGTATGGAGTGAGCTTCGTCGTGATGGTTGTCGCTTCGAGCATCGCGCGTTGTCCCGCGGTCGCCGACGATTCGACCTGGAAGCCTTGGCCCGCGATCCCCTTGACTATCGCACTCGGCGGATCCTGGCTGTACGGCACCAATTGTCTGAAAGACTTGCCGGCAGACCAGCGCGACGAAGGGCTCCAAGTTTGCTTGCTTCAAAGCGATCAAGATGTCGTCTTTGAGGCCAACCTGCAACGTAACATCGATCTGTTCGAACAGTGTCTCGGCCAGGCCATGAAAGCGAAGCGAGAGCATCCCAACGTTCGACTTGTCGTCTGGCCCGAGTCGACTTTTTCGGCGAACAAGCGAGATGTGATCGTCGACGGGCCGCCGCGTGCTCCCGCCGGTCTCGAGATGACTCCGGAACAATTGAGCGAAGCGCTTTCGGCGCGGACCGACGATTATCAGCGTCATCGATTGCGCACGGCCGAGGCGGTCCATGGTCACGGACAGATCGTCGCCAACGATCCGCCCACCACTTGGCAGCTCGTGGGAACCACGTCGTTGAGGTACGGCGATCATCCGCCAGAATCGCTCAACACGGCTCTGCTCATGAATCCGCAGGGCGAAACTCAGGAGCGCTACTTCAAGAATCACCGAGTGATGTTTGGTGAATACGTCCCAGTGGCCGACCAATTCCCTTGGATTTACTCTTGGACTCCTTTGGGACGCGGACTGACGGCCGGGGATTCGCCGTTGGCTTTCCACCTGGGCGGCGTCGTGTTTTCCCCGAATGTCTGCTTTGAATCGACCGTTCCGCACTTGATTCGGGGGCAGTTCCTTGAACTGGCGGAGGACGGCGATCCGCCGGATGTGCTGCTTAACCTGACCAACGACGGCTGGTTCTGGGGATCGTCCATCCTCGATCTGCATTATGCCTGCAACGTCTTTCGAGCCGTGGAGTTGCGTCGACAAGTCCTCGTCTCAGCCAACACGGGGATCACAGCCTGGCTGGACGATTGCGGGCGAGCGAAACACCGGCTCGAGCGGCGGACGGCCGGCTTTGTTGTCGATCGAGTCGCCCCGGCTCGCGTCGAGCAGACTTTTTATTGCCAGACAGGTGACATCGCCTGGGCCGTTTGCCTGCTGATCTCGGTCTTGCTCGCTGCAACGGGATGGCTCAGACAACGCCGCGCTACCAGCTGATTTGACTGGTTTTTTCGGGTTTGTCGGCGAAGATCTTTGCAACTCGGCATACGTTTCTGCTTGCCCATTCGGCAGGGGCGAATTACGATAAACGTCTGGAACGGCCTCTGTTGTGTCGTTTCGTTTCCATTATTCGGGACGCGAAAAGGAGCGAATTCCGATGTACCGTAAAACGGTAATGGGCACGGCGCTGGCCCTGGTTTGTATGTTCATGTCCAACACCTCCCGCGCGCAAGACAACCTTGCCGCAGAATTGTATGGACGAGGTGTTCACGCTTATTATTCAGCTCAATTCGAAACCGCGCTCAATTACTTGAGCGAGTCGATTGAAGCCGAATCGACTGACCCCCGGCCCTATTATTTTCGCGGTCTGGTGCAGTCCAATCTTGGCGAAGCCAAGAAGTCGGCAGCAGACTTCAAGAAGGGCGCCGAGATGGAGGTCTCTTCGCCTGACCGTCACTACGATATCGGCAAGACGTTGCAGCGAGTGCAAGGTCCTCTTCGCTTGGCGATCGAAACTCAACGAGCCGACGCGAAACTCAATCTCAAGCGAGCAGCGCTAAAGCGAAAAGCAGCTCGGTACCGCAATCTCGAAGCTGCCGAAAAGGAAGTGCTTGTCGACCCAAGCAAACCGACCGCAGCGCCGCCGAAGCCAGCCGAAGCGCCGGCCGACGCGACGGATCCTTTCGGCGACGGCACGCCAGCTCCAATGCCCCCAACTGGCGATTCGCCAGCGCCTGCCGGAGACACTCCAGCACCAGCCGAACCAACAACGCCTGCTGCGGATCCTTTCGACGCGCCCAAACCGGCTGAGCCGGCAAAAGCGCCGGCCGACCCGTTCGACACGCCAGCCGCACCCGCTAAGCCTGCGGCCGATCCGTTCGACACGCCGGCTGAACCAGCCAAGCCAGTTGCCGATCCGTTCAACACGCCCGCCGATCCGGCCAAGCCCGCAGCCGATTCAGCCGCGCCTGCAGCCGATGCCGCTGTGAAACCGACGAAGGGCGGCGCGAAGAGTTTGTTTGGCGCCCTCTTGAAAATTGCAACTCCGAAGATTCCGACCACGATGCCGCAAATCCCGGGACTACCCGGAGCAGCACCTGGCCCCGGACCAGGAGCACCCGGCGGAGCGCCGAAGACCGACCCGTTCAAGTCAGCTCCCGGTAGCGACCCGTTCGCTCCAGGCGGCGGCGACAAGCCTGACGCGGCCGACCCGTTCAAGAACGACACGCCTCCCGGCGACGACCCCTTCGGCAAGAAGCCCGCAGGCGATGATCCCTTCGGCAAGAAGCCCTCCAGTGATGATCCGTTTGGCAAGAAGCCCTCCAGTGATGATCCGTTTGGCAAGAAGCCGGCCGGTGACGATCCCTTCGAAAACAACTAACCGACGACCTACGTCTTGGTACAATAAAGGCGCTCCGAAAAGCAATCGGGGCGCCTTTGCTTTTGGAATGGCGACTTCTTTTCCTCGCCAAGCATTGTCCCTGCCCCGTCCGACGCGCCTATTTCCGCGATCGTCCTACACTTTTGTCCCGCCACGATAACTGCGCTTCGGCTCAACGGGATCGATCCGCTCGGCTGAGGCCATTTTTGCATCGATCATCTTATGCCCTCTTCATCAACACGCCGCAGCGCGCTTCCTTCCTCGCGGCGTTCCGTCGCGCTCATCTTGCTCGTTCTGCTCAGCTCCTTTAGCTCGCGCGTTTTGGCGGCGCCGACGCTTCAGAGCGTCTCCTTGCGCGGACTGCAGATTGGCAAGGCAACCAAAGTCGTTTTCACGGGATCAGATCTTGGCCCCAACGCCAAGATCTTGCTCGACGCACCAATAGCCAGTCAGTCCGCCAAGTTGCTTGCCCCCAATCGACTCGAAGCCATCATCACGCTCTCCGAAAAAGCGACCAGCGGTGTTCGGCAGGTTCGTGTCGCCACCGACAAAGGAATATCGAATGCATTGGCGATCGGTGTCGACGCGCTAAAGCAGATTGGTTTTGCCGAGCGCATTGAATCATTGCCGATTGCGATGACCGGAACTCTCAGCGGTGGCCAAGTCCTCAAGACAAACTTCGCAGGCGTGAAGAGCCAGCACGTTGTTGTCGAATTGGAGGGCCAACGGCTTGGCGCCGGGCTCAAACCGGTAGTTCGCCTGCTCGATGCAAAAGGACGACAGTTGGCGTTCGGCGCGGGTCAACCGATGCTGCTAGGCGACGCGCGATGCGAGGCGACTTTGCCGAACTCGGGTATGTATCAAATCGTGATTCACGATGTCATTTATCGCGGTGCCAACCCGGGTCATTTTCGGCTCAAGATCGGCGACACAAGTTATGCTGACTTGGCCTTTCCCATTGGAGTCCAAGCCGGCAAGACCGCTTCGCTCAACCTGCTGGGGAATCGCGAAACGACCCTCGAATTCGATGCGCGAAATCAAATAGCGAGCGGCATTTCCTCGTCAGGCGGCTCGCCGCGAATCATGGTGAGCGACACGACAGAGATTGTCGAGACCGATCAAACCGGCGGCCTGCAAACGACTCCCGCCGCGCCGGTTGGCGTTAATGGTCGACTTGCTCAGGGACAGACCGAAGATCGTTTCTTGCTGCCCGTGAAACCAGGATCGCGTCTGCGGTTCGAGGTCTTCGCCCAACGCATCGGCTCCTCGCTCGATGGCGTGTTGTTTGTCCGCGGCGAGAAGGGAAACCAGTTGGCGACGAACGACGATCAAAACGCCACCACCGATCCTCGACTTGACTACACGATTCCTGCCGGCGTTGACAAAGTCGTGATCGCCCTGCGTGACTTGCAATCTCGAAGCGGCGAGACGTTTACCTACCGCATCGCGGTGACCGACCTGGCTCGACCCAGTTTTTTGCTCACCATGGACCAAAACCGGATCAACATCCCCGCCGGCGGCGCCAAGACAATTCGTGTCGACGCGGCCCGCGTTGCCTACAACGGCCCCATCCAATTGACGGCGATTTCGACCGGCAGCGCCATGCCCAGCCAGATCAAAGTGTCGGGCAACGTGATCGAAGCCGGCGCTTCCTTCGCGTTGATGACGTTAAGCTCCACAAGCGACAAACCGTTCGCCGCGGTCATGCAGATCGAGGGTGCCGCCGTAGCCGTCAAACCGCCCGTCCATCGGTTGGCAACGCCGAAGAACACGTCACCTCAAGGCAAACTCCAACCGTGGCTTGCCCGGACTCTTGCTGTTGGCGGCGCGCCGGCAGACCCCATCCGCACATCCTGGGCAGACGGTGATGCAGAACTCACCACCCACCTCGGCGGCGACCACGAACTCAAGATCAATCTTCAGCGCAACGACGGAGTCAAAGGTGATGTGAGGCTGAAACTCGTTGCCACTCAGGTCATTCCCAAGAAGACGATCAAACAAAAGAACAAGCCCGTCAAGATCGACGACCTTGAGCGAGCACTCAGGCTTGAAACGAATGCCGTGGTCAAAGAGACAGAGAAGCAAACGACCGTCAAATTGATGATCCCGGCGGACCTGCCAGATCGAGTCTGGGGCGTTGTCGTCCTCGCCGAATTGCTCGACCCCAAGACCAAGAAGGTCACCGCCACCGCGACGACAACCACTCGAAAGCTGAAACGCGTATTGCCCATCAAGCTTGAATACTCAGGCGCGAAACAAGTTAACGCGAAAGCCGGCGACGGCGGCGCAGCCAAACTGGCCGGCAAGATTCATCGAGTTGCCGGGTTTAGCAAGCCGATTGTTGTCACGCTCGAAGGACTTCCCAAGGGAGTCGCCGCGCCGACGGTCACACTCGCGGCGGACGCGGTCGATTTCTCGTTGCCGCTGGCGTTCGACGCCAAGACGAAACCAGGACTGCTCAAGAACATCCGCCTCGTCGGACTCTACCGCCCCAATCCCGCAAACAAGCAACTCACAGTCCGAACGAACGCCGCGCCGATCGACGTCAACGTCGTGAAGAAGTAATCGTCACGATGGCCCACGCAAGAACGGATGACTCTGTTCAGCTACTTCGTTCGCTCGAACAAGGCCAGAGGATAATTGCGGCCGTAGACGCGGATGTCGGATCGAATCTCGCGGTTCGGTTTCGCGAGGTGATGCCGCACACGCAAGTCGTGGCGTTCGACAATTTGATGCGGCGTGGCAGCGAACTGAATTTGCCGCGACTGCGCGAGAACGGCGTTGAGTTCGTCAAATGCGATGTGCGGCAAGGTCGTGAGATCCTCGACGTCGGCCGTTGCGACATGATCATTGATTGTGCTGCCGAACCTGGGGCAGCTCGAAGCTGAAAATGCGAGAGATGGGACGCAAGTACCTCTGCACAACTCTGATGATGTTCTTCCAAAAGCTGCTCATCTCGGATGATTTGCTAGCCGTGCGACTGGCGAACAACCAACGACAACACCAGGCACCAGACCACGTCGAGGACGTCGAGCAGCGACTCGCGCAGCTCGAACGGCTTGTCTCCGGACTTCAACGCGACTCGGACGCCGTACTGACGATAACAAACAACCAACGAGCCGCCAATTCCGCGACGCGTGAGGGCCAGGAAGAGGCCGAAGACCCCAACGAGCTTGCTCGTTCGGTGAATCAGATTAACGGCTAACACCGGATCCGACCCTACGTGGTCACCGTCTGAAAGGCGTCGGTCAACGGGTTAGCTGATTTCGTTGTCTGGATTTGCAGCTCCATCGTCGTCGTCCACTTGCCGTCGGCATCGCCCTGGATGAGCCAGTGCGGTTGCATGACAAGCGACTGATGGACCAGCTCGAAACCGCCCTCCGACTGGCTGACCGTTTCGATGGGGAACGTCCAAAGCGACGACGGCCGATTCGTTTGCCAACGAATGTCGATCCCCAACCACTCGTCGACCATACCGAGCGAGTCGACGTTTTGCAAATCGAGTTGTGAACCGAGTTGACCGAGACGCGAACGTTGCTTGTCGTAGAAATAGCGATCGTCGGCGCCGGCCGGAAGGCCCGCGAAATTCAGTTCGACCCCGAAGTGCAGAGGTCGATCTTGAGGAAGCCCTTCCAATCGGTAGGCGATCTCCAAGACGGATGAGCCGGCGTTGAGCGTGACGCCCTTGGTGATTCGAATCGGGATTCCCCAGGCGTTTCCGTTCCGCGTCATCATGACTTGAATACGGTTGGGATTGCGCCGTACGGTGGCGTCGAATTCGCCATCAACAAAGTCACCGCGCTCTAGCGCGTCGCCTTGCGCCACGGCGGCGAGGGTCGCGTCGTCATCCCAGAAATGGTCGATCAAACTCTTTCGCAGGTGCCGATCATAGTGCAGCCGTTGATCGAGGCCTTCCTGCTTAAAGACAACTCGATCATGGATGCTGGCGACATCGCCCTGATCGGCATTCGGTCCAGCGAGAACGCGCCGATGGTACGCCTCGGGGCGCCGCATCAGCGTGGCCAGCAGGTTGTGAGAAATCGAGCGAACATCGAATTCGTACAGGCGTCCGCCTTGAGCCGGTTCGAGCATGCATACGAACTGGTCGTTCTCGAGCCGAATCTCCGGCTTGCCGTCAAAATTCCAATCGCGAGTTGAATCGTCGACCCACTGCGTACGGCCCTCAGCTCGATCGAGCGCGCTGTCGGCGTCGATCAAGCACTTGTACACCGCGTTTCGCAAGTGGGGCAGGTAGATGCCGCCGAAGGCGCCGTGCCAATAGCTGCAGTTGCACTGCCCTTGATAGAGCGCGTCGCGAGCGATTTCGAGTTCTGCGGCCGGCGCAGCGGACTGTTCGAGTCGCTCGAGTCGATCGCTAACCGCCATCATTCGCGAGTACATCTCGTCCGCTTCGGCGTATCGCGTTTTGAAGTTGCGCCAAAATCCGCCGCGAATGAACGGCTGTACGCGCCGCCATTTATCGGCCGACTCCAGATCGTGCTTTACCGACTCGTACTCGAGATATCGGTCGACCGGCAAAACCCACTCGGTCATTTCTCGATAACTGGCGTCGGGCAAATAGATTTTGCCGAGCGAATCCGTTTCATCTGCGGCGTTGGCCAAAGTGGTCGTTTGCAACCACTCTCGATTCTCAAGCAGCGTTTCGAAAAACCGATGTAGCCATCCGTCTTCGTAAACGTGCTTCTTCGTCTCGGGCCATGTCCCAAACTTTTCGCCATCGTCCCCGAATACGACGATCGAGTTGGGCGTTCTCTCGGCGATGCCGCGCAAGTAGTCGACCGTCTCGTGCGGTTGTCCATAAGGAATCAGATACCGCAATCGCTCGCTGCCAGGGAACGATCGGATCAAGCGTCCGTCGTCCTCGGTGACGTAGTAACCGTGAAGCTGGTTCTCTTCAAGACCGGCGTTGAGAAAATGGAAGTCGTCGAGCACCGTGTATTGCATGCCGGCGTCCGCCAAGTCCGACGTGAGCGACTGCTCCCAGACTCGCTCAGGCATCCACATGCCACGGACCGACCCACCCAAACGGTTTTCCAACCAGCGCGAGTAAAGCTGAATCTGACCGATGCGGTCTCGGCTGGGAATCATCGTGAGGATCGGTTCGTAAAACGGTCCGCCGATGATTTCGATCCGGCCTTTCGAAACCAACTCCGCCACGCGATCAAGATACTCAGGTCGATTTTGATCCAACCATCGCATCAACGAGCCGCTGGTGTGCAGCGACAATTGAAGCCGCTCGTCAAAACGTTCGAACACATCGAGGAACGGAAGGTAACTGTCAGAGAACGCCTGTTCGATGACTCCGTCGAAATTGCCGGTGGGTTGATGGTTGTGGATGACCAAGCAGAGCCGGAGCGGATTCATGTGTTCACGTTGCGAAAGGACATTGCGGGCAAAACGGAATTCTCAAGAAGTAATCGGTAATCCCAGCCACGCTTATCTAGTTTTTCTATTCCGTTTGTTTTGCCGCATCAAGAGACTCGCCCGGCAGATTCCAAACATCTGGCGTTTCGAAGAGTTTCGGCAGCTTTTTCAGGGCTCACCGGGTTGATGAAGCAACCGCTGCTGATCTCGAAACCGGCGACCGTCGTCAATCGCGGGAACAACTCTATACGCCAGTGATAGTAGGGTTCTGCCGATCTGTCAAAGGGTGCCGTTTGGATCAAATAGTTGTAATCCGGCATTTGCAGCACGCAGTCAAATCGACTGACCAACTTTCGCAGTAGACGACCTGCGGCCTCGATTAAGGAGGGCGACGAGTCGATGAAACTGGCGGCTTGTTTAAGTGGCGAGATCCACACTTCATAAGGCAACCGACTGGCGTAGGGACAGAAGGCCAGCAAGCCATCTTCCTCCGCGATCACTCGCGCTCCGTCATCCCGTTCAGCTCGCATCAAGTCAATCTGCCCGCATCCCCCATGATCGGTTTGCCAGACCTTGAGTTGCTCTAGTTCGAGAGCGGAGTCGTTGGGAACCATGGGCAGCCCGATCAATTGGCTGTGCAAGTGTTCGACCGACGCACCGGCTCGCGGTCCGCAATTCTGAAAGATGCGGCCGAAAGCAAAATCGCCTCGAGTGGCGACAGCCTCCAAACGCTGCTGATACATCCGCCAAACATCATCGGTCTGTCGCGAGTCCAATTGAGAGCATCGCGAAAGGTGTTCGGGGGACTCAATCAGGACCTCGTGTTGTCCGCAGCCTGGCTGAGCAGACAAGATGGAATCGGACGTACGAAGCGGAGCAGGCGGGTCGGCGCGCGTCGCGTCAGTGCCCAGACCCGTTCGGCCAACGGCGGGATACTTGTTGTCGACGACTCGAATCCGCCACGGTTCAGGCGGTTGTGGGTGAAGGGCAACGGCAGGCGGCGTTTCGGCCTCGTTGCCAACGCAAAACGGACAAGAAGTTTGACCGAGCGATCCGCAATCATTAGTGACGTCGCCATACGAGTCGGCAAATGCGTTGGGACGACCGACCCGCTCCTCGGCGATGATAACCCATTGTCGTCGAAGCGAATCTTGGCGGAATTCCGACATTGAGTAAGCAATTCTAGGCGAGAGGCCGTGTTGCGTTTTGCTTTGTTCGCGCCCGACTGACCGTCTCTCGATAGAGAGCAGCGTATTTTTCTGCACTGGTTTCCCACGACCAATCTTGGGCCATTCCCGTCTCGACAATTTGGCCCCACTGCTCCGGTTGATCGGAATAGACCTCACAGGCCCGCCGCAGCGTGCTCTCAACCGAATTGCTCTCGTATTGCTGAAACGAAAATCCGTTGGCCGAGCCAGCCGCCAATGTTTCAGGCGTCGTATCCATGATCGTGTCGGCAAGACCGCCTGTCGCGCGAACAACAGGAACCGATCCATACTTGAGACTGTAAAGTTGATTCAAGCCACAAGGTTCAAATTGACTCGGCATCAGAAACATGTCGCAACCCGCTTCAATGCGATGAGCGAGTTCGTTCGAGAATGCGAGTTTGCAGCCAACTTTTTGAGGCCAATCGGAAGCGAGCTGCGAAAGGAGATCCTGGTAGCAAGCGTCGCCCGAGCCAAGGATCGCCCACTGGGCCGATTCCGATGGAAGCCATTGTTGCATGACCTCGGCGACCAAATCCCATCCCTTTTGATCGGCCAATCGCCCGACCAATCCGATCAAGGGAACGTTCGGCTCAATCGGCAGACCGAGTTCCCGTTGAAGTTCCGCTTTGCACTTGGGTTTGCCGCTCTGCCAGTTCGAAAGATCAAACCGCACGGGCAGGAAGGGATCAATCTGCGGATTCCAAACGCCGTAGTCCACGCCGTTGATTATGCCGCTCAAGTCGTCAGCTCGATCTTGCAGCAGCCCTTCCAATCCGCAACCAAGCGGCTCGCACTGTATCTCTTCGGCGTATTTCGGACTGACCGTCGTCAAAGCGTCAGCGAAGACTAGCCCCGCTTTGAGCAGGTTGATGTTGCCCCAGAATTCTAGCTCTTGATAGTTAAAATGTTTCCAGTCCAACCCGGTGAGCAGCATGTCCCAATGCCAAAACACGCCTTGGTAGGCCATGTTGTGGATGGTCATGATCGACGCCAAGTCTCGGTATCCTTCCGCATGCCCGTATTCCAATCGCAAGTATGCGGGAATCAGGCCGGTAGGCCAGTCGTTGCAGTGGATCAGGTCGGCCTGAAAATCAATCAGGCTCAACGATTCGAGCACGGCCCGACAGAAGAAAACAAATCGTTCACAATTGTCGGGGTAATCGCAATCGTCTTCTCGATAGAGCTCGGGACGATCGAAATAATCGTCTTGGCGAACCAGATAGATCGTCGTCCCATCGGGCAGTTCGCTTCGAATCAATTCACCGCTTGAGACTTTACCGGCGATCGGTATATCAAAGCGTATGCCTGTCGGCTCCATCGGCAGGCCGGACTTAAGCGCACACCGGTACGCGGGCATCATCACGATCGACTCGACACCCTCTTTCTTCAAGGCTGCCGGCAGAGCGCCGCAGACATCAGCAAGTCCGCCCGTCTTGGCAAGGGGCGCGACTTCGCTTGTCGCAATCAGGACGCGAATGGGATCCACTAGATTCGCCTTGCAGGTGTTGCCTTGTCCGCAGGTCACAGGACCGTTGTGCATATTGTAGCCGTTTTGGGGCCTCTGCGGGCCTGCGGCAGGACTTGATGCAATGGTTGAAGTCGTCGTTTGCCCTCACGACAAGAAGGATTTAAAAGAATAGCCGACCCGAGAAGATTGTCACGCCGGAGTCGCCGCATTTTTCTGGTTTTGTGCCTAAACGACCCTAACGACCGGAAGGCGGCGTCGCGAAGGCGGCAGCGATTGTCGCTATCGAAAACAGGCCGGCATATAGCCAGAGAGATGTGTCATATCCGCCCAGGTAGTCGGCCGCCAACGCGGAAACCAGCGGACCCGCGCTGCTGGCCCCAACGGCCGCCGTCCACATCGAACCGCGGATCCGCCCCAAGTGCACTCGACCGTAAAACCGAGGCCAGGCCGTTTGGCCGAGCACAAAAAACAGGCCTTGCCCGGCGCCAAACAGGAACGCAAAGACCACGGCGCTCGCCGAGTCGTGGACGTAAACCAGCCAGACAATCGACGCGGTCGTTGTCATCATCGAAATCATAAACAGCCAATTTATTCGGATTCGATCGGCTAACATTCCGCCCAAGAATTGCATGCTTCCCAAGCTGATCGCGAACACGGTATAGAAGTTCGCTTGCTCGAGACGTTCGACGCCATGTTCAGTTAGCAGCGGCTGGATGTGGAACATGATCGCTGTGCCCACCATGGACCAAAGCACCGACATTCCGAGCAACACCCAATAGGCGCCCGTACGTATCGCCTCGCTCAGCGTGTATTCCCGGCGATGATCGCTTTTTGACTTCAGAATCGTGTCGCCATCGCGCCGTTGCCCAATGTCCTCGGGCCGATTTCGATAGAACACGGTCACCAATGGCAAGACGATCGCCCAAACGACAACGCCGAGCATTCCGTAGGCCCATCGCCAGCCGATGCGCTCAATCAGCATCAAACTCGTCGTCGGCACGACCGCCACACCGAGCGCCGCGCCCACGCACATCAGAGCGGAAGCCGCGCCCAGTCGCCGATCAAACCACATCCCGAGCGTATTGCCGGCCGTGAGCGCTAAGAGTCCTTGACCGAACATCCTCAACAAAACGAACGAGACAAAAATCGTGTAGGGTCCCGATTGCGAAGTGACCATGCACGCCGCACCTAACAAGAGCGCTGCCGTTCCCATCGCCAACCGATTGCCGCAGCGATCGATCCAAGCTCCAAAGAACGCCTGCGGTAAACACGCGATCAACGTGCCAACCATATAGGCCGTGGCAAAATGAGTTTGTGATATCTCGAGCGCGCCGACGATCGACTCGTTGAACGCCGAGACGCCGTACGTCTGCCCCGGCGACGTCGCAATCATGGCCAACGTCGCAACGGGCAACATCACCCAACCATAAAAGAATGGAATTCGCGACGAAATCGGGTCCGTATTCGGCTCTGCTTCGTCTGCAAGATCGGTCGTCATGTATTTCGTTCTGTCTGAATGTCAAAGGCTCACGCCTCTCGATCTCGCTCCGAGACCGTCGATTTCGCCTGACCGTTGCAATCAGAACCAGAAACAGCCGGTTTTGGCGGGCCGTCTCCATTTTTGACGAAAAACGCTTGCAGCCATCGACGCCACTTTGATAGAAAGCGTGTACTTGAAGGATATCAAAACCAACTCAGACAACGCGAGGAGGGCTGACATGCAAGATCCACCGAATGGGTTCCAATGAGGAGTCCTCGGCGGGCTCCTCATGCGAGTCAGTTTGTTTTCCTAATCCTCTAGACTAAACCACACAAGAGCCCGATCCTCGCACCGCGAGGATCGGGCTTTTTTTGTTGGCGACCGTTTCCCGGCGTTTTTGGCGACTAGTAATCGTACTCCCAAATGGTGCGATAGGCGTCAGCCGTTTCGAAGTGTTCCAGCATGGCGGCATAGAACGAGTGCCCGCCGATTGTCGCGCTATCTCCGATCACAAACAACTTGCGTTTCGCTCGAGTCCAGGCGACGTTCATGCGCCGCGTGTCACTGAGGAACCCGATTTGCGATTCCGAATTGGAACGCACTAGCGAAACGATGACCACTTCTTTTTCGCGACCCTGGAATCCGTCGACGCTATCAATTTCCAGCGATTCCAAATCGCGTAATCGTTCACGCAGTAAACGAACCTGAGCGGAATAGGGAGCGATGATCGCGATCTCGCCGGCTGGCATCCCAGATTCGACCAATCCGTTGACGATGATCTCAACAAGCTCAGCCTCCTTTCGATTGCGGCGACTCGACCCGTCCTCTTCTTCCTCCTCATCAGCGCCGGACCCGGCCGTATCAATGAAGTGGAGCGCGCCGCTCGTCCACTCATTTTGCTCAACGCCCTCGAGCTCGCTCAACTCATGTCGCCGCACCGTTTCATCACCGCTCACTTCGCCATCGTAAAACTGGTTCGAGGAGAACGCCATGATGTCATCGTGCATTCGATATTGCACGGTTAGCCGCCGAGTCGACGCGGCGCCGAACCGGCCAGCGAGCCGTTCTAACATGCTGACATCGAAACCCTCCTTGGCCGCTTCGCGGGACACTACGGTCGGCGGTAACTGGCAATGGTCGCCGGCAAGCACGACTCGGTCCGCCCTGAGAATCGGAATCCAGCAACCGGGCTCAACCGACTGACAAGCCTCATCAATCACAGTCAAGTCGAAGCGACGCTGACCGAGCAGCTGACTGTCGAGCGACGTGTTGGTGGCGCAGAGCACGTCGCATTGGTCGAGGATAGAGCGAACAACTTGCCCTTCCAACCGCTTTGCATCGACTATCATCTGCTTCGCCTCTTCGCGCATTTGCCGCTTGCTGCCCGGCACCGGTTTCGCTCGAGTGTACCGATCCGCCTTGTCGTAGAGTGCTTGCGCCTTCTGCCTTAGCTTCTTGACGATCTGCATATCGGGATGAGATTGCACCATGAGATCGAGCGTGCGTTCGCGAACTTGAGGCAGCACGCGAGCCGGATGCCCGAGCCTTATCGCATTGACGCCAATGGCGATGAGTCGCTCAAGCAGGTTGTCGACCGCCATGTTGCTCGGCGCACAAGCCAACACGTTTTCCTCGGCCGAGACAGCCTGCCGAATGAGTTCCACGACAGTCGTCGTCTTTCCGGTTCCCGGCGGACCGTGAATAATCGCCATCTGCTCCGCCGAAAGCGCAAACTCCACAGCTTCCGTTTGCGATGTATTCAAGCTCTGCCCCTCGAACGGTGAATTCCCGTCCTCTTCCGATTGCGCGTTGAGTTCACGCTCGTATTGTGGATCGAGTTCCCCCAGCAACACTTTGCGCAGAGTGTCGAACGGCTCGCCCTCGAAACTTTCGGCTCGCTCGAGAGCGCGGCGTTGCCGCTGGCGGGAGATTTCGTCGCTGGAAACATCCAGCCGAAACGGGCCTTCCTGATCGTCTGCCGGCCAACGTTCAAACGCCGCTTCGATCTCCTTGGGAGTGCGCCGGCTGACTACGCCTCGCAGTCCTTCGCCACCTTCGTGCGGGCGGAGCAAAACCGGAGAGCCGGCGTCTAGCCGCGTCCAAGGAAGTTGCGAGTCCGGGTTTTTCGGCCCGAGCGTCAACAGCACTCGACCACCTAGCCCCGCTGTTCGGTCACGAATCACGAGCCCATGCAAACTTCGCCCTGTCTTTTGTGCTTGCTTCAGCGACATGGTGGACATCGCTTCAAGCGCTCGCTGGGACTCCGCTTTCGCCTCCAGTTCCAACAGCCTCGCGAACCGCTGAAACAGTGACTCGTCTCCGTCGCTCGGGCGATCTGCTTCCGCCCAACATCGAATGTGCCGGTCGGCCAAAGTGGCGCCGTCCAGCTTGGCTGCAAGGCTACGCAACTTTCGGTCCGGAACTTCGGCCGTCGCGCTGCGTCCCTCAACCCTCACGACCCCGACTACCGATCGGTCGAGCCCGCCGACTTGAATCAACAGACGCAAAATAGTCGAGCGAGTCGTTCGCGGCGGCAAAGCGTCAAAATAAAGGTAGGCCATCTCTCGCCTTAATCATCATCTCGATCCATCTCGTGAACGCCATCCTAATCTTTATCCTCCTCCTTGCCTCAACGCGACATAAGGGGGCGCGTCCAGTGAGGCCAAAACATTTGAACGGCTCCCCATATTTCTTTCGACTTGGGTTTGCGATTAAGATTGGGTGCCGGCCTCATTACTCTCACTTTTCGCAGCGCCGTATTCAGCGTTGTTCTCTCCATGCCGCAAGATACGACCGACTTTCATATCGTCCTGCAAGGTCGAGAAGCCTCACATGTAACGGAGGCGCCATCCGGCGATTTGCTGCCGACCGCGGGCGGAAACGGCCTGCCGCTTTCAATCACGTTTGACGAGGCGTACGCCAGCCTCGAAAAACTGCCGATGCTGTTCATCGAGCCGGACGGAGCCTTTCTCTGGCTGACTCGCGGCAACGATGGAGCAGAGAAGTGGCGTCTTCACGGCTGCCTGTACGATAGCGGCAAACAGCTCCAATACGTTGAGCTCAAGGGGCATTGTACGACTGCGATCTGGCGCGACATCCTGAACGCCACGGGCTCAACCATGACCAATGCGATGGTCCAATTGGTCCTCTCCGGCAGATTCGTTTCGACCGAACAGTTCGAGAGCAGCTTGAGCGAATAGCGTTCACGCAACCAAGGTGACTGTCACGCCACTATTTGACTTGGAGCATTCGCTCCAACGCGGTGATCGACCAAGTTGCCGTATCGTCATCGACTTCGATGCGATTGACCGGCGTCCACGCAGCCAGGTTTTCCAGGCTCCAACAGAGATGGGACAGGTCGATCCGATACATTGTGGCGCACATGCAGACAACAGGAGATAGGAAATGGATCTGCTGTTCCGGGTGCTCGTCTTTGAGTCGGTTGACCAGATGCAATTCAGTGCCGATCGCCCATTTGGTTCCTGGCGGCGAGTTCTTGACAGTCTCGATAATCTTGCCTGTCGATCCCGACACGTCGGCCAGGTCGTTCACCTCTTGGGGGCATTCCGGATGCACAAGAATCTTGATCCCCGGATGCTCGCGCCGAAATTGCTCGACGTGGGCAGCTTGAAACATTTGGTGCACGCTGCAATGGCCGCGCCATAAAATCACGCGGCTGCTCTCAATAGCCTCGGCACTGTTTCCGCCGAGCTCGTCATCAAACGGGTTCCAGACCGGCATCTGCTCGTTATCAATGCCCATCGTCAATGCCGTGTTGCGGCCAAGATGCTGATCCGGAAAAAACAACACTCGGCGTCTGCGTTCAAACGCCCATTCGAGAACCGCCGCGGCGTTGCTCGACGTGCAAACGATGCCGCCGTGGCGGCCGCAAAACGCCTTCAAACTGGCGGCGGAATTGATGTACGTGACCGGAGTGATTTCGTCCGTGTCGATCACCTCGCCAAGATCCGCCCAAGCCGACTCGACCTGCTCGATCGCGGCCATGTCGGCCATCGAACAACCGGCAGCCAAATCGGGAAGCACGACTCCCACTCGACGCCCGTTTCGCTCGGCCAGTTTCTCGGGACGGTTCGCGAGAATGTCGGCTGTCTCCGCCATGAAATGCACACCACAGAACACAATCCACTCGCAGTCCCGACTACTTGCCGCCATCTGACTCAGTTGATAACTGTCGCCGCGCAAATCAGCGTGCTTGATCACCTCATCCTGTTGATAATGGTGGCCCAAAATAAGCAGTCGCTCGCCCATCGCTCGACGCACCTCGTCGATACGTCTCGCCAAGACCTCATTATCCATCGATTTGTATGGCGGCAATTCAAACTTGGGCAGGTCAATCGTCGTGGACATCGAATCAGCTCCAGACCAACTTGTCAGTGCGACGTGGTTCCAGGCGGACAGCTTGCGAGTCGCCTATAACGATTTTCATTCTAGCGTTCACACGTCTTGCGATTCACTGCCAACGTCCCGCACCGGCAAGCCTGTACTTGATCGAACGTGGATCGACGTTAGGCGAATCGTTACGCAAAAGAGTACTGGCGCATCGCACTCATAAAATGGGAAAGTTTTGACGGTTGTGAGGCCGATAAGAAGAACACAGTCGCGTCACGACCCAATGCTAGCATTGATTGGCAGTTCTCGAAATCGGCAATCATGACAGAATTCAAAGCCGTTGATCCCGAACAGGTTCTCCTCGCCGTCAAAGCGGGCGTCGAGGGAATTGCGGATGTGCTGAACCGAACGTTTGACGGTCAATTCGAGGTTGCGCCGAGCGACTCCGTTGAGAATCTGGCTGGGCATGGCGCTGCCGGTCGAAATCGCCGTCAATTGGATGGGGCGTTTGGAGGTTCCGCGGGGCCGGGCTTGGACGGTCCATTTCTGGCAATTCAAGGCGACCTGGAAAGTGGCTGCGCCGTCGCCATCTTACCAGCGAGCGCAGGACTGGCGCCCGAATGGTGCGCCTCGCCCGACGATACGCAGCAAGCGAAACTCGGCTCACTGGCCCAAGAGTTTTTCTTCTCGACAATTCCGGACGACTATTTCGCAGTCGATCAACGATTCGACTACCTCACCTCGACGGATTCGCTCGAGTCGCTCGCCTTCGACGATTCGGCCCAGTTGATCCGCATCGCGATCAAGAGCGAGGCGGGCGAGGGCGAACTGCTGCTGATTTGGCCCTCGGAGAAAATTGTTGATCTCAGCGCCCTTGCCGCGCCAAGCGAGCCCGTTGCCGATGCTGATGAGTCGGCCACAGCTGAGCTCGATTTGCTCGAGACACTGACTCAAGACGCAGACGAACCGCAGGATCCGCCCGCCGACCAAGCTGCCAACCAAGCTGCTCAGGAATCGAGCGGTGAAGAAACGAAGCGGATTGCCTACACGGACGTCGCGAATGGCATCCGATATCTGCCGCTTTTTGCCCGCAGCATTCTCAAAGTGGCCGTGCCGGTTCAAGTGGTCCTCGCCAAGCGAAAAATGACGGTCGACGAACTGGGTGAACTCGCGCCGGGCTCGATCATTGAATTTAAGAAGTCGCACGAAGAGACGCTAACACTCGAGATCGACAACCATCCGATGGCCGAAGGCGAAGCCGTCCGCGTAGGCGAAAAGTTTGGGCTATGGATCACGTCCGTCACCTTGCCCAAAGAGCGATTCTCCGTCTCGAATCAAAAATGAATGGTGCGCGTTTCGCGCCGGGACCCATTCGTTGGTCTGCCGCTTGCGACTAGACATTCTGCCTAACAGCGTCGCCGGCCAACTCTTCCAACGCGATCCGAATCTGCTCAACTTGACCATCATCTAGCGGATCGATGGGCGACGCCGTATGGCGTGTCGCGATTCCAAGCGTTTCGAGCCCCGCTTTGACGCCTTGCATAATGCTCGTCGGCCAAGAAGGTCCAACTCGATAGACTGCCTGTTCGAGACGATTCGCGACGGCTTGAAGTTGTTCCGCTGTCGCTCGATCACCGCGCGCCGCGGCTTCGTAAATCCCGACGAACAGATGCGGCAACAGATTGGCGCCTCCGCAAACTCCGCCGTCCGCGCCGGCGAGAACCGCACTCGCGATCTGATTCTCCGGGCCGATCATGACACTGAAACCAGGCTCGTCTCGAAAGGTCGACAGAAGTTCGCCAAAGAACTCCATGTCGCCGGAGGAGTCTTTAACGCCGATAACGTTTTCCAATTCGCGACATCGCTGGATGGTCAATAGATCGAAGGCGTTGTGCGTGCAAGACGGAATGTTGTAGAGCACGACCGGAAGCGGGGACGCTTCGGCAAACCGTCGAGCGTGCGTTTCGACTTGAACGGAATCGAGCGGAAGGTAGTACGGCGGCGCCAGCACAACCGCATCCGCGCCGGCGCCGTACGCCGCGCCGGCCAGCTCGAGGCTCTCCGCAAGAGACGTGTCGGTCACCCCGACCAGCACCGGTATGCGGCCTTCAACCAGTTCGCAGACTTGTTCAATCAGCTGAAGGCGCAAACGATAGGCCAGACTGACTCCTTCGCCCGTCGTACCCAAAACGAAAAGGCCGTGGACTCCGCCACCGATCAGCTTGGCGACCAGCCTCTCCACGCCGTCGATATCAAGTCCGCCGGCGCTATCCAAGGGAGTCGCCATTGGTGGAATAACGCCAGAGAGTTTCAAGTCGCGGTCGGGCACTCGGTAATTCCTGTCATCGATCTATCCACTATTCGCGCGGCTCGCACTGGGCCGCAACGCGTTAGTCTACTATTGAATAATCCCGAGCGACGGTCAACAAACGATCGACGAGCTTCCAGGCTTTTAGCCGCGGCCTTGCCTGCGGCGGCGGGTTAAACAACTGCGGCGAGGCTGTGGCTGGGCCTTCCAGCCGCAGTGGGCGAGAGAGCGGGCTGAGGAACTTGGACGCGCCGGTCGGCGCGGTTAGCTCAAAGTCCTAGGGCGTTGCCTGTAGGCTACGTTGAGGTAGGCCGTTGGCCAACAGGTGCGCGAGGCGTGCGGCCGGATGGTTTGCGATGCGGAAACGATCACTGCGGCAGGATGCCCCAGCCACGTTGCTTGCCTCGACTCCATTTCCCAATGACAGGATGTTGCGAAAATGCCTCATCGCAGAATCTCCTCTGGTCCTCTGTCGTTTGCCACTTCGACTCAATACGTGAACCATTGGCCTTTACCAGATTGACTAATCGAACCAATCGCGACGCCAGACACGCTGACGGCGTTTTTCGTTCACGATTTGGCTTACTTGTCGAGTGATATTGGCATACGTTTGAGTTGGTGGTCTGCGCGTTGGCTACGCCCACGGCCCCACTCCCTTCTCAACTCATTCGAGTCGTCAATGCCGCGCGTCGTCGAAATAAATGACCCGGCTCGCTTGCGCGAGTTCCATCTCGCTTGGCAGCTATTGTTGCCGCAGACGCGACACGGATCGTTCTTTCAATCACTCGATTGGCTGGAATGTTACTGGAAACATTTTGGCGATGAACAGCAACTGCGCGTGTTGATGATTGTCAGTCGCGGATCGCCGATCGGCATCATGCCATTGGTTGTTCGAAGCGAGCCAACCCGAGTTGGAAGTTGCCGGATTCTGACGTACCCATTACATGACTGGGGAACGTGTTTCGGTCCGATCGGCCCCAACCCGACGGCGACGCTAACGACGGGACTGCGCCACATCGCGGAAACGCCTCGTGATTGGGACGCGGTCGACCTGAGGTGGGTGGACCGCCGTAACGTGGATCACGGGCGGACACAAACGACGATGAGCTTGGCCGGGCTCGGCTGCGTCGAGCGAGTTTGGAAGCGAACGGCTACCGTCAATCTCGACGGCGGATGGGAAAAGTACTCGACCGCCTTGAGTTCGAAACGCCGTTGTGAATTGCGACGCGTTGAGCGCCGATTGGCCGAAAAAGGGGAGCTTAGATTCGAGCGGTTTCGTCCACCGCCCGCCAACTCAGAGGTGCCTGTCGGCGCGGACCCATTCGACGAGTGCGTCGACCTCGCTCGTCGCAGCTGGCAAGGGAATTCGCAGGACGGCACAACTCTATCTCACGACAAGGTAGCGCCCTTTTTTCGAGAGAGTCATGAGGCGGCATTGCGAGCCGGCGCAGTCGACATGGCCGTCTTGCGACTCGACGAGCGCCCGTTGGCGTTCGCTTACAACTACCACTTCGCCGGGCGAGTTTACGGTCTTCGAACCGGCTTCGATCCCGCATTCGCCAAGTCGGGAGCGGGATCCGTCCTCTGGACTTCGATGCTGCAAGACAGCTGCGAGCGAGGCGATTCGCTCTTCGACCTCGGACCCGATTCTCCAAACGTCAAGAAACGGTGGGCGACCGAGTTCACTCCGGTCTATCACTACCGCCACTACGCTCGCGGTCGCGGCTCGCTACTTCGCATCAAGGATTGGATCGTCGACCGCACTTCTCAGCGAACTCGCAGAACGAAATCGGGATGTTGGGCTTGATGCCGCCGCATGGTAAAACCTCTTCGAATGATTCAGGAACGAAGAGGACACGCAGAATTGGCAAGCCAGACTTCCAGTTGTTTCAACATTGACCGGACTGTTCAGCAGATCGTCGAGTCGACCGGATTGCCCGAGCGGCAAGTGCGAGCGGCGATCGAATTGCTCGAGGACGGCAACACGCTTCCCTTTATCGCTCGCTACCGTAAGGAAGCGACCGGCGGACTCGACGAAACCGCGTTGCGGCAAATCGAAGATGGCCTCGCGAAGGCTCATGAGTTGGCCAAGCGGAAGGCCACAATCTTGAAGACCATCGAGCAACAGGGGCAACTGACGACCGATCTTCAAACGCAAATCGATCAGTGCTGCGACAAACAAGTTTTGGAGGATCTCTATCTGCCCTTCAAGCCGAAACGCAAGACACGCGCCGCGACCGCTCGAGAACGCGGTCTGCAACCGTTGGCCGACTTACTGCAAAATCAGAAACCGCTGGGACAATCTCGCTCCGCCACCATCAAGCCGTTCATCAATTCCGAGAACGATGTTCCCGATGAGCAGGCCGCTTTGCAAGGTGCCTGCGATATCGTCGCCGAACAGTGGTCCGAGGACATCGATATTCGACAGTGGCTCGGTCAACAAGCCAATGGATTCGGCCGCGTTCACTCGAAAGTCAAACGCGGCAAGAAGGAGGAAGCCGCTAAGTTCGAGATGTACTTCGATCATCACGAGCCGGTCAAACGAGTGCCATCGCACCGTCTTCTGGCAATGAAGCGAGGCGAGGCGAACGGCCTGTTGCGAGTCGGTGTTGAACTTGACGACGAGTTCGTGCTGCGGAAACTCATGCAGCGACTGGTGCCGAACCGCCAGTTCGAGTTTCATAGGGAGTTGCTCGCCAGCGTTGATGACTGTTACCGACGACTGCTGATGCCGGCGACCGAATCCGCAACGTTGCAGAGGCTGAAGGAGCAAGCCGATGACGAGGCGATTCTGGTCTTCAATCAGAACCTACGCGATTTGCTGTTGGCCGCTCCGGCCGGCCCGCGAGTGACCATGGGCATCGACCCCGGCTTCCGTACTGGATGCAAAGTGGCGGTGGTCGACGGGACGGGGAAATTTCTTGAGAGCTGCACGATCTATCCGACTCCGCCGCGCAACGATGCCGATGGCGCCTCGTCGGCGCTTTGCCAATTGATCGAACGACACGGCGTTCAACTCATTGCCATAGGCAACGGTACGGCCTCTCGCGAAACCGATGCGTTCGTGAGCGATCTGCTCAAGCAAATTGGCCAAGGCGACGAGAGCAATCAGACACCGACCAAGGTGATGGTCAGCGAATCCGGCGCGTCGATCTATTCGGCAAGCGAGCTCGCCGCCCGCGAGTATCCCAATTTAGATCTAACCGTGCGCGGGGCCATTAGCATCGCCCATCGACTGCAAGATCCGCTTGCCGAGTTGGTGAAGATCGATCCCAAGTCGATCGGCGTCGGCCAGTACCAACACGATGTGAATCAAACGCTCCTTCGCCGAGGACTCGATCGAGAAGTGCAATCGTGCGTTAACTCGGTCGGCGTCGATCTCAACACCGCCAGCAGTTCTCTGCTCGCACACGTCGCCGGAATCGGACCCAAACTGGCGGAACGCATCGTCGAACACCGCGATCAGCAAGGGCGTTTCGTTTCGCGAAAACGCCTTCTCGACGTGCCCAAGCTAGGTCGCAAGGCCTTCGAACAGGCAGCGGGATTCTTGCGGATCCGAGAAGGCCAACAACCACTCGACAATTCCGCTGTCCATCCTGAAAGCTATCGCGTGGTCGAAAGAATGGCGGGTCATCTCGGCACCTCCACAGGCGAGCTGGTCGGCAACTCGGGGCTCGCCGCCAAGCTCAACGCGGAGGAATTTGTCGATGAGAAGATCGGGTTGCCCACCGTGCAAGACATCATCGCCGAACTAGCCAAACCGGGCCGCGATCCGCGCAGCGAATTCAAGGTCGCTCGATTCGCCGAGAACGTCAATGAAATCAGCGACCTCAAATCGGGAATGATTCTTGAGGGCGTGATCACAAACGTCACCAAATTTGGCGCGTTTATCGATCTCGGCGTACACCAGGACGGCCTGATACACGTTTCCGAACTGGCGAACGAATTTGTTCGAGCGCCCAGCGACATCGTTTCGGTCGGCGATGTCGTTCGAGTCAAAGTCCTCGACGTCGACCCCGCTCGCCGCCGCATCGCCGTCTCACGTAAACAAGTCTGAGCTGCACCATTCCGCTGGGCGTAACGAGTCTCAGTCGCTTCAGTCGGCTTCGACTTCGAAGATCGCTTCGATCTCGACACTGATGTTGCCAGGCAGGGATCCCATGCCGATAGCGCTTCGAGCCGCGATCCCATTTTCCTCGCCGAACACTTCGCCCATCAATTCGCTATAGCCGTTGATGACCGCCGGATGTTCCTTGAAGTCGGGTGTTGAGTTGACCATTCCGAGCGACTTGACAAGCCGTTTGACTTTGTCGAGCGAACCAAACTCGGCGCGCAGGGTGGCGAGTATTGCGAGGCCGGTTTGACGCGCGGCGTCGTAACCCGCTTGTTGGTCGACTTCGCTTCCGACTCGGCCCGCCATTAAAGTTCCGTCGTTGAGCAACGGTCCATGGCCGGACACGTACGCCATGTTGCCACTGACCACGACCGGCTTGTAGACGCCAGCCGGTTTCGGAGCGGGAGGTAAGTCCAAATTCAGTTCCGCAATCCTGCCTTCTGCACTCATCGTAAAATCCTTCTCAAAATGTCACATCCAGGTCAAACGTGTTGGTTAGACGGCGCCGCTATTTGTCTTGGGCGAAGCGATAGAGTCGACCGCCGCTCAATGACGTGGTGAAATAGACTTCGCCCTGTTCGTCTTCGCCAAAGGTGATAACGGGGAGCATTTCGCTTTTGATCTCTCGGTTCGCCGTCACTTTGCGAGCCTTCATGTCGTAGTGCAGCGCCCAGATCTTGCCGGAAACGTAGTCGGCGTAGATGTAATGTCCGACGAGTTGCGGTATTCGTTTTCCACGATAGACAACGCCGCCGGTGATCGATTTGCCTACGTTGTGATTGTACTCCCAGATGGGGTCGATCAAACCGGGCCTGGGTCCCGAACCCTTCTTGCCGAAGGGGTGCTTTGCCTCGCGCACGCTCCAACCGTAGTTGCCGCCCTTGACGATGATGTTGATCTCCTCCCACAGGTTTTGCCCGACGTCTCCCGCCCAACAGACGCCGGTCTCGCGATCAAACGACAACCGCCAAATGTTGCGCACTCCGTATGCGTAGATTTCCGGCTTGGCGCCCTTACGTTTGATAAACGGGTTGTCTTTCGGAATGGCGTAGTTCTTACCCTTTTGTTTTCGATCGACATCGATTCGCAGAATGGCGCCGAACCAGTTCGATAGGTCTTGGCCGGCTTGCAGAGGATCATCGGCTTTGCCGCCGTCGCCCAAGCCGATATACAAATAGCCGTCGTGTCCGAAGGCCAGCGTGCCGCCATTGTGATTCCAGAACGGCTGCTTCAGACGCAACAGTTCTTCCTCGAAATTGGGATCGGCTTTGTTCGGGTCGTCCTTGGAGACTCGAAAACGAGAGACGACCGAGGTATGCGGCGCGACGGTCGACGTGTAGTAGACGAAGAACTCGCCAGTCTCTGAATACCGCGGATGGAAAGCAAAACCGAGCAGACCCTCTTCGTTCTCCCGATCCTTGTAAACAACTCGATCTGAGATATCGATGAAGATCTTGGTCTTCTTGACGTCTTGGTCATTGGCGAAGACGTGAATCTTGCCTCGCTGTCCAGCGACAAAAACGCGATTCGATTTGTCGTTCGCATGCGTCACCACGATGGGACGATCAATGCGCAGATTGGGAAACGCCGGCTCAACTTTGACATCGATCGCCTTTGTATCAACCTCGGCCTGAGCAGTGGCCGCCAACAAAACGAAAACAAGAGACAACGCGAGCCGCGACATATGCAATTCCTCCAGTTGATAATCCAAGTTGATAATCCAAGGGGTCAGCGAGTGCTAGAATCGCATCAGTGCGAACGGAAGCGAAATTAGACACGATACATCGTGACGGCGGGACCTGTCGCATTCACTGAGAGACGGATTTCTGGCTAGCACCATCGCTGTCTATTCTACGACGAGTTCCGGCGTAAAGCACGGGCGCGACGAATCGCTTTCTCAGGATTCGGCGATTTGATACCCTCTAGATTCGGCTGAGACTTCTTGCTGGCTCGTTCCGACCCTCGCTGGCCCAATTGATCTTGATAGTGAGTAGTGCTGCGGACAATGAACAACGACTACGAGAAGCGTGGCGCGTTCTATTTGGGCAGGGAATACGATTTGGATGCAGGGTCGTTGACCAACAACACTCTGCTCTACGATTCCAAGGATCTGATAACCCACGCCGTCTGCGTCGGGATGACCGGCAGCGGCAAGACGGGACTCTGCATCGATCTGCTGGAAGAAGCGGCGATGGACGGAGTGCCGTCGATTGTGATCGACCCCCAGGGCGACATCGGCAACCTGACTACAAAGGGCTCTCGAACACGGGCACTTGGTTTCTGGGTCGGCTGCAGACCGAGCGTGACAAGGCTCGAGTGCTCGACGGCTTAGAGGGTACCTCGAGTCAATCGGGAGCAACATTCGATCGAGGTCGAATTGAATCGATCCTGTCATCCTTGGGCAAACGCGTTTTTATGATGAGCAATGCGCATGAAGACAAGCCGGCAATCTTTCACACGCGTTGGGCGATGAGTTACTTGCGCGGGCCGTTGACGCGCGTGCAAATAAGCAAGCTGATGGCTGACAAGAAGAAGGCGGCAACGGAGGGGCAGGGCGGCCGACAGCGGATTCGCCCCCGCGGCTGCCGCATTCAAGGCTGCGCCGCTCGACCCCAGCGGGCTAATTCCAACCGCCGCCGCGCAGCAAGCCGCGAAGGCGAGCGCGCCGAACCCGATTGGCCGACCAGTGCTTCCTAAGTCCGTCGACCAACGTTTCGTCACGCCTCTGCGAGATCCATCGGCTCAAAGCAAGCTTGTCTATCGCCCCGCCGTCCTGGGCGAATGCCGTCTCCACTATTCACGCACCACATACAAGGTGGATACCCGACGTGAGGCCAGCTTCACGGCGGCTCTCTACGACGAAGAAATCAATGCCGTCTGGGACAACTCGGAAGCGATCGAGGAATCGCTCCATTACGAACGCCGGCCCGATGAGAGCGCTGTCTTCGGCGAACTGCCTGCTCTGTACAAGAAGGCCAAGTCATACACGACGTTGGCCTCAAAAATGAAGGCCTATCTCTACCGCCCGCAGAAAGCAGTGATTTGGAAATGCGCCGAGCTCAAGAAGTATTCCGACTCGTGTGGATGACGAATCTGCAGTTCGCGACCTGACGACAAGAGCACTCAGCCAACGCGGATTCGTTTGCATGCAGGCGAGTAATGGAGTTGAAGCGCAGCAGTTGCTCGCGCAACACAAGTTCGATGTTGTCGTCAGCGATTTCCGAATGCCTTGACTCAACGGTCATCGCCTGGTGATCGAACTCTGCCGCAACGAAGAACGACCCATCATCGTGCTCGTCACCGGCGTCATCGATCCGACGCTTGCCGCCAGCGCATTGAATGCGGGAGCAGACGACATCATGTTTAAGCCAGTCGATCACGACGATCTGGCCGTGAACGTCAGGTTTCTGGTGGAACCTCGTTGCGCTAAGACGGCGGAATAGCCGCCGATTGTCGGCACTGCGTTCACAACCGCCGCGCGTGTGTGCACTCGTTGGCGTTCGGCTACGATAGAACGGTTCGTAGATCGAAATCCAAATGAGGCCCAACGATGATTCGTTCATTGCTGTTTCTACTTTGCTGCGTCGTGATCCCTTGTTCGGTCGCATCCGCTGACGACCAACGGCCGAACGTCTTGTTCCTTGCAGTCGACGATCTCAATGACTGGATCAGTTGTCTGGACGGACACCCGCAAGGACAGTCGCCGCATATCGATGGGTTGGCCAAACGCGGCGTCTTGTTCCACCGATCCTATTGCGCCGCGCCGGCTTGCAATCCGTCTCGAGCGGCATTGCTGACGGGAATTCGACCATGGAATTCAGGAGTCTATCTCAATCCGCAGCCGTGGCGGACAGCCATGCCGCAAGCCGTCACGTTGCCTCAACTCTTTCGCCGGCACGGCTATCACGTCGTTGGCGGAGGAAAGATCTTTCACGGCCGATATCCAGACGCGGCGTCGTGGGACGATTACTTCAAAAAGAAAGCCGACCCGAAACCGACAAGCCAAGTTCTTAAAGATCCGAAAAGCAGGGCCGGCGGGATCATTTGGGGCGCGCTCGATGTTGCCGACAAGAAGATGAACGACTATCAGGTCGCAACCTGGGCGACGAAGTTTCTCGCGAAAGATCACGACAAGCCGTTCTTTCTTGCATGCGGTATTTTTCGCCCCCACATGCCATGGCAAGTGCCGCGTAAATACTACGACCTTTTTCCGCTCGAAAAGATCCAACTCCCCAAGACGACCAGCGATGACCTGTCCGATATTCCCGACGCGGGAAAACGCATGGCCCAACCGCAGGGAGACCATGCGAACATTTTAAAGACCGACAATTGGAAGCACGCCGTCCAAGCCTACCTGGCAAGCATCGTTTTCGCCGACGCTCAAATTGGCCGAGTACTCAAAGCGCTCGATGACAGCGCCTACGCAAAGAACACCATCATTGTGCTCTGGGGCGACCACGGTTGGCACCTTGGCGAAAAGCAACACTGGCGCAAGTTTTCCTTGTGGGAAGAAGCGGCCCGCGCGCCCCTAATGATCGTGGCGCCCGGAGTGACTCGCTCCGACTCACACTGCTATCGCACAGTCGACTTCATGGACATCTATCCAACGCTTGCCGATCTTTGCGGACTGCCCATCGGCGAACATCTCGACGGTCGATCGATGACGAGCCTACTCAAGGATCCCGAGGCGGACTGGCAGCGACCGGCGATCACAACACACGGGCGCGACAATCACGCCGTGCGAAGTGAACGGTTCCGATACATTCGCTATCAAGACGGCTCCGAAGAACTCTACGATCACGACAACGACGAAATGGAATGGAAAAACTTGGCCAGCGATCCGAGTTTCGCCCAGGTCAAAGCCGGACTCGCCAAGTGGCTTCCTAAAACGAGCGCGGAGAACGCGCCGTTCGACAAGGGCATGAAAAAGTCCGCGCCGCGCAACCGCAAGAACAAGAAGAAGGACTAGTGCCGCGTCAACTCTAAAAATGGGGGTTGGCTTCGGCGTAACTTGACTTGGCGGCGTACGATACAAACACTGGGATCCTAATTCTTAGTGTTGACGCTGTACTAGGCAGACGCCGAATCCCGGCGCTCTCACCCAAAACGTTGGCGACATACCGTTGAAACAACGAGCCTTCGAGGCCCCACACCGCCTCCCTGAAAGTAGCGCCACGTTCGCGGAGCGAAAGGCGACTAGCGGCGACTTTAGTGAATCAGCTCGGGCATGGTGAGCGACACACCTTCCTTTTGCAGGACCATCAGTTGCATGATCGCCCGCCCGACTGCGGCGGATCTGCGCGGATCCAAATGCTCAAGATAAGGCAACGCGGCCTTCATCAAGTCGACTCGCCCGCCACGCGAAAAGTCGGTCGGCGAAATGTCGATGTCGTGCGGATTCTTGTCGTCATCGCTCGAGTCGCCGAGCAAGATATCGAGAAAGCTCTTGCTCTTGGGCAAGACCACGACGCGATAGTCGTCGCCGACTTTGGCTTCCGTCGCCACTTGAGCCAGGGCGTCTTGCAGCGTGCCGATCTTGTCGACGAGGCCTAGATCCAGGGCTTGCTTGCCCGTGAACACTCGTCCGCCCGCCAATTCGTCGATCGGCTTCTTCAGCTTCTTACCGCGATTCTCAATCACATGGCCTTTAAACGTCTCATAGACGTCGTCCATCATCGCTTGCATTTTCGCAGCATCTTCTCGAGACATGGCGGCTCCGGAGGCCATCAGTCCCGCGTTCTTGCCTCGGCGAACCGGCTCGAAATGCACGCCCACTCGGCGGAACATATCGGCTGTCGCCAACTTGCCGCCCACGACTCCGATCGATCCAGTGATCGTCGATTCGTCAGCGTAAATCGTGTTCGACGCCATCGCGACGTAGTAGCCGCCGCTGCCAGCAACGTTGCCCATCGAAACAATGAGCGGCTTCTTCGAGGCGACCTCTCGACATGCTCTGAGAATAATTTCGCTGGCCAACGCCGATCCGCCGGGCGAATCCACTCGAAGTAGCACTCCTTTGACCGTCTCAGCATCGGCCGCTTTGTAGAGCGATTTGCTGAGCGGCGTGCTGAATGCGCCGGAACCGGGCGTCAACGAAAACGGGTTGGCCGCAGCGTCGCCGAGCTGGATGCCGCCGTCCACGTGGATGATGGCGATGGCCGGTTTCGTCGACGCTTTCGTTTTCGCACCGCCAGAAAGCAGATCAGTGTAAAACTTCATCAAGCCAAACGGAGTCGAGAGGTCGATGTCGTTGGCTTTCTTTTTTCCATAGCTTTTGTCGAAGACGACCTTCTCGCCGTAGGTCTTCTGCAGCGACTTGACGAACTCGCGGCGATCCAACACGTCGTCGATGATTCCGGCTTTCTTTGCCGATTCCGCCGAGTAATGGCCTTCATCGATCCACTTACGGACATCGTCCGCCTTCGCTTTTCGACCTTCTGCGATCAGGCGAATGTAAGTTTCAAAAATTCCGTCGTAGAGCCAGTCTTGGTTTTCTTTGGCCGCGTCGCTCGGACCGTGCCGCATGTACGTCTCCGACGCGCTCTTGTAATCGCCGCACGCCAAGAATTGCGGATGAACGCCGATCAAGTCGAGCAGCCCGCGCAAGTAGAGTCGCTCGCCGTAGATGCCTGCAATCGAAACGTCACCGGTCGGCGTCACACAGATACGGCCGGTCGCGCCCAGCGTATAGCCATCGATATCGAGGCTGGTGCTGTGAACGTGGATTTTCTTGCCCGCCGCCGTCACTTTATTGAGCGCCTGCCGCAGTTCCTCCAACTGGCCAATCCCGATCGAGGGCGATCCTGTCAGGATGACGACGCCCTTGATCTCCTTGTCAGCGGCCGCCTTGTGAATGCGTCCGATCAGACCGCGGAGCGATTCGCCCCCGCCGCCGCCAAACGGAAACCCGCCGGCCGACGAACTCTCAGAGACTCCGCCAATCGCAAAGACCGCCAGCGACCCCGGTTTTTCATCATCAGCCCACGTTGGCCGAACAAACGCCACGGACAACAACAAGACAACTAGCAACGATCGCCGATGCATTAGAGACACCTCTAGAAAATGACGAGAAAAGAGCGAAGCGAGAACGCGAATGGCAGGATCTATCGTAACTGGCCTGCTGGGCATCGCAAAGTGTTCGCAGCGATGTAGCTGCCGCGACTGTCATTCTACCTCGCCAAGCATTGCCTGGTTTCGCCAAATCGTGAGTTTTGGGAGGTCTTCGCCGTCCGTCGCTAGGCTTCTCGTAGCCCGACGAGTTCGAGCAGAGCAAGGGCGTTGGTCGTCGGCGCCACGCCCTTGCGGATCTGATAGTCGAATGTCATTTTTCGCTTCCCGTCTTCCTTGCTGAACGTCTCGCGGAAATGGACGGGCCGGCAGGCATCCTTCAGCATCGGGTCCTCACCCAATTCCAAGTCGTGCGTCGAGATCGCTCCTATCGCTCGTCGCGCCAGCAGGTGCGAGGCAACTTGAGCGACAGCGATTCTGCGCTCAGCTGAATTCGTCCCCTGCAGAATTTCGTCCAGCAGGTAGAGCAACATCGGACCTCGATCGTCGCGAAAACTGTCGGCCTGATCGACGATCTCTTTTAACCGCTTCAGCTCGGCCATGAAGAACGAGACGCCATCGTCCAACGAATCGACAATTCGCATGCTCGTCGCCACAACAAGCGGCGGGCCGGAGTACTCCGCAGCGCAAACCGCGCCGCCCGCGTGGGCCAACACCGCGTTTAACCCGAGCGAACGTAGCAAGGTACTCTTGCCCGACATGTTGGATCCGGTGACGAGCAACAGCGAGCCTTGCGGGCCCACCGAAACATCATTTCGCACACACGACTCGGGCGACAACAGCGGGTGGCCAATTTGCCGAGCCGACAATTCGACCGTCGAGGCATCGACCGATGGGAACGACCACTCGGGATGATCGTGAGCAGCCGCGGCCAACGACATCAGCGCCTCGAGCTCGCCCAGCGCCTCAAACCAGTGTCGAGCGTCGTCGCGAATCTGCACTCGCCATCGTTCGAGCAAACCCATCACGTGAAAGTCCCAAAGGACCGTAATCTGCAACAGAAGGTAGACCGCTCCAAACAATCCAGCTCGGCGAATGTTGGCGAGGTTCATGATGCGGTGCAACGCGCCCAATTGACGATCGGCGCCGTGTTGCGAATCGAGCACGACGTCCTTCAATTGTTTTAGCCGAACCTCATCGTCCGGCAGCAGCTTCACTAATCCGAACAAGTCTCGGTACAACTGCATTTCACCAGACGGCGTTGTGACTCGAAAGAACATGTCGTGCATCGAGCCGGTGAATGACACACTGAGCACAACGTTGATCACAACCACAATCATCGCCGCGCCGCCGATCCATTGCCGAGGCCCGATCGATGTGACGAACAAGAAGACCAATACCAAAAACGTGATCGATAGAATTCGAGCGAGCGTCAACATCCAACGCCGGCCGTTGAACCAGCCATCGCCTTCGAGCCATTTGAGAAACTGATCGGGATCACTCAGACAGAACGATAGCAAGTGACCTTTGACAGCCAATTCATCGCGCATGTCGGTTTCATCGCGCAAACGCTCAACAGCAACCTGGCGGGAGCGAATCTCGTCTGGGTCGGCGGGGTTCACAATCCAATCGCGAATCGTGCGGACGCCGCTCGGCGTGTTCGCTCGACACAACCAGCGGAACAACGACACCGGGCCGAACAGATCCAAGTCTTGAGCCACAGCCCGGAACGAATCGGGTGACTTGATTTGCCACTGCGGCAGTTTCTTCCAGTCACGTTCCATGCGAGCGACGCTTTGACGCTGTATCTCAGCCCGCATCTCCAACTCACGCGCTTTGCGCTGCATTCGCTCGTGGTAGATAACGACGGCCACCAAGGCGACGAACGTGATTCCCGCAATCGAGAATCCCAACGGCCCTGCTCCGATCAGGATTGCACCGAGCAGACCCGAGATCGCCATGGCGAAAAATAGCCCGCCGCGAATGAGTACAATCAGCCCGCTATTGCGCAAGCTCGCTTCCGCTTCTTGCTCGTACTGGCTAGCAAGCGCAAGCCGTTGCTGCTTACGTTGCTCCACCTCGGCCTTGGATTCATCTTCACTCATTCAAATCCCTCGCCACGTCAACTTCCTTTTCGCGTTTACATTCAAGCGGCGTTTACGGATGACGCCCAAATCGATTCAAGCGACTCGTTAGTGTGGCAGCTTGATTTCGGCAGCGGCTTTCTTGGCTTGCTCGATCGGCAACCCGGCTTTGACTCCCGGGCGTTTGTGGCCAACATGGCTGAGCCAGGCGTCGTGCATGATCTTGCCTCGCTGGGCCACGGCGCGTCGCAACGGCTTGCTTGGTTCGACGGTTGCGTATCCCAAAGACTTCCAGATGACGTCAGCCAACAGTAAATGCCCGACGCCATCGAGATGAACGCCGTCGCCCGACATCGTGAACTCGGGTTCCTCCTCGCGCCGTTTAGCAACCGCATTATTAACGGGCGTATGCAAATCGATCACACTCGCCGCATCTTTCTTTCCGCGAGTCATGACCCACTTGGCGTATCGAGCCATAACGGAATCGTAGTCTTCGTAGATTTGAAACCAAGCAAACTTGTCCGAATCGACTGGCTGCAGCTTTCCCTTCTTTCGCAGCGGTGCCGGGTCGAACGGCGGCGGCGTAAGCAGAATCAACGTCGCGCCGGTCGCTCGGATATCTGACGCCAGCTTGTCAATCCCCTTTTGATACGCGGCAAATCGCGACTCGCTAAACGGATGATAGATGCCGTCGTTCATGCCGTAACAAACGAAAACGACATCCGGCTTGATCTTGTCGAGCGCGCGGGCCAACCGCTCGTGAACATTGGGACGAGGAAAGGGATGAGCGGGTTCGGAGAGCCCGCTGCACGTTTCGCTCGGCAAACCCAAGTTGATAAGTTCATACTCGCCGTCTGGGTCGACCGTTCTCAACCGCGATTCCAATTCGGCCACGTAACCACCCGCGTGCGTTATCGAATCGCCGAGGAACAAAACGCGTTGCCCCGACTTGAACCGAAACGGCTCGTCCGCGCCGGCCGACGGCGTAAAGACAGCCGCGTTAAGACAAGCCAATATGGCGACCGCGCTGAGGCGTGTTGAATTGAGATTTTGCATTTTTTGCGTTCTTGTTTTGGACAGGATGATCGTTGATTGACAGGATGAAGACAGCAGAGCGGCGTTCTCATGTTTCCTAGGGCGTTGCCCCAGGCTACGTTGAGGTTGGCTTTCGGCAAACGGGTGCGTCTATGACGTTTATCTTTGTTTCGTTCCTTCAGCCTTCGTCATTCCTTGTTCGATATTCGATATTCGCTTCTTCCTTTCCTTCTTTCCGTCCGTTCTTATCCTGTCGATCATGTGAATCCTGTCTCTTTTTCGCGTTTTTGTTTTGGACAGGATGTGTCTTGCCGCGCGCAGTTATTGTCGCCTAACATTGTGGTTCAGATCGTCGCCATGCGAAACCACCTTAGCGCGAGCCGGAAAACAATGATCAAGGGCCACATGACTCAAGACCGTCCGCGATGGGCCGCCTTTTTGCTTCTCATCATTCTGTTCGTTGGCTTCATCCCGCAGGCATTCGCCGCCGAGAAGCCAAACATCCTGTTCATCGCGATCGATGATCAGAACGATTGGATCGGGTATCTCAAAGGCCACCCGCAAATCAAGACGCCCCATATCGACGCGTTGGCGGCTCGAGGAGTTGGGTTTACGAACGCCCATTGCCAATCGCCGCTCTGCAACTCCTCTCGAACGAGTTTGATGACGGGATTGCGGCCGTCGACGACCGGCGTTTACGGGCTTGCGCCGTGGATCCGCGACACCGAAAAATGGAACAAGCTCGAGACGCTTCCGCAGTACCTGCACCGCCATGGATACCGAACCTACTCGACCGGCAAGATCTACCACGGCGGCAACGGGCGAAGGAAACGAGATAACGAATTCCAAGTACTCGGTCCGCCGGCAGGTGTCGGCGTGCGGCCCAAACAGAAGCTCGTCGAAACGCCAGCTAAACACCCGCTTGTCGATTGGGGCGTCTTTCCCCATTCGGACGTAAAAAAGGGCGATTGGAAAGTTGCTAGTTGGGCCGTCGACGAACTCAACAAGAAGCCGCAAGAGCCGTTCTTTCTTTCGGTCGGCTTCTTCCTGCCGCACGTCCCATGTTACGCAACGCAAGAGTGGTTCGATCTCTATCCGGAAAACGACTTAATCTTGCCTCCGCTCGACCCGATGGATCGCGACGACACGCCGCGTTTCTCTTGGTACATGCATTGGCGACTTCCCGAGCCGCGTTACAAATTTCTCCAAGAGGCGAAGCAGTGGAAGAATCTGGTTCGTTCGTACTTGGCTTGCACAAGTTTTGTCGACAGCCAAGTCGGTCGCGTGCTCGGAGCGCTCGAGGCAAACGGACTCGATGACAATACGATCGTTGTGCTCTGGTCCGACCACGGCTGGCACTTGGGCGAGAAGTTGATCACTGGAAAGAACTCACTCTGGGATCGTTCGACCCGCGTACCGCTCGTATTCGCTGGACCAGGTGTCGCAAACGGAAAGGGACTCTGCTCAAAACCTGCAGAGCTACTCGACATTTATCCCACGCTCAACGCACTCTGCGGCCTGCCGCAAAAGAAAGGACTCGAAGGACACAGTCTGCTGCCTCAATTAAAGGACCCGAACGCCGAGCGCGAGTGGCCGGCGATCACGACACATAACCACGACAATCACGGAGTCCGATCGGAGCAGTATCGATACATTCACTACGCCGACGGCAGCGAAGAGCTGTATGATATGAAGGCGGACCCCAACGAATGGAAGAACATCGCCGACGATCCAAAACTCGCCAGCGTGCTCAAACAACATCGAGCGTGGATGCCCAAAACGAGCGCTCAGCCGCTACCCGGCAGCAAACATCGCATCCTCATTTACCGCGACGGCAAAGTGAACTGGGAAGGACAAGATGTCGGTGCCGATGACCCCATTCCCGAATTGGAAGATTAGCGAACGGAAGGCAAGGGACAGGATCGGCGTGATCGACAGGATAAGAAGGAAAGGGAATATCGAACATCGAACAAGGAATAACGAAGGCTGAAGGAACGAAACAAAGACCAACGTTATCACCGCACCCGTTGGCCGAATGTCAACCTCATCATAGCCTGGGGCAACGCCCTAGGAAGCAAGTTTTGATCCTGAAGATCATGCCCATCCTGTCAAAAAACCGTTCTCGCGAAAGAAGAACAAACGATACACTGACGGTCTCGCCAAACACCGTATGGCGGGCCCTTTCAGAATCGCTTCAAGACCCTTGTTCGGCAAGCAGAAAATGGCAATCGATCTATTCGCTTATGGAACTTTGATGTTCCCCGAAGTCGCCGAGATTGTTGCCAATGTCGTCACTTGGGGCGAGCCTGTTACGCTACGCGGCTACTCGAGGTTCACTGTCGAACTTCCCGAGCGCAACCGAGGCTGGTTTCCGGCGATTCGAGCGGCCGAAGGTCATGTGAACGGGCTCCTCTTTCGAGACATCAACGACGCTCAACTTGCGCGACTCGATCAATTCGAAGACGTCGCGAGTGGCAGCTACGTTCGAGAGCAGCAGACGATCCACACGAGCGACGGAACGCGTCAAGCCTGTGTTTACGTCTGCGGCGACAACCTCAAGACCATGCTCGGCGGCCCCTGGGATCCTCAATCGTTTCGCGACAATGAACTAAATTGGTATCTGGCGAATGTCGTTCAGCCGTTCGCGGACGAAATGAGAAAGTCCGCAATTTGAGCCAGCCAATTTGAGCCAGCCACGGTTCTCTCTCAGACGAGTGCATGATCTGCGGCACAAAGAAAGAGTGTGAATCGGCGGCGTTTCTTATCCTGTTGATCCCGTCCCGTAGTATCCAAAAACTCATCCCACGGTCAACCTTGCTGATAAAAGGTGTTCTGTGGCTAAGAAATCGCAAGATGTCATATGCGGTCGGCTTAGCGAGTTAACATCTCTTTGCCGATCGCAGACGTTGAGTGAATGCCGATTCCCTTTCAACCTTGGAAGATCGTTCTCGCCGCACTCAGCGAGTTCGTGCGTAAGGAACAAGAGAAGGTAATTGAGTACCTTCAGCTGGAGAATCAGATTCTTCGCGAGAAGATCGGTGGCAGGCGAGTCTTGCTTAGTGATGATCAGCGTCGCCTCTTAGCGGTCAAAGGAAAGGCGCTTGGTCGGCAGCAGCTAAAGAAGATAGCAACCGTGGCCCAAGCCGATACGATCCTTCGCTGGCATCGGGAACTAGTCGAGTTCAACACCTTCACGAAACCGAATCAGAAGGTCGGGCGGCCAGCTACGGACAAGAAAATCGTAGATCTGGTTCTGCGTATGGCGCGTGAAAACGTAAGTTGGGGCTACAAGCGAATCGAAGGAGCGATGAGCAATCTAGGCTATTCCATTTGCTCAAGTACGGTGGCAAACATTCTGAAGCAGCATGGGATCGGTCCGGCCCCGACTCGCAAGCGAACAATGAGCTGGTCAACAGGAAGCGTCCCAATAATTGTTGAAAGTTGAAAGATGGTCTCCCGAAGGGCAGAAT
>CAZMNY010000024.1:125816-126197 GCA_964567745.1 uncultured Pirellulaceae bacterium | reverse complement strand
TAGCGATATCGCAATAGGTAACCGAGATCGGTCGATGTTCGGTCATGAAGTTCAAGATGTGATTTTCAAGAAAAACCTCGCGATGAAACGCAATCGCTTTGCCGTCAACAACGATCCCGAAAACCACTTCGTTGTCTTCTATCGGCACTTCATCTAGCTCTCGAAAAAGAGGATTCTTCATGCCCTCTTCGTCCAATCGCAGCAACAGAGCCTTGTGAAACTGCCCCGGTGCAGAGCGGGACTGCTGTCGAATCCAAATAGCCGAGGCAGACAGGCTCAGTACGAGCGCGATCCCCGCGCAAGTGGCCATACGGGTCATACGGGTCATACGATCTCCCAGAAAGGCAACGGGTTGCACCGCGCCTTGAGTCAACCTCATAA
>CAZMNY010000024.1:47373-125716 GCA_964567745.1 uncultured Pirellulaceae bacterium | reverse complement strand
GAGCTAAGAGCTAAGAGCTAAGAGCTAAGAGCTAAGAGCTAAGAGCTAAGAGCTAAGAGCTAGCGTTGATTGAAGTTGATTCGAGTTATGGATTGGGAAAACCGCTCACGTACTAAACCCCGCGAGTTTTCACTAGTTCCGCGATGGGGCACCTTTTCTTATTTTTCTTTCTCGCCGCGTCCATACGGCTCGATAGTTCATTTCGAACCAGAGTTTTTTCACTCGCAATACGATTGGAGATAAACTGTCGGCTCCGCTAGCAAGCACGATTACTGAATCTCGAGTCCAATGTCAGAATCGACAGCGAGTAGATTTCAGTTTGGCTTGAAGTCAGTCCTCTTGTTCATGGTCGCAGTCGCAGTCGCGTTCGCCGCCTGGTCGCCGTTCGCGCTGTTGATAATGATCGCCGTTGTTCGCCCGCTGCTCCTTATCCGCTACGCGCCATCCTGGGGCGAGCCGATCGTCCGCTCGTGCCCAGCGTGCGGAGTCGAGCGGCCCAGCTTGCATTCCTATTGTCCTCACTGCGGCGACGACGTCTAAATGCAAACTCCCGTCGACAGCGATTCCGGAAGATAGCTCTTTACCATCGGGGCGGATCAACATGTTGTGCATGAACAGTGCATGGTATGGTCTCGCACAAATCACTCGCACCTTGATCTGGTGGTCGGGGTCCCAACCGGCAAACCCGTCGATGACGTAGAGCGTTTCACGCGTATTGAGATAATCGATCGCCCGCTCCCGATTGACCGACGGCGTGCTTCAAATCGTCGGAACAGACGACAAGGACATTGTGGCCGTTAAGAATCACGACGGAGCAGATGGAGCCAGCGATGGCGACTCAGATGGAGGAAGCGACGGGGAAGACGATCAAATCAAATTGATTGCGAGATTCGATGTGAAAGGCGGGTCGGATGGTGGAAGCGACGGCGGCACCGACATCAGTTACTTCGACACCGACGACGTTGAAAGCATCGAGGTCCATTTATGCAAGGGAGACGATCACGCTGCTATTGGCGAAAGCGACGGAGGGTCGGACGGAGGGTCGGACGGAGGCAGTGATGGCGGTCTTGGTATTCCAGCGACCATCCATGGAGGCGATGGTGACGACCATCTAAGAGGCGGAGGAGGCGACGACGTGCTGCTTGGCGGCGCCGGGCGAGACCAATTGACTGGCCGCGCAGGGGACGATGTTCTTTCAGCCGGTGCCGGCAACGATAAACTGAGCGGCGGACCTGGTCGCGACATTCTCATTGGAGGCACAAGCAAGGATCGACTCAAGGGCGGCAAGGGCGACGACCTGCTGATAGGCGGATCGACCGTATATCAAATCGATTTGCTCGCGCTCGCCGCCGCAATGGAGGACTGGGCCGATGACGACGAAAATGATGGCCTCATCGGCGGCCAAGGTGACGATGAATTGTTCGGCGGCGCGGGCGACGTTCTAAGGTCATAATGGCACCAAGAGCGCGGAGAAGTCTCATGGCAATCCGTCTTCGCGCACCCGCGCCTCCTTCCGACGAAACGAAAGGATTGAATTTGCACGCCGCGGGTGCATCGCTTGAGGACTTGGGAAGGTAGGATAGGCGACCTCGATTCCAAGTCACCCGTAACAATCAAGCGAACCAGATGGATTGCTCCCCCTTCGTGTTAGTGTTGATCGGTTTGGCGACGGGCGCGCTGACTGGATTGACCGGCGCGTCGGGAATGTCGATCCTGATTTCCGCACTCTTGCTAGCCGGTATTCCGATCGAGCAAGTGATTGGATTGACATTTGCCGTCACGCTCGTCAATTCGGCGATCTCGCTTGGAGCGTACTGGCGGCACGATCATGTCGACCGCAGAGCAGGAATGCTCGTTGCTGTTCCCGCGATCGCCACGGTAATGCTCGGCCATCTTTTTTCGAAACAGATTGGAACAGGATCGCTCACAGGCCTGATGGTCATCTGCCTCTTCCTGATCGGCGCAAAATTCTTGTTCTCGCCGAGCGACAAGCAGCAGACCGACACGAAACCAGTGCGCCAACCAAATGCCGTGCTGCTCATTCTGCTCGGAAGCGGGGCCGGCTTTTTGATGGGGATTATGGGAGGCGGAGGGGCTGTGTTTATCGGAGCCGCTCTGATCTTGCTGTTCAAGATGGAGGCCAAGACGGCGATCGGGACCTCGATCTTAATCATGGGCGTCGCGGCAATTCCGGGGGTCGTATCGCACTGGCTGAGCCAAACTATCGTCATCTCTTACGCCGCTGTGATTCTCGCCTCATCGATTCCCGCTGCGTTTGCGGCAAGCTGGTTTGCCAACCGAATTTCGACACCCGTCGTCAAACGAGCACTGGGCGTCTATCTTGTGCTTATCTCTTCCTTGTTACTTTATCGCATGCTCACCTGAGGCAGCGCGTTGATCGACATTGAGGTTCGCCACGTTCGAATCCCGTTTCGTTTTCGGTACGGCCACGCGCGGAAGCAGCACGTCGGCTTGGAGGCGGTCGTTTGCATCGCGAGCGACAGCGAAGGGCGGAGTGGTCTCGGAGAAGCGGTTCCCCGCACCTATGTCACCGGCGAGACGTGCGACACCGTCTTAGCGGATGTCGCCTCCCTTATCGAACGCACGTCCATCGACGACACCAGTCCGTCGGCGATGATGCAGCAAAGACAATCGCTTGGCGAGGAATGGGAGGGCGGATTCCCTTCTTGCGCTTGCTGCGCGATCGACACCGCATTGCACGATTTGTTCGCCCAACAGAACAACATGTCTTGTGCGGCATGGATGGGTGCCGATTCGTTCGAAACTCTCGAGTACTCAGCATCGATCGGCATTAGCAACAAACCGAAACTCATTGCCACCCTGCTCGCCTATCGAGCACTCGGGCTAAAGCGATTCAAAGTGAAAGTAGGCGCGGCGGAAGACATTCAACGAATTCGCTTGATCTACCGGTACCTCGGAAACGAAATCAAACTGTTTGCCGACGCCAACGCGGCTTGGAGTCGTGACGACGCGATACGCAACATCGAGGCATTGCAAGGCGAGGGCGTGTGGGCGGTCGAAGAGCCGCTGAGATCGGCCGAGCCGCGTGCAAATTCGGCAGGCGGGTTTGAGCGATTCGACGTGCTGACCGACGATCATTACCGTGACTACCAGTGGCTCCGAGAGCGATCGCCGCTGCCGCTAATCGCGGACGAGAGCCTGATATGCGTCAAGTCAGCTGAGAAGATTGTGGCCCACAATGCGTTCGACATTCTGAACATTCGGCTGTCCAAATGCGGAGGCCCGTGGCTCAACACCCGCATCGTCGATCTCGCTCGAAAGAACCAGCTTCGTTTCGCATTCGGCGCTATGGTGGGCGAGACGCCAATTCTGGCTACGGCCGGCGCTCATTTTGCCGCACTGCATCGCGATCACTTGTACGTCCAAGGCTTCTCGCATCGACTCCTTCATCGACGTCGCTTTGTCACGGGCGAGCCGCCGATGCGCCGCGGCGGACGCGTTACTATGGACGCCGGAAGACCTGGCCTTGGGCTGCACGTCGACCGAGACCGCCTGGACGCGCTCACGATTCGTATGGAGAAACATCAACTATGAAGAAACACCATGTGATAATACTGGCCGGCGGAGAGAAAGGGCCACTGTTTGAGACGACCGGTTTTGTCGAGAAGGCGTTGATTCCGATTCATGGCATACCGATGATTTCGCGAGTGATCAACACGTTTCGCGCGAGCGAACGAGTCGACAAGATCGTCGTCGTCGGCTCCCACAATCTCGACGAACTCGAATCGATGACCCACGTTCGCAAACGAATTTTCACCGGTCTCAACGTCGTCCAAAATCTCCTGCACGCGGTGACGTACATCAAGCACCGGCTTTACGGCGGGGCGTCGAACCATAACGGTTACGTGATTTCGTTTTGCGACGCTGTCTTCCTGACACCGGAGATCATCGACGACACGCTCCGCACGATTGACGAACTCGACTGCGATATTGTGTTGAATTACGTCGAGAAATCGAGCTTCGAGGAGGCCGGGCTGCCGACCAAGCGGACGTATATCCCGATCGCCGGGCATAATTACACTGGCAGCACCATTTATTATGTCAAGCGTTTTAGCAAGGTCTTCGCCGCGATGCCGAAGTTGGTCGAGTTGAGAAAGCTTCGAAAGGATCCGCAAGCCCTGCTCAACGCCATCGGCTGCGAGGGGGACGACATTCCGGCGATTGAAGAGGCCATGAGCAAGACTCTTGGCACCAAGGTTCGGATTTGCATTTCCAACCACGCTCGCATCGGAATCGATGTCGACAAACCGGCTGACTTGGAGCTTGCCGAACAGCTCTTACAAGACGATGGGTAGCGTCGCGCCTTGTTGCGGCGAGCCAAAACAAGTCGAGACGACACGCATTTTGGCACCCGCTCGACGAGTTCGATTCTGCGCGGCTGTTCGAGACCGGCAGGAGACATTAGTTTAGGGGGCTCCAAACGGTTGACTTCAAAATGGGGAGCGGACACTGAATACCGAACCGAATTTCCGCAACGAACCCAAGCCTCGCTCGACAGGCCGTTGCTGGCCGTCCGAGCCTGATCAGAACGCGAAGACTATGAGCGAAACCGCACCGACCCCCTTACACCTGATTCCCGATGCACCGATCACTGATGCAGGCTATGACCGGCTCGATCGAATGGCGTTTGTCCGTTCGTTTGCTCAAGCCATCGGAGCGGTCGAAGGCGAAGATTCTGTCGTGTTGGCGCTGGCCGGCCCATGGGGAAGCGGCAAGAGCAGTTTGTTGAACCTGGTTGCTCTCGAACTCGACGTCGTAGCAGAGAAACCGCCGCTCGTGATGCGTTTCAACCCTTGGTGGTTTTCCGGATCTGACCGGCTTGTGGCGGCGTTCCTGCAGCAGCTTGCCGCGGCCATCAGCCGACCGGCGGTCAAAGACACGCTCGGCACAGCAACGCCCGGACTCGACCGCCTCTCGGTTGCGATCGCCGAGCCGGGGCAACAGAGTCTTTCGGACGATGTCGAGTCGCTCGATATCGAATATATCCGGCACGAAGTCGACGCCATCTTCAGCAAGTCCGAACGGCGCGTGCTGATCATGATGGACGACATCGATCGGCTGACGCCGAGTGAAATGAGTCAACTTTTGTTGATCGTTCGAGTCGTTGCTGATTTCCCGAATACGACGTACGTGTTGTCGTTCGATTACGAAGTCGTCGTCGATGCGATCGGCGACAAATTGGGCGTCGATGGCAGAACGTACCTCGAGAAGGTCGTGCAGCTGCAGATCGACGTGCCGCTTCCGGGCCGTATGACTCTGGAACGCTTGGTCGTTGGCCAACTGGCGGCGATTGACCCAGCGGCGAACGCGCTGGACAGCGAGGCGCAGCGCTATTTTCGCATTCTGTTTGAAGGCGGCATCAAGCACTTCCTGGCGACCCCGCGCGCCTGCACTCGTCTGCTGAACGTCGTGAGGTTTACGTATCCGACATCGTCAGGGCAGGTCTATTTTCCTGATCTGCTCGGCATCTGCTGCTTGATGGCGTTTTCCTCGCAGGCGATTCAAGCGATTCGCTCGTTTAGTGAATCGTTCGTTGGCCATTGCGACCATCGAGGTCGCGGTTGGTTGAATCTGAAGAAGTTTCACTCGTCCTGGCTGTCGGATATTCCGGACCGCGATCGCGGCGCCGTCGAGTCGATTGTTCGTTTGCTGTTCCCGAAAGTTTCCTGGGCGCTCGATGGCCCGGAGCGAGGTGAAGAGTATGTGGAGATTTGGGAGCAAGACATGCGAATTTGCTCCGAGAAGAACTTTGACGCCTACTTCCGTTTGGGACTGACCGCAGGGGAAGCCGCCGAACGCCAATGGCGAAACATGGTGGCACTTATGGACGACGCCACCGCTTTCGCTCAAGCGCTGCAACGCTTCGGACCGCTCGAAGAAGGGCAGGGCACGAGTTGGGTGGGCGAGCTGCTTCAACAGGCGAGCGATTTCGTCGGCAGCCAAGCGACGCCGGAACAGGCGCGCAATTTATTCCAAGCCATTCTGCGCCGCGGCGACCAGATTGCCGCGGTCAAGGACGACCAGCAACATCACTTCACGATCAGCCCCGTGCATTCGGCCGTCACGGTCTTGGTCGATTGCCTGCAACGAATTGAGCAGCCGAAACAGCGACTCGAGGCGCTGACACAAGCGGTCTCGAGCGACGCCAGCCTGCTCGCCACCGCGGAGTTGCTGGAATTATTGGAATATCGAATCGATCTGTTTGCCGACGGTAAAGAGGTGCCTTCGGTCGAAGCGAACACAGGCAAACTGCTCAAGATTTTGAAGAAACTTGTCGCTCGGATTGAAAAAACGGGCGAAAGCGGCGAGCTGGCGGAGCATCCGCTTTACATGAAGGTCGTCCAGAAGTGGCACCACTTCGGACGGCGGATTAAATCGCGAAAATGGGTGAAGGCGAACTGCAAGTCGGACGAGTTTTTTGTCGAAGGCTTGGTCCAAGTCGCGCCCACAGCGGCGATGCTTTCCGCCAACCCAGAAGAAACCGTGACAAGCGGATTTCCACTCGAGATGCTCGTCGACTTGTTTGGACGAGACTTTCTGCTAAAACGCTGCAAGAACATCCTAAAGCGACAGCCTGATTGGCTGACGAATGAGGGCGAGCAAGTGTTGAACCTTGTTGAACTGATGCTCTCCAAGAAATGAGAAATCTTGGGTTGAGTGACTCGGTCGACGAAACTCGGCCAACGAAGGACCTCGAGACGACTCATCAAGTCACCGCACCGACAGGAGTCTTCCATGCAAAGCCACGACGTCGACTATGAAATTCTTGGCGACGACATGCAAATCGTCGAGGTCGAATTGGATCCGGGCGAGACCGTGGTCGCTGAGGCCGGGGCGATGAACTACATGGAAGACGACATTCGATTCGAAGCCAAAATGGGCGACGGCTCAGAGCCAAACCAGGGCTTCATGGGCAAGGTCTTTAGCGCCGGGAAACGGGTGTTGACCGGTGAATCGATCTTCATGACCCACTTCACCAATGATGGTCACATGAAGCGGCGGGTCGCCTTCGCCGCTCCTTTCCCTGGCAAGATCTTGCCGCTCGATTTAGGCCAGATCGGGGGAACGGTGACGTGCCAAAAGGATTCGTTCCTTTGTGCTGCGCAAGGCACGAACATCTCGATCGCATTCCAACGAAAGCTCGGCGCCGGTTTCTTCGGAGGAGAAGGTTTCATTTTGCAGAAACTGTCGGGCGACGGCAAAGCGTTCGTACACGCGGGCGGAACCATCACCACGAAGAAACTGAACAATCAAACGCTTCGAGTCGACACGGGATGTATCGTTGCGTTTACCGAGGGAATCACCTACGACATCGAGCGGGCCGGCAACTTGAAATCGATGTTCTTCGGCGGCGAGGGCCTGTTCCTGGCGACGCTCTCGGGAACAGGAACGGTCCTTCTTCAAAGCTTGCCGTTCTCGCGACTGGCTGACCGAGTCCTCTCGCACGCGCCCTCCCAAGGCGGCTCGAATCAAGGCGAAGGTTCCGTACTCGGCAAGCTTGGCAATCTCTTTGGCGACTAGACGCCGAGCCTCATTCGTCATTTTTTGTGTGCGGGTAACAATGAATCGGGAAGAGCCGTCCCCTACTGGATGTTCCTAACCTCCATTCGGCCTTGCCTGCGGCGACGGGTTAAACGAATCCGATATGCTGCCCACTTAGTGTGTACTGGCTTGCCAGCACTGACGGGCCAACGAACCCAGACGATGCCAGCCCGCTAGATCAGCGTGTAACCACCATCGATCACGAGCGCAGCGCCCGTCATATACCGAGACGCGTCGCTCGCCAGATAGACGGCCAATGGCCCCAAGTCTTCGGGCTGACCATAGTCGCCCATCGGCACTTGTTCGCGAAACGAAGCGACGACTTCGGGGTGAAGTTTTGACCATCGCTGGTTCGGCTCGGTCATGAAGCCTCCGGGGCAAATCGAGTTGACCGTTATGTTGTGAGGCGCCCAGTCAACCGCGGTTGCTCGCGTAAACTGAACGATCGCCGCTTTCGCCGTTTCGTAGTGTCTTCCTCGAATCAACCGCCCGGAGACAAACGCGTTGATCGACGAAATGTTGATGATCCGACCGCCTTGCCCCGCTTCGATCATGGCGGCACCAAACAGCTTCGTGCATACGAAGACGCTGGTCAGATTGAGGTCCATTAGTTCGCGCCACTTGTCGAGCGACATTTCCTCGGTGGAAATGTTTTCGCGCCGTCCACCGACGTTGTTGATCAGGATATCGATGGGACCGTGATCAGCAAGCACCTGATGGCAAGTCTCCTCGCAGGCCGACATATCACTCATGTCGGCTTGAATCGTGTGGGCCTCACGGCCAAGTGCGCGAATATCCGCCGCCGTCGTTTCGAGACTCTCACCGTCGCGCCCAACCATCACAACGTCGGCACCGGCGTCAGCAATGGCGAGCGCCATTTCTCGACCCAGTCCACGGCTGCCGCCGGTTATGAATAGTCTTTTGCCGTCGAGTCGGAATCGGTTAAAAATGGTCATGGTTCTTGCATTCAATTAATTCGAGAAAGAAGATTACTTCTTCTTCAACTCGAGCTCGAGCAACTTCACGTTCTTGTACCAAACTTTGTGACCGTGGTCTTGGAAACCGAGGAATCCCTGCCGAGCGAAGTCGCTGACGGCTCGCGGTTTACCGTTGAGTTTATACTTGTGCTTTTTCCCGTCGGGACAAAGTCCCGGCTCCTTGAACTTGTCGCAGTTCATCGCAGCGACCTGTTCGCCGTTCAACTTGACGTTGATATACGGGCCGTAGCAGCGGACTTCAAGCGAATTCCATTGGCCCGTCGGCTTGCCCCTGTTTTCGCTCGTCCCAGCCAGATCGTAGATGGCGCCGAACTGGTGTTTGCCCACTCCGCTGCCGCTCATCACCTGAATCTCGAACCCCGTGTGAACGGGATTCTTGGGGTCCTCGACACGAAAGAAGATCCCCGAATTGCACCGCGGGTCCTCCCAGCGAACGTCACACTTAAGCACAAAATTGTCATACTGTTTTTCGTGCATGACGATATAACCGCCCGATTTGTAAGGAACGAGTGAGCCGTTTTCGACCGGCGTTGCAATCTCCTTGCCGTTGTTGCACTTCCAACCCATCAAGTCCTTGCCGTTGAAGAGCAGTTTCCAACCCGCCTTCTTTTCCTTCGGCGTAAGCTCGTTGTCTTCGCCAAGAGCGGAAGAGGCGGAGCACAAAAGAAGAGCGACGAAATACGCAGCGATTCGATTTGGCGTCATGGAAAGGTCTCTCTTGTTTGAACGTCTCTCTTGGAAAGGAGTGGTGTTCCGCCGCGAGTTTTAGGCAATGACGGCGGTGAGTGCTTCGATCATGTCGCGAGTCGCAGCTTCAACCGCTCGCTGCCAATTCTGCTCGCCGAACTGAGCGTACTCGGTACGAGCGTGGGCGAAAATGATGCCCCGCGAGCTGTTGACGATCGCGCCGGCCCCGTCATTCTTAAACGCACCGGCCACCGACTCGGCCGAGCCGCCTTGAGCGCCGAAGCCTGGAACGAGAATCCAAGCGTGAGGCATCGCGCTGCGCAGTTCGACCAGTTGCTCTGGGTAGGTCGCTCCGACCACCGAACCGACAGACCCGTAGCCGCTCGAATCAGCCGTTGCGAGCGCCAACGATTCAACGTGTTCGGCAACGCGTTGGTAGATCGCCTTACCATCGCTGTCGACCACGTCCTGAAAATGACCTCCGCCTGGATTGGACGTTTTAACTAGCACGAAGATGCCGGCGTCGTTGGACTGACACGATTCGACAAACGGCTCCAAACTGTCGCCGCCCAGATAGGGGCTTACCGTCAATGCGTCGCTCTTCCATGGGCTGCTCTCGCCCAGATAGGCGCTGGCGTACGCCTTTGCCGTCGAGCCAATGTCGTTGCGTTTGCCATCGAGGATGACAATCAGCTGGTTCCTTCGGGCATGTTCGATCACGGCGCCAAGAGCGTTCATCCCGGCTGGTCCCAACTGCTCGAAGAAGGCGGCCTGTGGCTTTACAGCCGGGACCAACGGCGCGACAACATCAATCACATCGCAGCAAAACTGACGGTAGGCGTTCGCGGCCGACACAAAATCGCTCGGATCAACGCCGTCGGTCAATGAACCGGGGAGCTGAGCTAGCCGCGGGTCGAGTCCGACCAAGACTGGGTTGCCTCGTTGCTTAACCGCCGAATACAGCCGCTCGCCAAAAGCCATTTGTTGTCAATTCCTACTTCAGTGTTATGGTTTTCGTTGCCGACAAGCGGCCAACTGCCAGGTGGCCGAGATCCCCGGCCAGCCAATTGAATCGCATTTGTTCGGTGCTGTCAGGCAAAAGGGAATCTAGTCGATTTGACGCCAATCGTCACTATGCCACAGTCGCCTGACAGCCGACTCGGTGTAGAATCAACGGTTTACCTCCTCCGTTCTCTCAACCCTCGTCTGGACCGAAGAATGACTACGCCTCTTGCTCGAGTTCGACGCCTCGCTAATTTCCGCTTGGTCGTATGGTCTTGTTTTGCGATGACGCTGCTGACGAGCGTTGTTCGAGGCGATAACAACGCGTCCAACAACAACGCGCCCAACGCCGCGTCACTAGAAAACACGCTGCGAGACTACGTTGCCCAACCCGATGCGTCCTACAATTGGCGAGTCAGGCGAGAGGGCAAATTGAGTGGCGCCAACTACGCCGAGTTGATTCTGACTTCGCAAACTTGGCGGGGCATCAAGTGGAATCATCAGCTCTTCGTTTTGACGCCGCCGAACGCTGAAAAGCAATCGAAGCACGCTCTGTTGTTCATCTCCGGCGGACGTTGGAAGCCGGAATACAACAAGGCCCCCACCGAAGCCGACAAGCTGCCAAGTGAGGCCGGTATTTTCGCCCTGTTGGCCGCTCGACTCAAAACCCCCATTGCGATCTTGCTGCAGGTGCCGCAACAGCCCATTTTCAACGGCAAGTATGAGGATGAGATCATTGCCCACACGTTTAAGAACTTTCTTAAATCGCGAGATCCGACTTGGCCTCTGCTGCTCCCGATGGTCAAGAGCGCCGCCCGCGGCATGGATGCGACAAGCGAGTTTCTCAAGCGCGAAGCCGACTACGACGCGAGCACGTTTACGGTGACGGGAGCGTCAAAACGAGGATGGACGACATGGCTCACCGGTGCCGTCGACAAGCGAGCGACTCTAATCGCGCCGATGGTCATCGACATGTTGAAAATGGACGTCCAGATGAAACATCAGAAGAAAGTCTGGGGCGATCTGTCATACAAGATCTCCGATTACACCGAACTCAATCTGCAGGAGCAACTCGGAACATCCGGCGGCCAAGCGCTTCGACAACTTGTCGATCCCTATTCGTATCGCGACAGACTCACTCAACCCAAGCTCATTATCATCGGCACGAACGATCACTACTGGCCGCTCGATGCGCTCAATCTCTACTGGGACGACTTGAAAGGCCCCAAGCACATTCTCTACGTGCCAAACAATCGGCATGGAATCAAAGACCTCGCGCGCGTGATGGGAAGCCTGAATGCACTGCACCAGTCGGCCGTTTCCAAAACCGAACTGCCCAAGCTCGACTGGACGTTTCGCAACGGCGGTCGCTCGACTCGGTTGAGCGTCAAGTCGGACAAGAAGCCTCAAACTATCGTTGGCTGGATGGCCAATTCAAAGACGAGGGACTTTCGCGGCGCAAAATGGACCGAATCCAAAATGGATCACAGCGGTCCGAACTGGACGATGAGTGTCGAGCATCCCGAGTCGGGTTACTTGGCGTTTTTCGCCGAGGCGCGGTATAATGACTACGGACCGAGTTTGGCCTATTTCTCGACCAATTTGCGCATCGTTGGCCAACCCGCCGAGCCGGCTGAAGCGAAGGAATAAGTAACAGTCGTTGCTGCTCTTTAGAGTTAGACGAGCATGCTGGCTAAAGCCGCAGAGCCTCGAGTAACGGAGTATCAAATGAAACGCCCCGCATTGCTCGCACTTGCACTGTTTGTCATGTCCGCAGGTCCGGCATTGGCATGCCTTTGGGACTATGACACACTCGCGGTGGAGCGTAAGCGTTTCCCATCAACGCTCGAACTCATCACTGGCAAGTTCCTTCGACACTCGGAAGCGTATTACAAGTGGCGGGTCCAAGACCGCCTCGCTCGACTTGAAAACTCGCCAGCCGACTTTCGACTGACCGACGATTTGTGCGTTGCCTACGACAAATTGGGCGAGCACGATAAGGCAATCGCCTTGATGAAGGAGCAGTTGGCGGCCGAGCCTGAGCGGTACGAATCGCACGCCAACCTAGGCACCTTTCTCATTCACAACGGTCAGCTGGAAGAAGGTGTCAAATATATTGAGAGCGCCATTGAGCTGAATCCCGACGCGCACTTCGGCCGTGAGATCTACCAGGCCCACTTAGTGCGGTATCTCTTGTCCAAGGGTTATCAACCGGGTGAGACGCTCTCACTACCGTTGGATCAGCCAAGTGAAACGCTGCAAGTCGTTGGATTCGCCAAGTTTCTGTATGAGCAGATGCCAACTCAGACCGAACGTGACGGACAGAAGGCTATCGATAAGGCTGGCTTGACGGGCGTCCTTGAGCAACTCACGGAGAGAGATAGCGATCTGGCGGCTATCAAAGGCATCACGGGGATGATGCGATTCGGCAAACACGACTCGCCAATTCTACTTGAGGCATTGGGCGACCTGCTTATTGCGGGACTGCAAGATGACGCCAAGCGACTCGCCGCGCGTGCGTATCTCAAGGCGTCGTATGAAGTCAGCGGCGACGCGAGAGACAAGTTCCGAGAGAAAGCAAAGAAAGCGCTGGCAATGCAAGTCGCGGGGCGAGGTTCAACGCAAGAGATTGGGCTCGCTTCAATCGAGACGCTACTAAAGCGTGAGTTGGAAAATGCTGACGAGTGGAGCAACGTCGTATTCGCAGATGAAGCCGCTTGGATTTCGCAGGGAATCGATGTCGACGCGGCCTTCACCAAGAAGTACTACGAGGAGCCAAGCGTCTATTCGCCGAAACTGGCGGCTTCAAGCGTCAGGCCATCATGGATGATCACCATCGTGGCGACGCTTATCGCATTGGTCGTTCTCTCGGTCATTTTCGCGTGGTTTATCGCACGGTCGATCGGTCCGCGAGGAAACATCGTCAAACCCGCAAAGTGACTTGCAACCTCGTCGTTGCTCATGTCGTCGCTCTCAGCGCACAGCGGAAACGTCAAATCCAAATACAAGCGGTGATTTGAATTGAAAATCTGGGTTGACGCCGATGCGGCTCCGCGAGAAGTGAAAGAGATCCTCTATCGCGCAGCAAAGCGGCTCGAACTTGAGGTGGTGCTCGTCGCGAATCAGCCAATGTGGACGCCCGCTGGCGATGCGTTTTCCAGCGTCACGGTCCGCGAAGGCGCCAACGAAGCCGATCGTTACATCGTGACTCATAGCGAACCGGATGATATCGCGATCAGCGCCGATATTCCCCTCGCTGCGGATCTGGTCGCAAAGGGCGTGGCGGTCATCGACCCACGAGGCGACGAGTTCACTCAAGAGAACATTGCGGGCCGGCTATCGACTCGCAACTTCATGGACGATCTTCGCGGCGCGGGCGTTACCACTCGCGGCAGCCGCCCGTACAACAACAAAGACAAGCAAGCCTTCGCGTCGGCACTCGACCGATTGCTCACCAAAGCGACGCGAAAGATTGCCAAGAACAAAAGCAAGTAGGGCTTCGTCCATCATTGCACTCGGTCGATTCTCTAGTTCTTGAGTTCCAGCGGAATCTTGTATTTCTCGGCGATCGATTGCAAGTCGAGCAAGGTCGATGGTGACAGCGGGATGCCATCACGGCGACGGACGATTTCGGTCTGTTGCTCCGGCTGGCCAGGCGACAACACTCGCTCGACACCAGGCTCGGCCGGCGAATCGTTGAGCGCGCGAATCATCACGTCCAATCCCGTCTTGATCGCCTGTGGGTCGCCAAAGTAGTCGAGCCGAATTGCGGCGAAGCAGTGCCCTACGCCTTCCTGCGCGTAGTCAAATTTGGTCCCTTTGTTCGTCCCGAGGATGCGATCCTTTTGCGGCGAAGTTCGCCAGGCGCCGGAGAGAAGTCCGGAGAGAATCCAGGCGGCGAGGCCCAGACCATACCCCTTATGCCCGCCAGATTCGCGAGCTCCCCCGAGAGGTTTCATCTTCGCTACGTCCTGCGGACTATCCGTCGCCTTGTGGTTCTGGTCAAGTGCCCAGCCGAGCGGAAGTGAACGACCGAGCTCTTCGGCCATCTCAACGCGGTTCACGGGAACGATCGATGTAGCGATGTCCAGTACAAACGGCGCCTCCTCGTCGGTGGGGCAAGCCATCGCGACTGGGTTGGTCGACAACATGGGGAGCAATCCGCCAAACGGGACGACCGCCTTCTCTTGGCCGAGCGGAAAGATGTATCCCGTCGAAGCGAAACCAATCATCTCATGTTCGATCGCCATGTGAGCGTAGTAGCCGGCGGCGCCAAAGTGAGTAGAGTTGCGAACACTGACGACTCCGAGGCCCTGCTCGTTCGCCTTCTCGATCGCTTTCCGCATGGCGCGGACCGATGCGGAAAGCCCGAGTCCGCCGTTCGCATTCAAAGTCGCGGTCGTCGCCGATTCCTGATCCGTCGTCAGCTTCGCATCCTGAAGAATAACGCCGTCACGCTGACCAACTCCGCCGATACTATCGACGTAATAACGTTTCAGATTTCGAATTCCGTGAGTGTCCACGCCGCGCAAACTCGCCCAAACCAGCACGTCGGTCGCCAGCAGCGCGTCGTCGTCTGAATATCCAGCCGCGGTAAACGCCTCGCGAGCAAACCGTCGCAAGGGCGCCTCATCAATCCATGTATCCGTCACGTATCTAACTCAGAGTAAGAGTAAGGACTTGTGGTAAGAGTTCATCGGCGATGCCATGCACGTATTCGAGCAACCAATCGTGGAGCGCCAGTTCTAGCGGGAGTCGAGAGTGATCATCCGCCCGGTCTTCGCTGATTCGAGCATCGCAAGAACCGCGGCGACTCCCGCCTTCCCATCTCCGCAATCGCCTTCACCATCGCGTTCTGTTTCGCCCCCTTGAATGGAACAAACAAAAGCGGCCATTTGATCGCAATAGGCTTGCATGCGATTCATGGCGAAGGCGGAATTCGAGTCGTCGTGTCCCACGGCCGGTTGCTCGAAAACGACTTCGGTCGAGCCTTCTCGTCCGAGACGAAGTTGGCCATACGGATCAAGATCGATCACCCCGTCGTCGCCCATAATGCGAAACCGAAACGACTCGCCGTCGAAACCGGGCGATGGCAACACGCTCGATGACCAATAGGTCGCCATCGCGCCCGTATCGAATTGCAGCAGCGCCATCGTCGTGTTCTCATTAGGGTTCTCCTCGCGAAACGTTCCCGAATGAGCGGCAGCGGAGACGAGCTCGCCGCCGATCCACCAACGGCACAGATCGATATTGTGCGGAGCGCTATTGATAAGATGTGCGATGCTTTTCGGATCGGTCCACCAGCTCCAAGTGCCGCCGAAACCCGAGTCGCTGCGCATCGCCGTGATGTCGAACAACGCGGACATTTGAATGCAACGAACCTGCCCAATGGCCCCGCCGCGAATCAGGTCGCACGTCCGATAATTCGACTCGCGAAATCTCTGGTGATAGCCGAGCGAAAGGGTGAGTCCCTTCTCCTCGCACAGGCGCGACATCCGATCGCAGTCGTCGAGCGAAGTCGCCATGGGCTTCTCAACTAGGACATGTTTTCCCGCTTCTGCGGCCGCTAACGCCTGCTCGCAGTGCAGCCAGTGAGGAGTGGCGATAACGACGGCGTCGATATCATCGCGAGAAAGCAGTGAATCGAGATCGGCCTCGCAATCGATGCCATAGTCCCCCGCCACGGCCGAGGCTCGACTACCACCGGTGATGGCGATTGGCCGAGCCTGATCGATTTTTTCCGCCGCATCAATGTGGGTCCTTCCCATGAAACCGGAACCGATAACGCCAATACCTAGTGCGCTCATTTGTCCAACTCTTCAGCAGTGTGCCGACACGAATTCGCGGTAAAGCCTTGCGCCCCACGCGCCGCTCGGCGAGATTCAATCGATTTCGTTCGTGTACTGTTATCGCCGCTCGCAGTTGGTCAGAATAGGCCCCTGACCCGCGTCGCATGTTGCCAATGGTGCGGGACCCGTGCTCTTCTTGGGAGATGGTTTGGAAATGAAGCGGATGATGCTGGCCACGTTTGCCATGACAATCCTGTTCGCCGCGACTTGGCAGGGAGCCATTGCAGCGGACGATGACGACGGAATTGTCGGGACGCGCGTCGATGTCACGGTTTCTGAGGCGGAAGCAAGTTATCTCTCCGGCGGCCTGACGCCGCTCGATTGGGCCATCATCGCGGTTTACGGAATTGGCACGCTTCTGATGGGCTGGTACTACGGACGACGACAGAAGTCGACGAAAGAGTACTTCGTTGGCTCTGGAAAAATGAACCCGCTACTCGTTGGCGTCTCTCTGTTCGCAACCCTGCTCAGTACGATCTCGTACCTTTCGATGCCCGGCGAGTCCTTGGGGAAGGGGCCCGTGAACATGATGAGCATGTTCGCCTTTCCGCTTGTGTTTTTTGTCGTGGGCTACGGTATTCTCCCGCTCTATATGAAACAAAAGGTCACTAGCGCCTACGAACTGCTGGAAGAGCGACTGGGCAAGAGTGTGCGACTGCTCGGCGCGATCATGTTCATCACGTTGCGGCTGTTTTGGATGTCGCTTCTGATTTTCCTCACAGCCAAAGCGCTGACGATCATGTTGGGTGTTGAGGAGGACTGGATTCCTTGGATCGCCATCGCGACCGGTTTGGTCGCAGTCACTTATACAACCATGGGCGGCCTGCGTGCGGTGGTCGTTACTGACTTTGTACAGACGGTGCTCCTGTTCGGCGGCGCATGGCTAGTGATCGCCACGATTACTTACCGCCTAGGCGGGATTGGCTGGATACCGACGGAGTGGAATCCAGCCTGGGACACGCAACCTCTTTATAGTCTCGACCCAGCGACTCGAGTCACCGTTCTCGGCACGTTGTTGAACTACACGGTTTGGTACATCTGCACTTCGGGCGGTGATCAAACTTCGGTTCAGCGTTTTATGGCGACCAGCGACGCCTCGGCCGCAAGAAAGGCCTTTGCGACTCAGTTGAGCGTTTCCGTTATGGTTGCGATTACACTCGGGCTCGTCGGCTTTGCGATGCTCGCCTACTTCGAACAGTACCCTGAGCGTCTCGGCACCGGCTTGACGATTCAAGACAATGCGGACGAGATCTTTCCGCATTTCATTGCCTTCCACTTGCCTCCTGGCATTTCGGGACTTGTCGTTGCCGCCATGTTCGCAGCGGCCATGTCGAGTGTCGACTCGGGAGTCAATTCAATATCGGCGGTGCTGATGACCGACATTGTCGATCAAGCAGGACTCGCGCCAAACAGTAAGCTCGCGCCGAAAGCGACCGACGAGCCGCGCCTTCACCGCACCGATGTCGCAAATGAAGCAATCGCCGATGGCGTACGCGATTGGGAAGAAGAGATGGCAACACTGCAGGAGCAACTTGCCAAGCTCCGCAAACAATGCGAAGGCAATCAAGCCGGGCTCGGCGATGTTCAACAGGCTCGCGAGCAACTCGTTTCGATCGCGTTCAACTACGAGCAGTTGGAAACGGCAATTCAGGAGCAGCAGTCGACGGGGCAAGCAATTCCTGAGGCAGATTCTCAATGGTTGCACGAGTTGAGCGTCGAGAAAGGAACGCTCCACAACCACATCGAAGCAGAAGCCGTTTCCGAACGTTTCCATATCTGGTGGTCGAGGGGTCTGGCTTTTCTCATTGGTGTCGTCGTCGTCTTAGCCAGTTCGACAATGGGAGCCATACCGGGAAACATCACATCGGTGACAACAAAGACCGCCAATCTGTTAACTACACCCATTTTCGGGCTGTTCTTTTTCGCCATGTTTGTTCCTTTCGCCAGCCCAAGAGGCGTTTGGGTCGGAGCGATTTTCGGAACGATGACTGCCGTTTTGATCGCGTTTTCGGGTCCTATTTTTGGCTATGTCCCAGGAACGGATGAGCTGGACCCGATCAGTTTTCAGTGGATCGCGCCCATCGCTTTCCTCGTCAACGCCACAACCGGTTCGATCGCCAGTTTGCTGCTTCCGAGAAAACAAACAACGAAACCGCCCAAGGGGAGTTTCTAATGGATTTGCAGGGCAAGAGAGCGCTGGTCACTGGCGCCGGTCGAGGCATCGGCCGAGGTTGTGCGATGGAACTCGCCAAGCGAGGCGCTGATATCGTCCTAAACGACCGCCCTGGCAGCGCGGACCTGCAAACGACCGTTGAAGCGATCCGCGACCTTGGGCGGCAATGCGAAGGAATCGAAGCCGATGTTTTTTCGCGAGCCGGCTGCGAACAACTCATCGAAGAAACGCGTTCGATAGCGGACGCCTTTGACATTTTCATCAGCAACCCGGCATACAGCGTCCGCGGTTCGTTTCTTGAGTACTCGCCAGAAGAATTTGAGCGAACGGTAAACGGGACCCTTGCAGGCGGATTCCACATGGCACAGCTTGTGGCAAGGGCCATGGTCGCGCGAGGGCAGGGTGGCAAGATCGTCTTTATTTCCAGCGTCCAAGCCGAGCTGCCCATGGCGCGCTGTTTCGCCTACGGCGCCGCGAAGGCCGGTTTGAATCACATGATGCGTTCCATCGCTGTTGAACTCGCGCCCCACCGCATCAACGTCAACGCGATTGAACCTGGCTGGATCGACACCGACGGCGAACGGGAGTCTTTTGGATCCGAACGGATTGTGACGGAGGGACCGCGACTTCCGTGGGGACGGTTGGGTATGCCCGATGAAATCGGAAAAGCCGCTGCATTCCTGTCATCCCCCGACGCGGAATACGTTACCGGATCGGTCCTGCCCGTTGACGGACTGTTCCGTTTTCGCGAATGCGTGCCAGACGCAATAATCAAATCGAAAAACGAATAAAGCGATTCGCATGACACATGTCCTAGCCGTGAAAGGCGCGTCTTGGAACAGCTGATTCAACGATGGACGTTCGGCGATGGCGATGGCCCACACTTGCTGATCACGGGCGGCGTTCATGGCGATGAGTTTGAACCGATGGCGGCGGCTCGGAATCTGCTGCTTCGATTTCGCAACGGGCGGATTGCAGAAGCCGATCTTCGGGGCCGAGTGACGCTTGCTCCTTGCGTCAATGAACCGGCATTCTTATTTGGCTCGCGTTGTGCTGAAGACAAACTCGATTTAGCTCGAACTTGCCCCGGCGACACGCGCGGAAGCATCACTCGGCGAATCGCGCACGAATTGAGTCGCTTGATCGAGTCGGCGGATTTCTACATTGACTTGCACACCGGCGGCAGCGAATTCTGCATTCAGCCTTTTGCCGGATACACGTTGCATCCTGACTTGGCGATTCGCGAAACGCAAAAGCGAATGGCGATCGCCTTTGGGCTGCCAATCGTGTGGGCGACTTCGGCCAATCTGGATGGTCGGTCGCTTTCAGTTGCTCGTGATGCACGAGTGCCAGCGATCTATGCGGAATACCTTGGCGGCGCCAGCTTCAGCGAACGCGGAACCTGCGATTATGAACAGGGTTGTCGAAACGTCATGCAAGAAGTCGGCGTCCTACATCGCCACGAAACGGAAGACACGGCGCCGCATCCATCCGGCATCCTGGTCGAAGACGCTCGGCCTGGTGCGGGCCACATGCAAGTTCGCCATCCGTCGCCACTCACCGGCATTTTTCAACCCACCGTGCAGCTCGGTCAATTTGTCGAGGAGAAACAAACACTCGGCCGCGCCTATTCGCTCGTCGACGATTCGGAAGCTGACATCCTTGCCGACTCGGCCGGAATGGTCCTCGTCTTGCGATCGTTTCCTCGAGTTGTCGCGGGTGAATCAGTTGGCGTTGTGTTGGACGATAGTTCCGCTCTGAAATTCGGAGACCAAGCGTGAAGAAGATTCTAATTTTGGGCGGCGGTTCGATCGGTGAGCGGCACTTGCGCTGCTTACTCCACACAGGCCGAGCCGAGGTATCGCTGTGCGACGTTTCCGAATCGATACGTGACAAGCTTGCGGCCAACCACGCGATCAAGGATGTCTACGATTCGTTTGAGGGCGCGATCGAGAACGAGTTTGACGGTGCGGTCATCTGCACGCCCGCGGACTTGCACATCACCATGGCCGCCAGTTTGGTGGAGCGAGGGATCGGCGTGCTGATCGAAAAGCCGCTCAGCATTTCACTGGACGGCGTGGAATCGCTTATCGACCAATGCGAGAATGGAAACGTTCCCGCTTGTGTCGCCTATGTGTCGCGACACAATCCAGCACTAATCGCACTCAAGTCGGCTTTGGACAAGCGACGTTTTGGACATCCGGTCGAAATCGTGGCGAATTGCGGACAACACTTTCCTTTCTATCGACCGGCATATCGCGAAATCTACTATGCGGATCACGCCAAGGGCGGCGGAGCTATTCAAGATGCGCTCACCCACGTGATGAACACAGCCGAGTGGTTGGTCGGACCGGTGACGCGACTCGTCGCCGACGCCGAACATTGTGTTCTCGAAGGCGTTGATGTTGAGGACACCGTGCACGTCATGACGCGACACGATTCGATCCTCGGTTCGGTGAGCTTGAATCAGCACCAAGCCGCGAATGAAACTACGATTACTGTGATTTGCGAAGATGGCGTGATGCGTATGGAGGGTCACCGTTCGCGTTGGCTCAGCTGCAGCGAACCCGATTCCGACTGGCATGTCGAGGAGACGTTTGACCTCCAACGAGACGACCTCTTTCTCACACAGGCAAATGCGTTTCTCGACCAGCTCGAGGGCGCCAGCGAACCGGCCTGCTCGTTATCCGAGGGCCTGCAAACGCTACGAGTGAATCTGGGCACCATTAGCTCAGCTGAAAAAGGACGGTGGGTGACGTTATGAGCGAGCCAAGCGTGCAATCTCTGTTTGATCTGACTGGTCGAGCGGCTCTGATCACCGGTGGTTCTGGGCACCTCGGCCAAGCGCTTGCTCGAGCGCTCGCCGAGGCTGGAGCTAGCGTCGTCATTGGAAGCCGCGAACGAGAACGCGCGGACTTGGTTGCCGAGACGTTACCTGTTAGCGGTGACGCAAGACACTATGGCGTCGAACTCGATCAACTTGACGAGCAAACACGAGTGGACGGCTTCAACGACGCTATCGCGCAGGCTGGGAAACTCGACATTCTGGTCAACAATGGCCAGCAAGGCCACGCAATGGATTGGTCCGATGTCACTTCCGACGCCTTTAGTAAGGACCTGCAAAACGCAACCGGTTATTTCATGCTCGCCCGGCAGATGAGAAACCACCTTGTCGAACGCCACGCCGCTGGCTCGATCGTGATGATCGGTTCGATGTATGGCGTCGTCGGTTCCTATCCAGACGCCTACGAAGACGTGTGCGTCTCCAGTCCCGTTCAGTACCACACGCTCAAGGGCGGCATCATTCACATGACTCGCCACCTCGCGGTCTACTGGGCTAAGGATAACGTTCGAGTCAACTGTCTCAGCCCGGGTCCGTTTCCTTCTTCGAAAGCGCCGCAAGAAATGGTCTCGCGGCTCATTCAAAAGAGCCCGATGAAACGTATGGGCGTGCCGTCCGAGCTAAAGGGACCGCTGATGATGTTCGTCAGCGACGCGGGCAGTTATGTCACTGGGCAGAACCTGGTTGTCGATGGCGGTTGGACAGCCTGGTAAGAATCGTCGAACTATTTGCCGTGCGGTTCGCCTTAGTCCTCAGACGGACGGTCGACGACAAGCACGTTTGACGCGAGCTCGTCGATTACGCGCTCCTGCAAGTTATCATCTTCTTCAAGCGATCGAAGGCGACGCATTTTCAAAGCCTGCGTTCCTTGCGGCAATTTGCCGAGATTACAAACCGGTTCGCCAGGGCTCACGGCCGGGAGAGTGGTCATGCCAATGACGACCGAATCGAACGGCGCAATCAACGCGCTCTTTTCGTGGCCGAGCAGCGTTGTGTTCGTGGCGAGCGGCTGCCCCTCTTCGATAATCTCGCCAGGGCGAATGTGAAACTGCAGAAAGCCTCCGCGCTCCGCTCGAATCCACTTGGTCTTGGTCACCTCGATCTGGTATTCCGGACTGCGGGGCTCGTCGTCAAGCATCTCGAGATTACAAAGCACATTCTTTACGCCTCGCACGGTCGTCTCGACAATACCCGGCTCCACTTTCCAAACCTCGCCGCCCTCCAAAACAATTGTCGGGCATCCGGCCGCCGTCGCTTCACGTCGAAAAGCGCCTGGAGGTCCCTTGCCATCAAGGATGATCTCGGCGCCAAATGCAGCGGCAAGCCTTTTCACGACCGGATCACTCAGGTCGCCTCGAATGTTGGGATAATTGGTTCGACGCACCGAAGCCGTGTGCAGGTCAATCCCGTAGTCACAGCGGGAGACGATTTCCTCAAAGATGGTGCAAGCCATGCGAGACGCCAAACTTCCGTCAGGCGAACCCGGGAACGATCGATTGAGGTCACGGCGATCCGGCAAGTAGCGGCTGTGGCGATCGAAAGCAAGCAGGTTGAGTACCGGCACGAGCACGATCGCGCCTTTGAGCAAAGTGAGCGAGTCGTCTTGAGCCAATTGACGAATGGCGCCGGTCCCGTTGATCTCATCGCCGTGCAGAGCCGCTGTAACAAAGACCGTCGGCCCCGGCTCAACCGCGCGGCGGATGTGTATCGGAATCCTCAACGTCATCCCACTGTAGCTCTCGCTGACCGCTAACTTGACGTCGCGCGACTCGCCAGGCGCAATCCGATCGCCATTCCACTGCCCAATCGGTTTTCGTTCGCGGCCATCGCTCATCAATACGCCTTTGTCAGCAGAAACGTCGATTCCGTAAGCATAAGCGATCTCGTCGGACCATCATCGAAGTTCCTCGCAGATACCAGCCAACTTGCCTCAACAACCTAACTGCAATCGTCATAATAGTCTCAACCCGTCCGCCACCGAATTTTAGTTCGAACGGACGGGGGTCTCGCGGAGACGCGAAGAGCGAGAAGACGTTGAGAGGCAATCCGTCTTAGCGTGCTCCGCGCTTCCGCGTGCCCTCTTGTCTTTTATCAATCAAGAAAACGGACGGAATCACGAACTGTCGTCTCTCCAATCGTTAACTCCGTTTGCGCTTCGTGAAATCCCATCTTTGATTAGGACTGCGCCGAAGTTGATCAGATAACCCAACCGTTTTTCGGACAACCGCAGATAGGTGAGTAAATGTTTCTGATGGACTGGCAGAACCTGTTCAACGGATTTAAGTTCGATTATGACCAAGTCATTGACGACAACATCGGCGCGAAACCCCTCGTTGAACCGGAGGCTGTTGTAAACGATGGGAATGGCAACTTGTCTTTCGGCCTGGAACCCAGCGCGACAAAGATCGAAATGAAACGCAGCTTCATAAACCGTCTCCGACAGTCCTGGGCCCAATTGCCGATGGACGCGGTACGCACAATCAACAACCGCCGTTCCTATTCGGTTCTCAGCCATAGCGTTTCGTGACTAGCATTCTCTGCAAACTTCGAAATCCGGTCCCTTGTCGCCTCTTGTTTAGCAGACTCGACGGCGCGAATAGCGAGTTTAGGATGAGCTTTCGCGACCGATTTCGAAAACCCACTCAAAAAACAGACTGCGTCGACGGACTGTTGTCATCGCGTCTTGAAATTGACTATCCACTCGCACGTAGAAAACGTCGACAAGCGCACTTACAATGCGAAATCGGATTGAGTAAAGCCAGAGCGGCATGGCGCCGAAAATATTGAAACCGCGGGCGAGATTGTTTCGAGAGTAGTAGGACTGACTCAGATGCCATTGGTGGATATCGACATTGTCACGGACGATTCAGATTTGCCTGACGACGTGGCTGCGTTTCTCAAGGATGCCGACAAGCGAATCGGCGAATTCGTCGATCGCACGCCGGTCCAGCACACCGGTTTCGTCCCCAGCGATTTCATCGAAGTTTATCGCGCGCTGCGAACAATCACAGAACGGCATCTGACTGTCGGGACATCGTTTTGCGAATGGGGCAGTGGGTTTGGTGTCGTTGCTTCGCTCGCCGCCATGCTGGACTACACCGTTTGCGGTATCGAGATCGAAGGGACGCTCGTCGAACTGTCTCGACAACTCGCCGACGACTACGATCTGCCGATTCAATTCATCCATGGCAGTTTTGTGCCCGCCGGTGCGGAAGCCGCGACGGAAGAAGCCTACGCCGAAAACAGTACGGACGTGTTTTGGCTAGTCACCGATGCGGACGATGCGTACAACGACCTGGGACTCGAGCCGGACGACTTCGATTTGGTCTATGCGTACCCTTGGCCCGGCGAGGGTCATGTTATCGCTCGACTATTCGAGCGAACCTGCGCCGATGGTGCTCTGCTGTTGACTCAAGAGAGCCAGGGCGCGCTGCGGCTGCGACGCAAGGTGTCGCGGCGAGCGGGTCGCTAGGACATAAGGCCGACTGGTCTAGCCTTCGTCGCCGGCTCGCATCCAGGGCGTCAACGTCGGTTCGTACGGATAGAGCTCACTCGCATCGAAGTAGAGTTCGGTTTCTCGAGCGGCCGCGTCCGGACCGTCGGAAGCATGAACCAGATTCATCTGCTGGCTGCTGCTGTAGTCGCCGCGAATCGTACCGGGCGCCGCCTTGAGTCCGCTTGTTGCGCCTAGCATGTCGCGAACGACCCGAATGGCCTCGAGGCCCTCGACGACGAGCGCGACGATGGGCGAGGCTGTGATGAAAGCCTCGAGCCCTGGGTAGAATGGTTTCTCAACGTGCTCAGCGTAATGCTGCTTCGCCAGATCCGGTGTGACTTGCAACATCTTCATGGCGATGATGTTCAGCCCTTTCTCTTCAAAACGGCTGACGACTCGACCCATTAGGCGGCGCTGCACGCAGTCCGGCTTCAACAAGACCAACGTACGTTCCATGACAAGCACTCCACTTAAAGTTGTCCAGAGCACGCCCCGCGTCGGGCGATTGAGGCGAGGATTGTAGATCATTTCCCTCCGCCACACCAGGGCTCTGCATGAGCCGTTGAGCGACGTATGGCGGAAGGCCCAGAGGCGACACGACTACCAGGGCAAACGTACGCTGGCTTAGGCGCGACTGCGCGATTTGTCGATGGCGATCCGTTGGCCGGGGTCCGCCACGGGTTGGACTGTCGCAAGGCTGTTTGTCGAACTGCCGGTGCACGGCGCGTTTCTCGTAACGTCGGCGACTGGAGTTGCGGCCGAGGAGCAGGGGCTGGCTGGACGGAGGGCAGGGGCCTGGCGCGAGGAGCTGGCTGAATGCGGTGCGGCTGAATGCGGTGCGGCTGAATGCGCGGCATGGGAACGGGTCTTGCGGCGGGCGTTTGTCGGTCATGCGGCGTTGACAAATCGGGAGCGAAAGCCAATCCAGTTGGCCACGGAGGCGACAAATGCGAGGGGCCGCAGGGTGTGCATGAGCGAGCGCAACCGCCGCACCAATTGCACGCCGAATGGTAGCCGTCGCCCCAACCCAATCCGTGTTTGCGCATCCACGATTCGTAATCGGCCGAAGCGTTCTGACCAACCATCACGACCACCGCCAACGATAGCAAGACCGTCAGTCTCGTCATGCGAATTGGGCTCGTGCTGGTGCGGGGTTTTATTGCCCCTCTCGTTAGTCGATTCGCCATGCGTCGTTTCGCTCCAGTTGTAAATGGGCCGCGGAGGCGCAGCGAACGCTGAGACGCAATGTTCCGGGAGTCTTCGCGCTCGTTGACTACTGACCCATCGGCAACGGGCTCGGAGAGCGTCAAATGAGATGGTCGAGACGGCCTGGCATTCTGCGGAATAACGAACGGTTCCATCGACCTGTCCGATTGTGACGGCCTCGCGGCGCTCAGCGCATTCAAGCCGAGCGGAAAACCAGGGGAACTCGTCCGGCTCACTTCGGCCTGCTCGCCGCGTGCTTCACTGCGAGCACTTTCGTACAGGGCAAGCTACTGGCGCGGCCAGTCAACTTCCATGCGCGGTCCGACCAGAACGAGCGTCGGGTCTCTCAGCGGGAAACGGTCGAGCACGCCGGCGATGTCGTCACGCGATACCGAGCGAACAATGTCAACGAGCTCTCGAACGGAGCGATACGTTTCGGTTTGCAGCCAATTGGCACCGACGTCAAACATCCGCGTCAATGGCCTCTCGCTACGCAAAACGACATGCGAACAGACCTTGTTCTTGGCTCGCTCCAGTTCCTCCCCTGTAACTCCATTTGCTTGGGCATCTGAATGGATTTCATCAATGCTCGATAGGACGTCTTCGACATCTTCCGGCGAGCAACAAAGGAATGTCATGATGACGCCCGCGCCTTGGAATTCATAAGGAGACATTTCGGCGTATTCGGCACGCCCCGTCTCGACCAGATCCCAAAACATACGACTGCCGCTCGAGTCTCCGAGAATCGTGGTCAGCAGCGCAGCGCCGTAACGAACCACATCGTCCTCGTCCGCCGCTGGGCCTTTCGACATAGAAACGCCATACTCTTGCACGGCAATATTGTTCGGGACGACGCGGACGCCCGGGCTACCGACGTTTACTGGAGTGTCCCGCGACGCCTCTTGAGCGGTCCAGCCCCCGCACAGCTCCTCGACCTGCCTGACCAAGCCGTCGAAGTCCATTTTGCCGGCTGCGGAAAAGACGATGTTTCCCGGGCTGTATCGACGAGAAAAATACTCTCGCATTTGCTCGGGAGTCAGCGCGGAAACGGAATCGACCGTGCCCAGCACGCAACGGCCCAACGGGTGGTTTCGAAAATGATCCGCCATCACTCGATCATTAGCGCCGAACGGCGGCTGATCTTCGTACTTGGCGATCTCCTCGAGAATCACTTTCTTCTCCATCTCGAAATCGTCCGCTCGCAGACTTGGCCGCATGATGTCGCACAACAGGTCGGTCGCTCGCTCCTGGTATTCCGGCAACACCCGAGCGTGATAGACGGTTTGCTCCTCGTTCGTAAACGCATTGGCATCCGCGCCTATTTCATCGAGCTCCCGATTCACGTCGGCAGCCGAACGCATCGGCGTCCCCTTGAAGACCATATGCTCAAGAAAGTGACTGACGCCCCAAAGCTCTTTGGTCTCGTCTCGAGAGCCAGTGCGGACAAAGAACCCGAGCGCTGCCGAGTGGGCGTTGTCGTTGCGTTCGGCGACGATCTCCAATCCGTTAGGCAGCGTTTCTCTAAGAAACTCCAATGGTGGTCTCCAAAGTCTTTTCGCCAAGAGTTACCAAACGGAAGTTGGACGGCGGATTGGACGACAAGAAGTCCCCGATCGACTGCGGCGAAAGGGCGTCGATCGCGTCAGACACTTCATCCAAAGTGCGGACCCGTTCGAGCAATCGCCATTCGGCCGCCAGTTGAGCAGCTCGCGAGTTGCTCGACTCTTGCTGCATGATTAGCGACGATTTGTAACGCGCCTTGAGTCGATTCACTTCCGTCTCGTGAACGCCATCGACGATTTTGCCAAGCTCGTCGGTAAGCACTTCAAGCGATTCCTGCGCTTTGTCCGTTGTTGTCCCGACATAACATTCGACGCCGCCCATTCGCTGAAGCGAGTGGTAGCTTGCGAAAACGGCGTAACACAAACCGCGGTTCTCTCGCATCTCGGTGAACAGACGCGAGCTCATGCCGTCGCTCAATACGCCGACCGCTCCGCGACTCAGAAAGTAGTCCGGATGGCTGTAAGGAATACTTGGATAGCCCAAGGCAATGTGAGTTTGGCTCGATTCGTGTTCGACGTGCAAGTAACCCGACTCTTGCGGATTCTCAGGGATTGAACCAAGCGATTGACGAGGCCAGTCGCCAAACAAATCGGCAACCAATGCGACCACCTGAGGCCAATCGATTCGGCCCGCCACACTGATGATGGCATCTTCCGGACCATAGGTTTTTTGAAAATGATCGGTGATATCGTCGATCGCAATGGACGAGACGGCCTCCGAAGTCCCGGGCACCGTGCGTCCGAACGGGTCCGGAAACAAACGACGTCGAAGATGACGCAAGGTTTGACCTGCCAAGTCGTCTTCGATTCCGCGAATCTCTTGCAAACAGACTTGGCGGCCCTCTTCGATTTGGTCCGACGGCAGCATGGGCCTGCGAACCAGGTCGGCGAACAATCGCATCGCCGGCTCCAACTGGTCAGCGAGCATCGCAGCTTGAAAGCCGGCTTTCGAATTGGAAACGCCGCCGCTAAAAGTCACGCCGCGATTTTCGAGCGCGTTGTTGAACTCGCGACTGTCAAGCTCGCCGCAACCGCGCTGAACCATCTCCGACGTGAAGTTCCCCAGCCCCGGCAATGAAGCGGGATCGCGCGAGCTGCCCGCCGGCAGCGAAATCGCAAACGCAGCCGATTCCAGCCAAGGCATCGGCTCCGCCAAAATCGTGAGACCGTTGTCGAGCTGTTGTTGGTAGATAGTCTGAGCCACCGACTTTCCTTCCTTGCCACGCTATCACGGACACTCAGCGGCACCCTTTATCAACAATCCATTGAAAATCGACTAGGGCAGGCGCCTGAAAAATCCACCAACTTGGCCCTGAGCCGAGTTGGGCGCCGCATTTTGGCTAGCCGGCCAAAAGCGACGACAGCCGCCCGACTGCTCAAACGAACGCCACTTGGGCTACCTTGTAAACCGTCTTCACTCGCCGAAATCCAAGTCGCTCGTAGAGCCGAACCGCTCCTTCATTTTGAGCTGTCACTTCAAGAAACGCGCCGCGCAATCCGACCTCCTGAAACCCGGCCAACGCCCGCATTAGCAATTGAGTCCCTAGATTCCGGCCCCGATGATCCGCAGTGATTCCCAAGTTCTGAATCGCACCCAACTCCGTCGAGTCGTGTAATCCCTGAACGGTTCCGCAATTCTGCGGGAGGCGGTCGCCGGTCCCCTGAAAAGTCAGCAACCAGGTTGCCGCCCCGACGAAATTACTTCGCTGCGAAATCTCTCGCATCAGCCGCCGACAACCCTCACGGTCACCCAGGCAGGGAAAGACGTTCGCATCTAATTCCGAGCGAAAACTTGCATATTTCGCCTCGGCATGGGCGTCGAGCAGGCCGGTCGACCAGGGCTGAAGCGCGTACCCGTCCGGCAACATGGACGCCGTCGTGTCGACACCCAGTAGATCGATCTCCATGCGGTAACGCTTGAAATACGTCACCCCCATCAGATCACCCACCAACAGAGAAAAAGGTCATCGAACGCGGAAAACAGAGAAAACACGAAGGCCAACAGCCTTCTAATGCATCCTAGGTGGGGCTGAACCAGCGGTCAATCAACGGGCCGGCCGCCGCGCCCGAGGGTTGATTTTTTTTGATCAGCAAAATAAAATGTTTTTATTAATCAAAAAACCGATACCGGTTGCAGTGGAGAGCCCCGCAGGCTGACGGAGCCTTCGTGTGGCGACCGGGAACGGTCTATCGAAAGGAAAGTATTGTGATACGCCGCTATTTTCTCGTCGTGGCTGTCTTGGCATGCGCTGGATGTGGAGCGTCTGGAACCGATGACAGCAGTTCGGTGATCGATAACCTACCCGATTCCACGGAAGAGCGTTTCACCATCGTATGCACCACTGCCATGGTGAGCGACGTGGTGAAGCAAGTTGTGGGCGAGCACGCCGAAGTCGTTGGGCTGCTAGGGGAATCGGTCGATCCGCATATTTACCAGCCCAACCGGGGCGATATGCAGCGTTTGGGTTCTGCGGACCTGGTCATCTATTCCGGGCTCTTGCTCGAGGGCAAGTTTGACGACGCTTTCGACCAGCTAGAAAAGGGCGGGAAACCGGTCGTTGGGGTCACCGAACAAATCGAGAAGAGCTATTTGCGATTCCCGAAAGAGTTCGACGGCCATCCTGATCCGCATGTTTGGATGGACGTCGCGGCTTGGAGTCGTTGTGTTGAGGAAGTGGCAAAGCACGCGGTCATTCACTTGCCTGAGCACGAAGAGTCGATACTCGAGAACGCCGCCGCCTATCGGGCCTCGCTACAAGAGCTTGATGACTATGTCAAAAAAGTGATCGCGTCGATCCCAGAGGAGCAGCGCGTGTTAGTGACGGCCCACGACGCATTCGGCTATTTCGCAAGGGCCTATTCGATTGAAGTCAAGGCACCGCAAGGTATAACGACCGAATCGTCGCCTGGGGTTAACGACATCAATCGCTTGGTCGATTTCCTCGTGGAGCGCAAAGTCAAATCGATCTTCATTGAGTCGAGTGTTTCGCAAGAGAATATTCAAGCATTGATTGAAGGGGCGAAGCAACAGGGTCTCGATGTTGCGATCAAGGGTCCGCTCTATTCGGACGCGATGGGGCCCGCAGGCGAATACGCCGGCACTTACATCGGCATGCTCGACCACAACGCGACTTTGATCACCCGAGCCTTAGGCGGCAACGCACCACCCGGCGGCATGCAAGGTAAGTTAGACTTGAGTGAGAAGGCGCCTTAGCGAGGTTCGAATTTCGCCTGGCCGTTGAATCCTATTGAATGTCGAAGGACTGAGTTCATACTTTAATACCAGACCGAGTGCCTCCGGGAGCCAAGATTTGGCGCGCTGGCTCGCTACGTCCGTCGTCTTCCTCGCTGGGCTAATCTCCTTGAGGACTTGATAGGTTAGTCGGCAACAAATCGTCGGCCGCGTCGATGCGACGAGGCTTGCGAGGGTTGCCGGTTCTTAATTCGCGAAAAGGGAATGGACTCGCCGTGTCAGAGCGACCGACTAAATCGCAAGTCGAAGAGCATCCGCCCACGTCGCCGCTGGCCATTCACGATATGACCGTGGCGTATCACCGCAAGCCCGTCATTTGGGACATTGACTACAACGCGCCGGCGGGAAAACTGATCGCCGTCATCGGTCCAAACGGGGCTGGCAAGAGTACGTTGATGAATGCGGCGTTGGATCTGACGCCGAAGGTATCGGGTGAGGTTCGTTTTTTTGGCGAACCGTACGCCAAGCAGCGGCACCGAGTCGGCTATGTGCCTCAGCGAGAAAGCGTCGATTGGGATTTTCCGATCAACGCGCTGGGTGTGGCCGCGATGGGTCTCTACGCGAAAATCGGTTGGTTTTCACGAGTCAGCGGCAAGCACCGCAAGCTCGCACTGGAATCGATGGCGCGCGTCGGGATGGCCGACTTTGCCGACCGTCAGATCAGTCAATTGTCGGGCGGGCAGCAGCAGCGGGTCTTTCTCGCTCGCGCGCTTGCGCAAGACGCCGATCTCTATCTGATGGACGAACCGCTTGCCGGCGTCGACGCCGCGACAGAGCGAGCCATCATCGAGATCCTCAGGCAATTGCGAGCCGAGGGCAAAACGGCGATCGTCGTGCATCACGACTTGCAGACCGTGCCGGATTACTTTGACGAGGTAATTCTGCTTAACATGAGACTCGTCGCCTCGGGTCCAACGGCCACGGCATTCACGGCGGAGAACTTGCGGAAGACTTATGGCGGCAAGCTCGCTTTGCTCGACCAGGTTGGCCACCGCATGACGCTTCAAGCCGGGGGTGACCGATGAGCCGAGGTTCGGCCAATCTGTTGACGCCGCTATCGGTTGCCGGGGCGTGGCTTCTGCTGAGTTCGTGTGCGTACGCGGCAGAGGCGGGCAGGGCCAAAGAATCGGCTTGGCTCCGGCTGCTGCTGTTGAAGGACTACAACACTCGCATTGTGCTCATCGGATCGATCGTACTGGGTATCAGTCTCGGCGTCGTTGGAGTATTCATGTTGCTGCGTCGTCGGTCCTTGATGGGTGACGTCGTCAGCCACGCCTCGCTGCCCGGGATCGCATTTGCGTTTCTTCTGGTCGAAGCGATATCTCCTGGCGATGGAAAATGGGTTCCGGGTCTGTTGATCGGCGCGCTTGTCTCGGGCGGCTTGGGCATGCTGTGTGTGGTCGCATTGCGCAGGTATACGCGGATCAAGGAAGACGCTGCCTTGGCCATTGTGCTGAGTTCGTTTTTCGGATTCGGCATCGTTTTACTTTCGGTGATTCAAGCAATGCCGAGCGGAAACGCGGCGGGGTTACATCAATTCATTTACGGCAAAGCCGCGTCCATGGTTGCGTCGGACGCCATGCTGATTGTCGTCGCGTCGATTGCCGCGATGCTGTTGATCGGGTTCGCATTTAAGGAACTCCGACTGCTTTGTTTCGACGAAGTATTCGCAAGATCACAGGGCTGGCCGACATTCTGGCTCGACATGCTGGTGATGGGCATCGTCGTCGGAATGTCAGTCGTCGGATTACAAAGTGTCGGATTGCTGTTGGTCGTCGCCATGCTCATCATCCCCGCCGCGTCGGGCCGGTTCTGGTCTGATGAGTTGTTCCATGTGACCTTGGCCGCAGGCATCATCGGCGGAGCGAGCGGCTATTGCGGTGTGGCGGCCAGCGCGCTCGCGCCAAACGTCTCGACCGGCGCCGTTATCGTGCTCAGCGGCACTCTGTTCTTTATCGTGAGTCTATTGTTCGGCGCAAAACGAGGACTCGCTCAACGCGTTTGGAGGTTTCGCGCCCTTCAGCAGAGGGTGGAAAACCAACACTTGCTGCGGGCCATTTACGAGAAGCTCGAGTCATTGTCGGCCGGCAGCGGCACCATCGATCTGACACGGCCCTTTCAGTCGCAAGAAATTCTTGCCAGCCGCTCATGGCGCGCCAACCAGATCGACAAACTGTTGCGCCGCGCATATGGCAAGGGCTGGTGTCGGTTCGACGGAGTCGCTTGGAAGTTGACCGAATCAGGCGCTGCCGAATCTCGCCGCACGGTGAGAAACCATCGCCTGTGGGAGTTGTACTTAATTGAATATGCCGAGATTGCCCCCAGCCACGTTGATCGCGACGCGGACGATATCGAACACGTGCTCGGCGGCGAGTTAGTCGCCGAGCTGGAGTCGTTGTTGTCGCAGCAAGCCCCAGGCGACCTCGTTCCCGAGAGCCCTCACGAAATCGTCGCTCCCCTCTAACCCTCAATCGTATGAACACCGTGAACGCTACGTTCCGACAAGCGACTGGCCGACAATGGCGACTCCGTCCGGAGAGTGTTCCCGCGCGATCGAATTCGCGGCGGCACGTATCGCTGTATCGGCGGCGGAATGCGAGGGGAATGCGATGATCGGTCAGGTCATAGAACTGTTGTCGGGTTGGCAGACGGGCGACACGCGAGTGGTCATCGCCGGCGCTCTGGCGGCGATGGCATGCGCACTGCCGGGCAACTTCCTGCTCGTCCGACGTCAGAGCATGATGGGGGATGCGATCAGTCATACCGTGCTGCCCGGAATTGTCTTGGCATTCCTCGGCGCTCACGCGATGCGGCAAGCGGGCTGGATACCGGCCGGCGCGTTCGATGGCGTTTTACACTTTGCACTTATCGGCGGCGCTGTCTTGTTAGGCATTCTTTGCGCCGTCACGACCCAATGGGTGCAGCGAATCGGCAAGGTGGAGAGTTCGGCGGCTCTGGGCGTCGTGTTTACAAGCTTGTTTGCGTTTGGCTTGTTGTTGTTGCGGATGAAAGCAAATGACGTCCACCTCGATCCCGATTGCGTCCTTTTCGGTTCGCTCGAGGCGCTATTCCTGAACACCGAATCCATCCCGCGAGCCTACTGGATCAATGGTGCCGCCCTCGTCGCCAATCTCGCCTTGGTGATCTTGTTGTTCAAAGAGCTGCGGTTTAGTTCGTTCGACCCGTTCATGGCGACGACGATGGGATTCAATGCGTCGTTCCTTCACTACGGATTGATGGCGGTCACAGCGGCGACACTGGTCGCGGCGTTTGAGACCGTCGGAAGCATCCTCGTCATCGCGATGTTGATTACGCCCTCTGCCACCGCATACCTCCTTACTGACCGTCTCAAGACAATGATTATTCTCAGCCTCGTGATCGCGGCCCTGACAGCCGTGCTTGGTCGGGCTGCGGCGATTGTCGCGCCGACCGTTGTTTTGCACAGCGTCTCGGCAATCATCCCGGAAGAAATCACTGTCAGGTTGGGACTCGCTCGCATCGACACCGCGTCGACGTCCGGCATGATGGCCGTCTGCGGCGCCGGAATGCTATGCGTTGCAGTTTTGCTCGGTCCCCGTTACGGTCTGCTGAGCAAAGCTTTCGGCCGTTTCCGCCTGGCAATCGAAATCACCGGACAGGACATCATGGGGCGATTGTATCGCGAGGAGGAACGCAATTCGGGCCGCGCCAGCATCAATGAAGCTCAATTGCGCTCCACGCTCGAACACCGTCGCGGACGACTGTGGCTCGCGCTCAAGTTACTGTTGCGCCGTGGCAAACTCATGCTCTCCGAGACTGGTTACGCGCTGACTGACTCCGGGCGGGAAGAGGCAAAGCAACTCGTCCGCTCTCACCGGCTCTTCGAGAGTTACATGGCGATGCACTTCGAGCTGCCTCACGATCACCTCCACCAATCAGCTGAACTCGTCGAACACTTCCTTGACTCGCAAATGCAGCAACAGATCGAGAACGAGTTGGATGCGCCTGATCTGGATCCTCACGGACGCGCCATTCCGCCTGCCGCGTCGACCGTACACCAATCCAATCCGCCATCCGATTCGCCGTCCGATTTTTCACAAGCGGAATATCCGGACTAGTCGGAAGTGTGCGGAAACCGCACAGTTGCTGTCGTCACTACGACATGACCTAAACTCAGTTAAAAGGTGAAAAACAACTTTGCTGGCATCGTGTCAGCATGGGCATCGATTCGATTACGAAAACGCACACAAAGTCCACGGAAGGAAACTGATATGTCTCGACATCGTCAACTCGCCATCACTCTCTGCATGGCCCTCTCGTTCTTGACGGTAGGTAAAGCGTCAGCCCAAGGACAATGCGTTCCCGGACTCTTTGAGCGATCGACGCTCTTCGCTTGGCCCTGTTGCGACATTCCGACTTGTCGCGACGCGTGGTCGGAGACACTGGCGACCGACCGACCCGACTTTACTGAGGCGTCTACCACGGTAGGCCGTGGAGTTTCTCAGCTGGAACTGGGGTACACGTACTACGACGACAACGATGGCGCCAATGGCAGCCGTTCGCAAACCTACCCGGAGACGCTCTTGCGAGTCGGCCTGTTGGCGGACTGGTTTGAATTGCGGCTGGGCTGGACGATGATTGATGAAACCAACGTGCCGGCTGGCGGACCCATTACGACGACAGTCGGTTCGTCCGATCTCTATGTTGGCGCCAAACTCGCCTTGACCGAACAGTGCGGCATCTTCCCCGAAATGGCCCTGATTCCGCAAATGACGACGCCCGTCGGCTCCGCTCCCTTTAACGAGGGCCAAGTGCTTGCCGGAGTCAATTGGATCTACGCCTGGGAACTTTCGGACAGATTGTCGACCGCTGGAAGTTCGCAGGTCAACCACGCCGCCGACGGAGTCACCGGAAACGGGTATACCGAATTCGCACAGTCGTGGACCGTTGCCTATTCGATTGACGATGCTTGGGGGGCTTACGCGGAGTATTTCGTATTGGCGCCTTTGGCGGCTGAGACGGTGCGGCCGGAGAACTACCTGAACGGCGGCGTGACGTATCTCGTCAACGACAATCTGCAATTCGACGTCCGAGTCGGCGCGGGACTCAACAATGCGGCCACCGACTTCTTCAGCGGAGCTGGCTTGGTCGTGCGATTCTAGTTGGCTCGCGCTGCACCATAATTGTCTTCAGCTAGTTTAATAGCCCTCGAAGCCGTTCCAAGTTGACCACGTCCCATGCTCGCCCGTCAGGCGCGTCCTTTTTTTCGGTTTCCAAATACATTGGAACCTCGGACAGCCTGTCGTCGTTGAGCAGCAGCTTGAACGGCTCCAAGCCCAAGTGGCCGTCGCCGATGTGCTCGTGACGGTCAACTCGCGAGCCGAGATCTTTCTTGCTGTCATTGAGGTGAATCGCCTTGAGCTGGTCCAGGCCGACGGTGTGATCAAACTCATTCATCGTCGCCTGGTACGACTCGTCTGGCGAGAGCGAGTAACCGGCGGCGAAGACGTGGCAGGTGTCGAGGCATACTCCCATTCGTTCGGGCTGATCGATTCCGTCCAGCATTTCCGCCAAATGTTCGAATCTCCAGCCGAGACAAGTGCCCTGACCTGCCGTTGTCTCGAGCAAACACACGGTGGAGCAATCCGATTCCGCGTCGTGGATCTCATTCATCGCATCGGAGATTCGGGCAATACCTTCCTCTTCGCTGCTGTCAGTAAAGGCGCCGGGATGGACAACAACAAAGGGAACTCCCAACTGTTCCGCTCGACGCAATTCAACTCGCATTGCCTCAATGGACTTGTCTCGAAGATCATCCTTGGGGCTAGCCATGTTGATCAGATACGACGCGTGGGCCAGCGAGTCGGTTAGCGGCGATTGCTCGAACGTCTCTCTAAACCTCTCCGCCTCAGCGTCCGTAATCGGTTTGGCTCGCCATTGGTTGTTGTTCTTGGTAAAGATTTGAACACAATCACAACCGGCCTCAACCGCAGCGTTGATGGCTTTGTAATAACCGCCAGCGATCGACATGTGTGCGCCTAGAATTGAAATGATACGCCTCCGTTATGATTTGACGAGCAAGACGAAGAAAAACAGAGCTTGAATCGATCCCATCACGATGCCGAGGATCATGCCGGCCTGAGTCATGCCGCGGCCTGCGGGATCCATTTCGCCGCGGGTCATTCGCCCCAAATCTCCATACCCGACGGCCCAGGCAAGAACGCTGAAAACAGGACAGCCAATACCGAGGATGCCATAGAAAAAAATGAGACCGCCGCGGTGCCCGCGCATTTGGGTTGTGTGAGCAAATTGCGCCGGGCGATAATGAACTGTCGCGGCGGGCGCTGTCGTCTGATGGGTGCGCGAGTCGAGCGGCTGCAACGCATCGCGCTGATCTCGAGACAACAGCGAAACGTCGATCCAGCCAACCGCTGGCTCCCAACGTCCATCGCCCCCGACCAACTGCAAATAACAGTCGCGGCTCACACGTCCATCACTCGTCCAACGATTGAGCCCCTCGCGATTCACCGGCCCATAGATCATTCCGTTCTCGCTGCGGAACATCCATTGCGGTTCCTCGTGGCGCGACGAGTCGAATCCGACGGACATCGGCCCAGGCGCGCTCTGCGCGGGCGCCGATGGCTCGGGCACGCCCGTTGCGGGCGGCTGCGCAGGCAACGAAGAAGGCGATGTCGAAGGCACTGACGTTTGCACTGGTCCGGGAGACTGGCTGGGGCGGTCGTGCTGAAATGGCGACTCCGGCGGTGTCGGCTGAGCGACAGGCGTTTGCGCTCCGCCGACAATGTAGATGGTCTTGCAAGCAGGGCAGCGGGCGTTCTTGCCAACATGTTCGTCTTGAACACGAAGCCGCTTTCCGCAACCGCTGCAAATCGACTCTATCGCCATGTCCCACTCGCACAAGAGTTAGCACAAACGTCCTGATCCCAGCCCCGAAAGTCTCAGACCACACATGGTCGTCGGGCATAGCCATTATCTGGCGGCGACCACAAACACGACGACGAAAACGGAAATCACGCCAGCGACCATCCAGAGGATCACATTGACCATCCCCAGCACCATACCCGCTTGTGTTTGTTGCAGCCCGCCCGGGTCCATCCTTCCATGCTTCATGTCTTGAATGTCAGACGCTCCCATTACCCAAGCGAACACGCTGAAGATCGGGCAAGTGACCCAAGCGAGCACTCCCATGGTCACGATCAAAGAGCCACGGTGCGGCTGAAGGTATCCGATCAACGATGGCTGAACAACTTGAACGGGCGCCGCAGCGACAACGTCCGCCACGGTGGGCGAGGGTACCGGCGCGAGTGCCGGATAGATCTCCGCGGCTGACCGCCAAATCTTGTTATCGTCACTCAATTGGCATTCGACATCAACGCGCCCAGAATCAACCCATGAGTCAAGTTCCGAGCGACCGATGGGGCCGTAGACTTGTCCTTCGGGAGTCTGCATTCTCCAAATCTGCGGCTCGGCGTCCGTGAGCGAGGGCATCTCCGTTGAGGCACCGCAGACCGGGCAGCCAACTTTTTTGCCGGCATCCTTGTCTTCAACTCGTAGAGTCCGCCCGCAACCCGAGCACTTTGCCTCGATGGTCATTTCCGCCTCGTCCGTTAGACCGCTTATCTGTACTCAATACGCCCAGCCTCCAGGAGGATCGACGAGGCAGGCAGTGTTAGGGTCTTTCGCAGTTTAATAGAGTCCGGGGCGGACTTCAATGTTGCCGCGTTTCGCGCACTTCGGCACTGGCAAGCCAGTGGCTCAAGTGGCACACTCGAGTGAATCTCATTCACCGAAGAAGATTCACGGCTAGCCTCAAACCGTTTATTCGACGTTCTGATCCTCGGCCGCGCTACGACCTACCGACTGGCGGCGGCACGAAAGCGAAGCGAGTACAAATCTGCGTCTGACATGAAAAAGACGAGCCTCACAACTTGGCCGGACAACTTGCCGAGGTCGGCATCCTTCCATCGAACGACGCGTTCAATGTGATCTCCGTAAATCGGCTCGCAATCGGATCTGGCGAAGCCCTCAACTGGCTTGCCGTTTCGGTCCTGAAGTTCAACGCGAATCTCCCCAGCAGCGCTTGTTGAATAGTTGATCTCTAACTCGTCGCCTTTGAACTTCAGCAATTTCGTGTGAAACTCGCCGGTCTCAAGCGGCGCGTTCACCGAGGCGAAACCGTCGATGCGCATGGCGTAGCGCCGACCGCCGGTAAGGAACATGGAAATCTGAGTCGGGCTCGTTTGATGAATGCCAATCGCAGCATAGTTGGCTCGGTTCGCCCAACCTTGCGGTCCAATCCCCGGTCGGATAAACGACTGGGTGAATTCACGGTCGTAACGATCGCCCCCGCGAGTACTCATCAACAGTATGTCAGTCGCGGAGCCGCGCTTCGCCATGAATCGCGTTGGCAGTGCGATATAGACGTGCGGCGCGCGAAAGTAAGGCTGAGTGCACGCGGTGTAAAGATGTTCGTTGGGCAAGTTGGCTTGCATTTCTACAAACGGAGTCCAGTGGATGAAGTCTTTGGAAGTCGTTCGCGCGATGCCGCGATAGCCCTTAATGAAACGGCGAAAATAACAGACATACGACTGCTCGGTCGGCGACCAGAAGGCATAGTTCTGCGAATCGAAGTACTTCCCCCAGTCTTCCGGAATGACTGGCTCCGTACGCAACGGTTTCCAATGAATTCCGTCAGCGGAAACAAAGGCCTTGAGTCCGCCAGGGCCGCGTCGCCTGCGAACTTCGAGATGTTCTTTGTGAGGCTGATAGGCGAGTCCACCCAGGGCCTTGTATCGTTCGGCCGCTGGAACACCAGGACGAGTGTCAATAAAGGGCGTGAAATTGTGATTCACCAGAAACTCGTTCATCAGCACGACGTTGCCCGCGGGGAACGTGGCGTGGTCGTCGTAGATACCGAGCTTTGGCAGAGTCCAATTGATTGCGTTGGGACTCTCTGCATAGAGCGTAACTTCACCCTCGTGATACTGCTCCCAGCCCTGCTTCCAGTGATTACCTGGCTTCGTATCGCCTCGGTAATAGAACTGAAACTTTTTGTCAGCATGCAGGACAGTGGCGTAGTGTCCATGTGGTCGAGGCGGAGAAACGGGTGGCATGAGCTGCGGCGTATGGAGCTTCAGCGCGGCGCCACGAAGTCGCCCGATGATCTCGCGGTCGACAAACAACTCTCGACGCTCGCCGATATCGACGACTTCCGCTCGATCTTCAGCGCGAATCGCAGCCGCATTTGCCATCGCGATCATCACGAGAAGACATACAACTGAGACGATTCGACGCTGAGCCCCGCGGTGCAATTTCCTCATAACTCTAATTTCTCCTCGTGGCGCGGACATGCCGCCCCACGTGATTCCGACCGCGCCGTCGCGCTGCCGGTCTTAGTTTTCTTGTTGAACGCCGTTTCGGGGCGTGCTTCGCTCGCCATTTTGCGTTGCCGCGGCGTCGTCAGCAAGATGTGCCTGCCGCACGCACGCGATCGCTCGACGGCAAACGCCATCTGACGCCTTGTCGTTTCGGAATCATCGTGCAAACGCTTGCCCAAACTGGCCTAGTCATCGTAGAATTGACGACCTCGTTCATTTGCCGTGGAGCGAGCGACCGCACGACCGCACGACCGCACGACCGCACGACCGCACGACCGCACGATTGCCGATTGACCGTCGAGGAGCAGTTTTGATGATGCCCGCCGTAGCGATAGGCGTCGGCTTGGCTTGCCTGGCCGGGATTGTCTTCTGGCTGCAATGGCGTATCCGATCGCAAAGAGCCGAGACAAAGCTCGCGGACGCCAAGCAACTCTTTCATCAGCGGCGCGAATGGCTCGAGGCCAAATTCGTAACGCTCGCTTCGCAATCCGGAAAACCCCGTGGTCTCGAATGGGCCGACTGCGATTTCGAAGATGCGGTCGCGCTAGCTCGTGATCGCCGAACCGGTCAACTGCGAGCGTTCGTAGGCGTGACGATTTCTTTCAACGCTATCGAAGGCGGGCCGATGGAGGATGTCGAGGCGGTTGGCAATCTGCGCGCCGCCACTTCCGTGTTTACCCTTGGCGACGACGGCCAGTGGTTTACTGAGGGCCGAGCGATCTTTAACCTCAACCCGCATCAGGCCATCGAACACTTCCATCACGAGTTGGAAGAAATCAACGTGACTGTCTAACCGGCGCGTTAACCGCGCATGCTTTGGTTGAAGCAGGCTGTGACTTGCGACGGGAGTGACTTTCCGCGGGTGACTTGCGTCGCGGCGGGAATCCCGAATCTGAGGCGACCTCGCCTGCGGCAACAGGTAAACGATTACACTCGAGAATTATTCATCCAATAACATACGAAGTACGGTTTGCAGGATGCCGCCGTTGCGATAGTAGTCCATTTCAACTGGCGTATCGATGCGCACGTTGGCCGTGAACTCCGTCACCGTTCCATCCTCGGCCGTTGCGACGACTTGAACTTTGCTCAGCGGTTGGAGCGAGTCGTCTAGCCCGTTGACGTCTAGCACTTCTTCACCGGTGAGGCCAAGTGACTTCCAAGACTCGCCGTCGGGAAACTCGAGCGGCAATACGCCCATTCCGACCAGGTTGCTTCGGTGGATTCGTTCGTAGCTTGTCGCGATGACTGCCTTCACGCCAAGCAGGTACGTTCCCTTGGCGGCCCAGTCGCGGCTGCTACCCGTGCCGTATTCCGCACCGCCCAGAACGACCAGCGGCACGCCTTCGTCGCGATACTTCATGGCGGCGTCATAGATGGATGCCTGTTCGCCATCGGGCAGATGCCTCGTGACTCCGCCTTCCGTGCCTGGCGCCATTTGGTTGCGGATGCGAATGTTGGCAAACGTGCCGCGCAACATCACGCGGTCGTTGCCTCGCCGCGACCCGTAACTATTGAAGTCGCCGGCTTCGACGCCTTGCTCCATCAGGAACAACCCGGCCGGGCTATCCTTGGCGATCGTGCCAGCGGGGGAAATGTGATCCGTCGTGACACTATCTCCCAACAACGCCAGGACACGAGCTCCTTTGAGCGGCTGGATTGTCGGTGTTTCGCGAGTCGTGTCGATGAGGAATGGCGGTTCCTGAATATACGTGCTCGCTTCATCCCACTCATAAAGCGCGCCGCCGCTCGTCTCGATTTGGTTCCAAACCTCGTTCGAATTGAAAGCGTCGCCATAACGCAACTCAAACATCTCGGGACGGACTGATTCAGACACCGCCGATTGAATCTCTTCGTGCGATGGCCAAATGTCTTTGAGCATGACATTGTTGCCGTCGGCATCCTGTCCGATCGGGTCTTTCACCAAATCAATGTCGGTCGTACCGGCAATCGCGTAGGCGACGACCAAAGGCGGACTTGCTAGGTAGTTCGCCTTCGTGTGCGGGTTGACTCGGCCCTCGAAGTTTCGGTTTCCGCTGAGCACGGCCGACGCGATCAGTTCGCCGTCTTGGATTGCTTTCGCCACAGGCGCGGGCAATGGTCCGCTATTCCCAATGCAAGTCGTGCAGCCGTAACCGACCGTGTGAAATCCGACATCGCGAAGCGATTCGGTCAGCCCTGCGTGTTCGAGATAATCGCTTACAACGCGGGAGCCAGGCGCCAAGCTGGTTTTGACGTACGGCTGAGCTCGCAAGCCTCTCTCCGCCGCTTTCTTTGCGAGGATACCAGCGGCGATCATCACCGATGGGTTGCTCGTGTTCGTGCAGCTGGTGATCGCCGCAATTACGACGGCACCATGGGTGATCTCGGACGATGAACCGTTGTCGTCCACGCTGCTCGTTCGGCCCAGATCCTCGGACGATAGACCGAATCCGCGAGCACCAACCGGAGCCTCAAGCGAAGTGCGAAAATCCGACTGCATATCGGCGAGCGGAATTCGATCCTGCGGCCGTTTGGGCCCCGCCAAGGACGGCACGACGCTCGAGATATCCATGGACAGCGATCGTGTGTACTGCGGCGTGGGCGCATCGTCCGTGAGGAAGATTCCCTGCTCTTTGGCATACCGTTCGACCAATTCGACTTCTTCCGCCGAGCGACCGGTGCGGCGAAGAAAGCTTAACGTCTCATCATCAATGGGAAAGAATCCCATCGTCGCTCCATACTCCGGTGCCATGTTGGCGATGGTGGCGCGATCGGCCAACGACATCTGACTGACGCCTTCGCCGTGGAATTCGACAAACTTGCCCACAACGCCTTCTTTGCGGAGCGTCTCGGTCACCGTCAAAACCAAGTCCGTTGCGGTGGCTCCCGCCGGCAGCGACCCCTTGAGCTCAAACCCAATGACGTCGGGCAGCAGCATGTAGATCGGCTGACCGAGCATCACGGCTTCCGCTTCAATTCCGCCGACACCCCAACCGACCACGCCCAGTCCGTTGATCATCGTGGTGTGACTGTCGGTACCGACCAGCGTATCCGGCACAGCGACCGGGCCAGCCGAATCCTCGCGAAGAAAGACGCTCTTGGCCAAAAATTCGAGATTGACCTGATGCACGATGCCGACGTTGGGCGGCACGACACGGAAATTGTCGAACGCTTTCTGACCCCAGCGGAGGAATTCGTATCGTTCTCGGTTGCGCTGAAATTCGCGTTCGACATTGAATTCCAACGACTGAACGGAACCGAATCGGTCGACCTGCACCGAGTGGTCAATGACGAGATCGACTGGAATCAGTGGATTGATCTTGGCCGGATCTCCACCGAGCCGATCCATGGCGCTGCGCATCGCGGCCAAGTCGACAACGGCGGGGACGCCCGTAAAGTCCTGCAACACGACTCGCGAAGGTTTGAAGGGGATCTCCACTTTCGCCGCATCCGGGCTCCAAGCCGCCATGTTCTTCACGTCGTCTTCGCCTACCTGATTGCCGTCACAACTTCGCAGGACAGCTTCAAGCAAGACGCGGATGGAGTAGGGCAGACGATCGATCTGGCATAGGCCCATCGATTCAAGTTTCGCCAAGCGATAGATTCCGATATCATTCCCGCCGCACTGAAACACATCACGGGCGCCAAACGGGTCGAATGTCGCTGCGGCCATACGAGATCACTCCTTGTGGTGAGCCAACTGCAGTTTGGGAGCGAGAGTGCTCCACACTAGAGTCGGAAACCGAACCTGCCGAGAACTTCCAGGCGATTCTAAACGATTCCGCGATTTCTGTCTTGGGGCTCAGCGCCACTTGCCAATAGAAACAGATTGCCGACAGCCACAATGCGCGTTATGCTTCGCGCCGCATCGGCCATCGCTCGAACTTACCGAGGGTTCTCCATGACAAATATCGATCAGTTTGAGAGCGTTTTCAAAGCAGCGGACAAGAAAACTTACGAATTCGAAACGATCGACTTCGAGAGAGTCTTGGTGGTAAGCGATCTCGCTGACGACGCATGCCATGAATTCACCAGCCGCGCCGAAACGTTTCTTGCCGTTCTGGAACATGGCGATTGGAGTCCCGCTTGGCGGAGTCTTGGGGCCAGTGATTTCAGTACGGTCGGCGACATGCTCAGGTGTATTAACGAAAACGATCCCGACTTGATTGTGAGTTACCGAAACCTTCATTTCCCCGCGACCGAGTACCCTTATAGCCTTGGCGCCCACCTGGACGTGTTGACACAAGTCACGAAGACGCCCGTGTTGGTGACGCCTCACCCGGATTGGCTTCGGCAACATCCGGAATCGATGCAGAACACGCAGACCGTGATGGCCATTACCGATCACCTGACACAGGAGAATCACCTCGTCAGCGCTGCCGCGGTGCTGACTCAACCCGAAGGTCAACTCTGGCTGACTCACGTCGAAGATCAAGGCATTTTTGAGCGGTACATGCAAGCGATCGCTCGCATTCCTTCGATTGACACCGACAACGCCGAGCGAGTCCTTTTGACTCAATTGCTCAAGGAGCCCGCCGACTATATCGAATCGTGCCGAACCGCGCTCGAGTCACTCGACATGAACATCACGATTGCCAGCGAAGCGGTGCTGGGAAGACGGCTCAACGATTACAAACGGCTGATCGAGAACCACAAAGTCTCGCTGCTCGTGATGAACACCAAGGACGAACAACAGATGGCGATGCATGGCATGGCGTACCCGCTTACCGTTGAAATGCGCGAAACGCCGTTGCTGCTGGTTTGACAGGCATCGGGCACCGGTTATCGATCAACGAAGGAAATGCAATGATGCAAAACGCAGAAGCCGTGCTGGCCGTAACGGAAGTCTCTTGGGCCGTCACGGCGTTGTTCGGCTTGTTGCTCGTTGGCCTGATCGCCTGCCTCGCGCTGGAAGAGAAAATCCACGCCAAGAAGTCGATCATTGCGGGTGTATTCGCGATCGTCTGCCTGGCGTTAGGTGCCGCGACCGGCGTCCTCCCATTCCAAAAAGTGCTCGTCGGCAGCAATGAAATGGTCGAGCACGGCGAAGTCGACGGGCAAATCGTTGACGACGACCATTCCGTTCACGTCCATGTGGATTCCACGGAAACCGAGACGGGCGATGAAAAAGCGGGACACGGCGAGAACGGGCACGCCCAACCTGTCTCGATCGGCGGACACCGGATCGGAATGCCGGTCTACATCCCCGGCATCGACTGGGGAGTGATCGCGATCATTTTGGGTTCGAGTCTTTTCGTGGACGTGACGAGTAAATCGGGTCTGTTTACCTGGATCGCCATACGCGTCACGAAAGCGTCGGCAGGCGACCCGCTAAAGTTGCTTTGCTTCTACGGAGTCATGACGGTTCTGTTTTCCGCTGTGCTGAATAATGTTACCGCGATGATCATCGTAGGATCGTTGACCGTGGTATCGCTTGAGAAACTGCAACAGCGAGACAAACTGTTTGGCTTTCTCATGGTCGAAGGACTGTTGACTAATATCGGCGGCCTGTTGACGCTGATTAGTTCCGTACCGAATATCATCGTCGGCGGCGCAGCCAACATTAGTTTTCTCACGTTCTTCCTCAAAGCCAGCCCCTACGTCACCGTGGCGACGGTCATCACTTTGGCGCTCGGCGCGAGAATGTTTCAGGTGAAGCGATTGGCGACGGCGAAAGACAAAGAGGAGGCCAAAAACTTAGTCAGTTCATTTGACGAGAACGACGGCATCGAGAGCAACGGCTTCTTTTGGTTCGCCACGGTTATGCTCGTGCTCTTCGTCCTCGCCATTGCCGCGGCCTCCGTCCTGCCGATGAACCTCAACAAACTCGGGATGGGATTCGTCGCGCTTTCGTTTGCCGGCGTCATGCTGGTCCGGTACAAAGCCGTCGTCGACGACTTTTACAGAAACATCGACTGGGACTTGCTCGGCTTCTTCATGGCGTTGTTCGTGGTCATCTACGTGATGGAACACGCGCTCGTGCTGGCGACGATTGGCTCAGGAGTCAACGCCGTCCTGGCCGATGTCAAAAGCTCGCCCGCCACTGTGCAGGATTCCGCGGTGCTCCTAGTCGGCGCGGCCGTGTTCAGCAGCGTCACCGACAACATTCCGCTGGCCGCGATGCTCGCCAACATCCTTAGCTCGCTCGGAGTCGAATCCTCGTCGGGCCTCTGGTGGTCGATCATCTTCGGTGCCAACTTGGGCGGCAACCTGACGCCCATCGGCTCCGCCTCCACCCTTGTCGCCGTTACGATCATGCACAAACACAAGCTGGCGATTTCATTCGCGGGCTTCGTCAAAGCGGCGATCATCTTCGCCATTACCCAAATACTCCTCGCCGTGGTCTATGTCGTCATCTTCCTGCGATAAATGAGACGACTCGACAGAAGCAGAGCTTAGACGGGCAAGTCCGGAAGGGCTGTCATCAACGCGCCGGCACCGACGGTAAACGCCGAGGCACGCCCGCGCATGAAAGCTACTCGCCGCGATTTAAGATACGATCGATTTCCGTCTTGAAATCGTTCGCCGTGTTCACGCGATCCTTGGCCTCTTTGAATTCGACGACTCGCTGCTCGATCGGAGTGCGGATCCGGTTCGCGATGTCGGCCAGATCCTGACCCTGCAGTCCGTAGATGGTTGCGCTCAACCCGAGCAATGTGACGGCCATCAGCGAAGCGCGGTTGAGCCGAACCCACGATGTTTTGATCCACGCAAATCGACCTTCGGCTGGCTCGCCTCCAAACCAACTCGCGACAAACCCCGCAAGAGCAAGCCCGATCACGACAACCGCTCCGGCCTGCGGGTATCGATACCAAAGATCATCCAACGTGATCACGTAATGGGCACCAACGCCAAGGCTGCCGCCATACACGCCAGCCAGAGCGTACATGACAGCCCAGCGCAGAAAGCGAGAAACGACTCGGAGACCCGCGTAAGTGAGAATGACCAGTCCGGCCGCTGCGGGAATCGTCTCATGGGCAAACGAACCGGCGGCAAGTCCGGCAAGTGTGCCGAGAATGAAAGCCGCAGGCAGCTGACGCGTCCATCGACCGGCCCACCACGCGGCGACGCCAGCCAGTGTCATCACGCCCAAAACTCGTAAGGCCCCATAGCCGTCTGGCGATTCACCTAGCCCAAGCATTCCCACGACTTGCCGGACGAGCAACCCGACTCCCACTGCCGAGGCAGCGCCCGCATAGGGAGCGAGCCGAATCGCTGTGCTGGCCGAGGTCGTTTCATTCTGTTTTTCAGGCATGAGCCGCGCCGTCGTTTCGATTTGGGAGGTCGGTCGCAGAATGGCCCGGCCTCGATCGCTTCTTTGAAAGAGCGTATAGACCGGTAGCCCCCAGGTTCTACGTTATTCAGTTCGCCTCAATCGGGGCGGTCTTGCCAATCAATCGCCAGATTCACCAGGATTGCTCTGATAATTGCCTCAAACTCGGAAACATGTCTTTCTAGCGCCGCGAGTGACAGCGTCGTGCTCGATGCTCAGTCTTTTTCCTTGCGATTCTTCTTTGGCGTCACTTCGCCTTTCGCAGCGCCGCTCGAGCCCGACTTTTCCTGCGCGCCGCCTTCCGTCTTCTTCCCATTCTTGGCCAACTCGGCGAGCGCCTTTTCTGCGGTCTCACGGACCCACTTCTCCGATTCACTCTCGAGTGTTTCTCGCAGAGGCGCCACAGCTCGCGAATCACCGATGGTCGCCAATGCCATCGCGGTTGCCGCGCGCGTCTCCGGGTCGGCGGCCTTGAGGGCGTTGATCAGCTGAGGAACGGCCCACCGCGCCTTTCCCTTGAATCGCGCGATCGTATCGACAGCCAGCCATGGATATTGGTTTCCCTTCAACTCCTCAAGCATCGCGTCAATACACTCGTCAACATGCAAATCGAAAACGGCAAGAGCTTGCGCTGCGGCGATACGAGTTTCCGTCGAGCTGCTCTTGAGCAATTTACGCAGATCGCCAGCAGACTTTTTGCCCAGCTCGCCGTACTGGCTCAACGCCCCGGCGGAAGCCTCTCTCACCGCAACCGAAAAATCGTTTAGCGACTTCGTCAGTGCCGCGGCAGCTCGATCCCCCGCTTTCGGTCCGATCTTGCCCAACGCGAGCGCCGCGTTTCGGCGGACGGAAGCGACTCCGTTCTCAAGCTGATTGATAAGTTGGGGCGCCGCCGGCACGCCGGCCTCACCCATCGCGCCAATAGCCCGAGCGGCCCAATATTGCGTGTGAAAATCTTCATCCGATAACATCACAGTAATCTGCTTGCGATGCGCAACAGCGCGCTTACCGACGTCGCGCATGAACCCAAGGGCCGAGCGGCGACACGAAACGTTTTCGTCCAAAAGCAGCTTGGCAATATCATCTGTTAAAACATGTCCCGCCTCGCCCATAAAATGGATCCCGATGATGGCCGCTTGACGGCGAACCGGATTGGCGGACTCAAGACCCTTCTTCAATCCTTCGAGGCGAGGCGGCTTGTCTGAACCAAGAGTTCGCGCGGCGGAAAACCACACCGCGTTGCCATAAACAGTCTCGTCATTGTCGCCAAGCATGCTCGACAACGCCTCGACTTCGCCCACTCGCAACTTGGGGCAGAAGCCAAGCAACTCAGCGGCCCCAAAACGTACGTCAGGTGACTTGTCCTTAAGCAACTCGACCAACACATCTCGTTTTGATGCGTCTTGAATCTTACCGGACAGCCTTTGTGAGTGGCGAACGCGATCCGCGGGAGCTCGTTTCATCAGCTCGACAATCTGACTGCGATACTCATCGCCGCGCACGCCTCGGACGGCGCCAAGACAACAGACGGCAATAATCGCAACCAAGAGCAGGGGGCAACGAATGCCTCCGCCGGGGCCAATACCAATTCTCATATCCCGTATCCTATCGATTCACTTAGATTTTCATTTGTGACAGTTTCGCTGTGATCGTGAATTCATTCTACCCAACTCGTCTCGCCGTTGACTCGGAAAAACGAGAAACGCGCCGAGCTCTCTATCGACGTTTTCGAGCGTCGAGCGACGTTCTTGGGCCGTTGGTCTAAACTAGCGGCGAAAACCAGGCCCCCGCCAACGGCTTCCCGTTTCATTTCAGCGACGACATTTGCGTAAGACAAACCGAACAGCGGCTCAAAGGATTGCTCATTTCAACAAATCGGCCAGCGCTTCGGCAATGGCATGAAACACCGTCGGCCAGTCACCTGCCGACGGCTGGCGAATGAGCCTCATGGTGGGGTACCAAGGACTGTCGCTCCGGTCTGTCATCCACCGCCAGTCAGAAATCGCCGCGAGGGCGACGAAAACGGGGCGACCGGTGGCACCTGCCAGATGAGCGACGGCCGAATCGGTCGCGACCACTGCGTCCAGCGATTGCATGATCGCTGCGGAATCGAGAAACGCCCCATCCTTATCCAGTTCGAGTTTCAATACCGGAAACCGCTCGCCGATTTGCTCTTCGCCGAAACCCTTTTGAAGACTGACCCAGTCGAACTCGTCGCCCAGCGAATTCCATAGCGGCTGAAATTGTTCGAGCGACGTCGAGCGGATTGCGTCGGCCGAATGTTGCGGATTGCCTTGCCAGGCGATTCCAATTCGCCGCTTCGCGCCGCTCACCGCCAAGCGGTCGCGCCAGGCCGCGACCCGTTGCGGGTCAGAAAGCAGATACGGTACGTCGGCCGGAATCGTCTCCTCGTCAACGCCAAGCACGCCGGGCAAGCTCATCAATGAGATGACATAGTCGCTCGCCGGCAGTTCATCGCGATTCGGAATCCACTCGACCTGGTCGCCCCACTTCATGCCTCGAAGCAGCGGCAGAAGGACCTCCTGACAGGCGACCACAACGCGTCCCTTGCGTTCGATCAAGGCCTCGATGAATCGGACAAAGTGAATCGTGTCGCCAAGTCCCTGCTCGGAGCAAGCGATGATTGACTTACCTTCAAGCGATTCGCCTCGCCAGACCGGCGCCGAGCTCGGCGGCGGCGGTACGTCGACGCGAAATCTCGCTTCATAGTCGCGCCAGCCTTCGCCAAAACTGCCATGAATTAGTTTGAGAATGCCTCGGTTCTTCACAGCCTCAAACAGGCGCGGATTCATCTCCAACGCCATGTCGGCATGACGTTCCGCGTCATCGAATCGTCCGAGCGAAGTGTAGACGCCGCCGAGACCGCCGTGAGCGACAGCGTTGTTGGGCGTCAACTCCAAGGTCCGCTCGAAGCAAGCCTCGGCCTCATCCCAACGACCGACGCTCGACAGCACCGCGCCCAGATTCAAATGGGCCGTTGCGTAATTAGCATCCAGCGCAAGCGCCGCGCGGCAACACTGTTCGGCTTCCTCAAAGCGTTCGAGAGCCACCAGCGTGTTGGATCGATTGCTGAGCGCGACGGGGAAATCGGGTTTCAATTTTAGCGACTGAACATAGGCCGCATCGGATTCGGCAAATCGTTTTTGATCGTATTTTAGAATACCCAGGTAGCACCAAGCCGCGGCGTTGGTCGGCGCATGCTTGATCACCAAGCCGTAGGCCTTTTCGGCAGCGGCATAATCACCCGCCTGATGGCGACCCCAACCCCGATCCAGGACTTCAGCAATCGTCGCCATCGGATGCTCCCGAGTCTGCTCGCTTGTCGCCGCAACTCAATGTCGGCGCCTCCCGCTCAAACTGCCGTTCACGTATTGTCGACAACTCGACGAACCACGTCGGCGTCAAAATAATTGATCGACATCCCTGCGTCGACAACTATCGACTGCGCTGTGATTCCGGATGATCGCGGACTGAGGAGAAAAACCGCCGCGTTCGCCGCTTCTTGCGTCTGCACCGCTTTGCCTCGTGGTATCACCTGTTCGGCGTACAGGTACGCGTCGATATATCCCGGAATGCCGGCTGACGCGGACGTCTTGAGAAGGCTTGGGGACACGGCGTTAAATCTTACATTCGAGAACCGGCTAAACGACTTCGCCAGAAATGCCAGCGACGAGTCGAGGGCCGCTTTGATGGGTGCCATGAACCCATAGTTCTCGCTGGCCATCCGCGTCGTTGAAATCGAAATCGTCACGACGGACGCGTCAGGGTTGAGCAAGTCCTTGATCGCGTCGCAGACCGAAACCAACGAGTAGCAGGAGATGTCAACGGCTCGCAAGAATTGCGACTTCGAAGTTTCGTGAAAGGGCTTCATGCCGCCTTCGTAGTCAGCAAACGCGATCGAATGGACGAACCCATCGAACCTGCGTCCGGACGAATCCAGCTCGGTTTTCAAACGTTCAATCTGCGATTCATGTTCGACATCGCATACAAAGATCAAAGGTTCGTCTCCGACCAATTTTCGCAACGAAGCTGCGCGTTCTTCGCTTCGTACGACGTAGGAGACGATCGCACCACATTCACAAAGCGACTTGGCGATCAAATAGGCGACGCTCTTTCGATTGGCCACGCCCATCACCAAAATCGATTTTTTCTCCAGTTGCATAAAGTCCATGCAGTCAACTCCAGGCGTCTATTGTTGCTCGGTCGGATCAGCCATGGCGCAGGCGAATTCAAATCGGACGGCCGACTTACCTTCACAGGTCACCTTTGCTTTTAGGAAGAACGCGTTGGCGACCCGCTCCGTCAGCTCGACCTCGATCAGAATCGTATCTCCCGGCTTGATCATGCGGCGAAATCGGACTTCGTTCAGCCGTGTAGCCACCGGCACACCTTCGGACGAGTCCATATGTTGCGACAGCAACACCGCGCCGGCCTGCATCGCCGATTCACAGAGAATCACGCCCGGCGTGATCGGCTTACCGGGATAATGGCCCTGGAAGAAGTACTCGTCCGGATGAAACGTCTTCTTACACGTAATACGCTCCGCCGATCGCTCGAGTACCTCGTCGATCAGCAACATCGGAGGCCGATGCGGAATCGCCTGTTCAATCATTTCTCTAGTCATAGGACCATTCGATAGACGTGTGTGGCGACAGCGATTGTTACTGATGAGGCTCGGCACTAGCCAGTGCCGCCCAAAATACGAATAGGAATAGGTCGGCGGTAGAACGAGGACGAGCGGGATCGACTTGCCGCCAAGCAGGCGACTCGGCCATGCGATTGCATTGCGGCAACTACGCGTTTGACGACATCAACATCGAATCGACATCGTTGGCGACGATGACGCCGTAATTAATCGCACCCAACCAGCCGGACATGATAATGCCCACGCTACCGGCGTGGTATAGGCCCTTGATCTGATCCGGCAGTCCGCGACTGACGGCGAGCCCTTCGAATTTTGTTCCAAAACTGGCGCCGCCGATGTGCTGCGTGTAGTGGGCGAATGTTCTGGGCGTGGCGGCTTCGACGTGAACGATTTTGGAGCGAGCATCTGGAACATATTTTTCCAGCGCGTCGAGCGTTGTCTCGACAAGATCCGCCTTGCTCGCCTCGTACGCTTCGTCTGTGAGTTCGGACCAGTCTTCGAAATTGGCGTTCGTGCTGGAAACGATCAGATGCCGAGGCCTCGATTCGGGTCGAGTTCGAGGGTAGTAGAACGAAAAGGTCCGGCTCGTAATGTCTCGGCTCAGAAGCAGCTCAGTTCGAAACTCTTCGGACGTCGAACTAAAGAGCAAGTCGCCAGTCGATTCGTCGATCGTGGCCTCCGGATGGAGCGCCATATAGACTTGAGTGCTCGAGTTGTTAAGCCGCACAGCGCGGGCGTCGCGAACGAAATCTTTGTCGAATCGATCTTCGCCGACGAGTCGAAAAATGGTGCTGAGCAAGTTGGCGTTAGAGACGACGGCCGAGGTCTCAATGGTGCGGCCATTCACCTCAACCGAACGCACTCGTCCGTTCTCGACGCCAATTCCGCCAACGTTGCAATTGATCCGCACGTCGACGCTATTCTCGAGCATCGCCGCCTTCATGCGATCGATCAGCTGGTCCGTTCCGCCTTGATATGTGTAGACTCCCTTGGACATAAAATTCGAGAAGACGATGCCGTATGTGACGGCGGGGTCCTCAAGCGTCGAACCGTTGGCGTACGTGATCGGCTCCATCAACAGACGCCAAATATCTTGGCGATCGGGAAAGAACCTCTGAAACAACTGACCCACCGTCGTCTCTTGCTCATCGTAGAAACTCATCTGACGAGCCGTGTCGAAGAACTCGCCTACGGTCGACAGCTCGACGCCAAACCGTTCGACAAGCAGTCGAGTAAAATCGTTGCGATCAAACGATGTGGTCAGCGAGAACATCGGGTTGTCGAAGCGGACGTTTTCGAGCGGGACGATCGAGTCGGCGATCTCTTTAGTCCAGAAACGGCGGCAGCTCTTTATCATCCCTACCGGAAAACCGTGAAGGGAGATGTCAAAAATGTGCCCGCCGGGGCGTTTGAACCACGTCGCCATTCCGCCGAGCTTGTAATGTTGCTCGAGAAGTAGAACGCTACGGCCAGATCGCGCCAACACATTTGCGGCGGTCAAGCCACCCAAGCCGCTGCCGATCACGACGACGTCGTACTGCTGTTTGGCGCCTTGAAGGAAATCGCGGGGCATAGTCTCACGAACAGCAAGTACGATTCAGAAATAGAATTTGCCCAGGGCGCAAGGGTCCTGACCGAAACGGCGGCGAGCCACAGCGACCGAAAACGTCCGAATCAGCTGGCGGGCGTGTCGGCAAGAATCGGCGTCAAGTATTTGACTGTGCTGTCCATGCTGGCCAACTCGCCAAAATCCTCTTCCGGAATTTGAACGCGATGGCGTTTTCTGAGCTCCATGACGATGTCCAGAAAGTCCATGCTGTCCAATTCAAGTTGATCGCGAAAGGCCTGGTCGTCCTTCAACCCGCTCAGGTCGTCGTCCGGCGCAATGCTCTCAAGGATGTCGATGATTTCGTCTCGGATGTCGGCGGGTGTCATACCGCGGATTCCTCTCTGGCTATCAGCTAAACTTCTTAATGATCACAACGGAATTGATGCCAAGCATGCCGAACGAGTTGTTCAAAATGTACTCGACCGGTCCAATCTCCTGGGGCGTATTTACGACCAATCCAGGCAACTCGCACTCAGGATCCAGGTTATCGACATTGATCGTCGCGTGACAGATGCCGTCGTCAAAAGAGCCCAGGTTTCCTGCGAGCTCCAGAGCACCGGCGGCACCCATGCAGTGGCCAATGAAACTTTTTGTGTTGTTAAAATGAACGTTGTCGCAGCCGGCGAAGGCGTTGCGAAGCGCTTTGCATTCTTGTGCATCTCCAGCCCCGGTGCCTGTGGCGTGGGTGCTGACGATATCAATTCGGTTGGGAGCGAGCCGAGCTTTCTTGAGTGCAAGATTAACGCACTCGGCTTGCCGCTCGCTGTTAGGGAGCACGAAATCGGTGGCGTCCGTGTTCAACGCATAACCGACAACTTCACCGTAAATCTTGGCGCCTCTTTTCTCAACGTCGCTCAATCTTTCCATCACATAGACGCAGGCCCCTTCGGAAACGACGATGCCACTGCGATCTTTGTCGAACGGCCGCGAGGCTTTTGTCGGATCTTCGTGTTCGGCCAAGGCACCCTGGCTGCGAAAACTGGCGAAAATCCCAAACGTATGAATACTCTCGGCCACTCCGCCGGCCAGCGCCAAATCGCACTCGCCCAATCTCAACATCTGAACGCCTTGAATCAAACCGGCGTTGCCCGCGGCACAGGCTGCACCAATCGTATAGTGCGGCCCCGTCACGCCCATATTGAGAGCCACTTCGCCCGCCGGGTTGTTAGCGACCGTTCGTGGATTGTGGTGGTGCGACCAAACGCTTGTGTCGTAGTCGAACCCCTTGAGCTCGTAAATCTCGTTCTCTGTCTCGACGTTGCCGTGTTCGGTGATGCCCAAGTAAATGCCGACTCGGTTCTTGTCGAGGTCATCCCATGGCAGACCGGCGTCGCGAACGGCCTCGTTCGCTGCGTAAACTCCGATACTTCCAGCCCGAGTGCCCCGACGCACATCCTTCCGCGACTGATACCGTTTGGCGTCGAAATCGCAAACACCGGCCAGCGTTTTGCCGACATAACGAATCTCGTAATCGACCACGCCACTCTGGCCAGCCAGGAGCTGCTGGCGGAAATCGCTCAGCGAATTCGCGTTCGGCGAGGTCAAGCCTATCCCAGTGAGCACAATCCGCTGGTCAGCTGGCAATTCGTCAGTTTCCGTACTCATCGGCGATGCACTGGGCGTAAGGAATTCCAAAAGCGGCCAAGTCCGGCGGGAGCCTGCGAGGTCCCCGCGGCCACAATTGGCTCGGCGAAGCCCAAATGGTCGGGCGAAACCGTCGAGATTATCGGTTTTTCCAGCCGAAGACAAGGCGCCAGAATGCTCGCTGGACACCCACAACCGTCAATAAAACAGCGATTTCGCTATCAAATCGCACACTTCTTGAATGTCGCCGAATTACGGCGAGTCGAGCGGAAAACAAACGGCTCAGCGATGGCTGGTTTTCCGCAACCACGTCGCCAATTCCTCCATCCCCTCCTCAGTCGAAACTCGAGGCGAATATCCGAAATCGCGTGCGGCTCGCTCAATCGAAAAATAGTGCGATGTGGCTAATTGTCGCGCCAGGAAACGAGTCATGCGAGGCTCGGATCGACGCCGAGTCAGCCAATAGGCCGATTCGAATACCGCGCCGATCGCGTACGCCGATCGGGCCGAAATGGCGCGGTTGACCGGAGGCAGTTCCACCATCGCTAGGATGTCATCGATCCAATCCCAACAGTTGACCGGCTCGCCCTGCGAAATGAAATAAGCGTTTCCGGAAACGTTGGCGCCAGGGGCTAGTTCGTCTGCCGCCAAAAGATGAGACTCGGCGACATTGGCGACGTACGACATGTCGACGAAATTCTCGCCGTCGCCAATACGCATTAGTTTTCCACTCCGCGCGCGAGCAATCAACCGCGGAATCAAGTGCTGGTCACGCGGCCCCCAAATCAAATGTGGTCGTAGCGCGCAAGTGGAAAGCGAATCACAGTTGGCCTCCAAAATGTTTTGCTCCGCGAGCGCTTTGGTCTGCGGATAATAGCACAACCAGCGATCAGAGTAGGGCGCCGACTCGTCGACGTTGCATTGGTCAACGCCGCTGAATGTCACGCTCGGACTGCTGCTGTAGACCAGCCGCGGAATTCGATGGCGACGACAGCCTTCAAGCACATGATCTGTCCCCAACGTATTGATCGAATGAAACCAGTCCCACGGTCCCCAAATGCTGGCCACCGCCGCGGTGTGAAATACAACATCGACGCCCTCACAGGCATCGATAACCGCGTCCTTGTCTCGGATGTCAGCGCGTACACACTCGACACCTAATTCTGCCAACTGGGGATAGTTTCCTCGAGCCAATCCGCGCACGTCGAAACCACGCGCGAGCAACTGCTCGACGACATAACGCCCAAGAAAACCTCCCGCACCGGTCACCAATGCTCGCACTCGATTCACCCATTTTATTAGCTGGCGAAAAACCAACAGAATACGCCGTGAACCATTTCGCCACCACCACATGGCAGAAAGACGTCGCTGGCTATAGCGTCTTTGCCTGGAGAGAAGAAGCAACAGAGCCTAATCCGCCCAGCACGATAGCTTTTTCCGCGCGCCGGAATCAATTGCTGGAGGGCGGCTCCTCGAGCCAGTTCGGAGGAGGCGGATCGTCAGTCGGTCCGTCAATCATGCTCGCCGGAATCTCAAAGTAGTAATCGCCGACTCCGCCATACGCCGCGGCAGGCAACCGGACTCGAAGCCACTCAATTTCGCCGACGTTCACCGATACGAGAGGGCGAAAGACGACAATGTCTTCGACGACCACTCCGGACGGCAATTCGGTATTGTCCGATGCACCCTGCACCGAGGCCCATTCGTCAAACGACAAGGCCTCGTATTCGCCGCCATTGGAATCATCTAACGCCGCGCCGCTGCCGGCTCGCCAACCGGAAAACTCGCGATGAGTCTCCTCCTGATTGGTAATCCGCAGCCGAACGGTCATCAGCGTCTGCTCGCTGCGACCAACTTGTCTCGTCGCATTCTTCGTCCAAAGACGGTCATAGGACGCGGAAACAATTTTAACTTTGACTCCGTTCCGTCTCACCGACTTTCGCGATGCATCGACGAGCGTGGCCGGCGCCACGATCAGCTTGGGCCCTTGATCGGCTCCGACGTTTGGATCCTCAATGCCTTGGCTCGGACCGAACTGAAACCCGCCCCAGGCGAGCCCCAAGACGACGCCCGCCACAGCCAACAGCCCGGTGGCCGCGAGGATGATTACGGCGTTTTCTGATATCCATCCCGAACCATATTGTTCATCGACCTCCTCATACGCCTCATCGTCCTGAGACGCCACGGCATCCGATTGAGGATCGGCAAGCGGCTCCGTTTGCGGTGAGCTGTGAGGCTGATCTATTGGCTGCGCGACGACAGGATGCGGATGAGGCGCCGGCGCGTCTTCGACCGGCAAAGCCACGGGCACCGTAAGCGGAGATTCTATCAATTCAGCGCCGCAAGCATGACAGACGCTATTCCGACGTGACTCATTCTGAGTTACGGCTCGCGTCGCCCCGCATTGGTGACAAACAAGTTGACGACTCGACTGGTTCATAGCTGATATTATGCGCGATCACAGCCGCAGTTGGTAACGCTTCGAGCGACCTCTGGCGATCTCGCCGCTAAGCCCCGTCGCCGTGCCTTCTGGCAGTGGCCGTCACGGCGGCGATCAAGGTGACGGAGGGGCGAGGCCACCGTTGTCGCGAGGCCTGTCGTGGGAGAGCGCGAGCTGTTAGCTGCGAATCTGTTTCACCAAACGAGCAAGCTCGTTGGGTCTATTCGTTTTGCACTTTGCACTCAATTGCATCCCGTGAAGTTTAGCGTGGAAACGCTCCGTGTTTTTGACCCAATTGTTCACGCCGACAAAAGTAAGGAGCCGCCTCTCCAGACGCGCGAGGGCCCGAGAGAGGGGGCACGCGCAAGCGATCCCGATTGCGTAAATGACTCGCCCAAAGTGCTTCGCAGCGTTCCCGTTTCACACGAGTCGAACCGCGATGCCTCGAAGAAAAAATCAAGAGGAAGAATCAGGGTGTTCGCTCGTGTTGGTCGAAGCTCAACCTCATCGTAGCCCAGGCAGAGTCGATGTGAGTGAAACGAGCGTCGGCGCCGCCCTGGGTATTGCGATCCCAACTGGTCGGCCGAGCGCGCGATCTTGCTTCTATGGGCCATTCGCCGAGGCCGAAACGAGTGGCACACAGAGTCAAAGCCCTTAGATGCGTTTTAGATCCTCCTACCCGCCACTACCTCAGCTTCGCGATAAACCAACAACAACGTTTAAGCTTTGCAGGGCTAAGCTGCGTGAAACATCGTACAGTCGCCGTTGATGAGACAGCGGATACTATTAGCGGAACGGCAAAGGACTGTTTTGTCCGAGTCCGGCCGAACGATCCTCGACTCGCAGGCTTAGGAGAACCACTATGAAAAACCGCTCTCGCCTCAACCGAGCCCTCGGCGGCATTGGCATCGTGATCATTTTCGCATTGCTCGTTTACTCGACGTTGCCGGAGGGCCGTGATCGCAACTTGCCAGAGAACCAAGCGATAGGGGCGCCAAGCTTTCTCCTGGGCAAAGATCCACCGACGCCCGAGACGTTTTCTCCTATCCAAGTCGTTCCTCGACCGCCGCTCGTATCCGGCTTTGAAACTCTCAATGCCGCAGACGTCAAAGAGCAAATAGATGAAGACGAACTCGTCCTCGCCGTCGAGATCAATGGCGAAGCTCGCGCTTGGCCACTGAATGTGATGACCGGTCCTGAACGAGAAGTGTTCAACGACACGCTTGGCGGGAAGGCCATCGCGGCGACGTGGTGACATCTTTGTCACAACGGCATCGTGTATGTCCGTGAGGCGAAAAGCCAACCGCTGCAATTCGGCGTTTCCGGATTACTCTGGGAAAACAGCCTCGTCATGGTCGACAAGGAGACTGGCAGTTTATGGAGCCACATACTTGGCGAATGCATGCGAGGCCCCCTAGTCGGAGAAAAGCTTGACGTCATCCCCTCGGCCATGAGTACTTGGGGCGCGTGGCGCGCTCGATACCCCGAAACAACCGTCGTGATGATGCCGCGATCTTCATCGACCTATTTTCTGGACATGATGAGCTATGCTGGCGACGGACTCGTGATCGCTCTGACCGACGGCAAGACTACGCGAGACTGGCCGCTGCTCGCCTTAATGGAACATAAACTGGCGAACGACATGTTCGGCGACATGCCCATCCTCGCGACGATCGATCAACCGTCCTATACCGCCATGCTCTACGAACGTCGCGTGAAAGGCAATGTGCTGACGTTTGAAGCGGCTGACGACGGCTTCTTGGTCGACAAAGAAACTGGGTCGCGATGGGACTTGTTCCAGGGTGTCGCCGTCGAGGGGGAATACCGTGGGGAGCGACTGCGGCGGTTGCCTGGGATAATCTCGGATCACGCAACTTGGAATACATATCACGCCCACACCGACGTCACGCTTTGGAATCCGCCGAGCCGCCAGGCGTCTCAACGGAATTCGCCTTCCAATTGAGGTCGGACACCTCGTCACATGAAGACCGCCGTCGGATCAGAGATCGTACCAAACGCCGAAGCCGACGACGCGTTCGTATTCGTCAAAGAAGGAATACTGACTGCTCTCGCCGCCTAGATAGAAAAGCCCCATTCGCAGGCGATTGCCGCTCCGTTCGCCGACCCAGGCCCAGCCGACTTGCATCGAAAAATAGCCGCCAAAATTCAGCTCTTCGCGGAGGTGCCCATGGAGCGCGTAAAACGGAGCTCCGCGAAGTCCGGTGGGCAAGTAGGACGCGTGGTCAATGCCGAATTGAAACTCCCACGGCTCGCTCACCTCGGAGGCGAACGCCCATCCCATCTCGCCATAAACCCGCGTGCGATCGTCGATGAAATAGCAGTGACCGAGAATCAACACGTCTCGAGAAAAATTGAGCCGAGTGAAACCGGGATTGCTAATCATGAACTCGTCGCCAAGATGCGAACTGAGGTGGTAATAGCCGAAGCGAGTCCGATGCCGACCGTAGCCGTACGATAGGGGAAGTCCGGCTCGATAATCCGCCGACCGCACATCGACGTCTGAGGAAAGGTCGAGGCGAATGTCCGCAGCAGCCTCGACGTCCAACTGAAATCCCTCTGGGTAAAACGGATCGTTGTTGCCGAAGCGGAGCAAACCGACCTGGGCGCCCATGGTCCCTTCCCAGAGCGTCGCATCGTCTTTGGAACTAATGATGTAACCGCCAAGCCGAGGCTCTTTGCGACCCGCCATATAGGGCCGATAAACCAAACCTTTCGGCAGCGCTTGCCAATGCCAAGGAGGGTCGTCGATGATCAAGCTTTGACCGCCTGGCACCGTGTAATGGTCCAAGTTGATTGTGTGCTCGTCGAATCCCTGCGAGAGCGCTTGCCTGTCAAGATGAAGGTCGTCCGCGATACGCGACTGATCGAGCCATTCTCGTCTAGAGACAACCCGTTCGACCGACTCCGACTCGAACAATGACGCCAGTGTGCCCGATGCTTCGATTGCCGGATGACGAAACTGCGCATGCACTCGCCCAATGGCCATTAGCAGCCATATTGCGACCCCAAGTCGAAGTGTTCGGAAGAACAGCGATGTCACAATCATGGATCCGTGAGCGCGGAACGGCGCGGGGGGGAGTGTAACGCGGAAGCCCGGGCGGGAACAGACAGCTTGACGGCCGGCTGCGAACAAGGGCAAAGGGGAGAGCATAGGCAGGATAGATAGATGCAACGCTGGCGCATCTAACTATCTTATCGGTTCGCACGGTTCCTTGGTTTAGCCGGATCGCCGAAGGCTGGCGCAAAGACGCGCCTCTATTTGGGCCGCACCAGACCCGGGAAGGCAGCCAGTGAGAGCGGCTCGAACTTGCCGTCCACGAGCCGTTCCGCAGCGATCGCTCCCATGGCGGCATTGTCGGTGCACCACTTGATGGGCGCGATTTCAAGTTCGATCTGGGCTTCTCTGCAAGCCTCCGCCAACCGTTCGCGGAGCATCCGATTCGCACCGACTCCGCCGCCGACGCACAGTTGACGGAGTCCCGTTTTCTCGAGAGCAAGCATTGTCTTTCCCACCAGGCAATCGACGACGGCTGCCTGAAAACTGGCGGCCACATCGGCCACCGTTTGCTCGGGCAGGTGCAGGTTCTCAAAGTCCGGCCGTCCTATCCCGGCGACTTGATAACGGACAGCGGTCTTGAGGCCGCTAAAACTGAAGTCGAGTCGACTGCGATCCCTGAGCAACGGACGTGGAAAGGGGAATGCTGTGGGGTCACCAGATTCGGCGGCTCGAGAAATCGATGGACCACCAGGATACGCCAATCCCAACATGCTGGCCACTTTGTCGAAAGCTTCACCGGCCGCGTCGTCAATCGTTCCGCCAAGGTATTCGAATTCGGAAGCCGAATCGCACCGGTACAGGCTGCTGTGACCGCCGCTAACGATCAGACCCACACAGGGAAACACGTCGCGCTCGGCAGCCATTCGGCAGGCGTAAATGTGGGCGTGAAGGTGATTCACGGCGATCAGAGGGAGATCGTGAGCCCAGCAAAGCGTCTTCGCGGCGACAAGACCGACAAGCAAAGAACCGGCAAGGCCTGGCGTGTTGGCTACCGCAACGGCATCCAATTCAGACAACGTGACTCCCGCTTTGCGAATCGCCTCATCAATGACCGGTAGAATCCGCTCCAAATGAGCTCGGGCGGCAATCTCAGGAACCACTCCCTTGAACTGGCGGTGCAGATCCTCCTGCGAGGCGACGACGGACGAGAGCACTTCGAGCTCGGTATTGACAACCGCTGCCGCAGTCTCGTCGCAGGTTGATTCGATCGTTAGAAATATCATGGCCAGTTCAGAATACACGGAGCGTCAGCAAATGGGCAGAGGATGCCTGGGCAGGGACGCAAGACAAGCGGAGACGCAAAACAAAAAGGGCCGCACGATTGCGCGGCCCTTTGAGTAGACTCGTAGCTGGTCCGATTAGCGGTCCATCGCCCTTTCAAGAATCTTACGTTCCAAAACCACCGCCTCCGCCGAAGCCGCCACCTCCGCCACCTCCGCCGAAGCCGCCGCCACCACCACCACCACCGCCGCCGCCCGTGTTGCCGGACACAAAGTTGAAGGTCGTGACATCGCCGATACCGGTGAAAATCGGAACGGGCGGAATGCCGATTCGGACGTAGCGTCGATCGGGCGAAACGATGACCGAGGTCAACGAGAGGTTAGTTCCTTCAGGAAGCACGGTGATTTGCGGTCGGTAGCCGACGCTTTTCGGACGACGGAAAGGCAAGCCGCCGCGTCGGCGTCGAGCCAATTCGAAATCACGCAGAGCTCGGCCGCCATCACTGCTGCTGGCCGAGTCAAGTTGTTGAGCCAACAGGGCTCGACCAAGATTAACGTGCTTGTTCGCCATGTTCCCCAGTTGCACAGCTTCCAGCATGTGCTGGCGACGGCCGTTGGGTACTTCGAAGATAACGAGCGCGTCTTTTTCACCAATTTGAAGTTGGCGATGGATGTGCTTTTCATCCTTGGCGCCATAATTCGTGTAGATATCGACGGTCACTCGGCCAGCCGTAACGTCGCCCCAGATACGGCGGAGCAACATGCGGTATTCGCCCGTGAAGCCTTTGGGGCAAACGTACGATTCCGAATAACCTCTCAACGTCGCGCCGTTAGGTCGAGCATAGGTGTCGCCCATCAGCACTCCGCCGCCCGCTGAAAACGGACTACGGTGCGAGCAGACGGCACCCGAAGGATCTTCAACCATCAGGTCGATGTCAGCATCGCCGGTCCAAGTGACTCGGACGAGACAATCGCGGGTCATCGACGCTTCCAATTCCGTCTTGAACTTCTCCGCCGCTTTCGCGTCGTCGGTCAACATCTGACCGTAAAGCGATTTGGCGATACGTCGAGCACGCTGCTCAATCGCGCGATGCTCTTTCGGCCAAGCTTGGCTGAGGATGCCTTTGCAGGCCCAGCGGATGCCATCTTCGTCGTCCAATCGCTGAGCGATGTTCAGACCGGCAACGTAGGGCTCAGGCCGCATGGGAAGTTGCGAAGAAATCTCTTGGTAGAGATGCAACGCTCGTTGGTCGAGACCGAGTTTCGAAAGGTAGCCGGCGATGTAAATCAGCATTTCGCTGTTTTCGCCGAAGTCGACAGCCGACATCAAAGCTCGTTCGATTTCGCTATCCGGTCGCTCACCCGCCTTCATCGCCAAACCCAAAGCTTCGTACATCCAAGGTTGAACCTGGCCGTTTCGCAGGGAAGCCATGATCATTTCGACTGTCTCGTCGAAACGCTTGGCGCCCATCAACTCTCGAACCGCTTGACGAACTGCGGCAGGATCTTCGTCCTTGCTCGCAAAGTGCTCGTCCCATGCCTCGGCAGTCGACTGGTCTTCTTTGACGTTCAAAGTAATCTTCGCAGCAGCCTTCTTCGGTTGAGCTTTTCGCTGAACCGTTGGCTTCTTTGCAGCAGGAGCAAGCTTCAAAGCCGAGTCGGCTTTCTTCGAGCCAGGAGCGACTTCGTCTTCAACAGCGAACATTCCGCCGCCTCCGCCCATGCCGCCCATGCCGCCGCCACCCATGCCGCCCATGCCGCCGCCGCCCATGCCGCCGCCCATGCCGCCGCCCATACCGCCACCCATGCCGCCGCCCATACCGCCACCCATGCCGCCAATCGGGCCGCCGGTGATGATGGGAAGAACAAGGTCGCCAACAGGATAGACTTTGGTGACAAGCTGAGCTTCAGCTTCTTCAGGCGTCGTGATCTGCAAAACTTCGTCGCGAATGATGTACGTCAATTCGTACTCACGAAGCATCAGTCGCAATGCCGAGCGAAGCGAGATGCCTCGGAGGCTGCGAGTGATCGGCGTGTCCGTTCCGATTCCGACATCGTCCAATGCACGAGTGTCGATCACGATCGGAATGTTGTGGAACTGAGTGAGATAGTCGACGACTTCCGAAAGAGGTGTTTCGAGGAACTCGATCGTGGTGTCGTCATCGAGAGCTTCAAAGATCTTTCGCTCGCGTTCGTTGTCTCCGCCCAAATCCATCGACTTGTATTTCGCCCGACGTCGCGTGAGATCTTCCCACACTTCCGCAGTCGGGTAAACGATTGGCGGCTCATCCACGAAAGGCACCAGGGCCCTTTCGTTTTGGAGCAAAGTGTCAGCAAAATTACGGTGTCGCAGAATACGAACCTCATCAAGCACTCGGACTTGACGATTCAAACGAGCTCGCCATCCAGCGGAAAGACCAATCGGGTCACCGCGATTGAGATCTTTCACTTGAGCGGCAATGTCGGTTTCCGCTTCGAGGTAACGACCTTCGTCCATCAAGCTGTTGAAACGATCCATCAACTGTTTAGCTTTCTGAGCGTCGCGAGCGTAGTCGGCGACGAGCAGACGAGCTTCGTTGGCGGCCGCATTTCGCTCTTCAATGAAGCTGCGAATTTCGGCGAATTCAAACGCCTTCCGCTCAGATGAACGGATCGCGCCTTCGACTTGAGTGCGGAGCTGAGCTCGCACGGCCGGATCCAACTCGGGAACCTGCGCCAAGCCTTCGAGAGCCTCTTTGAGATCGCGAATCGTGCCTTCCGGGTCGGTGGCGACCGAGGTTCGCGCCTTGTCAAGGCGGTTGCGAATGTCCGCCTCAATGGTGCCTTGCAACAGCGCCTGCTGTGCTTCGACTGATTCGAGGAAGACGCCTTCCTCCTGTTCAAACTTGGAAAGGAGACTTCCGTCTTCGTTTCCATCAACTTTGAGTGCAGGATCTTGCGCCCAGGCAAAGGCTGGCGAGATGACCAAGCCAAATGCGAACAGGGGTACGAGGAGACTGCGTTTCGACATAACGAAACTCCAACCACAGAAGTGATTCTTGAAAGGGCGATTCTGTTCCGGTAGAAAAAGCCCTGCCTTGCCCAATTTAACAGATGCTGTGGAGCAGCTGATCCGTCCATTCTATTCGGAGGTCTGCTACTCTGCTACCGAAATCTAAGAAAACACAGCTGTGGTCCGCATTTATCGTTTCGGCTTTCGTCGCTGGCTGGGTGAAGCGAGTTTTACGGGCAACAGAGAGAAAGCAGCGTAAACATCATTTGTACAACAGCTTACGGCGTAATTCACGCCCAAACTCGAAACCCTCGCCCGCCCCATGGGACCGCTGGTCCATTCGGCTGAGATGTTTTCAAATCAGCGATAATCGCCGCAAGACGCTCGCACAGAGATCGTGAACCGTATCGACAGGCTACTTTTCCCAGGGTGTTACCCCGGGCTACGGTGAGGTAGGCCTTCGGCCAACAGTGCGTCGACAACGCTTGCTCGTGCTTCTTCTGTTGTTTCTTCGTTCCGTCAGCCTTCATCAGTCCTTGTTCGATATTCCGTTTGCTTCTTTCCATTCGCCTTATCCTGTAAATCCTGTTGATCCTGTCTCTTTCTTCCGTCACTTTCGGCGTTCCTGAATTGGACTGGTTGAACATGATCGACAGGATACTTTTGCTAGGGTGTCACCCCAGGCTACGATGAGGCAGGCCTTCGGCCAGGAACGTTGCCAGCGATAACCGTCCCGCCGCTGGAATTCGCACTCAGGTCGAAAGTCGAAGCATGGATTTGCAACTCACCGGGCAACGAGCGGTGGTCGTCGGAGCGGCCCATGGAATTGGCCTGGCGATCGCCAGAGCATTCGCCGCCGAGGGCGCGTCGACGATTCTTCTTGATCTCGACGCTGATGCTGCTGTGCGCGAGGCGGAACAAATTCAGGCGGATTACGGGACCGATTCCGCAGGCCAGTTTCTGGATGTAACCGACAACAACTCGCTTGTTGCCTCGTTTGAGGGGCTCGATTCTCTCGATCATCTGGTCTATTCAGCCGGAGCCGGTTCGGGCAAATTCGGCTTCCCCTACTGGAATCTGACTCCAGACGATTGGCCTCGTGTCATCGACATCAACCTTCATGGCGCCGTGCGGGTTCTGCATCAGGCGCAGCCGCTGGTGACGAAACGCGCCTCTGGAACGATGCTGCTGATCGCATCAATCGCTGGCCAAATCGGCTCTCAAACCGATCCGCCATACAGCGCGGCCAAAGCCGCTCTGCTGAATTTCGCCAAGTGTGCCGCCAAGGACCTGGCGCCGCACGACGTCCGCGTCAACGCCATTTGCCCCGGCATGGTGAAGACGAAACTCAACGAGTCCGTGTGGCGGGCGTGGCGAGACCAAGGGCCGGAGCAACACACGGCCGATTACGATCAGTGGGCGGACGAGAAGATCAAGAACGTCGCACCACTCGGCCGCTGGCAGACCCCTGAGGACATCGCGGCCGTGGCGGTCTTCCTTGCTTCGCCACTGGCTAAGAACATCACTGGCCAGACGATCAACGTCGACGGCGGCCAAGTGATGTGATCTCAATGTCCGACATGTGGTTAGTACGATCCTGAGGGTCGTACGGGGCAATGAGTTGAGTGGAGCTGAGAAAAATCGAGTTCTCCGCCAGTTTTCCTTATGCCGCGTGAAATTGCCGTGCCGTTGTCGGGCGCGGCGTGCGCTGTGGGCGATGACTGTGATCAACTGCTGGAGAGTTGAGATGAACATTGGTACGCACATAACGGTCTATTCGGTCGCGAGCATCTGTTGCTCGGCGACGCCATCAAACTGGTATGGTGGCAAGCCGGATCCCGGCTAAGCGAAAAACGCGACGAATTAGTAACGACTCAAGCCGTTACGATTGGCGAGACCATCGCCGCTCAAGTCGCTGCGACTCGCGCAATCTACAATCGTGACATCGTCGGTTCGCTGAAACCGACCGGTGCCAAAAGCTGCGTCAGCTGCCACAATAAGCTAGAGCAAACGGCTGAAATCCAAGCAATGCGGGCCGGACAACCGGTCAAACAATTCGAACTCGGCGGCCTGATGGGGTCCGTGGTCACGACAGTTCCGATCGCCAAATCGCAGGCCATCGTCGCCGAACTGGCGTCGACCCAAGCCTCCGCCAACGCTTGGATCTAGACCACCGTCGTGATCGGCATCCTGCTCGCAAGCGGCCTAAGCGTCTACCTTGGCCGGAGCATCTCTGGCCAGCTTAAGCAGACCGTCGACGTCCTTGAGCAAGTGGCTGCGGGCAACCTTTCGCAACGATTGAACCTGAAGAGCCGAGACGAACTTGGCCGAGTCGCAGTCGCATTAAACAGCGCCGTCGAATCATCCGCCGATTCCTTGGCCAAGGTCAAAGACGCTGCGGTGCGAGAGAAGGAGCTTCAGGCGCAACACCAGGAAGATGAGCGGCGTCGACGCGAGGAAGAGAAGCGACGAAACGCCGATGAGAAGAAATGTCAAGCCGATTTGGCTCAGCACGAACAGGCGCAAGCGGAACAAAAGCGACAGCTTGAATTGAAGGAAACGGCCGCGGAACGCAAGCAGGCTGAGGAAGATCGCAAGCGATTCGAAGAACAGCAACTACGCGATAAACAACAAGCTCAAGAGGACCGCGAAAGGGCGAAAGAACAAGAGATTGAAGCGGAAAATCTGAGAATCAAGATCGAAGAGATTTTGACCGTCGTCACCGCAGCGGCTGAAGGCGACCTGACTCAGACCGTTACGGTCGACGGGATTGGCGCTATCGACGAGTTGCCCGAGGGAATCAACCGAATGCTCTCGGACCTGTCCGCCGTCCTTCGCGAGATGATGGACGGAGCGCATCAGATCACCGAAAGCTCTCAAGTCATCACGGAAAGCACTCAGACAATGGCCGTTGGCTCGCAGAGTCAAATCGCCACGGTCGAAAGAATGTCGGAGTCGATTCGAGAGCTTGCGCAGTCGATCGTTTCCGTCAAAGGCGAAGCCGACTCGGCCAACGAAGTCGCTGACTCTACAAGCAAGTTGACGAAGGACGGAGGCAAAGCGGTCGAAAAGGCCAACCAAGCCATAGAGCCGATTCGCAGCAGCTCATCGCAAATCGGCGAAATCATCGCTGTCATTTCCGAAATCGCCAGCCAGACAAAGCTTCTTGCACTCAACGCCGCCATCGAAGCAGCTCTTGCCGGCGAACACGGGCTCGGATTCGCCGTCGTAGCGGACGAGGTTCGCAAGCTAGCTGAGCGATCGAATGAAGCCGCCGGCGAAATCACGCCCCTGATCCAAGAGTCGACGACCCGAGTTAACGAGGGCGCGAAGCTGAGCCAAGAGACGTCGCACTCGCTGTCAAAAATTGTCGAAGGCGTTCAAGACACTGCCGACCGAATCAGCCGAATGGCCACCGCCACCGTCGAACAGGCCAACAGCTCCGATGAAGTGACCAGTGCGATCCACGAGGTGTCGACCGTGTCCGAACAAGCCGCAGCGAGCAGCCAAGAATTGGCTTCGAGCAGCGAGCAACTTGGGTCGCAAGCGACGACGTTGAACGAATTGGTGCGGCGATTCAAGACGGACAATCAATCGGGCGAGTCGACAACGGATCACTCGCAATCGGTCTGAAGCGGCACCATAACCGCAACGTTCGGTTTCAAATGACTGCGTTCGGCGCAAGCCTTCACTTGCTCGACACGGTAAGCCAGACCGATGACATCGGAATCCCGTAGACTGTGTAACGGGCCGTTCGGCGTTTGTCGCCAGAAACGCCGACGACGTTGAGGCTGCCGCTGAACGGCTTAGCGTCTGCGGCGGCCTTGAGTTTCAACTTGCCCGTTTTGGCTTTTGCGTCCAGCTTGATCGGCTCCGCTGAGACGCCGGGCGGCAAGTTCGCAACAGATAGCTCGACCACGTCTTTGAACCCAGCCGTTCGAGCGAGGTTGATCGATAGTTCGACCTCTTTCCCCGGCACCACGCTGAGCGATTGGGGAATTCCGCTAAGTCGAAAACCGGGCAGTTCTTTTTCGATCATCAAGGCATAGGCAAAACGCGGGCCGCCAAATCGGTGCACATCTTGCACCTTGACTTGCATTGCTCCCTTGAGCGGGGCGACGACGACCGTCGATACATCCCGTTCGGACCTCGATTGATCGTCCGCCTCCTTGAGCACTTTCCCGTCGGCGTTGGTGACTGTCAAAAGCGGATCCAAAGGAAAGCCCAATGTGAATGCTTTAATGCTCAGATTGATCCGGTCGCCTTTTTCCACGTCCCAGGTAAACGTGTCCTCGTCGCCCGGCGATTCAACGACGCCGCTTATGGAGACCGGCAGCGTCACTTTTTGCGGGTCGGATTGGCTCGATTTCGCATCGGCTACAACACTCACGGCCTCAACCACCGGCAGCACAACGTGCCCGGCACCCTCAGGGGCGGTCAATTGCAGAAAGGCGGGCTCGCCAGTTGCGTCGACGATCGCGTCACCCTGCATGAGGTTCCAGCCTTGAATGCGAATGGGAGTCTTCTTGCCTTTCTCAGCCGTCAGTGGCATCGCGAAATCGACGTGACCGTCGGTCGTGAGCGTCAGACGATAGACATAGTCGGCGCCGCCGGCAAAGCCGATTGTGCTGTTCGGTGTCTCGGGAAAACAAAACGTGCGCACCAAGTAGTCGCCCGCTTTGGGCGTTTCAAAAACAAGTAGCGGATCAACTCCGCGCTCGTCATCATTTTGAGCCAGAACGAACCCGTTCTGGTCGCAGATCTGCAGCACCGGATCCATCTTGCTCCCAATGCGTTTTCCCTCGACTAGCGCAACCAGTTTTTGCTTGGCAGCCAACTTGACTTTGAACGTATCGACATCGCCGCTTTTCTGGAGTCGGCCATTCGCCACGACCGGCAGCTCGACCGACTGAGGTTTGAGAGGCGATTCGTTTGGCTCGGCCTCGACTATCTCGGGCAGACTTCCCACAACAAACATCCGCCATTCGGAGATGCCTTTGGCGTCGTGCCAGCGAAGAAACCGAACGCCCGACGACGCGTCTTTGCGGATAGAAAACTTGGCCTTACCTTTGTCCTTTTCGTATGCGATCTTTACGCCGTCGCCAACGATCGACGCGGTCGGGGGCCAACTCGCAAACGACCCGGACAGGGTCACGTCGACGGTTTGTCCGTGCCGCCCGCCAGCGGGGAAGAGACTGTTTACCGTCACTTGGGCCTGACAAGAACGGCCAATGCCGCTAGCCAAGCACAATGCGGCCAACAAGATCGAATGAATGACAACAGCCGGTGAGTACATTCGCAACATGGTGTGGATCATCAATGGGCTTCAGGCATCAAATGCGGAGCCGGTACGGCATAACGGAAACATCAAAGACTCAAACCGTTTCCAGCCGACCAACTCGATTAGTCCTTGAACAAAAACTCAGGTGAATTCAACATCGACCAGACCAGATCCTCAATGATCTTTCGTCGTTCTCCTGCATCGGCAGGTATCACGGCGGCGACGGCTTGGCGCTCTTTCGCCGTCACAGGGCGGCCAAATATCGCCAGGTAAAGTTCGTCGACGACCGCCCCTGCATCTCGATCGCTGGAGGCTAGACGGTGAGCCCAGCTGTCATCCGCGATAATCTTTGCGTGGATCTCCGGCGAATTCATCAAATGCAAAGCTTGCGTCACCGTCGAGTCGGTCGTTCTTTCGCAAGGCGGATCTTGATTTGGATCGGGCCGGCCAAATGTGTCGAGGAAAATCGAACTGACGCGATGAGTCCAAATCTGCGTCGCGCGGCTCTGATCCGGCATTGCGGAAAATCGAAACGGCTTACCCGCAAGATCGGCCACGGCGTCAAGCAAGACTTCCGCTCGCATCCGAACTCGATAATGACGCGAATAATTGCGCGTATCCGAAATGTTCCTATCCGTCGGCTTGGAACTGAGCGAATAGACTCGCGATATGGCAATGGTCTTGATCAAATGCTTGAGGTCAAAGTTGTTCTTGCGGAACTCGTCGGAAAGCTCAGCCAGGAGCGGCTCATTTGAAGGCGGGTTAGTTTCGCGCAAGTCGTCAACCGGCTCGACGATGCCGCGCCCCATCATGTCAGCCCAAACTCGATTCACCATGACTCGCGCGAAGTAGTCGTTCTCTTCCGAGGTCATCCAGTCGGCAAGGACCATCCTGGGGTCATCGTCATCGCCAATCGTCGGCACCTCGCCAAACAACGGTTTGGGCTGCACGACCTCACCGGTAAGCGGATGTTTCACCGAGCCGCTCTTGGCCACCAGAATGATCTCCTCGCCGCCGGATATGGGCGGTGAGAGGCCGGTGCCTTTGCGGCGAACGCGAGCGAAATAGGCCGCAAACCCGTAGAAATCGTCCTGGCTCCACTTTTCAAAAGGGTGATGGTGGCACTTGGCGCATTCGAGACGAACGCCAAGAAACAGCTGACTGAAAAGTGTCGCCAATTCATCCGGCGATCGCCGATCTCGAAAAAGAGTCGTCGCGCCATTGCGCCAAGTGCTGCCTTGGGCGCTCACGAGGTCGCGGACGGTTTGATTGTACGGCCGGTTGTGGCGAAACTGCTCGCGAATCCAATGGTCGTAGTTGAGCACCGCTTTGATTCCGACGCGATACGGATTGGGCCGCAGCAGATCCGCCCACTTGTTCGCCCAATGGTCGGCGTACTCGGGTCGTGCGAGCAGACGGTCGATCACGACCTCGCGTTTGTTCGGCCGCTTGTCCGCAAGAAACTCCGCGACGTCCTTGGCCGTCGGTAAGCGGCCGATGATGTCGATGTACGCTCGCCGTAGAAACTTGGCGTCGCCCGCATCCTCGGACGGCGTGATGCCCAGCAACTTGAGCTTCGCCCAGACATGCCCATCAATGAAATTGTTGCGTGGCAAATCGGCGTACAGCTTCGGTGCCACTTCGCCGGAAAGCGGGATCATCACATTGGTCGTCGCGATCCGATCCATGAACCGAGTCATGATCGTCGCCTCACCGGGAATCGGTCCCGCTTTGATGACGCCCTTGTCGCTCACCGAAACAACGGCGCTCTCATTGGACTGAAATGCCGAGCGATCCGTCACGTCGACGACGGAACCGTCGGAGTAGTGGGCCAAGACGAGAGTCTGCTGAGATTCCATCGGAACCTGACGTCTCTGATTGGGTAGAAGCTCGACGCTTTCCAGTTTGGGTTCGTCGGCAATTCGGCGCGGAGCGCCCGCTTCAATCCAACGCCTGATCGTCACATAGTCGTGGCCATCCACACTCAGACGAGCTCCACCGCCATGGGGCGTTCGCCCGGTCGCTTTGCGAAGAAGCAGACTATCGTTGGGCGAACCAAAGGAAATTCGTCGACCACGCGCCTCACGAGTGATCGCGGCATGGTCGAACTCGGGATCGAAACAAAGCAAACTCAATTGAAAACCGTTTTGCCCTCGCGCCTTACCATGACAGGCGCCGACGCTGCATCCTTGGGCCGTGAGAATCGGTTGGATCGCAAGCTCAAAACTGACAGGCAATTCAACGGAGGCGTCCCGTATCACAACGTCGATATGCGATGTCTCGCCGCCCACATTGACAACCAGCCGTGTTTTGCCGTCGGAAACCGGCGTCACAAAACCGTGCGAGTCGACACTGGCTATCGCCGGGTTCGCCATCGTGAATCGGCTCTTGCCGGTCACGTCGGCCCAGCGACCGTCCGTCAATTCAGAAACGAGCACTCGATGTCGCGCCGACTGACCTCGCAACTCCATGCTCTGGGGAAAGGTCTGCAATTCACCGGCCAAGGCGAACCCAAATCCAAGACTGCCCCAAACAGCAAGGCAGTACAACGAAAGAATCGGTGGGCGAGAGAACATCGAGAAATTCTCAATCGAATGTCGCGGGAGGAAGACAGAGGCGGGCACGCGTCTTATCTTACAAGCAACTCGATGAGAAAAGGGAGTCGGCTTGGTTTTTGACCTAGAATCGCCATCCGAGAAGCTCTGTCGACCGCGGCCTCAGCGGACGCGAAAAGCCTAGAAACGCTGTTTGAGGGTCGGCGCAATCGTACGCTCGCATCGTAAGAACGGCAGGAAATCGGCGGAAACGAAAACGAATCTTCGAGCGAGATCTAGCGGCGAATCTTGGGCGGACCAACGTTCTTTGTGAGATTGACTCGCTTGTCCTTGGGCAGGAATTGCCGCTCCATCAATTCGGGATCGAATTGGGTCCACGATTCAACCATAGAGGTGGCGACGACTTGTCTCAGTGTTCGATCGTCGTGCCATGTGGCGACGAAAGCGCCGGCGCGGTTTCGGGTGGGGATCTGCGATTGCGATTTAACCAGTTTCCAGGCGCGAACATTGTAACGCCGGTGCTGAGTCGACCAGTCGTAAAAAATCACCTGGTCCAGAAGCAGCCGCCCCTGCTCGTCGTAGAGGTGATTGACCTCCACCAAATCGACACTATCCCGAGTGACCAGTGAGGTCGGATTGGACGCGCACGCGGCCACGGCAAGGAAAACTGCTCCTAGCGACATGCCATTCCTCCTTGAAGGCAAACCGTTCCACGATGTGATTGGGCGCAATCAGAAGGGTCGGTGTGTAGCAGGGCGAAACGAACCCGCCAATAGCAATTGCCGAGAGAGCAGATGGGATCGACGGGATTATGACATTGAAAATCTGAGAGAAGTCAGCCTAGAACGAAGGCCGTTTTTGAGTCATATCGACGTAGCCGTAGCCGCCGCCCATTTCGCTCGCCAGCCGTTCCATGAAGTTTTCACGTCGCTTCTTGCCTGAGCCGAACTGAATGCAGTGGATGGTGGTGAGCCCGCCGGAGATGCGTTTCAGACCTTGGATTTGCCGCTCGGTGATTGGCGGGTCGCCGCCGTCGGTCAGCAGGTAGATCACGTCGGGTCGCAAATACAGAGCGGTCTTCACGGCCATTCCATGTTCGGTGTGACCGAATGGCGCCAGTCCGCCGAAGAAGTCTTCGACTCGAGCAACGTTTTCCGGCGACGCGACGACAAGCTGCTTCTTCTCAAAATATTTCTGGCTGAAATAGACAGGCCGACTGTGGTAGGCGACGATTTCAAATTTGTGATTTCGCTCCAGTTTTGCGAGCGATGCGATCAGCTCTTCTTCGGCCGCGACCAACGCATTCAGGCCTCGTCCGCCCATGCTTTTCGAGCGGTCGATGACGAACACGAACGAGTGGCCGAGCGCCGGTGCACTGCCGAAAAGCGAAACGCTTGCGGGAGGTCCTTGTGGACCGGTCGAACGAGCTCGTCTGGCGGCCTCGCGAGCAATGAAGGCGGCGTCGCCTTCGCCCGGAAGAATCTTCGTGTTCGGACTAACCGACAAGCTGCCCACCTTCAGCGTCTCGTCATTGCCTCCTCCGACAATCGCAGCGCCCGGCAGAGCCACGTCGGGAAAGAGATCGGCGGCCTCGGTTAATTCACCTGGCGGCAGCGACGCCTCCTCGCTCGCGGTCGCTCCGCCAGCAGCCGCCGTGGCCGACTCCGCCGACTCTTCCGAGTCCCCATCGACGAATTCAAATGAGTCGCCGCCAGACTCCTTCGCCAACACAATCGACACGGGACGCCCTGGATCTTCGACCTGTGACTTCGCGACGTTCTTGACAGCCAAGCCGAGCAGGAGGAAGGCGAGGGCATGCATCACAATCGACATTGCCCAAGCCGGCATGCCGCTTCGTTTTGCGTTGCTGTACTCGTGTTGGTCGATCGACGTGTCGGCATCGGACATCAAATGAAATACCTTGGTTATCGTCAACTTCTCGCTCGCCACAAAGGACGAACTTACTTTCGACAGCCAATGACGAGGCGGCACTGCGTCGCTTCCTCTATCATGGCGATCGCAGCTCTATTGAACAATAGAAAAGCAGAACGACTCGCTTTCGGTTGAATCACGGCCCCCCAGATAATCCCGAAAACCCACAGCAAGCGCGATGCCCCACCTCCCGATCACTTCCGTCGAAGAACTTGAAATCGACCCCGCACAATGGCAGGCCGCCAATGCGCTTCTCGAATCGTGGACCGAGGGCGAATCACCCGCGATTCCGGGCGCCGCGATGGCGATCGGGCGTCGAGGCCGGATGCTTGAGCCGCAGTACTTTGGGCGTCAATCGCCGCTCGAGGCGACGCCGATTCGCCGGGACGGCGTCTTTCTCCTCGCCTCGATCAGCAAGCCGCTGACATATCTTGCAGGCCTGATTCTCGTTGAACGCGGGCTGCTCAATTTGTCCGATCGAGTCGTGCGGTATTTCCCAGAATTCGCGGCCAACGGCAAGCGGCGAGTACAGGTTCACCATTTGTTTACCCATACTTCCGGCTTGCCTGACATGTTGCCGAACAATCAGCAACTCCGAGTGGCTCACGCCTCGATGGGCCGTTTCGTCGACGCCGCGATTCGTGAAACAAAACTCGATTTTCCGCCTGGTGAAAATTACCAGTACCAAAGTATGGGCACTCTCGTTGTCGCGGCGCTCGTCGAGAAACTCAGTGGGCAATCCCTGGCCGAATTTCTTCGGTCCGAGGTGTTTGAACCGCTCGGCATGAACTCGACATCGCTCGGCGCCGGATCGATCGACTCAGAACGCATCGCCTCGGTCGAATTGGCGGCAGGCGCCTCCGAGACGGATTGCCACTGGAACAGCGAGTACTGGCGCAACTTCGCCTCGCCTTGGGGCGGCGTCTTCAGCTCGCCGGAAGACATCGGAGTCATCTGCGATTGCATGTTGAATTATGGACGGCATGACACAAGGCACCTCTGGTCTCGCCCAACGATCGAACTCGCCACCACGAATCGACTGGACGATTACCCGGATTTACCCGAGTCGGTTCGGCGAACGATCCCTTGGGGGCTCGGCTGGCAACTCAATCGACTCGGCTCGCCCGATTGTTTCAGCGATCTACTCAGCCGCGACGCTTTTGGCCACACCGGCGCGACAGGCACGATGGTCTGGATGGACCGCGAACTCGACGCCTTCTTTATCCTGTTCACGACGGCCATTCGTCAGAAAGCGCCATGGCGTCTGGTCCGCTTGGCGAACATGGCAGTCGCCTCGCTGCGATGATCGGCGGCATCGTTGGACTTCGTGAGGAAAGACCTCGTGATGCCATTGTCTGACTTGTTTAGCCCGCCGGAATCACCCAAGTCAAGACGGCCCAAATCGCGAAGAAGCCGAAGAACAGCACGGACCAAATCATAATGGCCATCCGCCAGGTCGGCATGCGAACATTCGGCGGTAGTCGCCACCGATTCATGTACAGCAGCGCTGCGCTGTAGATGAACATCACGCCCCCGTTCATCGCAGCCGTCAGTTTGAACAGCCGCATCGCGCCGACGTCGATGCCGAACTTTGCCGCCAGCAGAATCACCGAGCCGACGAGGATGGTTCCCCAGAGGAATACAAAATAGAGTCGGCTCTCCGACCATTTGTTGCTTTGCCTGAGCCAGCAAACCTTGACGATGTCCGTCGAAACGCGACTGCACGCGTCCAACACGCCGAACTCGGTTGTCAACAGGATCGCCACGCCCATGACGAGAAACAACAACTTGGCGACGCCACCGACAAGCTCTTCCAACCGAGTCGCCTCACCCCAAATAAACGAGATGTCTCGGCCAAACTGCGAGGCGGAGGGGATGGGATTCCCGTCGCGGTCGAAGAAAAGCACGTAGCTCAAAAGCGATAAGAGCACGAGACAGACAATGCAGGTCAGGAAGAAACTGATGAAGTGTTCAAGACTGGCGGCCTTCCACCACGCCTTCCAGTTCCGCCGGTTCTCGTCCGTATCTCGAAAGTGATAGCCGACCTCGGTGATCGGTTCTTTCTGGCCGGTAAGAGGGCTCGTGATGCGGCCGATGAACCGGCCCATTCCGTACCCTTTGTCTCGGATGTAATTGCTCTGGCCGAGGTTCATTGTGCCCCCGGCGCCGGCGAAGGCGAGCGCGCCGAGCAGCGTGGCCGTGGTCAAATCACCGTCGAGCGTCGGAATAAACTGAGGCGACCCAAGCGTCAAAACGGCTGTGGTTTGAGCAACGATGGCGTCGGGCCGATCTTTGAGCAGCCAAACAGAGATCAGCACGACGAGCAGCATGACGAGCGAGACGAGAAACATCTGCACTCGTTCAATTGTCTCGTAGATGACTGGGCCCGCCGTGAGCACAAGCCCGCAGAACACCATGCCGCCGATCGCGATTTCGGTGTCGTACGGAGTGCCGACGATCGCGCCGGTCGCCGCATCGATTTGCGGCCCCCAAACAAGCCAGCTCAGCAGTTGAGCCGCTCCTTTCGCCCAGGCGGGAATCATCCAGGGGACGATGTTGAGGATCAGGAAGATCCAGGCGAAGTTGCGGTTGAGCCGGACGAAACCGCCGACGGCAGTTTCGCCGGTCGCCAACGACCAGCGAGTTATCTCCATGTTGAGAAAATACTGAGTGGTGACGCCGAGCAAACAGGCCCAGAAGAAAACGAATTGGCTCTTGAATGTGATGTAGGGCCAAAGAACAAATTCACCGCTGCCCAGCGCAAGGCCGGCCAAGATGATGCTCGGGCCGGCCATTTTCCAAAACGCGGGCGGCTCGGGCAGATCCCGGTATTTCAGCGGCGGCAACGAACCTGGCGGGATGACATCCGCTGGGACCAAATCATTTTCCCTGGTCGCCTCGCCCTGGCTCATCAAACGTCCCCCTTCGCTGCAAACACCCAAGAATTGACTCAGTTTCCGATTCCACACGTTCATCACGAGTGGGACGATTGTAGCGAGCGACTGCTTGGCCGTCGAATTTCGGCGACCGGTTCGACATTCGTGGCCTGACCGGGCGGTGATTTCAGCCAAAGGCACGAATTCTCGACGGATGGGGAGATTGGACCAGCCGTCGTTAGGTGCCCGAGAACTCGCGCGATTTTCGACTCTGCCAGAATACGCGAAACTTTTGTGTTCACCGGCGGTTAGGTGAGCAGGTCGTTGTGCGTCGGCTTCCGCACGCAGCCTCAGATGCGTGTCGAAAGTTGCGGATTACCGCGGCACGCTGAGAAATGCAACTACCAATTCTGCACAGAGTTAGGTAAAATCGAAACCAGAGCTTTAGGCTTGGTACGTCAAATCTCGCAGCCTTTTCGAGTCGGAGAATTTCCACATGCGCCGTCCGCGACTGACCAGTTTGGGTCTATTTGCTTTCGCCGTGTTTTGCATGCTTAACGCCCCAGTCCTCGCTCAGGACTTTGGCGGCCGAGGTGGATCCCGGGGCGGATTTGGCGGTAGCCGAGGCGGCGGCGATTCTGGATCGATGGGGGGTAGCCGTTTTGGAGGCAGCCGAGGCGGAAGTCGAGGCGGCGGCGATCCTGGATCGATGGGTAGCCGTTTCGGAGGCAGTCGAGGTGGCAGTTTTGGCGGAAGTCAAGGCGGCGGCGATCCTGGATCGATGGGGGGTAGCCGTTTTGGAGGCAGCCGAGGTTCGATGGGCAGCCG
>CAZMNY010000024.1:33560-47273 GCA_964567745.1 uncultured Pirellulaceae bacterium | reverse complement strand
CTGGATCGATGGGGGGTAGCCGTTTTGGAGGCAGCCGAGGTTCGATGGGCAGCCGCGGCGGAACGATGGGCGGAAGTCGAAGCGGTGGCTCGAGCGAGTTTCTCAAGCGGCTCGATCGAAACGGCAATGGAATGATTGATCCAGATGAACAGCAGGGCCCCGCCCAGTTCATCCTGCAGCGAATGGCTCGCACCATGCCGATCGATCTCTCCAAGCCAATTCCAATTTCCAAATTGACTGGCGCGATGGAGCAGATGCGAAGCAGCGGCGGTTTCCGTGGCGGCTCTCCTCCCTCGTCCGGCGAGTCTTCGTCATCTTCGGCGAAAGAGGAAAAGCAGCCCTTGGTCGCCGGATTTGGAACCGACTTTGAATTTCCGCTCGTGCCGGGCTTCGGCGAGGGCGCTGAATTCGACACGGTTCAAATCACCGATGAAGACCGACGATACGCGTCCGATCGATTCCGTCGCTACGACCGAGATAAAGACGGATTCTTGAATAAAGCGGAATTGGCCAGCGGGCGTTGGAGTGATGACCCGTTCCAGTACGACCGAAACGGCGATGGCAAACTCACCGTTGACGAAATGGCGCTGCGTTACGCAAACCGCCGCAAGACGGACGAGGACAAGAAGAAGGGCGGATCGAAGAAAGATGGCCCTAAGTTCTTCGTCAGTGATTCCGGTGGTTCGTCCGCCTCTGTCGATCCGCGAGTACAACGGATGCTCGACTTCACGATGCAGCGATACGACCGGAACAAGAACGGCTACTTGGATCGCGATGAATGGTCAGGCATGCGAACCAATCCATCCAGCGCGGATCGAAACCGCGACAACCGAGTCGACAAGAAGGAATTGGCGAAATTCCTCACATCCACGTATGGCAACCAATCGAGTTCAAGCCGATCTGGCGGATCATCGTCGTCCCAAGGCCGAACATTTTTCAGTTCGCGGTCTGGCGGTAGCAGCTCCAGCGGCGGAGACAGAAAAAAGGCCGACGATACGCCGGCCAAGTCGTATCGAGCTCCCACGGCCAGTGAGCGGATCAAAGAAAAAGATGATCTGCCTGGTTGGTTCCTCGATAGTGACAAGAATGCTGACGCCCAAATCGCGATGAACGAATTTGCCTCGAGCTGGTCGGACGAAGTCCTCGCCGATTTCTTCCAGTTTGACACGAATAAAGACGGAATGATTACGATCGCCGAAGCCCTTACCGCCAATGCTGACGGCAAAGTGCGAGGTTCGGTCAGTACGTCGTCCAGCTCAACGTCGAGTTCGGATTCGAGTTCGGATTCGAGCAAGTCGAGCAAGTCGAGCAGCGGCGGCAGCAGCGGGCCGTCGAAACGCTACTTGAGCTATGCGGTAAGCATGATCAAGAAGTACGACAAGGACGGCGATGGTATGCTCGACAAGGCCGAACTGGCTGCGGTAGCGATTCTCAAACGCTACAAGAATCTCGACGCTAATGGCGACGGCAAAGTCAAACCCGACGAGCTGGCCAACGCGATGATGAAGCGATAACGACGAGCGACCGTTAGATTCGATAACGCGGCAGCTCAAGGCAACTCGTCTTTCGGTGCGCCGCGTTGCGTCCGCAGCCACTCGGGCAGCCGAGCGATCGATCCATCAGGATTGACGCTGGCAATGGTCGTCTCGCCCGAGACGATGAGGTCGTCGCCACGAGTCACTTGATAACGATGAAAAACGCGAGCCCCCCGAGCGCGCACGGTCTCGACATCGATGTCCAGCAAGTCATCGTAGACTGCAGGCAAGTGATACTGGATTTTGGCGTCGGCGACGACGAGCATTAACCCTTCGGCTTCAATCTGCTTGTAACTGATGTTATCCGCTCGAAGCATCTCGACCCGAGCCTGCTCGAAGTAGGTCAGGTAGTTACTATGATGCACGCGGCCTTGCCCATCGGTTTCTTGGTACCGAACCCGAATCGTCATTTTGAATCTTCGCCTAACCATCGCCGCCTCCCACCCTCCATCGTATTCGGTAAATCCTGACTCGTTAGCCTGTCCGGCTCACTGCAACTTTTGTTGGACAGGATTAACCAATGATTGACAGGATGAAGAACGAAGAAAAAAGGCTTCTTCTTTCGTCGTCCTTCTTTCGTCGTCCTTCTTCCTTCTTTCGTCGTCCTTCCTGGTTTCGTCGTCCCCTTCCTTCATTCCTTGTTCAATATTCAATATTCAATATTCAATATTCGATATTCGATATTCCCTTCCTTCTTCATCCTGTTAATCCTGTCTCCTTATTCTGTCAGTCCCCGGCAGCCTTCATCGGACGCATGGATGCGCGAACATCACGGATCGCCGAAGCTTTGTCAATAGTCGGCTGAGCCGACGCGGGCTACGCAAGACGAGTCACTCGCCTTGGCTCGCGTACGAGTTCATTTGACGAAAATCGGTCCCTCTCTTATAGTTGGTGCGATTACATTTTGAGACTCGGATCGCTGCGGCGCGTATCGGCCCGACGTCAACTGGAGATGGCAATGAGTATTGGTGACGGGGCGTCGACGGAAATCCCTATTTCCAGGGCGCGCGATTTCCCCACGATTCGGCAATTCACGGTGTTCCTAGAGAACCGAGTTGGCCAATTGCTTGAGGTCGTTCGCCGCTTCGAAGGCAGCAAAGTTCGAATCGTCGCGCTTTCGATTAACGACGCCACCGAATGTGCTTTCGTTCGCTTTCTGCTCAGCCATCCCGAGCAGGGGCGTGAGATTCTGGAACGAGCCGGATTGGCCATGATTGAGAGCGATCTGATTGGCGTCGAATTGCCGCCAGGCTCTCAACCGCTGCTGCGAGTCTGCACGGCTCTTCTGCAGGCCGAAATCAACATCGTCCAAGCTTATCCGCTGCTCGTTCGACCTCATGGACGGCCAGCCGTCGCCCTGATGGTGGACAACATCGAAATGGCCATGGATACGCTGCACTCGAAGAATTTCAGCCTGATCAGCGAACGAGACCTGACCGATATGGGCACGGATGACTAGTGCCGCGTCAACTCTAAAAATGGGGGTTGGCTTCGGCGCAACTTGACTTGGCGGCGTACGATACAAACACTGGGATCCTAATTCTTAGTGTTGACGCTGCACTAGTCCGTATCGGCGACCGAATTGGCGGACTCGTTCGAGGCCGAACTAGCGGCCGGACTTTGTCAGCCTCGGCTCAAACGACTCCCATTTCTTGAAGGCCGCGTCGCGTTCCTTCTGATTAATGAATCCGATTGTGTTGACCTGGAAAACCGTCTCGGGATGTTTCGCCAATTTGGCGTTGAACCCGAATTTCAGCGGGTCTTGGTCGAGTAGGTGCAGCGCTCCGGCCAGCGCGACGTCGCGTAGCTGACCTTGCAGTTGCACATTCTCGCCATTCAGTTGAAACCGTTGGGTCGAACAAACGGTCGGGTCGTCGAGCAACGAGCGGAGCAGCGGGACGTGGCTCGCATCGCCAAGTTTAGCGACCGTCAAGATGGCATACTGCTTGGCGTTGGTTTGAATCATGTCTGACCTGAGAATGTCCGCAGCCGGCACGAGGCCGTCCTGCAATCCAAACTTTCTCGCCAACTCCATCGCCCGGTAGGCCGACCAACCTTCGCCGCGGCGCACCCAGCGACCAAGTAACAGTCGCATAGCTCGCTTGTGTGAGCCAAGCGAGGCGGAGGAGGCGAATCCGTGCGCCATGCAAAACCGATTTAGCGTTGACGTGGCCGCTGACGTCATCTCGACTTTCTCGTCGCCTGCCGCCAACAGGAGGGCGGCGATATCACCCGTCGTTAGCCGATAGCGATAAAGACGGCTCGCCACATCGAGCTTCTGAGTGCGAAGCGTCAACGCGGTGGCTGTCGCCAAGGCACCACGATCGATCGCCGCCATCAGTTCCGGCTCCGCCCGTTGCATGTCGACAAACAACTCGCGCGTCGCAACCGAGTTGCCGAGTAATTTTTCGAACTTCGTCCAACCGGGCAGCGGCGACTTCGGCAATTCGCCTTTCGCAAATTGCTCCAGCCGTCGTTTAAAATCATTTTCTTTGACTAGGCGAAGAAGCCGCAACGAACGATAGCGAACTTCGCGATCGGCATCTCTCGCGCCGTCGTTCAAGGCGTCGAACGCCGCCATGCCTGCCGACAGCAGTTGCCGCGATGCGTTTTCCCGCGCGCCGAAATCTTCGCTTCCCAACTGCTCAACCAGGTTCGTCATTTGCTTCGACGACTCAGGCGATTCATCCGCATGCAGCGTCTGGGTCTGCGCAATCGCAAACACGACGAAGATCACGAGCCATCGAAAAGCTGCATCGATCATGGAGGTTCTGCGGCCGGGCATGATGGGGGAAGTTTCGGGGTGCGGTTTGAATTGACTAGGTTCCTCGAATTCACTCTCTATTGTACGCCGACTGCAAAAACTTGGTTACCACCAAGAAGCGTCATTTCGGTGCTTTCGGGTAATAGGCTGGCCTCGCATTGTCAGCGAATGCGAGTTGCTTCGGCCACAAGTTGAAGCGGCGCTCGCCAACGCTTCTTGCGAACTCCGCCGCTCACGGTTAGAATCGGGTGGTGAATGGGATTTGCGGCCGCTTGCAGCCTGACCTGCTAAAGTGCCATGCTCGCTAAGGTTTTCTCTGAGAATTCATCCTCTCAGTTTTTCCTTGACGCACTTGTCAAAGCAATCAGAATTGCTCCGATGTAGACTCGAAGATTCGATTCTTCTTCTTTTGCGGTTCCGCGATCCTCTACTTTCCTCGCGGAGCAAGAATATGACCCAGCCTGGTCAAGAGCAAGGCCTTTCCACTGTGGCCATCCATGCGGGAGAAGCCCGGCAGAAGATCGCGAACGCCATCACCGACCCGATCGTTTGCGCGGCCACCTATACCTTTCCCAGTACGCAGGCCGTGATCGATTTTATTGAGCAGGGGCAGCAACGCGAAGAGTATGGTCGGTACGGAAATCCCGGCGAAAAAGTCGTCGAGCAGAAACTTGCTGCGCTTGATGGCGGCGAGCAGGGCGTGCTTTTTTCCAGTGGGATGGCGGCGATCGTTGGGCTGTTCATGTCCAAGCTGAACGCGGGAGACGAAGTCGTCTTCTTTGACGAATGCTACCACCGCAGCCGCGAGTTTTGCGCTAAACATCTCGCTCGATTCGGCGTGATCACAAGACAAGTGCCGGCGTGCGACTACCAAGCGATGCGAAACGCGGTCAATGACAAAACGCGACTGTTGGTGAGCGAGTCGCCGACGAACCCGCACTTGAGCGTCGTCGATCTCGAACAGTTCGCTGCCATCGGACGCGAGACCGGCGTGGAGACGCTAATCGATGCGACTCTAGCGACGCCGCACAACGCCAAACCGCTCCAGTTCGGAATCGACTACGTACTGCACTCGGCCACCAAATACCTTGGCGGACACAACGACCTGTTAGCCGGCGTTTTGGTCGGCTCGAAAGAGCAGCTCGAACCGGTGCGCAATCTGCGCGGCATCATGGGCGCGATCAACTCGCCGCACAACATGTACTTGCTCGAACGCGGCCTCAAGACCTTTGAGCTCCGCATGCAGCGGCACAATCAGAACGGGCAGGCGCTCGCCGAGTTTCTTGAGCAGCACCCAAGGGTCGAGCGGGTATACTACCCCGGCTTGCAATCCCACCCGTATCACGACGTGGCCAAAGCGACGATGTCTGGTTTCGGCGGACTCGTCACCTTCCTCGTTCGCGACGCCGACTGGCGGCAAACTGGGACGATCGTCGACGCGGCCCGCATTCCACGCATCGCGCCAAGTTTGGGCGGCGCCGAGTCTCTGATCGAACAGCCGATGGTGATGAGCTACTATCAGTGCACTCCGGAAGAACGAATCCAGTTCGGCATCCCGGACAACATGATCCGACTGTCCTGCGGGCTGGAAAACACGAGCGACCTGATCGAAGACCTGCGGCAGGCCCTCGATGCATCACCCTCCAATTAGCCGACACGCGTCGAAATGGTCGCGAGACAACGAGCAGCCGGAAACGAGCCAAGATGAATGACGACGCCAACCTTCGATTTCGCACCCGGTCGATCCACGTCGGCAACCGACGCGATCCGCAGACGGGGGCTGTCGTGCCTCCGATCCATGTCGCTTCCACTTATGTCCAACCTGGTGCGGGCGAATGGGGCGAGTTCGACTATTCTCGGAGCGGCAACCCGACTCGCGCGAATCTCGAAGCAACGCTGACATCGCTTGAGCTGGGAACGGGCTCGCTGGCTTTCGCCTCCGGCATGGCCGCCACCCATTGCGCCGTCATGCTTCTTGAAGCGGGCGATCACCTTGTCGCCGGCGCGGACATCTACGGCGGTACGTATCGCCTGCTTCACAAGATCGCCAATCGTTCCGGCGTCCAAGTCGATTTGGCCGACAGCACGAGTCCATCCGCGATTGAATCGGCCATCGGCCCGAAAACCAAAATGCTCTGGATCGAGAGCCCCGGCAATCCGTTGATGTCGATGACCGACATCGCGCGTTGTGCTGAGATTGCCAAGAGCCGTAATCTCCTACTGGGCGTTGACAACACGTTCGCCACGCCCGTGCTGACGCGCCCGCTGACGTTGGGCGCCGACATCGTCATGCACTCGGCAACCAAATACTTAGGCGGCCACAGCGATGCTCTCGGAGGGGCCCTCGTCGTCGCCGACAAAGAACTCCACCAGCGGCTCTACTTTGTCCAGAATGCGACCGGCGCAGTGATGAGCCCTTGGGATGCGTTTCTGGTCTCGCGAGGCATCAAGACGCTCGACTTGCGGGTGCGAGCTCAATCGACAAGCGCCATGCAACTGGCCGAGTGGCTCGATCAGGACCCTCGAGTGCAGCGTGTGCTCTATCCTGGTTTGACGACGCACCCGGGACACGATATCGCTCAACGACAAATGGACGGTGGCTACGGTGGGATGCTGAGCATCGAAGTCGGTGGCGACTTCGAAAAGACGAAACGCGTAGCCGAGGCAACGCGTCTGTTTCAGCTGGCCGTCAGTCTCGGCGCCGTTGAGTCGCTGATTGAACAGCCCGCGTCGATGTCCCACGCCAGCTATGACGCGGAAGACCGAGCTGCCCACGGAATTACCGATGGCCTGATTCGGCTCTCGGTGGGACTCGAGCACGTCGACGACCTTCGCGAAGATCTCGACCAGGCTCTCAACGCCTAGTCGGAGGTCACTCAACGCAAGAGCCTCGCCCCGACCATCCATGTCGGGGAGAGGCGTTGCGGGAAGAACCGCATGTCGATTCAAGGATTGAGCCGCCCGTTCACGCGTAGGCGATGACCTAGTCGCGAAGCGGGTTGCGAATGCTCGACTTGGACTTGGCCGATTGCTCGTAGACAACGGTGCGGAAACGCGACTTGGGCGCGGGCTGCAGTTGAACAAGGTTCGAGTCAACAGGCTTGAGTTCGCGGGAAACCGTCCGAGTTCGCGAAGCCGATTTTGCGGCTGGCTTGGCTGCGGGACGCGGCACCGAGATGCGACGTGCGGGAGGCGCGAAATGCGAACGTGTTTGTTGATAACGCGGCGTCACTTGCCCACGTCGGTTGTAATACGTTTGTTTGGCCGGCGCTGCCGCGGCTGGCGCCGCTTTCGGCTCGATGATCACGCCTTGGTCATAGACAACTCCGCCGCCATTGCCGCAGCATCCGTTGTATCGCATGCAACTTCCACAGCCGCCGCAGCCAATACGATGGCAAGGTAGCAGGCAACGCACGAGACGGTCGACCCCGTTAAGAATCGCTGGAATGATTGGCGGACAACCCGGCCGACAACTGTTGCAGCCATGTGCGGCTGGGTAGGTCGCCGTTCCGCAGCCGCAACTAGTTCCATAACCAGCTCCATGATGCAACAGCGGGTGTCCCACTGTTTTAGCTGGAATGCGATGCCGCTGTTGAGCGGACGCTAAGGATGGCACGCCGGCAGCGACCAAGACGACTAGAACGAGGACTCGGTAATTCATTTCTCTCTCCCAACCACGTGACGCCAGAACGGGCGATATCTTCCGATTCAGTACCGCTTATCGAACCGGGACAATCGGTATCAACAGGAATTTCGCGAATATCGGAAAACTCAGCCGCGTCAACCAACTCAACGCAAACACCCCATCATCACAGGCATCGCCAGGCTCTCTTTTCGCTCGCCGCAGGTATCACAATAGACAAGCTGGCACTAGTTTCCGGATTACACCAAGTTTGACGAAAGTTCCGACTGGGCGAGAGCCGATCACCAATCTGTCACCCGGTGTGAGGTGCATTGGTTGATTGTTGAATCGATGGAAGGAACAGCCATGAAGTGCCGTTTAATCGCAGCTGCAATCCTGGTCGGAACTCTGGCGACTGGTTTGCAGTCGACACACGCGCAGGATGTAGTCGACGCGGCGCAGGTCGCCACTAGACCAACTCGTCAAATGCCCAACGCCGTCCGCCGCGCCCCGAGACGAGGCGTGCCGAACATTAGCGACGCGCTCTTCAGCACGGCCTCATGGCTGAGGCCCGGAGCTCGAGGGCAGAACCTGGTGCCCGCTCGATTCCGCCCCGCCCACTTGCGACATCGCGGACCGTCGCAGCAAGATCACATTGGGCATCACCAGGCCGACCACGTTATCCATCCAATACATCACGCTGGACACACGCACACACGCGCCGCTCCCGCTCAACATTCCCGCATCGCGGAACTGACGGTCAACTTGGATCCGCCTGAACCGGCGCCGGCCCGCCAGGAAACAGTTTACGAAGAAGTGGCTGGCGACGTCTTCGCCGACGGCGCTTGTGGGTACGGTGCATGTTGCCACCCCAACGGGACCTGCGACTCGTGCTGCCTGATTCCATTTCCGCTTATTAACTGGGACAACTTGGAAGTCGGCTTTGGCGTTCAAGGATTTACGGGCCCGGTCAACCGAGGTGAAACGGGAAGCTTTGGCGTCAACCAAAGCCTCAATCTCGGCACCCCAACTCCCATTCTGTTGTGGCGAGAAATCGGCGGGCAGTTTGGCGTCCGCGGAGTGCAGTCAAACTTCTCCGGGGCTGAATTCACGAGCAACGAGCGACGTCAGTTCTTCCTGACAGCCGGACTCTTTCATCGTGTCGATTGGGGATTCCAAGGCGGCATCGTGGTCGACTACCTTCGAGACAAGTGGTACGCCGAAGCCGATTTGACTCAAATTCGTGGTGAACTCAGCTGGGTGTTCCCCTGCTCACACGAATGGGGCTTCTGGTTCAACCGACACGTTCGCGACGAGACGATCACCACTCAGGTTGGCCCAGTGGGCACCGTCGCCACGGTTAACGAACAGTGGGAAGCTACCGACGTCTACGCCTTCTTCTATCGCTACCGAGCCGAGGGCATTGGCGGCCAAGCGAAACTCTACGGCGGCTTCACCGGCGAGAGCGATGGCATCGTCGGCTTCGACATGCGAATGCCGATTTCAGAACGATGGGATGTCGATGGCGGGTTCGCTTACTTGGTGCCGCAAGAGAGCACTGGCAACCGCGGGCACGAGCAAGAGTCGTGGAACGTCGGCATCAACTTGATCTACTACCCCGGTTGCCGCACGAGCTGCGACGGCGACTATTACCGACCGCTGTTTGACGTCGCCGACAACGGAACGTTCTTTGTCGACCGACGCTAAACGAATCTCGATTTCGCGATCGACGTAGCCATTTACTCCAAGCTCTTGCAAGCTCTTGCAAGGTGTGTCAGGAAACGTCCGGAAGCCGCTTCCACGAGGCGGCTTCTTCTCCATCGAGCCTCAGCGTGAGACACTTCGCGCTGCCGCCGGACTTGACGAATTCACCGAGCGGCGTGGAGTGAGGTCGAAAGCCGTGCTCGGTTAGCGTCTCGTGCAGCTGGGGACAACCTGCGTTGGTCACCACGTCGCGCCCGACAACCACCGCATTGCAGGCAAACGCGCGGGCCTCGGATTCCGGCACTGGAAATAGTTGCTCAACGTGTTCCTCGAGCGATTTGCGACCGTAGTCGTCGAACGCCTCTGGGTAGTAAATCGCTTGGGTCGGCGAGAGCGGGCAGAAGCAGGTGTCGAGGTGATAGTAGTAGTCGTCGACCAGCTCCATCGGAATCACTCGCCGGCCAACAAACTCGCCGACAAGCTGGTGACTCAGCGCGTCGCTTCGTTTTCGATAGCCCGCGAACAGCGTGTCTCCGCAAAAGAGCGCGTCGCCCGCGCCTTCGAAGTTCATCGTTGACTTGAGTTGGCGGACGCGAAACCCGAGCTCGGACAATCGAGCTTCAAACAATGGCTCCTCGCCTTGCCGCTGCGGATGGCGAAATCGCGAGAGGATCACGTCGTGACGGAAGACCAAGCCGGCGTTTGCCGTGAAGACCAAATCAGGCTGGCCCTTCTTGGGAGAGACCAAGGAAATCTCGGCGCCGACCGATTCGAGCAAGTTGCGAAGATCATTCCACTGCTCGACAGCCAACCCGTGATTGACTTTCCTTTCCGTGTTCATCCACGGGTTGATCTCGTATTCGATCCCGTAGAATTCGGGCGCGCACATCAGAATATGGGGGCTCATGCCGATCGACTCATTTCTGCTCTCTTTTTTCTCGCCCAGCTTGGCTTAAGCGCTGTCGCTGGCAGCCTGTTCCAGATTGTCGAGTTCTGCGACCAGCGATCGCATGAACGGTTCGACGTCCGTGACAAGGCCCACGGTTTGAAAAGACCCTCGGTCGGCCAATTTGATTACCGTCGACGGATTGATATCGACGCAGACAACTCGGACCCACGCAGGCAGCAAATTGCCTACCGCAATCGAATGCAAAGTGGTCGCCACCATCAAACAGAAATCGGCGCCGCGCGACATTCGCCGCATCTCCCTTTGCGCCTCAATGGCGTCCGTAATCACGTCCGGCAAAGGGCCGTCATCGCGAATGCTGCCCGCCAACATACAATCGACGCCATGCTTTGCGGTTTCGTACATGATGCCTGAGGTCAACGCGCTTTGCTCGACCGCCGCGGCAATCCCGCCGAGTCGCCGGATGCGATTGATGGCTCGCAGATGGTGTTCGTGTCCAGCCTCGACGATGTCGCCGCAATCGAGTCTTACTCCGAGACTCGTGCCGAACATCGATTGCTCGATGTCATGAGTCGCCAGGGCGTTACCGGCAAAGAGAACTTGAATGTAGCCGCGGCGGATCAACTCACACAGATATTCGCCGCTGCCGGTGTGAACGATCGCCGGTCCGCCAACCAGAATCGACCTGCCGTTATTGGCCCGAGTCTGAAACAGCTCTTCGGCGATCTGACGGATTGCGACGCCCTTCGGCTTCTCGGTCGAAACGGCGCTGTTCATGAATTCAAAAGCTTGCCGATCCTCGGTGCGTTCGTGAGGATGAACGCGGACGCCCGCGTGGCCGGTCACAACGTTTTCGCCAAGTTGCACGTCGCTCATCGCGCGACACTCGGCCGTCTTCGACTTCAAATCGACGACGATCCCGCAATCCATTTCCTGCAAACCGACCTCGATCCAATCGCCGTCGATGCGGATGTCGGTGTGCTGATTCGTCGTGCTGTAGAACCCCTCCGGAAACGCGCCGGCAATGTCGACCTGCTCCGTCACGCAATCGTGATCCCCGACCGCGACCGCTCCGTGATCCGAGATCGCTTCGAGAATCCGCTCGAGCCCGTCTTGAGTCGGCGCCCGAACCGAAAGCAGGGCGTGGCTAATATCATGACGCGATTGCCCGATCGCAATGTCCTTGATGCGGAACTCTCCGCCTGCCGCCGTGATGCAGTCCAGCACCTTGGGGAGAATCAGACTGTCGATGATGTGGCCGCGGACCTCCACGTCTTGAGCCGCTGCGGATTCGCTCTGTTCAGCCATCTCCCACTCCTTTTGCAGATTGCATCGCTTTCCGGTGGGACTCGCTTTGAGTCCCGTGCTGCCGTGCGCTCGCTCTGACGCGATTAAAATTAAGAGGAAGATGAAGATTAAGGAAGAACGGAAGCGACCGGCTCTAAACACTTTCCTATTAAGGACTTTCCAGTTTTGAGCGCGGATGATATATTGCTGGGACTTGAAATCGGCCGTACCACACGGCCCTTCTTACAGCAGCCCTCGCCCAACATGTTTGTTGAAGGCCTTTCGGGCTTGTGAACTACGAATACAGGTTGCAACGTACCAAATGGCTGACAAGAAAGACCATTGGGATTTTCTCGCCAATATTATCGGGGCAATTTCGCCCAAGAGAAATCCCCCTAAGACGAGCGCTCCGGAAGTTGCGAACGATGCCCCGGAAGCTGAAACAGCAGCAGTCGAATCGCCAGTCAGCGATGATGTTGAGCCCGTCGAAGAGGAAGCGGTCAGCGACGACGTCGGTAGCACCGAAGTCGCCGAAACCGACTGCAGCGGCGACGACGATCTAGTCGCCAGCGCGGCGTGTCAGGTGGAAACTGCCGAGGCGTGTGAACCGGCGACGAAACCAGTCGTCGAAACCGTATCAGCCGCTTCCGATGACGCGGATTCGACGCCGCAAAAACCGACCACCCACTGGGGAAGTTTGGCCGACGAATTGGGACTCGACTGGGACGAGCCGACGCCGGCGCCAGCGGATGAAGCAGTCGACGAACCGCAAGCCGAGACGCCGCAAGCCGATCCCGTGATTGTCGAGGAAACGGTCGACGTAGAGGCGGCGGAACAAGAGCAAGTTGCCGACGCCGCGATTGACGAACTGGCGATCGAGGACGATCCAATAGCCGCATGGGGAAAACCGACCAAGCCGGCATCGACGGATGACTCACAATCGTCCGAACAAGGCGCGGTTGAATTCGAGAGCGGCGCCGAATCAGCTGAGGTCGACGCGACGCGAAACACCACCGGGCGCGATTTTGGCGATCTCGACGCCGAGGATGGTGAATCACGCGTTCAACCATCTCGAGGCCGACGCCGAACGCGACGTGGGCGAAAGCGACGCGAGCACGCCGACTTGATTCTCGACGACGATGCGGAGTCGAACGAGCAAGAATCGGCCGAGCAGCAGTCAAACGATCAAGACGTGGCCGATCAAGACGTGGCCGATCAAGACGCGGCCGATCAAGACGTGCCCGATCAAGACGTGGCCGATCAAGACGCGGCCGATCAAGGTGACGACTCAGAATTCGGATTCGGGATTGACGAGTCGCCCAAACCGGCGGAAGAACAGAGCGAGCGTCCACCGAGACGACGACGACGACGCGGACGCGGACGCGGACGCGGACGCAGTGAATCGAGCGAGGACGCCGAGTCCTACCAAGAGACCGAGTCGACCGTGGATGCGTCGACCGTGGATGCGTCGGCTGAGGCGTCTGAGGCGGGCGCTGAAGAAGACGAAGAAGTTGTCGAACGGCCGCGGCGGAAAAGAGGGCGACGTCGACGGCGCAAAAGCAGCCAGTCGGACGGGAACCAGACTGACTCACGACAAGAGTCCGAATCAGACGAGTTGCAGGATAACGACGAGGACGACGAACGTCCCCGAAAAGCTCATCGCATCACCACCTGGGAAGACACCATCACACCCGTCGTCGATCGAAACCTCGCCTCACGCAAGTCATCCCGTGGCGGAGGAGGAGGCGGCGGCCGTCGAGGTGGTCGGCGAGGAGGACGCGGTGGTGGACGACGCGATGGCGGACGCGGCGATAGTGGACGTGACGATGGTGGACGTGGCGATGGTGGACGTGGCGATGGTGGACGTGGCGATGGTGGACGTGGCGATGGTGGA
>CAZMNY010000024.1:0-33460 GCA_964567745.1 uncultured Pirellulaceae bacterium | reverse complement strand
CGTGGCGAAAGTCGCGACCGATCGTAGGCTCGGCGGAAGTTGCGCCACCTTCGGGCGAGCAAGAGGCGACATAAAGCGACGCGCCCCAGTTGAGGGAACGCCAAATCGACGATCGCTCGAGATGGAATCTCCGTTACGAAAACGGCGGGCACGATGACTCGACGCCGTCGAAGGTTCTGACGTCGCTTCCGAACCGTTACTTGCTTCCCGGCAAGAAGCATGCGGCCGCTTTGGATCTCGCCGGAGGCGCGGGCCGGCACGCGATTTGGATCGCCAAACGGGGCTTTCAGTCCACACTTGTCGACGTCTCCGATCGAGCTCTCGTGATCGCCGCTCAGCGCGCCGACGACGAAGGCGTCGAGATCGACTGCGTTCAGCGCGATCTGCTCGAATCTGGTATGCCAGACGGGCGCTGGGACCTCATCCTCTCCTGCCTTTTCCTACACCGGCCACTGCTGTCTCAAATCGCGGCCGCGCTGAAGCCGCAAGGCCAACTCGTCATGATGCAGCCGACTCAGACCAACTTGGAGCGATTTCGCCGACCCCCGGCTCGCTTCCTGCTCGACGACGGCGAATTGCCTGGCCTCATAGAAGACGCCGGCCTGCAAGTGCTTCATTATCGCGAGGGCTGGCTTGAAGACGGTCGACATGACGCAATCCTTGTCGCCGAGAACACCGAGCCCATCGAAGCCAGCTAACATCGGACGCCTCGCAACGCAAACGACTTGACCTTCGATACCTTAGTGTATAAACTACACTAACACGAAGGAGGACAAGATGCCGGTGCGAACAAGTCGATCGACGCTGTCGCCATTGACGACAGATTTGTATCAGCTGACCATGGCCTACGGATATTGGAAGCGTGGCGTGGCCGAGCACGACGCGGCGTTTCATCTCACGTTTCGAGAATGCCCTTTTGGCGGTCAGTTTGCCGTTACAGCGGGATTGGAAACGGCGATTGAGTACTTAGAGAACCTGAGTTTCGGCGATGAGGACTTGCGGTACTTGGGTTCGTTGGGCGGCGCGGACGGAAAGCCGTTGTTCGATATCGAGTTCTTAGACTACTTGCGCGAGTTACAGTTTGCTTGCGACGTCGACGCGATTCCCGAAGGCGTTATTTCATTCGCGCATGAGCCGCTCGTCCGCGTTGTCGGGCCGCTACTTCAAGGTCAGCTCATTGAAACGGCTCTTTTGAACGCGGTCAACTTTCAGACATTGATCGCCACCAAGGCAGCTCGACTCGTGCTGGCGGCCGACGGTGACGATGTGCTCGAATTCGGTTTGCGCCGCGCTCAGGGCTTTGATGGCGGACTCTCGGCTAGCCGAGCGGCCTTCATCGGTGGCTGCAGCGCGACGTCGAACGTGCTTGCGGGACAGCGTTTCGGCATTCCTGTCAAAGGAACTCATGCCCACAGCTGGGTGATGACATTTGAGTCGGAGCTGGAATCGTTTCGATCGTACGCCGAGGCGATGCCGAACAATGCGGTTTTTCTGGTCGATACGTTTGACACTCGCGAGGGTGTTCGCAAAGCGATCGAGGTCGGCTTGGAAATGCGTTCTCGCGGCCACGAGATGATTGGCATCCGCTTGGATTCCGGCGACCTCGGTCGTCTCAGCAAAGAAGCGCGAAAGAGCCTTGACGCGGCGGGATTTCCAAACGCGGCGATCGTGGCCAGCAACGACTTGGACGAGTTCGAAATCCTCAAGCTCAAACGCGACGGCGCGCGCATTGACACCTGGGGCGTCGGCACTCGCCTAGCCACGGCATACGACCAACCGGCGCTTGGCGGCGTATACAAATTGGCCGCGATTCGAAGCGATGCTCAACAGCCTTGGCGAATGAAAGTCAAACTCTCCGACGACCCCATCAAAGTCTCCAACCCCGGCCGACTTCAAGTGCGACGTTTTGGCGATTCAAGAGGCTTCCTTGGCGACGTGATTTTCGATATCGATATCGGAATGCCTAGTGACGGACTTGCGGCCACAGGCGTCGGCGACGGATACCGTTACGATTCGAATTCGGGGTACTCCGACCTGTTGGCACCCGTCTTTCGAAAAGGCGAGCGGGTTTCCGAGCCGGCTCCAATCGAGCAATTACAACGCCGCGCCAAGGGCCAACTCGCGGCACTGCCTGACAGCACGGTTTGCATCGAACGCGCATCGCCTTATGTTGTCAGTTACGAACAGCGTCTGCATGACCGCAAGATGCAGTTGATTGCATCTGCGGAGAAAGTATCGCTATGAAGCTGATCAAGACAGCCGCGGCCGTTCTCAATCAAACACCGCTCGACTGGGAAAACAATGCGGCGAACATTCGAGCCGCGATCGACGAGGCTCGGCGAAACGACGTCACGCTCCTCTGCTTGCCGGAACTAAGCATCACCGGCTACGGGTGCGAAGACGCCTTTCACTCGCCTGGAATTCAAGCGACCGCGATTGAGGTTCTCGGCGAGCTTGTCGACGAAACCGAGGGCATGATTGTCTCCTTCGGTCTTCCGTTGCTGCATGGGGGCGGCCTGTTCAACACATGTGGACTAGCGGTCGACGGCCGCCTGCAAGGTTTTGTCGGGAAGCAGAATCTGGCGGGGGAGGGCATCCACTATGAGCCTCGTTGGTTCAAACCCTGGCCGGCCGGAGTGACCGCGGAAGTCGCACTCGGAGACATCGATTACCCGATTGGCGATTTGATGTTCGGTGTCGGCGGAGTGCGGATCGGATTTGAAATCTGCGAGGATGCCTGGGTCGCCCATCGCCCCGGCGCCGACCTCGCTCGACATGGCGCCGACATCTTACTCAACCCGAGCGCGAGCCATTTCGCTTTTGGCAAACATGACGTTCGACGCCGGTTTGTGCTCGAGGGTTCCCGCGCGTTCAGCGTCAGCTATGTTTACGCCAACCTGGTCGGCAACGAGGCGGGGCGAGCCATTTACGATGGCGACGCGATGATTGCCAGTTGCGGGAAAATGCTCACGACGGGACGCCGCTTCTCGTTCTCCAACGTGCGGCTAACGACCGCTCAAATCGATGTCGACGATACGCGGATGAATCGAGCGAGAACGGGGAGTTTCCGCCCGGTGATTGAATCCGATGCCAAACGATTGGTGGAGACCGCGTTCGAATTTCCCGAATCCGATCCGGCGCCGATCGAGGCACCAACGTCGTGGGAAACGAGCGAGCAACTTAAGGAAGAAGAATTCGCTCGCGCGGTCGCTTTGGCTCTATTCGATTACTTGCGAAAGAGCCGGTCTCACGGATTTGTGGTGTCACTCAGCGGCGGCGCCGACTCGTCTGCGGTCGCCGCGCTGTGTGCTCTGTTCGTGAAATTGGGTGTCGCCGAGGTTGGATTCCAATCATTGCGGACCAAGTTGGCCTATTCCGATTCGCTCGGCAACGCCGAGTCGCCCGCTGAACTCGTTAGCGCCATGCTCACTTGTGTCTATCAATCAACTCGCAACAGCTCGGAGACAACGCGAGGAGCCGCGAGCGGCTTGTCGCAGGCTTTGGGGGCGAGGTATCTCGAGTTGGACGTAGACGACGTTGTCGAGCAGTACACGAACATCGTCTCCAACGCGATCGGTCGTCCTCTGACATGGGAAACCGACGACATTGCAATGCAGAACATACAGGCGCGTTCGCGATCGCCGAGTGTTTGGATGCTGGCCAACGTTTTCGGAGCGTTGCTGCTGTCGACCAGTAATCGGTCGGAAGCGGCCGTCGGTTACGCGACCATGGACGGCGACACAAGCGGTGGCCTCTCGCCCATCGCCGGCATCGACAAGGCGTTTCTCCGTCAATGGCTCAGGTGGCTTGAGTCGGAAGGGCCGTCTGGCGTCGGCCCCATTCCTGAGCTCGAATTAGTAAACCGGCAAGAGCCGACAGCCGAGCTTCGACCTCAAACGGCCAACCAGACCGATGAGGATGACCTGATGCCCTACGCGCTGCTCGACGCTATCGAACGGGCCGCGATTCGCGACAAGCTTACTCCGATCAACGCCTACCGCCGCCTGCAGGCTGAGTTTCCCGAGTATCAGGCGACTCAATTAGGCGCTTGGGTCGATCGCTTTTTCCGACTCTGGTGCCGAAACCAGTGGAAGCGAGAGCGATACGCGCCATCGTTTCATCTCGACGATGAAAACCTCGACCCAAAGACCTGGTGCCGTTTTCCGATTCTCTCTGGCGGCTTCCGTCGAGAGCTGGCCGCGTTAAAGAGTCTGATTCAGGGTGCCGAGTAGCAGCAGAATATTAGGGTCGGCGGTCAGTCAAGACGACAACGCCGTTAACGCCGCTCGCGGTGAGACGCTCCGTTCGAATTCAGAGACAGTGACGATTTCATGCCGTACACCTACAAATACCCTCGTCCCGCTCTAACGGTCGACTGCGTCGTATTCGGCGTCGACGAGGAGGATCTCAAAGTGCTGCTGATCCGTCGAGCCAACTCGCCGTTCGCCAACTCGTGGGCGCTGCCCGGCGGCTTTGTTGAACTCGACGAAACGACTGACGAGGCGGCTCGCCGGGAACTCGAAGAGGAGACCGGTCTCAAGCGAATCTTTCTCGAACAGTTGTACACTTTCAGCGACGTAAATCGAGATCCGCGCGAGCGAGTCGTATCGGTGGCCTACTACGCGTTAGTGCGGCTCAATGAACACCGTGTGCAAGCGGCCACGGACGCCAGCGACGCCGATTGGTTTCCGACCGACGGCCCGCCTCGACTCGCTTTCGATCATCGCAAGATTTTGCGAACGGCGACGGAGCGGCTGCGAGCGAAGGTGCGTTATCAACCGATCGGATTCGAATTGCTGCCGCGAAAATTCAGTTTGCGGCAGCTGCAACACCTCTACGAAACCGTGTTGGGTCGAGAGATGGACAAGCGAAATTTTCGCAAGAAGATCCTCTCCCTGGACGTGCTCACTCCGCTCGACGAAGTTGAAAAAGGCGTGGCACACCGCGCGGCCAAGCTCTATCGATTCGACAAGGTCAGGTACGAAAACCTGACGAAGTTGGGGATCCTGTTTGAAATCTAGGCAGAGGAGGATCGCGCCATGGCTCGCGACGCGCTACTGTTGGTCGACATTCAGAACGACTTTCTTCCTGGCGGCCGTTTGGCAGTTCCGTTCGGGGACCAAACTGTCGCGCCCGCCAAGCGATTGATGGATTGTTTTGATATCGTCATCGCCACCCAGGACTGGCATCCGCCGAACCATCTGAGCTTTGCATCCAACCACGAAGATCGTGCGGCCGGTGAGATCATCGAGTTGGACGGTTTGCAACAGGTCCTCTGGCCCGATCACTGTATCGAGAATTCTTCAGGCGCCGAATTCGCGGCTGAGATTGAAGTCGACAAGATGACCTACGTCAGCCGCAAAGGGGAAAACCCAAGGATTGACAGCTATAGCGGTTTCTTTGACAACGGCCGGCGGCAAGCGACTGACCTTCATGCTCAACTGCAGGCGAAGGGAGTTAACCGTCTCTTCGTCGGGGGGCTGGCGACTGAATATTGCGTCAAGTTTACTGTGCTCGACGCAATCTCACTTGGGTATGAGACCATGCTCGTTACTGACGTCTGCCGAGGTCTCAGCGATGCGGATTCCGACGCGGCGATAAAGGAGATGCAGTCCGCGGGAGCCAAGCTGGTTAGCTCGCAGGACTTGTACAACGAGCGGTCTCGGCCGGCCTAGGGTCTCGCCGATTGCGGCTTCAACGATAGGTTGACCGAGCCGAGTGGCGTAGGGAGTTTCTATCCTACGTTGAGGACGATCGGTTGGGCGAATAATGTCCAGGTCGAAGCCGACTACCTTGACGCCGCGGCGCTTTCGACCAATCATCATGGCTGCCCGTGTCCCCAGAAGGAGCGTCGACATGTATCAACGGATCTGCCTTGCGATTGCGTTCGGATTATCGGCCTTTGTCTATGCCGATTCGTCGTACGCCAGGATCGAAGCGACGGCGGCTGCCGGAACGCCTTTTGGCGTGGCCTCGATATCTTTTCCGGTTCGCACCGCCCCTAGCGGCTCCGACCGAGCTTTCTATCGGCTCAGCGATGACGAGGGACGGACCTATTATCCGGTATTTGCTTCCGGACCAGCACGCCGCGTTCTTGCGGAACTTTTGGGCGTACCCGATGGCGCCAACACGGACGTGCGATTGTTCTTCTTGTTCAAAGGCAAAGCGCCGTTGAGCGTCGTGTTGCACACTCCCGAGCCGACTCACGTCGTCATTACGCCGCAGCGAAATTCGCGTTCGCATACGAGACTCTTGCAGCAATGGTGGCGTGAATACCACGCAGAAGCCCGTACGCAAAAAAGGCAAAGCGACTATCCGCCTGTCTTGCAAGACTATCTCATCAACATGCTCGGTCGGCGACTCGGCCTCTCGACTCCATTCCTCGGGCGCCTCACAGCCCAGCCGCCGAGCGAAACTCAGGAGACGCTCGAACTGCTGCTTGGAGTTGAGCGACTTCGATCGGCGACGATGGCGCGAACCATGCGTGGCGAGCGTTCAACTGAAATCGCTCGGCAGCCCATTCCAGCGGCACCCGCTTGGCCTCAAACAGAATTCGCGGCGCCCGCCGGCGCGGTGGACATTGAACCGATAGCCAAGCGAACGCCGCGCGAGTGCTTTTACATTCGTTTCGGCAGTTTCGCCAACTTCTTGTGGCTCGACAATCTGGCCAAATCGCATGGCGGCGATTTGTCGCGGATGGCGATGTTGCGAGGCCAAAAGAATCCGTTGTCAGCAAGGGTCCAGACTCAACTCGCATTAAAGAAAACTGCGCTCTCGGAGTTGCTTGGCGGACAGGTGATTGAGGACATGGCGGTCATCGGGCAGGACGCGTTTGTGCAAGACGGAGCGGCGGTCGGCGTTTTGTTCCAAGCCAAAAGCAATGTGCTGCTCGCCAACAATCTGACCAGCCTTCGCGCCGAGGCGTTAGCGGCGAAGCGGAAGCAGGGCGCCAAAATCCAAGACGTGAAGCTTGCCGGCGGTGCCGCATCACTTCTGTCGACGCCGGACAATCAACTTCGCGCATTCTACGTCACAGACGGTGACTTTCATCTTGTCACCAATTCGAAACACATCGCGGAACGGTTCCTCGCTGTTCCGGATGAGAAGACGTCGTTGGGCGACACGAGCGAGTTTCTCGATGCCCGAGCCAAGATGCCGACAAGTCGCGGCGACAGCGTCTTTATCTATGCTTCCCAGGCCTTCTTGCAGGGGCTCGTGAGCCCTCAATATCAAATCGAATTGCAAAGACGGCTTGAAGCCACCACCGACTTGCAGCTGCTCGATATGGCTCGACTCGCCGCTCGCAATGAGGGTTCGTCCGCTGTCACAATCGATCAGTACATTGAGCAGGGATTCTTGCCCGCAGGCTTTGGACAGCGTCCCGACGGCAGCGGGCTGGTTACCGGCGAGGGCGACGCGATCGACTCGCTTCGAGGTCGCCGCGGATTTTTCCTTCCAACGCCTGACATTAAGATCACTTCCGTGACCGCTCGGGAAGCGGCTGACTACGCTGCCAAGGCCGACTCCTACGCCGAGGAATGGAAGCAATTCGACCCGATCATGATCGGTATTCGCCGCGAAACGATCGAGGGTGGCCGCGAACGGCTCACGATCGACGGACGAATCTCGTCGCTCGACGAAACAAAGTACGGATGGCTGCTCTCTATTCTCGGACCGCCGAATCATCGCCGAGTTACGGCTGGGCCGGGCGACATCATCAACGTCCAGGCTTCACTGCAAGGCGGATTGTTAACCGACGCGATTCCTCCGCACCAACTGTTCCTAGGAATCCAAGACACCGAAGCGTTCATCGCCCATCGCCCCGATAGCCTTTTGCGAACGATTCAAATCATCGCTTCCGCCCCGGGCTATCTTGGCTCCTGGCCCAAAGCTGGCTATCTCGACTGGCTTCCGCTGGAATGGGCTAGCGCCGAGCCGGATGTTTTCGGTTACACGCAGTTGCCACTCGGCCTTTGGCGACGGCAGTGGGAGGGGTTTTCGGCATTGTCCTTCCAGCGTGACGTTCTCGACCGCGCCACGCCGGCTCTACGAATTGTCGACGACCCGACTCCGGCTCAAGTTCGCGTACGCATCGGCGACCTCTCCCAAGCCAAGATCCGAAACTGGATCAATCAGCTTTACTTCGACCGAGCTAAGCAGACCACCAACGGCAATCTGCTGCTTGTGCACGCAGCGGAACAGCAACTCGGACTCAAACCGAAGGACGCCAAGTACGCCGTTGAACAGATCATTGACGCGGAACTGATTTGTACGCTTGGCGGCAAGTACTCGCTTGTGGGCGAGGGCGATGAGCGGCGGTGGGCGACTTCCGCGCTCGGCCCCGATGGGCAACCAGTCGAGCCGTTCCAAGCGCCGATCATAAGCTGGTTTCGCGGCCTTCAATCCCATCTCACTCGAGACGGCAGTGACGCCATCGTCCGCGCCGAGCTGCTAATGATTGAAACGCCGGCAGGGATTCCCGGTATCGGTCCGATCCTCAAAGCAATCGGAGGCGACAAGCCAGCTAAGACCAAGCCGGGCGTGAAGAATGCGGACGATAAGAGTCCAGCAAGTAAGAAGCCTGACGCCAAGAAAGGGCGCGCGTTCTAACGACTGTTCACTGGGCTAAGCCTAGCGAAGCTGAAGTCACTCGGAACAACTCGCCGCCGCCCGCTGCAAATCCAAGTGGCTCGAGGATTCGCTGCTCAACGACTAACTCTTGATGCACAAGCTCAGGCGTTACGAGATCGGTGAATCCATATCCTTCTGCGCTCAATTCTTCTGCGATGCCCGTCCAGTGGACGAAGACATAGGTAACGCCAACGTCCCGTAGCGAATCGAGACGTTCGGTGCGACTTTTGCCGCGCAGTAGTTTCTCGAACACGCAATCGTCGAAAGCGGTGTTGTAGAGGACCTTGCCTTCGAGATCGAAAGGTCGCGAGTCGCCCACCAGCAACACGGTGTCGTCCGCAGTCATGATCTGATTGAGCAACACGTGGCCCGGATTGGTTCGGGTAAACAGTCCGTCGCGCGCGTCGGGTACGTCGATCCTCAATTGTTCGTACGCCACCAATAGTCGATTGTCTCCGATAGCGCGTGAGGAGACGGTGAGCAAATTGGCGACGAGTCCGAACAGAAGCAGGGCCGGCACGCAAATGCGAAGCGAGGAAGTGCGAACCGATGCAGCGCCAAGGCCCGCGAGTAGGGCGCCGCGGGCAGAACCGGCAGCCAGAAACGGTCAATTCTGTGAGTAAGCAGCCACCAGAGAGCGAAGTACGCCACGATGGATGCGCCCAAGCCCCACGCCATTCTGCGGTCGCGAGCCAACCAGAGCCCAGCCGCGCAGAGCGGCCACACCAGCGGGCTAAGCCAGTTGCTTGACCAAAGCACTCGAACGGCGCTTTCCACCGCCTGGCCGATCGAATGCGTGCGCCCGAAGTCGTCGCGTGGCGGCGAGTGGACGCGAGACCACTGGTCCTCTTTCGCTTCGGTCCGCGTTTCACCGCCAAAAACATCGTAGAGCAGTGGATAAGTCGGGTTGCCTGTCAGCACCGCGTTCTTCGCGAGCCAAAGGCCGCACGAAGCTGTTGCGGCGACGACGAAGACTAACCCCGCTCGCGCAGTCTCCCTCAACGTCCCCCGCGATGTCTGCCGCCGCGTGCGGTGAAAGGCAATGGCGCAGACGAATAGAAGAAGAGGCACGGCGACAAACAGAACGGCCGGATACTTGCAAGCCACTGCGGACCCTGCAAGGACTCCGGACAGTGCCGGCCAACTCAAGGAAGTGTCACCCGCCGCAGTCGCCCAGCGCAGCGCTGCGAGCAGCGCCAAGGCGAAATACATCGCCACGACGCCGTCGATCAGACCTGTCGTCGAAACGTACAAGATCCAGGGAATGGAAATGTAAGTGACCGCGGCGATCGCTCCCGCCCTGGGCGAGGCAAAACGGGAAGCTGATGCATAGAGTCCGACCGACGTCAGGATCGTGCAGGCCGCGATAACCACCTTGCCGACCAAGGTGCCGAACCACCATCCATCGGCTCCAGGCCAGAGCACCATGGCCGCCAACGCGTGCATCTCGGCGCCAAGCGGCATGTTGGCGTAGACATTATGCGGCACGAACCCGATAAAGCCGCTTGCCGCGAATTCCTTCGGTGCCTGCAGATGGTAGCAGCGCGCATCAAACGCCCAAGGCGGTAGCAAAGCGCTCAACACAAGCAAGAGAGCGAAGGGAGCACAAACCGCCCATTGCCATCGCATCGGTCGGCTCGGCATTGTGGAAGTTGAACTTCGTGTTGGCCGTGTATTGCAATTAGCGCGGCGCTGGCGAAGTCGCCAAACGATTTCGAAGGCCCAACACGCCACTGGCGCGACGACGATCAGGGCGGGAACGTGCAAGGCACCGCAGAGGCCAATAGCCAAGGTTGACAGAGACAGTACCGACAGTCCTACAGCGAACGAGTAGACGCCAAGCTCACAGGTCGACATCTTCCGATCCACCTGAATTGCTCGCAACAAACAACGTCCCGGTGCCCAACATGCAACGAGCCACAGGGCCGCGCCAGCGAGAACCGGAAGACGGTCGAGCACTCCCACTCGACTCCATGCTCCACCAGTCCATTGCTGCAGGAGAAAACCTGGCGATTGCATCAGCAGGACGAGAAACTCCGCCCGCGTCATCGGCAACCCTGTTGCTGAATCGACACCGAAGCTAGCCAAACGAACCTGCAAGAAGCTGGCGACGTAGAGCAGGATTGCTCCGATGAAAACAACCGAGGCCATCGTCGATGCGAAACCACGAGTTACAGCCGAGAACGTCGAGCGATTGGCGTTCCGTACCAGCTGTGTCGCAGTCGAATGGCTCATCACTAATTTGATCTATCCAAAGGCTCTCAACTCAAGACCGCGCACAGATACAACCCTAGCTCAGTAAAAGGGCGGTCCCTGCCTGGTCATGCCGAATAGTCGGATTCCGAGACTGGCTCTGAGGTCGTTCGTTGGCATTCGCGAGTGAGAAAGAGCTCACGCGAAGACGAGGAGACACGCGGAAACCGTAGCACCGCGGGAGCTTTGCCTTCTGTCCGTTGGTTTCGGCCCTGGCACGGTGTGAGGGATTCGCGCCCGGCTCGGGCCTCAACGATCCTCATACACGCCGTCTCGCTGCACAACATTGACGATGCATCGCAGAGAACCGCGGTGGCGGTAGATGTTTTGCGCGTCGCTCCTGCGAACTTGATACCGGCGTCTTGATAGACTTGCGCCGCTTGCTGGTCCAAAGGCGCGATTCCATATTGAGGCAAGTAGACAACTGGCCCGCTGGCCAACTCTTCAAGCAAAACGTTGTTGTACGTCGCAGCGAACGGTCGCGCGTTCTCTGATGACCCGCTGGGCGAAACGAGGCGAGCCGGGATTCGCCGGAGGCGAATTCCCGCCCGATGCAGATTGACATGCAATTCGTTGAGTCGTCGCTGTGTGCCGGCGAGCCGAACCGGACCGTGCGGCAAGTGGAAAGTCGACCCGTTTTCGCTCGATGTGATCCGCGCTCCCCACTCGTCGTCCGCAACTGCCTGAGCAATAGGCAACGCGAGCAAGGAACGTGTTAGCACTAAAACGTTTATCGGGCCGCGGCGCATGGGATTGTTCCCTGAAACGGGGTTACGCATAATGCGCAGAACACCTGGCGTTTCATCGCACCCCAGATTGCGCCGCCTTTATCATAAAAGGGGCTTTGTCCTTATTTCCGGAAATTGGGGAAGATAGGGGTTCCGGTGGCACGGACTGGACCGAGTTGGGCCAACGTCTAATTTGAAAACGCCAACGATTACGGCCTCGTTCGGGTGTGACTACGCCGATTCGAGGTCCATCCAAAAGAAGAACTCTTGGTACTCCATCCAGCCGTCGTTCATCGTTCGCACCTCGCGCTCGGTCTGGAATCCAAGCCGTGCAAAAAACTGATGGGCGTTTTGAAATCGCGTGTCCGACCAGAACTCGACCCGCCGAAACTCACGCTCTCGCGCCCAATTCAAGGCCCAGTCCATCAAGCGTCGCCCGTTTCCGGCGCCGCGCTGATCGGCGCGGAGATAGAGTCGTCGAAACGTACAGACGCGATCGCTTCCTTCGATCGGGTGGGCGGCGTGGCAACCAAGCAGACGCATCGAATCACGCAGCACAACAAACTCGCCACCCAGCTCGCGATAGTGATTAGGCAGCGCCAACAGATCCGAGTCGGCGTCTTCAAGACAGATACGATCGCCGTGCTCACCATAGACTTGATGGATCAAGTCGATCACATCCGCCTGATCGTCTCTTGTGACTTCGCGCAAGCAACTCGTTGGTTCGGTCATCAGAAAACAGTTTCGCTCAGACAAGTCGCAACGCATCGACGCATGGATCCAAATGGAATGCGCTGCTCGACAATTTCGGCGACGTTTAGAAATCGGGAAGCCGAAACATGACCATGGATCCGTTTGAATCTCCGACGATGGCGCCACGGGGATCGGGCAAAAGCGCCAAACTGCTCCAGCGAGACGAGCGTGCAAATCGTTCCGCCTCGCCAACTCGGCCGACGATCTTGTTCGAGGACAAATCCCAAACAACGACGCCTTGATCGTAATCGACGGCCACAAGATGACGACTGTCGGGCGTAAAACGAACCGCTCTAACTCGGCTCAGTCGACTGGTGGAATCCTTCAGCGTCGCCTCTTGTTTTTGCGTGTTAGGATTCCAAATGTAAATGGAATCGGACGAGGCGATAGCGACCGACTGGCCGTCGGGGGCGTAATCAAAAGCGTAAAGCGAACCCGAGGGTGGCGAGAAGCTGGCGATTTGTCGAAAGGAAACCAAGTTCCAGAGCGAGATATTCCGGCTCATGTCCGACGAAATTGCCTTGTTGCCGTCCGCGGAGATTTGTACGCGGCGGGGATAGGCTGGCGACTTGAGGACGCCCAGCGGCTTTCTTTTGGCCAATCCGAACACGCCGAGATTTGCTTTGCTCGACGAGACCGCGAAGAGCAGTTTTCTCCCGTCAGCCGAAACATCGATATCGTAGACCGACGAACCGGCGGGTATCGCGAACGCAGGATTGCCCGTTTTCAATTCCCAGGCTGCGACGGTGTTCTTTCCAGAGCCAGCAAGCACATATTTTTCGTCGGGTGTAATGGCAACTCCGCCGTCATTGCTCCTGCCCCCATCGGTGGTCAGCATGTGGATCGATTTCCCTGTGGCCGTGTCCCAAACACGAATGGTCCCATCGCACGAAGCGGACGCCGTATAGCGGCCGCTCGGGGAAACCGCCAGAGCCCGAATCTCTCGCGTGTGCCCTTGGAACCGGTGGATCTCACCCGGCTTGACGTCCAAGAACGCTAACTTGTCCGCCCCTCGCACCGTGGACACACCGCCAGTCAGCTGAGCGAGCTCGTCCAGCGAACGTTGCACTCGAGCTCGCGACAAACCGCTCAGTTGCGGGGCGGCTTTCGCGTACCAGAAATAAGCGCGTCGCAGCCCGGCCATCTTATAGGCCTGGTCTTTCTCACTCTCGCCATAAGTCTTCCATCGCACGGCCAGCGCGGATTGGTCCTTCGCAATCTGAGGCTGCTGTCGGTCGTCGCCAGCCAGTTTCTTCAGGACCGCGTCAGAGCCCTTGGCCATCAACGGCAAGCCCTCGTCCCATTCGCCGCGAAGGAAGCAGTGGAATTGCCCCAGCGTCAAGAAGTCCTCAGCTTTGGCCGATCCGGAATCAATCTTGTTTCGCGCTTTCTCGGCCACTCGAAACTGATCGCGAACTTGCTTCACAGCACGGCTTCGCTGGTTCGCTGCTTTGGCGAGCTCGGTATCGCCTGCCCGCCGCGACTCGGTCGCCGCGGTTTCGAGCAACTTAACCGCAATCTCGAATTCATCTTCACTGGCCGCTCGTTCCGCCATATCGTACGCCGACTTGGCTATACTCGCCTTCTCTGCGCGGGACCGAGTCGATTTGAGAGCCAATGTGATTAGGCCGACTCGCTCGTCCGAAAGCGAGCCCTCGTATCGTCGTTCCATTTCATCAATGAACGACGCTGCCATGCTGAGGTTGTTGCCGGCAGCAGCGGCGTTGGCGGCTTCTTTGAGCAAGCCGTATCGAGACGCGTCGTCGGTTTCCTCGTCCGCCTGTTTTCGCAGTTTGTCAGCGAGCGCGATTCGCGCTGCCGACGAGGTCGCTCGTTGGTATTCGTCAGCGTAGATCTCGCGAATGTCGGAGACCGCCGAGTCCACCGCCGCGGCATCCGGTGCCGGAAGTTGATTCTCCGGTTCCACTGGAACTTTGTTCGGATCGCCCATGGGCGTCACCGAAGGCTTAACGGCAACCGCGCTGCCGGCTCGAGGAGGCACCGAGGCTCCGTCGGCAAGCCAAGTCGTCGAGCGCCGAATGCCTGTGCGGGCATGCCCCGACAAGTCTTCCATCTGAATCGAGTTACTCCGCTTGAAGTTGAGTAGTGACAATGTCGAGGCGTCAGACACAATCAACTTGACCGGAGTAAACTTTGTCTTTGAGTAGCGGTCTTTCTGGGACAGGTGGAACTGTCGAATAGCGCCGTGAAACTGCTCATCACAACTGCCGAGCGGGTGGACGCCAAGTGTCAAGTTGTTGCCCGCCGGCTTAAGGCTAACGGTATTGCCAATCGACTCAGTCGAAATCGGTTGCCCGTCCGCATAGAGCGTCACATCCCAGCTCGATGCTGTCTTCTCACAACCTATCGCAATGTGACGCCAACTCCTATAGTCGCCAGAAATCTCTCGCACGATGGGCTGAACGATCCCGGCACATTTGAGTTCCAATTTCGCAGGTCCGTTGGGCGGCTGGACCGCGATCAACTGCCAACCCGTTTCGAGCGGCCCGTTTCCTCGAGCTGTACCCAATACGCAATTGCGAGTCTCCTCGGTGGCGTGACGCGCGAGCTGAACCCAAACCTCGGCGGTAAACTCGTCGCCCAACTGTGTGACGGTATCGGTGTTGAAGACTTCCACGCCACCACGACCAGGAAACAGCAGCATGTCGTCGACTCCGGCTCGACGCTCCACGCCGACTGTCGTGCGCGGATTGCCCGTACCCGGATTGCCCGTACCCGGATTGCCAGGCTCGGGTTTCGCTGCGTCCCCCGGCTTGTGGCTCGCCATGACCACCAATTGGCGAGGATTGGGCGTGGTCCCCGGCGCCATGTTCCAGACACTTGTGCTCACCAACTTGGCTTTCGACCCAGGCGCGCCAAAGCGAGTCACTTCCAGTGATAACGGAAGCATGTTTTCGCCCATTCGACTGCGCATTTCGGGCATGGTGTCGCGAGGCGAATTGGAGAGCAACGCTTCCCATGCGAGTGGAGATTTTGTGGTCGCGTCGAGCACCGCCGCGTATTGGCGCCGTCGAGTTCGCGGGTTGTAGGCTAGGGATGCCGAAACCGGTAGGCTCGTCTTGATCGACTCTTCCAACTTCGCCAAATCCGAAACTCGAATCGTCACATCTTCACTCGGATCGCCGCGCCGCCAAATCTCGCTCTCGAAACGGACGCCATCGCGATTGAAACAGTATTGAATTCGACTGGGCACCCACCCCTTCGCTTTGCGGGCGGCGACGAGCCCGTTCGACTGGCCTCGATCGAGCCCGACTGTCATTTCCGTCTCTTTGGCGCCGACACTTGGGATCCACCAAACCGCTGCGTACTTCGTACCGTCGGCATAACCGGCGACATCAACCGGCTTGAATCCTCGCTTTGAAAGCGCCTCGTCAATCGTGGTCAACTCTGCCGTCGTTCTACCCACCGCAACTCGCCACGGCCGACCGTCTCGCCGCCAAATCGCGGAAAATTTAAATTCCCCATTGTGTTCATACGGCCTCAATTGATCGAGACGATATCCGCTTCTCGATAATCGCAGCGAAAGGTCTTCGAGTTTGTCGACCGATCCGATTTGGCAAATCGCGAATTGTTCTGACGTCATCCCCCAGAAGTTGCGAACGTCCCCCATTGTCTGCTTATCAGGCAAGGAGATGGCTCGGAACGAAACAGGATCGTTGGCGCCAAACGTGGCTGGAATTTCCTTCTCGATGACTGGAACCGCTGTGCCAGGCGTACCGCCGGGATCGACAGCAGGGCTTTGTACGATTTCTTTCGGTTTCGGATCCGGTTCGTCGCCGCCTCCGGATGTAAGAAACACCAACAGACCGATGAAGGCCAGTAACCCACCGCCGATGGCGCCGGCTAGAACGGCGGGATGCGTCCAGATCGGCTTGGGCTTGCCACTCGCGGCAGTAACGGGCTTTGGCGCGGGCGACTTCAGAGAGCCGGCCGAGGCCGTCGGGACCGAACCGCTCGCTGCGCCCAGCGAAAAAGGCGGTGCCGGGACTAGCGCTGCGGCCGCCGTTTGCTTGCGAAGCGTCGCATCATATGCCGCCTTTTGCTCTGGAACCAAAAGGACGACTTTGGCCTTCGACAACTCGTTCAATAGCCGCTGTGATTCGGCGCTATGAGGCCCAGACTGAAATGTGCGCAAATGCGCCATCTGGCGGTCAGCCGCATTCTCGATAACAGCTACATTCGCCTCGAATGCGTCCAACCCCATCAGCCGATATAGATTGGGCGGCTGATCCTTGGGAGATATTCCCAACCACTCGTGGTAGGGGTCAAACGATGATGTCATTGCAAGCGTTCTTCCTGACGCGTCGGTGGCCAATCGTACGCAAATTATTCTACGGACTCAGCTTGTGATCGCCTAGCAATCACCACTCAATCCAAGGGATTCGCTATCTCAGTCGAACCCCTACTGTTCCCACTCGTAAAGACGTTCTCAACCACGAACGGTTCTCAACATTTTCAGATTCGTATTGCCTCGGGGCGCATCCTTCAAAACGCGCGCAAAAAAACGAACCGGAGTGATTCCTAGCAATAAACGGCTAGAGAAACTAATCTGGCACCGGAACACCTGTCTCGTGCTGACTCGCTAAGCTAACAGTAGCCGAATTGGCTAGGCTCGAGCTTGATGGCGAGTTGTCAGTTCGAGCGTGACCGGTGAATTTAGGGCGGTCGAGGCTATTTTTTGCGGCTGGAAGGCCGTAGGTGCTTCAATAATCAGTGATTTCCGCACACTTTTGGCTTCGTGCGGAACTTTTTCCCAACCCATCGCGTCCCAAAGGCGGTAAACCAGTGAGCGACGATTCTCGTTGGATCGACGAAACTCTTGCTGGACAAAGGAGTTCCTACGAATTCTTGGTCGTGAAGTACCAAGATCGTCTGTTCAATTCCGTTTTTCAGGTAGTTGGGCGGCGAGAAGAAGCGGAGGACGTGGTTCAGGAAGCGTTCGTGCAGGCGTTTGTTAAGCTGGGCACTTTCCAACGAACTAGCGGATTTTACACCTGGATCTATCGCATTGCTTTCAATCTTTCGGTAAGTCGAAGAAGGAAGAAGCGACCAGAACATTCGATCGATCATCTTCGAGACCAAGCGGGCGAAGAGCCCATCGCTCGAAACGATCCCATCGGTCAAGAGTTAGAACGGAAAGAGGACGAAGCCGAGCTTTACGTCGCATTGGACGAGCTCAGCGACGAGCATCGCAAGATCGTGGTGCTTCGAGAACTGGAAGGACTTTGTTACGAGGAAATAGCCGAAGTGCTCGACCTGCCCGTGGGAACGGTTCGCAGTCGACTGCATCGAGCGAGATTACAACTTAAAGAGTTCTTACAAACAAACCGCAGCGAGAAATGAAAAAACGACTCGGCGATTGACTCGCCGCACCGTCGCGATTTCAAGGCAACCCGAAACAAATCCGGCAATACGATGACTGGCAACGACAATTCGAGCTTTGAATTGATCAGCGCTTACCTAGATGGTGAGTTGTCGGTCGAGGAACGCGCGCAGGTCGAAGAGTTGCTGGCGGGCAGCGAAGCGCACCGAACGCTGCTGGAAGAATTGCAGTCCCTGCGAACCGAGTTTTCGAGCCTTGCCCCAGTGAAGCCGAGTGGTGATCTGACGAGCCGTATTATGGCTGCCGTCGAATCCGCTCCGGCGCCAGTGCCTACAGAAGACGAACCCGCAGGGTCAGTGCCAGCAACGCAGTTGAGCTCCGAGGTGGACGTGCAGTGGCGAGTGAGCTGGACTCAAGTCGTCGTTGCGGCCACGACACTATTGGTGCTTTACGGCGCGTATTGGGCCTCGACGAGAGAGCGAGCCGACGGCCCGCACATCGCTGTCGAGGACCCAAAGGGCGACGGATCGAAAGACGACGGATCGAAAGACGACGGGCCGAAAGACGACGGGCCGAAAGACGACGGGCCGAAGATTGCCGTTCAAGAAGGCCATCCGAAAGTTGGTCCCGAAGATCCCGTCGTGCCCAAGCCGGACGAACTGCCGGACACGCCTGGCGTACCGGATTTGGCAGGCGGGCAATTTGTCTTCGCCGAGCAGAAGACCGACATCATGTTGGTGCTTGAGTACGCGGTTGATCCGAAGGTGCTCAAAGACAAAGTGTTCAAGAAGACGTTGATGATGCATGGCATTGCCGTGGACGACGAAATCGTTCCGGATGCGGTCGCTAGAAAATCGATACTTGAGAGTCGCGCGTTTAGCCCGGGAAAAGTGAAGCCACGGGGCCGCGAACAGGGACCTGGCGGGAGTATCGAGTTCTCTATTGTGATCGCTGACATCGATCGGCTGTTCCAAATTTCCGAGACCCTGCGAACCGCGAAGGGTGTGCGAGGATTGCACATCGATCTCAGCTTTTACGAGTCGGACAAGGCGATGATTCGCGAGCTCGGTCGCCTCCGAGACGACCAATTCGCCGATGTGAAGACTGGAAAAGCTGGGCGAGCTTATTTGGTTTCGCTTCGTGACGACGTGCAGTCCGCCTTACGCGGTTTGTCGACAGCGGTTGCTTTTTCGCCTGTCATTTCGGAGCTTAATCTGGGCCCAGTTAAGGCGATGGCGCCGGCCGATATCGCGGACGATTCGAAAATGCCAGTGGTCTTCATCCTTCGCTCCGTCGCGCCGGCCAAGTAGCCTCTAGGGCTGATTCGCAAGGCGATTTCTTTTTGGCGACGTTGGTGTTTCCCGCCTTTCTGTCGTCGACTAATATCGGAGTATCATTCGTTCATCCCTCTGCCCACCTGTACCAGCCTTCATTCCATGCAGTTCCTCTGCTCGCACTGCGAAAAAAACGTCGAATACTCGGGCGAGCGTCCCAGGTTTTGTTCTCACTGCGGTGGGTCTTTGCATTCGACGATCGGTCCTGACGAGCAGACGCTTGATGTCACGCTCGATGCGACTCCAGATTCAACTCCGCAGCAATCGAGCTCGGGGGTCCGATTCACGCCGAGCACGATTGGCGGCTACCGCCTGTTCGACGAATTAGGTCGTGGTGGTATGGGAACGGTGTACGAGGCGGAGGAGGCGGCGACAGGTCGTCGAGTCGCCCTAAAACTGCTCGCGCCGCACGCGTCAACGAGCGATGATGGGGTGCAACGATTTCTTCAAGAGGGTCGCTACGCCGCGTCGCTTTCCCATCCGCGGTCGACCTTTGTCTACGCCGCAGGTGAGGACGAAGGACGCCTTTTTATTGTGATGGAGTTGATGTCGGGAGGCACGTTGAAGGATCTGGTTGACAAGGACGGTCCGCTGCCTGTGACCCGAGCCGTCGACTTCATGCTCGACGTGATCGACGGATTGCAATCGGCTCATGCAAAGAATCTGATTCATCGAGATTTGAAACCGAGTAATTGTTTCATTGACAATAGCGGGCGTGCCAAAGTCGGTGACTTCGGATTGTCCAAGTCATTAGTCGCCGATGCGGGTCTCACTCGCACCGGCGCATTCATGGGCACGCCGATGTTTGCCGCCCCTGAGCAAGTCAAGTCGCAAGCGGTCACCGTCCAAACCGATATCTACGCGGTCGGCGCCACGCTCTATCATCTGCTGACCGGCCAAGGCCCTTACGGAGGAGACGCCGCGGGAGTGATTGCGGCGATCGTTTCGGAAGCGCCGCCATCGATGCGATCACACCGAGCCGAGATTCCTTTGGGGCTCGACCGAACTGTGGCCTGGGCCATGGAAAAAGACGTCGAGAAACGGCCTCAAAGTCTGGCTGACTTGCGCGAACGACTCGAACCGTTTTCAGGTCGCGAGGCTTCCTTTGCCGACCTCGGCCGACGGCTCGCAGCCTTCTCGATCGACGGTTTCGTGATCACAAACGTCACGACCTTCGTCCTAGTCCTGCTTGCGATTCCCGCGATGATTGCATTCAAGGCAATCGCAACGCTTCCACTCACGCTGGCCACCGCGAGCGCCGTCATCGTTATCGGCTATTTTGCGTTTGCCGAATGGCGATGGGGAAAAGGCGTCGGCAAATACATCATGGGACTGCGAGTCACGAACGAAGACGGTGCCGCGCCGACACTGATACAAACCACCATTCGCGCCGCGATTCTTCCCGGGCTGCAGGTCTTCTTTGGCACGATCCTACCGCTGATTGTGCACGATACCAGGTCGTTTCCTGAGACGCTTGAGGATCCGATGGGCCGGGCGTTGTGGTCACTGAGGAGCCAGATTTACCCGATTCTCGGATGGGTGATGCTGCTGCTTTGCACCGTGACCATGCGTCGAGAAAACGGCCTGAAGGGAATCCATGAAATCGCCAGTGGAACATGGGTTCGTCGCGACCGGCGGGCCGCGAAATCGAGGTACGAAACGTCGATTCGCGTGGGCCAGCTTGTCTACGACATGCCTGAGGCCATTGGAGACTTCAAGATCCTCGGCGACCTCGGTGCCTATGGAGACCGGCGACTATGGTTCGCTCGGGACGAAAATCTGAAACGTACGGTTTGGGTGATGGCTTCGTCCGACGAAGCGGGACCATCCGCCGCAAGGCGAAGCCTGGACCGAACGACGCGATTGCGCTGGCTGCGCGGCGGAGCGTTGGATGGATACGTCCAGGATGAGAAGAGCGGCGAAACTCCGGACTCGCCATTTGCCTCCCGTTCAGACGAACAACAGGCGACTCGTTGGGATGCGTTCGAGGCGTTTGAGGCGGGCCCGTTCGCGCCCTTCACGAACTCGCTCAGCCAATCCTGCCGAACACTGGCACTCGTCGCCAACGAACTGGATGAAGCTGTTCGGGATGGGACCTTGCCGGAGCAACTGACTCACGGACAAGTTTGGATTGACGCCAACGGCACCCCTAAACTTCTCGATTGGGCGGAAACTCAGCCGATAGACGGATCGACAACGGCCCAGGCGGCGAAGCCGCGAAGTGACGTCGAGCGAGCGATTGATTTCCTGCAGCAATTGGTCAAGCAGCAATGCCAACGACCGTACGCCGCTGGCGAAATCCATGACCTCCATCGCCAATTGCCTGACAAGCCACGCGAAGACGAGACCCTTCGATGGGCTGGCCGCATGCTTCGGGAAATGGGTGACAGCGACAGTCGAGGCATGACGTGGGACGAACGGTTCGGTTTGCTCGCCATCTCGGCGACGCTCGAATGGGCGTTCCTCAACCTTGCGGCGACCATAAGCCTGATGGCTCTGTTTATTGCCACGACCCTATCTCCCGACCAACTCGCCTTTTCGATCTTGCCTCTTTTGTTTGCGATGCCACTGGTCAGCGGCTACTTCTTCCACGGGGGCGCCGTGTTCGCTTTTGCCGGCGTGAGTCTTCGTCGGCTCAACGGCGAGCCTGCCAGTCGCACTCGTTCGGTCTTTCGCACGGTACTCGCCTGGACCCCAGCATGTTTGAGTTCCGCCGCCTTGGCGGCATTGCTCACGATCTCGGTAGTAAAGGCCCCTACAGAGCCGGAAAACTGGGTAATCCTCATAATCGCTTGGATTGCACTCGGGTTATTACATTTGGTCGGCGCGGCCTACGCCGTGCTCTCGCCCAAACGCAATTTGCCTGATTTCGTGACCGGAACGTATCTCTCGCTTCGCTGACCGCCCAAGGCCGAATCGACTTTCACACGCGAAATTCGCGCAACGATTGTGCACTGGAAACAGTCTGAGGCGACAATTTGCGACCTTTACTTCTCCGGGTGCAGAGTGGATGAGGAGCCCAGGTTATGCGAATAGGACAGCGATCAAAGCAGAGCACTCGGCAGGGCGTTTCGACGCTCGAATGTGTGCTGTTGCTAGTGGCAGGCGCTGTCTTCTTCGGCGCTGGCTTTCTTGCCATGTCGCTCGGGACAAGTTCCTGACGGTGAGTTCGCCAGCCGTTTCCGCCGCCGACTGTCCGCACGCCAGTTTGTCCGCACGCCAGTTTAGATCAATCATGGTGGTCGTGCGAAGAGCCGACAGAGGACGCGATGCCACCGCCGACGCCGAACTGGCGTCGACAATCACAACGTTTCTCATTCAGCGAATATCCTACCTCCCCGTTGTCGAGGATGGTCGGTGTTGCGGCGTGCTGACGACGACCGACGTCATGATGGCCTTCCAGTGCGGATTATTCCTGTTGCAACGCGATAGCGAGCGAGCAACGACGAAAGAGGCACCCGCCGCGATCGGAACGTAACGGCAACGCGGTAGACATAATCCAAAACGAGCCCAACCGGCGCCGCGATGTCCGCAGCGTCTCAACGAAAAAGCTACGCTTCTGCAGAACACCGTTTTGTCATGCTCGGAATTACGCGTTATGCGCACATTCCGTTTGATTCGCCCTGCGCGCCCGTTGATCGCTGTCGCCGGGCTTCTCGCGCTCGGCTGTGGCTCGGGTGGTGGTAATCACGACATCCCCAGCGCCACCGGAGTTGATCGACGGAAAACTCGTCATGCCGGAGGAGCAGCTGGGGCCGGACGAGGACCCTCAGACGCCTGAGTTCGATTGGTCGAAACCGATCGAATTCGATCCGCCGAACAAATCGCGAACCGATCCGTTCTTGGGCCAGGACGACTCATCATCAAATGCAGCGCAAACGAGCGAAAACTCGAAAGCGGACGACGGACTCCGGATCAAGGGCTTCGTCAACGTCAACGGACTCCGCGTCTTCCTACGAATTGGCGACGACTATCGAACGCTCCGAGACGGTGAGTCGCTCAAGCACGTCGAGGTGCTGAACATTTCGCCACCGAACGTCACGATTCTGCGAAACGGCGTGACCGAGGTGCGTTCGATCCTCGAAGAGGCAACCGACAAAGATTCCACGACCGATGGCAGCTTCGGAAGCGAAAGTGACGAGTTCAGCGCCGGTGAAGAATCCGATTGGGGCGACTCAGACGAGCCCACTTTGGACCTGCCCGTCTAGCGTGCCGCTTAGCGCGCCGTCTAGCGTGCGTGACTAACGCAGTTGCAGGCTGACATTCATGTGGCCGAACAGAGTTTCGTCGCCGCGTAGAATGAAGAACTTGGCGGGTTGAGCTGCCAGAAATTCATCGCTGTCGAGAACGTAAGCGATGTTTTCCATCGAGATAGTCTCCCACTTGTGGAGACCGACCAACACGTCGCCGCGGCGAATGCCTTGTCGATCTGAGGTGCTGCCGCCGCGCACTGCCAGCACGCGAAGACCGCCGGTGTATCGAACTCCAAGTTGACTGAACTCCGATGACGCGATCGGTCCGAGTTGAAGGCCGAGAATCTTCCAAGCGCGTTTTTCGAGTTGGCGCGAAGGCGACTTCCCGACGCTCCTCAGCGCGATCTTCACCGTTCGCAGTTTTTCGTTTCGGCGTACTTGAACATCGACTCTTTCGCCCGCGTTGATGCCGATAAGGCGACGTTCCAAGTCGAGGTTGCGACGAACGGGTTTGCCCGCCACGCTCACAATGACGTCGCCCGCGGCAATCTCCGAATTCTCACCGTCCAGTACACTTCGAACGACGAGTTTGGATTGAGCTTGGCCGGTGTTGATCGTGTCGGCGTCGATGCCATGACTCGTTTGGGCAACGCGTTCGACACTCATCAAGCGGGCCGCAACGAGCATCGCATCGTCGACGGGAAGCGCGAATCCGATGCCTTGCGCACCGACTCGAACCGCAACATTGATTCCAATCATCTCGCCGTCGATATTCAGCAACGGCCCGCCCGAATTGCCGGGGTTAATGCACGCACTTGTCTGGATCAGGTTCTCATACTTTTGAGTCTCGCTGATCTGTACGGTTCGATTGATCGCGCTGATGATGCCTTCCGAGACCGTGTGGGTGTAGCCATAGGCGTTTCCGATTGCAATCACGGGCTCGCCGCGGAGCAGATCGTGCGACGTTCCAACCGAGATCGTTCGCAAAGGCCCGGCCACGTCAACTTTGATGACGGCCAAGTCGCTCGCCGGGTCGTTGGCGATCAGACGCCCAACCATGGTGGTCTCGTCGTTTAGCGAAACCTGGATTCGCCCGACGCCCTCAACAACATGAGAGTTGGTGAGAATGTAGCCGCGTTCGTCGATGACGACGCCCGTCCCCATGCCGTTGACTTGCCGAAAGCTGTCCGTCGAAACAACTTGGTCCGAAGGCACCGTCTTTCGGCCGTGAATGTTAACGACCGACGGGCCCGCTTTCTCGAACGCGGCGACCACGGCTGTTCGCCGCATGTTGGACGCCAACGCGACTTGAGGCGCCAGGGCGGCGACGGCAACAACAGCGGCTAGCGAGAACGCTCGACGAGGAAGACTCATGCGCAAAACTCTCTTACGGGGTTCTCTGAGCCGCAAATCCTTGGCGACCGATTCCACGTCGATCGAAGTCTGAGTCGGCGTCCAGCGGTTGGCGGCGTTGAAGACGCCAACAATTCGCTCGGTTTGGACATACAGCGATCGAGGACAGGTCCGTGAATCAGATCGGTTCGACACGGCCTGAGTATTAGAAACAGCGGCGCCGGGCGGCAAACTCGTTGCTGAACCCCCCAGTTCGCCAGCAAATTGCACCAAGCTAGGCAAGACAGCAAAAATCGAACGGGTGCGACGCGACATGAGGAAAAAACGAGATCCCGTGCGAATTTCGTCTTTCCGACGGCCTCAGCAAGTCGGCGGTTCCACGAGCAACGAATCCGCCGCATTCTTAGCCGGATCCGCCATACGTCTCGGAGATCTGAGCCAAGTGGGGCTCGAGCTCCGGGCATGTCGTCCACATCCGAATCGACCTCGATGTTTCCGTGACGACTTCCAGCTGAATTGAGATCTGACGCTCGGGCAGGCAACGCTCGACTCGATCGGACCACTCCACAAGCGTGATCGAATTGGAATCGAACAGTTCGTCGACGCCGAGTTCCAAGAATTCGTCGTCGTCGGCTATCCGATATGCATCCAGATGATTCACCGTTCGCCCTCCGCAAGCATAATGCTGACAGAGAACAAATGTTGGACTCACCACATCGGCGGCATCGCCTCCCAAAGCGGCCACAAGCGAGCGAACCAGGTGAGTCTTACCGGCTCCGAGCGTACCCAACAATCCGATGGCGACCTGATCCGGCAAAGATGCGGCCAGCCCCTGTGCAAAACGATCCGTTTCCGATTCGTTCGCACATTCGAGCTGATAGACTCGGTCCGACGCCGGATTATCCAATGTTGAATCCTCGTTGAATCATCGTTTGAAAAAAGCTCAAGACATTTGCACACGGCGAATCGTGCAGTCGAGCGGCCGCCCCCATGGTCGCCCATCGCGGCATTCTGCTCAACCCACGCTCTATGTGACCCGACGAATTCTCCCGGTCGTCAACCGATTCACCCGCTCGTTCAGTCGCCTCGCATCGGCGGTCCTCAATCGGACGCGCGGTACACTGCGCGCTCATCGCCTGATACATTGGCCGCACCGATTGCGCATTATCGATCCGCGTTCGGTGGCTCCTTGCGTTGGTGCGAGCGCCATGTCAATCCAATCACAACAAACAATCATATGAAGGCGGCAAACTGTGAATGCAATCGAATGTTGCAGGCCCATTTGGCATCGTCAAATCGCTGTCGTTCTGTTCGGCTGTTTGATGACAGCCCTGTCGAACCATCCAGGTCAGGCCGAAGAATACCAACTCAGGTCCGACTCCAAGCCTCAAGAGGGCGTGCCGGTAGGCGAGGTGACCAAGTATCGATGGACCGAGAGCAAAGTCTATCCCGGCACCGAGCGCGACTATTGGGTTTATGTTCCTGCTCAATACGACAGCGCCAAGCCCGCCTGTGTGATGGTTTTCCAAGACGGCGGCGGATATGTCTCGCTAAAAGGACATAGCCGAGTTCCCACGGTCTTCGACAACTTGATTCACCAAGGCGAGATGCCGGTCACCATCGGCATCTTTATCAATCCCGGCGTCGTTCCCCCAACTCGTCCAGGCTCGAAGGGTCGACGAAATCGCAGTTTCGAATACGACAGCCTTGGCGATCAATACGCTCGATTCCTGCTTGATGAGATCATTCCCGAGGTCGGTAAGAATTACAATCTGGTCGACAAGGCGGAGGGCCGAGCGATTTGCGGGATCAGTTCCGGCGGCATCTGCGCGTTCACCGCGGCCTGGGAGCGCCCCGATGCGTTTAGCAAAGTCGTCAGCTACGTCGGCAGCTTTACCAACATTCGAGGCGGCCACGTTTACCCAGCTCTGATTCGCAAGACGGAACGCAAGCCGATTCGCGTGTTCTTGCAGGATGGCGTCAATGACCTCGATAACTTGCACGGGCATTGGCCGTTGTCGAATCGCCAAATGGCGGCAGCCCTCAAGTTTGCCGGATACGACTATCGATTCGAAATGGGAGACGGCGGACACAACGGTCGCCACGGCGGCGCGATCCTCCCCGAGATGTTGCGTTGGACCTGGCGCGACTATCCTGGCATCAAAGCCCGATCGGACGACAAGGAGAACAAATGATGCAGCGCAGACTGAACCACGTCGCATCCATTGCGGCGATTCTGTTCGGAGCAGCGATCGCGAACGCGCAAGACATGCCGTTGTCGCAAGTCTTGATCGAAGGCGAGGGTTGGCAACGCGTCTCGAGCGGCCACGCGTTTACTGACGGCTGTGCAGCGGACGCTTACGGCAATTTTTACTTCAGCGACGTTGCTCGCGGCGAGTCGATTTTGAAAGTATCCATGGACGGGAAAGTCTCGACGTTTGTGCCCAAAGCGCCCAAGATCAGCGCAATGCAGTTTGGGCCGGACGGCAGATTGTACGCCTGCCAAGTTGGCAAATTCGCGCGGATTGTCGCGTTTGATCGAGAAGGTAGAGCAAGTGTGATTGCCAACGACGTGAAGCCCAACGACCTTGTCGTCACACACGAGGGCGAGATCTATTTCACGGAGACATCGAAACAACAAGTGACGCATATTCCGAAGGGCGGCGAACCGAGGTCAGCGGCCACGGGCGTCTCAAAACCGAACGGAATCGCGCTCACGCCGGGGCAGGGGACGTTGGTCGTTTCCGATTACGGCGGACGAAATGGTTGGGTATGGCGGATTGAAAATGACGGAAGCTTGACACATCAGCAACCGTACATCACCTTGCGAACGCCAGGAAAAAACATGTCCAGCAAGGCCGATGGAACGACAACCGACGCCGCCGGGCGATACTACATTACGTCAGCGGTCGGTCTGCAAATGTTTGACCCGACCGGACGAATGGGTGGAGTGATTCACACGCCTCAGCCAGCGAAACCGCTTGTCAGTGTCGCCTTCGCCGGCCCGGACCTGTCGTACCTCTACGTCGCCAACGGCGACTCGATCTATCGGCGGAAAACCAAGACCCGAGGCGTGCTCTACTTTCAAGAACCGAAATAAGGCAATGCGAAAGCGCTGATAGCGACCAGTACAGCCGTCATAGCCAGCACGATACTTTTGCGTCTCGACTATTGCGAGGATCATGCTTTGCCTTCCTAGCCGCATCGGGCCAGACCGACCTAGGCTTGATAGGAGTCTCTATTCACGCTTAGGAGCCTAGTGCAGCGTCAACACTAAGAATTAGGATCCCAGTGTTTGTATCGCACGCCGCCAAGTCAAGTTACGCCGAAGCCAACCCCCATTTTTGGAGTTGACGCGGCACTAGTCGATGTCGCCCAGCAGCCTGCTTTCCGATTGGTCCCAATCTCAATTCGATATTCTTGAGGAAGGCGTTCTGCTCGCGAAGCACCGCTTGTCCGAAAAACGGGTCTCTTCTCGGACGAAAGTTTGATTCGGCGCTTTGATAATCATCCCGCGGATTGCCTTCACATCAACACGATGGGCGAGAACGCCGGCGTGCTCGAGTGGCAAGAGGGCGACCGCAATGACGGTTCCTCGGAATTCTTGCTCGAGACGCCCAAACGCGGTCGGCTCTAGATCAATCTCCGCAACATGGTCGATCATCATCCCGACTACGCTCGCGAAATCAACCGCATCTTTGCTGAACTCGAAGCGGGCAACCCGCGTTTTCAGGCGCAGCACCGCTCAGCCAATCTGCTGATTTCCTCGCCGGGCTCGATGGTCTATTACCACATGGACATTCCGGTCAACATGCTCTGGTACTTGCGAGGCTCGAAACGAGTCTGGTCTATCCCCACTTCGACGAGCGATTCGTCTCGCGAGAAATCCGCGAATTGGTTTGCTGCGGCGAATACACCGAAGACATTCCATACGACGAGCAATTCGATGAGTTGGCTTTGGTGTTCGACGTCGAGCCCGGGCAACTGTTGACTTGGCCTCAGAACACGCCTCATCGGGTGACGAACCTCGACGGCGTCAATGTTTCATTGTCGACAGAACATCGCAACCCGCGAACAACTCGCCGCAACAACGTGATCATGGCCAACCGATGGCTCCGCAAAACGTTTAACGTCGACCCGCGAAACGCCGATCCGGCTGGCCTGAGCGCGCATCTAAAACGGGCGTTAATGCGAGCGGTTCGAATGTTCCGCAAGGTCTCGGGAGCAAAAGAACCGAAAATGCTCGACTACCCAGTGACATTCCGAGTCGATCCCGATGCGCCGCTCGGATTCACTTAACTCAGCGACGCCGAAAAACAAATGAGCGAGAGCGAGCACACGATTGCGGTGCAGGCTTTCCTCTAGCCGTGTCGATATCCGGCTGGTTCAAGCGGCTGAAGGCCGTCCTCTTCGAAGCTCCAAAGTCCTTGGCGTTCGACCAATGCGCCGATGTCGGTCGCGTCAGGATTGATGTCGCAGAACCGAGTCGCCTCGTCGCGCTCCATGACGAGCAGCAGCTCAAAATCTTCGCCGTCGCCGAGCGCATGCTCAAGAGGCGTTCGGCCTGATGACTGACTCAAGTGCCGTGCGCTCGCGGCGATGGGCACCTTATCGAGTTGCAGCGCGATCCCGCATTCGCTCGCCTGAGCCATTCGGTTGGCGTCGAGCGCGAGACCGTCGCTGACATCCATGGCCGCCTTGATGTGAAACTCGCGAGACCATCTCAGCGCGTCGGCCACCCGTGGCGTAAAGCTCATGTGATGACCGAGAATGCTGCCGCCCAGCGGACCGCTGACGACCAACCGGTCTCCGGGATCACCGCCGCCACGAGTCCACGCTTGGTCGCGGCGCACGAGCCCCAAGACGGAAACGCTCACTGCCAGGCCTTGATCCCAGCAATTGGTGTCTCCCCCACTGACGGACATCCCGAATTCTTCCGTCAGCGACGCAACGCCTAAGAGAATATCGCGAGCCATCTTGGCGGCGGCGTTGGCCGGTCGAGGCAAGGCAAGCGTGACCATCGCGGATAGAGGCTTCGCGCCCATGGCTGCGAGATCACTCAGGTTGACCGCCAGCGATTTGCGCCCGATGAGCTCAGGCGAATGTTTGGTCAGATCGAAATGAACCCCTTCGAGCAGAGCGTCCGCTGCGACAACAATTTGCTGCTCAGGTTCGATGTCCAAAACGGCGGCGTCATCGCCGATCGGCAGCCATAGATGTTCGGGTCGCGGCAAAGTGGCCTGAAGCCACCGGATGAATTCGTTTTCCACGACGCGCTCGACAGGAAGAGAACACTCACAGAATGAACTGACTCAACTCTTCGTCGTCCGATACATCTTCAAGTCGCTCTTGAACGTAGGCCGCGTTAATCACGACTCGCCCCATTTTCATCTCAGGCGATTCAAAACTCAATTCCTCGAGCAATCGTTCCAGAATCGTATAGAGACGTCGAGCGCCAATGTTTTGCGTTGTTTGGTTGACCTTAAACGCATAGTTGGCCAACGCGTCGATCGCGTCCGCGGTGAACTGCAGCTCAACACCTTCCGTGCCGATCAAAGCGATGTATTGTTTGGCGAGAGAATTCTTCGGCTCTTGCAGGATGCGAACGAAGTCCTCATTCGTCAAGTCGTTCAGCTCAACGCGAATCGGGAAACGGCCCTGCAATTCAGGCATCAACTCGCTCGGCTTGACCTTATGAAACGCGCCGGCAGCGATAAACAGGATGTGGTCGGTTCGCACGTAACCGTGGCGCGTTTGCACCGACGTTCCCTCGACAATCGGCAGCAGATCTCGCTGCACACCTTGCCGTGAAACGTCGGCGCCCCGGGAGTCGGATGCAACTACTTTGTCGACTTCGTCGAGGAACACCATACCTACATTTTCGGTCAATTCGATCGACATCGCGTTGATAGCGTCGGGGTCCAAAAGGGTCTCACATTCTTGCTCGAACAAAACCTCGCGAGCCTCCGCGACGGATAGTTCTCGTTGAGCCGATCGCTTGGGCATGATGTTTTCAACCATCGATTGCAGATCGATGTTGTCCATCCCCATTCCACCCATGACCATTGGCGCCGACTTTTGTTCGATGGTCAGCTCAACTCGCTTCTGATCCATCTCGCCCGACACAAGTTTGGCGAGCATCTTGGCTTTCGTGCGCTCATGTCGTTGCTGCGCTTCTTCATAGTCGTCGCCATAGCTCGGCGGCGGAGGGGCCAACAAGTCAAGCAGTCGATTTTCGGCGCGGTCTCGCGCCTCCTTCTCGACATGTACGCGTTCGCGTTCGCGAACTAGCGCAATGGCGTTGTCAAGGAGTTCTCGAATCATGCTCTCGACGTCGCGGCCGTAGTAGCCGACCTCGGTGTACTTCGACGCTTCGACTTTGATGAAGGGTGCCCCAGTCAGTTTGGCCAATCGTCTGGCAATTTCCGTCTTGCCGACGCCGGTGGGACCAATCATGAGAATGTTCTTAGGCGCTACCTCGGATTTCATTTCCTGAGGCAGTTGCTGACGTCGCCAACGATTGCGAATCGCAATGGCCACCGCGCGTTTGGCCGCGTCCTGCCCGACGATGTAGCGGTCAAGCTGCTCCACTACCTGCCTTGGCGTCAAATTATCCTGCGAGGATTCCGACATCAGCAGTCACTCTCCATCTCTTCGATCTCAATGTTGTTGTTTGTGTAGATACAAATGTCGCCCGCGATCGTGAGCGCTTCGCGGACAACGGTGGCGGCGTCGAGCGACGTGTGACCGACGAGCGCCCTAGCGGACGCGATCGCGTAGTTTCCGCCCGATCCAATCCCCGCCACTCCGTGGCTCGGCTGAATAACATCACCGGTCCCGCTAATCAGCAAGGTCTGTCGCTTGTCCGCCACGATCAGCAGCGCTTCGAGTCGTCGCAGCGCTCGATCCGTCCGCCATTCTTTCGCCAATTCCGTGGCGGCTCGCTGAAGGTTCTGCGGGTAGTCCTTGAGCTTCGCGTCGAAGCGTTCGAGAAGTGCGAAAGCGTCGGCCGATCCGCCCGCGAAACCGCAGAGCACATTGCCTCCGCCCAAACGCCTCACCTTGACCGCGTCGCCCTTCATCACGCAATCGCCAAGCGTCAATTGACCATCGGCTCCCATGGCCACTTTCCCACCAGAGCGGACGCATAGCACGGTTGTTGAACGGATTCGTTTCACTGATTTTCTCGCCAAACTACACTTCCCCCATTTCCCAGCTTTCAGCTGCCGCAGCCCAACCGCAGCCCAACCGCAGCCCAACCGCGGGCCGCCTCAACGGCCCCATTTTGGACTATTGCGACTGTTTGCTCTAGGGGCGTAGGTCCAAGCAGATAGTGGCGGGGCGGAAAATTCACAGTCCATCGTGTATGCTCAGCAAATGCCAAATCCACAAAGCCTGCCACGCAGCCCGGAACTTCTAACCTCAACGGACAATGCGTTAGTGGTTATCGATGTCCAAGAGAAACTAATCCCGCTGACGCCCGATCCGGCTCGACTGATTTTCAATATCCGACGGCTGCTCGAAGGAGCCAAAACGCTCGGTGTCGAGGTGATTGCGACCGAACAATACCCCGAGAAACTAGGGCCAACCGATCCACTGCTGACGGCATTTCTCCAGGCACCTTCACCCAAACGCGACTTCAGTTGCGGCGAGTGCGGCGAGTTATTTGAGCCGCTTGCCGACAAGGGAATTCACAAAGTCGTGCTCGTCGGCATGGAGACTCACGTCTGCGTCTTGCAAACCGCATTCGACCTGCTTGCTGCCGGCTTCTCGGTCTACCTGGTCGTCGACGCGCTCACCTCACGCAACAAGACGGATCACGACACGGCTATTCGGCGCCTCGAATCTTCTGGGGCCATTGTCACGACATGCGAGACGGTGCTCTTCGAATGGTGCCAGACCTCGACCGCCGCAGGCTTCAAAGATATCAGCCGTTTGGTCAAGGAAAAACTTCCCTAGTGCTGTGCTACAGCTTGGAATTGGGATCGACAATTCGTTTGATCAAGGCCCGCCACGGCGAATCGGGTGCGCCACCCTAAAACTAAGGCGTAACGCAGCACTAGCGCGTCGACAGACTATCTTGCTCGAAGGCACTTGAGATTGCCTTGCCGGTCCTTGCAGAGAATGCCGCCCTGCGCGAGGACCACATGTGGCCAGGCGTCCGCGCGGAACTGCGGCGGCAGCCGTGAGAGCTGCGTGAATTTTGAGGGCGAGCGTTTGGCCGTTTCAACCAAACTCAGTTCACCCCGATTCGTGTGGACGATCAACCGGTCGTCGGAAGTTAGTATGCACGAGCCGGGAGAGCCGACTTTGCCGCCCACCCAGAGCTCTTTGCCGGTTTCAAAATCAAGACAGTGCACTCCGCGCCACGCCCAATAGACCCGGTTGTCGTGAATGATCGGCGTGCAAACTCCCGACGCGACTCCTTCCGTTTCCCACTTCTTCACCAATTTGTCGCGTGCAACATCGAACCTGGCCATGGCGTAGTGATTGTAGGCCGAGGTGACAATCACCGATTGGCCCGAGACAGAAGGCGTGGCGATGTTATTGCCAAAGTCCGTCGTCCATTTCGCCGACCCGATGGTGCGGCCGGGGCGTTCGGAGTCGAGCGATACGATGACCAGATTTCGCAGCGTAAGTATGGCCGCACAGGGCAAGCCGTCGACGTTCATGGGTACGGGGCCGCCTGTGTGGCCCGCTTCGTCCTTGCACTCGGAACTCCAGACTTGCCGGCCAGACTTCTTGTCGAACGCCACCAAATTGCCGGCTCGACTGCCGACCTCCACCAACAGCCAGCGGCCGCGCACCAATGGCGACGTCGTGTAGCCGTAATCACGCAAGCTTCGGCGTCCGCCGACATCTGGCCGGCGC
>CAZMNY010000023.1:0-128046 GCA_964567745.1 uncultured Pirellulaceae bacterium | reverse complement strand
ACGACTTTGGCCAACGCGCCGGGTGAAGACGAGGTGGATCGCCGCCGAAGAAAGCTCCGCTCATCGTCAATCACCGATCTCGCCTATGTCGACGGTCAGCTTCTCGTATCCGGCATCAACACAGGCAACTCGTCGGCAGTTCGCGCGTTGGCGTTTCCCTTTGACAAAGCATCTCAAGATGCAAGTTTGCAGATTTTCCACGCGGCGCATGGTCGCGAAGAAGGCTACGCCGCCATTCGCACGTTTGTCCCATTCACGATCGACGGCAAACCGAGTTTGCTGGCGGGCTTCATCTGCACGCCGCTTGTCAAGTTCCCGCTTAGCGGAGTCACGAAGGGCAATAAGATCAAAGGCACGACGATCGCCGAACTGGGCAATCGCAATAAGCCCTATGACATGATCGTCTACAAGAAGGACGGCAAGACCTTCCTCTTGATGGCCAACAGCGCCCGTGGCGTGATGAAGATCAGCACGAAGGATATCGAGAAGAACGAGGGTCTGACCGAGCCCGTGCGGGGCGGCGGCAAGGCTGGTCAAGAATACGAGACCATTGGCGGTTGGAATGGCACGGTTGTCCAACTGGACACCCTCGATGAAACTCACGCGATTGTCGTCGTTCAAGCCGCAGATGAAAGCCTGACACTCAAGACCGTCGCGCTGCCGTAACCAACAAGGCTCGAACACCGTGGAATAGGCAGTCTCGCTCAGAATCGATTGGCGGTTCGGGCGAGGCCTATCTCTCGATCTGTAATAGGCGAAAGGCATCAGCCAATGCCGAAAGTCGTTTTCACGGCCAACCTCAAACGGCATGTCGAATGTCCGCCGCAGGAAGTCGGCGGAGCGACAGTGCGTGAAGCGCTCGATCAAGTCTTTGGCGAGGCTGAGACGCTGCGAGGTTACGTACTGGACGACCAAGCTCGCGTCCGCCAGCACGTTATGATTTTCGTCGACGGGCAGCCGATGGTCGACCGAGAAACACTGTCAGATACGCTCGCCTCTGACTCCGAGATCTACGTCATGCAGGCCCTTTCGGGCGGATAGTCACCCAACCAAATCGACAATTAGCCGGTCTATCCACGCGAACGCCCAAGGGCAAATAAAAAGACTCACGCCCTTCTGACTCCACTCGGTACAAACCGGTAATTGCAGCGCTTTTCCGGAGCAAGAAACGACATGGCAAATCGACTTCATGTGGCCACTCGCAAAGGTTTCTTCACTCTGAAAAGAGACGGCGATCGCTGGGAAACTGAACGCGTTTCTTTCTTGGGCGATCCCGTGTCGATGGTGTTTGAGGATTCGCGAGACAAGGCGTTATACGCGGGATTGGACCTTGGTCATTTCGGAGTCAAGCTGCGTCGCTCTCGGGATGGGGGCGAGAATTGGGACGAGCTCGCTTGCCCGCAGTATCCGGAAGACGCGACGGTTGGAGCACCGATGGGTCCGCCGTCCGACGACGCCCCGAAGGGGAAGCCCGCATCGCTCAGCTACATTTGGAGTTTGGAATCGGCTGGCGACGACAATCCTGGGTGCCTGTGGGCCGGCACCATCCCGGGCGGACTGTTTCATTCAGACGATTGCGGCGACTCGTGGAAACTGGTTGAGTCGCTTTGGAATGACGAAAAAAGAAGCGAGTGGTTTGGCGGCGGCATGGACGATCCGGGCATCCATTCAATTTGCGTGGACCCGCGCGATTCGAATCACGTTTCCGTGGCGGTTTCGTGCGGCGGCGTTTGGGTGACACGCGACGGCGGACAGACGTGGCGTTGTCGCGCCGATGGAATGCGGGCCGAATACATGCCTCCTGAGCGGGCCAACGACCCCAACATTCAAGACCCCCACTTGATGGTCCTATGCCCCAGCGATCCGGACCACTATTGGGTGCAACATCACAACGGAGTCTTCCGCAGCACGGACGACTGCGAGTCGTGGGTGGAAATCGAAAACGCGACCCCGTCTGTGTTTGGTTTCGCGGTCGCCGTTCATCCAAACGATCCCAACACCGCGTGGTTCGCGCCGGCCGTGAAAGATGAGTGCCGAGTGCCGGTCGACGCCAAGTTGGTTGTGACTCGGACAACCGATGGCGGCAAGACGTTCGAGATGTTGAGCGACGGCCTGCCGGACGGGCCCGCCTACGATATCATTTTCCGCCATTGTCTGGCCGTCGACGACACCGGCCAGTTACTCGTTCTCGGCTCATCGACCGGCGCGCTCTGGATCAGCCACAACGGCGGCGAAAACTGGCGACTCATCTCAGCCCACTTGCCACAAATCTACGCAGCCAAGTTTGGGGGCTAGTGCAGGCCACGCCAAGCCTCCAACCGAACAGGATCAGCCGAGAGGCTTGTCGATTCTTCCAAGGTCTGGCGACCGCAGGTACCGAAAGATGGGACCGCGGATTGATTCCAACTCGGTTAGCGATCAACTTTGCCGACGACGATGCAAGCATTGTGGCCGCCGAAACCAAAGCTATTGCTCATGGCGACTTTCAAATCACGCTCGCGAGGCTCGATGGCTGTGTAATCGAGATCGCAGGCCGGATCTGTGTTTTCCAGATTAATCGTTGGAGGCACAACGTTGCGGCCGAGTGCGCCGATGGCGACGGCCAGCTCGATTCCACCGCTGGCACCCAAGGAGTGCCCAATGTTGCTCTTCGTACTCGAAATGCTCAGCTGACTAGCGTGCTCGCCAAACACTCGCTTGATTGCGCAAGTCTCAGCGATATCGCCTAACGGAGTGCTCGTTCCATGGGCGTTGATGTAGTCGACCTGATCCAGGTTGACGCCGGCATCGTCGAGCGCCGACTTCATAGCCAACGCCGCGCCGGCACCGTTTTCCATGGGCTGAGTGATATGGCCGGCGTCGCCACTGGCGCCGAACCCGAGAACTTCGGCTTGAATATTGGCGCCGCGGGCCTTCGCGTGTTCGTATTCTTCAAAAACCAACAGGCCCGCACCCTCGCTGAGAACGAAACCATCTCGGTCGACGTCGAACGGTCGGCTGGCGGCTTGCGGATCGTCATTGCGGCGCGAGAGCGCTTTCATGTTCTGGAAGGCGCTCAAGCCGACCTCAGTCAAGGCAGCTTCCGTCCCGCCCGTGACGACCACATCGGCGACGCCGTACTGAATCGCTTTGAACGCGTTGCCCATGGCGTTCGTCGCCGAGGCGCAGGCAGTCGCCACCGTGTAGTTCTGGCCCTGCATTCCGTAGCGGATCGAGAGAGCGCCGCCGGCGGCGTTCATCATCATCTTAGGAATTGTCATCGGCGAAACACGCGGCGGACCTTTGGCGGCCAGGCGCCGGACCTGGGTTTCGATTTCCGAAAGCCCGCCGATCCCAGAACCAAGAATGACGCCGCAGCGACTCGATTCCTCGTTTGAGAAATCCAAGCCGCAGGCGGTAATCGCATCCACTCCGGCCACGATGGCGAATTGGGTGAACCGATCGAGTCGCTTAAGCTCTTTACGATCTATGTAGGCGGCCGGATCCCAGTCGGTGACTTCACCCGCGAATTTGACCTTGAACTCTTCTTGGTTCAAGGACTGTAGTGGGCCAACGCCGCTTTCACCCTCGCAAAGACGCGAGAAAAGATCGTCAACCTTACAACTCAGGGGAGTAACGACGCCGAGTCCAGTTACGACAACTCGTCGGCTCATGGCTGACGATCGATATATTCGACAACGTGACCGACAGTGCGAATTTTCTCCGCAGCGTCATCGGGAATGTTGATGTCGAATTCCTCTTCCAATTCCATTACGAGCTCGACCGTGTCGAGCGAATCGGCGCCGAGGTCGTCGACGAATGAGGTTTCCAGGGTGATTTTCTCTTTGTCGACACCGAGTTGATCGGCGACGATGTCGATGACACGTTCAGCAGACGATGCCACGTTCGTCGTCCTCCATTTCGTGACGGGAACGACCGTTTCGATCCCGGATTCAGGCAACTAATATTCGTAGCGAACATTAACAAGTTCGCACGGAAACGAAAGGCTAATTTCCCCTTTCGCACCGTTATTCATTCAATTCGCAAAAACAAATGACCTTAGCGAGACCGCCATCCGTTTCCGTTCTTGCTTCCCAAAAGATCCTTGAGTGAAGCATAAATCAAACCAACAAGATAGAGGATCTTCATGAGACGGGTCAAGGCATGGCTTAGCGGCGCTTCCAATTGGCTTGGCCGCCGTCCAGCCCCCCTCATTTGGTCCTCATTCCAAACCGAATCAGCTCGCTGTCCAATCGTCGCTCAGCCGGTCATTCCGCCGTCAACCGTCAGCACTTGACCGGTAATGTAGGCAGCTGCGGGACTGGCCAGAAACAACACGGCCGCCGCAACATCCTCCGGCGTACCGAGCCGTTTCGCCGGAATCCGCTTCTTCGCCTCGGCAATCACCATTTCACCAAGCACCTCGGTCATTTCGCTTTCGATAAATCCCGGTGCGACGGCGTTCACCGTGACTTTTCGGCCAGCCAGCTCTCGGCTCAAACTACGCGCCATCGCGATGACAGCCGCTTTGGATGCCGAATAATTGGTTTGGCCTGGATTGCCTATCAAACCCGAAACGCTCGAAATGTTGATCACCCGTCCATATCGAGCTCGCATCATGTATCGCGAAGCCGCTCGTGAGAACAAGAATGTGCCGCGAAGATTCGTGTTGATCACCGCGTCCCAGTCCTCGTCCGTCATCCTCGGCAAGAGACCGTCGCGAGTGATGCCGGCATTATTGACCAGGATGTCGAGCTTGCCCCATTGATCGACAACATCGTCGACGAGATTATCGACACTCTCTCGGTCTGTAACGTCGCAGGCAAACGCCTTGGCCTGGCCTCCAGCCGCCTCAATCCCGGCGACCGCACCGGCCAGCTTTTCGGCATTCCGCGCTACACAAGCGACTTTGGCTCCGTTGGCCGCCAATGCAATCGCCATGGCGCGGCCGAGTCCTTGAGAGGCACCTGTTACGATCGCGGTGTTTTCCGATAGATCGACCTGAAAAGAAGACTCGGACATGGATGTCTCTTCAAACAGAGGGATGAGGTGAATCAACTCTCGCCATCAAAGGCGATAGATTAGCAAGACACATTTTCGCAAGCGACTTTTCGGTTGATGCGCTTCATCAACCCCTTGAGCACTCGACCGCTTCCAATTTCGTAGAACGAGTCGAAGCCTTGTTCGATCAGGTTCTTGACCGAATCCTCCCAATAAACGGGCGACACAACTTGACGCGGCATCAACTCGCAGATTTCGCCCTGGTCGGTGTGCGGCTGGGCATCGACATTGGAAATGACTGGAATTCTCGCGGTTTGCATTTGCGCCCCCGCCAACGCATCAGCGACTCGCGGTACGGCCGACTCCATGATGGCTGTGTGGAACGCGCCAGCGACAGGCAATGGAATCGCTCGCATCGCGCCGGCCTCCGGAGCTCGCTCGACGATCCGCTCACAGGCCGCCTTGTGACCGGACACCGCTATGTTGCCGCGACAGAGCATATTGGCGATTTGCAGGACTTCGCCGTCTTCCCGGCAGTCATTGCAGAGGCTTTCCAAAGCGTCCCGATCGAGCCCCAACACACTGACCATTCCGCTCGACTTGGCATCCGCGGCGGCTTGCATCGCTTCGGCACGCTCACGAACGACTTTCAGGCCCGTCTCAAAATCCATCACGTCGGCAAAGACGAGAGCGTTATACTCGCCCAGACTGAGCCCAGCGACCGCCTCGCAACCGGCAACAACATAGGGCTGGTCTTGTCGAAGCTTCTCCAACGCCGCCAAGCCGCAAACGAACAGCGCCGGCTGGCTATAGACAGTCGAATTCAGCTTCTCAGCCGGCCCCTGAAAACAGACGTCTGCCAGACTGTAGCCGAGAATGTCCGCCGCCCGATCAAAAAGCTCGCGGGCAGCCGGTAGCGTGTCGTAAAGTCCTTTGCCCATCCCGACAACTTGGGCGCCTTGCCCAGGGAATAAGAATGCAGTCTTGCTCAAGTTCTTGCTCGATCAAACGAGGGCGGGGGGTGCCAGGAATGGCCATTGAAGACGCCAATGAAAGATGCGCAAAGCGAAGAGGGATTGATACGTTGCTTTCGGCGTTATGCGTCGCAATTGGAACGCATCCCTGCCTGAAAGAAAGAACCAATCCCTTTTTTGGTCAGCAGCAAAACGACAAGCAACTGCCGCCGTGGTGGCGAATCAGGGACTACTCGTTTTTCGACTCAACAACCGGTCGGCCCATATAATGGCCACAGTTGGAACAAATCGTGTGCGGCAGCGATGCCGTGCTGCATTGGGGGCAGCGAACCAATTGCCGAGCCGTCAAACCATCGTGGGAACGACGCTTGTTCGTCCGGCTATTTGAGTGTTTTCGCTTGGGAACGGCCATCTCGGCTCTCCAACTTCAATGTCAAACGGACCATCCTAAAAGGCCTCATTCAGAGTGTCAACCGGAGTCAAACACGGACGGTGCCCTGTCGCTCAGGCAGCCCGATTCCGCACCCAACGCGACTCTGTGCTCACTCGGCCTTGACGGCCCACACAGCCTCCGATTAGACTCAACACTAAGTGAGAACGCGTCTCAATTACGTGAGTCTCCCCCTAAAGCGACTAGCAAGCGCTCGATTCGAATTGACCACACGACCGGCACGGCCATAATGCGATCACCATCGGAAACCCTGCTCGGCTACCTTCCCTCGCCACGCGACGATCAACGGCTCGCTGTCTTTCGCTGCGAAAGTCATGACGGGCAGCATTACGAATTGCGTCAGCAATCGTGGGGAAACGGACTGGGCTGGTTCACCCAAAACTGCGTCGCAGTCGATTCAGAGCAAGCGGCGGCCTTGCGCAATCTGTTTGGAGTCTTCCCAATCGATGGCGACGCCAAGCTTCGCGTCGTCGGCTGATGCGACGATCGTTTAGCCGGCTTCCGCTGCCGTTTGAGTGATCGTGGCGATCATCGAATCGTGGTCGCGGAGCAGCAAAGTCAGCTCATCGACTCCCTGCTGTTCCTGAAGCAAGATGTCTTCGAGGAAAACGACCAAGGCTCGGTCATATTCGGCCATCTGCAGTGCTTCGGTATAGAGATCGACAGCGGCCTGCTCGAATTCCAAACCGTGAGTCAGCATTTCGCGGACGTCGGTCGTTTGCTGGACAGGCTTTCGTTCGACGGTCGGCACGCCGCCCATGGCGACGATTTTTTCGCCGACGAGCCGCGCATGAACAAGCGACTCATCGGCGCTGGCTTGAAACAACTTCGAGTAAACTTCTCGCCACATCCCGACGACGACGAAGCCATATTGGTTGTACTGGGCGACTCCCGTCCACTCGTGACGAAGAAGATCGTTAAGCTTGTCGATCATTTGTTCATTGCTGGTCATTTTCAAGATCCCGTATTCGCTTGCGTGTTCATTGGCAGCATCAACGCTGAATGGTTTCAACGAAGGCAACACATCCTATGGTTTTCGGCGACGAAGTCAAATGGCCTTAAGTTGTTTGTGGGTTTTTATTTAGCAACAATATCTTGGGAACGAGACTCGATATCGACAAGCGGATCGCCACGTCCCGCCGTAGCTTGGGAAGCCAACCAATTCAGCGCCGGAATGGCCGGCGTCGATGATGGAAACCCTGACTAGATAACTCGCCATCGGAATACGCGATTGCGAATGATGAACCGAGTCGGCGCGCGGGCGACCTCGCAATCGGGCTCGATGACACGTCATTCCCTTTGTTCCGACCACCGCCCTATAATCACCGACTGTTTTCAAAACGCTGGACACATTGGATTCAATGAAGCAAATGAGCCGTGAACCCATCATCGGATCCGACGGCGAGTCGCCGCTGGACGACGAAAACCAGTTGCGGCCGCAACGTCTTCGCGATGTCATTGGACAGCAGGACGTTATTGAGCGCCTGGCGATCGCCGTCGATGCGACTCGAAAACGAGACGAGACGCTCGGGCACGTCCTCTTTGACGGCCCGCCGGGACTTGGCAAGACCACGATGGCGCTCTGCATTCCCAAAGAGATGGACGCCAATGTGCTGATCACCACAGCGGCCGCGCTGAGGAAGCCTGGCGACCTGGTTCCGTATCTGAGCAATCTCGACGAAGGCGCCGTGCTGTTCATTGACGAGATTCATCGTTTGCCGCACGCCGTCGAGGAGTATCTCTATCCGGCGATGGAGGACTTTCGAATCGATATTATTCTCGGCGAGGGCGTGAATGCTCGGACGATCAGCATGCAGCTAAAGCCGTTCACGCTGATTGGGGCAACGACCCGAGCTGGAATGTTAACCGCTCCATTGCGTGATCGATTTCAGATTCGCGAACATCTCGACTTCTACCCGCTCGATCAACTCACTCGGATCGTCAACCGTAGCGCTTCCAAGCTCAATATAGGCGTCCCTGAGACGGCCGCGGTCGAGATCGCTCAGCGCAGTCGCAGTACGCCGCGAATCGCCAACAATCGTTTGCGTTGGATTCGCGATTACGCCGACAGTCGGCATGAGGGGAAGGTCGACAAGGACGTCGCGATCTCGGCGATGGAGATGGCGGGCGTCGACACGCTGGGGCTCGACAAACTCGATCGCCAATACCTGGAAACTCTGATTCGGGTCTTCAACGGCGGACCGGCGGGGCTTGAGGCAATCGCCCATACGATGAACGTCTCGTCCGACACGCTCGAAGACGAGATCGAGCCCTTTTTGCTGCGGTCGGAATTGATCGTGCGAACGCCACGAGGCCGGATTGCTCGAACCGCCGCCTTTGAACATCTCAAACTAGCCCCGCCCGAAGGGGGCGATCAGGGCCGGTTGTTCTGACCCGCTCGATTCGAACTGGATCGCCTTACATGAGTGAACCGAGCGAAGCTGACATCGTCTTCTTGGACGACGACGTCGCGCAAATCATCGACACCGAAGCGGTCGCGCCGTCCCGCGAGCCATGCCACAAATGCGGGGCGCCGCTGGATGAGGGCGATCACTTTTGCGTCTCGTGCGGCGCAACGACAACGAGCGAAGTAAAAGCGGACGAATCGCCCCCGCAGCAACGTCAAGCAACGGCGGACGCTCAGAAGTTTTTTCGATGCGACAATTGCGGATCCGAAGTCGCGACGGATCCAGATCAACGGAGTTATGTCTGCGCGTTTTGCGATTCGACGTTTGTCGCCGAGTTCTCACGTGATGTCTCGGAACGCCAGCCTCCGGAGTTTGTGATCGGCTTTGCTGTTTCGCCCGAACGCGCCCGCGCTCTTTTTGAGCAGTGGATCGGCGAGAACAGCTGGATCAGGCCCAGCGATCTGCGGTCGCAAGCGGTCGCGGACAAACTGCGCGGCGTCTACCTGCCTTTCTGGTCTTTCTCCCTGCAAATGCATAGCCGCTGGGAGGCGACGATCGGCGAGTATTGGTATCGAACCGAAACGTATCGAACTCGAGAAAACGGAAAGTGGGTCACCAAGACGCGCCGCGTTCAGGAGACCGAGTGGTGGCCGCTCGGCGGACTCCATCACCGTTTCTATAGCGGCTATTTGGTCTCCGGAAGCCGCGGTTTGCCTCAGAGTGACGCGGAGCGAATCAAACCGTTTCAGCTCCCCTCACTCAAGAGATACGAACCCTATTATCTAGCCGGCTGGCTTTGCGAAGAATACTCGGTCGACCGCGAACAAGCGTTGGTGGAGTGCAAGCGAGTTTTTTTTGAACGCGAGCGGCGCAACGTGGCGGCGTTTTTGCCGGGCAACACACACCGCAATCTCGAGGTCGAGTCAGAGTTCAGTCAAATCAGTTCGGACCTTTGCTTGCTTCCGGTTTATATCATCAGCTATCGATACAAGAAGAAGCTGTATCGGTTTTTGGTGAACGGTCAGACCGGCAAAGTCGCGGGCGACAAACCGGTCACGTATGGCAAGGTGGCCTTGCTGGTCGGCGCCATCTTGCTCGGCGGCGCCCTGATATTCGCCGCGATCGGTTTGCTAGCCGCAATCTTTGCGAGTTGACAACCGATTTGGGCATCAGCAACATCGTCGGAAACCTGACAGCGGGCGAACGGGAGTTAACAACGGGTTAGCGAATGAGCGACACACTTCAAAGGTGCCAAGTCTGCCGAGCGATGTTGGACGAGGAGGATCTATTCTGCTCGAACTGCGGACGTGAAGCGCCGCACGACGAGGAAGCTGACGACGGCGCAGCGGACACTCACTCCACGCTCGCTCATCAGTTTGATTGCCAAGGATGCGGCGCTTCGATGAGTTACGACGCATCGGCTCAAAACCTCCGCTGCCCGTTTTGCGGCTCCGAGCGACTTGAGAAACAGGACGATCGACCGAGTCTCCAACCGCGATGGGTCGTGCCGTTTCGAACTTCTCGGGACAAAGTATTGGGGGTGCTGCGCAAGGAGTTGGGATCGGGATTCTGGCGTCCGAGCGACCTCGCGGAAAACGCCGTCATTACAAAAATGGCAGCCGTGTACGTACCGTTCTGGGTCTTCCAAGCCTCGACCCACACATACTGGACGGCGGACACCGATCAGACACCGCCGGGAGCTCGAGGCGATTGGGCACCGATGTTCGGCGAGCATCGGAGCCGTTATGAGCAGATTCTCGTCGGCGCGAGCGGCTCGTTGACGCCTCACGAAACGGATTCGATCTGCCCATTTGATTTGCGCGAGGCAAAACCGCCTGAACAAGTCGACTTGGACAACGTGATCGTCGAACGATTTCGAGTTCAACGCAAATTCGCTCGCCCAATGGCGCGACGTGCCGTCGAGATCGGAGAGACTCGAGCCTGCGCGAAATATGTCCCTGGCCGCTCAAGAAATGTCAAAGTCAATGTGCAGCTCAGCGGGCTTTCCAGCTACGCCGTCTTGCTGCCCGTGTGGATCATGGCCTACGAGTACAAAGGCGAGATCTACCGATACGTCATCAACGGCCAAACGGCCCGGGCCAATGGCCGTCGTCCATTCTCGTACACCAAGCTTTTTGTTGTGCTCGGCATCGTCGCCGCCTGTTTTGTCGGATTCGCGCTCCTCTCGGGCCTGATCGCACTGATCAGCGGCGCGTAGCAACTACATTATCGCTGCGTCAATCGTCAAGTTCGCCAGTTCGTTGCCTTACGCCTTCTTCGCGCCAGACTTCTTCGCGCCAGTCTTCTTCGCGCCAGTCTTCTTCGCGCCAGACTTCTTCGCGCCAGACTTCTTTTTTTGGCGCAGTATCGCGCTCGGCTTATTCGTCTTGACGAACTCGTCCGCATGTTCCGATAGAAACTTCTTCACGTCGACATCGTTTGCCCGTCCGTCAGGAAACTCAAGTCGCCCCTTGGAAACTGGCGTATTGCCGAACACAACCCAAAAGCGCGCGAATCCCTTCTTGGCTTGAACAATGAAGAAAAGATGGTCCGACGAAGCCTCCTGCTTCGGCACTGAAAAAACGTGAAGATCCTGTTTGCTATTGGGAATCTTCGACACGACAAAATCGAGTTTGTAGTTTCGCTCAGGAGTCGTATACGCGAAGTAGTGCTTCCCGTCCTCAGCTGTCACGAGAACGCTTTTCGGTCCGTCTTCGCTGATCCACTCCTTGACCTCGTAGTTCCCAAGAAACGGCTTCATCGCTTTCGCGTCGAGCTTGTTCTTCTCGAAGACAACCAACTTTTTCGAGAGACAGCCCGACGTGCACACCAGCGCAAACGCAACGGCCATGACATTCAGCACTTTGAGAGTTGTATTCATCGACGCCTTCCTAAACAGACAAGAACTGACCAGAGATCGCCGCCATTGGCTTGGCAAAGCCCAAAGTGGCATGCGCAAAACATGTTTGGGACCCAACCGGCTCGAATGCACTGTGCCATTCGGCTCGGCGCGAGAAAAACTCGGGCTGCGCCATACGTCGAGCATAGCAGCGCTAGGCGTGCTGCTGTTGGTAAACCGCTTGCAAAAGCGCCTCGACATTCTTGTACGACTTTTTCTTGCTGATCGCGGTTTCGAGCAGTTCGCGGGCATGCGCTTCCGCGTGTCCCAACGCGCGCAAGGCGCTGTAGGCATCGTCAACGACGCTTCGATCGATGCTCTGGTCCGGCGCATCGCCCAACGCCATCAAGGCAAACTTGGCCATCTTACGTTTCAGTTTGGCGACAATTCGGTCAGCCGTCGCGGCACCAATTCCTGGCAGCGTCACGAGCAACTCCGAGTCCTGTTCGACGATCGCAGTCGCCACGTCCTTGACCGGCCTCACCATCGCTCGAAGCGCCTTCTTCACTCCGACGCCGTCCACCGAACAAAACATCTCGAAGAACTCTCGCTCGACTTCCGTTGTGAATCCAACGAGTCGGGGCGTCAGCTTGCCGCCTTGAGCCGGGTTGCCTTCGAGATAATCGATGGTGATCAACTTGATCTCGCTGCCAACCTGTAATTGGATGCGACGCCGAGTGAAATCGGGGATGAGGATCTCGTATTCGAACGCGCCAACTTGCATCGTCGCTCGATCAACTTCAACTTGATTGAGTACGCCGGTGATGGATGTGAGCAAGTGAGTTCTTTCCGTTGCTTAACATTCAGACAGGGGACTATTGCGAGTCATGACGCGCCGCGCAAGACGGCGGTGTTTTGATAGACGTGACAGACGGCGATGGCGAGCGCATCGGCGACATCGGCCGGTTCGGGCGGTTTGTCCAAACCGAACTCGCGACAGATCGCGTTTTGCATTTGAATTTTTGTCGCCCGCCCGCTGCCGGTGAGCATCCGTTTGACTTGAGTCGCAGCGAAGCTTTGAACGGGGATGCCAGCCTGACCAGCTGCCAGACAGATGACGCCTCGAGCGTGCCCCATCAGGATCGCCGTCTTGGGGCGTTTGTAGTGCGAGAACAACTCTTCGAGAGCAACGAAATCGGGTTTCAACGAGTTCACTACATCCGCGATCCCCTCGTGAATTCGCTCAAGGCGTTCGCCCATTTCTCCCTTGCCGCCGCGAACCACGCCCGCCTCGACAATGACTGGGCCGCGGGGCGAACTCTCCAAGACACCGTATCCCGTGATGTTCAAGCCAGGATCGATGCCAAGAACTCGAGTTGTCGTTTTGGTTGTCGTCACTGCCTTACGCCTCCGCTGACGTTTCCATGTCGCCTCAACCTGCAGTTGCTCGCCAATTCGGCCTGGCCGCTAGCGCCAATCGCACTCAACTCTCTTGTCGCCAAGTCGTCCCTTCCTTGCGATCTTCGAGCGTGACGCCAATCGCGTTGAGACCGTCGCGAATGCGATCGGACATTGCGAAGTCTTTGTTCTTTCGCGACTCAGATCGCAACTCGATCAACAGTTCCATCAGGCTGCCAGCGAGCGAATCGTCTCCCTCGCCTTTGCTCTCCGGCACCTTGAGGAAGAGGCCGAGCAAGGAAGCGAGTTCGCGCAGAGTCGACGCGGCCCGTTTGAGCGATGCGACGAGCGTTTGATCCGCGTCGTTCGCCTCTAGCTGATTTTGGTCGACAAACTTGTTGAGCAATCGAACGAGTTCGAACAGCTCGCTGCAGGCGCCGCCCGTATTGAAATCGTCATCCATCTTGCCGAGGAAGCCATCGCGTTTCGTGACGACTGCGCCAAGCAACTCATCATCGCCCGCATCGATCACGCCAGCCGTCCGAGTTTGCGCGGCGACGACGTGGTAGAAGCTTTCGCCCGTCACACGCTCGTATCGTTCAAAGAATCGATAGAACGTCTCCAACGAGGTTTTGGCTTCGGCAAGCGACTCGTCGCTGAGCACGACCGTGCTGCGGTAGTGGGTTCGCAAGAGGAAAAACCGAAGTTGCTCGCCGCCCACCGTTTCGATCATCTCCGCCAATCCGCCGCCGCCTTTCGAGCGACTAATCTTCTCGGCCGTCGCCTGCTCAACCGCCTCAAGCGAATTCGCTTCCGCCTTCTCGCCACGACCGCCGATCTTGCCCGCTTCTTCTCGGCGCAATAGGCCGTTGTGCATCCAATACTTAGCCATCGGCTTGGCGTGCCGGCATTCGCTTTGAGCGATTTCATTTTCGTGGTGGGGGAAAATTAGATCGAGTCCGCCGCCGTGAATATCAAACGATTCGCCAAGCAAAGCGCGCGACATCGCCGAGCATTCGATGTGCCAGCCGGGGCGACCGGGGCCCCAAGGGCTTTCCCAAGAAGGCTCGCCCGCCTTCGCCGCTTTCCAGAGCGTGAAGTCGGCAAGGGACTTTTTCTTGGCGCCGACTTCGCCCCCTTCGCCTTGCAATTGATCCGTGGTGCGGTTGGTCAGCTTGCCGTACTCGAGATTCTTGCCGACGTCAAAGAACACATCGCCGTCCGCAGCGTAGGCAAAACCTTGATCAATGAGCGAGGCGGTGAAGTCAATAATGTCCTGCATGCACTCCGTCGCCCGAGGCATGTCGTCGATCTGGTCGACGCCCATTCCGGCCAGATTCGAAAGGTAATCGGCCGTCATTTCTTCGGCCACTTCGGCCATGCTTTTTCCGTGCTTCTTTGACGCGGCTATGAGCTTGTCGTCGACGTCTGTGATATTGACGACCCACTGCGTTTCATAACCGCAATAGACCAGGAATCGTTTGAGCGTGTCGAACGCCACCGGCCCGACCATGTGGCCGATGTGAGCCTTGTCGTAAACGGTCGGCCCGCAGAGATAAATCCCGACTTTGCCCGGAGTAATCGGCTCAAACGGTTCCTTGGTGCGGCTGAGAGTGTTGTAAATTCGAATGTTCATCGACTCATTTTCTGCAGGCGCGTCACCAGGTGTGACTTGGGACTCAGTTGTCGTGTGGCTGTTCATTCGCGAGATTTCTCTTTGCTCAGTGACGTCAAACCGTCGATCCGCGTAGCTGACCGTTCAAGTTTTCACAGAGATTGAATTATCGAGGAGCACAACGCACGATGCTGTTGCAGCCTCTTCACTACCGATAGGGCCCACACCTTCGCCGGTCTTCGCCTTCAAACCGATGCAGTCAGGCGAAACGCCGAGCAGTTCGCCGATGCGAGCTTGAATCACGTCCTTGTACGGACTCAGCTTGGGTCGCTGCAACCGAACAACACAGTCGAGGTTGACGAGGCCGTAGCCACTGTCCTTTACTTGCTTCCATGCCAACTGCAACATATCCGCCGAGTCTCGGTCTCGGTTCACTTCGTCCGTGTTGGGAAACAGCTGTCCGATATCAGGTAGCCCGGCTGCGCCGAGCAAGGCATCGGTAATGGCGTGTAAAAGGACATCGGCGTCGCTGTGCCCGACCAGATGTTTATCGTGCGGAATCACAACTCCGCCCAAACGGAGTGGTCCGCCAGCGGCCAACCGGTGGGTATCGTCACCAAGTCCAATTCTCATGCCTATCTGCAGTTCCTGCCTGTATGTTGCTCACTGGTGGGTCGAAATTATATCCCAAGCCCCAAAAACCGACAACGCGAGCGGCCGGCGGCCAAAGCGCAAACAGGCAACGCAATCGGGCATCGCACGCAGGTGCTTCTGAATGTTCGCGGTCGACTGTTTCCGCGACGATTGCTTACATTCGAGCTCGAGCGTCGACAATGGTCGGTGCTATCGACTGTAGGTTGCCCCACCTATAATCTTTGGCCATGTCGATTATCGAAATAAAGCAGCTGGCCAAGTCCTATCGGGTCTACCAGAAGAAAGAGGGCCTACTCGCCGCCTTGCGCGGGCTCGTTTCGCGTGAATACCGAGACGTCGAAGCGGTTCGGGGGATCGACTTGAACGTGGAGCAGGGCGAGTTCGTCGCGTTCCTCGGCCCCAACGGCGCCGGCAAGACGACCACATTGAAATTGCTGTCCGGCGTGATCAGTCCGACGTCTGGCGAAGCGACCGTTTTGGGTCACACGCCCTGGAAACGTGAAAACGCCTACCGCGAGCGTTTTGCTCTGGTGATGGGTCAAAAGAATCAACTATGGTGGGATCTTCCGGCTCAGGAGTCTTTCCGTCTTCATCAACAGATCTACCGTATCGACGCGAAGAAATTTCAGGCGGCCGTTGACGAATTGACCGACCTGCTCTCGATCAACGACCTGCTCAGCCAGCCGGTGCGAGAGTTGTCGCTGGGCGAACGAATGAAGATGGAGCTAACCGCCGCGTTGCTGCACTCACCCGACGTGCTGTTCCTCGACGAGCCGACGATCGGATTGGACGTTGTGGCTCAACACAACATTCAGCGGTTTCTCAAGTACTACCAGGAGCAACGCGGAATCACGGTGCTTCTGACGAGCCACTACATGAAGGATGTGGCCGCGCTGTGTCGCCGCGTTGTGATCATCGCCAACGGGTTGATCCACTACGACGGATCGCTTGCCGGGATCATCGATCGGTTCAGCGGGCACAAAGTTCTCACACTGCAGTTCGCCAAAGACATGCCGAGCTCGTTTGAGTCGTTTGGGGAACTGCTGGAATGCGTCCCGCCGAAAGCGAAATTGCGAGTGGCCCGAGCCGAAGTTTCCCCGACGCTATCGCACTTGCTCGACGCCTATACGATTGACGACATCGTCGTCGAAGACCCGCCACTCGAGGAGTTGATCGCGGACGTCTTTTCGCAAATCGAGAATTCTGCAGCGGAGAAGGGCGTTCCGGCGACCAAAGCATGAACGCACGTTTGGCAACATGGTGGGTGATTCTGCGAGTCGCCTTGGAGGAGCGCCTCGTCTACCGTGGCGACTTCATGCTTGGCACGCTGATGCGATTCTTGCCGATCGTGACTCAGATATTTCTATGGGGCGCGATCTTGCAGACGGTCGATTCGGTCGCCGGCTACAGTTTCGAAAACATGGTCGCCTATTACCTACTAACGATGGTGGGGCGAGCGTTTTCCAGCATGCCCGGACTGGCTTCCGGCGTCGCACTGCAAATTCGCAACGGCGAGATCAAGAAGTTTCTTATACAACCGATCGATATGATCGGGTTCTTGTTGCTCAATCGCCTCGCACACAAACTCGCTTACTACTCGATCGCTGTCTTGCCTTTTGCCTTGGTGTTCTTTCTTTGCCGATGGGCGTTTGTCGACGGATGGCCACACTGGACTGCAATCGGCGGCTTTGTACTCGCCCTTGTGTTTGGCTTCCTGCTCGGCTTCTTCATGGAAGCGACCATTGGCATGATCGGGTTCTGGTTTCTCGACGTCTCGTCGCTGTTGTTCGTCTATATGTTGCTGAGTTTCTTTTTGTCCGGCCATATGTTCCCGCTCGACATGCTGCCCGACTTCTGGGGCAATCTGGTTGACTTGTTGCCGCTGAAATATTTGGCTTACTTTCCAGCGGCTGTGTTTTTGGGCAAAGTCGAAGGGCCAGAGCTCGCCAAGGGTCTGGCCGTCGAAGCGACCTGGATCGTCTTCTTCATCGTCGCCTCGCGATTCGCATTCCATCGCGGCGTGCATCGTTACAGCGGATTCGGGGGCTAGGGCGTGGCGAATCAACCTTCCTACCTTCAAGTCTTCCTGACGTTTGCCAGAAACAGCCTGGTGCGCGATATGACGTTCCGCGCCAATTTCCTTTTGCAGTGCGTCTCAGCGCTGTCGTGGTCGCTGATGAATGTCGGCTTCTTCATCATCGTTTTCGATCACACCAACTCGATCGGACTCGGCACCGGCTGGGGCAAGTACGAGTTCTTCATTTTCCTGGCGACGACGTGGCTCATTACCAGTCTCGTGCAGACATTTTTCATGCCCAACGCACAAGAGTTCAGCGAGCTGATTCGAACGGGCAATCTTGACTTTGCGCTGCTCAAACCGATCGACACCCAGTTTCTCATTTCCTTTCAGAAAATGGACTGGTCGTCGCTCACCAACTTTGTCATGGGTTTGGCGATGCTGGCCATTAGCTTGAGCGAGATGCTCAGCCGAACAGAGAATCGGCTCGAACTGGAATGGTATTCCGTGGTGCTCTATCCGTTTTACATCGTCAGCGGCACGCTGATTTTCTATAGTCTGATGATCTCGCTGGCGGCAACGAGCATTTGGCTCGGGCGAAATCAGACGCTCTACAATTTTTGGTTTTACATCACCAGCATCGCACGATACCCGATGGAGATTTACAATCGAGGTTGGGGCGTCCCTATCCTCGGCTTCTTTACGTTCGTCGTGCCTGTCCTCGTCGTGATCAACGTGCCAGCGCGACTGCTGGCCCAACCGTTGAAGCCGAGGGCCAGTTGGGAATGGCCGTTGGCGGCGTTTGCCGTCGTGGCGACGATTGTCAGCTTGGCCGTATCGCGATGGATCTTTCGCCGAGCTTTGTTGAGTTATCGTAGCGCCAGCAGTTGAACAACCGACAACAGCAGCCGGCCTCAGATTCATTTGTGATCGAAAAGCTTGCGGTGCATTGGCAACCTCAAGCCCCATAGAACGAGTAAGCGATGCACGACGAGAACCCTCAACTCGATCCAGCCGAACCGGAGCAACATGCCGCGCCGGACCCGAGTTCGCCCGATACGCCGTCCGGCGGTGTGGCTGATGCGTCGACCGAAACACCTCCGGCGTGGCTTACCTATCTGAAACTCTGTCGCATTCCGAATGTGTTCACGGCATTCGCAGACATTGCGATGGGCTATCTGTTCGTGAATCACGGCGTCGCCCATTGGGAGGCATTGATCGGGTTGCTCGCGGCATCGGGCTGCTTGTATTCAGCGGGAATGGTCTTAAACGATGTCTACGATGTCGAGGCCGATAGCGAAGATCGCCCGGAGCGACCGATTCCATCCGGCGCCATTTCATTCGAACAAGCTCGGCGATTCGGCTTCGGCTTGATCGTGACGGGCGTCTTTCTTGCCATGGCCGCCGGCTGGGTGGCGCCGTCTTCGATCCCGTATCGGAGCGGCGCGGTTGGGTTTGCGCTGGCCGCAGCGATTCTGCTTTACGACGCTTTGGTGAAGAAGACAATCATGGCACCGTGGATGATGGGACTTTGCCGATTTCTCAATGTTCTGTTGGGGATGAGCCTGGTCGAGTCAGCTCCGGCAGCGACGATGGCGACGTTTGTCTATGAGCCGCACCAGTTAATGGCGGCCGCGGGGATGGGAATTTACATTGCCGGCGTAACCTGGTTTGCTCGCACCGAAGCGAAGGTGAGCGGGCGAATTCTCTTGGGCTTCGGCGCCATGGTGATGGTCGTCGGACTCGGCTTGTTGACCGTTGTCCCCGACTGGGTCCCAGCCGACTCAAATCAGCAGTTCCATCTGCCGTTAACGATATGGCCGTTGGTCGTCATCGTACTGATGGTCGTCACCATGCGGCGATGCGTGCTGGCTATCAGCAGTCCCAAACCGCATCGTGTACAAGCGGCGATCAAGCAGTGTATTCTGTCGATCATCGTGCTGGACGCCGCGCTCGTCCTGCTGACGAATCCGTTTGGATATGCGTTGGCCGTTTGCGCCTTGCTCGCGCCCATGCTCCTGCTCGGCCAGTGGTTCCGCTCGACCTAACTCGGACTATTCATGCTGCTAGGTTACAACACGAACGGGCTAGCGCATCATCGGCTCGCCGACGCAATCGAATTGTTGGCTGAGATTGGCTACGAGAGCGTTGCGATTACGGTCGATCACGCCGCGCTCAATCCGTTCAGCCCCGACTTGCCGAACGAAATCGACGCGATTCGCGATCTGCTTGCCGGAGCCAAGATGGAATCGGTCATCGAAACGGGCGCTCGATTCCTCCTCGATCCGCGGACGAAACACGAACCGACGCTGGTGGCGAGCTCCGATGTGCATCGAGGTCGGCGGATCGACTTCCTGATTCGATGCGTCGATATCGCGGCGGCGCTCGGCAGCCGCTGCGTCTCGCTTTGGTCGGGAATCTTGCGCAGCGACGAGGCGGATGAGGCGGTTCTCGAACGACTTGCCGAAGGGCTCCGGCAAGTACTTGAACATGCGGGACAGCGAGGGGTCGTCTTGGCGTTTGAGCCGGAACCTGGCATGTTCGTCGACACGATGGCTCGATTTGAACGCTTGCTGCAATGGGTCGACGAACCTCATCTCCGTCTGACCGTTGACGTGGGGCACCTATACTGCCAAGGCGAAGTGCCCATCGTCGACTACCTCGCGAAGTGGTCGGATCGAATCGCCAATGTTCACATCGAAGACATGGTCGCAGGAGTCCACGAACATCTGATGTTTGGTGACGGTGAAATGGATTTCCCTCCCATTATCGATGGGTTCGCCGCGATCAACTACGAGGGTCCGATCCACATCGAACTCAGTCGGCACAGTCACGAGGGCCCGCAAGCCGCACGCATCGCATATGATTTTCTACGCCCCCTGATCGACGGAGTCGAAGGCGGACGCTGAGCAAGCTGGGCCGGATGAGACCTAGACCTGGCGAGTAACTTCCTGAACGAGTTATCGTTACACGGTTATGAAGAAGGAGAACAGTGCATGTCGGATCCATCGGTCGTATTGCTTTCGATCCCGGGCTTGCGAAGGCAAGACGTCGCCAAGCTGCCGCGACTCTCGGCGCTGATGTCCGACGGCGATCATGCGGAACTCTCGGCGAGTTTTCCCGCAGTCACCTGGCCCGTTCAGGCCAATATGTTGACGGGCAAACTGCCGACCGAACACGGAGTTGTCTCGAACGGATTCTTCTGGCGAGATTCCGGCGAAGTCGAAATGTGGACCGCTTGGAATGAGAAGATTCTCTGCCCGCAAATCTGGGACGTGATGCATGAACGCGATGCGGCGCTGACTTCGGCCGTTTGGTTTCCGATGCTTAGCAAGGGCTGCGGTGCCGACTACGTCTGCATGCCGGCGCCGATTCACAACCCGGACGGATCCGAATCGCTGTGGTGCTACACGAAACCAACGGAGCTCTACGGCGACCTTCGCGACGCCTCAGGCCATTTTCCCTTGAAGCACTTTTGGGGGCCGCTCGCCAACATTATGTCGACCGACTGGATCGTGGAATCCGCCATTGTCGCTGCGGAACGATTCGCGCCCCGCTTCTTCTTCCTCTACCTTCCTCATCTCGACTACGCGGCTCAGAAGGATGGCCCCGACAGCCCAGCAGCACAAATCGCGGTGCGGGAATTGGATGAAGTCGTTGGGAAGCTGATCGATGGTTTTACGACGGCCTACAACGATCGCGAACTAGTCTGGCTCGCAGCGAGCGAATATGTGATTACAGAAGTCGATCACGTCGGCTATCCCAATCGATTGCTTCGCGAGGCTGGCCTGCTACGCGTTTATGACTCGGATCGAGGCGAGCTGCTTGATGTACGCAGTCCCGCCTGGGCGATGGTCGACCACCAGTACTCGAACGTCTTTGTCGCCGACCGCGACCCCGCCGTTGTAGCTCGCGTTGTCGACGTGCTCAGCGGAGCCGATGGAATCGATGAAGTGCTCGTGGGCGAGCAGCGAGCTCGTTACGGCATGGACCACGCGCGAGCCGGTGACGTCGTGGCGATTTCAACCGCGAACAGCTGGCAAGCTTACTATTGGTGGGAGGATGACAACCGCGCGCCTGACTTTGCGCGAACTGTCGACATTCATAAGAAACCGGGCTTCGATCCGGTCGAATTGCACTTTGACTTCGCCACCAAATCGACACCGCTCGACGCCAGCCTGATTCGAGGCTCGCACGGCGCTCCGCCCAAGTCGGCAGATCAACGCGGCGTCTTGCTGTCGTCCGCAAGCGGACTGTGCGGCGGGGCGACGCTTCGCGATACCGAGATGGCGGCTTTGGTGCTCAAGCAATTCGGCATCTGAACACGTTGTGCGAGCTCAGCGCACGCGCCGCATGTAATACATAAATTCTTTGTCGATCTTATCGACCGTCGTACCCATCGATTCTTCAAACTGCTTGAGTCGCTCTTCCGGTTCGAGTTCGTCGAGCGGTTTCAACTGGGCGAGTTTCTGCAAGTAGTTCACATATTCCTTGCTTCGACGTCTAAGCAAGTAGTAGTTGAATGCCCAAGCGTCAGCATAGGCGGCACCGGCAGTGGAGGCGTCTCGAAACGCGGCATCGTCGGTTAGCATGTCGCGTAGAGCGTTCGGGTCACGCGTCGGCACGCCTCGCTTGAACTCGGCCAATTTGACTCGATGTTTCGCCCCAATGCCTCGCCAACCGCGAGAACTCTTTAAGTCGGGCGACTCGAAGAACACAGCAAGTCCCTCGCTGACCCAAAACGGATTGCCCGCATAACGAGTCTGCAGGCCGCTGTTGTAGGCGAGCTGATGCGTCGCTTCGTGGACAATCGTGGCGACGGTTCGCTCGGCACCCGGCTTTGAGAGAATCTGGTTGATGTGGGCGCGAGTTCGAATCTTACCGCGCGATGGACTTAGCCCATCAGCGCCGGTCAAGTCGTACATGTTGACGCGATTGGTCTGCATACTGTAGTAGCCGACGACCACGTTCGCACCTTCGCCAAGTTCTTTCCTGGCCTCGTTAGCGAACGAGCGTCGGTCTTTGTGAATTACGGCGACGAGCAGATGATCGGGCTCCTTCAGCTTGATTCCTTGCTTTTCCCAATACTGGAAATAGGCATCGAACAAGCGTTCATACAGCGAACCGCACCAGCGAGCGTAGACGTCGGTCGTGTTGAAGCAGACAAGAAAATGAGCGGTCTTGTGAACACGAAACCCTTGAGGCAATTCCTTAAGCAACTGCGTTTGCAGCTGATCTTCCTCGAGCCATTCGAAGGGTGCCTCTTTCTTCACACGCGATTCAATCTCCTCTGGTTGGCACATCCAAAAGACGCCATCGCGAGTTTGCAGAAGCAGTCCGCCATCTTCGGCCTCGACGAGCACTTCGCCATCGAGAATTCTTCTCACGCTATCTCGCTTAATCGTCACTCGCTCCATCGATTGCGCAGTCGCGGCCGCGGTTGTGACGAGTAGCGATGCGATGACGAACAAACGCGTCATCCGGAAACGCAGGAATTGTCGATTGTGTGAACGAGACACGGTAGCTCCCAGCTATTAAGGCCATTCCCCTTGAGTTCCATTATACGACCTGCATCACCATGCGCCCTATTTCGGCGAGTACACTTCGCGCTAACCTGCAGCCGTCTCAGCAACGATCGACGGCGGAACAATTTGCAGCTTATCGGATTCTCAGGGCTCGATTCCAAAGCCACCAAGCCGAGCCGGCGGCCGCGAGGTAGACGCCCATGGATGCGATGCAAAGCGCCGATTCCTGGTAGGCGACTCCCGAGTGTATCAGCGAGAAGACCCTGCGGGCGGCCGTGAAGACTCCGTTCGGCTCGACGAGAATCGTACCGGCAAGGTCCCCCGAGGCAATCGCGAACGCCACGAGCCATGCCGCCGCAATCGCGCTGCCGCGCATCGGCGCGGCGATGCGGAGAAACGAGGAAGTCTCGCCGGCTCCGTCAAGCTGACTCGACTCAATCACCTGGGCGTCAATACTGCGAAACGAGAACCAACAAAGCGCGCCAACATAGGGGATCGTTCGGAATGCGACCAGCAGCACGGGAGCGAATAGCGAACGGTCGTAGAGTGCGTTGAGCCAACCCAGATCTCGGTTGAAAATAAAGACGATCATCATGCTGAGCAGCGGACCGGGCGTGGCCACCGCAAACGCCGAAGTCGCGACCAAGGGTATCGCGGCCGCGCCGCCACGTCGAGCGAACCAGGCCATCGGTCCCGCCACGAGCAGCGTTGCGGACGCAGCGAGCGCGCCGATCGTGACGCTCCATTTCAGTTCCGGGTGAAAGCGATTCAGGCTCGCCCAAACGGTCTCGGCAAATCGATTCATCGACCAACTGCGGACTCGCTCATCGCCAACCGACTCGACCGCCCAACCCGCTTTGAGACACAGGCTGCAAAGTGGAACGGCAGTGAACGCCAACACGATCACCAGCGCGAGAAGGCCGAGCGGAATCCTCGCTCCACGTAACCGCCAGCGAGCCGCCGGGCGCGCGCTGATCTGCCCTCCCGATGGCGCAGCCCAAGCAAGGCAATAGGCGGCACCGACGGCGAGAACGGAAGTCATCATGAATCCCGGCCAGGCCTTTCCCCAACTGGTTGCTAGAGAATCGCCAAAAGCGAAGCCATTGTAGAGCTCGCGCGCGTAGGTCTTAATGAAGAAGAGATCTGCGACCGTCATCTCTTGCGATGTCGTGATGAAAACCCACAGCGCGGCGACGCCGATCGAGGAGGCGACTTGCGGTAAGGTCACGCAGGAGAACGCGGCGGTAGCGCCACCTTCGAGCATAGCCGCTTCTTCCTGCTTCGGGTCGACATACCGAAGACCAGCCGAGACGATCAGGGTGACCCAAGGAACGGCGGCCGCTACGTGAATCCAGACCGCGGCCCGCCATTCCGTCAACCAGGGCGACTCCATTTGGCCGTTCATCAGCGTGTACCAACCCCGCTTGCCGAAACCCGACTCCCAAGCGGCCGCTTGTAAATAGATCGGCGCAAACAACATCATCGCTGTCATGACGATCAAAACGCGGCGACAGGGAATGTCTGTTCGACTCAGCAGGAAGGCCAGCGCGACGCCAATCGGCGCGGATCCAATCGCAGTGTAGAAACCCAACTGCGCCGATTGCCAAAGCGCGGGCCATGCCTCCGGGTCCACCGCCCAAACGACTAGCAAGACGATCGCAAAAAACGGAAAAGACGCGAGCAGAACTGGCCCACGTCGCTCGAAGATATTGTTGCGCCCAATCAACCGAAACTCTCCAGCCAGTTTTCAGCTCGAGTTCGAAGCGAAGTTGTCCTCGTCCGAAACGATGCTGATTTCGAGGTAGATTCGGTCGGCAGACTGCAGGCGAATCGACGAATCGCCTGGGACTTTATCTTACTATTAGAAGCGTGAAGATTCCAAGCTTCTTCTACGCTCGGGCGAGCGCAGTTTCCAAGTTGGTTCTTCTACACAACTAAAGTGGGAGTACGACATCGACTTCTGGCGCGGCTGGCTGCTATCGTTTGGCGCCGGTCTTCTTCTTTGCGGTTTTGGCTGCCGCATCTTTTTCCGTCGCGCCGTCTGTGGAAGGACCTGTTGCGGAAGGACCTGCAGCGGAAGGACCTGCAGCGGGGCCGGCGACGGGAGTGGACGCGGGTTTGTACGACTTCGGCAGCTTTCCGCTCGGAAGCTGATTTTCCTCGAACCGAGCCAAGTACTCCATCGTGCTCTGAGCTCCATTGAAGCCGACGGCTCGCTCGTCCCAGTCCATGCGTTGGCTGATCAATCGACCCGCGTCGATGTCGAACTTCACCGAGCCCTTCGTGATCTGCTGCATCAGCTGCACTTCAACTTCCGGGCTCTTGACGGGCGTCAAGACTTGCGTCATCACGTCGATCGTTGCGACACCGTTGGAGACCTTTGACAAGGTGTAACGCTGGCGAGTTTTGATGCGTTTCTTCTGGCCGTTCTTTAGAGCCGCTGTGATTTCGGTAGGGAAGAACCAGGAATCGCCGATCGCGACTTCTTGTTTTGGCAACGGAAAGACCATCTGGCCAAGTCCGAAACTGTGTTGCCGATACTTCTGTTCTTGCTTGACGATTTCGCCGTCGGGGTTGATCGTCACCACGGCGATCGTTTTTCCAATCGAATCGGCAACGCCCTGATATTCCTGCGGCGGTTGCTTGTCGCCATTGGTCTTGCTGTTGTAAATCACTTCGGCGTGACCGGTAACTTGGTTGCTCATGTCCGCTTCCGTCACGACGTGCTCAAACGTGACGGTTCCGGCGTCGCCAACTTCAATGAATCGCCACTCTTTCACCGACACGCCGCGCGAGCGCGAAGACTGCAGATTTCCGCGGATGCGAGTCTCTGTGGTCGCGAGGTGAATGACTTGAGTACGAACGACATCGCCCTTGCTGAACTTGTAACGCAGCAAATGCTTGCCCGATGTTTTCTCGGCCTTCTTGTCGCCAGAGGCGGCGGCATCGTCCGTTTCGGATTGGGACCTAGCCCGAGCAGCGGTCAAGAAGATGACCGAAAAGCACAATGCGATGAGCAGACCACTGAGCGTAACGTTGCGTTTCATGACAATGCTTCCGTGCGAGCTTGAAACTGATGTCCCGAGGAGTGTGACTCAACGTCGAATCATTCCACCCCATCCAAGTTTTTCGCGTAGCGTGCGATAGTAGTTTTGATTCAATAATTCGATCGTCAAGAAGTCGCAACTCGCACGCTCAGTGCGAACGCAATCGGCAGATTGCAAACGCGCGACCACTCGACCGTCGACGACCAGCGTCGTGCCTTCATTCGGGTTTTCCACAACCGCCTCGAAGACTCGGTCCGATGAATCGACAACCGGGCGAACAGTTAGGGTGTGGGGACTGATCGGCTGTACGACAACCGCACGCAAGTTGTTCCGCAAGATCGGTCCGCCTGCAGAAAGGCTGTGGGCGGTCGATCCGACAGGCGTCGATATGATCAGGCCGTCGCAACTATAGGTCGTCGCCAATTTTGAGTCAACGTAAAGATCGACGTTGAGAATTCGGAACGGAGGCCCGGACAGAATGGCCGATTCGTTGAGTCCCGTCGCCTCGTCGACCACCTCGCCGGCGCGGATGATTTGGCTACGAAGCATCAAGTGACTGACGATTCGACATTGGCCCGAGACAACCTGGGCCATCGCGTCGTCCAAATCGTCGGGCGAAACCGAAGCCAGGTAACCGAGTTTGCCCATATTGACGCCGAGCACAGGAAGCTGTCTTGCATGCATCTGCTGAGCTGTGCGGAGCATGGAGCCGTCGCCGCCGAGCACGACCGCGAAGTCCGCGCCAAACTGAGAGAGGTCGGTCTCGCCCCGCATATCGAAACAGACGACGTCGGCGTACCGTTCCACGGTCGAGCGAAGATGCCCGGCTTGTTCGGCCACATTTTCGCGATCACCCGCGCCGAGCATGATGATTCGAGGACGATCGTCGCCCCGCTGGGACCAACTGGGACTTTCATGACTCGCTGAATCGGACATCGATACGGCTCAGTTCTGAGTTCCGACCGCGGCGTTGTCAGCCAGCTCGCGGAAGGCGGTCGCCACCCCGGCGGCATCCAAGAGTAGATCGTGCATGAGGTCATTCCGATCGCCGTGCTCGACGAATTCATCGGGAATGCCGAGTCGACGAATCTTGCTGGCGTCCAAGAGATTGTCGACCGCGTATTCGAGGACCGCGGAGCCGAATCCGCCTGCCAGTGCGGCCTCTTCCACCGTAATCACAAACCTCGAGTGACGTAGCGCGGACTCGATCATTTGGCCGTCCAGCGGCTTAACGAATCGCGCGTTCACGACGCCGACATCGAAGCCTTCCTCACGAAGCTGCTCAGCCGCTCGAAGACAATTGCCGAGCACCGCGCCGCAGGCGATGATCACGCCGTCCGAGCCTTGTGAAATAATTTCGGATCGGCCGAGCTCGACTGGCGCCACTTCGCGTTCGTAAACTTCCGCCGTCGCTTTGGGGTATCGAATGCTCGTCGGCGAGTTGTGGTGCAGGGCAAAATCGAGCATCGGCTGAAGATCGCAAGCGTCGCCGGGTGCCATCACAACCATGTTGGGGAACAATCGCATGTAGCCCAAATCGAAAAGGCCGTGATGCGTCGGCCCGTCTGGCCCAGTCAAGCCGGATCGATCGAGCATCAAGACAACAGGCAGGTTCTGCAATGCGACCTCTTGAAAGATCTGGTCGAAGCTCCGTTGCATGAACGTGCTGTAGATCGCAACGATCGGCCGAGCTCCCGCCTTCGCTTGACCAGCTGCAAATGCAACCGCATGCGATTCGCAAATGCCGACGTCAAAGAAGCGATCGGGAATCGCATCGCGAACCGGCTCGAGTTTGTTTCCTTGACACATCGCCGCGGTTAACACCGTGACGCGTTCGTCGCGCTTCATCGCAGACAAGATGGCGTCGCGAGCGTGCTGCGTGAAGGGTAGCCCGGAAGTCGCGGACGTCTTCTTCGGCGCGGTTTGCTCGTCCTTCTTCGTGAAAGCTGGGGGCGTATGGAAATAGACGGGATCTTCGGCGGCGGGCGTGTAGCCATGTCCCTTCTCCGTCACCACGTGCAAGAGAATCGGCCCGTCGAGCTTTTGGCAGAGCTGAAGGTATTTGCGAAGCACGGCGATATCATGTCCATCGATAGGCCCGAGATACCTCATGCCCAAATCTTCAAACAACATCCCTCCGTGCAGCCCGGCTTTGACACCCTCTTTCAACTGAGCCAAGAAGCGTTCCGCCGGATCGCCAAACACCGGAACGTGATTGAGAATCTTGACGACTTCCGACTTTAGGCCCGTGTAGAACGGGTTTGTTCTGAGACGGTCGAGGTAGCTGCCGAGCCCGCCGACTCGAGGGCAGATCGACATCTTGTTGTCGTTCAATACCACCAGAAACTTTTCATCGAGTCCGCCTGCGTTGTTGAGCGCTTCATACACGATGCCGGAAGGGAAGGCACCGTCGCCAATGACAGCCACCGATTGGCGATTGGAGTTGCCCATCAAGGCGTCGCCCGAGCGAAGTCCCAACGCGGTTGAGACGCTGCTCCCTGCATGCCCGGTCATGAACAAGTCGTACTCGCTCTCTTGCGGGTTGGGGTAACCCATCAAGCCGCCGCGAGTGCGCATGGTGCCGAATTCGTGGTAACGACCGGTGACAAGTTTGTGGGGGTAAATCTGGTGGCCCGTGTCCCAGATCAATCGGTCGCTGCGAAAATCAAACACGCTGTGCAGCGCCAGACAGAGTTCGACGACGCCGAGGTTCGAGGCAAAATGAGCGGTGCGAGAGACGAGCAAGTTGCACAAGGCATCCCGAATCTCATCAGCCAACGAGTCGAGTTGGCCAACAGACATGGAATGAAGATCGTACGCCGAGTCGATCTTTGACAAAATTTGGTGCATTACCGCGTCCTTTCAAAAACAAAATGGGCTAGCGATCCCAACTCGCTAGCCCGCTCGCCAAATTCAGCGATGGACTCGATCGCTTTGGCAACAAGTTGCGCCGCGTACTCTCGACTCGCTTCGACTCCCATCAAGCCGGGAAACGTCAATTTCCCTAGTTCGCTGTCCTTGCCCGTCCGCTTGCCCATGTCCTGTTCATTTCCCAACAGGTCTAGTAAGTCATCCACAACCTGAAACGCCAACCCCAATTCTTTTCCATATTGCTCCAAAGCCGCCATTTGTTGCGTGGAGCCGCCCCCAACGACACCCCCCAAAAGAAGTGAAACGCGAAATAGGGCGCCTGTTTTTCGCGCGTGGATGAGCTTCAGGTGCTCCAAATCGTTGCGGCTCAAGTCGTTACGTAGGGATTCGGTCGAAAGGTCGTCGAATTGGCCTCCCACGAGCGCCGTTTCTCCAGCGGCGGTCGCCAGCAATTGGGTGCAGCGAAGCGCGGCGGCCGAATCCTCAATTTCACTCGAGCTGACCTCAAACGCGCGTGCCAGCAGTGCGTCACCGGCCAGGATGGCCGTCGATTCGCCAAACATGGCATGGCAACTGGGCCGACCGCGCCTCAAATCGTCGTCGTCCATGGCGGGCAGATCGTCATGAATGAGCGAATACGTGTGAATCATCTCGACAGCACAAGCGGCCGGCATGGCTTCACTTCTATTCTTACCGCAGGCCTCCGCCGCCATTAACACGAGCAGCGGACGCAGTCGCTTGCAGGGCGCGAGTAGGCTGTGCCGGATCGCCTCGCGCAGCGGCTCAGGCAATCCGTCTCTCGTCTGCGTGTACCCGTCGAGAGCATGCTCGACTTCGCCAAGCACATGTTTTGAGTAGTCCAGGAATGGCGCCGAACCGTTGAGGTTCATCGGCAAATCACCGTCTCGATAGTCGCGTGGTTGACAATCGCGATATTCTAGTCCGAACCAAGAAATCGAGGTAGCACCCGGTTGGCGGCGGAGCCAATTGAGCCGTTGTCACGCGGTTGCGTTTCCTACTGCGACGAAGACAATGGCCCTATGTCCGAACCGACCGTTTTCTCGATTTCGCATTTGACCGGAATGATCCGCGACGCGTTGCAGCGGTCGATTCCGTCGGTTTGGGTGCGGGGCGAGGTCTCCGATTTGGCTCGGCCCCATTCGGGCCACTTCTATTTCACGCTGAAAGATGGCGGTTCTCAAATCCGAGCCGTTATGTGGCGTACATCGGCTCAGCAACTGGCTCAACCGCTCGAGGATGGGCAGACGATCGTTTGTTTCGGAGAGGTCGAGGTCTATGGTCCTCGCGGCGTTTACCAATTGGTCGTTCGCAAAGCGGAAGCCGAGGGCATTGGTGTCTTGCAGCAGCGTTTGCTTCGGCTTCAGAAGCAACTGGCGGCCGAAGGACTCTTTGACGCCTCCCACAAACGCTCGTTGCCTCGGTTCCCCCGTCGGCTCGCCGTCATCAGCAGCCCGACGGGCGCCGCGATCCACGACTTCTTGAATGTCGTGAGACGTCGTTGGCGAGGCATGACGGTTTCATTGATTCCCTGTCGAGTGCAAGGGCAAGGCGCCGCAAAAGAGATAGCCGCGGCGATCCGAGCTGCGGGGCGACTCGGCCCAGAACCGCCCGATATCGTTGTGGTGACGCGAGGTGGCGGGAGCTTGGAAGACCTTTGGAGTTTCAACGAAGAGGTTGTCGTTCGAGCCATTCACGAATGCCCCCACCCGGTGGTGGCCGGAATCGGTCATGAGATCGATGTCACATTAAGCGACCTTGCGGCGGACGTGCGCGCCCTGACTCCGACCGAAGCGGCGGAACGTGTCGCGCCTTCCGGCGAAGACGTCACCCAGTGGCTTAACGGACTCGGGCAAAGGCTCTCCGCTTCGTTAAGGCAACGAGCCGAAACGGCGCGGGCGAAGGTCGATGCTTTGGCGCAGTCGACCGCACTGACTCGACCACTCGATCGAATCCACAACCTCGATCGGCGTCTTGACGAATTGTTTGAACGCTCAAAGATGGCCACCTGTCGCCTTCTCGAACGCAATACCTCACGGATGTCTCAGGCTTCCGCACAACTCGAGGCGCTCAGTCCGCTCGGCGTCCTCAACCGAGGGTACTCGATCATGCGAACGCAAGACGGCGGCGTCGTTGACGATGCCGAAGAACTCGCAATCGGCCAGACGATCACAACTCAATTCTCCTCCGGTACGGCAGTCAGCCGAGTCGAAGAGATTGACAAGCCGATCTCCGACTCCGATTCCAACCAATCGACCTAACCGCTCTAAGGCCTCAACGAGAAACCGATGGCAAAGAAGAAGACAAAAACCAAGAGTGACGACTTGCCGTTCGAGGAGTCGCTCGAGCGATTGGAAACCATCGTCCGTCAACTCGAGTCGGGCGAGATGGGCCTCAACGACGCTTTGCAGCAATACGAAGACGGCATCCGCTACCTCAAGCAATGTCATCAAGCGCTTCGCTTGGCGGAGACAAAAATCGAGATGCTCACGCGAATCGACCGCGACGGCAATTCCGACAGCGTGCCCTTCGACGACGAAACAGAAGAATCGCTTGAGCAAAAAAAGTCTCGCCGCTCCGACCGCCGATCCGGTCCGGCCGATCCCAACAGTGATTCGCGCGAGCTGTTTTGAGTAGCGCGGAGGCCCGTTTGCACGTGGCTGAGGCTTCCAGCCGCGAAAGGTTTTCTCGCGCGAATTCAACGGCGAGCGTAGCGAACAGGCTGCCGTCTAGGCTGCGCGAGTTTTCTCGCTCACAGCGACTTCTTGCGTTGTCGCGACTTGCCGCTTCTCTTGCTGGACGTGGTTGACGCGAATCCCTAGTGGCAGGCCCTTGCGCTCAATCGCCGCTCCACATTCGATATCTCTGCCGCTTTCGGCCCAGGTCTCGGCGGATTCGGTCAGCTGCATCATGGTCTGTTCGACATGCTGCTGGTACACCTCCAACTTCGCTCGGCCCAGTTTCTTGGGGACGTACATCTTAGGGCCGACGACGGCGCGAGCTCGACTAAATGGTCGAGGCACGGCGAACTGGTCCCAGGTCCGTCGGATGCGCCAGGGCCGATCGTATCCGACGCCAACGCAAACCATCGGGATTTCCATTTTGCTCGCCAGAAAAATGGCGCCTGCGGTCACTTTACGGCGAGGACCTCGCGGACCGTCGGGCGAAATGCCAAAGCTCGTGCCGCGATCCTTTCTCATCATTTCGCGAAGCGCCCTCACACCGCCGCGATTGGTGGAGCCGCGAACCATGGAGAACCCGACAAAGCGAATCGCTTGCGTTAACCACTCGGCGTCCTGATGCCGGCTGGCGAGCATGGCGATATTGCAGAAGCCACGCAGGTACATGAAAACCGGAATGTACTCGTGCCAGATCAGATAGATGGCGGGCGGCTGGAAGTCGACCGAGGCGGGGTCGTTGAAGTCGGGATGAAAAGCGGCTTTGTACTTGAGGGTGCCCATCCAATTGGTAAAGAGCGTGGCGACGCTGAGTCCGCCAAAGCGTTTGAGTGATTCACTTCTGATTTGCACTGTCGCTTCCTTGCACTTCGTTTCGACGCGATCGCCGCGTCCGCCGACATCCGCTAACTGCCGTTCGGCCACTCGCCGCTAAACACTTCTCGTGCGGGGCCTGTCATGTAGACGTGATTGCTTTCCTCGTCCCAACAAACGTCCAAGTCCCCACCTCGCAAGTGGTTCAAAATCCGCTGGTCGGTCAGCCCCGCCAAAACGCCGGCGACGCAGACCGCTGAGGCACCTGTTCCACAGGCCCAGGTCTCGCCCGATCCGCGTTCCCATGTCCGCTGCCTCACCTCCGCCCGCGATATCACCTCGACAAATTCAACGTTGACCTTTTGCGGGAAGGCCTCGTGGATCTCCAACTCAGGTCCGACTCCCAAGACCAAATCATCATCGGCGCGATCGACGAAGATCACACAATGCGGGTTCCCCATCGATACGCATGTCGCTTCGAACTCACGCCCGCCCGCGCTCACGATTTGCTTGACGACAGGCGTGCCCGGCAGCAACGTCGGGATCTCCGCCGCTTCCAAAATCGGCTCGCCCATATCAACTCGAACGCCGCCAACCTTGCCGTTTTGCACTTGGACATCGATCGCCAAAGGTCCGTTGCCCGTCTCGATGACCATCGAATCTTGAGTTACCAAGCCGTGATCGTATACGTATTTGGCGACACAGCGAATGCCATTTCCGCACATCTCGGCTTCACTGCCGTCGGCATTGAACATCTGCATTCGGGCGTCGGCAATCGTGCTGGGGCGAATCAGAATCAATCCGTCGCCTCCGACACCAAAATGGCGGTCAGACATCTGCCGAGCGAGCTCGGGCAAGTCTGCTGGCAAAGACGGATTCCGAAAACAGTCGACATAGACGTAATCGTTTCCGGCACCTTCCATTTTTGTAAATTGCATTGAGCCGACTCAAACCATGATGACTGAAATCAATCGAAGACGAAGCACCGCAGAAAAAAGCTACGCACCGTGGAAAGAAACTACGGAGACTGAATTGTATCACAGTCCCTCCGCCGGGATAGCTCAACGCCCGCGATCCGACTGACTTGCATCGCGTTTTAACCGGTGAGGTCAAGTCGATTGCCGCTTTGCCCCGTGGCGTCTTTGCTTTGCGTTGGAGTCCGTTCGCTCGACGGTTGTGACTCGGCAGGAGTCGTGTCATCCGTCTCGGTTTTTTCCCACAATCGACGGCCATCCGCGTCACGATCACTCGCCTGCTCTTGCTCGTCAGTCTGCCCCACGCCTTCTGCCGATTGCGCCTTGCTCGCCCCGTCAACTTTGCGGGCCTGGTCGGCGACGTCTTGAGCGGCGCGATCGGAATCGACGCCTTTGGCTTGCGGCAGTTGAGAACCGGCGGCGCTGCCGACAATTCCAAGTGGTCCCATACTCATACGAATCCTCCTTCCAGGCGATGATCAAGAGTCCTATTTTGTTCAATCTGATGTCGTCGTTGCAACTCCAACGGCTACGGCCGCAATGATTCCGGAATGTAGTCCCGCAGGCTGATGCTAGGCATTAGCGGTGGTCGCGACTCATCAGGCGAAGCTTCTGGCGGAAGCAATTGCCGCAAGCGTTGGCTGATTTCCGGGAACGCTTTTCTTTCAATGTTCGGTTTGTCCAGCGAGCCATCCACCTCGATCAGCAGGAAGCTGCGGCTGGCGTCGCCAAGCAGCGGGCGGATCACCGGGATGTAAAATCGATCGCGGCCAATCGCCGCATAGAACTGTAGATTGACATTGCGTTGCAGATCCATCTCGCCCGTTCCGCGCAGAGTGACGATGTCTCCGCTGAGGTTGATTTGTCGGAAATAGATATGCTCGCCCTGCATGTCGAAGGTCGCTGTGCCGTTGGTAAACGCCGTGTCGTCCGGTTGCTGGACGCTCAGCAGTTTTAACAATCCGACCATCACCGGAAGTCGGTAGATTTCAGCTTCGGTTAGCCGAAATTCACCGCTGCCTTCCCATGTGTGGGTGCCGCCTCCGTTACCCCGCAGGAGCAACTTCGCATCGATCTTGCCGGCCAATTCCCGAGGCGTGCTTGACCAGTTGCGCATGATATGAGCCAAGTTTCCATTGTTCATTCCAACCTTAACTTGGAACGTGTTATCGTCCGTCAAACCAACAACGCCATCCAAGCTGACAACGCCCTGATAGGCGAGTCCCAAAACCGACTGTCGCGGCAGTTCCGGTCTCAAGCTAAAGGCGTCCGCTCCCATCAGAATTCGGTTGTCATCAATCCAAATCGGCCCGTGGACTCGCGTCAGGTGGACGTTGTTCAGCAACATCGAATCAACGGCCAAAGCGCCCGAACTATTGAATCTCTGCCCGTCAAATCCGCCGCGCAGACGAACACCGCCGCGAATCGCTTGAACCGGAACGCCCAAGTCGAGCGAGCCGTTCTCCAGGTCGACATAGAGATTCCATTTCGATGTCACCGACCGATTGGCTTGACCGGCGAAATCGATGCTCCCTTCAACTCGAACTGGACCTGTCACGCGGGAGCGGATGAGTGCTTGCCGGAGTTTGTTCGGGCGAATGGCCGACGCCAGCTCTCCGTTGATGTTGGCGTTCTCCAAACTCAATCGAGACAGCGAGACGCCCCAACCGCCGGAGCCGAAATGCCCTTCGCCATCCAAGATCAACTGAGCTGCGCCGTGTTTTCCGGTCAGACTTCGAATGACAAGCCTGCCATTGTGCAGCTCGCATTGCCCGCTCACTTGATCCCATCGATAGGGCAGCCAGCTGGGTGTCAACGAGATCGCCCCTCTGGGATCATCCATGTCCGACTTCTTAGCGATTAAGTGGTAGCTCGGCTGATCAGCCCAAGCCGGCTTGTCGACTCGCAGAGTCAATTTGTCCAGCGCGCCTCGCGGCGACAACGTCGACCAGACTTCGCGAGCTGATTCTGGGATCGCCAAGCGTAGCGTATCGTCGAGCGGAACGTCCGAACCGTTGATGACCAATCTCAAGTCGCCTCGCTTCACCTCGCCAGGCTCGCGAGTGAACGATCCTGAAAGGGTGACGAACGCCGAGTCGTTGAAGCCGGCGAGGCGGTGCGTCACCCAGCCGTCATCCGTGAATTCAACTCGCCCCCTAATGCCGCTGACTGGGTACGGCACCTTGTCATATTGAAGTGCGCCGCGAGTCACATCGACTTGAATTGTTTTGCGATAGTCGCTCTGCGCGTTCTTCTCATCGCGCACAAACGTCGCCTTGCATTGTATTAGGCCGGAGACGTTGAGCGATCTAGCGATCTCTTGGTGCGCCGGCTGCATCGCGCCGATCAATTCTTCGTCGAGCGCAACCGCGCCCATCGTCTCGATTGCGATCCAGCCCAGCGGCAGGTTCTTCGAATGCAGATGGAGCACGCTGTCGACTTCAACGCGTTGACCATCCACCGTGAGATGAAGGTCGGTCGTCAGTTCCTTGCCCACCAGATCTATCGTGCCGAACGCATCGTTGATGCGGTACGGAAAGGCTGCGAAAACATAATTCAATCGGCGGACGTCGACATGAAGCGATGGCGTCCATTCAGCGCCGTCGTAGTTTAGCGAGAGTGTCGCGTCAATTTCTCCGGTCGGCTGGAACTGGTCCCAGACCGCCCTCATCTTGGCGGGCAATGCGTTGGCGAGCCGGCTGTCGAGAGGAAGCCCTTTGGCGACCGCAGTCAATCCAAACGGTCGTCCGGGCTCGATGCCGCTGCCGCGGAATGCCAGTGAGATTTCCGCCTGTCCCGAGTTGGCTCGGACGTTCCGAAACTCGAGCCCCGAGTTGTTGCAAGTGTACTCGGCTTGCAAGTCGGTGAAGGCGTAGGGGAACCCGGGATCGGCCAAACGACCGTCGCGCAGGTCCCCGTTCACCTGGTACCGCATCGGCGTCCCATCCATGGGCTCGGCGAGCCAATAGTCAAACGAGGCGACGGCCCTCAAATCCGACAACGGCGCCAGTCGATCCGCCGCGACTTGAGGGAGGCTCGCCAACAGCGACTCCGAGAAACCGAGATGATCAACCTCACCTTGCACCGACCACGCGCCCGTAGACGCGTCACGGCGAAAATCAAATGTGGCGTGGGTGACATGGTCACCAGAATAGCTCCCGTGAATCCGAACGCTGGGCCCTTGTTCCTTGGTCGCCGAATGGTGCTCGACCCGCAGGTAAACATCGCGCAGTTGGATTCGCCGCTGTTCGCCCTCGCCGTCCACGACCAACTCAATCGCACCGTCGTGAATCTGCACGGGCGCTGCATCGCCCGAAGTCTTCGCCATCTCGGCCAACTTGGTCAGGTCGCACGTCCCGTCGCTGGCAATGCGCGCGCGGACGTGAGGCCGATTGAGCCGGATGGCCTCGATCTCCAGTGTCTGTTGGCGCAGCAAGTGACGCAGGTCTGTGTTGCACGCGATTTGAGCCTCGTCGATCATCATGAAGGGGGACTTCTCATATCGATGACTTAACGAGAGTCCACGGACTTCAATAATCGATGAGTTCAACCGTCGGGCCCGTTTAACGCGAACGACCAGATGCGGATTGGCCTCGGTCAACACGCGCTCGACGTGAGCCCGAATCTGCTCATCCATCTGTAGCATGAGATAGTGGGCCACCGCGACGATCGCCGAGAGAATGACGAGTGCGGTGATCGCGACATTTCTTAAACGGCGATTGCACTTGGCTAGAAAACCCTCTGCACGTCGGCTGTCGGAGTCTGCGCTCATTCGGACGCTCCTCCTCGCCCGGCGTCTTCCGACTTGGGGTTGTCGGGCGAACGCCCAAAACGAAAGCCAAACCGATCGCTGATTTGAACGAGCGCGGCACCGGCCAAAACGCAAGACAGCATCATGGCGGGCTGCCGGTAGCGAATCGAGCCGACGAACACCAAATGCAACAGCGTGATGTAAACGGCCGGCGCGGCCAACATGACGACCGCTGAACGACGAGACGACAAGCCCGCGCGACCGCCCCAAAGGGCGAGTGCGAAGAGTGGGAGAAACCCGACAGCAATCACACAACGCATCGTCGTGCTCCGCATCTTGCCCTCATTGGGCCAGGGCCGCCAAACGCGGATTAGTTTCTGCACGGCTAAGTCCACTGCGGCGGCCGGATTGCGTTTGACCCAATCAATGGCGGCCGTCTTCATGCGTCGGTCGAGCAAGTAAGCGTATTCGCCGGGAGTCGCGTTGGGAGTTTCCTCGGCCTGAGCTTTGGCGAAGGACTTTTTGAATTCCATGTCGCTACCGCCGTCCGCGGTCGGGCTCAGCCCGTCGTAAAGACTCGCGCCCATCTCGAGCGTGGTCAAAACGAAATGGCCGCTGATGCGATAACTGCGCCACCACCAGGGCGTCATGATCAAGGCGGTCACGCCGAGCACGACGAAACCGACTTTGATGTGCCGAGCCGCGGTGTCCCGTTGCCAGAGGAGAGCGATCAACCAGCCCAGGACGCCGACGAAAATCGGAAACAACAACCAGCTCGGTCGCGACATCACCGCCAGACCGGAAAACAGACCTGTGGCCAGGGACCAACTCAACCGAGTCGGCGAGCGCTCGCAGCGGAGAGCTCGAGTCCAGCAGGAAACCTGCCCGACAAGGAGCGGACAGAACAGAGCTTCGGAGAGAACAAAGACGCTCATCGCAATGGCGCCGGGATAAACGGTCGCCAAGCCGCCAGCCGCCCAACCCTCTCGAGCCCCGAACAAATGGCGAGTCAGCAAAGTCACGCCCACGACGGCCGCCACGCCCAAAACGCCCCCGAGCGCCCGCGCCCAAAACACTCCTAATTCGCCGCCGCCAACGAAGAACATGCCGGCCAGCACAAACGGATAGCCGGGCATCCGCATCAGTTGAGTCTCGGGGCCGATGTATTCGAAAGGGCCGCCGCGAGAAATGGCCAGCCCGAGCACCCAATAACTGTCACTGTCGCCAAACGCGAATCCATCGGGTGAACCGAGCTTCGCCTGCCACCACGCAGCCGCCAACAAGCGGATTGTTAGCGCCGCTGCGATGAGCGTTCCCCAGAGAATCCATTCTCTTCGGAGGTTGCTTGGCATCGATGCCATCCACTTCCTTGGCGCAGTCCCGCCGCATTGTGCAAAAGCGAGCGCGGCATCGTAGGTCATTCCTTGAGCAAGGGTCAATGTTGGTTTTCGCCATCGTTCCTCGCCAAGTCAACGCAAGCCCTTGTATTGAAAAAACTTACGGCCCCCAAGTTGTGCGGATGCGAGTTTCAATCACCTGTTTTCAATCTGGCCGTCTTTAATCTAGGTAGTTTAGTGAAAAAACTCGACGATCGGGATTGGCTAAGGCCAGATCGGAGTGCGAGCCGGAAATCGATTTGGGCCAAGAGTTTACTTACGACGGGCAGTTTGTATACTCGGTGGCTTGCTTTTAGCTAGCACGTTGGGCACCGAGGGCAACCCTCTCGAGTCTCGCAAAGGCCGAATCGAGAGACGAAGCCTCGACATCAGAAGGCGAGCTTTCGCTCGAGCGAACGCCCTGCCCAATTCCGCCTATTCGAAATCAAGTGCGGCCAAAAACGGTTTGATTTGGCCGCCAAACACTTATCGCAGGTGCCAATTCTATGGTCGCTGGTAACAAGAACGACACCGTCGTGTTTTGGGGCTGTTTCATTGCCTTGATCACAACGGCATTTGGATTCGTGGGACGTCTTTTTCTCATCGACACTTGGGCCAGCCCCGAGTGGTTCAACCTCGATCCTGCTCAAGCCGGACGACTGGCTGGTATCGGAATCTGGCCGTTTGCCGTCAGTATCATCGGATTCAGTCTGTTCATCGACAAGATTGGCTACAAGACCGCCATGGTCGTAGCATTTGCGGGCCACATCATCTGGGCCATCATGGGCGTCAGCGCGTACTTCGTGGATAAAGAGACGGGTTTTAAACTTCTGTATTGGGGCAGTTTGATTCTGGCCCTTGGCAACGGCTCGGTGGAAGCGTTCATCAATCCGGTTGTCGCGACGATGTTTGCCAAAGAGAAGACCAAGTGGTTGAACATTCTTCACGCTGGCTGGCCGGGCGGGCTAGTCATTGCAGGCATCATCACGATCTACATCGATTCAGTGCCTTGGTGGATGAAAGTCGGCATGATCGCAATTCCATCGGTCGCCTATTTCCTGATCCTCATTACTCGACAATTCCCAGTTAGCGAACGCGTTTCATCCGGTGTCAGCTATCGCGAAATGTTGCAGGAGTTTGGTGTCGCCGGAGCGGCTGTCGTAGCGTTTCTGCTATGGGCTCAGTTAACAGACTTCTTCTCCAACGGCGGCGCGCGCGATTTATCCATGATCGAATCGTATTCCTTCATCGGCATTAGCGTGGCTTTGGTGATTGCATTTGGTGTCTACACGCAATCGCTCGGTCGTCCGCTGATGATTATCCTTGTGTTGATCATGATGCCTTTGGCAACGACGGAGATTGGCACCGATGGCTGGATTACCGCGATCATGGACGAAGTGGCCAAGAGCAATAAGTTTCACCCGGGATGGGTGTTAGTTTACACCTCGGCGATCATGATGGTGTTGCGATTCTATGCGGGACCCATCGTGCACAAGTTCTCTCCATTGGGTCTGTTGTGCATCAGCTGTGTGTTGGCGATCGCAGGGCTTTACACGCTCTCGTTCACCACCGGCTTGATCATTTTCGGCGCCGCGACGTTGTATGGTTTCGGCAAGACCTTCTTCTGGCCGACGATGCTGGGGGTCGTTGCGGAGCAGTGCCCAAAAGGTGGCGCGCTAACGCTGAACGCAATCAGCGGAATTGGCATGCTGGCCGTGGGAACGCTTGGGTTCCCTTACATCGGAAAACTGCAGGTGGACAAAGAGAATGCAGCTCTTGTGGCTGACGCAGAAATCAAGAGCGACCTGCCGGGATTGGTTTCGGGCGTCCAACTGACGGTGCTAGAAGACAAAGAAATCTATCAGATCATTAAGTATCAAGCGATTTCCGACGACGAGCTGAACGCCTTAGTGGACAAACTTCCCGCTGCAGATCGGCCCGCTGTCTTAGAAAAAGTCGCGGCTGTTCGCAAGAACAGTTCGCAGGGAGCTCTTGCCAACATGACGATCTTTCCGGTCATCATGCTGGTCGGTTACCTGCTGCTGATCGGCTATTTCAAGAGCCAAGGCGGCTATAAACCGGTCGAGATCGGCGATGGCAAACCGCCAAAGCCCGAAGAGTAGTCGGCGCCGGAAAAGGGGGCGCCGGAAAAGGGGAGCCGTCCAATTCTTTTGAACGACCTTGCAACTTGGCTTGGCGCAAATCGAACGCCGAACTCTCGCAAACTATCGAAACAAATGGACGGCTCCCCTTTTTTTGTTTTCGTCGCTGGTCGCTCGCCTTCTTCTTCGTGCCTTTTCGTGCTTTTCGTGGCCTTCTTTTGACAGGCTCCTATTGGCAGCCTCGCCTGCGGCAACGGGTTAAGCGAATCCGCTATCGATGGCCAAAACGTGGCCCCGCAAATACCGGATGGACCTTTCTTGTACGGTTAGTCGGCCGAGATCTTGGCCAGCACGGTGTTCTCGCCCTCGCGGCGGACCTGAATAGCGCCTGGTAGCGTTGCGGGGAGATCGGCGGAAGATTGGCTTGCCGCCGCCCGCCGCAGCCACTCCCATTTGGCAAACGACATGTCGCGTTCCGGCCAGCCGGCCGCTCGCCAGCACTCGAGCAACACGAGTCGAGCCAGATGAGGGCGAAGCTGACTGAACGGGCGGCTGAGGATTCGAATCTGGTCGCCTCGGCACTCGGCAACGTCCGGCAGAACGCTGGCCACCGCATCGGCCAACACGTCGCTCGCCTCCTCGGCCAACCGCCCAAATCGCAGCAGCGACTCGCGAACCCCCGTCTGATATTCCTTCTCGAGCAGCGGCATCAACTGGTTGCGAATCCGATTGCGGAGGAATTTCAATTGGGCGTTCGTTTCGTCCTCGCAATAGGCCTGTTTGCGGTCGCTGAGATAATCGAGCACTTCCGCATGCGTCACATTGAGCAGCGGGCGGAGCAGGGCGACGCCGACCATAAGCGGCCGCGCGCGACGAATGCCCGCGGCCCCGCGGATACTGGCGCCCCGCAAGATTCGGTGCAGAATCGTTTCCGCTTGATCGTCCGCCGTGTGTGCGGTTACGACATACCTCGCCCCAATCGCGCCCGCCGTTTGCTTGAGAAAATCGTACCGCGCGTCTCGCGCAGCTGCCTCAACGCCGTCCCCAGACGAGCTGGTCGGCTTTGCGGCGACGCCGATCTCGACAGGCAATTTCAAACGCTCCGCCAGCTCTCGGACAAACGCCTCATCCCTGTCCGCGGTTGCTCGCATTCGGTGATTGAAGTGGGCCACAACAAGCTGGCCTTTTCCGGCGAGTCGAAGCCGCTGGAGAGCCGACAGGAGGGCCACGCTATCGGAGCCGCCTGAGACGGCGACAAGCACGGTGAGGTCGTTCCAGGATTCGGGCGCGAAGTCTGCGGCAACCGTCGATTCAAGCGAGTGCTGTCGCGTCATTAGTTGCAGTCCTTGGCCACTTTGGTAGTATGTCGGGGTGGTTTCACTGGGAAGATCCTAGTGAAAATGGATTTTGACCAACATCACAAATGACAATTTTACAGCGAAGCAGACTGAGGTCCGAGGAGGCCCCTTTGCTTGGCAATCGACTTCGATCGAGTTTGGAATGAATTATCATCGACGCCCAACCCTCTGGCGGTCTTGAATGAACGGCATCTTGCTTTCGATCTTGCATTTGCTGTTTGGCGCCGTGTCGTTCTTTCGGTGTCTTCTGCTGAAGGCCATTGGCCTCGACAGCAAGTTGGCGGCACCTGAAGACGAGCACAGCTATCGAGCCCTCGGTGGCAGTCTTATGGCGAGGCTCTTGTCTTGTCGCAGGTTGGGCGGCGTAAATGCGTGTGGTAGGCGTTTTGAGCCTCTCTTGGGCGACCTTGACTGGTCGCGAGCGGACTCTTTAGAAGTCGCCCCACACCCGCTTATCGCCACCGATGAATGCCTCGTTTCCGCAGAGATCCGTTGATTTCGAGTCGCCGGTTCGGTCGACTTGCCAGGCGCTGTCTCCGACGTCCCTTGCGCTTCGCGGTGCAAGAAGGAACCGACGAGTGAACGAAGCGATTGCCGGCATCATTGGCACCATTGTCGGAGCCGTCGCCGCGTTTTTTCTGGTTCGTACGATGGACCGCCAAGGGAAACGCGACGCCGAAAGCCAGGCGAAGGAGATTCTGGAGCGCGCTGAGCGAGACGCCGCCAGCCGCGTGAAAGAAATCGAACTCGAAACCAAAGAGAAAATGCTTCAGCGAAAAGCTGACGCCGAAAAAGAAGTCATTGCGTTGCGGGAAGAGTCTCGGGAACGCGAGCGGTTGCTCGACAAGCGACATGAGACGATTGAGCAGCAGAATGATGACTTGCGCAAGCAGGAAAAGATCGTTCAAGGTACGCAAAAGCGACTGACTGATCGCCTCGAGGAGACCAGCAAACGAAACGAAGAGCTGGATCAGATCCTCGAAACGCAGCGGCAAAAACTCCAAGAGCTCAGCGGCATGTCGCGTGAGGAAGCCACGGAGAAGCTGCTGACCTCGCTGGACGAAGAGCTGAAGCAAGAGACGGGCGCGATGATTCTCCGACACGAACGCTCGGTCGCCGAAACGGCCGACGCCAAAGGTCGCGAGATCTTGCTGACCGCCTTGCATCGCTACGCCGCGGCGCACACGGCCGAGAACACAACCAGCACGGTCGACATTCCCAACGACGAAATGAAAGGGCGGATTATCGGCCGCGAGGGTCGCAATATCCGTTCGTTCGAGAAAGCGACGGGAGTCGACGTCATCATCGACGACACGCCAGGCGTCGTGATTGTCAGCGGGTTCGATCCGGTTCGTCGAGAAATTGCTCGACAATCGCTCAACAAATTGATTGCCGATGGCCGCATCCACCCGTCGCGAATCGAAGAGGTCGTCGCCGAGACCGAGAAAGACATTGAGGCCTTTATTCAGAAGAAGGGCCAAGAGGCGGCCGAGGAAGTCAACGTGCTCGGCCTTCACGAACGAGTCTTGTATATGCTCGGCCGAATGCACTTCCGTACGAGCTACAGTCAAAACGTGCTGCGTCACAGCGTCGAAGTCGCCTTCATCTCCGGCTTGCTTGCCGAGATGGTCGGGCTCAACGGCGACGTCGGACGCCGATGCGGTTTACTTCATGACATCGGCAAAGCTGCGGATCACGAACTGGAAGGCGGCCACCCCAAGATCGGCGCCGATTTGCTTCGACGACACAACGAGTCTGCCGAAGTGGTTCACGCGGCGCTCGGCCACCACGACGAAATCGTGACCGAATACCCGTACACCATGCTTGTCGCCACCGCCGACGCCTGCAGCGCCTCGCGTCCCGGCGCGCGGCGTGAATCGCTGGAGCGATACATCAAGCGAATGGAAGAGCTCGAATCGATCGCCCACGGATTTCCGGGCGTCGTTCAAGCATTCGCCATTCAAGCTGGACGGGAATTGCGAGTCATCGCCAGTGCGAAAGAAACGGACGACGCGGTCGCGGCCAAAATTTGCCGTGACATCGCCAAAGCGTTTGAGGAACAGCTGACCTATCCGGGCGAAATTAAAGTCACGGTAGTCCGCGAATCGCGATTCAGCGAAGTGGCACGCTGATCTTTGCGGCTTAATGGAATGTGACCCGAGGGTCCGCGCAAGCGACAACCGAGGCATAGCAAGAGCATGTAGGAGCGAGAGTGCGGATCTTATTCATTGGCGATATCGTCGGTAAGCCGGGCCTGAAGATCGTCGAGCGCGCGGTGCCTCAACTACGCAGACGCGAATCGCTCGACTTGGTCATCGCCAACGGCGAAAATATCGCGGATGGGTCCGGGATCACGCCCAAACACCACAAAGCGCTGCGAGCTTGCGGCATCAATTGCATTACGCTGGGCGATCACATCTATCGCCGCAAAGAGATCATGCCTCTGCTCGATTCAAAGGACGACATCGTTCGCCCTGCGAACTACCCAGCCGATGCGCCAGGGAAGCCATGGATGATCACACAAGATGATCAGGGGTGCCGCGTCGGCGTGATCAGTCTGCTCGGCCGTGTCTTCATGAAGCCGGTCGACTGCCCCTTCACCGCGGCGGACCGAGTGCTCAAGGAACTGCCGGGCGATTTGGCTGCGATCTTTGTCGACTTCCACGCCGAAGCGACAAGCGACATGCAGTTGATGGGACGATACCTCGACGGCCGAGTTTCCGCAGTGCTGGGAACTCATACTCACGTCCCAACGGCAGACGAACAGATCTTTCCAGGCGGCACGGCCTTCCAGTGCGATGTTGGCATGACCGGCCCCTATGAAAGCATTCTCGGTCGGCGGATCGAGCGAGTCCAAGTGACGACGCTCACGTTCCGCCCCACCCAGTTTGTCGTCGCCACCGGCGACCCCCGCCTCTCCGGTTCGATCGTCGACATCGACCCAGCGACTCGCAAAGCGACATCGATTCGCCGAATCGTTGTCGACGAAGAGACGGCCATCGAGTGGAGCAACAGCGGGGAGTAACGCCGCAGGTATCCGATTAACGCCCGCTGGCGATCAGCAACGTTGGATCTGCAAGGAAGCTATGCTCGCCAGAGCGAGGAAGAATCAGCTAAGTAGCTATAACTATGGCTACCACGATTGGCCGGGCGATAAGACCGACTAATCCCCGATGAAGATCGCGTCGGTGGCGTAGTCAGACGTGATGGGATAGGGGAAGAAGTAGCGAGCGATCTCTTGCGACATCATCGTGTTGTATTGTCGCTGGAATTTGGTCTTGGATGTTGTGTCCCGATAGCGACCGCCGTGCTTGGGGAATTCATATGTCGGCGGCGCTTTTGTCCAGACGATCTTGTCGCCTCGCTTCGACATGTCGAGAACCTTGATGGAGAAATCGGATCGGCCTTTGAACATCGTTTGACCGTCGGTCAGGCTATAGTTTTCGACATCGATGCCAATCACCATGTCCGCGCCAAGCCCTTTGCCAACCTCGATGTAGTCGATGTGATTCCAGTTGTTTTGATCAACCCAATCGGCAATCTTGTCTTGGTTGATGATCTCGATGTCCGAGACTTCCATTCTCAGATGTCGCTCGATGCCCCTTCCGAGTAGGACCGCTTCCGAGCCGGGGCCGTATGTCGAGCCGTTGGTAACGACGACCACGGCGACCTTCTTGCCTTCCAGTCCAGCGTATTCCGCAGGATGCAGATCCCCGCCAGTAACCCAGCCGATTTGCGCCAACATGCCGACGCAACCGGACGTGGACAAAGACACCGCAGCAATCATGGCCAAGACGATTCTTGTCACGCGGCGAAAATGATCTGACATCGCTAACTCCCTGCGATTCCCAAACGGATCAACCATTCCGTGAACGTGAAGCCAAGTAATCCGAGCACGATGATCAACAGCTGCCAGTCGGCCAATGCAACCAACCAATGGCCGCGGATACCGGACGCGACGCTCCACATTCCATACACGCCAGCAGCAAACGCCAGCAACACGCCGCTGACATTGGCCTGCAGCCCGGCAAACAACTGCCCCTTGGTCACTTGAGACCAGGACGTCGTCATGCCGCACGCAGGGCACCGGATTCCCCAAAGCTGGCGAACCGTGCAGGGCCCGAGCCCCAATTGCTGATGTGTTCCGATTCCTCGTTCATCCGGAGTCAAACTGGCTGCGGTCAGTAACAACGCAATCGCGCCGCAGCCACTTAGCAGCAACAACGCTCGCACCCACGTCGGCAGCTTCGTCCGTGACGCTGACAACGCTTGAGTTGACGATTCTTGTGTTGACACCGGTTTCGCCCGAGAAAGCGGGGGGAACATTAGCCATGCATGCCAGAGCGTGCAAGGTCAGTTTGCGGAAACATGCCGCGATTCAGCTAAGCAAAAGACGCTCTGATCCGCCTGGCCGCTTATGCCATCAAGCGACTGTTGAATTCAACCGCGCCGAGCCATCAAGACTGCGACCTGCGAGCGGGACCGCATTCGGGCGCGCAGGTCGCTAGCAAAAACGAGGCCCCGACTCTCTGCCAAGGGGAGTGGAAAGAGGGGGCCTAAAACACGAGGTTGTATTGCTCGCCTACAGCTTCGGAATCGGCCGACGCTTGGGACCTTTTTTGATCATCCGCCTCGCGTCGTTCGCCGGATTGTTGTTACCGCCACCGCCCCCGCCATTGCGCGGAGCGATCTCGGTGAATTTTTCAACCCATTTCCAACCGATGGGCGTCTCCAACTCCTTCTTGGCGAGCAGCGCCCATGGCGTGCCCTCATGATCCTTGACGACACGCTCCAAGTAGACTCGAGCCTTGTCGGCTGCTTTCTTCAGTTGGCTCCCCGTCGACACGTCATCGGCAGGAGTCAAAACCCAGGTGTTGTTCTTTTCATCCTCGAACTTGAGCCCTCGCTTGGCCTTCGCCAACATGGCGTTGTAGGTTTCCGTTCGAGTTCGCACGGCGATCACACGTCCCATCGCCAAGTCGAAACCTGCCTGCCATCTCGGCGACGCCTCTTTGTTGCGATCGGCTTCGCCCAACTTGAGCATCTCATGCAGGGCAATCAGTTTCGGCTCGAGCTTCGCTGCGTCTTTCTGAGCTTCCGACAGTTCGTTGACCATCTCAGCTTCGCTCGACTTAACAAATTCGAGCTTTGGCGAATCCATTTGGCCGACGCGTGAAATCTTGGCCGCGTTGATCAGCGCCATACGAGCTTTGCTCGAACGAACGCGTCGATCGTATTCTTGAGCCGAAACGTAGTCAGGTCGATAGCGACGCATGACTTGAGGATCGAAAAAGTGTTGGAGATGAGCTGAGAAGGCCGCGGTGTCTCGTCGACTGACCGTTTTCCTCACGTTTCGATTCGGATGCACGGCAAAGTAAATGCCGCCTGTTTCGTAAGCGAGCCGAGTCAGAGCGAACGGTCCGAAGCCGGAATCGATCATCGGATCCTTGTCTTTTTGACCGAAGAAACCGAGTTTGACTCGCTCTGGCAGGAACGATTCGGGGCCTTGGCTGACAACGCCCCATTGAGGAGCTTGGTCGAATTCCGGATTGGGGTCGACCCATTTCACAAGCGTTTCATTTCGACCGAATGGAGCGGGAACGCCGACAACAAAGACAGGCATTTCATAACGGCGACACATCTTGATCGTGTCTTCCATTCCAGTCTGATCGTCACCCACTTCGTCGCTGACGACGACAAGCATCACATTGCGTTCCGGCTTACTCTTCGAACTCGTCGTGATCCGATACTTGGCGTATTCCTTGGCCGCTTTGTACGTTGCGGAAAACACTCGCTCGACGCCAGTCGTGTCTTGCTCGATGCTGCGAACCGCTTCTTTAATCTCTTCCATGCTGTCGGTCGGCTCTTTGGTCTTCAGATTGACCGCATTACCAAAGGCGACAATTGACGTCAGCAACGGCTTGTCTTCGTGCTTGGCGAAAGCCTCATTGCCCGACGCTTGGATCACGCCAAGCTCTTCATAGATGCGATCGAATCGATCGAGAATCGCAGCTCGCTGACGTTCCAAACTACCGGATTGGTCGAACAGCCAAACGACGAGCGTTTTGCGTTCTTCAAGTGAAAGCAGGATCTCGTTGGTCAGCTGATCGATGGCGCCGGCGGCTCCGGTCGTTCCATGCCCGGCGGCCCCTTTGACCGTCATGTTCTCATTCATATGAAGTCCCGTCGCCAAATCGATGGCTTCGTTGACATGGATCTCACTGAACTCAGCCTGAGCCAACTCGGTGGGAGTGGGGACGTTGGAAACATCCGCCACAATCGGCGCTTCCGAAAACGCCATTTGTTCGCCATTGAAACTATTCGCGCCGATTTCCTCCGTCACTTCATCGCTGAAGGTGAATTCTTCGGGCAAAGTGAGTTCTGTTTCGAGTTCCTCTTCCACCGGCGCGGTCAACGTCAACATGAGTTGAGGTTCGGGAAGATAAAGGGGAACGAATCCGAGCGCTACCAGCAAACAGAGATGGACCACCAAGCTTGTCACAAAGGCTGACGAGTCGCCGTCGAACGGGGTGTCCTCTTCGCCCGTTTGATGTTGCCACCAAGTGCGTAGCTGGCTGATGACTTTCACTATCGAACTCCTGTTCCGTGAAATCGGTCGATGACTCAACCTGTACTCTGACGCGCCCAAAATCACTCAATCCGTGCACGCTGACCATCATGCAGATTGGCACCGTGCACTTGGATGGTATGACAACCGCTGGACGGCCCATTTCCCGCGCGGGTCTTGGTCCCAAAGTGTTGCCTGCCTTGGCATTCGGTTTATCGGCAGGACTTTATTCTCGTCCAGCTTCATTTTTTCCGCAAGCGACTAAAACGGAACGCGCGGGGCGGTCGATTGTACTCGTTTTGCCCCCTCTCGTCGTCCGCGGACATTTGATAATTGGACACAGGCGAGCGGATCGTAACACCAGAACGCGAAAATCGTCGCATCCCTATTCGTGGTAAGGAGATCCGACCGAGTGGCAGAGTTCGGATCAGTTGACGTTGAGTGGCCCCCCATTTACGATAAAACCCATTGGCCAGCATCGGCACGACTCGACTTTGAAAGTGATGGAACCATGTTTTTCCTGAAGAAATCTGTATTTGGGGCCGGCTGGGCGTTGGCTGCGAGCGCGGTGATTCTCGTATCCCTCTCAACCACGGTGGCTGGTCAGGACAAAAAAGATGGCCCCGCCAAGCCAGAAGCCGTCAGTCTCGAGACGAAGGACGGCGTCGCCTTAAACGCCACCTACTTGGCTGGAAACAAGGGAAAAAAGACCGTTCCAATTTTGATGATTCACGGCTGGGACGGCAATCGAGCCGACATGGGACCGACCGCGCTCGCCTTGCAGCGACGCGGACACGCCGTCTTGCTCCCCGACCTTCGCGGACACGGCCGCAGCACCAAAGCGACGGTCAACGGCGAAGAGGTGACCATCGAGCGGGAGAAGATGAGAAAGGGACAGATCGAAGCCGTTGCTTTCGACTTACAAGCTTGCAAAAAATTCCTGCTTGAGAAGCACAACAAAGGCGAAGTGAACATCGAGCTTCTGTGCTTGATCGGGGCCGACGCTGGCGCCGTTTTTGCGCTGAATTTTGCAGCCTATGACTGGAGCAAGCCGCAACTGCCCGCCTTCAAACTCGGTCGCGATGTCGGTGCGCTCGTGCTGCTTTCGCCCCCAGCATCGTTCAAAGGCGTTACCTCAAAACGAGCGACCGTGCATCCGGTAATCAGAGAAAGGATGTCGATACTGATTGCCGCAGGAAAGCAAGATCGAAAGGGCTTTAGCGCCGCAAAGCGACTCTACAGCGGACTCGAACGCGCCCGTGGCGACGAACCCGAAGCGATTGCTGAACGCACCATCTTTTTCGTCGAGCCGCAAACGTCGCTCTCCGGAGCCGACCTCCTCAAAGGCCGCGGACTGCAAGTGGCGGACAACGTGGCTCAGTTCATCGACCTGAGATTAGTGCAAAATCCCGACGCCCCCGAATGGATCGAACGCCGCAAACCAGGCGGAAGCGACTAGGCTTCCATTCTCCCAGCAAGTGTCTGGCATCACCGCTGAAGAAACTCCACCGCGGCTGGAAGCGCTGAGCGTCCCCGCCACGTATGGCTCTTCAAGACTCGCTCGTTTAACCCGTCGCTGCAGGCAAGGCGCAAACCCAAACCCCGACTGCGGCTGGAAACGCTGGAAGCCCCAGCCACGTGTCGTTCGGTGAATCAGGATCGTGAGAGCACTGCTATCTCACGGAGCCTAGCGTGGTGCGTGTCTGAGGTCCGGTTGGAGGAGCGGCACCGCTCGACTTGCGCTCGGAGATCGGCTTGAGAGACTCGAGCGCCGGAAGCTTGATCATCACGTTGAGCGGGAGCAGGTTTCTGGACGGCAGCAAGTTCCGGTTGACGTCAAAAATGTCGTCCGCTCGTCGCTCGTCGTCATAGTACCTTCTCGCGATCGATTCGAGCGTGTCTCCGTCGCGCACTCGATGTTCGCTGCGTCGTTTCGCCTCGCGCTTTTTCGGCGTCATCGCCGCGGGCGTTCGCAGTTCGGCACGAGCCGTGTCGTCAGGTCGGGTTTGGCCCAAACGTCCGTATTCCGCGGGCATCGACGGAGGCGCGGCGGCTCGAGGCCGACTGCCGAATTCTCTCACCGATTCGCGCGCTGCTTCTCGAGTGTGCTCGGGCCGAGTGACGGCGCCGATATCGGCAGGCGGAAGACTCGAACTGTCGCGAAGAACGACGTCGTTTCCCTGGCCGGTTGATTCGGCGACGCGCACCGCCAACCCGCTCTCTCGACCAGGTCCGGTTCGTGTCGTCCCATCAAGTGGGTTCGCCTGATCGGGCGGCATGCGAAACAGGCTGGCACCAAAGGCGCCCGCGACAATGACTAATACGCCAATGACCCTCGACTTTTCGGGTGCCGAGTCGGTTTGATCCATGGGAGTCTCCCCATAAAATCCACGCTCCATCTGGGTTGCAAATCTTCGCTGGGGCGTCCGTCCTCTCAGCGCATATCAAGGCTCATGTCATTTCGACGCAAAGACGAATGCGCAGCCAGTGATTTGGCGGACTGCGGGAAAATTCGGACGGACTGAAGTGAGTCGTCCGCTTCGTGCGGGTGCTATCCTTCAGTGAAAGTTTGCCGGACAGGCAACGATGTCAAGTTGCGGATGGCACCACGTTGCGGGGAATCTGATTCACCAGCACGGGACGAGCCCGTGAGGGCCTTCGTTCATTTTGTACTTTGCATTGCGCGCAAGAAAAGCTCCGCAATGTCGCGGAGCTTTTTTGTTTAACGATTCATGACGTCGACGACGCCGCGTCGCAACCACTATCGGCCGGCTGGCTTACTCTTCGCCTGCTCGCCTTTGCTCATCCAAAGCAGCACAGGTGAAGCGACGAAGATGGAACTGTAAGTTCCGACCATCACGCCGATGACGAGTGCGAATGCGAAACCGTGAATGCCCTGTCCGCCTCGAGCGTACAAAATCAAGACCACGATCAACGTTGTCAACGACGTCAAAATTGTGCGGCTCAATGTCTGGTTGATGCTCGTATTGATCATCGTGTCGGTCAAGTTGGGACTGCGACCGCGAACTTCACGGATGCGGTCGAAGACGACGATGGTATCGTTGAGCGAGTATCCGATGATCGTGAGGAAGGCGGCGAGCACCGGCAGGCTGATCTTGAATTCTTCGATCAACAGGAAGCCGAGCGCGTCGGCGAGCCAGTAGCTGACTGCGATGGCGCCGAGCGTGATCATGACGTCATGCACCAAGGCGACAACGGCAGCCAAACCGAACGAGACGCGTTGGAATCGAATCCAAATGTAGCCAACAATGCAAAGCAAGCTGATCAACAGCGCGGCGATCGCCATCTTCTGAGTATCGCCAGCCACTTTGCCGCCGATCTTGCTCGACGATTGCCAGACCGCCTTCGCGGCTAAATCCTTTTGCAATTGATCCAGCGTGGTTTTCGCGGATTCTTTTCCGACTGGCAACTCGACTTTCCATTCCTTCAGCGAAGCCGTGGTCTCACCGGTCTTCCATTCCCCTTCCTTATTTTTGAAGGAGAACGTCATCGATGCGATGCGCTGATTTGTTGACTTTGCGGCCTCTTCAATCGCCGCTTTCAAGGTATCCGTGTTGATCGGATACTCGAACGACAACTCGATGGACGAGCTCTGTCGGACAACCGGTGCCTGCGTCGTTAATCCGCTTGTCGGATCGTCCGCCGACGTATCGCCTTCCGCCGGCTTCGTTTCCTCGGCCGTCGGCTTCGCGTCGTCACCCGCCTTCGGAGTTTCTTCCGTGGGCTTCTCATCTGCCGATTTGTCGTCGGCTGGTTTGTCGTCGGCTGGTTTGTCGTCGGCTGGCGGTTGGAACGAAACCAACATCGATTCGGGCGAGCCGATCATGGCACCTTCGCCCTCGGGCGGAGCTACGACCTCTTCCTCTGGCGTGACTTCTTTCGCCGGAGCCGCGACGGATGATTCGACAACGGTAAAATCGCCCATCGAGTAGTGCTTGAGCTTGAAACCGGCGCTGCCAAGTCGCCGCTGAAGCTCTTCCACATCTTGAATCGACGAGTCGATCTTCCAAACGGTGTCGGTTGCTTGGCCTTCCATTTCGACGCGATTGAGCGTGAATTGAATGGCTGAGTTGCCGATCTTCTCGTTCATCGCTTCGCTGAGCTTTTCGCGAACATCGTCGTCCTTCATCGGTTCGGTCAGCAGCATGACGACAGACGAGCCGCCGTTGAAGTCGATGTCGAAGATGGTTGTTCCGCGAGCGACGACGGCACCGATGCCGATCACGATCAGGACGCCCGAGACAACGGCGGCAATCGAGCGTTTGCCGATGAAATCGACTTGGGTCGCGCCGAGCATCTTCATCATGTTCAGTTTGGCGAGCCAACGTTGTCGCTCAAAGACGTCAAATATGACGCGCGAACAGAAGATGGCGGTGAACATGCACATGATGATGCCGAGAATCAAAGTCACAGCAAATCCGCGAACCTGATCGGTGCCGATTGCGTAGAGCACGACCGCCGTGATCAACGTCGTAATATTGGCGTCAAAGATCGTCGTACTCGCACGGCCAAAGCCGTTTCGAATCGCCATCCTCAACGCCGCGCCTTTGTTCAATTCTTCGCGAATACGTTCAAATATCAGCACGTTAGCGTCAACTGACATTCCCACCGTGAGCACCAAACCAGCTAGCCCGGGCAGAGTCAGCGTGGCGCTGAAGGCGATCATCAAGCCCAACGTCAACAGCAAGTTGGCAAGTAGAGCGAAGCAGGCAACAAAGCCGGCGAATCGATAGTAGATGACGATGAATACCAGAACACAGCCAATGGAAAGACCGATGGCTTGCGTACCACGACGAATCGTATCGGCGCCTAGCATCGACCCAATTCGGTTTTCGCTGATTGGGTCCTTCTCAAGCGTGGCCGGCAAACTTCCGGCGTTGAGCACGCTGATCAAGTAGTCAACTTCTTCTTCGGTAAACGTGCCCGTAATTCGCCCTTGATCACTAATGGTCGAGATAATGCGGGGCGCGGACAAGAGCGTGTCGTCCAGTACGATACCGAGCCTGCGATATCTCCGATTGTTGTCGGTCGGCAGGTTGTTGCCAGTCAAGCGGCCGAACAGTCCGGCGCCTTTACTGGTCATCGTGAAGGCGACGCAGGGGCTCATGTTTTCATAGTCGCTACGGACGGTGCCCAACATTTTGCCGGTGACGTCGACGCCATCGTTGGTGGCCATCAAAACTTGGATCTGGCTGATCCCCTGCTCGAATAACCACGTCTCGAAGGCAAGCGGATCGTCCTGCTTATTGTTGGCGGTCACCCAAGTCTGATATGCCGCCGTATTGATCGGCTCACCGCCATGTCCGGCATCCCGAATGATATCGCCCGCAATGCCATCAATTTTGAACTTCTTCCTGCCCTTGTCACCTTCAGCGTCGCGACCAACCAACACCCAGCGCCCAATCGGCTTCTTGCTTTCGTCGCCTTCCGCTGCGGTGTCGTAGATGTAGTCACCGGTTTGATCCTTCGCCATGTCGACAATAAAAGCATGGTCGACTCGATTGGCAACGATTCGAAACTCAAGATTTCCAGCCGTGCTGATTTGCTTCTTGATTTGGTCGATCTCGACATCGTCCGCGTCGGGAATGATGATTTCGATCTGTCGATCGCCGTACGTTCGAACGACAATCTCCTTGGTTCCACCGGGGTTGATTCGGTTGCTGAGAATCTGAACCATCGAGTTCATATCGATACCGCCGCGGTCGCCATCGCCGCGAGCGGCCATGGTGGCTTCCATATCGACTTGATAGATCAGAATCACGCCGCCCTTGAGATCGACGCCCAGCTTGGGCGGAAACTTCTGGGTGACGATCAAGGTTGCGAGCGTCAACACGGACAAGATCAGACCGATCTTCCATCCGTATTCGGCCATCCGCAGCCCTTTGGCAATAAACCCGCCCAAGATGTAGGGCGCGACAATGGCTGCAACGACGACGCCAAGCAGCCAGTAGCCAGTCAACTCGAAAGACGAATTCGCTTGTGCAAAGAGTCCCAGCGCAGAGTCTAACGACATGTCGCGTAATTCCTGATTTTGTACTTTGATTCCGCGGTCCGGCTCGCGTCCGCCCTCCGATGGGCGGCCCCAAAAAGGCCAGCAAACAAAAGACTCCGTCGAGCCTCATTCGCTGAAAGGTTGATCATTCCTTTTCGCCGGATTTACCATCTTTCAAGATTTTTGAGACCGCGCTTCGCAGGATATGCATCTTGGCATTGGTCTGCTCGTCCACGCGAATCACCACTTCGTCTTCCTTGACAACATTGACGACCGTACCCAGAATCCCTCCAACCGTGACGATTCGATCGTTCTTTTTTAGTTCCTTCAGATCGCGTTCCTGGCCTTTTCGTCGCTTCTGCTCGGGTCGCACGATCAGCATGTAGAACATCACGCCGATCAAAACCATCAAACCGACCCAGCTGTAACTCTGAGCCGCTTCTTGCTGAGCTAGCAGGCCGGAACCGAGCGAAAGCCAATCAACAAATTGAGGGTTGCTCGCTATTTCGGCCACCTGAAACGCCATCCCTTTCGCTCACGTCGTCGTGCGACAACGCGAGTGTGCTAAGAATCGTCAAACGGGAGGGGCCAAAGGCCGGTCTCGCCGCTCGAGCACGATGGGGTCCGAAATCGATTCCCGCAGCCAAGATGGCCACCGCAGACACACGGAACATCGCGCCCAGTGAAACTAAGCGCGATATCTTAAGATGTTGCGCCCCAACGGGCAAGGGCGGCTGACGCGCCGTTGCCTGCTCGGCTGAGCCCGGTTCGCAAGCCGCTCAGTCGAGCGATTCCCAACGCCTCATCTTGGCCTCGAACAGCCGGCCGAACTCGCCCGATTCGATGGCCGAGCGAGCCTCGCTGAGAATGCGTTGGTAGTAAGTTAAATTGTGGTGGCTCACCAGCATCGGCCCCAGCATTTCACGGGCGGCGAACAAATGCCGCAAGTATCCGCGACTGTGCCGACAAGCCAGACAAGGGCAATCGGCCTCGAGCGGACTCGAATCGAGGCGGTGCTTTTCGTTTCGCAAGCGTACCGGCCCATCGTCGGTAAACGCCAACGCATTACGGCCATTTCGAGTCGGCATCACGCAGTCAAACATGTCGACGCCTCGACGAATCGCCTCGTACAAGTCCTGCGGACGCCCGACGCCCATCAGATATCGCGGACGGTCGGCTGGCAGGACGGGACAGGTCGCGTCGAGGATTCGGTACATCTCCGATGGCGGTTCGCCGACACTCAATCCGCCAATCGCATACCCCGGAAAATTCAGCTCGACGAGCTCTTCCGCACACCAAACTCGCATCGCTTCGTCGAGCCCGCCTTGCACGATGGCGAATTGAACCTGATCGTCTCGGCTGCTGGCCTGTTGGCATCGAGCTGCCCAGCGGATCGACCGCTCACACGCCTCCCTGACCGCTCGCTCTTCGGCTGGCAAGGCGATCACATGGTCGAGGACCATGGCGATGTCGCTGCCGAGCGCCTCTTGGATCTCGATGGATCGCTCCGGAGTCAGCTCGATCAGACTGCCGTCGATATGCGAACGAAAAGTGGCACCCTCCTCGGTCACCTTCGTTCGATCGGCCAGACTGAAGACCTGAAACCCGCCGCTATCGGTCAGAATCGGCCCTGCCCAACCACTGAATCGATGGAGTCCGCCCAGGGCCTCGACCACCTTCTCACCGGGGCGAAGCGCCAGATGGTACGTGTTGGCCAAAATGATTTGGGCACCCGTGGAGACGACCATATCGATCGTCAAGCCCTTGACCGTCCCCAGAGTGCCGACCGGCATAAAGGCGGGCGTATGCACTTCGCCGCGGGGCGTGAAAAAAACGCCGCGTCGAGCAGCCGACGCGGCGTCTTGGTTTTTCAGCTGAAAGGTGAACGGGTTAGTCGCCACGAAGCTTGAGTCCCATGATCGTCAGTTTCTCACGGACTTCGTTCAAACTCGTCACGCCAAAGTTCTTGCACTCGAGCAAATCGTCGCCCGTTTTTCGGACGAGTTCGCCAATCGTGTTCATTCCCAAACGGACCATGCATTTGCGAGCTCGCACGGACAGATTGAGCTCGGAAATCGGCCGGTCCATCATCACCTGCTCATCGGGCGACAGATTCGAAACGTCAATCGCCTGCTCCGGCTCAGCTCGTTCGTGCGAGAATTGGCCTAGCTCCAAATCGCGAGCGTCCAACATTTCGCGAATCTCGATCAACGAGGTCTCACCGAAGTTCTTGCTCTGGAGCAAGTCTTGCTCGGTCGATCGCGTCAAATCGCCCAACGTCCGAATGCCCATCTTCTGCAAGCAGTTACGACTGCGAACGGAAAGCTCAAAATCGGTGACCGGTACGTTGAGCACTTGGGTCAGACGATCCTGTCGACGAACGGCCTCTTCGTCATAATACATATCGTCGGACGCCGAGGCGTCGCGGAGAAACAGTCGAGCTCTCGCGTGGTCGGGCTGAGCTTCCAGAATTCGCTGGTAGCACTGCTTTGCCCGGTCGTATTGCAGGTGGTCTTCGTACAACAGCCCCAAGTTGAGCAGCGAACCGACGTGGCTCGGGAAGCACGAAGCCGCTCGGCTGTACAGCTCGAGAGCTCGCTCGTCGTTGCCTCGACGATCATTCTCTAGTCCGAGCCCAAACAGGGCGCCGGCATGCCGTCCATTGACCTCAACGGCTCGCTCAAACAACGCCACGACTTCTGTCGGGTTTCCGCCAACGGCCGACACCGTGGCGCCTCGTTGGTAGAGGTATTCGGCTGTCTGTTCGATAGGACCAAACAGGTCGTCGAGCAGCTTCATCGCGTCGGCTTTGTCGCCTTGAAAACGCATCGATTCGGCGATCGCCAGCGTGCATTGTCCAGCATCGTATCCAGCCACTTTGGCCGATGTGTAATACTCGACCGCCTTGGCGTAGTTATTCTTCGCGAAGCTTGTTCGCCCCAGATAGAACAAAGCCAAAGCACCGCCATCGGCGCTCGCCAAAGTCGATTCAGCCAAATCGTATTGACCCAGCAGGAAGCAGCAAACACCCAACCGAACCGCTGAAGCAGGAGTTGGATCCTCGCGCGTCTCCAACTCGGCAACCGAGTCACGCAATAGCGACAGGTTTCCGGCATCATCCGCGATGGCGTCGAGCAACGTGTCGATTTCGTTCGGACCGAAGGAATTGTTCGAAAGTACAATCTCTTTCAAATCGATCGTCGCGACTTCATCCATAGTTGGAGTCTCCCTGAGGTTGGGAAGTTTGCAGAGGCGGTAACGGCGGCACCATAGAAAGAGCCAGCGGCGGGAGTCGAACCCGCAACCCCCGCATTACGAATGCGGTGCTCTGCCGATTGAAGCTACGCTGGCACCGTTCAAGAAACTTGAAACCACAAAAGTAGATAATTCGCTATTTTCCGTCAATAGGCTGCGAATCGCCTCGTCGCCCCTCGTGATGACGATTCGATGCGGAGAAAAAGGATCATTCGGCCCGACTCGCAAACCGTGACTCGCCTTTATTCCCTCGGCTTTCGCAAGATGCGCAAAATTGATCGTCGTCTTACTCATTGTCAATGTCGAGAGCGTGCAAACGGTCACACGTCGCAATGAGCCCATTGAAAGCCCTCTCGCTCGACGCGGCACGGCCCATACCGGGACCGTCACACGGTTATCCGAGCAAGATGCTCTAGCCAGCAGTGGCCGCTCGCGGAAGAATGTGTCAAGCAATCGGCACCGACACAAGGCGAACTCACGAGCACATGAAAAAAATGGGGGTCTCTGATGCGCCAATACATATTGGCAAGCTGAAATGGCCAGGGGCAAGGCAACCATCCAACAAGAAATTACACCAGAGACCCCACGGGCCAGCTGTGCCAGTCGACACAATCGACTGACGGTCCACCTATAAAGCACGTCACGTGCCAAGAAGCGAATCTCACGAAAAACAAATACGCAACCGGTTACTCATAAACAACTTATGAAAAACAAGAGAAATCAGGCTGTTCGCCTGGCATGACGGTGTGTTTCAAAATAATACACTCGCGATAAACGGCAGTGCATCAAAACGCTACAACTGGCGGATCATGGATATCGTCCCGACCTACCAATGCCAAGAAGATCAGAAGCGGGTGATCATCTCGCTTAACCCCAAAGCGGGTGCGCGAGGAGGTGAGCCGCTCGCTCGCGAACTGATGGAGCAGCTTGAATCGCATGATCTGCAGCCGCGGATGGCCGCAAACCTCGACGAGGTGGTCGAGCTGACAAGCCAGTGGAGCGGCGACGGGACCCTGCGAGCAGTCGTCGCTGGCGGCGGAGATGGCACGGTAGGGCTGCTCGCCAACCTGCTACCCGAGGGCACTCCGCTCGGGATACTGCCGCTGGGAACCGAAAATCTTCTCTCCCGTCACCTGGGGATTCGACCCTCCGCCGAGCAAGTGGCCCAGATCATTCGCGACGGGAATGTGGTTCGAATGGACGCGGGGGAAGCCGATGGCCGTTTTTTCCTGCTGATGCTCGGCGTCGGACTCGATGCCGACGTGGTCAGGCGACTCGACGCGAACCGGAGCGGACACATTCACCATTTGTCGTACGCCAAGCCCATCGTCGAGTCGATTTTCAACTACCAATATCCCGAGTTGCGGGTTTACACGAACGGGAGCGAGCAGCCGTCGATAGCGAAATGGACGTTTGTAGTCAATCTTCCACGATACGCCGGCGGATTGAGTTTTTCGCCTGGGGCAAGCGAGTTTGACGGGCAGCTCAACGTCTGTACGTTTCGGCAGGGGTCGTTGTGGCATGGCCTGCGTTATTTGACGGGAGTTGTGTTTCAACAGCACCATCACTGGGATGACGTCCAAATCGATCTGGCGACCGAGGTGCGAATTGAATCGGACGGAGAGGCCCATTATCAACTCGACGGCGATCCGGGCGGCTCACTTCCCGTCGATGTCCGTATTTTGCCGGGTCGTCTGGCGTTGTTCGCCCCGACTGAATGGTTGACCGAGCGCCAGGCCAACGCCAAATGAGCCCCATCGCCAAAATCACCGCGTAGCGCATTTCGACGAAAAACCTGTTTCACCATCAAATTCGATTGAACTGTTATGACCCATCCAAACGACAGCCACGACGGACATTCCAGCGATTCGTCGGGCGACTCGCAATCCAGCTCGAAGGGGCCGGTTTCAGTCGGACCCTATCAATGCGGGCCGGGCGAGTCCTTGCTGTTGATTGCTGGTCCCTGCGTTCTGGAGACAGAAGACGCGGCAATGCGAATCGCCGAGCACTTGGCCAGCGTTACGCGCGACCTCCCGATTCAGCTGGTTTTCAAGGGGTCGTTTGACAAGGCGAATCGAACCAGTTTGACGAGCTACCGCGGGCCGGGGATCGACAAGGGCCTACAAATTCTCGATCACGTCCGCACTCAACATCAACTTCCGGTCACGACGGATATTCACGAGCCGAGCCAGGCGAGGGCGGCGGCAGAGGTCTGCGAATTGCTGCAAATCCCGGCATTCTTGGCTCGTCAAACCGACTTGCTGTTAGCTGCCGCCGAGACGGGGCGAGCGGTCAATGTGAAGAAGGGGCAGTTTTTGGCGCCGGAAGACATGGAGCATGTCGTAAATAAACTGAACGGCGCCGGTTGTCGCAACGTATTGCTTTGCGAGCGTGGGACTTTTTTTGGTTATGGTAGATTAGTGAATGATATGGGTGCCTTGCCCACCATGAGGCGGCTGGCTCCGGTGGTTTTTGACGCGACCCACAGCGTTCAGCAGCCGGGCGGTCTGGGTGGGAAGACGGGAGGCCGTCGGGAAATGGTCGAGCCACTCGCTCGAGCGGCGGTCGCGATTGGCGTGGATGGGCTGTTCTTGGAAACGCACCCCAACCCTTCCGAGTCCCCGAGTGACGGGCCCAACATGGTTCCACTCGATCAGCTCGGCGGCCTCGTCGAGCGTTTGCTGGCCATTCGGTCCATTGTGGAGAGTATGTCGTGAAGCGTTTTGTTGCCCTCGCATTAATCTGCTGCCTATTCTCGGGTTGCGACGGCAACTCTTCGGGTAGGAAACGCCTCGATGCGATTCAACGCCAGAAGCGAGCCAAAGTGGACGAGTTCGACTCGGCCTTCAATTTCATTACCCAAATGCATCAGTTCGACCCTACCAAGTCGACCGCCCAAGCCGCCTACCACCTCAACAAGTGGATCGCCCAGCAAGACAAGCCGAGCTACTGGAAAGCGGACCCGATGCTCGCGAAAGTGCCTCGCGATCTAAAGCACTTGCTGGCGGAAGAAGAAATCTCCAAAGACGCTTTTTCGTTTTCCGACATGTACTACGTCGAATCGGCCAACCTGATGGCTGGACTCGCCAACTGGGCAGCCAACCGAGCCGATCCACGGCTTCAATCTTGGCTAGACGAAAACCCGGACGAGCTTACAAACGACCAGCTTGACGAGCTCGTTCTCACGCAGCGCTTATTCGACTGGGTCGTCCGCAATATTCAGCTCGACCCGACACCCAAAGAGCCGGAACGGCGCGCCGCCGAGCCGGGTCGGGCCGACCAAACGAACTTACGTCCGTCACAACAACTGAAAGTCGGTCCCGGCTACGGCTATCTCCCCAGCCAGACATTGCTGTACGGCCACGGAGACAAATGGCTGAGAGCGAGGGCGTTTATAGGCCTGGTTCGACAGCGAGGCATCGATGCGGTTGTGCTGGCCGTTGATCCGCCGCGCGGTCAGATTAAGCCGTGGTTGACGGCCGTACGCATTGGCAAACAGCTCTATCTATTCGATTCCGAGTTAGGGCTGCCGATTCCGAACGCAGACGGTCGCGGTATCGCCACGCTGAGTGACGCGCGCAAAGACCCGAACGTGCTCGGCCAAATTAAATCAGGATCGGATGCCTACCCAGTCTCATCCGACGATCTGAATCGAGTCGTGGCCCTGATCGACGCCAGCCCGGAAGCAGTCTCCAAGAGAATGCACGTGCTCGAATCCAACCTGACCGGCGGAAGACGCATGTCGCTCACCGTCCAGCCGTCGGCGATGGCCCAGCGTCTACGCCAATGCGATGGCATCGCCAACGTCGCGATCTGGACTGTTCCACTCGACGCGGTCCTGTTCCAGAAAGTTCTCGACCAACGGCTCAAAGACAACGACCCCAGCGCGATTCCCTTCGCAAGAGAACGCTTTGTTTTGCCGGGATTGAGTCCTATCATTCGCGGTCGGCGCCTGCACCTACGCGGCGTGTTTTCAGACAACTCGAGCGACGATTTCGATGCGGGCGCCAAGAGCTCGTATATGGATTTTCGAGTCGATGACGAAACCCTTGCCAAGCTGGCTACAGACCCCAAGACGCAGAAAAAGACCGGACTCGTTCGAGGCCCGCGCGAAACCGACGCCAATTGGGCGAATCGTCTCCGCAGCGCCGAACTGCAATTGCGTTCCGGCAAGCAAAACGCGAGCTATTGGATCGGCCTGGTGCACTTTGAATCGGGAGACTACAACGCCGCCTCGCAGTGGCTCGACCGCCGAACCATCCAAACAGGCGAATCGAATCCTTGGGTCAGCGGGGCAAACTACAACCTTGCCAGGGTCTATGAATCGAGAGGCGACATCGAAGCGGCCAGACGCATTCTGCTTGTCGACGAATCGCCTCAATCGCTGGGCAACCAAATTCGCGCGAAACTGCTGCGGCAATGGCACGAAGCCAGCTCTCCAGAGGCAGACGAGGGAACGTGAGCAACCAAGGCGGTTGGCCACACCGAGGCTCGATATTCGCGCCACCCGGACCCGTTGAGGTATCGGCGGACGACGCAATCGATAGGAACCACTTCCGTCTTTTTGACTAAAATCGTGCGGCCATCGAAGGCATCGGCAATGCGCGCCCGCAAACATGCGGAAAACGAAACGGCGTCGAGGGGCGTGACCGACAAGAAAACGGAACAACAGTAGTCAGGGTCTATCAAACTCGATCTGTTTGGCCGCTAGCAGTCCCCCCCGCCGCCCTCTGCTACAATTGAGCGTTTTGCTGGGTGCGCGATGACGGGATGGGGATCCTTGAATGGGTCGGATGCGATTTGACACGCTGAATCGACCGGAAGTCGGAAACTGGGAGGTCGAATGCGCGTATTTGGCAGGGCTGGAGGGAACGCCCTGGCGGAGCCGCAACAGCTTGGAGGACGGCGTCCTCACCGTCGAGCGGGATGTTGAAGAATCAGGCAGCCTGTTCATCCCTTGGAAAACCGAGTCGCTCGGCGCAACCGTGCTTTCGACAACGAGCTTGAGAGAGCAAGAGACGCCGTATCACCTGGCGGTGGAGTTGGCCCGCGGAACAGTGAATCGCGTTCGCAGCCAAGCGGCCGATTGGAGCCAGGCGGGGCTCGAAGTCCCGGACTCGCTTCGCGAACAAATGCGCGGGGCCACGTCGCTGTTTGTCGATGCCGCGACCTTGCACCAGCGCGAGCCAGAGACGGCATATTCTCATTCCGCCCAGTCGATCGAGATGGCGGTCAGCTCGATTGACGAACTCGCCGCGGAATACGCCAAGCAACTATTGGCGACGCGTCGCGCCCAAGCGAACAAACTACCCACTCTGCTCGCCTGCACCCTCGACGATCTACCCGACAATCCAAAAGTTCAGCAGCAAGTCTCGACGGCATTCAATTCGGCCTCGATCGGCATCCGCTGGAAGGACGTGGAGCCCAACGCCGGCGAATACTGCTGGGACGCAATCGACCGACAAGTTCAATGGTGCCAGTCGAACGGACTGAGAGTCTGCGCGGGACCGCTATTGCGGCTGGACCGTTTCTCGACGCCGGACTGGATCTACCTTTGGGAAGACGATTTTGATCAGCTGGCGAGCTTGCTGATTCAGTTCATCACCAACGCGGTCAACCGCTATCGCGGACAAGTCCACCTTTGGCAGGTCAGCGCTCGGCTTAATGTGACCAGCCACTTGGCGCTTAGCGAAGAGCAGCGATTGCGACTGGCTGTGGGAAGCTCCGAAGCCGTCCGAAAGCTCGACCCTCAAACGCCAACGGTCGTTAGTTTCGACCAGCCTTGGGGCGAATACCTCTCTCACAACGACATGGAATTATCGCCTCTGCAATTTGCCGATACGATGATTCGCGCCGACCTGGGCACAGCCGGACTGGGCCTGGAAATGAACTTGGGGTACTCCCCCGGCGGAACGCTGCCGCGAAACTTGTTGGAAATCAGCCGCCAGATCGACCGCTGGAGCATGCTCGGACTCCCACTGCTGGTCGTGCTCAGTTGCCCAGATCAGGTCACCGAGGATTCAAGAGCCGATTCGCGGATCCGCACGGTGGCCAGCCAAGATATGCAGTCAAGGATTCCTCGTCTGGTGGAAATACTGCTCGCCAAACCGGCTGTCCACGGCATTATTTGGAACCAGCTGGCCGACGCAAATCTCCACGAATTCCCACACTCAGGCTTGTTTGACTCTAACTTCAAACCGAAGCCAATCCTCACCCGTTTGGGCGAATTCCGCAGCGAATTCTTGATGTAGAATTCTGGCGTAAACTTGGGCGCCCGTCGGCCGTTGGAACTAATATTGAACGATTGCTTGCCCACTTGCGCACGGAGATCGACAGCATGACTTTTCGTTCAGTTTGCCTCGCGACCCTGGTTTTGTGTGTCGCGCCATGTTTCTCGCTTGCCCAGACCAAGGAACGAATTGCGTTCACCAACGTCGACGACGCGGGTGAGGACTATCTATTCCAAGGCGAATACCGCGGACAGGTCGAGGGTGAAGGATTCGTCGGGTTGCAAGTCATTGCAAAGGGCTTGGGCGAGTTTGCTGCGGTTGGCTATCCGGGCGGGCTGCCGGGCACAGGTTGGAATCAAACGGAAAAGTCACTTTACACGGGCGGCAAACTGGGTGACGCCGTTCGACTGGCCGACGCGAACTCGGAGATCGAGGTGACTAGCGGCCGAGCGTGGGTGCGCCGCGATGGACGCCGAGTGGGCGAGCTCACGCGAGTGGTTCGAGTCAGCCCGACAATGGGCCTCGTCCCGGCCTTCGGCTCCGACGTCCTGTTTGACGGCGAACCGAATGGCTTGGCGGACGCGAAAGTGGATGAAGGGCTGTTGGATGTCGGCTTCTCCACCGAAAAGAAAGTCGGGGATTTTCGCTTACACGTCGAATTCAAGACTCCCTTCATGCCGAATTCGAGCGGACAGGCGCGCGGCAATTCGGGAATCTACATTCAACGACGCTACGAAGTCCAAGTCCTCGATTCGTTTGGACTCGAGGGTGTCGAAAACGAATGCGGCGGTCTCTACAAACAGAAACGGCCCGACGTCAATATGTGCTTACCGCCGCTGCAGTGGCAAACATACGACATCTTCTTTCGAGCAGCCCGATTCGCTGACGGCGTCAAATCCGAATCAGCTCGCATCACCGTCGTCCACAACGGCGTGCCGATTCACAATGATTACGAAATCAAAAACAAGACTGGCGCAGGCAAAAAGGAATCCGACTCGCCCGGCGAAATCCTCTTCCAAAACCACCGAGATCCCGTCCGTTACCGAAACATCTGGTTGGTAAACATCGACGGAAAACCAAGACCGCTCGCCGGCGCCCCAAGCACAATCGAGCCGTTCTTTTGCCCTACCGTGGCTCAGCCGAATTGCAAAGCAGCTCGACGTCTCTTCCGCTGCCGCTAACCGCTTGGACTGGTGCTGAGAGCTACATGGCATGGGCATCCTGCCGCAGTTATGTTTTGAGCAACGCCATTCCGTTGACGGTCGCTGACAGAGGCCGCTACGACACAGTATGGCGAATGTCCGTGTCCAGAGCCTCTACGGCTCGGTGGCCAAAGCAGACCAGGCACATGTCGTCGTTTTGTTCGCCATCGCCCGCGTGCTCTCGAACGTCGTCGATAAGCTCTTGCCCCATTCGCTGCGAAGTGAAATCGGAGCCGGCAATGAATTGCTTGACGCGTTCCATGCTATACCACTCATCCTGCTCGTTCATCGCTTCGCTCAATCCGTCCGTGTAAAGAACGACGACGTCGCCTTCGTCAACACGATCAACACACTTTTGATATTGAACGTCGTCAGAGATGCCGATCGGAATGCCTGCCAATTCGCCGCCGGGCTGGTCAATCGAGCCATCTTTGCGGCGGATTATCGGGGGCATGTGTCCGCAGTTTACGATCGTGATTTGAAGTGTCGTGGGGTCGAGCGCCAGAACAAGCATGGTCGCGAAGCGACTCACGGGTGAGCGGCTGAAACGGTGATTGAGTTGCGTGACGGCTTCGTCGAGCTCGGGAAATGTGGCGAGGCAGATACGAGCTTCTGTCGAGAGCTTGGCCATCAGCAATGCCGCGGCCACACCGTGTCCCACGACATCGGCGATGAGCACGGCGAGGCGTCCGTCGGGGAGAGTCATATAGTCGTAGTAGTCGCCGCCGATTTGCGAAGCCGGGCTGTAGTAGTCAAAGAACTCGTAGGCGTCGAGCGTCGGCCGCACGGTGGGCAGGAAGCTCTGTTGGATCACGCGAGCCGCTTCGAGATCTCTCGACATCTCCCTCTGCACCAAAGCTTGCTCATGCAGGTCGGCATTCTCGATTGCAATCGCGGCGGTCGACGCGACGCTATTGAGCACTTCGAGGTCGTGTTTCTCGAACTTCTTCTTTTGATCATTGGTGTCGATTTGCAACACGCCCAAAACTTCGCCCATGCTGTCGATCAACGGCGCGCACATCATCGACCGAATGCGAAAGTTCGTCACGCTTTCGCTCAGTTCAAACCGCGAATCGCTCGACGCATCCGCCGAGAGAATGGCCCGTTTTGATTCGACGACTTCGCTAACAATCGTGCTGCTAATTCGCAACGTGTCGTTATCGTCGTCGCGCCGCAGCTTTGAGTACCGGGGAACGAGATTGCCTTGAGCGTCAGCCAGAATCACAAAGGCGCGATCGGCCTGCACAAAGATCTTGAACAGGCTGTCGAGCACTTTCGGCAAGACGTCGTCGATCGCAACGGTCTGGCCGAGGCTACCAGTGATCTCGAGCATGGCGGCCAGTTTGGCGTCGGAACTTGCCGACAAACGAATGCCGCCACGATTGGAGGAAACATCCAGCTTGGACAGAACCGTGGCATTCGCTAGATCGTCAACGACCAGTTGCCCGCTTTTCGACGACGATTCGCTGCTCGACTCAAGACACGAGTCCTCGGTGCCAAAGTAGGAAAATGCGACGTCGCAAATCCGAACAAGATCGCCATGCTTCAACTTCCGAGTTCCCTGCACCGGCTCTTCGTTGACGTATGTCCCGTTTCGGCTTTCCAGGTCCTGGACGAAGTAGCCGTCTTCATCGAACGTGATTTGAGCGTGTTTGCGGCTTACCGCGACGGCCTCAATCACAATGTGGCAATCGGGATTCCGGCCGAGCACGTGCTGGCCTCGCCCCAATTCGTAACGCCGGCCGCTCTCCTGGCTCGATTCGACCACTAGGTAATTGGGCATTTGTCCGCGCCTTTCAAAGGGTGCGTGTCGCCGCAAGCGACGCTCAATCGGTGCGCATTCGGGAGTTTGAGCGAGTGGATTTAGGGAGGAGGAATCACGGAAAGGGTGGCAGCTCGTCGGCGCGTCTGATTGTACGAGCTAACTTGGCAGCCGGTCAACATGCGTCGGCGGCGCTCATGCACCGGCCTCGCTCGCCGGCGGTTCGGCGTCCGTGATCTCTTCCGGGTCTTGCTTCGCCAACTTTTTCAAGCGGGCGTTGACCCACGATTTGTACTCCGGCGACGCGACATATTCGGAGTACTCCGCGAGCTTGGTCAAGTCAGTCGTGTCGGCGTCGAATCGTTGACGAATCCGGTCGAGCAACCTGGTTGTCTCGCCAAACTTTCTAGCTCTTAGCGAAATCGTCGCGGCCACCCAGTAGGCGTGCTCCATGTCCGGCTGCTTCTCGATGACGCCGTCGATCGACGTCTTCGCTGAGTCGAAGTCTCGTTGCGCAATGTAGACGCTGGCGCGCAAGACGTCGAGTTGCGAGTCACGGCCGACGGCCGCCTCTAGCCTATCGAGAGACTCAAGCGCCTCGTCGAAGCGTTGGCTGACAAAGTGGGCGTCGAACAGCAGCATGTCGAGCGACCGGTCGTCGCCGTGCTTGTATTGAAAAAACTTCAAGGCCGAGACATAGTCGCGTTCGTTTCTCCGGCCGCATGCTCGAATGAACATGAGAAGAAGCGAACGGTCGCTTTTTAACGAGTCGGGCAACGCCTTGAACAGCTCAATCACCTTGCGGTCGTCGTTCTTGGCAGCGGCGTTAGAGAGCTCAACGAAGTAGTCGAGGTTGGCAGTTTCTTCGTCGCCCTCGCCATTGGCGGTCATTGCAAGCTTCCCGCTCGCATCGGTCGTCATCAGCACGATCTGCTTGACACGCTCCGACAATCGTTGGCCCGAGAGGTAATTGAAGACGTCGATTCCGCGGCAGCCGGCTTCGCCTGTGTCCGGATGAACAACAACCTCAAGATAGTTCAGCCCGCCGCCGTCGGCTTCGGTCAAGCGAAAGATTGCGCGCGTTTCATCTCCGTCATCTCGGGCTCGGACGTACTCAACCGCCCCGCCGCGAGCCTGCAACTCTCTCAATTCGGCCGCCAAACCATTCTTTTCGCAGGAGCTTCGGGCGCCGTGCTGAAACGCCGCGAGCTGAGCAGCCGTCAACGACGCGCCGCCCGAGGCGTTTTTGAGGATCCGGTCCCATTCGAGCAAGTCGGTAACCGACAACGGCTCGGGCGAACGCACGGCCGCTATGAATTGCTCCGCGTAGGCGTCGACAACCGAATGGGGAACGGGCTCGGGCTGATTCGAGTCGTGTTGGCCGGCGAGGCGGTTGCTGCTCATGCAGCCAAGCGAGAGAACCACCAGCGAAACGGCCGCCCCAAATAGTCGTAGACCGCGACTAGAAAAACTGACCCTAGCGGCCGCTTCCATCATCGACCCTTCCCATCTTGAACTGGTTCGACGGCCGTTGCCCGAGACAACCGACATGATCGGAGCAACCGGACCGAGTAAACCGACAACATGCCTCGCCTATAAGGTTAGGTCGAAATCTGCTCGCCCCACTGAAAACGTTTTAGAAGCATTTAGGGTCGACGGTGAAAAGGCGACGAACAGGAACAGTCCTCGACCGTCACGCATCGAGGCAGACGCGGCTATATGGCATCGACGTCGGTGCCACTTTCGCGGAGCGAAAGGCGACTGAGGCAGTGCGTTTAGTCGGCGTCATCAATCACACGTCTCGCCACCACGGCTCGTCCGTGTCGAGACTCTCTAGAAGCAAGTCGGGATGCTCGGCCTCGAGTTGACTGCGAGAACCGGAGCCGGTGCAGACGGCAACCGATTTGGCGCCAATGGCCTTAGCGCAGCGGACATCGAGAATCGTATCGCCAATAACACAAAACTGGTCGTTGCGGAGATTGGCGGACAAGGATTGTCGAGCGTCGTCGGCCGCCTCTTGGGCCACCTCATCGCGTTTCGGCGAATTGTCGCCGAACCCGCCGAAATCGAAATAGTCCCACAGGCAAAAATGGTTCAGCTTGATTTCCGCCCCGCGGCGAATGTTGCCGGTCAACAGCCCCACGTGAGCGTTGGTCATGTCGGCCAACGTCGACAGCAACGGATCGACGCCGGCCAGCACGCTGCCTCCCATGACTTGCAGCCTGCCCGGCAGTGCACCCAAATAGGCTCGGATGAAGCGACGCCAGTTGGCATCGGTCGGTTCGATGTCGTGGGCCTCGAATAGCTCGCTGGCAATCCCGCGATCGGTGCGGCCGCCCAAATCAAACTCGCTTGTGGCGTCGACCGCAAACGCTTGGGACATCCCAATGTTGATCGCAGCGCGACCAGCGCCACCCGAGTGGATCAGCGTTCCGTCGATATCGAAGAGGAAGACCCGCATGTAAATTCGACCGTAGCCTCGAAAAGCGATTTCACGGCAGCCAATCGATGGACGCCAATTGCCGCAAGCCGCCCCGGAGCTACAACATGGTTGCCGCTCAATCTAGGAATGCCTAGTCGAGTTGGAATGTTCGTTCCACGAAACTCGTGTCGATTCCACCTTCAACGAATTCGGCGTTCTGCAAGACTTCACGGTGGAAGGAGGCGGTCGTGGCGATTCCCTCGACTCGCAATTCATCCAACGCCCGCAGCATGCACTGAATCGCCTCATCGCGAGTTGGACGGTGCACGATCAGCTTGCCTATCATCGAATCGTAATAGGGCGGCACGGAATAGCCGGCGTGAGCATGCGAGTCCCAGCGAACGCCGAGGCCACCCGGGGCGATCATGCCTTTGATGAGTCCCGGACAAGGTTGGAAATTTCGCTGAGGGTTCTCGGCGTTGATTCGGCACTCAATCGAGTTTCCGTCGAGCTTGATGTCTTCTTGAACGAGGCCGAGTTCTTCGCCCGCGGCAACTCGAATCTGCGACTTGATCAGGTCGATGCCCGTCACCATCTCCGAAACAGGATGCTCGACCTGAATGCGGGCGTTGACTTCGATAAAGTAAAAGTTGTTATCCTTATCGACGATAAATTCGACCGTTCCCGCGTTCGTGTAATTGGCCTTCTTAACCAGTCGAACCGCGGCGGCGCACATGGCCTCGCGAGTTTCCGCGGGGAGTTTCGGCGCCGGACTCTCTTCGATCAGTTTTTGGTGGCGTCGCTGCGTCGAACAATCTCGCTCCCACAAGTGGACGACATTGCCGTGATGATCAGCGATGATCTGAACTTCGACGTGCCTGGGTCGCTCAACGAACTTCTCTATGTAGATCGCCGGATTGCCGAAGGCCGCTTCCGCTTCCGCTTGAGCCTGCCCAATCGCAGTCTCGAGAACGCTCTCATCCTCCGCGACTCGCATGCCCTTGCCGCCGCCGCCGGCTGTGGCTTTGATCAGAACGGGAAAACCGATCTCGCGCGCGACGCGGCGGGCTTCTTCGTCGCTCTCGATCAGGCCGTCGCTTCCAGGAACCACCGGCACGTCAGCCGACTTGGCCAAATCCCGGGCTTCGTTCTTGTCACCCAACTGAGTCATGGCGGCGGGATTCGGCCCGATGAAGTCGATCTGACATTGCCGACAGACTTCGTTGAAATGAGCGTTCTCGGCCAGGAACCCGTAGCCCGGATGGATCGCATCGACGTTGCCCACTTCGGCCGCGCTGATGATCTGGTCGATCTTCAAATAGCTTTGAGCCGACTTGGCCGGGCCGATGCAGTACGCCTCGTCGGCCAAATCCAGATAGCACGCGTCGCGGTCCGCTTCGCTGTAGACAGCGACAGATTCGATCCCCATCTCACGGCAGGCGCGGATGACTCGAAGTGCGATTTCGCCGCGATTGGCAACCAAGATGCGATTATACATAGCTCAACTTGCAGTCGGGGTTCGACGTTTCAGCGAATCGGTTGAAGGACTTCGCCGGTTCTAATCGCGGCCCCGCGGTCGGTGGCGACGCGTCCAACGAATGCCGTGAATCTCAATTGGAACCGCTTCGGGATAATGGAGAGAAGACGGCGATGCCTCGCTCGACTTGCGGTCTCCCATTCCAACACCACTAGCCGCTGTTTCCACTAGCCGCTGTTTCCACTAGCCGCTGGTATCCACACGGAAAAGCTTCTGCCCAAAGTCGACGGGTGCATCGGCGTCCGCAAGCACGGCCACGATCTTGCCCTGAACTTCTGCCGGAATCTCGTTGAAGACCTTCATGGCCTCGACGATGCAAACGGTCGTGTCGTGGTCGACGTGATCGCCAACCTTAACATAGGCCGCCGCCTTGGGATTGGGCTTTACATAAAATGTGCCAACCATCGGAGCCGTGATGTAGGCGATGTTCGCCTCGTCATCCGTTGACGCTTCAGCTACAGGCGCATTCGTCGGCGCGGCGGCCGCCGGTTGCGGAGCGGCAGCGAGAAGCGGAGCATCTCCGCCGCGGCGAAGTCGAATCCGCCGGCCGCTGTCACGCAATTCCAATTCGCTGAGCTCACTCTCCTTCATGAGCTCGGCCAATTCCCGTATCTGATCCAGGTCGTAGGGCTTCCCGGAATCGGACATTCGCATTCTCCGAGTTGTCGCAAGGTTGTGCAGTAAGAAACGTTATCGCCGGTACGCGGCCATTAGACAACGAGCCTGTTTGAAACATCCTATCTTGAGGGCTTCTCGTCATGAGAGCCATCTCATCGCAAGCGTCTCAAATCAAGCCACGAAGCCTAAACAATACAATCAGCTAGATCCTTCGAGACATGGGTTAACACTTCATGCCCCGAACGGGTTACCAAAATGTCATCTTCAATTCGAACTCCTCCCCATCCGGGAAGGTAGATCCCTGGCTCCACTGTAACGACCATTCCTGCCTTGAGTTCACGATCTTGAGTTGGCGACAAACGAGGCTGTTCGTGGATTTCCAGCCCAAAACCGTGTCCGAGACCGTGTCCAAAATGCTTCGCGTGGCCCGCTTTCGTGATCACCTTCCTTGCGGCCGCGTCGATATCGCCCATTTTCGCGCCAGGTCGAATTTTGGCGATTGCCTGCTCCTGTGCTCGTAACACAACTCCATATATGCGTTCGAGTTTGGGCGAGATTTTAGCCGTGACCAAAACTCGCGTCAAGTCGCTCATATAGCCGCCAGCCGACTGCGCGCCCCAATCAATCAGCACGAAAGGAGCCGCCGAGATCGGCGTGTCGCCGGGGCTGTAGTGGGGCAGAGCGGCGTTCGGTCCGACACCCACAATGGGGGCAAAGCTGCAGCCACGCCCGCCGAACCGCCGAATCTGATGTTCGATGTTGGCGGCAATTTCAAGTTCCGTTTGATCGCCTGTCATCTGAGCCATGATGACGGCGAACGTCTTTTCCGCCAGCCGAACCGCTTCGCGTATCTCAGCCACTTCCGTCTTGTCTTTAATTTCCCGCTGATGCAAGACGATGTCGCTGGTCGGTGCCAGCTCCACTCCCGAAAGCGAATCGCCCAACTGCAGGAACGCACGGTGACTTACCGAACACGATTCAAACGCCAACGTCGAGACTTTGTTCTTGGCCGCGGCCTTGGCGACTTGCTGATCCAGCGTGACTGGCGTGCCGTGGATCATCCGCTCCATTTCACCGCACTCACGCTCGAGCTGCTCGTCATACCGAGTGTCGCTCAACACGATGGCGGCATCCGCCGTAAGCAGCAAATAGGTCGAGTCGCCGGTGAATCCCGTCAGGTAGGTCACATTGACCTCGTTGGTGACAAGCATCCCATCGACGCCCGACTTGCGAATCGTCCGTCGTAGCTTGTTGCGGCGTTCTGCGAACCGAGTCATGCATCTCTCCGGCAAAAAATTGTGTCTCAGGCGATAAGAGCGAGACTTCGTCTCGAACGAAAGCGACGTCTCAAATCGCCGGCATCTTGCAACGCAGCCATCTCACAACGCCGCGTTAGATGGCCAGCGCCGAAGTCTAAAACTGGATATTCGCAGCCAAAGCGGCCAACCCAATGACGGCAAAACAGACGAAGAAGCAGACCAACAAGCCAATTATGTCGACTCGGTCCGGCTTGCGGAATTCGAATGAGGTCCCTGGGAACATTTTCTTGGATTCTAACTTTTCGGGGTTCTTGTAGGCGTTCTTGAGGTTTTCTTCATCCACCTTGGGATCAATGTCGACCGGGGTCTTCATCTTGGCGTAATACCGATCAAGCGCATCCTTCGAATTTCGTCGCGTCACCAGGCTGATCAAAATCATCACCATAAACGGCGTCAGGATCTTCGGCGGGAGTTCCAGCGTTGCGAGAAAAGCGTTCGACAACGATTCCAGTTTCACTCCGGCCAACTGATAGAGAAGAAAGTCGAGCTGAAAACTCCCTTTGCCGCGAAGCTTGATTCCCTTGGCATAGTTATAACGACGAACCGTTCCGTTGTCGGTCTCTTCGGTCGACACAACGGTAAGTCCAATCCCCTCGAGCAGATTGCCGGCGTCGTCAATCGGCTCGAGTCCATCCTTCCAGAAAACCGATCGGGGCTGGATCACCGAGACGACGGTCATCGGTTCGCCGACCTCTTGTTCGCTCGGCCGATCGCCCAATTTTTCGAGAGCTTGCTCATCGCCTTTGGCGGCTTCCGCGTCCAAATCCCATTGTTTGATCTGAGCGTTGCGTTTCGCCATATCTGACGGTGAAGTGAGCCGCGATGACGTGGTTTCGATTCTGTCTGTCGTGGCCAAAAAATCGGGAGACGTCCGCAAACCGGGCGAAAAAATCGGAGCTGACATGGGAATCACAAAAAAGGTCAACGCACAGAAAGCGACGGTAGCCCAAGCCGCCGTCGTCGTGGCTCGTCGCCAAAACATGCCGATCCAAAACGGCGCGGCGAAGACAACCGGAAAAATCCAGGTCAGCTGCAGTTGCTTGAACACGTCCATCATCGTTAGCGAGATAATGACGGCGCCGCCCACGACAATAACTCCTGTCCAGCGGCCAATCGATAAATACTGTTTGTCAGTCGCATTCGGATTGATATAAGGCGCATAAATATTGCGGACAACCAGCGCGGACCCGACCACCATATAGGCATCGATGCTGCTCATCAGCGCGGCCAGCAGGCAGGCCAACATCAAACCGGTCAGGCCCGGCCCCAAAAGCTCTCTCGAGGCGACTCCCCACGTCTTGTCCGCGTCCGCCACCAACTCGGGGTGATCGGAGAAAAGCGCCAGTGCGATCAGCGCGGTGAGCACCCAGCCGATCGTGCAGAATCGTTTGAGGAAGTTGCCAACGACAAGACCGACTCGAGCATTCCATTCGTCCTTGGCTGATCCGCCGCCAGTGACGATGAAGTGAGGCTGCACGACGATGCCGACCGCGTTGATCAAGACCACGGCGATAATCCGGTGCAGAGGAAACTCGGCACCGGCTCCGGAACCCAATACGGAAAAGAACTCTTTGGGCGCCTGCTCGTGCATCAGCCGAAATCCGTCCAGCATCCCGTCTCCGGGCGCGCCGAATTTCTCAACCAGAGCGGAAAGGCCGAACGGGATTAGCAAGACCGAAAGCAAGATGATGCAAAGGCCCTGAATCAGGTCGGTGTAATAGGCCGCTTCCAGCCCTCCGGCGATTCCGTAAGCCAGCACGACGACGCCGATGATCGGAACCAGCAAATACTCGATTGGCACCATCGATCCAAGCAGCGAGATCTCACTCGCTCCGATGATCGGTGCCGCGACTTTGCCGATGGCCGAAAACAACATCGATCCGTAGACCATCATGAATAAGATGCCAAACACACCGTAGGCCGCGCCCATCGCCTTGGACTCGTAACGCTCAACGTACCAGTCGCCCAACGTCAGCAGCCGCATTCGGCGGTACCACACGCCGCTGATCCAATACAAAGGCGTCACGAACAGCCAATACATCACGCTCCACATGCCACTCATTCCGCCAGTGAATGTGGTCCGACCTGTGTTGACCGGATCGCTTGACCCCGTGCCGGCACCGAACGCCGCAAACGTCTGCATCAGCTTGCCGAACGAGCGGCCGCCCATGAAGAAGTCTTCTTGCTTCTTGATCTTCATCGACGTGTAGACGCCGATTCCGATCATGATGCCGAAGTAGCCGAGCAACACGGTATAGTCGAGCAATTGCATGTGGTCCTCCTAAAAAGACCGTTGCCGGAGTCGCCCGGCGATTTCGCTTTGATCGCCGAACTCGTTTCGCAAACGCGAACGGTCGCCGATTTGGAATGGCAATATTGTGAGCCAAAGCGGGATGGGTTCGCAACCGGTCCGCCTCCCATTCGTCGTCAAAGTGCTACAATCACCGACCAAACACCTTCAAACTGATTGGAGAAGCCGAGCACTATGAGCGACGACCGTAACAGCGACCCTGATGACACCCAAAACGCAGCCGGGAATGATGACTCGACGACGAACGCCGAATCGTCGAGTTTCGTGCGCAATGCAACGGACGCGACGTTTGAGGTCGAAGTCTTCCATCGATCGCACGAAGCGCCAGTGATTGTCGATTTTTGGGCGACTTGGTGCGAACCCTGTAAGTTACTCACACCGGTGCTGGAACACCTGGCCGAAGAATGCGCCGGCAAGTTTGTGCTTGTCAAAGCGGAAACGAGTCAAGCTGCCAACGCCGCCGCGCATTTCAACGTCTCTTCCGTACCGGCTCTGTTCGCCGTCGTCGATGGCGAAGTGGTCGACGCCACCGTGGGCGGAATGCCTGAACCGCAACTCCGCGAATGGATCATGCGGATCGTCGATGTGAGCACGTACGCCGAGGCGGTTCGCATCGAGGAGACAAGTCCGACGGGTGCCGAGGCTGCCTATCGAAGTTTGCTAAAGAACAATCCCGAACATGCGGAGGCCAAAATCGGATTGGCGCGAGTTCGTTTGGCCCAAGACGATGCCGCCGAGGCGCAAGAGCTGATCACATCGCTAGAAGAGCGAGGCTTTCTCGAGCCAGAAGCCGAGACGGTTAAGTCCGCCTTACAATTCGCGATACAAGGCGCCGTCGACATCGCCCCGCTCCAAGCGGCAGTCGACAAGAATCCCGAAGACAACGACGCGCTGCTCGCGCTCGCTCAGGGCTTGGCCGCGACCAAGGACTTTCGACCCGCGCTCGATCACTGTCTCACTCTCGTCACCCGCGACCGACGCGACACAGGCGAAACGGCCCGGCTGCTGATGATCGACGTTTTGCGAGTGCTGACCGACGACGAAATGGTCAGCGAGTATCGTCGAAAACTTTCGATGTCGCTCTACTAGTCGAAACGGCCATGTTGTGTGCGTCACCGGGCGGCCGCGCGTTGCCCCGAAGGGCGTAAGTGACTCAAGATCGAAAGGCCGAATTGAATTCAGACACGCCTAGCAGCGATCCACCTAAGCTCGACAACAGCGTCAGGCCCAAAGGCGATCATGAATTGCAGAACGCCCGTCTGACGCCGACGACGTCGAGTGTCCGCATTCGGCTGCTGTTAGAATTCGCGATCTCTGGTCTGCTCTTTGTTCGCCCAACCATCTTCATCTACGTCTGCTGGGAGCAGCTGATATTCTGGTCTTCGCCAGTGTGCAATTCGAGGGAATGGAAGCTGTGCCGTACGAGGAATTGCGCGGGCCGCCGACTCCTGTTGACGACAACTGGCAAAGAGTGAAGCCGGACACCTCGCCCGTCGTTCTTTATCTTCCGACGGGTGAGAAATATGAGACGACCCAAAAAGGGAAACGTTTCGCCTTCATCAATAGCACGTTCGATATCGGCGTTCTTGAATTTGGTGCGAACTCTACTCGAGCCACCATTCGGGCTGAGTTGGCGGCCTTTGAAAAGCGCGACCTCGACGTCGCGCCCGAAACCCAATGGTGACGACTGATATACAGCGTCGAGCCGAGCCAGAGTCGCTCGGACATGTCATCCGCGGAAACGCAACGACTCAAGGCGCTACTCACGATGCGCCGGTTCGAACATTTTGGCGGCGAAGAGCGAGCTGTCTTCTTCATTCGCCCCGATTGGGAAGGCGCAATCACGTTTCACGACAAGGGGATAACGCTGTTTCGCTGGTACTCGAACGATGAGAGCGTGACGGGAGAGATCATGTTTCACTGCGAGACGCAGCAGGCGAAGAAGGTGGCGTTGGAAATCGCCAAGCGGATCGATATACGCTTCGATAATGCCAAGCACTCGCGTCCGAATCGATCCTCCGAGTGATCTGGCAACGCTCTGATGACTCTCTGGCGGCTGCCCGTTTACGCACAGAACCCGTTACGGCGTAATAAGGTCGCTCAAACTCACCCAAACGGCTTCATCAAGGCGGCAAGGGACGACGTCTGCCCTTAATGATGCTTGTCAGCGGCCCCGACGCCGCTTTACAATTGGCGTCGAGCGGGGAGCAAAAGCGCCGTGTGCTTTGCCGCCCATGCGCAACACGCAGTAGGAAAATTGGCCATGAACGCGCTTTCGAATCCCCCCAAAGCGGAGACGTCCTTTCGACGTGTCGCAGTCGTTTTCGCCGGGGGACCGGCGCCGGCGGCAAATGCCGTGATCTCAACCGCAGCCGTCTCGTTCTTGAGAAATGGCGTCGACGTGCTTGGCATCAAGCACGGTTATTCGAGCTTGATCGACTACTCGTCTGATCGACCGCTCGAAGAAGGTCGAGACTACATGGTGCTCGATCACAAGACGCTAAAGAGAACTCGAAACTCGCAGGGCATCCTGATCGGCACCGCTCGCGACAATCCAGGCAAACTGGTCTACGCGCCAGAGCATCTGGACGACGCCGAGCGGTCGGCACCGTTGAAGCGAGTCTATGAGGGACTGTGCTCACTGGGAGTCGACGCGCTGATTTCGATCGGCGGCGACGACACGCTCAAGACGGCCAACAAGCTGAAAATGTATCAGGACCGACTTCCCGAAGACGCCCACCGAATCCCAATCGTCCACTTGCCCAAGACGATCGACAATGACTACATGGGCATCGACTTTACGTTCGGCTATTTCACGGCGGCAGAGACGTTGGCTGCCGAAATTCGCAACTTGATTCACGATGCCGAGGCGGGCAACGCGTACTTCTTGACAGAGACGATGGGCCGTAGCGCCGGCTGGCTCGCCTATGGCGCCGCGATCGCTGGCGAAGCCAGTTTTGTCATCAGCGTGGAAGACATCTCCGGCGATTTTGCGGAGCAAGAAAAGTATCCCAATCCAAGCGGCGGCGAACCGGAAACACGGACGATCATGCGAGTCGACAAGGTCGTCGAGCGAATCGTAAAGACCATGGTCGCTCGGGACGAGGAAGGAAAAAACTACGGCGTCATCGTCATGGCTGAGGGCATCGCCGAGTTTCTGCCGCGTAAGTTTCTCGAAGGCGTTTCGCGTGACGATCACGGCCACATTTCGATCGCCGAAGTGAATTTGGGCCGCATGTTCGCCAGACTCGTCGCGGAAGCGTACCAAAAGACAACCGGTAAGAAACGTAAAGTCAACGGCTTGCAGCTCGGCTACGAATCTCGCTGTGCGAAACCACACGCGTTTGACGTCATGCTGGGAAGCCAGCTCGGAGTTGGCGCCTACCGAGCCCTTGTCGAAGACGGCCGCAACGGCGTCATGGTCTCTGTCTCCGGCCAATTGGAACTGCACTACGTGCCGTTCGAAAAATTGGTGAACCGCGAGACGCTCGTCACCATGGTCCGCTACATCGAACCCGACAGCGACTTTCATCGGCTCGCCAGATTCCTGGAAACCTACGTCAACGGCTAACGTTGATGCGGTCGTTCGATGCGTTATTCTTGACGCGGTTTCGATGCCGTCGCCTTTGAATCAATCATGTTGACCGGTCACGATCTATGGCAGAGAATGAAGCAGACTTGGAGGGATCGGTCGAGATTGTCGCTTTACAGTATGTCCAGGGTTCCTTGATTACGGGGAGCGGGAAGATGGATAAAATGGATAAGATGCGTCGCGCTTTCACGCTCGTCGAGCTTCTCGTCGTGATTGCCATTATTGGTATTCTTGTTGCCTTGCTTTTGCCTGCAGTCCAAGCTGCGAGAGAAGCCGCTCGTCGAACGAGCTGCACGAATAATCTCAAACAACTCGGCCTTGCCGTTCACAGCTATCACGATTCGCATAAGGCGTTCCCGACTGCGGGCGACAACGGCCCCCGCAATTGCTGCTCGCCAGACGTAGGCCGCGTCGACCGATATAACTGGCCGTTTCATCTGCTTCCGTTTATCGAGCAAGACGAAGCGTACTACAGCGGTCTGCGGGATCGTGCCGTGCTCAACAAGACCACGATCGGCACACTGTATTGCCCGTCTCGACGGAGCGTGCGACTGTACCGGGGAGGCGCCAAATCGGATTACGCTGGCAGTCGAGGCACCGGCAACAACGGCGTCTTCACACGAAGCCGAACGTATTGGATCAAATTCAAATCAATCATGGATGGCACGTCTAACACGCTCATGTTCGGCGAAGCACGCATTCACTTGGCCTTTTTGGACCACGGTCAACAGGGTTACTGGGGCGACAACGAGTCATGCTACCTTTCGGGTTGGGCCGACGACGTGGTTCGGGCAACCAGTAAGACACCCCAGCATGACCTTATTGATCGAGCGCGGCACGGCAGGCTTACCCACCACCAGTTCGGTTCGTCCCATCCTGGCGGGATCACTGCCACATTGGCGGACGCGTCGACTCGAACCATCGCCTTCAACACTGAACTGAGTGCGTTTCGCTATCTCGGTATAAGGAACGATGGCAGGGAAGCGACGTTCGAATGAGCAAGAACAGCTCAATTCATCGTTGTCTTATGCTTTGTGCACTACTACTGTTCGTCGGCTGTAGCTCAAAACCTGTCGCGACAATCGATGCCGAGATTAACTCGGGTTCGAATCCTGTCGTCGAAGCCGACGTTCAGCTAGAGCATAAAACGGACGACAACGCTAAGTTCTTTGGAATCACTTTGGAAAACGGCGAAGTCCAAATAGATGCTGGCGAAGGGATACCGCCCGGCTTTTACACAATTACAGTTACCACCTATGAATTGCAAAATGGATCGCCGGCAACGGGTGAAGAAGGCGAAGCGGCGAAAGTGGATGGCCTCGCTGTGAAAAAGGAATTCATCTTCAAGCGTCAACTGGAAGCCGGATCTAACGACCTATCTTTGGATATCCAAAAGACCGACGGCTAGACGCCAAGTCCGATTTGCGATCAGTTTCGGCTTACCCGGGTCTCGGCCAGACACTCGCTGAGCATTCTAGCCCAAGGTGCCTTTGGTGCTGGGCACGCCGCTCACTCGCGGATCTTTTTCAACGGCCATTCGAAACGCCCGCGCGGAGGCCTTAAAAATCGCCTCGCTAATGTGGTGGCTGTTGCGCCCGTAGTGCATCAGCACGTGGTAGTTGCAAAGCGCGTTGGCTGACATGGCTTGCCAGAAATCTTCGACCAGTTCGCTGTCGAAGTCGCCGATCTTTTCACTGGTAAACTCGGCACCAAAGACCATCGTGTAGCGACCGCTCAAGTCGACCGCGACGGTGACGAGCGTCTCTTCCATCGGCAGCGTGAAATGGCCATAACGGCGGATTCCGCGTTTGTCGCCAACTGCTTTCTTGATCGCTTGTCCCAGGCAAATGCCGACGTCTTCCACCGTATGATGTTGGTCGACATGCAGGTCGCCCACGGCTCGCACATTGAGATCAATCACGGCGTGGCGCGCAAACAGCTCGAGCATGTGGTCGAAGAAGCCGACACCCGTTTGGATATCCGCGTCGCCCGAACCATCCAGATTCAGTTTCAACTGGATATTCGTTTCCGCAGTCTTGCGATCGATCTCGGCAACTCGACTTGTCATGACGAAAGAAAACTCTCTAGGAGGGTTAGACAGACTTGATTCTGTTGATCATCGCCCACGCTAATGCGCAGACCATCACCCCAGTTTCCGTAGTTCATGTATCGTACCAGAACCCGCTCCTGTTTTAGCTTGAGATAGAGCGATTCGGCTGACGCGGTGGGATGCTTGGCCCAGACGAAGTTGGCTTGTGAGGGAGTTACCGAAAATCCGAGTTGTGCAAGCCCGGTTTCAAGCACAGCTCGAGTGCTCCGAACTTTATCGACGTTCGACGTCAGCCACGCTTGATCGTCAATGGCCGCAGTCGCGCCCGCGATCGATAGCGCGTCGCAGTTGTATGAATCTTTGACTTTGTTGAGTTGCTCGATCACTTGCGGCTGAGCAATCAAGAAGCCGAATCTCAGTCCCGCCAAACCGTACGACTTGCTCAACGTCCGCGAGACCATGATCTTGGGATTCTTGGCGACCAGCGAGACACAATTAGAATCGGCGAAATCGGCGTACGCTTCGTCAACTAACAAAGGGCAGGGGAGTCGTTCGGCGAGCTTCAAGATCGCGTCCGCAGACAACACCGTCCCGCTTGGGCTGTTGGGGTTCGGCAGAAAGACGACTCGCAACGTCCCGTCGTCCTTGGCCGCTCCGAAGGCGGACGGCAAACTCCAATCATCTTCAAATTGAATCTCTTCCGTGCGCGCTCCCTGAATCGCTGCGAGCGTTTTGTAAAGCACATAGCTTGGGCGAGGCAAACGGAGGCATTCGCCGTGCCCGACCATGGCGCGAGTGACGATGGTGAGAATGTCATCGCTGCCGTTGCCGCACAGGATCCAATCGGGTTCAACGCCCAACACTTCCGCGGCCCGCTGGCGAAACGGAGTCGAGAACGGATCGGGATACCTCATCAAGCCCCGCTCCAAACACGCGGAAATCGCCGCGGCGACTTTGGCGGATGGCGGATAGGGATTTTCGTTCGTGTTGAGTTTGATGAACTTGCCGGCTTGCGGTTGCTCGCCAGGCGCATAGCCGGCCATCTTGGCTATCTCATCGCGGACCATCGACATGGTCGTATTCCTCACTCTTCAGTGATGTGGACGTATTCCAAATAAGGTTTGGACGAGCGTGATTCGTCGAGACGCAATCGACTCGCGAATCGCCCGCTAGGACCAACGTGTTAGGTCAGGCGGATATCGATGCTGTGTCGGTGTGCGCCAAGTCCTTCCTTGTCGGCCAATCGCTGCACATTTTCCGCGTCGGTCCGCAATGCTTCCGCCGTGTACTGAATGACGCTGCCAGTTCGCAGGAAGTCGTTTGCCGTTAATCCTGAGGCCCACTTGGCTGTGCCTCCGGTCGGTAGGACGTGCGACGGACCTGCCACGTAATCGCCTAGCGCCACAGGCGTATAATGCCCGAGAAACGCGGCACCCGCGCTGGGAATCCGGTCGACAAACTGCTCGGGCGACTGCGTCGCGATGTGAAGATGCTCCGGCGCCAACGACTCGGCAATCTCGCACGCTTCGACCTCGTCGCGAACCAAGACTAGCGCGCCAAACGCCTCGAGGCTTTGGACCGTCAGGCTGCTTCGCGAGAGCTGCGACACCTGCTCCTTGAGTTGCTCGTATGTGGCGTCGAGCACTTTCTCGCTCCAACAAACAAGAATGCTGGCGCCGGGCGCGTGTTCGGCTTGGGCGAGCAAGTCAGCGGCGATGAATTCAGGGCGAGCCGAATCGTCCGCGACGACGACCACTTCGCTCGGCCCGGCAATCGAGTCGATGTTGACTTGACCGAAGACATGTTTCTTGGCCAGCGCGACGAACAGGTTCCCTGGCCCGACGATCATATCGACGCTTTCCACAGGCCCCACGCCGTAGGCCATCGCGGCGACAGCCTGCGCGCCCCCCATGCGGTAGACCTCGCGGATGCCGAGCTCCCAGCAGACAGCTAACATGTCGTCGTTGTAGGCACCAAATTCAGTCGGCGGCGCGACGACGCAGATTTCCTCGACGCCGGCGGCCTGCGCGGGCACGGCGGTCATGAGCACGGTCGATGGGTAGGCTGCGGCGCCGCCAGGTACACACAATCCGGCTCGACGGATTGGCGTGTAACGCTGAGTCAGCTGCACGCCCGGCCGAGGTGAAAGCGATACGGCTCGATGCAAAATGCCTTGTTGAAAGAGAAGAATGTCATCGCGGATCTTGCGAATCGACGCGAGGAATTCTGGCGCCGCATTTTGATGAGCCGCCTCCATCGTCTCTAGCGGCACGATCAATTGTTCCAACGTCAATTCGGCCTTGTCGAGCAGACGACTGTACTTCAAAAGGCCATCGACGCCGTCTCGTCTCACATCTTGGCAGATTCGATCGACGACCTGTTGTGGCGAGAGCGGCTCGCCAAAGGTCTCCATCGTGCGCTGACGACCTTGTTCGCTCACCACATCGCCTTGCGGACTCAGCTTCGCGCGAAGCGCTGCGAGCTGGCTTTCGACGTCGTCCGATCGCGTGTCGATGCGTAGGATTTCGATTTCACTCATGGTCGACCTAGTATTGGGTGCCGGGGTTGCTGGCTACGAGCCGCCCTGAGGCCAGATCGTCGGCAGTGGCGATCATAATCTCGGCCGCTTGCTTTGCTTCTTCGGCGGTCACGTCGAGATGGGTCACCATTCGCACATCGTGATGCCCGATCGCCAAGCAACGCACGCCTCGATCCTCAAGCGCCCCTGCGAACTCGGCGGGCGTACATAGCGACGACTCGACTCCAAAAATCACGATATTCGTATCGACCGTGTCTTGCCGCATATAAAGTCCTTGAGCCGCCTCGACAGCTGCGGCGAGCACTTGCGCGTTGTTGTGGTCTTCGGTCAGTCGTTCGCGATTGTGTTGCATACCGAAAAGCGCGCCTGCGGCAATCACACCGGCTTGCCTCATCCCGCCGCCAAACAATTTACGATGCCGCCTCGCCTCCAGGATCATCTCCTTCGGCCCGACGAGCGCCGAGCCGACCGGGGCGCCGATCCCTTTGCTGAAACAGACGCTCACGGTGTCGAAGTGGTTCGCCCACGTTTTGGCGTCGATTCCGCTTGCGGCGACTGCATTGAACAGTCGAGCCCCATCGAGGTGGGTGCGGAGATCGTTTTCTCGAGCCCAGTCGGTTATCGCGGCGACGTTTTCATACGGCTGAATCCGCCCGCCGCCTCGATTGTGGGTGTTCTCCAGGCAAACCAACTTGGTCACGACAAGATGTTCATTTCGAGGCCGAATGAGTCCCTTCAATTGATCGACATGAAGAACACTCTGATCGCCCTCGACCGTTTTCGCCACGACGCCGCTCAGCTGAGCAAACGCAGCTTGCTCGTAATTGTAGATGTGGCAGCCCGACTCGCAGATGAACTCATCGCCCGGCTTGCAGTGAACTCGCACTGCGATCTGATTCGTCATCGAACCCGACGGCATGAACAGAGCCGCTTCTTTGCCGAGCAGCTCGGCGGTGTAGTCCTGCAAAGCTTCCACAGTCGGATCGATGTCGATGACGTCGTCGCCAACTTCGCAAGAAGCAATCGCTTCGCGCATGGCCGGACTCGGCTTGGTGACGGTATCGCTACGAAGATCGATGGGTCGATTCATTTTGACTCAGCCTCGTCGCCTTGGGTCGCAAGTTGGAAAGGGACGCTGTTGGGACCGCGCAATTCAGTTGTTCCGTGCACTCAGTTCGAAGTCAGTAGAAGCCGCATGGCGGCACGAAATTCGACGCGGCGACATTCTCACTCGGAGCTATCGAGCCGAGGCAGGAATCGGTTCGCACATTCGGCGAAACGGAATCCCATATCGTAGACCGGCGAGCGGTTTGAGTCGATGTGGCATCGCAAGGCGCGATGGCCAGCGTCAATCGATGGCGCGGCGATTTTTAAGCCGATAAGACGCTGCTCGCGACGAATCGCCTAAAGCGCAATCGCCCACTCAGATCGCCACGCCACAGCATGAACGGCAATCTGTTGATTTCAGCCCTATTTTCAAGCAGAATACAGGCCACTTTCTTTTGCGCCCACTTTCTTTTGCGCCCACTTTCTTTTGCGACCACTTTCACTCGAGGATTTAATGGCGACCAATCCATTCGAGCAGCCCCTTCCCTCCAAGCATCGAGACTCAGTCGACCACATGCAGGCGATTCAGTTCGTCTTCGACAACCCAAACTGGGTGATGAACGTCGTTTGGACGGGGCTTTGCTTGTTGTCCGGCTTCATGATTCCGTTCATCGGCCAGTTTGTGCTTCAGGGATACCAGTTCGCCATCATCGAGGCGCTTCACTTGCGACCGGGGGAAACGTATCCCGATTTTGATTTCGATGACTTTGGCGACTACCTGGTAAACGGGGTTTGGGGCTTTCTGGCAACGTTGGTTATGAGCCTATTGATAAGCCTTCTCGTCGGCGTGGTGTTCGCGTTCGTCGCCATTGCCGCCGCGATCGCAGGGGCCGCTGGCGGCGAAGAGGCTGCGGCTGTCGCAATGATGATCGTCGTGCCGTTGGCCTTTGTCGCCGGGATCATCTTGTACATGGGGTCCATAATGATGATAGTCCCCATCGTTCTCCGCGCCGGTTTGACTCGAAGCTTCAGCGATGCTTTCGATTTTCAATTTGCCTGGCAATTCATGAAAAACACCTGGGTGCAGATGTTTGTCAGCGGCATTGTCTTCATGTGCGTTGTGCTCGTTCTCGAAATCCTGGGCGCGCTGATGTTTTGCGTCGGTATCTTCTTCACACTCGGATTTGCGATGCTGATTCAAGCTCACTTGGGTCTTCAACTTTACGAGGTCCATTTGGCTCGCGGCGGCGAACCCATTCCGATCCCACCGCGCAGCCGTTGACCTGGCGCAATCATGGACCTGGCGCAATCATAGACCTGGCTCAAGCATGGACCTGGCGCACCGTTGACCTGGCACAAGACCTCAACGGCATTCGCTTAGATGCCGGACAGTCGAGTCGCTTGGACGACGCGTTCGAGGGCGATCACGTAGGCGGCGGTACGGAGACTCACATCGCGCTGTTGCGCGACTTGCCATACGTTTTCGAACGCTTCGGAGAGAACGTGGTCGAGTTCCTGGCGGACGCGATTGAGGCCCCAGCTATAGTACTGAAGGTTTTGCACCCATTCGAAATAGCTCACCGTCACGCCGCCCGAGTTGGCGAGAATGTCGGGCAGCACGACAACGCCCTTCTGATGCAGATACTCGTCCGCGTCAGGCTCGACTGGCCCATTTGCCGCTTCGATAATGACTCGCGCGCGAACGTTGGCCACGTTGTCAGCGTGAATCACGCCTCCGATCGCGGCGGGCACGAGCACATCAACGTCCAAGGCGAGCAAGGCCTCGTTGGAAATCCGCTCGGCGCCGGTGTAGCCCTGCAAACTGAAATTGTTGTCCAGTGAATAACTCAGCGCATCGGGAATATCGATGCCCTGTGGAGCGTAGTAGGCGCCCGACACATCGCTGATCGCCAGCACATTGAATTCGGATTCGTGCATGAACTTGGCCGCGTGGGCGCCGACATTGCCGAACCCTTGAATCGCGACCGTGGTATCCATCGGCCGCTCGCCGAGTCGGTTGAGCAGCTTGAACGCGAGGATTCCGACACCGCGCCCAGTTGCCTCCTCACGCCCTTTCGCCCCGTACGACTCGACTGGCTTTCCGGTGATGCAGGCCGGGTTGAAACCGTGGTACTTCTCCCACTGGTTTCTCATCCAAGCCATCACGCCCGCATCGGTCCCCATATCAGGTGCAGGAATGTCGGTGTGAGGACCAATCACATCGTGGATGCCATCGGTGAATTTCCGCGCGATTCGTTCGAGTTCACGGCGAGAGAGATTACGTGGATTGACCGCGACCCCTCCTTTGGCGCCGCCGTACGGAATGTTGACGACAGCGGTCTTCCAAGTCATCAGCGTCGCCAGTGCTCGGACTTCATCCAGATCGACATGATGGTGGAAGCGCAGTCCCCCCTTCATCGGGCCACGTGAGTTGTCGTGCTGTACGCGGTAGCCGATCAACGTTTCCAGGTGACCGTCATCCATCTCGATGGCGATCTGCACCTGAACCTCGCGTCGAGGAGTCAACAACAGCTTTCGAACTCGCTCGTTGTACTCCAACTCCACAGCCGCGCGATCAAAAAACAGCTTCGTCGATTCGGAAGCCTTCATATTGGAAATACCTTGTCGTTCGATGAATCCATTGGCCGCTCAAACCGCCTGTTGAGAACGAGCCGTCGGTGATGTCGAGCAGTCGGTGGCCCACAGTTGACCGCGCCCGTCGCTCCCGATCGAGGAAAGGGACGATGGCAATGCAGTGCAACACAACGCTGTGAGTGGTCGCTTGACAAAGACGCTCCAAGCCAAGGCCGGCGTTGGAAGGGTGCGAAATCTCGCATTCGGCGGCGGCTGGCGATCAATATTTTGAACCTGAATCGACGAATAGTACAACAGCAAATCCCTGCGAATATCGATTTGGGCGGCGACTGGCGCCCTCACATCGGACTACGCCGTGGATGCCCTGAATTCGAGTCGTCCACAACGCATCAAGACGCTCGCAGACGGGCGCGAGCCAGGCAGTGCTGCGTCCCGATGCACCTTTGCGATTACTCCACATCGACTAGAATAGAGCAAAATCCACGCCTCCAAGCGGAGCATCGCTTTCACCGTGATGTCTGCCACTTCGGAACTCCTCAAGCAAGAACGATCCAATGTCCGTCCAAGTAGATCAGTTTTGGAATCTCATGGCTCAGAGCCGTTTGCTCAACGCGGCGCAAATTCAGCATTATCAAGCGGGGATCATGCAGGCGAGGCCCGGCGCGGTAAGCGATCCCGGCGGCATCTCGCAATGGCTCGTCGAGCAGAATGCACTGAGCGCTTACCAAGTGAAAGTGCTTCTGGCGGGAAAATCGGGGCCGTTCTTTTTTGGTGACTACCGCGTCTATGATCGCATCGACAACGGGCGGTTGAAGGGAGGCTTTCGCGCCGTTCACCAACCGACGGGTCATCCCGTGATTCTCGAATTTCTCACCGGACCGGCCGCTCAAGGCGCCGCCTGGTCGGAATCGGTGCGGCGAGTTCACTCGGCGGCCGACGCGCCTCACGCCAACTTGGCCCGGCCGCACGAAGCCGTTGACTTGACCACCCACAAATTCATGGTGTTAGAGGACTTGCGAGGTCAGACGTTGCGAGAGCGACTCGAGGCGGGGCCGCTCTCCATCCCGGAAGCTTGCGCGCTGGTTAGGCAAGCTGCCATGGGCGCCATGCACCTCCATGGCCTCAAGACCGCCCATGGCGATATTCGTCCCGACAACGTCTGGCACACCTCCGACGGCCACGTCAAACTGATGCACTCGCCGCTGGAGAACCTGGCGGCGTTGACGCCCGAGCGAGCTGACTACGCCGCGCCGGAACTGGCGAACCCCGGCGCGGTTCCGACTCTGGCTACGGACGTGTACGCAGTCGGCAGCACGTTGTATCAGGCGATTGTCGGCAAGCCTCCGTTCGAAGGCGGTGACATTGGCGCGAAGATGCGGCGTCAAGCAACCGAAGCGATTCAACCGCTGGAGAATTTCGGCGTGCCCAAACCACTGGCCGACGCCGTGATGTACATGATGGCTAAGAACGTCGGCGTCCGCACTCCCTCGATGCAACAAGTAATTGACCAACTGGCCGCCTACATGGGCGCCTCAACCCAAACTCCGCCACAGACCGCGCCCAGTTTTGAAGCCTACTCCGCCCACCTGAGGCAGAAACGCGAATCCGGGCCGGCGATTCAGGCAGCATCCGATGCCGCGGCGGCTGCGACTTTGGCTGCGTCCAATGCCGCGCAGGCGTCTAACACCGGTCCCAAGATCACGATTGCCACCGACGAAAGCGACGGCGCGACGCTTGCTGAGAAACGAACGGCGGCCGCCAAGAAGGGTCTGCCGCTTGGCTGGATCGCGGGCGGAGTAGGCGCGGCGGGAGTGCTGATTGCGATCCTTGTCATTGCCCTCGGCGGACCGGGCGACGACGAGGTCACTCAAAACGGAGACTCCGAAACGCAAGTCGCGCCCCCGGACGGAAACGGTTCAAGCTCAACCAATCCCGACGGCGCGACTGGAAATGGCGAATCGACCAACGGAGGCGCAGATGGACCAGGCGATACGGAAACGGCCACAGTTGACCTGACGCCCGACGACGGCAAGACGCTCTGGGTCTCGCCCACTTCAGGAGAGAGTATTTCATTCGAACGCTTGCCGCCGGGCGGCCAAGTATTTGTCGTGCTCCGGCCAGCCGACCTGCTCGGTTCGAGCATCGGCGCGGAGACGCTCAAGGTGCTGGACGAGGCGATCGGAAAGCAGGCGGCTCGCGGACAATGGGAGGACCGAGCCGGCGTCAAACTCGATGCGATTGACCAACTGATCATCAGCTTGCACGGCAACGACGGTCGATTCCCACGAATGAACTACATGGTGAAATTGAAAGAGGCCAAACCGGTCGCCGACCTTGTCACGGCTTGGGGTGCCGCCAAAGTCGAAGGCGAGAACGGCGACTATTACAAGAAGGGGCTCTACTGCTACTACCCAAAGGACGATGGCAGTCTCTTTTTAATGGGCGCGGAGGAAGACGTCAAAGAGTGCGTTGCTCAAGGCGGCGCAGCGCCGGCGATCCGCCGCGATGTCGAGCAGTTGCGGAAAGTCTCCGATTCGGGTCGCCACTTGACGATCATGTTCAGTCCCAAGTTCTTTTCTGGCGACGGCCTTCCATTGTTCGAGGGCGACACAGAACGCGCCCGCGATCCGCTCGACTGGCTACTTGGCGATTCGCTCCAAGCCGGTTTGATCAGTTTTCATTTTGGGGATGATGCGGCGTATGGTGAAATGCGATTCGTGAGCGATGCCCGGACAGACTCACGACAGTTGGCCAAGCAACTACAACGTCGACTTGCCGAAATTCCGGATCAGATGAAGGAATACGTTTCGTTCAAAGTCGACCCGCCGGATTACTGGAGACGAATCGCTTTCGCGCTGCCTGACATGGTCGAATTGCTGCACGAACAGACACGCGTCGAAGCCGAAGACAGTCATGCGGTCCTGAATTTCTACCTGCCACCAAAGGCTGCTCCGAACCTGACTTTCGGCGGTGCCATGTTGATGTTGTCGGCGCCTTCGAGACGAGCGGTCGCGGCGGTTCCCAAACCGGCAGGTCCCAAGAACTTCCAAGAACTGCTGGACAAACCGGCGAGTATGTTCTTCGAGCAACAGTCGTTGGAATTCGCGATGCGCGACATCACCATCGACATCAACGAAGCCAATCCCGGTCTGCCGTTCTCGTTCTCCATTAAAATCGACGGCGGCGATCTCGAACTCGACGGAATCACTCGCAACCAGCAAGTGGTTGGTTTTGAGGCGGAGAACTTGCCGCTCTCGCAAATGCTCACGAAACTCGTCATGAAGGCCAATCCGATCACGACGGTGAAGGAACCAGTCGAGGAAGACCAAAAGCTGGTTTGGATCATTACCGACGACCCGGAAAAGGCAGGCCAGAAGATGATTCTCATCACCACACGCAAGGCGGTGGCCAAAAAGAATTACACGCTGCCGAAAGTGTTTGTGCCGTAAGCCCCTTGCGAATGTTTGGCGAACAAAGTGGGCGGCGCCGCTGTGCCGCTAGAACCGTCTCGGTCTCAAACGCCACTGGCCGCACGGCCGCAAAACCGTTACGTCTGGCGCGACTCGCGTGCGCCGAAACAGATCGCCTCCAGGTCGAGGCTCCGCGCGGAAATCGTTGACATCCATACCGATAAACCCGGTACAATGAATTCGAACCCTGTCCGGCGCGTCCTGTCGAACGCGTAGCCGATCGTTTGCGGTGAGACTCGCGTGTTAACATTCTCAATCCAATGCGCGACGTGCCAAGCCACTCTCAACGTCCGAGACGAGGCGTTGATCGGCCAGATTCTGGCGTGCCCGAAATGCCAGAGCATGGTGATGGTTGAGCTCCCCGAGGGCTATCAGGCCGAAGACTCCGACGACGCGAGCAGAGCGGCCGAGAGCGGCGAGTCAGTTCCTCAAGCTGCCGGCGCGGCAAAACGCGGAAAACGATCACCGGCGCCTCATCCACATTACGACAGCAACGCCGATACGAAGCCGATGGTCGTTCCCGGCGCGGATGAATTGTCGGCCAAAGAGTTGCACGTTCTGCCCACATCGGATTGGTCCTCGACCGAATCGCAGAAAATGAAGCGGATTCTGTTGCTCAGCGGGCTCGGGGTCGGCGTCGTCATCATCGCCGTCGCTTTCGGAGGATTTTGGGTCTCGAGTTCGAGACCCGTCGCAAATGCCGATGGCGATGACCAACCGACGTCCAATACGTCGAGCGACGGGACGGGCGGCCATGACAAGCCTGACTCCAATTCCGATGCCCCGGTACCGTCCTCCGAGACGAATCCGTTCGAGCCAAATGGAAATGGCGGAAGTGACGAAGTTATCGTCGAGAAGGGCGAAACGGACACGGATGGAACGAGTGCAAACGTTGAACCGGTCACAACCGTGACAGACGGCGGTGCCCAAGGGACGACAGGCAATCAGGTCGGCGCTGAGAACAAACCGCCGACGACCAATGCCGTCGAGAAAACTCAAGGCGCTGAAACACAAGGCGGCGGAGCTGAACCGTTCGATCCCGACTCGGGTTCGAAGCCGCCTGAGACCGACGAGACCTCAGAGGATCTCACTAAGAGTCTGAAGAAGCTTGAGTCCCTGCTGACTCCCGGCGGGGAGGACGAGGAGCCCCGAGGTGAATCGCCTTTGACGGCCATCAAGCAGCCGATAGTGCTCGCGCCGAAACCCGATTCTCGTAACGTCGACATCGATGTGCAACTTCGGCGGCCGATCGCTTCCATCGAGTTCGAAAGTGTGCCGTTGGTGTCATTCATTCGCTTTGTAAGCAAGATGAGCACCATCCCTGTGTCACTCGACCCCATCGCGCTGAAGGCAAAAGGGCTGAGCAGCAAGTCGATTGTCGCCGTAAGCAAGCAAGACACGACCGTCGCCGAAGTGCTCGAATCCGTGCTCGCGCCGCATGGTTTGACTTTGGCGCGTGGGAAGAACCACCTGCGTGTCGAGTTAGCGAACACGCAGGTTAGCAGACTCGACGTGTCCGACTTGTTGGCGGGCGACTCGCTGCAACTGGATCACCTGGCCACCTGGGTCAACGCCCTCATCGCGAGCAAACCAAATTCCGATGCGGCTCGCATTGGAGAGCTTACCGTCGAGGGCCAGACGCTCGTCGTCGACGGCCACCCCAACGTTCATTTTCGCGTGAAGCGTTTTCTTGACCGCTTGAGGATCGCACGCGGCCTTGAAGGCAAGCATGAAATCGCATCCGACATGTTGCAGCTCGAGTTTAGCGAGCAATCTTCCACGCTGCAGAAACCGGTCTCCGCGAACTTCCGCATCCCGGCATATTTCACGGACGTGCTCGAACACATAGCCCAATCGGCGGAAGTCGATTTGTTGGTCGATTGGGAGTCGGCAGCGAAGGTTGGGTGGAATGCTGACGGACGTATCCGGCTGGGTGTTGAGGACGTCCCGTTGGGCGAAGCGTTGACCGAGTTGCTCGAACCGATGGAGTTGGGTTATCAGGTTGTCGCCGAGAACACAATTCAAATTGTCTCGGCCCGCGACAGCTCGGCAAATGAGCAGGTGTTTTTTCACCCAGCGGAAGATGTGCTCGAGATTCTCGACAACGATAAAGCGAGCCTGCTCACACTGCTTCAGGCAACGCTCGGGGCCTCGCGATTCCGGACCGACGGCGGCTCAATCCGAGTCTTCGTCGATTCCGCCAGCAAGCGGCTGATCGCGTTTGGATCCGCGGCCGATCACCGAGCCATTCTCAAGCTGCTCGCCAGGACTCGCAGGAGCAAGTAGCTCACGAGTTCAAATGTTTGTCGAAGAAGGCAAACGCCTTGCGATAAGCGTCGTTGACTGTTGCCGGGTCGGCGCCTGCGAGGCCGTGTTCGCCGTTGGAAATGCTGTGCAGCTGATGAGCCACACCGTGACGTTTTAGTTGTTCGGCCATCATGGTCGATTGTTCGTGGGGCACGTCGGTGTCGACCGTACCGTGGATCATGGTTGTCGGCGGATAATTCGCATCGACGTTCTTCACCGCCATGTACGGATAAAATTTTTCCGGCTCTTTGAGCGGATCCCAGCCGGAGACGGCGGTCGGCCAAATTCCCGTCTTGCGACAGTACTGATAAAAGGTGCCGCCATTTCCATTTCGCTGACGCGAGTCGGAGACGGGCGGACCCGAGACTTGCTGATAGGCTTCGTCGCGGCTGAGCTTGCTTCGATGTCGTGCGTGCGGACTCGGTTTGCTATACCAATCGCCGACAAGGTCGCCGTACCCCCACAACGAGAGCAACACTTTCGGGCGCGGCTTGGCGCGAAAACCCGACGTCAATGTCATGTACCCGCCAGCGGATCCGCCGGAGACGCCAATCCGTTTTGGGTCGATATGAAAACGCTCGGGGCCGACTCGAGCCAGCCAGGCAAACGACGCTTCCAAGTCGCTGATGATTTCGGGCAATTGCGTCTCGGGCGCCAATCGATAATCGATCGAGACCAGAACATAGCCCGATTCCAACGCGTGCTTTTTAACTCGGCCGCTGACGCCAGCGCGGTGCCCATTGATCAACGCGCCGCCATGAATCCAAACCATGGCCGGGCGGACGTGGTCGTCGTCAAAGCGATAGACGTCGGCCTTGATTTCCAGTTTGCCGACCCTCTTGTAGGTGTGCGTTTCCATTCGAGGCACCTTGCGCTTGGCTTGGTCGTTTGTCTTGCCTTGCGAAACGGCGGTAGCCGTCCCGGCCAAACCGGCCGCTGCTGCGGCGACTCCGCCTTGCATCAGTTGTCGCCTGGAAAGTTGAATCGGCATGGTTTGAATCCTCGCTTGTCGTTCTCACGGGAACTTGAAGCCGCTGCGCTGCATTCTTGCATGCGCGTTTACGTTAACCGAATTCGGCCGAGTTTGCTCCGGCGTGGCCAAATTAGTGCCAACGGGCAGAGTTGGTGTGCGGAGGAGGAAAGAGACGCGGCCTTGCCCGCGTCGAACGGGTCAAACGAACATCGCCGCTTAGCGTAGCTATCGCTCGTGGTAGCCATCAGTTAAAGAGCCGTTGTTCACGGCTGGAATCAGGGCAGACCAAAAGGGTTGTCGCCTTGAATCGGAGTTTCGGGCGGATCGGACTCAGGTGAGCCGGGAAGTTTAACTGGCTCGCTCGAACCGTTGGAATTCGCATTGGTGCCGGCTTCGCACCGCTCTTTATCGCGAAGCTCAATGTAGGATCCCGCCATCAAGCGATCTTCGCGGCCCTCGCCCGCTCGACGACGATTGCCGACTTGTCGAGCAGTTTCTTTTCCTTGACGTTGATTCCGTAGCACCGTGTTTGGCAGAGACCGCAGCCGACACACTTGTCCTCGATGACGACTGGTGCCAAGAACCCGGTACCTGGAATCGGTTGACCGTCGTCGTCGACCGCTGTGCCAACTTGGGTGTATTCGATCGCCTCGTAGCCGGCCGCGTTGCATTCCTGCACGCACAGATCGCACGCTTCTCGACCGGCGAACGGGAGACAAGCGACGTTGTCTATAATGGCGAGTCCCATCCGAGCCACTTTCTTCTCTGGCAGAGGCAGCGCGCGAATCGCGCCGGTCGGACAGACTTGTCCACAGGCGTTGCAGCTCGATTCGCATCCGGCCCAATCGGCCACAACTTTCGGCGTCCACAGCCCCTCAAAGCCTTGCTCGAATCCCTCCGGCTGTAAAACATTGTTGGGGCAGACCTTGAAGCACTCGCCGCAGCGAATGCACATCTGCAGGAACTCTTGTTCCGGCACGCTTCCCGGCGGGCGTACGAGGCGAGGCGCGAGGGGGTCATCGAGGTTCGCGCCCCAAGTTCGAGTCGCGCCGGCAGCGGCAGCGCCTCCTGCAATCGCTGCGGCGCCGCCGACCGGTGCAGAAAGAACGCCGCGGCGGCCGATGGGAGTCTCCATTTCGCCGGGCGGCGTCGGCGGCTTCAATTCGACGAGATTCCACCGCTCGACAAACTTGATTGCGTGAGTCGGACAGACGCCGGCGCAAGATTGGCACAGAGTGCAGTCGGTGGTCCGAGTTGTAAAGTCAGGCTTGATCGCATCAAACGGGCAGATCTCGACACACTTGTTGCAATCGATGCAAGTCGACTCGACCTTGCGTTCGGTAACTCGAAACAGATTGCCCAACGAGAAGACCGCGCCGCTCGGGCAGACATACTTGCACCAAAACCGCGGTCGCATGAAGCCGAGCGCGAAAACGCCTAAGAACAAAGCGAGCGACAGATAGTGTCCCGCATGAACGCCCGGCACCAATCGCCAGCCACGCAGCGTTCCGCTCTGAAAAGGCTCCAACAAGAACAACAAACATCGGCCAATTCATATCTAGCGACCGCGGGAAATTGACTGGCGTCGAATCAAACCAGTCGGGCTTCGTTGCAACGGCGTCTGCGATAAGGCGATCGATCTGCGATTTTGACCTCTTGGTTTCCCGCCCGTTGCGGACTCAACCGCGGTGGCCGATTCTCTCGTCAAGACATGGCGATTTCCGTCCATCGTGACGGCTCGAACCGAGCTGAACTTGAAGGTCCGGGTGAATTCGCGTCCGCTGAGCTCGTAGGTAAAATCGAATTCTTTTTCCATCTTTCGAATCGCTTTCACTTTCCCCGTTAGCTTGCGGCCCGTCATGAACTCGACCAAGTCCCGCTCGCCGCTCTGAGCGCGACCGTCAACGGGTACGAGCAAGACCGACGCCACGACAATCGCGGAAAGCAATGCGAGCTTGCCCGTCCTGGCGCACCGATGCAAAGAGGTGAACAAAGAGAGACAGAGGTTGTCTGCGGACGCCATACTTATTCCCTAATTGGATCTTTGGAATCGCCGATTCTCAGTTTCAGGTTCAGTCTCAATGGTTGCCAGTTGTCGGCCGTGTCTCCACAATCTGGCGGTTGGGAGTTTCCCGTTCGCCATCGCTCCGAAGAAATGACTGACGCGGCACAAGTCATTTCAGCCCTTGTTTGGTGAAAATGCGTAATTTGTGAGGGTGCGAGCCCGTCTGAGGCGTGCGAGACTTGGCTGACATCGCAGGGAAAGAGATGGACGGGAACTCAAGAATCGCAATAATGACAGGTAGGCGATTGACGCCGCACCGGTTTCGATGAGAAGGAGCGAGACGATGAAAAGGAGCGAGACGATGAGAAGGAGCGAGACGATGAGACAAGATCCATGCAGCCGAGGCGATCGCGAAACGAGAACACGCGGATTGGTTCGGCAAGCTCGACGAGCGGGCGGCCTTACGATCTTGCTCGCGCTCATCGCGTGCACTTTGTCCGCCGAGACGCGAGCTCAGTACCGGCGAAGCTATGTCCGAGTCGGAGTCCGCTCGAACCATCTCCACATCGGCCACAGCCATATCCACAGTCATAGCCGTTCGCGCGTCGGCCTGACCAGTGGCATTTACGGTGGTATTCATCGAGGATACAGCTTGCATCGAGGGCATTCGAGCCACCGCTTGAGTTACCGCTCGCCGCTGAGCTATACGAATCTTTATTCCAGAATTCCGATCACGGGATACCGAGTTGCCTCGCCCTATTACCGTCGCGGACCAAGCACAGTCAGTAGCTATTTCAGTTACTTGCCGCTGTATCGTTCTGGATACTACGTGCCGAGTTTCCAGCGCAATTACTACCGTTCGGGTTACTACCGTTACGGCTATCCGGTTCACTATCGAAGTTATCCAATTTACGCTCCGACCTACTGTCCGACGTTTGGATATTCTTCGTTTGGGTTCAGCATTTCGGGCCTCTCGCCGACCGTCTTGAATCCGCCTGTTCGCATTACTCGAGGCACGACGTTGGCCTCCTCGTTGCTGGCCTCGATTCCCGACCGGCGGGCCGCGCCCGTGACGACGGTTTCCGCAGCGCGACTCGCAACGCCGACCGAGAGAACTCCGATGCTTCGTTCGGCGGGCGACTCGTATTTTTCGGCTGGACGATATCTGGAGGCCGTGGCCAGCTATACGACGGCAGTCGAATCGGCGCCGACAGAGAGTGAAATTCTATTTCGCTTGGGTCACGCTCTGACCGCAGCGGGCGAATACGATTCCTCCGCCCGCGCCTTCAAAGCAGCTTTATCGCTTGCACCCGAATTGGGCCGAAGCCGTTTCCGCCTCGGCGATTTTTACGGCTCCGCCGTTGCAGACAAGGAACGCCACCTCGAGCAATTGGCCGAGTACGCATTGAGCAATTCGGGCGACGCGAATGCTTTCTTCCTCGTCGGCCTCTTTCTTCAGTACGACGGGCAAAGCGAGCGAGCGACCAAGTTTTTTGAGCGAGCTGTCAACTTGGACGACGAGGCGGCATTCGCCCGCCAGATGTTGACGGCACCAATTCGACTTTCTTCGAGTCGGACCTAATTTTCGGAACAAACTGCAGAATCCTTCCACGTCGGCCGATAGAGACAACGAGGTTTTGCAGCTTCGTGTCTCTTCCAATCGAGGCTCGTGATGTGGTGTGCAGATTGCCAGCAAGACGTTCCAGGAATTGCCCGACCGGGTAATCGAAACGTCATTCTCTGCCCACGCTGCGCTCGACAACTGCTTCTCGACGCCAACGAGCCCAAATCCCCTCGGCGTCGCGAGGATAAGCAAGCCAGCTCCGACATCCCGGAGCAGCCCGCGTCGCAACAGCCGAGGCCTCCATTGGGGAGCTTTGACCCTGCCGAAATCAGGCGACATCTTCGTTCGGTAGAACGGGACGAGTCAATCTCCGACGAGTCAATCTCCGACGAGCCAAGTCCCCAGGAAGCAAGTCCGCTGCACGCATTTGCCGACGCGTTATCGTCGCTTGCGAGTTCGGATCGAGCGTGTAGCGAGGACGCGGAGCAGGGGCCGTACGACGACGAGAGTCCTGGAATCGAAGAGCCGGGGCGGGCGCGGGAAGCCGCGCTGGATGCGCCGATTTTTGAAGTCGACGACACGATGCCTTCGTTTGGCGACGTTTGGGACGACGAAGCTTGGAACGAAGTCGATCGAGAAGCGGACAGAGTGCTGCGAGCGATTCAAGCGGCTCAGTCCCAACCGAACCGGCCCCATTTCGACTTAGCTCAACTCGATCCGGCTCTCGACAATTCACCTCAACTTCGTCGCCGAGTCGATCAAGCTCAGCAGCTCGACGGCCCTCACCCAATTCAATCCGAACAAGAGGCTGAAGCTGCCAAATTCAGCGCGGGACTATTTGCCTCTCGAGTCGCTTTGTTGTTCGGCGGGCTGACGCTTACCGCCGGCGCGGTGGTATTGGCGTGGGGGCATATCGAAGCCTTCGCGGCATGGCGAGTTGCCGGCATTGTCGCTGGCGCCATCGGGCAACTGGTTGTCATCACCGGCCTGTTCGGCATTCTGATGACGCTCTGGCAATCAAACCGGGCGACTCGGAAGTCGCTCCGCGAGCTCGACTATCAGATTCGCATCATTCAACTCAGCTCGCACGTCAACACGAACAGCAAAGGCGGTGGAGGCGACGATGACGCTGCGGCTCGTTCCTTCTACACGCACTACGTCAATGGCGCGAATTCGCGAACTCTAATCGCCGATCTGCGAGGCCAAATCGACTTGCTCGCCAAGATCATTAACGACGACGAACGCGCGGCCTAGAATTGACAGTTCGCTGTCGGCCGTTGTGCATTTTCTTTGGCGCCCGACAGATCTAGAATCGCGGAGTGATCCGGCCTTGCACGCGGTAGGGCAGGCCTTGGATTCGCAAGAAGCCTTCGGCGTCTGTCTGATTGTAAGAGCCGCCGCCTTCCATCGTGGCGATTCCTTCGTCGTAGAGGCTATTCGGGCTCTCACGACCGTCGACCATGATGTTGCCTTTGTACAGCTTCAATTTCACTCGGCCCGTCACGTGCTTTTGGGCATCGGCGATAAAGGCGAGCAGGGCGTCCATTTTGGCGGCGTACCAGTAACCGTAGTAAACCGCCTCGGCGACATCGGCCGCCAGCCGATCGCGAAGATGGGTCAAGTCGCGGTCCATCGTCAGCTGTTCGACCACGCGGTGTGCGTCGTAGAGGATCGTCATGCCGGGCGCTTCATAAACACCACGACTCTTCATTCCAACGAATCGGTTCTCGACCATGTCAATCCGGCCGACGCCATTGCGTCCGCCGATTTCGTTGAGTGACTTTACGACTTCCAAGGCCGACATGGAAGTGCCGTTGACCGCGATTGGAACGCCGCTCTCAAAATCGATCGTGACGCTCTCCGATTCGTTCGGCGCATCCTGAGGAGAAACCGTCATCCCGAATTCGACCAATTCGACGCCGTTGACGTTCAGGTCCTCGAGGTCCCCAGCTTCGTAGCTGATGTGGAGGCAGTTTTCGTCCGAACTATAAGGCTTCGAAACGGAAGCCTTGACCGGGATGTTGCGTTCGGCACAGTAGGCAATCATTTCGGTGCGACCGGGAAACGCCTCGCGAAACTCGTCATCGCGCCAAGGGGCGATCAGCTGCACGGCGGGATTGAGCGCCTCGGCGGCCAACTGGAATCGGCACTGATCGTTGCCTTTGCCTGTGGCACCGTGTGCGTAGGCATCGGCGCCGACTTCGCGAGCGACCTCCAAGCAGACTTTCGAGATCAACGGGCGGGCGATCGAAGTACCCAGCAAGTAGACGCCTTCGTATTTGGCCTGCCATTGCAGCACGGGAAACGCAAAATCGCGACAGAGCTCTTCCTGAACGTCGACGATTCGTGAACTCGCTGCGCCGCAATCACGAGCCTTTTGCAGAATCTCCTCGCGGTCTTCGCAGGGCTGTCCCAAATCGACGTAGACAGCGTGCACTTCATAGCCCTTGTCTTGCAGCCACCCCAAAATCACGGAAGTATCGAGACCGCCCGAGTAGGCCAGTACGCAACTAGGCATCGCATTAACCTTTAAGAAGAACCGTTGGCGCTAAGCACTCGAACGCCAGGCGCTCGAATCGCCAGAATACGTTAGTTTCCGTCGGCAGTTTCCGTCGGCAACCGCCGAGTCCTCTATTTTCGCCCAGAGTCGGGATTCCGCAAGGTGGGCAGGGCGGCCTGGTCTTTCCAAGCCCTCGACAAATACGGTCCACGGCCGCTGCGGTGCTGGATTCCCACGGCAGTTGGGCGTTACAATGTCATAGTCAAAACGCCGACCCGGCTATCGACTCGCGGCCACTTCATGACGAGACTTGCAAGAGATCGGTGATTTGACATGTACTTGTTGGAAAACCCAGTCCTTCAGCGCGAGCTGTTGGTCAACTTACGGATGCCGCGTGCGTTCGTTCTGCTGCTTCTCTACCAAGTTCTTCTCGCCTTTCTGGTCTATTTCGCGTGGCCGCAAGAGACGCGGCTCGACCTGACTGAGAATCCTGGCAACGTCCGCAATCTGGTCGACATGTTCTTTCTCGGCCAGTACATTCTCGCTTCGATGATGGCGCCCAGCTTTGCGGCGGGCAGCATTACCGGCGAGAAGGAACGCAAGACCTACGAAATGCTACTTGCCAGTCCGTTGCGCCCGGCCGCGATTGTGCTGGGCAAAATGGTTGCATCACTGGCTCACATCACCGTATTGATCTTCGCTTCGCTGCCGATCGTGATGCTCTGTCTGCCGCTGGGAGGCGTGTCGTTTTACGAAGTTCTGGCGGCCTATGCCGGGCTGATCGTCTCGGTGATTACATTCGGCGCGATTAGCGTTGCCTGCAGCAGCTACTTCAAACGCACAGCCGCCTCGCTGGTGGTCTCTTACCTGCTCATTCTTCCGCTGGCGATGATGGGAGTATTGACTTGGTGGGCGCTGCAAGACGCGGGCGCGTTTCGATTGCTGCTGACCGTCACCGTTCTTCCCGGCGTCGGATTGGCGATCTGCTTGGCTCTGTTCGCCAACACCTCGGCGAGGCTTCTTCATCCACCGGATGTAGGTAGTGAAGGGCAGGAGGTCGTCGACCTGGAGGTCGAGGCTCAGCAAGCGATCGGACTGGTCATTCAGCGCGACCAATTTCCAGACAAACTGTTCGCTCCCGAGAAGCGAGAAACGCTGCTCGATGACGGCGCCAATCCGGTGTACGACAAAGAGATCCGCAGCGAGATTTTCAGCCAGGGCACTTTAATGCTGCGGCTTGTGATTCAAGTCAGCATGTTGCTGGCGATCCCGCTGATGGCGTTTTGCCTTTACATCATGCCCAAGTACGCGGCGTTTTATATCGGCTATGTGGTCCTCTTCAATATGCTCGTCGGGCCCGTCTTTTCGGCGGGCGCCGTGACCAGCGAGCGCGAACGCGAAACGCTCGATCTGTTGCTCACGACGATCATCACGCCCTGGCAAATCCTCTGGGGAAAACTGATTGCCGGCCTGCGAGTTTCCAGCGTTCTCACGCTATTCCTGCTCTGGCCTGTGCTGCTCGCTTGCGCCATGGTCTCGCAGTATTGGGGCAATCTCGGCGCGGTCGCGGCCTACGTAGCGATCGTCCTGATCTCCTGCCTCACCACCGCCATGCTGGCCCTGTTTTGCTCCGTCGTGTTCCGCAAGACGGCGACAAGCCTGATGGTCACTTACCTTTTGATCGTCGTCTTGTTTTGCGCTCCGCTAGCCGCGCAATTCTTCACGAGCATCTTTTTTCCCGGCGAAGTGGCTCATGAAGTCGCGGTCAACATCAGCGTGATCAGCCCCTTCGCAGCAGCTTTCGAAGTCCCGCTGTACGATCCCGTGCTCGCTGATACCGAAGATGTGGACCCCGGCAACTGGTGGATGTTTGGCGGATTCTCGATCTTCGCGCTCTCGCTCGACTTCGTCCTATTGGGATTCATGATCTGGCTGTTCAACCGGCGCTGGCGCGTCTCCGGCTAGATTCAGCTGTCGATCATTTTCGCATGAACGCCAAGGGGCGAAGAGCCTCTTCCGCCATGTCCCCGAGCGGAGTGTTCGTGTTCTCCACGATCACAAGTCGGTCGTTGGCGTAGATCGAGTAGTCCGAGGCCGGATTGACGACACCCGACTTTCCGTTCCACGGCAAGGGCAGTTTAAGTTCGCCCTTGGGCGTCGCTCGAACGATGTGGGCGTCAAACCGAGCAAAGTGATCGTTGGCCCGGGCCATCGCCAAGGCTTGACTTGCCAACATGGGTCCGCTGAGCGGAAGCGTTGCTCGACGAGGTTTCTGGCTATCCGCGTGCAATTCAACCGTGAAGGTCGGACCGCCTGGCGTCAGGGCGGGAGCCGGCGGCCGCGCGCTTTTGAGTGAAAATGAGCTCAGATTGAGCGAGGAGCAGCCAGTGGAAATCAGAGCGCCGGCAGCGAGAGCAAACAACAGCGGCTTGGCCAGAAGGGAGGCTCGAGGCTTCATCGATGGGTATTCCTTGTTTGTTGCCGCAGGCCGTGTGTCTCCGTAGAGTCAGCCGCCGCGGCGCGAGTTCCCCCCTCGCGTACTGTGCGTCGTTATCGGCTCAGCTTTCGCGACGGGTGAGCCGATTTCGCTTGGTGAATTAGAAAAAGAGAGAAATAGTCGCTGCTAGCGATGCATCTTCACTCGCCGTGCACGACAGAGTCGCTTCGGTTGCGTCCCGCCCCTTTTGCTCGCATGAGTGCCTGATCCGCGGCGGATTGCAGCTCTTTGAATTCTCTCGACGGCCCGCTGCAGGCGCCCAGAGAGACCGTCGGCGCCGCCTCGGCAAACTCGGCGCTAAGCCCTTCGCAGACTTGACCGCGAATCCGCTCAACAATCACAGGCACATCGGCCTCAGCCATCCCGTCGAGCCGGACGGCGAATTCGTCGCCGCCAATCCGCGCCACCAGGTCGCTCTGCCTCAGGCTTTGCTTAAGCCAGTTCGCCGTCGCGACCAAGACACGATCGCCAAAGTCGTGCCCATAGCGATCATTGCAGCTCTTGAAACGGTCAAGGTCGAGGATGGCGATCGTCGTGTGCAACAGAGACCCTAGCTCGGCCCGATCTGCAAAGGCCTCGTCCCAGCCGCGCCGATTGGCCAGTGAAGTGAGCGGATCGGAATGCGCCTGCGAATGAAGTCGGTCGGCATGACGTCGAAGAGTTCCGATCTCTTGGCGAAGACAAGCGATTTCGATGGCTAACGTCGACACGTGACGCCAAGTTGCTGCGTCCGCGGTTTCTGAGATCGCGGCATCACTTTCACAACGGTCATCCGTCAACGCGATCCGGCACCATGCCTGGCAGCCGCCGGCGAGCGAGCCGGCAACGACGTCATCGACGAATGCGACGTCGAACGATTCGTCGGTCGATCCGCCGGGCTCACAGAGCTCGAAGGGCGGCGAATCGTCAAAGGCGTCGCGTAGCTTTGCGATCGATGGCAGCGACGCCAACATTCTTGGCCGAGGCATGAAGGGACCACTTGATTGGAGTTGGCTCAGAGACGACTGGGCAAGAGACAACTTAGTAAGAGACAACTTGGCATTCGCCGTAATGCCTTTGTCGAGTCTAGCGGGTATCCGACGGCATGGGAGCAAGTGGGTGGAGAATTCAAAAATTCTATTCGCTTCGATCGTGGCTCGCCGGTTGCAGCCCTACCGTCTGCTGATAGAATCACCCGGAACGCGAACTTGGGCGAGTCTGAGTTCTGCTCAACGGCCGGTTTCGTCTTCATCGAACTGGCCGACAAGACGTAGGCAACCGATGGCCCAACGTTGGGCGTGAACGCTTCTGAACGCCAAAAGGCGCGAGGACGGACGATCATGAGCAGCGAGAATCTTGCCGAAGCGGAATCTTCTTTTTATGGGGATTTGGCCCCCGAATTCGCCGCCGAATTGGAGGCGTGCCGCGCTAAGTGGGGCCGTCGCCATATGCTTGAACTCGAGTCGCTGAGTTTTGCCGAGTTAACGGCAGCGCTCGACGCGGCATCGACGATCAAAGCCGCCACGAACGGCTGCCGAAACAAACTTTCGCTCCTGCAAGGCACGACGATCGCCAACCTGTTCTTCGAGAATTCAACGCGAACTCGAACCAGTTTTTCGCTCGCAGCCAAACGGCTCGGCGCCGATACCGTTGAGTTTGCCTCGAGCGGAAGCAGTCTCTCCAAGGGTGAGACTTTTGTCGACACGGCGAAGAACATCGAGGCGATGGGCGTGGATGCCGTGGTTGTTCGCCACCGCACGCCCGGCACGCCCTATTTGCTCGCTCAGAATCTCGACGTCTCGGTTGTCAACGCCGGCGATGGCCCGCACGAACATCCGACGCAAGGCCTGCTCGACATCATGACGATTCGCGAGCGCCGCGGAGACTTGGCGGGCCTGACCGTTGCCTTGGTGGGCGACATCTCGCACAGCCGAACCGCGCGTTCCAACATTTGGGCGCTTCGTACGCTCGGCGCCCACGTCATACTTTGCGGCCCGGCAACGCTGGTCTCGAGGAAATGGGAGGACTATGGCGTCGAAGTGGCCTACGATTTGGACGAAATTCTTCCGCGCTGCGATGTCCTGAATCTGCTGAGGATCCAATTCGAACGCCAATCGACGCGGCCATTTCCCTCCGTACGCGAGTACGCGCTGCTTTACGCGATGACGAGCAAACGGATGGAGCAAGCGAAGTCGGACATCTTGATTATGGCACCCGGTCCGATCAATCGCGGAGTCGAGGTGACGCCGGACGTGGCCGACGGCCCCCACTCGGTGATCCTTGGACAAGTGACAAACGGACTGGCGGTGCGGATGGCCGTATTGTGGTTAGTTCACAACGCGTCGAATGGTTGACGATGGAATCGTTCCACGGCAAAGGATGAGCAATGAAACTGCTGATTGTGGGCGGGCGAGTAGTCGACCCGAGCCAAGGACTCGATCGCGTCACAAATATCCTCGTTGAAGACGGCAAAATTGCCGCGTTGGATGCGAGCAGCAACGGTCAGGACGAGACGATCAATGCGACGGGCTGCATCGTCGCGCCTGGCCTTGTCGACATGCACGCCGAATTTCGTGATCCTGGTTGGGAGGAGGACGAGACGATCGACAGCGGCGTGGCCGCCGCGGCAGCAGGCGGGTTCACATCCGTGGCTTGCATCCCGAACACCGATCCGCCAATCGACTCGCAGGCCAGCGTCGAGTACGTGCTCCGCAAGGCGTCGAAATCTCAGAAATGTCGCGTCTATGTGATTGCTTGTGTGAGCAAGAATCGCGATGGCAAAGAACTAGCAGAAATCGGAGCGCTGACCGCATCGGGCGCCGTCGGCTTTAGCGACGCCGGCCGACCGATTCACAGCGCGGAATTGATGCGGCGGGCGATGGAATACTGCACGATGTTCGATCGCCCCGTGATGAACCCCCCCGAGGTGCGCGAATTGACGGTTGGCGGCGTGATGCACGAGGGCCGAGTGTCGATGGTGCTCGGACTCGGCGGCATACCCGCGGAAGCGGAAGATGTCATGACCGGACGCGATCTCCGATTGGCCGAAGCCACCGGGGGCCGATTGCACTTGATGTGCATTTCGAGCGGCGGCAGTGTTGAGCTGATTCGCCGCGCCAAAGTCCGCGGCGTCAATGTCACGTGCGAAATCACTCCGATGCATTTTTCGATGACGGATGAATCGCTGAGGACCTTCGACTCGAACTGCAAAGTCGGTCCGCCGCTTCGCTCGCGCGGCCATCTCGACGCCTGTATCGAAGGCCTCAAGGACGGCACGATCGACGTGATCGCCAGCGGGCATTCGCCACGAGCCAAAGAGAAGAAAATGCTCGAGCTCGACCAGGCGCCGTTTGGCGTCACATCACTTGAGACAGCTCTTGCGCTAACCGTCACCCACTTGATTCAGCCGGGGCACCTCGACTGGAGCCAAGCCATTGCGAAACTCTCGTGCAATCCGGCTCGCATCCTTGGCATCGATCGCGGCAACCTGAAGATCGGCGTCGACGCGGATATCACGATCATCGACCCCGACAAGCAATGGACCGTTGGCACCAATCGGTTTTACTCCAAGAGCCGCAATACGCCCATGATCGGTGAGCAACTCACGGGCCAAGTGCGCGCGACTCTTGTCGATGGCCGAATCATCTTCGACTCGAATTGGTCCGACGCCCTGCCGTGTTGACGCCCTGTCGCGTTGAAGGGGCAGTCTAGAGCCTTTCGAACTCGTAATCGATTTGTTCGTTGCGCCGAATGTGCTTCTGTCGCCAATCGTATTGGTGGTCCCCGAGAAGATCGTTGGCGTATAGAAAATAGTTGCCCATCTGCATGAGATCCCGCTTGTCGAGATCGTCGTTCGCAGCCCGATCGGCGTTGTTCGAAATGAACAGCAAGTAGTACTTGCCGCGATCGGGAAGCGTCAGTTGATAACGTCCGTTCGCGTCGGCGATCGCGTATCGGCCACCTAGTCGGTTGATTGCCGCAAGCGAATCATCGTTGCGACTCGGCTTCGTGCGACCGGGTCGAATCGTATCGATTGAGATTTTGTTGTTGCGATTCGGCCGTTGCTCCACCGGCAATGCGACGACGACGCAGCCGATGTCCGGGAACGGATCTCGCCCAGACCGAGCAAGCGTGATCGCGCCGCTGACTGTGCATGGGTTCGGACCGATGTCGGCGGATTGAGGCGCGGTCAGCTGACCGATCATGATTCCCAAAATCAAGGCGACGACGCCGACAGCGGCGATCAGGACGCCTTGCATGAAGAGGACGTTTCGCGAAACGGCAACCTTGTTCGCATCGAACTTGCCAACCGGCTCGCCGTCGTCAAAAACCCACTCGTCTTGAAACAGAGTGAACACATCGTTGTCGTCATCGCCCAAGTCGTCGTCCGGAACGCCGAATTCTCCTGATCCCTGGCTGGGAGGTCCGAGTTCTGCCGCGTCGGGATCGAGAGCCGTGTCGGGAACGGTAATCTCGTTGTGGCACTTTGGGCAGTGGGCCTGAGTACCCGCCTTTCGTTCACTCACCGTGAGGCGTTGCCGACAATGCTCGCAGCGAAAACGAATGGGCATGGCACACAGGAGTGAATAGACGCGATAGTTGGGCGAGACAGCGCTGCTGGCTAAGTCAATCGTGGCCCCAAAAAACACTACCGGCCGCGTACTTGCAACGCGCTGGTGCTAAGGCCTAACCACTTCCAGCCTATTTTCAGCTCTTCCCACTTGCAAGGACCACCGGTTTGACGCCGCCAAGTGGATAATGCCATTTGGGTCAGCGCAACCGTTCGTCACCGAGGGACTCGCCGAGCTCGTCGGCCCCCTCGCTTGGCGGCTCCCAAAGCTCGTCGTACCGCGCATCTTGCTCCGCGTCTCTCTCTCTCTCAAGCACCTGGACGGCCAAGGCAGCGAGGAGCAACAGAGCATTGGCAACAAGACAGACCGTCAAGGCGATCAAAGCGCCGCTCAGGGCGGCTCTCGATGGCTGGTCGCCGATGGCGATCGCCAAGCCATTGAAGACGCCGACGACGGCGAGCAACGTCAAAATAATAGCCAAGCCGTAAAGCAGGGCCTGTAAGTGGATTCGCTTGATCAATGACCCGCTCTCGTTAAAGCTTCCCCAAAGGCCCCATTCTGCCGTTTGTCGACGAGACCTGTCAATCGACCCAAGACGGTTCCGCGTGAAACTCGCGGAATCCAGACTCTCGCTCGGTTGATGGCGGGAGGTGCCGGACTGGGAGATACGGCCCACGACATGACAAAGAGTGCAATCCAGCCATTCCGCTCGAATTGAGATAACTGGGTGCGAAAATCGTGGATGGTATCGCGTGTAACCTCATTTAGGGATTACATTTGGAAGTTTGACGATCAACTGAACGGGCGTCAAAATGGAGTTGCCAGCGATGTCGCAATGGATGGGACAAAAGATCTACACGGTTTGCCAGGCAAGCGTGGCGAATCCTATGAATCCGGTGGGAGACCTAGGGATGGCGACAAATCGTGCCCCAATCGCGCGGACAATAATCCGACGGCCTCATTTTCTGGCGTGGTTGTCGTTGCTGACGCTCGTAACATCGCCACTTCACTCCACCGAGATCACGCTCAAAAACGGCACTCGAGTGAGCGGTGCGAGCGGACGAATCTCCGGGTTGAACCAGGACCCCAACAACCCAGACCCGACTGGCGGCGAGATTACTGTAAGCCAGATCATCTTGCTCGACGATCAGATTCGCCGAGTCTACATCCCCAGCAAGCAAGTCGCCGCGGTTGCCGATGGCGACCCCGTTGTTGAGGAGAAGATTCGCATCCAACAGCGAGTGCCACGAACGGGGCGCAAGATCAGCGCGATTGGTGCCATTCATGGCGTGACGCCATTCGACGAATACGGGCGGCGGATCTTCTCGATGGATGGACCGAAACGACAACGCCTCGATCTCGTGCAAGGCATCACCGAGATTACGCCGCGCTACACGAAAGTCGAATGTCTGCTCGGGAAAGACTCTTACATCTGGACGATGTACATCGCCACAAGCAGCATCCCTCGTCAAACACTCAGCCGAATCTTGATGCGGCAAATTGACCCGAAAAATCTCAACGAACGCCTGCGCGTCGTGACGCTTTATTTGCAAGCGGAACGCTTCAAGGAAGCTCGGATTGAGATGGAACAGATTATCGAGGATTTTCCGGACGCCAAGGACCTGAAGAAGCAAGTCGTCAGACTCAGGCAACAGGGAGCTAGAAGGCTGATCCGTGAGATTGAAGCGAGACAGCGCGCCGGTCAGCATCGGCTCGCTTTTACGATGTTGAATCAGTTTCCCGAGGAAGGCGTTGCTGGCGAAACGTTGCTTCGAGTTCGAGAGATGCTCGAGGAATACGAAGACCTGCGAGGTAGCGCGGGCCGTGTTGTCAAACTGCTCGACGAACACATGAGCCAACTTGAAATGGCGGCGAAAGACGACCTGACGCCCGCCGTCAAAGAGATGAAGGCCGGCCTCACGATCAACACGCTCGACCGCATGGCGGACTACCTTCGCTTGGGCGACGCCAAAGACCTCAAGGCGGGCGAGAAAGTCTCGCTGGCCGTCAGCGGTTGGATTCTGGGCTCCGGTTCAGCGACGGAAAACCTAGCCGTCTCGACCGACTTGATTCTCGTTCGCGACGCAGTCCAGAAATACTTGGCGTCATCCAGCGAACTCGATCGATCGAGCATTCTCGCTGAGATCGAAGGCCTCGAAGGTGGAACGCCTGAGTATATTTCCAAGATCCTGGCCAATATGAAGCCGCCTAAATTCACCGACGAAACGCCGACGAAACCTGGTTTTTACGAGTTAAAGACACGCGGGCTCGATCGTCAGGGCGACATTACGTACTACGTTCAGCTCCCGCCGGAATACGATCCCAACCGACGCTATCCTTGTATCGTGACGCTCAATGGCTCCGGAACCACACCGGAAAAGCAGATCGACTGGTGGGCCGGCTCATACAGAGAACGCGACCAGATGCGGCTCGGCCAAGCATCGCGGCAAGGTTATATCGTGGTGGCGCCGAAGTGGTCGGAAGACCGCCAACGACGATACAACTTCACGGCCAAAGAACATGCAGCGGTACTCAAGTCGCTGGGCGATGCGATGAGCCGTTGTTCTATCGACAGCGACAAAGTCTTCCTCACGGGCCACTCGATGGGCGGAGACGCGGCGTGGGACATCGGGCTTTCTCACCCCGATCTTTGGGCTGGAGTCCTTCCCATCGTCGCCTCGTCGGACCGCTATATCACTCGGTATTGGGAGAACGGACGCGGGCTGCCGATGTATTTTGTCGCCGGTGAAATGGATGGCAATCGACTGTCCGAGAATGCGATCGACCTCGACCGCTATCTAACGAAAGTGGGCTACGATGTGACGGTCGTCGAATACAAGGGTCGCGGTCACGAGAGCTTTTCCGATGAAATCCAGAACATGTTTGACTGGATGCGAGTTCAACAACGGGACTTTACCAATCGCGAATTCAAGGCGCTCACGATGAGGTCGTGGGACAACTTCTTTTGGTGGGTCGAGATCGACGGCTTCCCAAACAATTCGATTGTGCCGCCGGCAACCTGGCCGAACACCAAAGCCAAACCGGCGATCACCGAGGCGAGGATTGTCGAGAACAACATTTTCGTAAAATCGGGCGCCTCGAAAGTCACCGTCTATCTAACTCCCGACATGGTCGATTTCAATCAAAAGATTCGAGTGACAGTGAATCGTCGCGGCCGCGCGACAGAGATTCGGCCCGACGTCAACGTCATGCTCGAGGACGCTCGCACGCGCAGAGATCGGCGCCACCCATTCTGGGCCAAAGTCACGAATTGAAACAGCGCAGACCTCGCGCCCGCAGCCTCAGCCCACTCTCCCCAGCTTGCCGAAGAAAAGGGGAGCCTTCCCTTTTTCGGGCGCGATTGTAGGGGTTACGAGCAAAGTTCCGGCTCAACGTACGCCGATACGAATTTCATCTAGGTGCGTAAACCCGCATCGCACCGATGAATTCATATCGCTTTTGGCCGAGGTTTTGCGATGGCAAGTTTCTTGAAATGGATCTCCGGACATCGAACCTCAGAAGGCAAAAGCCAACGACGTAAGAAGCTTCATTTTGAACGCCTTGAGCAGAGACGATTGCTGGCCGCTGACCTCGGCGCTATCTCCGGCGCGGTGTTTTCCGACATCGATGGGAACGGCCTGTATGACTCGGCTGTTGATTCCGGCATTCCCGGAATCCAAATTTCATTGACGGGAACCGATGATCTGGGGCCTGTCACACGAGCTCCGTTGACCTCGGACGCAAACGGCGGATACCGTTTCGATAACTTGCGAGCCGGCACGTACACGCTGACTCAACTCCCACCACCTCCTGTCGGCATTTTGCCCACCTCCGCTGGGCAGTCGCTGACCGTCGTGATCGCGCCCGAGCAAGCCGCTGGCACGCTTGGCACGACCATCGACGCATTTGGCGGCGCGCAACAAACGCTGACCGCAGTCGCTCCCGGTGCCGGTGATCCCGTCTCCGCTTCGGTCGTCGACTCAGGTGCCCTTGGCGGCAGCCGCGACGTCTTCGTCGACGTGACTTCGACGACCGGAATCACGACAGTCACATCGAACGCCGCGTTTCTTCCCGGCGTGTTCGACATGAATCCAGGATCGTCGACTTCGGCGCGTTACGTGATTACATGGGACGGCGACGCGGACCCCGACACCCTTTCCACTTCCGCTCTGTTGTCGGACGGAATTGACTTGACCAACGGCGGTACGATGCGAGGCCTGCTGATTCGCATGGGAGTCGACAAGTCGAACGAGACGGCCTCACTGCGCGTCTATTCGAACTCGGGCAACTGGTCCGAAGCCACCATCCAACTGCCGAATACAGGCGGGCTGCCGACGGGCGAAGTTTTCGTTCCCTGGTCGGCATTTGTCACCGGCGCCGGAAGCGGTGGCGATGTCACCCACGTCGGCGCCATCCAATTGGAAATCGTCTCGTCCGCGACCGCCATGGACGGTCAAATCGATATCATCGCGTCGCGAGGCCCGACGGTGATCGCGGCCAATTTCCCCAACACGCTGGCCGCAGCCGGGATCGATATCGAAAAGTCGACTAACGGAGCCGATGCGGATACCGGAGACGGTCCGCTGATCGCGGGCGGCGGCAACGCCGCCTTTGAATACCTGGTCAACAACACCGGAAACACGTCGCTCGGCGCCGTTGTCGTGACCGATGACAACGGCACGCCAGGAAACACGACCGACGATTTCAACCCCGTTTTCGTCGATGGCGACACAGACGGCGACGGCCTGCTAGACGTCAATGAAACGTGGCGTTATCAAGCCAGCGCCGTGGCCGTTGAAGGTGCCTATGTCAATCTGGGAACAGTGCAAGCCAATCCAGTCTCCGCGACGGGAGTCGATATCGGCGGAGTGGCTGACGTCAGCGATGTCGACCCCAGCCGGCACTTCGGCGTGACCGCCGGGATCAACATCGAAAAATCGACCAACGGTGAAGATGCCGACGACCCGACTGGTCCCTTGATCGAACTCGGCGGCGCAGTCAACTTAACCTACGTCGTCACCAACACCGGCAACGTGGCCCTCGGCGATGTTCAGGTGACCGACGACGAAAACCTAAATGTGACGTTTGTCGACGGAGACACCGACGGAGACGGATTGCTCGACACGAATGAAACATGGACGTACACCGCGCTGAGTCAGGCGCAAACGGGACAACACGCGTGTAGCGGAACTGTCGTCGCCAATCCTGTTTTCGAATCGGGCGCGAACATTCCTGACACGCCCGACGTGACCGATATTGATCCCAGCCACTATTTCGGTGTCGTCACCGTCATCCACTTGGAAAAGTCGACTAACGGTGAGGACGCAGATGCCGGAACCGGCCCGTCCATCCCCGTCGGACAACCCGTCACGTGGCTCTTTGTCGTGACAAATCCAGGCAACCAACCACTGCACAACGTGAGTCTCGTTGACGACGCCGGAACGCCGTCAGATTCGTCAGACGACTTGACGCCGGCGTTTGTGAGCGGCGATGACAATGGCAACGGCTTGCTCGATCCGACGGAAGCCTGGCTCTACGAATTGCTGGGCGCCGCAACGGCGGGCCAATACGAGAACCGCGCGATCGCGGCTGCGGACGATATCTTCGGGCAATCCGTCACCGACGATGACCTCAGCCACTACCTCGGCCTCGAGCCGATCAATCCAAACGCGATTCCGCCCACCGTGCCCAACAAGCGTCGATTCCTCTCGTCGACTTGGTAGCAGGTCTAGGTGATTGAGACGTACGCGGTGGGCCAAAAAAGGGCGCACGCTGAGACGCGGAGACCGCGAAGAAGGAGAAACGCGTCTCGGTTTGCTCTGGCGAGCCGCCCAGTTTCGCTAGAGTTTCGACTTTCAGTCGCGAGCCCGAAAAGAGACAGGCTACCTCAGGCCAGGTCGGTCGGCCGAGAGAAATCCGATCGGCAACTCGGTGCCTCCATCGAGCGCCAAGTCGACCAGTGCTTCGGCGAGCACTGGAGCAAACTTGAACCCGTGCCCGCTCAGCCCAGCCGCAAACGACACGCCTGAATACTGGGGGTGGCGGTCGACAATAAAGTGGTCGTCGGCCGTCGATGTATAAAAGCAAACCGCGTGCTCGGTTCGCTCGCAATCCCCCTCCAACAATCGCTCACGCGCAAACGACTCGACTCGCGACGCGTCTTCAACGTCGAGCAATCGCTCATCGTTCAGTGGGTCGTCGATCTCCACACCGCCTGAATGCTCAGCGACCTTGATTCCGTTTTCATCGCACGCCGGGAAGCCGTAAAAATATCCCTCGGCCGACTCAAAGAAGAAGGCGGGGCAGCCTGGTGATTGGTATCGCTTCTCATTCGCTTTGAACCAGTGCAAGTGTTTTCGCAGCACTCGCAATTTGACGTCGATGTCGCCAAGCAAACTCGAAGCCCAAGCGCCGGCCGTGATGATGAGTCGATCACAAGTAAGGTCGTCGGAACCAGTTTCGATTCGGTATCCCCGTTCGCACGGCAGCCAGCGACGAACATCCGCTCCGACATGATGTTCCGCTCCCCGTTTAATCGCCTCGGCAATGTTGGCTCGCACACACTCTTCAACGAGTAGATATCCAGCCTGCCTCTCAAACACGACAAGCCAGTCCGGGTCGAGTCGGAAGGCGGGGAACTTTCGAGTCGCCTCGGCTGCCGTGAGTGTTTCGACTCCGAGTTGATGTTGGGCGTCGGCCTTGAGAACGCCCGGAGCGACAACGCCGTCAGCGGGTCCCGCCTCGAGCAATCCGACCTGGTAGAAGAGCTTTCTGTCGACTCGCTTTTCGAGTTCCGACCAGAGCGAATAACATCTTAACAACAGAGGAACATAGTCGGGATGTTCGAAGTAAGCTTGGCGGATGATCCGAGTCTGGCCATGGGAACTGCCGCGATCATGGGCCGCCGGAAAGCGATCCACACCCAGTACGCTCAGACCGCGTCGCGCCGCTTCGGACATCACCGCGCTGCCGACGCCGCCGCTTCCCAGCACAATCAATTCGTAATGCATAGGGATCCGTCGATGCTTGTCGTTCCTCGGCAGTCGCACCACTAACGATCGCGCCGAGTCAACGAGACTCGTATCCCTTATCGAACGTCAAAACTGATGACGCCTTGACCGAATTTTTTGGCAATCTCATCCTCGACGGTCAATTCTAACATGTACTGGCCAGGCTCAAGATGGGCCGGTATCGACATCATGTAGCGAACGAAGTAGTCGCGGCGATAGTTGCGACAAGTTTCGTGCGACGATGGGTATTCGCGGTTGGCGACGCGATCACCGTCGGCGTTGTAAATCGAGTATCGGCCCTTTAGACGAGTCTCATAGCCCTTCTTCGATTTACTCGAGACGAAATTGTCGACCTCAAAGTAAAGCAACACTTTTTGCTCGGGCTTGAATTCCGCCGAGTCGAACGCTTGGTACTGCCCAAACCCATGAACGTCGGTGCAAAAGGTCATTTGCTTAACATCGAGATCGCTTAGCTTCGCCAGCATTCGCTGAGCCGCCCGCAGCTCGCGAAGCGTTGCCGCAGCTCGCAAACTCGACGAACGCTCCGCCTCAGTTTCCATTACGATCGTCATCGAGTGAATCAAGTGCTGCCAAAACTCTCGCTCTTCGGGCTCCAGCGAATAGATCGGCTCCACCGCCTGGTCCGACTGCCCCGAGGTCGCATAAAGCAAATGCAAAGCTGTCTCGAGATGCTTTGCGCGATCTTGGGACGACGCTTGGGTGTTGTAAACATTCTCTTCCAACAACATGATTGTTTGGGCCAGCGCCGTGCGCCAGTCCTTACTCTCCGGCGTATAGCCACCGGCGCTTAACATCTCCGTATCTGCTGAGCTCGCGTCGGCAGGCCCTTCCGGTTGAGTTGCAAACTGCTGCGGGCCGAGCTGCCGGAGGTCGGTGCGATAGGCGGCCTTCGAAAACTGAACGGGCTGGCTGGGGTCGGACGCCGGCAGCTGATATCGATTGCCAGCGGGCGGACCGGCGCGTTGAGCCGTCGCGGCGTCGCTCGCCTCCATGCCAACATAAAGGTTGGAAGCATGATCGACCTGAGTTGGTGCGAAGTCAGCTGCCGGGAAGGGGCGCTGCACGTCTAGCCTCGGCTGAAGCTGGTTAACGTTGAGCGGAGGATAGGTATTCACATTCGGCAACGCGACTTGAAGCGGCAACTGCGACTGCGGCGTCAGCAGGGAGCGGGCCTCGGCGGAATCATTGAATTCGGAAGTCCGAGCAGGCCGACGCTTGATTCCCAACGCGTGAGCAAAGGAGCGCACAAGCAACTCTCTTTCTCGAGGGTCGATTTCCCGCCACAATCCTTCAAACTCACGACGGTGCTCAGGATCGATTTCCCATTCATCAATCCAGCGAGGATCGTCACCACGCCGAGCCAACTCGGTATCGCGGCTATCTCTCCGCCGCGAATTTCGCCTTCGATAGTTGTCGTCGTAACCAAGATCGCGGCGATCAGGGTAATCATAATCGCGGCGGTCGTCATCGCGGCGGTCGTCATCGCGGCGGTCGTCATCGCGGCGGTCGTCATCGTCGCGTCGGTCGTCATCTGGGGAGCGCGGCTTGCGGCGAACCTCGGGCTCGTCGTCCGACATCGCCCGAAGGATTTCGTGTTGAGTCGGCTCGCGAGTGATCGGCGAGAGGCAGCCGCAGACACAAACGGGAATGGCCGTCGCGAAGACCCATAACGTGCAACTGCGAATTGGAATTTGCAAACTCATCGTTGTGCAAGAAACCTTCAAGCGAAACCGAGCGAATTGGCGGGCGGGATAGTAAGGCATCGACGCGGGCGGGGCAAGTCGAGTCGTGCAGATTACTCGAATCAGCCGCCATTCGCCTCTCACTCGGCGTAAGTCGCGTCACCCCAATACAGACTGCGACGCTAGCGATGCTGTCAAGTCGTTCGATCCTCGCGCTCGCTCAAGACGACCTGCGAGTTTGAAACCGTCAAACGGGAGTTGCGGAACTCGGTGCAGCAATTCGAAGGAAGAGATATTCCAGTGCGAGTCGAGCGCGCGAAGGCGCCGAGTGCGACCCTTTGAGCGAGAGATCGAGTTCGAGCAGCCAGCGGTAGAGATTCGCGCCGCGCCTTCGGCCGAGACGTTTAAGTTGCTCTTCCGCGCGGGCCAGTTGCCCCTGAGGCCAGTCGCGAAATCCAGCTTGACTGAGTGCTTGCTGCAACGGCATTCGGTTTCCCTGTCTCAGCGAGCGTTCGTAGAGATGGGTAGCGGCGGCAAATCGCCTCAACGACCAACTGATCTGACCGAACAGCGCGACAGGCGCTTCGCCGGCAAGCAGGAGTCGATCGAGTTGCCGCATCGCTTCGCCAACATTTCCGTCCAGAGCAAAATCGAGCAACTCCCAAATCGTCTTGCCTTTCCAACCGCCGGTCACCTCCTCAACCAAAGCGGGAGTAATCGAACCCCCGACGCCGGCGAAGAGAGCCAATTTGGCTATCTCCTGGTCAAGCAGTCCGAACTCCACGCCGCGAAGATCCATCAGCAGCGCCGCCGCTTTTTTCTGCAGTTTGGCTTGATGTTGTTTCTCCGACCATGAGCAGAGCCAATCGACAATGGCGGTCCGGTCTTCTACTTTTCGACGGCCCGCCGATTTCTCGGGGGCACCGCAATCGATGGCGCCATGCTTGGCATGAACTGCCTTGTAGAGTTTCGTCGTACGCGGAAACTGCTCGACTTGCAGCACAAGCATGCCTGTCTTCGCGGGCTTCTGAGCGTACGCTTCCAGCGCGGGGCGGTTCGCTGTGACGAACTTATCGGCGTCCGTGACGACGACGAGCCGTGGCTTGCCGCCGCCGAAGAGTGAAACAGTCGCCAGTTCGTCCCGCACGTCTCGCCAGATCGCGTCACTGGCGAACGAGGATTCAAGCGGTTCTTCGTCATCGGTAAGCGAGGTCCGAATTGCTTTGACCGCAAGTTGCTTCAAGAACGATTCGCTCCCGTAGAGCACCGCCAATGGCGGCATCTTAGGTGAACTCCCGTCAATAAACTTGAATACGTGCAACGCTCCACCTCGCCAACGGTATCCACAGCAGGTCGCCGACGCGGCCCTAAGAAACCGCTGTAGCCGGCCAAGCCCGATCGCATCTGATTGTACGTTGGCGAGAGCCCAGTGCCAGATGGGCGCGGACCACTCGCCCCCAACGAGCTTTCTCGTTCGGTGAGCGAGATTCAGCGCTAGAGCGTGTCGTTACTCGAGCCGAAACGGGAGAGGCGACGCCGAACGACGATTCTCCGCGAGTATGCGATGACTGACGGAGACATTGAGAAGCTCGGCCAGTGACCGGACCTTTAATTTGCGCATGATTGCGGCTCGGCGCAATTCGATCGCCCGTTCCGAAATGAACAGCCGAGACGCCATCGATTTGTTCGACTCGCCGGCGAGGACCAAGTCGAGTGTCTCGGATTCTCGCGACGTCAACGACGCCATTCTCTTCTCGACGACCGAAAACTCGTGGTCGCGACGACGCCATAACGCGTCTAGTTTCAGCGCCTTCTCGATGTGATCCAGCAGAACTACATGGCTGACCGGTTTCTCCAGAAACTCGATTGCGCCAGCTTTCATGGCTTCGACCGCAGTGGTCACGTCCGATTGCCCGGTCAAGAAAATAACCGGCAATCGCGTGCCTTCACTCAGCAATTGCTCGTAAAGCTCAATCCCTGACTGCTGCGGCATCTGAACATCCAAGACGAGACAGCCAGTTGCGTCGGGCCGATGCTGAGCCAGGAAATCAGCTGCCGAGGCAAATCCCTCCGCAGAGAATCCTCGGGTCTCGATCGCTGAGCAAAGCGCATCACGCACCTCACAATCGTCGTCAATAACAAACACTCTCGGCATCATGCGTCCGTCTTCTCTGTTGTGTCCTACGTCGCGCTTTAATTCGAAGGGCAGGCCATGCAAGCAAAACTTGCCCGCCTCGCTGCTTGCGAAATCCTTGCGCAGTTTTGTTCCTCGTTAGGTCTCAAGTGAAAATTGCATTCCTCTCGCGAAGGACCGTCTCGCGACAAATCCAAAAACGCCCGCGTAAGTTTGGACGGTTGCTAGGTTTGCGATGGAGAAATAAATCTCTCGAAGCCAAGTCGCGAAAATCAATGCCTCGAAATCAGGCACAGCGGTGCAACGTTTTCGCGCATGCTCGCCTCGCGAGCGTTCCATAACGACCTCGCAACTTCGGAAACCCGAAGAAATCTTTGAATTCGCGCGACGTGGCACTCGCGCTGCATCGAAGGAGGCTTTTGAACTCGAGGCGCTCGTGGCCTTGACCGTTCATGCGGCAATGAGTGCCGGTTTGATTAGCAGTGATTTTCGTTAAGGTGTTTTCGTCAATGGATATCCGAGGCAAGGCAACCAAGATTCGTTTGTTCGACCTGGGCACGCCGCAGATGCGAGCCTTTCACATGTCGTGGCTTGCCTTCTTCCTCTGCTTTTTCGCATGGTTTGGGATCGCCCCGCTCATGACTGTCGTGCGAGCAGAAATGGGTCTCACGAAGCAGCAAATCGGCTGGTGTATCATCGGATCGGTTGCTGCGACCGTCGTGGCTCGACTGTTTATCGGCTGGCTCTGCGACCGAATCGGTCCTCGGCTGGCCTACACCTGGTTGTTGCTCTTAGGTTCGTTGCCGGTGCTCGGGATCAGTTTGGCTCAGGACTACGAGACGTTTCTTGTGTTTCGAATCCTCATCGGAGCGATTGGCGCTGCGTTTGTGATTACGCAGTATCACACGTCGCTCATGTTCGCCTCGAATTGTGTCGGTACGGCCAATGCGACGAGCGCGGGTTGGGGCAACCTGGGCGGCGGCGTGGCCCAGTTGGTCATGCCGTTGTTTTTCGCCCTGTTTGTCGGACTTGTCGGCTTCGCCGGGGAATGGGGATTGGACTTCTTCGGCATCTCGCCTGAGGCCATGGGCTGGCGACTTTCAATGATCGCCGCGGGAATGGTTTGTGCCTTGACTGGAGTGGCCTATTACTTTCTCACTCAGGATTCGCCGGAAGGGAACTTCAGTGAGCTTCGCGCAGCGGGCAAACTTGACGACGCAGGTTCGCCCGGAGGCTCATTTCTGGCAGCGGCGAAAGACCACCGCGTGTGGGTGTTGTTTCTGGTCTACGCGGCGTGTTTCGGCATCGAGCTGACCATGAACAACGTGGCGGCCCTCTACTTTGTCGATTACTTCGAGTACTTCCAAAACATGGACGCGATCGAGGCAGTTGGTCTCGCCGGTCTGTTTGCGGGCACGTTCGGTTTGATGAACGTCTTTGCTCGAACCGTGGGCGGAATGTTCGGGGACAAATTTGGTCAGCGGTGGGGATTGGCCGGCCGCGTCAAGTGGCTCTTTATCGTCCTGTTCTGCGAAGGCCTGGCGTTGATGGCGTTCTCTCAGACTAGGGTCTTGCTGTTGGCGATTCCCACCATGATCGTATTCAGTCTCTTTGTGCAGATGGCGGAGGGAGCAACATTCTCCGTCGTCCCGTTCGTAAATAAAAAGTCCTTGGGCTCCGTAGCCGGAATTGTTGGAGCTGGCGGAAATGCGGGCGCTGTCGCTGCTGGTTTTCTATTTAAATCGGAAGCGATCAATTGGCCCACAGCCCTGTTTATCCTCGGCGCGGTCGTCACCGTCTGCTCCTTCCTAAGTTTTGCGGTGACCTTTTCGCCAGCAGCCGAACACGCTGCCCGCCGAGAAAATGCGACGGCAAGGGGCGATCGCCAAGCCGAACCGGTTCCGGTGGGCGCGTAGCTGCCAGCTCGAGAAAGCTGTTTCCCTAATCCGTTTTGAAATGAGGAGAAGGTTCGAATGGGCAATCCGGTGGAAGCATGGAAAGCCGAGAAGCACGGGTTCGACGTCTGGTCGAACGTCTTGAGTTACGCGGCGGCTCGCACGCCCATGAACGATATTGATTCCGCCGATTTGGAACGGATGAAGTGGCACGGGTTCTTCTATCGAAAGCGCGAAAAACCTCAGCGTTATATGAATCGCATTCGCTTGCCTGCCAGTGAACTAAACGCCAAACAGGCCAAGGAAATCGCCTACCTTGCCTACGAATTCGGTCACGGGATCATCGACATCACGACACGAGCCAACGTGCAGGTTCAAGGCCTGCCGCTCGAGAACATTCCCGAGATCGCCAGTCGACTCGAACGTGTCGAACTCTCGTCGAAGCAAACAGGCCATGACAACATTCGCAACGTTTTCGGTCATCCCTTCAGCGGCTTGATGCCCGACGAGCTGGTTGACACGCGGCAGCTCTGCCACGACGTGACGGCGCTGTTCATGGGCTCTCGCGACTACGCTGACCTGCCGCGAAAAATGAATGTCTGCATTAATGGGGTGAGCAGCCACAACGCCCATCTTTGGACACAGGACATTTCCTTTCTGGCGAATCGGGACGAGCAGGGCCGGGTGATGTTTCACGTCTTGATCGGCGGTACGCAGGGGCAGAATCCGCACTTGGCGAGGCATCTCCCCGTCTTCGTGGCTGCCGAACAAGTGGTCGACGTGACCCGAGCGATCCTCGACCTTTTTCGCGCTAAAGGTTCTCGAGAGAAACGCAACAAAGCGAGATTTCGTTTTCTCGTCGAAGAGATCGGCGTCAGCGGCGTGCTCCAATGGTTAGAGGAAACGCTGCCCTATCCGCTCGAACCTTGCCTGCGAGAACCAGTTCCAGCGGCTTCCAACGACGAACTCGTCGGCTGGTTTCGTCAACGCGATGCGAATCTCTGGACCATGGGACTCTCCGTCCCACTTGGACGTATGTCATGGCGGCAGCTTGAAGGACTCGCCGTGCTGGCCAAGCGTTGGGGCGATGGACAATTACGAACGACTCACGAGCAGGGAATTGCCGTCGCTAACATTCCCAATGGCTTCAAAGACGCGGCCGCAACGGATGCCGCCGCTTTAGGACTGAGCGTGCAAGTCGACCCGCTGGAACAGAACACGATGGCCTGCACCGGCACGCAGTTCTGCAACATCGCCGTCACCGAAACCAAGGGGCACATGTTTCAGCTCATCGAGAACCTCAGACGGCGGGCTCTCAAGTTACACGGCATTCGAATTCACATGAGCGGCTGCCCATCGAGTTGCGCACAGCACTTTACGGCGGACATCGGTTTGAAGGGCGTGCGGGTTCGGCGGCTGCTTGGAACTCGCGAGGGATTCGATGTATTCCTTGGCGGTGGCATTGCGGGTCGAGTTCACATGGGCTTGCCATATAAACTGGGTGTCGACGTAGATCAACTCCCAACGCTGATCGAAGAAGTCGTTACCGAATACTACACACGGCACCGAGCGGGACAGAGCTTCAGTGCTTACTGGCGGGAAAAGCTTCAAACGCAGGACGTTAGCAAAGCGAGCGACGGCGACTACCAAACGGCCACTTGGATTTGCGAGTCTTGCGAGTTTCTTCACTTGGGCGAAGACCCGCCTATTTTCTGCCCCAGCTGCGCCGGCCTACGGCGCAACTTTGCGCGGATCGAAGAGGAATCCACTGAGCAGAACGAATCGTCGTCCGACGGCGATGAAGCGCCTATTCGCGCCGACGGATTCGTCTTTGCCGCCAACGACACAGACCTGGTCGCGGCGCAAGGCCTGACCGTTTCCGTCGCCGAACGCGACTACGCCCTGTTTCGCATCGACGACAAGGTGCACGCGATTGATTCGGAATGCCCCCACGAAGGCGCTCCGCTTGCTGACGGCGAAATCAATGCTGGCGTTGTCACGTGTCCCTGGCACGGCTGGACCTTCAACGCTTGTAACGGTTGCAGCATCGACCCGACGGGAAGTGACGTGCGACGATACGAGACGCAAGTCGAAAACGGGAAAATCTTCATTCGGGCGGGCAAATCGTTGTCTGGCCAGACAACGGAATTGGAACCAAGCCAAGCGAGTCGAACGAGTTTGGCGCGACCAAGCGAAGCGGGTCTGACGGTTGTCGAGGTTTTGGACGAGGGCGCCGACGTCAAGACGTTTCGCATGGACAATTCCGGTGGAAAGGTTTCACTCGATCTGCCAGGACGGTTCGTCAACGTATGCGTCACTGTTGACGGCGAGAAAATGAAGCGGAGCTTTACGGTGAGTTCTTCTCCGTCGCGACCAGAACAAATCGACCTGACGATCAAGCTCAACCCACTGGGTGTCGTCAGCCGCCATCTGTTTGAGAGCGTCTCGGCGGGAGACGAACTGGTTATCAACGGCCCACATGGCGGCTTCGTTTTCAATCCGGACCGCCACAGCGAGCCGCTGGTTCTTGTTTCGGCTGGCAGCGGCATCACGCCGATGATCAGTATCGTTCGATTCCTTGTGGACCGCGGGCTCGATGTTCCCGTACAGTTTTTCTACGGTGCGCGCTCCGAAGAAGACAATCTGTTTGGCGAGCAGTGTGAAACATGGCGACGGGCCAGAGACAGCTTTCGCTACGAAGTTTCGCTTTCGGCAGGGAGCGAGGCATGGCGAGGTTCACGCGGTCGATTGTCGACCGAGTCGATTTTGCAACAAGTCGAAAGGGTTGGAGAGAATCGCTATTTTCTCTGCGGCCCCAACGACTTCATGAGCGAATTCGACTCGGCGCTGCAACAGGCGGGCGTTCCTGCAAGCCACATTCATACCGAGCAGTTTCACGCGGAATCGTTGACGACAAGTTGACGTGTCGCCCCTGAGACGTCATCTCCCACGTTTTCGCCAACGGCCAACGATGGCCGTGTATCGTGATTCCCACCGCAATCGAAACTAGGTCGAGATGAACAACCTCCCATCGCTTCCAATCATAGCTAACCCAAGAGACTGCCATGCCCCCGAGCGCGGCAACGCGTCCGGGCCGTCTTTCATCACGCAGTTGTTAACCGAGCAGCAGGAACTGACCGCGGTCGAAAAGTTCGCCCACGCCGAGCAATGCAGCGAGTCTCCCGCTCAGGCAAAGTACTACCGCAAGTTGATGCCCACCAGCCCGCCTGCCGCGGGCGAACAGTATGCCTTTGACGTCGATCTAGACCGTTGCTCGGGTTGCAAGGCTTGCGTGACGGCTTGCCACTCGCTCAACGGGCTCGACGAAGAAGAGACCTGGCGCGACGTCGGCCTGATGATCGGCGGTACAAGTCAAGCGCCGGCAATTCAACACGTCACGGCGGCTTGTCACCATTGTCTCGAGCCTGCATGCATGTCCGCTTGCCCGGTCAATGCCTACGAGAAGGATCCAGTCACTGGGATCGTGAAGCACTTGGACGACCAGTGTTTCGGCTGCAAGTATTGCACGTTAGCGTGTCCGTACGAAGTGCCGAAGTACCACCAAGACAATTGCATCGTGCGAAAATGCGATATGTGCTCCACGCGACTATTAGCTGGCGAAGCCCCGGCGTGCGTCCAGGCATGCCCACACGAGGCGATTCGAATCCAGGTTGTCGAGACGAGCCTCGTGAAAGAAAACGCCGAGGCCGATCCGTTCTTGCCCGCAGCGCCCGACCCTCAGATCACTCTGCCGACGACGTCCTATCGCACGGCCCGCGCATTCCCTCGCAACATGCTGCCCGCCGACTATTATTCTGTCAGTCCGCAGGAGCCGCATTGGCCGCTGATCATTATGTTGGTGTTAACACAACTCTCTGTCGGCGCTTTCATCGCCGGACTGACGATAGAATTCGCCCTGCCAACCGAACTGTGGATAGAGCTCCGCCACGTTCACGCGATAGCCGGCTTGGTGGCAGGCCTCTTGGCTCTATCAGCGAGCGTATTCCATTTGGGACGACCGCAGTACGCGTTTCGCGCTGTCTTGGGGCTCCGCCACTCTTGGCTCAGTCGCGAGATTGTGGCGTTCGGCGCGTTCGCGGCTTTGGCGATTGTCTACGCGGTGTCCGTGTTTGTCTTGGGCGGCGACGACGGGCACCATTCTGCGACCTTAAACGCGTTAGCTTGGTCAGTCGCGATCGCCGGAATGGCAGGCGTGCTCTGCTCTTGCATGATCTACATATTCACTCGCCGAGATTCCTGGAGCCCGCTGCAAACGACATTCAAGTTCTTGATGACCACCGCCGTGTTGGGCGTTGCGTCGTTTTGGCTGAGCGTGCTGTTGACGGCTGGCGTCTTTGGAGGCGAGGAGATTGAGGAGATCGCCGAGCGACTCGGGCACCAATACGCTCAACTCTTAATACTCGTCTCGGCGAGCAAGCTTGTTTGGGAAGCATCGGCGTTTCGATTTCTGCTCGATCGCAAGATGACTTCGCTAAGGCGTTCCGCTTTGTTGATGACTCGCCAGCTTTCGAACATCACGATGATGCGGTTTGCCGCGGGCCTGCTGGGCGGGGTGATCATGCCAGCCATGCTGCTCGGCTCATCCATGAAGGCGGGCGGTGAAACATCGCTCGATTTTCTGGTGGCGGCGATGTTGTTGGTGATTGCTTGTATTGTCGGAGAGTTGTTCGAGCGATATTTATATTTTGCGGCTGCGGCATCTCCACGCATGCCGGGGGGAGTTCGCTAGTGTCCCTAACCGAGCAGGCCAAGCGATTGGCAAACCGACTGTTATCGCCGCTTCATGCAAAAGACGGCGCGCTGACTCGCGAACTGCTTCTTGAGTCAGGCCCCTACGGAATCGGATTCGTTCCCGCCGAGAAGAAACCTGATTCGATAACGCGATCGATCTGCGGCTATTGCTCAACCGGATGCAGCTTGAACGTGCACACTCGAGATGGGACGGCGGTCGGCGTGACGCCAACGACGGACTATTCCGTGAATCTGGGAATGGCGTGTCCGAAGGGTTGGGAAGCGTTGGAAGTCCTCCAATCGCCGGACCGCGCTGTCCAGCCTCTTTTGCGCGACGGCCTCGGAAAACTGCGAGCCGTGGAATGGGATCGGGCGCTGCGGACCTTCGTCGACCGCATGAAGGGCATTCAGGCAGAGCACGGCAATGAGTCCATCGCCTTCCTGAGCACAGGCCAAATCGCGACCGAAGAGATGGCGCTGCTCGGCGCATTGGCCAAGTTCGGCATGGGCATGAAACACGGTGACGGCAACACGCGGCAGTGCATGGCGACCGCAGTCGAGGCGTACAAACAATCGTTTGGATTTGATGCGCCGCCGTTCACGTACGACGACTTCGAACAGTCAGATTGCATCGTCCTTGTTGGCAGCAACCTATGCATCGCTCACCCCATCATGTGGGAGCGAGTGATGAGAAACCGCCATCAGCCGCAGATCATTGCGATCGATCCGCGAATGACCGAAACGGCGATGCAGGCCACTCAACACTTGCCGGTAGCGTCCAAAAGCGATCTGGTGCTGATGTACGGTTTGGCTCGGATATTGATTGAGCGAGGTTGGATCGCGAACGATTTCATTGATGCCCACACGGCTCAGTTCGATGCATTCTCCCGCTACGTCGCACAATACGATCTCGAACGAGTTGCCAAAGAAACAGGTATCGGAGCGAAGGAGATCGAACGGCTGGCCGCCACGATTCACGCCAGCGAGCGCGTCTCGTTCTGGTGGACCATGGGAGTGAATCAGAGTCATCAAGGAGTAAGAACAGCTCAAGCGATTATCAACCTTTCACTGATGACCGGTAACATCGGGCGTCCGGGCACGGGCGCCAACTCAATCACTGGACAATGCAACGCGATGGGCTCGCGGTTGTACAGCAACACCACCAATCTGCTGGGAGGGCACGACTTTGCCGATCTGGATCATCGCGAAAAGGTGGCTTCAATTCTCGAGTTCGACGAGTCGCTGATCCCGATGGACGCGGGCTGGCCCTATCACCGCATTATGGAGGGCATTCTTCGCAAGGAGATACGCGGGCTATGGATCGTCGGCACCAACCCGGCTCACTCTTGGATCAACCAGTCGGTGTCGGCGGACATACTCGATCGGCTCGATTTTCTAGTGGTGCAAGACATGTATGCATCCACAGAGACAGCGTCTCGAGCTGATCTCGTGTTGCCCGCTGCGGGCTGGGGAGAAAAAGAAGGCACGTTTATTAACTCAGAACGGCGCATCGGCACGATTCGCAAAGTGTCGCGAGCACCGGGAGAGGCGCTTGCCGACTTCTCGATCTTTCGCCTGATCGCCGACTATTGGGGCTGCGGCGACATGTTCAAGAAGTGGCGTTCGCCCGAGCGTGTATTCCAGATAATAAAGCGGTTGAGCGCGGGCCAACCTAGCGACTTCACTGGTATCGAAGACTATGCCGCCCTGGATGAAGCAGGAGGGATTCAATGGCCATTCGCTTCCGACGCCCAAGACGCATCCGGTGAGCGACGATTGTTTGCCGACGGGAACTTTTTTCATCCCGACGGTAAGGCCAAGTTTGTCTGGGAAGACCCGCGCCCGCTGCCCGAACCGGTCTCGGCGAAATACCCCTTTCAGCTAAATACCGGGCGGGGATCCGCGGCGCAATGGCATACGCAAACGAGGACATCGAAATCGGCCGTCCTGCGGAAACTCTATACGGCCGAGCCCTATCTGGAAATCAACCCGAGCGACGCGACTGCACTCGGAATTCATCCGGGCGAGCGCGTCCTGCTGTCATCGCAACGAGGTCGAGCCGCCGTGACGGCGTTTCTCACTCGAAGCGTAAAACCGGGTGAAGTCTTTATTGCGATGCACTACGGCGTCACCAACGTCCTGACTCATCCTACCTATGACCGCTATTCGAATCAGCCCGCTTACAAGGCGTGTGCCGTGCGTGTCGACAAGGCCGTCTCGTGATTGAGTCGTCTCGGCTTCCGTGCGTTTTAGGTCGAGGTCGAATATCAGACTTTCGCATGCGCACAAAAAAGAGCCCCTCGCTGGCTGTCGGCCAGAGGCTCCGCAGTATCACGTCGCAACGACCAACTCCACAAGAGTGAATCCTCGCCTATTCCGCATGTGTCCTCTCTAAAGAGACACTCAAGTCTGGGTACGTACACTGGACATATATAGGTTGGCACTCGACCCCAAGCGTAACCTTTTCAAGGAGGTGGGAGAATCCGTACGGAAACTGATTGCTGCGCCACCCGTGATCTTCCAGATCGTTCGGTAGGAGGCTCTTTGCCACAGTTATTTGCCGCTGAGTCGTTCGCTAATCCGTCCCGATATTCGTTTTGCGTCCCGGCTCAGAGCCGTCAGCAGCGCGGTCTCACTTGCATTGTTGACGCCATTTTGATCAAGGAGGTCCGCTAGCAAATCCCCTTCGGATTGATCGATTTCCCCGGGCGTGCTGAGATCCATGATGATGAGTCTGGAGACGTTGTCGACGAAAAAAGGGAGCCAGTCTTCGCACTTTTCGTCCCGATCTCCAAGGGATTTGTTGACCTTGAACAGTAGTTCGACTTCCGATCGGTCGACAATCCAGTCTTCGTCCAGTTTTTGTTTCAAAGCCTTGATTTCATCGGAACTAACCAGGCCATCTGCCATGATTTTTTCGAGAATTTGAATCGCGGTCAGGTTGCTGTAGTTGATCATCTAAGACTGCTTTCGTTGATGGTAATTACGGTTTGGTATGGATTTGGCAAGGCCACAAAGAACAGCAAAGAGCAGCGCGCTCTTTCGGCAGTCCCGCGCCGTCCTGGGAACTTGAGCAGGTGCCGAGTTTCTAATCGCATGGTCGCAACGGCAGCGGCTGCGCCTCACGGACTAAATCGATCAGGTTGCTGTAGTTCGCCCGCGCAACGGTGTACGAGTTTGCGCGCGACGAACCACGCCCAACCAGCCGAAAGAGAGGTCTCACCAGATCGCCGAGAGAAAATCTGTCATAGTAGCCAGTAAACTTGAATACTTTCTTCCGCTTACCTTTCCGTGGGAGCAGGTGCACTTGCAGATTCTCCCCAATAACGTAGTCCTTATGATTATGTTGGTTGTCACCCGTGACAATATATAGACTCGATGTACCGACCTCGCGGTAGTTGGTCAGGGGGTACTCACTCTGCGGGAACGGCATAAACCAGAAGAAGCGTCGTTTTACTACGAGAGTTGGCGTACCAGCCTCACTCTTCACAATGGTGAAAAGTCTCCCGGCGAACGTGCGCCGCGTCCAACCATCATCAACCGAGTTTCCATACTCAGTAGCGACTTGATTCCGTGTTCTGAAGTCGTATCCGCAAGAGATGCAAAATACATGTTCCAGGGGCAACGCAGCCTGACATTGAGGGCAATTGTGCGTGTCTTCCCGAGCGGTTTGTGTAGTGCCGCTTGCGAGAGCTACCTGAAAGCGGGATACGAGCAGTTTTTCCGGGGATGTCCCATTCGTTGTTGAAACTCTTGATGGCCTCACAGATGGAAATC